>JAFUXA010000024.1 GCA_017470985.1 Lachnospiraceae bacterium
AAAACTTGATGACAAGAAGAAGAAGAAGCGCATCGAGAGATATCAGACAATTGCTGAAACAGCAGCAAAACAATCAAAGAGAAGTATCATTCCTACAGTTCATGATGTAATGACTTACAAGGAAGCTGTGGAATATGCAAGAATTTGTGATGTGAATCTGGTGCCTTATGAGTGCAAGGAAGGTATGGCTGCAACCACAGCGGCTATGGCAAAGGTGACTGATGCTGATTCTATCAGTATTATCATTGGACCTGAAGGTGGATTTGCTGATGAAGAGATTGATATGGTCTCTGATATGGATATTATATCTCTTGGTAAACGAATATTACGTACAGATACGGCAGCCATTGCCGCAACAACTATGGTGATGCTTGCTTGTGAAGACTAGTGGTAAGAAGTTGCTTGCAAGTTAATAAGTATAGTGCCTCGGGTGCCTTGGCTATTATTTTTATGATTAGCAAGGCACTTGAAGGCGCGAGCTTTGAAGAATTATAATCAATAGCCGACGAAGTATTGTCTGACGCTCAATCAAGGCTATTAGAACTTGCTTGCAAGTTCTTAGGCTTGATGAGCTAGTTTACAAGGAGGCATTGATTATTTCTGAAAAAGCGAAGTGGCTTCTTAGTAGCCTTAGCTTATAAAAATAATAGCTGAGGCACCCAAGGCACCAACATATATAACTGATAAACAGATGATAGTATGGACAAGAATAAGATAGAAGGAAATTGAAATGGAAGCATATTTAGATAATTCGGCGACAACAAAATGCAGCGATGAAGCAGTGAAGATAATGACAAGAGTGCTGCAGGAAGACTATGGCAATCCTTCATCTCTTCATAACAAGGGTATGGAAGGTGAGAATTATGTCAAGGCAGCCCGCAGCGAGATTGCCAAGACATTGAAGGTAAATGACAAAGAGATTTATTTCACATCTGGTGGTACAGAAAGCAATAATTTAGCTATTATTGGAGCTGCCAGAGCTTATCATAGAAGCGGCAACAAGGTTATTACAACTATGATTGAACATCCATCTGTTGCCAATCCGTTTGCTTATCTTGAAGATAATGGATACGAAGTGACTTATCTTCCTGTAAATAATATGGGACAGGTGGATTTGGATGCTTTGCGCCAAGCTATGACAGAAGATACTATTCTGGTTTCTATAATGCATGTAAATAATGAGATTGGTGCAGTTCAACCAATTGAGGAAATAGCTGAAATTGTAAAGTCTGTAAATAAGGATTGTGTATTCCATGTGGATGCAATCCAGTCATATGGTAAATTTAGAATTTATCCTAAGAAAATGGGTATAGACATGTTGTCTGTCAGTGGCCATAAGATTCACGGGCCAAAGGGAAGTGGATTCTTGTTTGTAAAGGATAAGATTAAGCTTAAACCGATTATTCTCGGTGGAGGCCAGGAATGGGGTATGAGATCCGGTACGGAAAATGTGCCTGCAATAGCTGGTCTTGGTGTGGCTGCCAGAGAAATCTATGCTGATTTTGATAATAATATAGATAGGATGTATAATCTGAGAGATAAGTTTATTTCTGAGATTACTAAGATAGATGGCGTGTCTGTAAATGGTCCGTTGGATCATAACGCAGCTCCTCATATTGTAAGTGTGAGTGTGTCTGGAGTGAGAGCAGAAGTATTACTACATGCCTTAGAAGATAGAGGTATATATGTATCCGCCGGTAGTGCTTGTTCATCTAATAAGCCTTCTATAAGCAAGACTTTGAAGGCAATTGGCCTGGATCAGAAGCTTCTTGATTCCACAGTGAGATTCAGTTTCTCGATTCATACTACAGAAGAAGAAGTTGATTATGCTGTATCAGCCCTCCAAGAGCTGGTTCCAATGCTGTCCAAGTACACTCGCCACTAGCGAGTACTGCTGTGTTTTCTCTGTAGCGAGAGCGTTCCAGCAATAATATAGCAGGAGTAAATCGCGGACTATATAATTAGTTTATTAACACAAGGAAAGGAAATAACTATGAATAACATGTATAAAGTATTTCTCATAAAATATGCAGAAATTGCAATCAAGGGCAAGAACCGCTACGTCTTTGAAGACGCCCTGGTTCGCCAGATAAAATATGCTCTCCGTCATGTAGATGGTAAATTCTCTGTGATTAAGCAGCAGGGTAGAGTATTTGTGGAGACAGATGGAGAATATGACTACGATGAAGCCGTAGAAGCATTGAGCCATGTATTTGGTATTACAGGTTTCTGCCCATGCGTCAAAGTAGAGGACGAAGGCTTTGATAAGCTTGCAGAGGATGTTATTGCTTATATGGACCGCATTTATCCTGATAAGAACAAGACATTCAAGGTGAAGGCCAGAAGAGCAAGAAAGAATTATCCTATGGATTCTATGGAAATCAATGCAGAACTTGGTGGCAAGATTTTAGATGCATTTCCTGAAATGACAGTAGATGTACATGATCCGGAGATAGTATTGAATGTCGAAATTAGAGAGGAAATCAGTTTCTACTCAGAGGAAATTGCAGGTCCTGGTGGAATGCCTGTAGGTACAGCCGGAGATGCTATGTTGCTTCTCTCAGGTGGAATTGATAGCCCTGTTGCCGGTTATATGATTTCAAAGCGTGGAGTTGGAATCAAGGCTACATATTTCCATGCACCTCCATATACTTCAGAGAGAGCTAAGCAGAAAGTTATAGATTTGGCCAAGGAAATTTCTATATATACAGGACCAATTGATTTGCATATAGTTAATTTTACAGATATTCAGTTGGCTATTTATGAGAAATGTCCTCATGAAGAACTTACAATTATTATGCGTAGATATATGATGAAGATCGCAGAACATTTTGCATATGAAGATGGATGCCTCGGGCTTATTACAGGAGAATCTATTGGACAGGTTGCATCTCAGACTATGCAGTCCCTTGCAGCTACTAATGAAGTGTGCACAATGCCGGTTTATCGTCCACTTATTGGTATGGATAAGCTTGAGATTGTAAATATTTCTGAGAAGATTGGAACATATGAGACATCAATTCTGCCATATGAGGATTGCTGTACAATCTTTGTGGCAAAGCATCCTGTGACAAAACCAAATATTAATGTTATCAAGAAGTCAGAAACAAAGCTTGCAGATGTGATTGATGGCTTGATGGAAGAGGCTATAAATACTACAGAAACTATTCATGTTGTGGCTGATTAGAAGAAAATGAAAAATGACACAGACCATATGGCCTGTGTCATCTGATTATTTAAATTTAATTGATATTAATCTACGATGTATGGCTTAAGTGCTTCTAAAACATCTGTTGCATCATCATCAGTATAGATTGATAAATCGATTGGCTTAGATAAGTCTAAGCTAAAGATTCCCATGATAGATTTAGCATCGATTACATATCTTCCTGAGATAAGATCGAAATCAAAATCATACTGGCTGATTGTGTTTACAAAAGATTTAACTTTGTCAATTGAATTTAAAGAAATTTGAACCTTCTTCATTTGTACGCCTCCTATTAATAGAATAGTTATAATATAATGTCATCCTAAAGCAACTACTATTAAAAGTCAATGGATATAGTAACGAAAAATAGCTATATATCAATAGTATTTCATACAAAAGAGTGAATTTGAGGATTAAGATAAAGATATGAGAGATTTTTACATAAATATGAAAGCTGCACTTCACAATCTGGGGTGTAAAGTAAATCAATATGAGACAGATGCTATGGAAAATATGCTTCGTGAAGCGGGGTTTGAAATTGTTCCATTTACAGAGAAAGCAGATGTGTATGTTATAAATACCTGTTCTGTTACAAATATGGCGGACCGTAAATCCCGTCAGATGATTCACAGAGTACATAAACTGAATCCTCAGGCTGCAGTTGTTGCTGCTGGATGTTATGTTCAGACTTCAGAGGAACAGGCCAAGGCGGATGAGGCTATTGATATCATAATTGGAAATAATCAGAAGACTAAGCTTGTAGAAATGCTTGATAAATATTTTGATGAACACCTGGAAGACTTAAGTGACTTGCCAAGTAATGACAAGGTTGAGTCGCTTGTTGACATTAGAAATACTGAGAACCCTTATGAGAAACTTATTGTAAAACACACAAGTGAGCATACAAGAGCATTTATCAAAGTTCAGGATGGTTGTAATCAATTCTGTACATACTGTATTATTCCTTATGCCAGAGGTCCGGTTAGAAGCCGAGAAGTTTCTGATGTGGTGGAAGAAGTTAGAGGATTAGCATTAGATGGATATAAGGAAGTGGTTATAACCGGAATTCATCTTAGTTCATATGGTATGACTGAGAATTATAACAGCAATCCGGATAACTCTGATAAATTTCTGGAACTTGTAAAGGCGGTACATGATATAGACGGAATTGAGAGAATTCGATTTGGATCAATTGAGCCGCAGGTCGTAACAGATAAGCTGGCGGAGGAGTTGGCATCCCTGCCAAAGATTTGTCCTCATTTCCATCTGTCTCTACAAAGTGGTTGTGATGCAACATTGAAGAGAATGAATCGTCATTATACTACTGCTGAATACAAGGCTGGTTGTGATATTTTGAGAAAATATTTCCATAATCCTGCAATAACAACTGATGTTATAGTTGGCTTCCCAGGTGAGACTGAGGAGGAATTCGCAGAGACCAAGAAATATTTAGAAAAAATTGAGTTCTATGAGATGCATGTATTTAAATACTCAAAGCGACAGGGCACTTTAGCTGAGAAGATGCCTAACCAGGTGCCGGAGCAGGTGAAGGCTAAGCGTTCTGACGAGTTATTAAAACTGGAAGTAAAGATGTCCAATAATTATAGAAGAGCCTTTGAAGGAATGGAAGTTGAGGCTCTTCTTGAGACGCCTCTAGATGATGATGGAGACTTTATTACAGGTTATACCAGAGAATACATACGAGTTGCGGTTGAAACTTCTGAGTTGATAAAGCAGGCTGAATCAATTGGAGTTACTGAAAGACAGCTTGAAACTTGGGATTTTTCAAATATAATTGTACGAGGCAAAATAGATACGAAAATACTTGGGGATACATACAAGTTATTAATATAAGGGAAAATGTAGTAATAAGTGAATACTTAGTAAAGCACAGAATCTTTTGCTTCTGTGCTTTTTTGTTGAAAAAACAACAAAATAAGTTTATTATTATAATATGAGTTTGGAGTCTGACAAAATTACAAAGAATCAGTTTTTGTTGTAGAAAACCAAACTATAAGACTTGTATAATATTTAACTACACTTAAGGAGGAAGCTTATTATGGCAAAGGATGAGAACAAGGTGAAAAAAGCAAAGAGAGTAGATGCAAATCCTAAGTTTTATAATAAAATTGCGGTTCAGGTGGCTGTATTAAATGTGGCTGTACTTGTTGCTTTTATTATAACTATAGCAACTATTCAGAGTAAGATGGATCAGATGAATTCCACTGTGAGTGGTATTACTAGTATTACGCAGGAGATGTCAAAAACTTCCGGTAATATTAAGGTTGATGTAAAAGAACTTGTATTATCTATATCTACAGCACTTACATCATATTCATTTAAGCAGCCTTTGGATGAGAATGCAGTAACTCAGACAGAAGCAACTGCTGAGGACCTTAAAACTCAATTGGATACATTGGAAGGTCTGTTTGCTACTATGCAAAACCAGGATGCGGTTAAGGCAGTTCAGGAAATGAAGACCAAATCTGATGTTGTTTGCGATGCAGCTGTTAAAACAACCAAGGGTGTGTATGCTGGTCAGATGGATGAAGTATGGCCACTTTTGGCAGGCGAGTACAAAACTGTTGCTGAGGAGTTGAATAACGATCTTGATACAGTAAATCAGTATGCAGAACAGTCAGCTCAGTCGGCAAATGCATATTCGGATGTGCTTGAGAAGCAGGTTAAAAGTACAATAACTATAGGTTTGATTGTTGCAACTATAATGATATTGATCAACTTCTTAATGACATACTTCCTGATTAGTAGAAAGATTACTCAGATTGCTGATGAAGTGAAGAAGATAGTTAATGATATCAAGGAAGGCAGAGGCGATTTAACTGCTCGAGTACAGAATAGACCTTCTAATGACTTGATGTATATGACAGATGGATATAATTCATTTATTGAGACATTACAGGGCATAATGCGTGAAGTAAAAGATGGAACTGTTGTTTTAACAGAATCATCTGATGATATGACTGTTAGAGTTAACAAGGCGAATGAAAATATTACAAATACTTCTGCAGCTCTTGAAGAACTGGCAGCTTCTATGGATACAGTTGCTGGAACAACAGAAGCTATGAATCAGAAAGTATTTGATGTTAGAGATGCTGCAAACAGCATTAAGGAAGAGGCTGATAATGGTAAGGTGAAAGCTGAGGAGATTCAGCAGGAAGCATTGCAGATTAAGGAAGAAGCTTCATCTAAAAAGGAGAAGACAGGCTCTAAGATGCAGGAATTATCACAGGTATTGGAGCAATCTGTTAGAGATTCTGAACAGGTTAAGCAAATCAATGACTTGACCAATGATATTTTGGATATTGCTTCACAGACCAATTTGTTAGCGTTGAATGCATCTATTGAAGCAGCTAGAGCAGGCGAGGCAGGAAAAGGATTTGCCGTTGTTGCAGATGAGATATCAGCACTTGCTGCGAACAGCCGTGATACAGCAGGTAATATTCAGGTTATTTCAAACAGCGTGACAGCTGCTGTTAAGGATTTGTCTGAGAATGCTATGGAAGTATTGAACTTTATTAATGAGGTTGTACTTGCTGATTATGATTCATTTGTTGAAACAGGTGATAAGTATGAGAATACTGCAACTGTTATTGAATCTATTCTTGCTGATTTCAATGAAAGAGCTGAGAATTTGAATGTAATTATGGCTGAAATGGAAGAAGCTGTTCAGTCTATTACTACATCAGTTGAGGAAAGCAGTAGCGCAATTAACATGTCAGCAAGTAATTCAACAGAAATAGTTGAGGAGATTCTGGGTATTAGCGATGCTATGGATCAGAATAATAATGTAGCAGGACAATTATCTGCAAGCGCTGAGAGATTTGTGAAATTATAATAAACATTAATGCATCTTCCTATACTGGGCCGGTGTATAATTATAATGTTTCTTAAATGTTTTATAAAAGTGTGAAGGATTTGTAAATCCTAATACTGCCTTTGGTATACACATGGCGCTTATGCTCGATATTCTGATATAGTGTGCCATCGATTACATACATTAATTAAAACACGGGAGTCTGATATGTACCCTCTTTACTGGACAATGTAAAGTTCAGTAAGGAGGGTTATTTTTATGCGTTATAGTTATGAATTCAAAAGAAAATGTGTAGAAATGTATCGGAAAGGATTTCTGCCAGATATTCCCGATGGTATCACCAAAGAAGAATTTCAACACCAAATTAGAAACTGGACAAGAATTGAGGATGTTAATGGACCTACTGCCTTAAAGCACAAAAGTCAAAATAAATATTGGACACCAGAGGAAAAGTTAAAACTTGTCTCTCAGGTCATTGCTGGTAAATCCTATAGATCTGTTGCATTTAATGCAGGGATTAACGAAGGTCAGTTATATCAATGGGTTCGCA
This sequence comes from Lachnospiraceae bacterium, assembly GCA_017470985.1. Taxonomy (GTDB): domain Bacteria; phylum Bacillota; class Clostridia; order Lachnospirales; family Lachnospiraceae; genus JAILFK01. The sequence goes on from JAFUXA010000024.1 coordinate 7,594, forward strand.
AATACAAGATTTATGGTTATAATGGGCTTATACCGAAACAGAAAGGGCGCAAATCAAAGGATGTGAACATGAAAAAAATAGGAACAAGAAAGCCACCAAAACCTAATGAATCTGAATATGAAGAACTAATTCGACTGAGAGCTGAAAATGCATACATGAAAGCTGAAATCGAAGTAATAAAAAAAGAGATCGCCTTGAGAGAAGAAAAGGAAGCTGCGCGACTCAAGGCGAAAAAGCAGCAATCATTAAAGAACTCAGAGAAAATGGATTCCAATTAAAACATCTTCTTAAAGCTATGCATATGGCTAAATCGACTTACTATTTTGAGATAAACAAGAAAGATGTTGTTGGTGAACGCAATCAAGAAATACTGAAAGAAATACAAAGTATTTTTGAATCAAACAAGCGCAGGTATGGTGTCAGACGAGTCCATCAAGAGCTGAGAAATCGAGGATACCAAGTAAATCATAAGCGTGTTCAACGTCTTATGCACGAAACAGGATTAGTGGGAAAACGCCCAAAAGAAAAATACCATTCTTATAAAGGTGAAGTCGGAAGGATTGCTGATAATATAGTAAATAGAGACTTCAGTACAACTGCGCCTTTACAAAAATGGACAACAGATGTATCACAGTTTAATTTTTCATGGGGAAAGTGTTATCTATCGCCAATTTTAGATATGAATACAAATGAAATAATTTCCTATGATTTATCTAAGAGCCCTAATCTTGAGCAGATAGAACGAATGTTAAATAGAGCCTTTGATAAATTTCCATCAGTTGAAGGACTTATATTTCATTCAGATCAAGGCTGGCAGTATCAACATGCGTATTATAGAACTGCTTTAAAGGAACATGGAATTATTCAATCCATGTCTCGAAAAGGTAACTGCTATGATAATTGTATTATGGAGACATTCTTTGGAAGATTAAAAAATGAGATGTATTATGGATATGAGAAAGACTATGCTTCTTTTGAAGACTTTTCAAAAGCAGTTGAAGAATATATAGATTACTATAATAACAAAAGAATTCAGGCAAAAACAAAATGGACGCCACCTGTACAATACATGATAGCATCCATGTGTTCAGCCTAGTTCATAAATATGTGTCCAGGATTCTGGGTACATATCAGTCCTCTCCCGTGTTTTTTTATCTATACAATCTGTCCAAAACATATAATATATGATATAATGTACTTCAAATTGGAACTGCATATGCAGTTCCGCGGTCGGTTTTTATATTTTATAGACTTGAATTTTGAGATTCGGATGGTGGAGAGTATGAGTGATTTAAGCAATACACAATTTTTTAAGGTGCAGAAAGATATACCTGTTGGTGTTACAGAAGTCCTGAAGCAAGTATATGATGCATTGGTTGAGAAGGGATATAATCCTGTAAACCAGATTGTAGGATATGTAATGTCTGGAGATCCTACATATATTACCAGTCATAATAATGCTCGTAGTCTTATTATGAAAGTTGAGCGAGATGAGATCGTAGAGGAACTTCTGAGAGAATATATCTCTTATAAGTCATGGGATTGATATGAGCGGTACGGGTAGAATACTTGGCTTAGATTATGGAACAAAAACTGTGGGGGTCGCTGTAAGTGACCCTTTATTTTTGACGGCTCAAGGTGTAGAGATTATACGCAGAGAAAAACCGACTAAACTTCGTAGAACATTGGCAAGAATTGAAGAATTAATTGCAGAGTACGGAGTGACTTCTATTGTATTAGGTTATCCTATGCATCTCAATGGAGATGAGGGTGACAGATGTGAAGCTACCAAAGCTTTTAAAGAAATGTTGGAGAAAAGAACCAAGTTGCCGGTTACATTAGTTGACGAGCGACTAACTACTGTTGAAGCGGATGATATAATGATTGAATCCGGTATTACAGACAGACGAGAACGCAAGAAATATGTAGACAAGATTGCTGCTATGCTCATTTTACAGGACTATCTTAATGAGCAGGCAAATCTAAAAGAACAGGATTAGCATATAGGCTAATTAATATTTGAAAAAAGGATATTAACATGGAAAAGATACAAATGATTGCTCCTGATTCCCAGGAGGAAATTGAACTTTATGTATTAGAACAAACAACGGTAAATCAGCAGAAGTATCTGTTAGTAACGGAAGATAGTGATGGAGATACTGAAGCTTTTATATTAAAAGAAATACAATCAGATGACACAGAAATCACATATGAATTTGTAGAGGATGATGTGGAATTTGAAGCAGTGGTAAAGATATTCGAAGAGCTGGTAGAGGATACAGACTTCGAAGTCTAAGAAAGAGAGGTATATTTTGAAAAAAGAAAAACAGAATAAGAGTAGTAAGCTGAAAATCATTCCATTGGGCGGATTGGAACAGATTGGAATGAATATTACAGCTTTTGAGTATGATGATACTATCATTGTAGTTGATTGTGGATTGGCATTCCCAGAGGACGATATGTTAGGAATCGATCTGGTTATCCCTGATATTTCATATCTCAGAGATAACATTCAGAAGGTGAAAGGATTCTTCATTACTCATGGACACGAGGATCATATTGGTGCAATCCCATATGTTATGAAGGATATCAATGTGCCAATATATTCTACCAAGCTTACTAATGGTTTGATTGAGAATAAGCTGAAGGAGCATAATCTCTTACAGACTGTTAAGCGCAAGGTGGTAAGCTATGGTCAGCATATTAACCTTGGATGCTTCCGTGTGGAATTTATTAGAACTAATCACAGTATCCAGGATGCTGCAGCTCTTGCCATTTATTCTCCTGCAGGAATTGTAGTTCATACAGGAGATTTCAAGGTGGATTACACACCGGTATATGGTGACGCCATTGATTTACAGCGTTTTGGCGAGTTGGGTAAGAAGGGTGTGTTAGCCCTCATGTGCGACTCAACCAATGCAGAAAGACCTGGTTTTACTCAGTCAGAGAAGACTGTAGGCAAGACAATTGATGAACTGTTTGCCGAGCATGACAAGCAGAGAATTATTATTGCAACATTTGCTTCCAATGTTGACAGAGTGCAGCAGATTATTAATTCTGCTCACAAATACGACCGCAAGGTTGTTGTGGAAGGTCGAAGCATGGTAAATGTTATTGCTACAGCTTCAGAGCTTGGATATCTAAATGTTCCTGACAATACATTGGTTGATATTGATATGATCAAGAATTATCCTGATGAGAAGACTGTGCTTATTACAACAGGTAGTCAGGGCGAGTCAATGGCAGCGTTGTCTCGTATGGCAAATGGTACCCATCGTAAGGTTACAATTAAGCCGAATGATACAATCATTTTCTCTTCACATCCAATCCCTGGAAATGAGAAGGCTGTAACCAATGTAATAAATGAATTGTGTAAAAAAGGTGCTGATGTTGTATTCCAGGATGTTCATGTATCAGGACATGCTTGCCAGGAGGAGATTAAGCTTATATATTCTCTGGTAAAACCTAAATATGCTATTCCTGTTCATGGAGAGTATAAGCATCTTATTGCACAGGCTAAGATTGCTGAGAGCTTAGGTGTGGATAAAGATAATATATTTATCCTGCAGTCTGGTGATGTTCTTGAACTCGATGAGAACAAAGCCAAGGTAAATGGTCATGTACATACAGGAGCTATCATGGTTGACGGCTTAGGTGTTGGTGATGTAGGAAATATTGTACTTCGTGACAGACAGCATCTGGCAGAGGATGGAATTATCATTGTAGTCCTCACTATGGAATCGGGCACAGGTAATGTGATTGCCGGACCTGATATTGTATCTCGTGGTTTCGTATATGTGAGAGATTCAGAGGATCTCATGGAGAGTGCGAGAAATGTATTGAATGATACAGTGGACAGTCTCATGGAAGAGGGTGTCACTGATTGGACTAGAATCAAAGGCGATATTAAGGACGCTTTGGGTGACTTCGTATGGAAAGAGACACAGCGTCATCCAATGATTATGCCTATAATCATGGAGGTTTAATCTTGATAGTAAATGAGAGATTTATATCATATTTGCAGTCTTTGGATACACAGGAGATAGATTATTTATCTAAAATCCGTCAGGAAGCACTTGATTCCTATGTTCCTATCATTAGATATGATACACAGCAATATATGAAATTCCTGATGCAGACTATAAAGCCCCAGAAAATATTGGAAGTTGGTACTGCAGTTGGGTTTTCTGCTTTGCTTATGGAAGCTTATAATCCTGTTGATTGTCATATTACAACCATTGAGAATTACGAGCCGAGAATTCCTATTGCAAAGCAAAATTTTGCAGACGCAGGTAAAACTGAGGTTATTGATTTAATATTTGGTGATGCTCAGGATGTGTTGCCTACTTTGACAGATTCATATGATTTTATATTTATGGATGCTGCCAAGGGACAATATCCTATATTTCTTCCGGAGTTGAAGAGGCTTATGCATTCAGGTAGTGTACTTGTGACTGATAATATTTTACAGGATGGAGATATAATAGAATCACATTTTGCAATTGAGAGACGCAATCGTACTATTCACAAACGCATGAGAGAGTATCTATATACTCTCACTCATGACGAGGATATGGTATGTTCTATAATCCCTGTGGGTGATGGACTTGCTATGTGCACTATGAAATAAATATAATCTATATTAGATTGAGAGGTTAGAAAATGAGACCAGTTGAATTATTGGTTCCGGCCAGCAGCCTTGAAGTGTTGAAAGTTGCTGTTATGTTTGGAGCTGATGCAGTATTTATCGGAGGAGACGTATATGGTCTTCGCGCCAAGGCCAAGAATTTCTCCAAGGAAGATATGATAGAAGGTATTAAATTTGCCCATGATCATGGAGTCAAGGTTCATGTTACTGTCAATATTTTGGCACACAACAATGATTTGGATGGTGTGAGAGAATATTTGACAGAATTAAAAGAAATAGGACCTGACGCTCTTATTATTGCAGATCCTGCAATATTTACCATGGCAAGAGAAATATGTCCTGAGATTGATATACATGTCAGCACTCAGGCCAATAATACCAATTATGGTACATATAATTTCTGGTACAAATTAGGTGCCAAGAGAGTTGTATCTGCCAGAGAATTGTCCATGGCTGAGATCAAGGAGATTCGTGCTCATATTCCAGAGGATATGGAGATTGAGTCATTTGTCCATGGAGCAATGTGTATATCTTATTCAGGCAGATGTCTGTTGAGTAATTATTTCACAGGCAGAGATGCAAATCAGGGAGCATGCACACATCCTTGTAGATGGAAGTATGCAGTAGTTGAGGAGCAGCGTCCGGGAGAGTATTTACCGGTTTATGAAAATGAGCGTGGCACATATATTTTCAATTCCAAGGATTTGTGTATGATAGAACATATTCCGGAACTTATAGATGCCGGAATTGATAGCTTCAAGATAGAAGGCCGTATGAAAACTGCCTTATATGTAGCTACAGTTGCTCGTACTTATCGCAAAGCTATTGATGACTATATGGAGTCAGAAGAGAAATATCGTGCCAATATGGATTGGTATAAGGAACAGATTTCTAATTGTACTTACAGACAGTTCACAACAGGATTTTTCTTTGGAAAGCCTAGTGAGGAAGCTCAGATATATGATAGCAATACATATATCAAGGAATATACTTATTTAGGTATCGTAGGACCACAGAATACTGATGGTTTATATGAGATTGAGCAGAGAAATAAATTTTCTGTTGGAGAAACTATTGAGATTATGAAGCCAAATGGAGATAATATAGAAGTAACTGTTCGCAGAATAACAGATGAGGATGGAGCTGATATGGATTCGGCACCACATCCAAAGCAGAAGTTGTTCATTGATTTAGGATGCGAACTGGATGCATTTGACATATTACGACGCAAGGAGGATTAGACGAAATGGCTAAGGACAGATATGTAGCGTATGTTGGAACATATACTCATGAGAACAGTGTAGGAATTCATGTATATGATGTGGATGTTGAAAATGGAACACTTACTGAAAGAAGTGTAGCACCTATTAATAACCCATCTTATATTGTTAGATCCAAGAGTGGTAAGCTTCTCTATTCTATTGAAGATGAAGGTGTTGCATCATTTTCTATTGATGAAAACGGTGATTTGACACAGATTAATTCTGAATGGATCGGTGGAATGAGAGGATGCCATATTGAGGTTGATTCGAAGGATAGATATCTATTTGTCAGCGGATATCATGATGGCAAGATTACTATGATGAAGTTGAACAAGGATGGATCAATTGGTGGAATCAGTTGTGGAATCTTCCACAATGGAGTATCTAAATCTGCTGTTGAGAAGAGAATGGACCCTGCTGTATCTTGTTCTAGACTTACTCCTGATGAGAAGTATTTGTTGGTATGCGATTGCGGGTTGAGCCAGGTAAAGGTGTACCAGGTAGATTATGAGTTAGGTAAGCTTCAGCTTATTGATATGATTCGTTTCTCTATTGACAAGGCTCCTAGAAAACTTAGATTTAGTAGAGATGGCAAATTCCTCTATGTAATGGCAGAGGGTGCCAATGCTGTATATGTATTCTCTTATAAGGATTCAGAAGAGGGTCCAGTATTTGAGCGTATACAGAAGGTATCTTGCATCAAGGATGAGGATCCAATGGCAGCTTGTGTTGGATTTGATCAGGACTTCGCAGACAAGTATGCTTATGTATCAATTGATGGAACTAATATGATTACAGTATTATCTCGAGATGCCAAGACTGGATTTATGGAATTTGAGCAGTCTTTCCCTGTAAGTGGTGAATACCCTAAGTCGGTATCAGTAATTCCTGGAGATAAATATATAGTTTCTCTCAATCATGATACAGATGAGATGAGAGTGTTTGAAATCTTCCATAATAAGAAATATGCTCTTCAGAGAGTAGCTCCTATAAAGGTTGATAAACCAAACAGCATTCAGATTTATAAACTTGTATAGAAAGTGAGGTTATTGTGGCAGGATCATCATTTGGACAAATATTTAAAATAACAACATGGGGAGAATCCCACGGCAAAGCTTTGGGAGTTGTAGTTGATGGGGTACCGGCCGGGCTGGAATTGAGCGAGGCTGATATTCAAAGGTTTCTGAATCGCAGAAAGCCTGGGCAATCTAAATATACAACTCAAAGAAGTGAAGGGGATGAAGTGGAAATTCTCTCTGGTGTATTTGAGGGGATGACTACTGGTACGCCGATTTCTCTTATGGTGAGAAATGCAGACCAACATTCCAAAGATTATTCAAATATTTCACATGTGTTTAGACCGGGCCATGCTGATTATACTTTCTGGGAGAAATATGGTGTCAGAGATTATCGAGGTGGCGGTCGTTCCTCTGGCAGAGAGACAATAGGCAGAGTTGCTGCCGGAGCCATAGCAGTGAAGATTCTAAAACAACTGGGAATAGATGTTATAACCTATACCAAATCTATTGGTCCAGTGGGAGTGAAGAAATATGATTTCACTGAGATTAACCACAATGCATTTTATATGCCGGATAGCGAAGCTGCAGTCGAGGCCGGTAAATATGTGGAAGGCTGCATGGCTGATAAGGATTCAGTTGGTGGTATTATAGAATGTCGTATAAATGGAATGCCTGCTGGTATTGGTGATACTGTATTTGAGAAGTTGGATGCCAACCTGGCCAAGGCGATTATGTCCATTGGAGCTGTAAAAGGATTTGAAGTGGGAGATGGCTTTGCGGTTTCAAATTCCAGTGGCTCTGAAAATAATGATGATTTTATAGTAGACAACGGCAATATTGTGAAGTCAACTAATCATGCAGGTGGAATACTTGGTGGTATGTCAGATGGCAGTGAGATAGTATTTCGCGCAGCTGTTAAGCCTACACCATCCATTAGCCAGCCACAGCAGACTGTAGATGTTGATGGAAGACCTCAGAAAATTGAGATTCAGGGGCGACATGATCCTATTATTGTACCTCGCGCAGTTGTAGTTGTTGAGAGTATGGCTGCTATTACTATATTGGATCTGTTAATGACCAATATGAGTGCCAGATTGGATAGTCTGAAGGATTTCTATAATTAAGAATTTAATGACCAATACATATTTGACAGAATAAGCAAGTATGTATTGGTTATATGATTTAAAGAAGGATAAAGCAAATGTATAAAGTGTTAAAGACAGAGGGGAGAGCAAAGCGTGGCGTGTTAGAAACTGTCCATGGAACTGTTCAAACCCCTTTATTTATGAATGTAGGAACAGTTGCAGCTATTAAGGGTGCTGTATCTACAGATGATTTGAGACAAATAAAAACTCAGGTGGAATTATCTAATACTTATCACTTACATGTTAGAACAGGCGACAAGCTGATTAAGGAATTAGGTGGATTACATAAATTCATGGCCTGGGACAAACCGATTCTAACTGATTCAGGCGGATTTCAGGTATTCTCCCTGGCAGGTATGCGCAAAATCAAAGAGGAAGGTGTAACTTTCCAGTCTCATATTGATGGACATAGAGTGTTTATGGGACCAGAGGAGAGTATGCAGATTCAGTCTAATTTGGGTTCCACAATTGCTATGGCTTTCGATGAGTGTCCTAGCTCCAGAGCAGATAGAACTTATGTACAGAATTCTGTGGATAGAACTACCAGATGGCTGGAGCGCTGTCGCAGGGAGATGGCTCGTCTCAATAGTTTGGATGATACCATCAACAAGAATCAGATGTTATTTGGTATCAATCAGGGAGCTATTTTTGATGATATTCGAATTGAACATGCCAAGAGAATTGCTGATATGGATTTGGATGGATATGCTGTTGGAGGATTGGCTGTTGGTGAGACTCATGAAGAGATGTATCATGTTCTTGAAGAGACTGTGCCTTATTTGCCACAGGATAAGCCGACATATCTCATGGGAGTAGGTACACCTGCCAATATTTTGGAAGGTGTTGAGCGAGGAATAGATTTCTTCGATTGTGTATATCCAAGTAGAAATGGTCGTCATGGTCATGTATATACCAAGCATGGCAAGATCAATCTCTTCAATCAGAAACATGAGAAAGATATGAGACCGATTGAAGAAGGATGTGGATGTCCGGCTTGTCAGACATACTCCAGAGCTTACATCAGACATTTGCTCAAGGCCAAGGAGATGCTTGGTATGAGATTGTGTGTGCTTCATAATCTGTATTTCTATAACAATATGATGGAAGAGATTAGAGATGCTCTTGATGCAGGGCAGTTCGCTACTTACAAGAAGAACTTATTGGAGAGTATGGAAGCAGGAGAATAATATAAAAGTTTTATAAAATCTATGTGTTTATCTTGCAAGTACATATTCACTTTAGTAAAATATAAGAAGTTTGAGGCTTAAAATTTTAGGCTTATAGTTTAGGAGGAAAATATTATGTTATTAGCAGCAACAGGTGCCGGCGGAACAGTTGGAATGATCGTATGGATCGTTATTTTAGTAGTATTTATGTATTTCTTTATGATTCGTCCACAGCAGAAGGAGACAAAGCAGAAGAATGCTATGATGTCTTCACTTGCAGTTGGAGATACAATTCTGACAACTAGTGGTTTCTATGGCGTTGTAATTGATATCGAGGAAGATACAATTATTGTGGAATTTGGTAGCAACAAGAACTGCCGTATTCCAATGCAGAAGTCTGCAATCGCAGCTGTAGAGAAGCCAGAAGATGCAGTAGAATAATTAGTATTAAGAAGAAGTTCACTATAGGTGGGCTTCTTTTTTTAATTTCGGTTTAAGTAATAATCTTGATTTAATGAGACTTGGTTTAGGAGGTGTAAAGTGACATTACAGGTATTTGAAGGAATAATGATTCCATTTGTAGGAACAACTATGGGAGCTGCCATGGTATTTTTGTTGAAACAGGCTATTTCCAATAGATTACAGAGAATACTCACAGGCTTTGCAGCTGGAGTCATGACGGCAGCTTCCTTTTGGAGCCTTTTGCAACCGGCTTTGGAGTCCTCTGAAGGTATGGGCAAATTAGCCTTTGTTCCTGCTGTTGTAGGATTTCTTATCGGAATGGGATTTCTGTTGTTATTAGATTATGTAACTCCTCATATGCATATGGATGAAAATGAAGAGGGCCCGAAGGTGGCTTTGAATAAGACCACCAAACTAATTCTAGCGGTTACATTGCATAATATTCCCGAAGGAATGGCAGTAGGTGTGGTTTTTGCCGGATGGCTTTCCGGAGATAGCAGAGTATCTGCTGCTGGAGCGCTTGCTTTGGCACTGGGAATTGCTATTCAGAATTTCCCGGAGGGAGCAATTGTGTCTATGCCACTTAGAGCTGCAGGAATGTCCAAGGGCAAGACTTTCTTATATGGTATTTTATCAGGAATAGTTGAACCTATTGCAGCATTGATTACAATTCTGGCCACAAGTCTGGTGACCCATATACTTCCATATCTACTGGCATTTGCTGCTGGGGCTATGATATATGTTGTTGTTGAAGAGTTGATTCCGGAGATGTCTGAGGGAGAACATTCTAATTTAGGTACGGTATTCTTCTCATTTGGATTTGTTGTAATGATGATTTTAGATGTAGCTTTGGGATAAATATTTATAATATAGAATATATGATTTGAGCATTATGGATGATGAATTCATAATGCTTTTTTTATGAATAAGGGGTATGCTTGGAGTTGTCTGAAAATATTTTGCTGTTTTTTATTAAGATATTGTTTGAAAAATTAGGTGTGTGGTGGTATATTTGTCTTACGATTTGAGGCTTTATTTATGGGACAAAATTACATAGGATAGGGGGACAGAATATGAATGAAAGACGTATTCGGAAAAGAAAAGGCTTAATGGCAATTTTTATGTCACTGACCATGATAGTGACAGCAGTTGGTTTTATGGTAAATGGAATTACTGCTCAGGCAATTGATCCAAATGCCACATTTACCATTACAACTACTATTGCAGATGGTGTTACAGCACCACAACATTATAATATTGAGTGGACTTTGTATTTAGCTGCGACAAATACGCCTGCGGATGATACAAGTAATCCGGGAGAAATTTTACATGATAGTTTTAATGAAACAGTTAATGCAAGTGGAGTTATTAATTTTCAGCATATAACACAGTCTCAAAGAGGAGATTATTATCTGAAGATAACTGGTATAGCAGCCGGATTGACTATCAGGATGAATGGTGCCGATATCACAAATGAGATAGAAGGTGCCGGTAGGGATGTTCCATTAACTGAGGGTGGAATCAACCTTAGATTTGAACAGGCAGCGCAGAACAATAATCCAGGTGATCCTGGTGGACAAGGACAAAATCCACCGGCACAATATTCTAATCATGCCAAGATTGTGTATAGTGCACCTCCGGGAGAGTGGTCATGCCATCCAATGGTTAGAGATAGATATAATGATAATAGTGTAGGCCCGGATGATGCAAATCATGTAGCGTATTCAGATTATGTATACACAGCTGGAGTTTATATTAATGCTGGTGGCCAGCGTACTCAGTGTGCTGCTCAATACAATTATGAGGAAGCAGGAAATTATGCTTCTCAGTTCAATAATCAGGTAATTGGATATACCAGAGATGCCTCAGATACAACAGTTGATATTACTATCTTTACCCAGTGGGGTAACATGTTTGAGGGGAATATCAATATAAATGGAACAGATTATCCTGTTGCTAATTACGTCGATTATTCAAATCGTAATTCATATCTTACACATATCGATGGACAGGGAATTGCCTTTACTATTAATGTTCCGGTATCAAATAACCTTGATACTGATGGAACAACTGAGATTTATACCGTTGATATGCAATTAAGACCTATAGATGAGACAGAATGCTTTGTTGGTAACTTCTTGTGGTCAAGTGATCCAAGAATGGCGGGGGATGATACATATATTGGTCACTCAGAGCTTGAGTTATTATCTGTTACTTATAATGATGGTGCAAATGGTTGGCAGACTAAGTCAATCGATGAATTGAAGAGAGCAGATGGTTCATCTGTATATCCATTCATTCAAATAGACAGAGATACCAATTCTTCAACAGGAATTGAGATGGGCTCTATGTTTATACCTGAGGGCTCTTGGGTAACAATGAAGATTTCTCCTGAGTATGGATATCAGGTTAAATCTTTTGATGTAAATGGAGAGAGCGTTAGAACAGGTGATGAATCTGTATTCTCATTTGAAATTGGTAAGGGTAACTTCCATATTGGTGCTCATGTTGAAAAGGTAGAAGATGAAGCAAGGGTAAATGCAGCTGACGTAAGTATCAGTGGAGCAGAAGTAGAACTTGCAGCCGGTACTTTAGACAGAGGTTCTGCAAGACTTTATGTTGAAGATACGAAGATCTCATCAGACAAGGCTGCAGAGTTTGAAGGATTTGCTTCGACAAATGGCGCCAAGATTGATTCATATGTAGATATTCATATGGATCAGGTATTCTTCAAAGGTACTGGAAATGATGATGATGTATGGGCAAATCCTATGAATGATTTGACTCAGGCTGCATCAGTTAAGCTGAAACTTGATGATTATAACGGTGAGGATATAGTGCTTGTACATAATATACATAATGGTACTGATTATGAAGAGATTCCTCTCACATATAATGCGGCTGATGGTACATACGAAGGTAAGGTAACAAGTTTCTCTAACTTCGCTATTGCCAAGAAGACTGCAACTGCTACGACAACTACACCAACTACTCCAACACAGAGTGTTCTGGTGGCAAAGTCTCCAAAGACAGATGATATAACCAATATTATTTATTGGATTATGATGGGAATTGGAGCTGTAGTTATAGTTTACGGAATCGTATTTGTGAGTAAGAAAACCACAAAATAAATCATATTGTGATTTTATTCGGAAATAGCGACTAAATTTTTCGTAAAAAATATAAAAAAACTGTGAAATCGGTTGACAATTAAATATTACCCCAATATAATTTCAAATGTTGGGGCCAAAAAAGCTCAAGATGTATTTCTTGAGCTTTTTGTGTGTATAAAAACGGGGTTTCATATATGAAAACATATAGAGGGCATATCTTGTCCCGGTTTTGATAGTATAATCATCTGAGCTGGTTGATTTAGCAGAAATGCTTCTCTTTAATACAAAGGAAATGGTGACTATGAAAATTTCTAAGATTAAAAGATTAATTGCATTAGGTTTGGCTATAACAATGATTGCATCAATTATGCCAATGAATCTATTTGGAATCAGCAAGGTTTTTGCAGAGGGTATGAATCTGACAAAAGCTTCTACAGAAAATGCAGAGAAAATCAATGACATCACTTGGACTATCGGTTCGGATACAGAGAGTGGTGTGTATTATACTTTGAAAGGACAGGATGAAGTAAAATATATCTCGGGTTCCGGAAATGATTTTTCGATTCCGGCAGATGTATCATTTAACAATATCAAATCCGTTGGTGTGGATTTGTCATTTGATGTTGTTAATTATGATGTGAGAAAAGTTAATTCGGGAGATTATGTGGAATTTAATGCTCCTGAAGGTCTTGAATTTGTATCTGCTCCTGCTGAGATGAAGACCGCAGTGGGGAATTTCGTTGTGGGTACATTCTCTTTGACGAACAGCAACAAGACACTTCGCCTTACTTTCGGAAATGCACTTGATCCTTCAAATTACATTTCAGGTATCTCAGGTGGAGTATCACTTGAAATGCAGGTGTCTGATGTTTCCGGATTTAATGAAGCTCAGAATGTGGTGTTACTGGATGGTATCGGTGCCAATACAACACAGATATCTCTGGCTTTTCCTGCAGCTACTTCTGATATTGTAGGTGTGGAAAAGAAGGGTGAAGAAAATACAGATATCAATGGTGCGTCATGGGAAGTAAAAGTTGGTTCAGCAGCGGCATCTGCAGGGGCTTCTCTTGCCGGCATTACAGTGACTGATACATTTGATTCTGATGACATGTATGTAGGAGCTGAAGATGCTACTTCTATGAGTGCTACATTGACAGCAACCAAAGCTGATGGAACGGTAACGGATATTCCTGTTACTTTTGATGTTGTAACAGGGGGTGGCGTGACAACCATGTCATACAAATTCCCTGATGACACAGTTGCAGTAGCTCCTTCAACTTTTAAATATAATACTAATTACAGTGATAATCTCTTAAATGAAGCTACAGCTGCAAAGTCTGCAGGACAGGCGGCGCCTGATGCTGTCAACAATGTGACAATATCAGGAGGAAATGTCATAGATGATGCTTCTAATACAGCTTCAGCTTCAACTTCTGTTTCAGTTACCACAGTTCAGAAATCTGCTCGTCAGATTGACGGTAGTACAATGGAGTGGACTCTTATATTAAATGAGGGCGAGCACAATGTATATGCAGCTGAAGTAAAAGATGTGCTTATGAATGGTTTGACTGTTGATGAGTCATATGGAATTCATATTACTGATGATACAACAGATGAGACTGTTTCATCTAATAAGTCAGCGGTATTGACTACACCCGGAACAGAAAAGACTATTGCATCAGATACTGTTAAAGTCTCATATACAGATGATGCTGATGATTCTGGTAAGCAGAATTTAAAAATTAAGTTTACCAATACATTTCAGCATAAATATACTATAGTATTCAGAACCAAGATTGCTGCTAACTTCACAGGATCCGGAGTAGCTGTTGATGAGGAGGGTCATGAAGTTACAACAGATGGTTCATCTACTAATGTAATTGATAATAAAGCAACAGTAAGCGTGTCATATCCTAAGGGTGGTGGCACTGGCGGAACAGCTATCCGATTTGAGGATACAACTGTACGTGCGGTATTTGTTTCTGCATATCTTACAGTATCTCCGGAGGGAGTAGATTCCAAGACAGGTACACTTAAGTGGACTGCAACACCTTCTTCAAAGACCGAATTTGATGAGGCAATTATCACATTGTCACCTTCAGGGATTCTTGGTGATGATGGTCTTGGCGCTCAGGAATTATATGGTATACCTGAAGTAAAATATCTGGTTGGTAATGAATTACAGGATGTTCCTACAAGCTGCTACAGCGTATCTGATGATAAGACTGTATATACATTTGACTCTGCTGCAATGACTGATGCAGAAGTTGAATTGGATAAGGTTCGTATCAATTATACAACCAAGGCTTTGGACTTCTTCAAATCTACAGCTAATATTTCTTATTATCAGCAGGCATCTATCAAGGTGACAGATGAAGTTGAAAGTCAACCTATGAAGTACAACTATACTGCCAAGAAGGTACATCAGTCTTTGCAGGATAAGATGATTGAGAAGACTGTTGAGTCAGTGCTCGATGATGTAAAGAATGAAGCTTATTTCCATTTTACAATTCCTATAAATAGAAATGAGGTTTCTTTAAGTAATGTAGAAGTGACTGATGATTTGACAGGTACTTTCTATTATAAGGTAAATGATGGGTCAGAAGTTGCTGTTGATTCAAGCTGGTATGAGCCAGTTGCAGCTGCTGTTCCTACTTCTTCAAACAAGTATGTGACTCATATGGTTGTTGGGTCAGAGAAGATAGCTGATGGTATCGCAATTAATGGTAATAAGATTACATATAGTAATGCATCTCTTAATGAAGCAGGAGTTCTTCACATATATGTGCAGATGACAGAAGCTGGAAAAGATGCTCTTGGTTTAGCCAAGACTGAAATTACTCAGAATAATGAAGATGTTAAAATTTATGTAAATAATACAGCTACTATTAAAGCTGATGAGCTTCTCACAGATGATAAGACTATGTCTGCTACAGTGGAAAGTAAATTTGATGATAATAGTACAGTTGTAGAATACAAGAACGTAGACAAGAAGGGCGTACAGGGAACTGGAGCCAAGGCACCGAATGTAACATGGACTATTAATATTAATGCTGCATTTGCCAATGAGGATGAGAAGCAGGTTATTACTGATACAATTCCTGCTGGTCTTACAATTGATAGAAAGAGTATTAAGTTAAGCTATGGTAAGCATGGTGAAAATGGTACAGGAATTGTTGCTGGAGATGCTATAACAGGTGATCTTGATGCAACTGAATCTACAACAAATAGTTATGCTTATTCAATTGCATCTCACAGAGATGGAACAACAACTTTGAAGGTGATTCTTCCAAAGGGTGTCAAGGATGAATCTTATGTATTGACATATGATACTGTAATCAATAAGTCGGCAGTAGCAAGCTATTCAAATACATTGGAGTATGCTGTGGCTGATAAGAAGTGTAATGCTTCAGCTACAATCAAGGCCAAGAAGTTCGTATGGGGTTCTGGTTATCCAAAGGTATTATTTACATTTACCAAGTTGGATAAATTATCTACAGCAACTAATAAGATTCCTGTAGCAGGAGCTCATTATGGTCTGTATTCATCAAAGGATTGCAAATCTACAGATTTGGTAACTGAGGGATATACAGATGGATTGGGACAGATTACTCTTGTGGCTGACCAATATGATTCTAATAACAATATTGCTACATACTATCTCAAGGAAATGGCAAGCGAGACTGGAGCTGCAATTGAAGGAAGTAATGATATTTCAGGTTATGTAGTTGATGAAAATGTATATGGTGGATATACAGCTACAACACCTGGCCCTAAATCAATTGTGCCAGTGATAGATGGTGTTGCCACAGGCGATAGTTATTTCACTGATGTAAGAAAAGAAGATGCTACTGGTACAGCAAATCTTGATAAACTTTACAAATATGATGCCAATGGAATCTCAGTAGCTGGATTGCAGTCAGAATTTAATCTGATTATCTATCCAAAGGCTGAGCTTGGTAATACAACATATACACAGAAGGCTATTGTAAAAGAAACAGCAGCTGGTACATATGATTTCGTAGGAACCGGTGATGCGACAGCGGCTGATACAACCAATGTACTTCAAAATACTGCATCAACTCAGGCTGATGCAACATATGATGGTATTGGTACTATTCAGGTAAATAAACTTCCATGGGGTACTTATGCATTTGTTGAGACAAGTGCACCAGATGGTTTTGTTGCTAACAAGACTCCAGTGAAGTTTGTTGTAAAGTCTGATGGATCAGTACATTATCTGGATGCTTCTGGTAATGAAATGGCAGGAGTGTCAAAGGGAGAGCTGGCAAATAATCAGACCAGAGTAACTCTCAAGAAGACTGATGCAACAGGCAAAGTATTAACAGATTATTCAAAGGTATCATTTACAATTACAGGGCCTGCTTCAGAGGCACAGCCATTTGTAGGAAGTAATGATACATCTATTACTATAGCTGGAAATGCAATTGATGCTACAACTGGTATATTTGGTACATATGCAGGAAAATTCAAGACAGGAGTGGCTTATACAGTTACTGAGTCTGATACTTCAGTACCATATGGATATGCAGCAGTTAAACCATTTACATTTACAATCGATAAGTTCACTGGCGATGTGAAGTTGTCAGCAGCAGCACCTGCGGCAGTTGCCAAGGCAGATGCAAGTGATAGTGCAAATACTTTGGTAACTATCAAGGAGCCAATTGTAACTCTCAAGGTTACTAAGAAGGATCAGAAGGCTGCTAATGTAATTGGAGCAGTGCTTCATATAGAAGATATAACAACAGGAATGGATGATTCTGATAAGGGATTTGCAGAGGTAAATGCTAATATCCCTACAGGAGTGAAAGTTGATTCAATAGCTGACTGGACAAGTGATGGAACAAACTGGAATCTGACAGGTCAGCTTATTGCTGGACATACATATAGAATTACAGAGACCAATGAACTTGCAGGATATATTCCTGTAAATGATTCGACAAAATATTCAGTGACTGTAGCTGTTAATAAGTATGGCGTTATAACCAGAACTGATGTAACAGGACAGAAAGCAATGGTTTCTACATTGACATCAGGAGTGCTTAATATTTCAAACCTCAAGGTGCTGACTGATGCCAAGGTTACCAAGATTAGTTCATTAAAAGATGCTAATAACAATGATGTTACATTGGCAGGAGCGAAGTTCAATCTCTATCAGAAGAATGGTGCAAATGTAGATGTTGCAACAGATACATTTATCAAAACTGTTACAACAGCAGCGACAGGAGTTGCTACATTTACTGATATTCCAGTAGGAAATTATTATGTGATTGAGGAGAATGCTCCAAATAATTATGAGATTGATGGAACACCGGTTGAGTTTACTGTTGATAATAACAGCATCAATCCTGTTGACGGAAGCAAGCGTATAGTAAATATTTCCAATAATGGAAGTACCAAATTTGCAGATACACCAAAGAAGGTATCTATTGCCGTAACTGACAAGCGTGTTGATGATGATTCTAATGTGGTAAATGCCAATATTGTTGGAGCTACCTATGAATTATATGATGTGGATCCTACAACAGATGGAGCTACACCAATTGCTACAATGACAATTGATGCCGATACAACACAGAATGTATTTACTAATTTGGATTGGCAGAAGACTTATTATATCAAACAGACAAGTGTACCTGATGGATATATTCTTGATACATTGGTGAAGACTGTTGATACATTTGATATAGCAACAGCTGATATTACTAAGGCTACAAGCCTAGTAAAGACAGTAAATTGTGTGAATCCTCTTACCAATGTGAACTTCAACAAATATGATCAGGATAGCAATGTGATAAATGGAGTTACATTTACCATAACACCTGCAACAGCAGCTGATAGATTTGCTGATGGCGAGTCAAGTAAGACATGGACAAGTGCCGGTTCGGCTTACAATCTCATGGGTGTGCTGGTTACAGGCGATTCTTATGTGATTACAGAGGATTCTACTCCAGCAGAGTACTTGGATGCCAAGGATTCTCATGGCAACAGAGCAGCCAAGACAATAACAGTTGGTGCTGATGGTAAGATTACAGTTGCTAATGGAGATGACAACAGTGTCAATATGACTGCAAAATGTGAAAATAATGAGAAGACAATTACAGGTTGCAGCACAGCTTACAGCGCAGATGTAAATATGGTAAATACCAAGATTTATGCAGATGCCAAGCTTACCAAGATTGATTCACATGATTCATCAATTAAGCTTCAGGGCGCTGAGTTCGATTTGTACAAGATGAATGGAACAGAGCCAAATACAGCTACTGATACTTTGATCAATACTTCAGCTTTGGTAACGGATGTAAATGGTGAGATTGAAGTGGAGAAGCTTCCACTTGGCAATTATTATTTCACAGAAGAACATGCGCCTGCTTCTTACAGGATTTTAGCTGGTGATAACATCTATAGATTTGATGTGGATGCATCTGTAAATAATACTGTAATAACTAATGGACTTACTGTTGGAAATGAGCGTGTGGCTGGACATATTGATATTTCCAAGACAGGTATGGGAACAACTGTGGCAGGAGCAGAGTATACATTGTATACCAAGGATTCCAACGACCAATATGTGCCTGTCAAGAGAAATGGTAAGAACTATACATTGGCAATTGACGAGGCTAATGTGACAAAGGATGCCACTGGTAAATATACTGGTACAATCAGATTTGAGGATCTGAACTGGGGTAAATATTACGTAAAGGAGACCAAGGCTCCAAAGGGATATACTGTAGATTCAAATTATCATGGTATATATGAAATCAAGGACGGTCAGTTGAGTCAGAGTGCTACAGTGGCTGATGAAACAACTTCTATTAAGTTAAATGTACTTGGAATTACAGCAGAAGATGAAGATGACAATCAGACAACAGAGGAGTTGGATGATGTAGAGATTCTCATTACTGGTCCACTTAATGAGGTTGATGAGTCAGGAAATTCTCAGGTGGTAGATTCCAAGACATTTACCACAGATTCCAATGGATATGTGGAGGCAGAAAATGAATTTATTGTAGGAAATGAGTATACAGTTTCAGCTGTGGATCCTCATGACAATTACAATGTTATCGATTCATTTAGCTTCAAGGTTAAGGAAGATGGAACTGTTGAACTTATAGATGGATATGTGAAGAGCAAGGTTGCCAAGACTGGTGTAAATGAAATTACAATGAAAGCAAGAAAGAGTCTGTTCTTCCTTGAACTTACAGATGTGAAGGATAAGGCTTTGGCAGATGGTAAGTTGGCTGTCTATGAGGTTGAAAATGGTGTTGTAGCCGCTAATCCTGTTGGAGATGTAACATATACAACAGAAGTTAATGGAGATGATGCTGTCAAGATTAGAATTGAAGGATTGATGCCTGGTGACTACCAGTTGAAGCAGAGTGAAGCTCCAGCTGGATATGTTACAGCACAGCCTATTTCATTTACTTTGAAGGCAGATAATACGGTTAAAATTACTTCAGGAGCTGATAAGGAGACTCTTGGTACAAGAGATTCTATCAATCCAAAGAAGGTTGCTACAATTGTAATGCAAGATCCTAAGAGCCAGGTTAGCATACAGACTTTGTGCACACCTTATGAGAAGATTCAGAAGGAATATGGCGAGTATGAAGAAGCTCTTAATGCAGTAAATATCAAGATTTATGAGAATCCAAACTGTGTAACTGGTTTGGTATATGATAGTTCAGTAATGGAACTTCCTGATACAAGTAAAGATTTGACAACTGCTGATAGTGAGAATAAGGTTACTCTGGTATCTGAAGAGATTGATGACAGAGATGGTAGAGTATATATTCAGGGACTGGAAGTTGGTAAGACATATTATGTACAGATTGATTCAGTAGATGATGCCAACAATGTCATTATCAACAAGACCAGATATGCTGTTACTGTAGCAAATGATCCTACTAAGACTGTATGGGCCAAGGTTACAGAAAATGGCTTGTCAGATTATACTACTTCTTCTGAACTGACAATCTTAAATGATGTATATAGAGGAGATGTAGTTCTTACCAAGACTGACAGAGATGATACATCCAAGACTTTGGCAAATTCTGTATATGGAATTTATAGAAAAAATGATACTAATATGAGTGATTATATTGGTAGATCAACACCTACAATTATCAAGATGAACAAGTTCAGCAAGTTCACCAAGTTGGCTGCTGCTGAACCTGAAACTAATTGGGAACTGGTATCTCAGATAACAACAGATGCCAATGGCCAGATTAATTTCGAGGGTATTGTAGCTGGTGTTGAATATCAGATTAAGGAGATTGATGAGCCTGAAGGATATCAGGTTTCCAAAGATCCTATTACATTTAAACTTGTGAAGACTACTAATGCAGCTGGAGAGGTAACTGGAACCAAGATTCAGTCAATCAGTAATGGAAACAAGACTGCTGTAATTAACGAGGATGGTTCAATTATATGGTATGAGCCTAGATTAAAGGTTGAAATCAACAAGCTTGATCCATCCGGAAATAGACTTGCTGGTGCTACATTACAGGTTATTCACAAGTCTACAGGTAAGGTTATAGATGAGTGGGTATCAGAGGATTCACAGGGACATATGATTTCAGGATTGCTGAAGGGTGGAGATTCATACATCTTGCACGAAGTTAGCGCACCTGAAGGTTATGTATGCGCTGATGATATAACATTTGTGGCAGAGGCCAAGAAGCTTGGTGCTGGAGAAAACTATGTACAGCAGGTTACTATGGTTGACTATGCTACCAAGGAAGATGAGCATGCTGCTTCTGGAGCCAATGGAATGGCTACTCAGCAGGTGATTAAAATAGTAGCTCCAAAAACAAATGACACAAATATATTTTGTGAAATTTTACACTTGTTTAAATAGGGCGAAAAGAGTATATTTTATAAAGTAGTTTGTAACCCCTTTCTACATGGGTAGGAAGGGGTTATGATTTTTGTAAAAGATAAACAGAATAATGAAAGAGGTGTTAGGATGAAAATCGGTTTTGATAACGACAAGTATGTACAGATGCAATCACAACATATCAAAGAAAGAATAGACCACTTCGGAGATAAGTTGTACTTAGAATTTGGAGGCAAGCTTTATGACGATTACCATGCGTCAAGAGTGTTGCCAGGTTTTCATCCCGACTCAAAACTTCAGATGCTTATGAAATTGCAGGATCAGGTGGAGATTATTGTAGCTATTTCTGCTGGGGCAATTGCTTCTAACAAGATGCGTGGAGATTTGGGAATTACATATGATGATGATGCACTTCGTCTTATTGATATATTCAAGGGCTTGGGATTCTATGTAGGTGGAGTGGCAATCACTCAGTATACTGGTGAAGCTGCTGCAGATGCATTTAGAGAGAGACTTGATAGCTTAGGCATTCCTTCATATATTTTGTACAAGATAGATGGATACCCAAGCAACATTGAGCATATTGTAAGTGATGATGGATTTGGTAAGAATGATTATATCAAGACAACTCGTCCTCTTGTAGTTGTTACAGCTCCAGGACCTGGAAGCGGTAAGATGGCAACTTGTCTGTCACAGCTTTACAAAGAGCACAAGCGTGGAGTGAGAGCCGGATATGCTAAGTTCGAGACATTCCCGGTATGGAATATGCCTCTGAAGCATCCTGTAAATATTGCTTATGAAGCTGCTACAGCTGATTTAAATGATGTGAATATGATTGATCCTTTCCATTTGGAAGCTTATGGAGAGACAACAATTAATTACAATAGAGATGTGGAAATCTATCCTGTTCTCAAGGCAATATTTGAAAAGATTTATGGAAAATGTGAATATATGTCACCAACTGATATGGGTGTAAATATGGTTGGTAATTGTATTTCTGATGATGAAGTATGTAGAGCTGCTGGAAATGCTGAGATTATCAGAAGATATTATACAGAGCTTTGCAATATTAAGAAGGGTACAGGGTCTAGAGATGCTCTCTACAAAATTCAGCTTCTTATGAATCAGGCAGGAATCTCACCTGCAGACAGAAAGGTGGCTAATCTTGCTGTGAAGATTGAGGAGGAGACAGGACAGCCTGCAGTTGCTATTGAATTGGAAGATGGTACTTTGGTTGATGGCAAGACTTCTGATTTGTTGGGACCATCAGCAGCAGTTCTTCTGAATGCATTGAAGGAATTAGCTGGAATTCCTCATGATACATTGCTTATTTCGCCTGAGGCTCTTCGCCCAATAAGTGAGTTGAAGCAGAATTATCTGGGAGCCAAGAATCCAAGACTTCACAGTGATGAGGTTCTTACTGTATTATCAATTGGAGCAAGTACAGATCCAAATGCCAAGGCCGCGTTGGAACAGCTTCCAAAACTTCATGGATTAGATGTTCATTCATCCGTTATGTTAAGCCCTGTTGATGAGAAAATCTTCAAGAAACTTGGCTTAAATGTAACAAGCGAGCCAAAGAAGTAGGCATGCTTACAATTTAAATAAAATGGGAAGATTTGCAATGTAAGTGCAACACCTATGTTGCGCTTACATCTTAGCTTTTATAAATTCAGGCAGATTTATAAATTTTTACAAATAGCATAAATTCAAGACTGTCAAAGTAAGTGCAACGCTTATTAAAGTGTTGCGT
>JAFUXA010000011.1 GCA_017470985.1 Lachnospiraceae bacterium
AACGAACCACCTGGAGCTCGTATGAGAGTTGGTCTTACAGGTCTTACAATGGCTGAGTATTTCCGTGATAAGGGTGGAAAGGATGTGTTGTTATTCATCGATAACATTTTCCGTTTCACACAGGCAGGTTCTGAGGTTTCAGCATTGCTTGGACGTATGCCTTCAGCCGTAGGTTACCAGCCTACATTGCAGACAGAGATGGGTGCTCTTCAGGAGCGTATTACATCAACAAAAGATGGTTCTATCACATCTGTACAGGCTGTATACGTGCCAGCGGATGATTTGACTGACCCAGCGCCAGCAACAACATTTGCTCACTTGGATGCCACAACAGTTCTTGAGCGTTCAATCGCAGAGCTTGGTATTTACCCAGCGGTTGATCCATTGGCATCTACTTCTCGTATTCTGGATCCAAGAATTCTTGGTGAAGAGCACTTCAAGGTGGCTCGTGGAGTACAGGAGATTTTGCAGAAGTATAAAGAGTTGCAAGATATCATTGCTATCTTGGGTATGGACGAACTATCAGAGGATGATAAGTTGGTTGTATCTCGTGCAAGAAAGGTTCAGAGATTCTTGTCTCAGCCATTCTTCGTAGCAGGACAGTTTACAGGTTTGGAAGGTAAATATGTTCCAATCCAGGAGACAGTTCGCGGATTCAAGGAAATTCTTGAAGGAAAGCATGATGATATTCCAGAGAACTTGTTCCTCAATGCAGGTTCAATTGATGAAGTGCGTGCCCGTATGCAGTAAGGGGGGCTATTATGGCGGATAATTTATTTACAGTGGAGATTATTACTCCAGATCGAATTTTCTACCATGGAGAAGCTTCCATGATTGAGTTCAATACTACAGAGGGAGAGATTGGTGTATACAAAGATCATATTCCTCTTACAACAGTATTGGCTCCCGGTATAGTAACAATCACCCAGGAAGACAGCAATTTAAAGCAGGCAGTTGTCCATGCTGGATTTGCAGAAATTCTTGGAGATAAAGTTACTTTACTTGCAGAAATTGCTGAGTGGCCGGATGAAATTGATCTTGATAGAGCAAGACGTGCTGAGGATAGAGCTAGAGCCAGACTTGAGAAGCGTGAGGCTAATCTTGATGTGGCCAGAGCTGAAATGGCATTGAAGAGATCTCTTGCAAGACAGGATATTTTGGCAGGCAAACGCTAGAAAATATTGGTCAGCCGGGGCGATTGCTCCGGCTGATTTTTTAAAATGGAGGAAATATCAATGCAGCATATAATTGAAAATGACAAACTGAAAGTTGTAGTTGCAGATCATGGAGCGGAGATTCGTTCCATTGTCAGAAAAAGAGATGGGCTTGAAATGATGTGGCAGGCAGATGCTGCATATTGGGGTCGCACCTCACCGGTTTTATTTCCATTGGTTGGAAATTATTTCAGGAAGACATCGGTTTATAAGGGCATAAGCTATGAGATGGGACAGCATGGATTCGCAAGAGATATGGATTTTACCTGCGTAAATGCCAATGAGAATTCTCTGGAATTTCTATTACAGGATGATGAGGATACTCATAAGAAATATCCCTTTGCTTTTAGACTGACTATAGAATATATACTTGAAGCAGATACCGTAAAAGTGCTGTGGAAGGTTGAAAATATAAATGAGGAGAAGATGTATTTCTCAATAGGCGCTCATCCTGCATTTAATTGCGATTTGAATACTTATAGTCTGCGTTTTGAGCTAAATGATAAATCATGTCATGAATTAGAAGCAAATGTTATAGCAAATGATGGAAGCGGATGCCTGTCAAATGATATTGATAAGTACGATTTAGATGATGGTATCTTAGATATGTCAGATGAATTATTTGCCAAGGATGCGCTTATAATAGAGAATTCACAGGCCAATAAAGTTACATTGATTGATGAAAATGGCGAGGATGTTGTTGCAGTATCATTTTCAACACCACTATTTGGAATATGGTCACCTGTTGGAAAAGAGGCGCCGTTTGTTTGTATAGAGCCATGGTACGGCAGATGTGACAGAGTTGGCTTTGGTCAGGATCTTACACAGCGTGAGTATGGCAATATTCTTGATGTAGATGAAGTATTTAGGGGCGAATATAGCATGAAGTTTAATTTGTAAGTATGACAGCGGCGAATTATATGCTACAATGTTGTATATAAAGAGGAGGGCTGAATATGGAGCCAGAGAAACTTCGTGAGATAGAAGATTTAAAGAGACAGTTAAAGACAATTGAAATGGAAGAAGCGCAGCTTGAGGAACAAATGGCCATATTGCGTAAGCATAAAGCTGGCATTATAACCCGTTTAAATGAGTCTTCAGACGAGAAATACGAGGCGGATATGTTGGCCCGGGTATATGAGCAACGCCGCAAGCAGAACTAAGATATAGAATATAAGCGATTAAGTGCGAAAGATTAATTGTAATGAAAAATAATAGAGAACTATTATGGAAAAGCACAGTTGTGGTATTATTATGTGCCACACTGTGTTGTTTTTTGTGGGGAAGCGCTTTCCCTGGAATTAAATATGGATATGGATTGTTTGATATAGCCTCAGATAATACAGGATTACAGATTATGTTTGCCGGATTGAGGTTCTCGCTGGCGGGCATGCTTGTAATAGTAATCGGAAGCATAATGAATAGACGAGTGCTATTACCGAAGAGAGAGTCCGTTTTGAAAATATTTCACCTGAGTCTGCTGCAGACAACCGGTCAGTATTTCTTCTTTTATGTGGGACTGGCCAAGACAACAGGAGTGAAGTCCTCAATTATTCAGGCGACCAATGTGTTTATTGCCCTGTTTGTTGCAGTAATCATATACAAGCAGGAGAAGCTGGGCAAGAATAAGATAATAGGTTCCATTATAGGATTTATTGGTGTTGTAATTATAGAAGTATGGGGACAAAATGTAACATATGACAACGGCAGTGTTGTTGGAGTGGGGGAAATATGCGTGATTCTATCTACAGTAGCCTATGCCTTTTCTTCTGTATATATTAAGAAATATTCCAAAGATGAGATGCCTATGATTCTGAGCGGATATCAATTTGTAGTAGGTGGAATCACTTTGTTTGTATTGGGACTTATGTGGAGTGGATTTGCTCCGGGAGAGACTGATATAGCATATAATCTGAAACTGCTGACAGTTGGAATGACAAGGATGGCAAATATTATTATAGTAGTATATTTGGCAGCAGTGTCAGCCATTGCCTACACTCTGTGGGGTACATTATTGAAATACAATTCGGTATCAAAAATATCCGTCTTCGGTTTTTTGACACCGGTATTCGGGGTGATTCTATCGGCGGCAACCCTGGGAGAAGCCCAGACTATGAATATGGCTGCCACTGCAGTTGCTTTGATTTTGGTGTCTATCGGCACATTACTTGCACAAAAGCCAGAGTAGACTAAAAACAGGGCTATGAGCCTATGTAATATAATAAACAGGGCCACCGGCCTATGTAATTCACTGCAAAATTGCTCGCGCTACCTGGACGCGAAGCAGTACTAAACTCGTCTTCGACTCGTTAAGTGCTGTCGTGTCCAAGGTTTTTGCTGTGAACAACATAGGCCGGTGGCCCGGAATACTTTGATGAGATAGGCTCATGGCCCGGATTAGTTAGTAAGATCTGATTTCATCGTTATCATCGCCGACATTAGTCTCAATCTTTCTGACCTCAGCATCATATGAATAATCATCAGAAACCTTTATTGTCACGGTATCTCCCACTTTTTTGCCACGAATGGCTTGGCCAAGTGGAGACTCTATGCTGACCATATTTTTCATGGAATCACTTCGAATTGATGTTACAAGCTTATAAGTTTCCTCGCAGTCATCCTCTGGAATATATAGTGTTACAATAGAATTGATTCCTACTTCATCGCTTGCAGTGTCATCATCGATGATTGTGGCAAACTTAAGCATTCGCTCCAAGTAATTGATACGACCGTCATTCTTGGCTCTGTCCCTCTTAGCGGCATGATATTCAAAGTTTTCGCTTAGATCACCCTGAGCTTTGGCTTCTTTCAGAGCCTCTAAAATTTTTGGTCTTTCCACCAACTGTCTATATTCAATTTCCTTTTGGATTTTCTCTACATCAGATTTTGTAAGTCTTTCGCCCATTGACTTTCTCCTTGTTATTTAATCTGTAATTAATTTTTGTGGAAAATTCATATATTCATTTTCAACCTCTATATTTTATCACTTTAGGGAGAAATAGTTTACGATTTATTGAAATATTTTCTCTGTATGATTTTCCCTTTAGGAAAATAAATTTTCAAAAAGATATAGAGTGTGATACAATACAATAGATTTTCTGTGTGAAGAGATAGAAAAAAGCTTATAAACGGTAGGAGAAAATAAAATGGGAATAAGTGTAGTTTTACTAGCTTATAAGGAAGAGGAAAATTTAAGAGTTTTACTTCCTGAAATTATTGAAAATGTAGAGAAGTGTAACGAGGATTATGAGATTCTCGTTGTAGATACAGCAAAACCTCTGGATAATACAGCTGATGTATGTAAGGAGTATGGCGCCAGATATATCAATCAGGAGGAGCCTGGATTTGGAGGTGCTTTCAGAACAGCTATTAAGTATGCTGAGAAGGATAAATTCCTTATTATGGATAGTGACGGATCCCATCCACCTAAGCAGATTCCAGAAATTCACAAGATGTTTGTGGAGGACAAATGTGATGTGGTAATCGGTTCCCGCTATTGCAAGGGCGGTGTGTCAAATGATGCCAAGTCATCTCAGATTATGTCACATCTGTTGAACTTCGCATTCAGAGTATGCCTGGGATTAAATGCCAACGATTTGTCTACAGATTATCGTATGTATCACACCAAGGCATTGAAGAAGGTTCAGCTTGAGTGCGAGAATTACGATGTTTTAGAGGAAGTTCTTCTTAGATTGAAGCTGAACAAGCCAAATAAGCAACTGAAGTTTGGTGAAGTTCCTATTAATTTCCAGAAGAGATTATATGGCGAGTCCAAGAGACAGCTGGTGAAATTTATTATTAGTTATATCAAGACACTCTTTAGACTTATTGGCGTGAGAATTGCCGCTACATTTAAGAAGAGTAAATAAGTGATTATGCAAGGAGTCCTAGAGACTTCATTTGTATGCATATTTTGTTAGAAGAGGACGTAAATTAAGATGAATAAATTGATGGCACAGATTTTGAAATTTGGAGTAGTTGGTGGTTTGTCATTTCTTATTGATTTTGTAATAACCAATATTATTGCGCTGTTTTTGAGAAATGCTGGTATGACAGCTACACATGCTGCCATGGTTGGTGCGCTTTTTGGATTCATTATATCATTGATTTTCAATTATATCCTGAGTATGCATTGGGTATTTGAGCGCCGTGATGATATGGATAAGCGCAGAGAGTTTGTGATTTTCGTTGTTTTATCTACCTTTGGACTGGTGTTAAATGAGCTTATTATCTTGCTTTGCATGAGCATGATAAATAATATCGGCTGGTGTGGCGCATTCACACAGTGGTGCACTGATGTGGTAAATATTGTTGCAAGCATGACATTTGATGGAATGGCTACAGCAGGATCAAAGATTATTGCAACTGCAATTGTAATGGTATACAACTTCGTTACAAGAAAGATTTTCTTGGAGAAGAAGGAGGAGCCTACAACAGAGGCTTAAATCCAAAGATATTGCTGGGGCAATTAGGAGGATAAATAATGAAGAAAATGATCATTACTGGATTCTCTGGATTTGTTAGCAGACATTTCCTGAATTATCTGGTTGAGAATAATTTAGAATATGATGTTTTAGGATTGGATGTGAATCCGCCGAAGTTTGAGCTCAGTGAGTATGAGCCAGCTTTGAAAATGGACTTCAAAATTGCTAATTTGCTGGACAAGGAAGTTGTAGAAGATATCATTAAGGAATATAGACCGGATTATATATTGCATCTGGCATCATTTTCCAGTGTGGCATACAGCTGGCAGCATCCTGCAGACTGTTTTACTAACAATACTAATATATTCTTAAATGTTACAGAGGCACTTAGAA
This sequence comes from Lachnospiraceae bacterium, assembly GCA_017470985.1. Taxonomy (GTDB): domain Bacteria; phylum Bacillota; class Clostridia; order Lachnospirales; family Lachnospiraceae; genus JAILFK01. The sequence continues at coordinate 6,032 of JAFUXA010000011.1, forward strand.
ATAATAATTTGTTAGAATGCAGAGTGTTATCAGTTGGATCTTCTGAAGAATATGGTAATGTTACCAAGGAACAGTTGCCCCTTAGAGAAGATATGCAACTTTTCCCTGTAAGCCCTTATGCAGTTGCCAGAGTAGCTCAGGAAAATATGGCCAAGGTGCTGGCAGATTCATTTGACATGAATATTATGCTCACCAGATCCTTTAATCATATGGGGCCTTTCCAGGATGAGAGATTTGTAATTCCAAGTTTTATTCGTAGAATCTTGGATATCAGAGATGCAGGTAAGACTGCGGGAGAGATTGAGACCGGTGATACAACTATCATCCGTGATTTTGTAGATGTTCGAGATGTGGTTCGCGCGTATTATAAGCTTCTTACAGAAGGAAAATCCGGTGAAGTGTATAACATCTGTAGAGGGCAGGGTGTAGCTCTGAGTGAAGTGATAGATATTATTGCTGATATTGTGGGAGTGGAAGTTTCCACACGAGTTAATCCGGATTTTGTACGACCTGGAGATAATCAAATCATCATTGGTTCATATGATAAGATTCAGGCTGATACAGGTTGGGAGTCAGAGATTCCTCTCCGACAGACTCTTGAGGATATGGTTGCACATATGAGTAAATAATATGTATAAATCATATGAGTATATAACAAGAGTAAATAACATAATCAAAATATGTAAATAAAATAGAGCTTCCCGTAGATATGCTATCTATACTGAATGAATCAGTTTAGATTGTAATATCTAGGGGAGGCTCTTTTGGCTTTCTACAATTCTTTCAAGGATTATATCTGGAAGCATTTTCAAGAATTAAATCAGTGCCAATTACATAGCCATCTATCATATAGTAGTTTAAGTGGGACTTAGAAGCTGGAGGAATATCAGATATATCATAGAAGATATAAATGATGGATTCATCTTCTAGTCCTTTTTCTCTATCTGCAAAATGTCTGAGAGTTTTCTCGTCGGCAAAACTGCTCATGTCTCGACTCATGTAAGTAATATTCAATGACAAATCATACTCGAGAGCATATTCTTCAAATATGCAGGAAAGCTCAGGATTACATTCCATGCCATATACGCTAGGTGTGTAGAACATAATCTCGTCAGCCTTGGTTCCAAGTTCATTCCAGGCTGGATCCACAAGAGGAGATCTGTAATCTGAAGAAATATTGTTGTAAGCATCTTGCTTATATTTCAGGGATGGATATATATCCGCAACCTGTATCAGGCATATGCATATAAGCAGGACTGATAAAATGATTCTGGCCAATTTGTGCTTTGATTTGTGGCCTTCTAAATCAATTCTGGCTGCGATTTTGGCGTAGGTTGACAGTACAATCACTAGAATTCCGTAATAAACGGGCCGGATAAATCGACCGCAGGAACGGAATACGCTGAGGATTTTGTATATTCCTTCAGGATAATTGATGGAATATACAATCTTATTTCCAGCAGTGGCCACAGGTGACAGTGCAAGAAATGTAAATACAATCAATCCAACCAGCACAGAGATGACCCATGAGTATCCGTCTGATACCAGAGCGGTCAGAGAAGATGTCTCTGGTTTTAAATGATATATCATAACCAGAACAAGCATTAGCGCCAGAGCAATTATCATTCCAAGTCCCAGGTAGGCAAAGCCTTCTTCCTGCCATCCGCTCATGGTAGATAGACCAGGAAGAAAAGCAGAGTAGGATTGCTCGGTAAAGTTATAGTTGTAATTGGAAATGTGGCATAGGTAATTCACCGGATTGATTAACTGATTCATGTTAAATGACAGATTATCTAATCCTACAGTTGATGGAGCCACATCTCCGTAGAAGAAGCCGAAGGCATAGGCAATTAATCCTGTAAATATAAGAGTAGGAATGCAACATGTAAGACTTCTAATGATACTGGTTTTGTACCAGCCGGAGGAAATCAAATCCTGGAGGCAGGACAGAAGCAAAATGCCCAGTACCATTGGTGTATAATAAGCATTTATTAATGCTGACGAAGCAACTACCAAAGCCCAGAGTATCACATAAGAGGCTTTGAGATGGCTTCTGTTATGAGCTTTATCCTGGATGAAACAGTCGTCCCTATAAATCCACAGAGCAATTGCCATAAGTATCAGAAAGTGAGCTGAAAGAGCAGTGTGGTAGAACATTCTCTTGGTTAGAACAGGGGAGATTGACATTATTATTGCACTGATAGAACTGTAAAGTGGATTAGAGTTATATCTGGCAATAATTAGGGCTCCAAAGCCTCCCATTAGCATATATGTCATGAGGCCGAAGATACCGAAATATTGGAAAGTCTCAGGGAGAATCGGAGATAGTATTTTACATATAAAAGCAAAAAGAGGGATGGAGTCTGTATATACAATAGATACAGGGCTAGAGTAGAGTCCATCTGCTAAGCCCAGTGGAAAATGCCATGGGGATTGACGATAGAATTCCCATCCCAGATAGTGCTGTGTCAGATCCCAGAGTCCTTCTGCATCCTTGGAATGTGTGAGCCAGTCTATATTGGTGAAGTCTAATACCTTGAGCCCGTATATGCACATGAAAATGAGTCCGCCTACTATGGATCCAAGTATAAAATGGATAAAAGGATTTGAAAATAATTGTGCTATAGATTTGTTGTTGTTTTTAATGTTATAATTCATAAGACTAGTATATGAAAAAGTGCGGGGAAGGTAAAGAAAAAATGAATAACAAATACGGAGGTATAACAGGTCTGAGGGGGATTGCGGCCTGTTCCATTGCCTATATTTTCCATTATCTGTTGCTCTTTCGAGCCATGCCTATGGAAAATGAACTTTTGGTAGAAATAATGGGGGCTTTAGGTTATTGTCTGCTTAGTGCGTCGGATGTGTTTTTTGTGATGAGTGGATTTTTGCTGGCGCGAAAATATGAGAATGCTGAGATTGAAACATTTAAGGTTTTTATGTCAAAGCGAGTAATAAAGATATATCCGTTGATGATAGTTACAGCCATATGGGCCTTTGTGGAGGAGAATGTTGGACTGAAAATGCTGGGAGAATATCCTCTTCATGGAGACGGGGGTCAAATAAGATATTCTATACCAGCGCTGATTTTAAACATGTGTGGACTTCAGACAGGAATATTTGCAGACGGAGATGTTTATGCTACTAATGGTCCAAGCTGGTTCGTTAGTGTAATTATCATTTGTCAAATTGTATTTTGGCTGATTCAGAGAAATGTAAAGAAAAAACGTGTTCAAAATATATTATTTATCATAATGATAACGCTGGGTGTACTTTGTATAATGTATCCGATCGAAATACCTCTATTGTATTCATGTGTGGCAAGAGGTTATATGGCATTTGGTATAGGTGTTCTTATGTGGAGAGGTACTCACGGAATATATGATAACAAACAGGAATATAAGGAATATTTCAATGAAGGATCTGCGGTGATAGTTTTTCTGATTGGAATTATACTGTTATATCAGATATTAGTTGCCAGAGAGCATGTGGTACTAAATGAACTATATGTTCAGCTCATAGTATTCTGGGCATGTATGGTATATATCTCTATTAATGGATTCATGGCCAGCAAAGTCTTGGGTTTTGGAATTTTTAGATGGCTGGGAGAAAGGTCTATGGCTGTATTCTTATGTAATCTGCCGACAGATATTGGTATAGCTTTAATAGATAAGATATATGATTTGAATCTTGATTATACCAGCACAAAAGTGTGGTTGTTGCATATAGTTATATCGCTGGTGATTGTGGAAATGGTATATATGTGTGACAAGGCCTTGCAAAAATACATGTTTCACAGACGAGATAAAGGGCAGGTAGCATTATAATTATTCTTGATAAATGTATATATTCACTTTATAATTAGAAATGTTGATTTGCAACATATGCATTAGGAGGAAATGAAATTGAGTTTATTTAAAAAAGATAATAAAAAGACAGCTCTTATTACTGGAATTACAGGACAGGACGGAAGCTATTTGGCAGAGTTTCTGTTGGAGAAGGGATATGATGTTCACGGTATTATCCGTCGTTCATCAGTATCTACAACAGAGAGAATAGATCATTTAATTGAAGCAGGAACAATTACACTTCATGATGGAGATTTATCAGATTCATCTTCAATCATTCGTGTTGTTGGCGAGGTTAAGCCGGATGAGATTTATAACCTGGCTGCTCAGTCACATGTTGGTGTAAGTTTTGATGCTGCTGAATATACAGGAGATGTGGACGCCATTGGAGTGCTTAGAATCTTAGAGGCTGTTCATATGCTTGGACTTGATAAGACATGTAGAATTTATCAGGCATCTACTTCAGAGCTTTATGGTAAGGTTGAGGAAGTACCTCAGAATGAGAATACACCATTCCATCCATATAGCCCATATGCAGTTGCTAAGCAGTATGGTTTCTGGATGATGAAGGAGTATCGTGAGGCTTATGGTATGTTTGCCTGCAACGGTATCTTATTTAACCACGAGTCAGAGCGCCGTGGAGAGACATTTGTAACAAGAAAGATTACTCGTGCAGCTGGAAGAATTGCTTGCGGTTTGCAGGATCACTTAGAGCTTGGAAATCTTGATTCACTTCGTGACTGGGGATATGCCAAGGATTATGTTGAATGCATGTGGTTAATCTTACAGCAGGATGAGCCAGATGATTATGTAATTGCAACAGGTGTGCAGCATACAGTTAGAGAATTTACTACACTTGCATTTGCCAACGATGGTATTGAGCTTGAGTGGAAGGGTGAAGGTATGGATGAGAAGGGTTATGACAAGGCTACAGGCAAGATGCTTGTATGTGTAAACCCACAGTGGTTCAGACCTACTGATGTTGTAAATTTGTGGGGAGATCCAACCAAGGCTAAGACTAAGCTTGGATGGAATCCACAGAAGACAAGCTATGAGGAGCTTTGCCGTATTATGGCACAGCACGATTTGGAGCTAGCCAAGCAGGAAGCTAAGTTAAAAGCATAATGGCTTGCCTACCGTTGATATTTAACAGAAAAAGAGGGAAGGGAATCGCCAGGTATTTCTGACGATTCCCTATATTTAGTTTATGAAAGAGCGACAATCAAATTTTGAGTTAATGAGAATATTATTGATGTGTTCCATCCCGGTATTTCATCTAATGGTATATAACGGGGTATATTATGTGGATAACGCCAATGCTTTATGGGCAATTGCGTTGACAGTGGGGGGAGCCATACCTGCAGATTATGCTTTTATCGCGCTGAGCACGTATTTCTGGTTGGAGCGAGATGATGAGATTCGTTTCAGAGGAGTTGGAGGAGTCAGAGGATTTCTTGCTCAACCTGTAATCAAGAAAGCTTTGTATCTGGCAGTTTTGGTTGGTACTTTATATGTTGTGAAATGGTGTACTTTGCGAGGTTTATTTGGTTACAATAACACAAAGTATTTCGTCGATTTCTTTCTGATGAAAGGGGCATGGTGGTACATTTATCCATATATGGTTGTGAACCTTATTTACCCATTTCTCAATAAGATTATTAGGACTGCGCCATATATTTTAATGCAAATATTAACACTAGTATTGTCAGTGATATTTATTTATAACGGATTAATTAATCGGACATCATTTATTAGAGATCTGCTGGCATTTATCTTTATATATTTCTTTATGGGACTTTTGAGACGTAAGAAATATAGTTATTTCTGTGGAGTAGCTACAACCAAGGGATTTATGGTGACTTTGTCAGTTCTTATATACCTTGCTATGCTTGTGGTTTCAGTAGCCATTAAGATGGCATGTATATATTTCTGTAGCATGAATGGCCATTTTGAGGAAGTAGGAATGGGAACACAATCTATATTTGATTGCCTTCGTGATTTACAGAATATTAATATAACAGATGCTACATCTAAGGGTGTTATTAATTTTGTAATCGGAAGATATCATCTGCTATCCGCGATAATGGGGTTGGCTGTTTTCTTCTTTTTTAGGGATATTAAATTAAAATACAATCCATTAATTAATAAGTATGCTAAGACTACAATTTATATTTTCTTACTCCATGATACCTGGATGGGAGTGTTCTGGTATTTTGGAAAGTGTTGGAACGATTATGGTTATTATGCGACCTGGGCCTTCTTCGCATGGATGATTATCTATGTGGGGTCTGCCTTCGTGCTGGCGCCGGTACTGTCGTGGATTTATAATCATACCGTTAAGAAACTGGCAACATTTGTTATAGAAGGATTATTGGGCGAGGCGCGTGTTGAGAAATGTTAGAGAACAAGACTAAAAAACAGTCAATAAATGCATATATGTGGACCCTTCTTGTCATTTCTTTTGGTAGTTTTATATATAGCTATCGGGAGATGGTGGAGAACTATAATACAACAGTTTTAGCTTTTTCCTATAAATATGGATTCATATCCAGAGGATTTATTGGAAGTCTGTATCATGTGCTGGATAGGATACTGCCTGTGGATATCATAGATTATGATGCTGTAGTAAATGTATGTCTGATTGTGACTCTTATGATATATGGCATATTTTTAGTGTTTGCCAGATATACCTTGGAGAAATGTAAAGAGAGTAACCTGGTATATGTGGAGGCTTTCTGGGCTTTCTTTATGATAATTGTAGTTTCTACATTTGCTTCTAAGAGAAACTTTGGCAGATTGGATATATTTATGTTGCTATTCAGTGTGATTGCGGTATGGATACTGATGCAGAAGAAATGTAAATTCCTGTATGTGTTGATAATTCCTCTGGTTGCCATGGGAGTTATGGTGCATCAGGGTTATGTATTTATGTATGTGAATATGGTGCTTGTGCTGCTTCTCTATCTCTATTTGCGGCAGGGGGATAGGGTATATCTCATATTGTTTATAGCATCACTTATTGTGGTGTCTGCACTATTTATATGGTTTCAATTCTTGAGTCATGTAAATGGCGAGGCAATAGTTGGAGATATAATTGACGAGGCCACAAAGCTGAGCCGCCGCGGAAAGTATCATGATACTTTAATAGATGCAGAAATATTGGGAGTGGATTTGGGAAAGACAGAATGGCCATTACATGTGCAAAACTTCGTGGAGCTACCTTTCTTTCTGATTCTCATTTCGCCATTTATCTATGTGGGAGCATCCCTAGCCAGTGAAGTGCTGAAGGGATGTAGAGATTTAAGAGAGAAGATTCCATATGTGATTGTAATGTTTGGGGCAGTAACTACATTGCCGCTGTTTATAATGAAGATAGATTACGGCAGATGGATGCTTGCGATTCTGGCATATTATTTAATTATGCTTATTGTGCTGGTGGCATTAGATGATGAGATAGTTATCAGGGCTTTAGAAAACAAGGCCAAGTGGCTTAGAGAGAATAAGACCTGGGGCTTTATGTTGATAATATATGCCATAGTTTTCTTGCCACTGTGGGATGTGAGAATATGTCAGTTGTTGAAATCAATTTCAGATCCTATTAATGAAATGTGGCTTCATATGTGGTAAATGTTTTTGAAATTTAAGTAGCATAGATAATATTGTTTAGTAGATAGATTCATGGAGCGTTGATAATAATGCTTTAGGGAAAGATTTGTTGTAAGTTGATAATAAATGAATTAAAGAGGATACAAGAAATGAGAGAAACCTCTGGCAGGGATGTGCTAAAGAGAGAAGGAGGCTTTCTAATATTTATGATGGCTTTTGCTCTGGTAAATGTCCTGCGTCATTTTGAAGAGATTATAAGTGAATATAATACGACACTATTTGCCATGTCATATAAATACGGTTTTATATCCAGGGGTATGCTTGGAACAATATGGCTGGGACTGGACGAGATATTGCCAATTAATTTAATGACATATGATAGTGTATATGGTTTCGCCTGCATATCAACAGTGGTGCTGTATATTATTATCTTTGCTATGTACTTTGTGCTGCTGAGAAACAGCAGGGAAAAATATTTGAGAAATCTGCGTTATCTCATAGCATTCTTTAGTATATTTACATTTTCCATGTTTCTTACAGACGAGGTCTTCGGCAGACTGGATCTGTGGTTGTATATGCTTACATTTCTCATGGTAATACTCGTGCTTAAGGACAGAGGAGTGTGGCTGGTTCCCATATTGGTGGGACTGTGCATGTGCATACATCAGGGATATGTATTGACCTGCGCCAATATTGTGGTGGTACTTCTGGCCTATGTGGCATTGGTATCCACTGGAATTAAGAGGCGGAGATATGCAGTGATTCTGGGAGTGACAGTTTTAATAATTGCAGTTACATTTATCTATTTCGAATTCTTCAGTCATGGCGGCGGAAGAGAAATCGTAGATGAGGTAATAACTCATGCCAAGGCCTTGTCTCCAGATGGCAAGAGTTATAATGAGTCAATTATCAACCATGAGATATTGGGCCTGGATGTGTATGAGTCAGAGATGGAGATGCATAAGCTTAACTGGCAGGAGGTTCCGGTCTTTGTAGTTTTGTTCATTCCATATATTATTATTGCAGGCAGATTTATGAGAAACCTGTTGAGAAATGATAATGCAAAGGCTTCAAAGGAGGCGGACAAGTCCAGAGTAATACATAGATTCGTAGCGGATATAAGAGGGGATAAACCGGCCTTGGAAATGGGCAGATGGCTTATGGTTCTAGGCGGTTTGGCTGTGGTGCCACAGATGCTTATGAAGGTTGACTTCGGTAGATATGTATATATGACTTTCAGTTATTATATTGTCATGGCCATGTGCATGCTGACATTGGGAGATGACAAAGTATATGAGGCAGTGGAAGCGGGAAAGACAGCCATTAAGAGACGCACACCATTTCCATTGGTGGTGCTTATCTATCCAATGTTTTTCATGCCGTTGCATGATGTGATTATATCTGGCATAAGCTGGAGAGTATCGACTTGGGTTAATTTCTGGATGAGATAAGAGTGATTATTATTACAGATAAAACATCAAATGTTTTACAGAAGTATGGTGGAGAATGACAGATTCCCTGGGAATCGAGGAGATGTAATGAGTAGACGAGAGAAGAGATACATGAGTAAGAACAAGAAATTTGAGATAATTATGATTTTGTCAGCCTTTATATTGCTGTTTTATAATCTGGCTGCCAGAGTTAATTCTTATTCTACTACTCTACTGGCATTTACATATAAGTATGGTTTTATTCCAAGAGGACTTCTGGGAACTATTTATCAAGGGTTAAATGATTTACTGCCTATCAATATGAATGTGTATGCTGCGGTAAATATTTTCACACTTATTATGACCTGCTTATATACAGGATTTATGGTCTGGGTGCTGAAGAAGTTACTATCTAAAATAGGCGACACAACTGTTTCCTGGATGCAGAAGGCCAGTGCAACTCAGATGATGAGTTGTGATTCCCGCAGAACACAAGATGATTTCAGTGATCTGGCAGGACCTTGGAAGAGTATATACAGCTTGATTATGTTTGCGCTAATCTGTGCTATTCCAACATTTGCCGGATATTATAATTTCGGCAGAGTGGATATGTATATGCTGATTATGTCCTTGTGTGCCATGATGCTTATTGTATATGACAAGGCTATTTGGCTTGTCGTTCCGCTGGTGGCATTGGGAGAAATGTTTCATGAAGCATATGTATTTATGTATTTCTCCATGATACTGGCCCTTCTGGTTTATAGGATTTTGGATGAGATTGGCAAGTTAGATGACTTAGATGCAGGGGTGATTAATTATTTAAAAGCTGCATTTGCCCATAAGTCAGTGAGAAGATATCTCTGGGTTACAGTATTGTCTGTAGCTGTTGTATCAGGACTGTTTCTGTATTTCAGATTCGGATATGAATATGGCGATAGAGAAGTGGCAGACAAAATATATGATACAGCCTATGGAATGACCTATGATAATTTCGTGCACAAAGATGTAATTCGTGCAGAGATTTTGGGAGTGGATTTAACTGAGGAAGAAATAGAATATCATGTGGAGAACTTTATAGAATTTCCATTCTTTATTCTGTTAATGAGTCCTTTTATTGGAATATTGGTTGGACTATATAGACATGTCTTTAAACAGATTAGAGGTAATAGGTTACAGGGGCTGCTGAGATTTAAATACCTGGTAATGATTGTGGGAGTGCTTACATTAATACCGCTTCTGGCAATGAAGGTAGATTATGGAAGATGGTGCTTTGCAGCTGTTATGTATTATGTAATGACACTTCTTGCTATGATGGCTATGGGAGACGAGGTTGTATTTGATGGATGGAGAAGTACTATTGTGAAGCTTCGTGAGAAATGGCTACTGGGACCAGTGCTTCTGGCTTATGCTATGATGCTTACACCATTTACAGATTTGTCTATTGGAAAATTCTGTTATCAGATATATGATTTTCCAAATAAGATATTGAGAATGATGGAGATCATACCATTTAATTAGATGACTGACAGGGGATAATACCAGGAAGTCGACTTTGGTTATAAATTAAAAAGAGGATAGATTTTTGAGAATAAGTGACAAGATTGAAGAGTTCAAGAAACTGCATATAGAGAAGAAGACCATAATCAACTGTCTCATAATTGGGTTGGTTGTATCTGTTGGATTAAATATCTCCATTAATAATCAGACAGGAATGACGGAGGAAGAAGCTACCATACCTATGATGCTCATTAGAAATGTAGTTTTAGGACTGTCATCTAATCGTATGGGATTGTTGCTATGTCTTCTTGGTGTCTTCATAATTGCATTGATTGCGGAGACTTTGCTTTCTAATAATAAGGTGAAAAAGGCAGGAGTTCTTCGGGTGATTGCCTGGTTTTTTGCCCTGGCACAGGTGGTTTCTGCTGCGTATAAATCAAGTAATGGTGGCAGTATAACCTTTCTGTGGATGGATGGGTCTGTGGTTCTTAGAAGTTTTCTGTTGCTGCTGTCCTATATGCTAATGGCATATTATGTAATGGTCATTGCCAGCTGGTTTTTCATTGGCGGTGATGGGGATGTATACTTAGGTAATCAGGAGACTGATTCGGATTTTAGCACAGGCAGTCATGAAACTGATGATAATATACCGGGAAATAATAAGTGGAAACTTAGTTTTAATTTGAAGGATTTCAGTAAAATTATACTGGCGTGGCTTCCTTATTATCTGATTTATTATCCAGGAACAGCAAACGAGGATTCCATTATACAGATTATGGAGTTCTTCCATGTGCGAAGTTATATTAATGATTTGTCCGCAGTGCAAGGCGCTAATATATTTATCACAGATCATCATCCATATATTCTGACTATGATATTTGGAGCATTTTCCAAATTAGGATTGGCTCTGGGCAATATTACAATAGGATTTGCCATTTATATTGTGATTCATTTTGTATTCCAGGCAGCAGTATTTACTATAGTCCTGGGGTATTTGCGCAGAATTGGCTGGGGCGAGAAGGCCATAAAGGCGGCTCGAATGGTGATTATGTTTGTGCCTATTTATCCATTGTATGCTATTTGCATGCTCAAGGATAATATCTATTCTGCCTTTGTTCTCCTTGTGGCCATTGGATTAATAGAGATTATAAGAAGTGCAGGTGAAGTCTTGAATCAGAAGAAATTTCTCCTGTATATGTTCATGGTGACAAGTTGTATGATGCTTACGAAGGTATATGGCAAATATGTCATGGCTGTTTTGGCTGTGGTAAGTATTATATGGTATAGAAAATGGTGGAAGGAGATTGCAATATCATTTATCCTGCCGGTTTTAGTATTTCATTTCCTGTATCAGGGAATGTTTCTGCCAGTCATGAATGTGGCGCCGGGAGGTTTGCAGGAAGCTATGTCAGTTCCTTTTCAACAGACTGCCAGATATATGAAGGAATATGGAGAGGAAGTGACGGATGAGGAGTACAAGGCCATCAATGCTATCTTGCCAGCCAAGAAGCTTGCCAAGTTGTATGAACCGGAACTGTCTAATAGGGTGAAGGAGAGATATAATCAGCAGGCTACCAAGAAAGAATTGAAGAATTATATGAAGGCCTGGTGGAACATGGGCTTGAAGCATCCTATCTGTTATATAGATGCAACTCTTAATAATATATATGACTACTATGATATTAATAGAACTACTTATGTAAGTTATACCAAGATCAATACATATTTACAGGACAATGTGGATAAGTATCCTGAAAATGAGTATGGATGGTTATATATTGAGGCTCCGGAGGAATTGGAGGAGGCCAGATATTTCGTGGCACAGGCCACACTGATTCTGGAGAAGACTCCAGTTCTGGGATGGTTTATGTCAGTTGGACTCTTGCCGTATATTGTATTATTTGAGCTGTATAGACTGCTGGTGACCAAACGAGGCAGAGAATTGTTGGTATGGCTTATTCCAATACTTACCATGGGAATATGTCTGCTGTCGCCGGAAAATGGAAATTGTAGATATGTGCTTCCAATGTTTTATCTGATGCCACTTCTTATTGGGCGTGTGGTTAGAGATATAGATAAAAATAATAATGGGTATATAGGAGATGCGGGTGAAGAAAGAGCGTGAAAAAACTTTTGATATAATGAAATGCTTTGCAATATTTGCTGTAGTAGTGACTCATGTGTCTGGAGATATATGGTATGGATATCTGGACGGAGAAACATTTGATATTAATGGATTTGTGCAAAGTAGTATCTGGCTTGGAGTGGCTAAGTATGGAGTTCCTGTGTTTCTTATGATATCAGGTGCGCTACTTTTGAGAAAGACATATGCCACAAAGGACGTGGCCAAAAAGGCAACTATGACAGTGGGGTCATTGGTGTTTTTGCTGGTTGTATATTACATTGTTGAGGCTATAGTTGAGACACGGAATTTCGGGATTGTATTTCAAAAGGTAGCAAAGGGCCTTGTGATGGGAACAGGACCTATATATTACTGGTATTTGTATGTGCTGTTTGGAATATATCTTATCTTGCCATTTTTGAAAGTGCTGGTGGATGGTATAACCAGAGGGCAATATATATATTTGCTGTGTTTGATTTTTCTGTCAACTGCAGCACTTCCGCTGGTTTTGTTGGTGGTACCCTATGACATTTTCACTCTCATTAAGATGCTGGAGATGGGATTGCAAAATATGTCAGGGTATGTGGGATATTTCCTGTTGGGATATTATCTGGAGAAGTACGAGGAAAAAAACGGAAAATGGTTTATCTATCTCATGGGCATGATCGGTATATATACTGCAGTTTATCTGGGGTGTCATCAGGCTGAATTTATGGAAGAATACATGAGCTATACCATGCCGGGAGTCGTGATGTATGGTGCCATGATGTATCTTTTGCTCAGAAGATCGGCCAGATTTCTGGCAAATACAAAATTGGCTTCTGTATTGTCTTCTGTAGGTCAGAAGACCCTGGGTATATATATTATACATATGCCGGTGCTTATGGTGTTGTATTCTCTTGGATTTAATCCTGGGGATATGCTTCCGGCTGTATCCATTCCCATAGCATCCGTGATAGTGCTTGTGATTTCTTATATATTGGTTTCGGGTATGCGATTGATACCGGGAGTGAGAAGATTGATATAAAATGAAACAGACTCATGATATTTGCTTATTACTATCAGTGATAAACAGTCGTAAGCAAAGGTCGTGAGTCTGTCTTTTTATAGAAAATGATGCAAAGCCCAACTTCTGAATTGTGGTGATTTAACCGGATATAAGAGTGTTCTCGGTTTGATTCTCTTACATAATCTTCTGTAGGTTGCCATGGTTGATTTGTATTGTTGTTTGTGGCTTGCTTTGTGCTTGTCATCGGTGAGTATGGCAATGTCATCGTATATTACATCAAAGAAGAAATTGTAAGCTGCCTGATAGCATTCCATATCATAGGTCTGCAGATAGTCGAGGATCCTGTCAAAGGCTGCATAGGCAGCAGGCTGTCGGTCAATTACTTCATTGTCCTGTCTGGTTATACTATCGCTGAAATATACGTAATTGTATAGTTTGTCTGAGATTACGGATATATTGTTACAGTGTGAAGCGGCTTGTATACACCACAGTTTGTCCTCATATATATGCAGAGTCTCATCATAGATCGGTAACTTTAGATCCGGGGTTGCGATTGAAAGGATACGCCAAATCTTATTCCATGGATATCCTCCTCCGCAATAGATGTTGTCAGAGGATATTTCCTTTACAAAATTTCTTCCGGAAAATGTCAGTTCTTTAGGATGGTCTGTTTTAAAATCTGCCATATTTCCTTTGGCGATTTCTTCCATCATCTGTAGGAATTTGGAATGAGTTGAGCAGGAGTGTTCTGCTGTCACATAATGCGGTATGTTCTCTTGGTTTGGATATACATCTGTCCAACTAAAAACAACGGCATCGCTATTTGTACGGTCTAAGTGGCTGATGGCTGTCTCCCAGGCATTCGGTTCCAGGTAATCATCTGAATCAATAAATGTCAGAAGTTGGTAGTGGTCTATATCTGTAAGTCTTTCGGATAGAATCTGCATGCCATAGTTTCTTGCAGAACTGACTCCGCCGTTTTCTTTGTGAAGAACCAAGATGCGAGAATCCAAGGTGAGATATTTGTCCAAATAACCTGCGCAAAATTGATTTGAACCATCATCTATAATATATAATTTGAAATTCTTGTGAGTCTGAGTTAATACGCTACTTATGCATTTGTCCAATCTGTCCACCGGAGTGTTATAAAACGGTAGGATAGCATGTATTGTGTAATTAGTATTCATGATAAGTAAAATCCCCTCTGCTGTTGTTTGAATCCTAAGGTAATCATACATAATGTGGCAATTTCTATCAAGATAAAGTATAATTTAATGTGATTGTGTCTGCCCTGACAGGGCGTGAAATAAAAGGGAAAATAATCGTATTTACAAATAGATTATCAGGAATATATTTATGAGAACAAAAAATACTTTTTTAAATGCTTTGGCAAATTCGGGAAGTTATGTGATTAATCTCGTACTTTCATTTGTGGCAAGAACAATATTTATCAGAGTTCTGTCCCAGGAATATCTTGGTGTACAGGGACTCTTTGGAAATATTTTGTCAGTGTTATCCTTGGCGGAACTGGGAATCGGAACTGCCATGATATTTCATATGTACAAGCCTATTGCAGAGGAGGACGAACAGGGCATAATTGAGATGATGAACCTGTATCGAATTCTCTACTCTATCGTGGCGGGAGTAGTCACGGTTGCCGGCTTGATTCTGGTACCGTTTCTTGGATATTTCACCAAGGGCAACCCGGGGGTGGATGGCCTCACATTAATATATCTAATGTATCTGGCCAACACAGTTGTGTCATACCTGTGGGGATACAAGAGAGCTTTAATTGACGGTCATCAAAAGGGATATATATCTACATTGATTGTCACTTTGTTTATGACAATTCAATTCATTGCTCAGATTGTTGTATTGCTGGTGTTTGAGGATTTTATTATATATCTGTCTATGCAGATTATCTGCAATGTGTTGACCAATATTACAATAGCAATTAAATGTGACAGGATGTATCCGTATTTAAAGCGAGATAAGAAGTCCCTGCCATCGAAGGAGACCAGACAGTCTATATTTAAAAACGTAAGTGCCATGTTTATGCATAAGTTAGGCGACGTTATGGTAAATAATACGGACAGTCTGATTATATCAACATTTGTTGGTCTGGCCACAGTGGGTATATTTGATAATTACCGAATGCTGTTGGGAAGCGTCAACTCTGCCATCAATGGAATCCTGGGATCATTTGTGGCAAGCGTGGGAAATCTGTCTGTGACAGATGATAAAAGCAGAGTGTTCCACGTATACAAGACACTGAATTTTATTGGATTTTGGATTCATTCTTATGCAGCAGTAGCTTTTTTTGTGCTGTTTAATCCGTTTATCAAGACATGGATAGATTTGACCGGACGAAATGGTGATGATTATCTGTTTCCGCTCAGCGTGGTATTTCTCATAGTGATAAATTTCTATATGAGTGGCATGCGCAAGGTTACATTGAATTTCAGAGATGCCATGGGATTGTATTGGTATGACAGATATAAGCCTATTGCGGAAGTGATTGTAAATCTGGTTGTATCAATTGTTCTTGTAATTAAGTATGGTCTGGTTGGTGTGCTGATTGGAACCTTTGTATCTACAGTGGGAGTGTGCTTCTGGGTGGAGGCTTTGGTTACATACAAATACGGGTTTGAGAAAAGCGTAAGTCATTATTTTAAAATGTTTACGATATATACCGGAAGTATGTTCTTGTTTGGAGGCATTACTTATGGGCTATGCCGGTTGATTTCAATGGGAGGTATCCCGGAGGTTCTGTTAAAGCTGGTTGCGTGTACAGTTCTGTACAATGGAATAATTATGATTGTATATGGCAGAACAACAGAGTATAGAGAATTTATGGAGAAGCTGGTGGGCCTGATTGAAGGAAAGCTTGGCAGAGAAATGGTAATGCTCAGAAGAGTGCTTAGAGTGAAGTAGATAAATAGGTGGTATTTAATACAAATGAAGCAGAGAAGCAAAAAGGTAATAGCCATATCCTTGGTTTTAACCATGGTATGTACGATGGTGTGTGGTTGTAAAAAAAGTGACCGGTCAGGTGAGATAAGTGGTGAGACATATAAATTCCTTGATGAATCAGGTGAAAATATAGGTGTTAGATTTAATGGTGGAGCAGATTGCTTTTCCGCTGTGACCAATATGGATATGTTTTATAAAGGATTGTCCATATGTATTGATAGGGTGTACGCTCGGGAACAGGTGACAGGAGGAGATGCCGATCTTGTTCAAACTGCATTTATGAAAGAGCAAAAATGTGATGCAACAATGTCTGGAGTGTTGAATTGTGAAGACACAATGGAGATACTTGAGGATTGTGGATTGTCATTTGTTACAAGAGGGGATGGTACGTATAGTTGCATTCCTGATTTGGTAATTCCCTTTGAGATTGCTGAAGGTGATGACCAGGCATACAGATTGGCTGAATTGGTAAAGGCCGATTTGGGAATAATAGGAATTGTTGTTGAAATAAAAGTATATCCTGTTGATGAATATACCGAATTAATTCAAAATGATTCATATCATTTGATAGCGACTGTGTCGGATGAGTCAAATGAGGATACAGGCTACATTCCTCTTTGGAAGAAGTAGTCTGGAATTTGCTTGTAATGTGGAGATGAATATGAACAGTGAATATAAAAGAAAAGTTAATTTGTTTGTGGCAGGATTAGCTGGTTTTTACTTTTTGATATTTATACTAACGTATGATGCGGAATTAACTATATATAATTCTTCTTTATTAGGGTTTTCTTACGAGTACGGTTTTATTCCACGTGCTTTTATTGGAACCATCTATCATTTCATCGATTTGATATTGCCGATTGATATGTATTCATATGGAATGGCAATGCGATTTGTTGAAGTGACAACAGCATTGTTTTTTGTTTTGATGTTGGCAGTTGCCCGCAAAACTTTGTTGATGGTAACAGAAGAGAAATTCCGATTACTTGGAATAATGTGGATTGTATATGGCATCCTCTTTGTAAGTATGTTTTCGTCCAAATATAATTTCGGAAGAGTCGATTTGTTCATGCTTATAATCGATGTGATAGGTGTGATATTGTTACTATATAAGAGATGTGAATGGTTGATCATTCCTTTGTCTGTTGTAGGAGTGTTGATTCATGAAGGCTTTGTATTTATGTATTTTGCAGTGTTGCTGGTAATGCTGTTTTATCGATTCGTGATGACAGAGGAAAAACTAAAGTACGGACTCATATTTGTACTGTCCTTCGGAGCTGCATCGGCAATGTTTTTGTATATACATTTTGTAAGAACTCCTGTGGATGCATCCACATATATGGAGATATACAGACAGGGAAGACGATTATCAAGTATTGACATGCCGCATGTTTCATTGCTCTCTGCAGAACTACTATGTGTTAATCTGGCAGATATTGAGAAAGTGTTTCATAGAGAGAACCTGTTGCAATTACCAATCTTTTTAATACTCATGCTGCCATATTTGATTTTTGTGGGCAGATTATTTAAGAAAATGCAAAAGAAAAGTGATGGTCCGGAGAAAAAGCTGCTTGCATTGGCAATTATGTTTGGATGGATAACATTATTGCCAAATTATCTGTTGAAAGTAGATTATGGAAGATGGTTATTTGCAACCTTCAGCTATCTGTTATTGATATTTATTACAATGATTGCAGATGGTAATAGAATATTGACGGATGCATTGAATGATGAAATCGAAGCAATTAATAAACATAACGGAGTCGGGGGGTTATTAATGATTTATCCGATTATTATGGTTCCGTTCATGGATGTATATATTAATGATATGTTGAAAAGAATTGCGGATATGTTAAATGTATATCTGAATTTGTACTAGGAGACTGAAGTGAAGACAAAAGAAAACAACAAAATTTTTATAGTGCTTTTAACATTGTTAGGAGCATGTCTGTCTTATAGATATTTTGGGCATGAAGTTTCTAAATATAATACGACCCTATTTGCTTTTTCATACAAGTACGGGTTTATTTCTAGAGGGTTTCTGGGGACGGCTTATGCTTGGTTGGATAAAATCCTACCGTTTAATCTGATGACTTATTCCTGGGTGTATTTGTGTTGTATAGCCGCTACGGCATTTTTGTATATTCTTCTGATTCTGTTTTTTGGAAGCTGCATGAGAAAATGCAATGAGGCCCAGAATAGAAATGTGGCATATTTGATAATTATGATTTCCATCTTTACATTTCCAATGTTTGTCACCATGGAGATGTTGGGACGATTGGATACATTTTTGATGATCCTTGTAGTTATAAGTATGTTTTGCCTGCTGTATGATCGCTGTCTGTGGTTGATACCTATTATGTGCGTGTTGGCCATGTTGGTGCATCAGGGATTTGTATTTACAAATATCAACGTCATTTTGGCGCTTTTGGCATACAAGGCTTTGAAATCGAAGGATGGGAAGAAGTATTATATTATCTTTGGGATTACGCTGTCGTTGTGCTCCGTATTATTCTTGTATTTTGAATTCTTTAGTCATGCCAACGGTAGTGCCATAGTTAGTGAAGTGATTGATGCGGCAAAGCAGTTATCAAGTACAGGAGATGGGTATAATCCTTCCATTATTACACATGAGATATTGGGTCAGGATGTGTATGATGCAGAGAGTCAGTATAGAGCGCTGGCCTACAAAGAGACCATTATATTTATGGTATTTTTCTGGCCGTTTTTGTTACTTGGGCTTCGGTTTTTAAAAGAGATTGTGACCGGAAAGCGAGGAAAGGATCTTCTCGCATATGGAATCATTGCCCTGGGAGGCTTGACCATGATACCGGAGATATTGCTGAAAGTTGATTTCGGAAGATATGCATATTATACATTCTGGTATTATCTGATAGTGGCGCTGTATCTTGTTATTTGGAATGATAATGTGGTGATAAATGCGCTTGAAAATGTTAAAAAGACGATCAGTCGATTTTTGCCGATACCTCAATTGATTTTTGCATATGTTATGGTATTTGTTCCGTTTCATGATATTATTTACGGCATATTGATAGATAAGATATATGTATTTTTGTTTCTGTGATTTATAGAAGGTGCAGAAAACAGGCAATTTTTATAGGGTGAGAAATGATGGTAAACGTAGACAAAAAGAAAAAAGATTTATATTTCGTGATTTCCATGATTATTTTTGCTGTGTTTGTTGAAATTCGATATTTTGAGCACAGCATCAATCCTCAGGATACAACAGCTTTTGCTTTTTCATATAAATATGGTTTTATTTCTAGAGGATTTATGGGTACTTTACTGCAGGTATTAGACAGCGTAATGTCGAGAAACCTGCTGAGCTATAAAGGTATATATTATATATCATTCGTTGCAACAGTAGTGTTGATAGGATTGATAATATATATGTTCTATAAGGTGTTGCAAAAAGTGGATGACAAGAAGAGGTTGTTGCCGGAAGCTATTATGGCATTTATAGCAATCAATGCTTTTCCAATGTATTTCTCCCGCGATAATTTCGGTCGTTTGGATGTATACTTGACCATTATAATGATTGTGTCAATTCTGTTGATTCAGGAGGAGAAGTTTGAATGGTTGCTGGTACCTCTGAGTATTCTGGCTATGTTAATACATCATGGATACGTGTTTATGAATGTGAATATTGTCCTTGTACTATTGCTGTATAAGGCTGCTAAAACAGAAGCTGCACAGAGGAAAAAATATTTAATATTATTTGCCCTGGTATTTATTGCGGTATCAATTATGTTTCTTTATTTTGAATTCTTCAGTCATTTGCATGGAGAAGCTATTTATCAGGAGATACACGATACAGCTGCGGCAATTTCAGAGGACGGTCAGAGTGTAAATGATTCCTTGTTGAAACATGAGATATTGGGATTAGATGTATATGATGATGAATATGCATATAGAAGACTTAATCAGGTTGAATTTCCAAAGTATTTAGTTTTATATTCTCCCATTCTGGTTGCTGCATTGATGTTGATAATAGAAATTATAAAAAATGCAAAAGATAGATTCACTAAGATGCTTCATGTAATGATATTGCTTGGAGGAGTAACTGTTTTGCCGGAAATGGTGTTAAAGGTAGATTATGGTAGATATGTATTTGCATTGATATTGTATTACAGTACAATTCTACTTGTTCTAATCGCTATGGGAGATGAGGCTGTGGACGGTGCTTTGACAACAATGCGAACAAAGTATAAGAAGTTTGTATGGGCAATACCAGGGTTATTGATTTATGCAATGATATTTGTGCCTTATAGAGCAGTTAGAATATCGGAAGTTGTAAATACGATTACATTTTTTATATATGGATTCCACTAAAAAGAGGTTAGGACAATGGAGAAGATTCTTGAAGGAATAAAGCGTAAATTGCCATTTTGGGTATTGTTATTATTTGAAATAGTAGCATTATTTTTGAAATCCTATGAGGGAATAGTAAATGAAATAAATACAACCATGTTGGCGTTTTCATATAGATATGGATTTATTTCCAGAGGTTTTGTGGGAACCCTCTATGATTTGCTGGAGAAAATAACACCATTTGATATGTTTAATCGATGGGGCGTGGTTAGATTTACTCAGCTGTCATGGGCTGTATATCTGCTGGTATTATTGATGTTTTTTGCAGTAATTATCAGGCATGCTCCCCAGGGAAGTGATAATCATGTTAAGGTTATAATATTTTTCTATACTATATTTGCAATACCGTTTTTCTTGTCAAATTTCAATTTTGGTCGTTCAGATATGTGGATGCTTATGATGAGCTTGATGGCTATTTGTTGTCTCGTTTCCAAGAAGTTTGAATTTCTTGCGGTTCCGCTTTGCGGAATTGGAGTAATGGTACATCAAGGATATGTATTTATGTTTGTAAATATAGTGTTGGTATTCCTTTTGTATCGTGCGCTGGAGCAGAAAAATATTTTCAAAAATAAGTATATGTATATGTTTATTATCACATTTTTGGAAGTTTCAGCATTGTTCTTGTATTTTGAGAAATTCAGTCATGGAAATGGCCCGGCAATAGTTGATAATGTTGTCTCAATGGCAAATTCGATTATTGAACCTGGAAAGGAAATACATCAGGATGTGATTGATAAAGAGATACTTGGAATCAGTCTGGCAGACAGAGAAGCTCAGTGGCGAAGAATGAATCATGTGCATGCACCAATTTTTATTGTATGTATGCTGCCATATGTGATTATTTTTATTAAATTCTTTAAGAACATATTACAGGGTGCCTCTGATTATAGAAAGAAGGCACAGTACGGTTTGTTTTTGCTGGGAGCAGGAACAATGGTGCCGGAATTAATATTAAAGTGTGATTATGGAAGATGGACATTTGCCATAATAAGTTACTATATAGTGGTTGTTTTGGCGTTGATTGCGGAAAATGATAAGGGTGTTGTGGAAAGTGTTGCTCAGATAATGAGCAAAGTTAAAGCCATGGGTGTTATAGGCATGTTGATTCTGGTATACCCTGTAATGTTCCAGCCTTTGGGAGATGTGGCAATATGTGGTTTTGTTGCATCTATAGCTGAACAGGTAAAGGTGTTTGTGGGCGCCAATTGGTGGTAATTAATTGAGATTGGAGAATGACAAATGTTATATATCGCAATTGAAACTATTATTGGAATAGTTGTCTGTGCCTTGATTATAAAAAAATGTCCTGCTTTTACCATTGTAAACAGAAAAGTTAATAATCTGCTGTCAGTTGTACTTACGGTGGTTTATCCGTTGGTATTTGTATTTTTGCTACGTTATTCCTGGGCGGAATATATGTTACTTGAGTCAAAGCGTCATATGCTTTTAAATTATGTTATTGCAGCGATAATTATAGCAATATTTATGCTGATATTACCCAAAGTGCAATGGGGAGTATATGCATCTTTTGTTTTTGCTGCAATAATGGGGCTGACCAATACAGAAGTAGTGCGATTTAGAATGTATCCAATTGCGCCGGTGGACGTTGTATCCATTAGAACAGCGGCAGCAGTTGCCAAAGGCTATAACATATTTTTTACAGAAAAGATAGGCATTACCCTTGCAGTAATGTTTTTAGCTATTATTCTAATTGGAATTCAGAAATCATATTGGAATGATGTAAATATGTTTTTTGCTTCAATCAAGGGATATATTTTTAGACTGGTTTTGGCTATTGTAGTGATAATTGCTACAATTACATGGATAACAAAAGTTGATTTTTATGAGCGATACAATTTGACAGATTATCCATGGGAGCCGAATCAGACCTATAATGAAAATGGATTTCTGGCATCCTTTTGTGCACAGCTCCATGATATGTTCCCAAACAAACCGGAGGGATACAGTGCGTCATATACAGATCAGGTAATTGCAGAGGGTGTTCGTGATTTTGATAATAAGGGATATGGGGTGGAAGACAATAATTCTAATTCTCCGGTTGTATTGATGATAATGAATGAGTCATTTACGGACTATAGTATGTTGGGGGATTTTGATGCGGCAAATGATTATTTGTCCTTTTTCCATTCTATGAAAAATAATCCCGGGACCTTGGAGTATGGTTATACATACACAAGTACTTATGGGGGAGGAACACACAAATCAGAGTTTGAAGGATTGACAGAATGTTCCATGGCAAATGTAGAATCAACTTTGCCATATATGATGTTTGATTTTAATGATATGAATACAGTTGTATCGGCTTTTAATGAAGAAGGTTATACAACGATTGCTTCGCATCCGGCTTTTCCTACGAACTGGCGTAGAAATAAAGTGTATACGGAAATGGGGTTTGATGATTTCCTGGATATTGATGATTTTAAAGAAAATTGGGATGTGGATTCCAGAGGATATCTTTCAGATGTGGCAGATTATGAGCGATTGATTAAAGAGATAGAGACTCATGACGATCCGCTGTTTTTGTTTAATGTAACCATGCAAAATCATGGCGGTTATAACATGGATGAGTTGGGCGATATTGCTGTAGATATTGACGAGCAATATAACGGGTATGCAGATGCTCGTATATTTGCAGGTGATATGAAGAAATCAGACGAAGCTTTATCATATTTGATAGGTGAAATAAGTAAGATGGATCGTCCGGTAGTAGTATGCTTTTTTGGTGACCATCAACCCGGATTAAATGATGAGTTTGTAAATATGGTGATTGAAAGTGAAGCTTCAACTGCATCTAATGGAGCTGAGTTGGAGCAAAAGAAATATGTAACACCATATTTTATATGGACAAATCAGAAAGACCTGGCTGTGAAATATCAGGCGCCGGTATTGTCGTCAGCTGATGTTAATATTATAACTCCGACATATCTTGGTGTTATGAGTAGACTTTATGGGGGATGTGAACTGACAGATTATGAGAAATATATGATTTCTCTCAGAGATAGTATTCCGGTATTGAATACTGTGGGAGTGTATGATTCGGAAGCGGGATTTGTATCAAGTATAGATATTGACAGCTTAAGTGAGGATTCCCAAAAACGTTTAAACGATTATGCCTGTGCAGAATATCAGAGAATATATGATAAGTAACTATTAATCTATAGATGAAAGAGAAAGTGAGATTATGAAAGCAATTATTCTTGCGGGTGGAGCGGGAGACAGACTATGGCCTCTGTCCCGTAGAAATTATCCAAAGCAGTTTATACAACAGAATAATGGTAATTCTCTGTTTCAGGAGACGATAATTCGCAATATCCCATTTTGCAATGAGTTTATTATTGTGACTAATGCAAAGCATCGTGAAATTGTGGAAGGACAGATGAAAGGTTTCCAGGGTATTACATACAAGATGGTGCTTGAGGAGAGCAGTAAAGGAACTGCACCTGCCATAGCATTTGCACTAAAGACAATGAATGAGGCAGATGATGTATTGATATTGCCGGCAGACTTACTCATTACCGGTGACGGATATAGTGATGCCATTTATCAGGCCAAAGAATTAAGTGAAAAAGGTGAAGTGGTACTGTTTGGGGTCCGTGCAGAAGAGCCGGATGTGAATTATGGTTATATAAGACATGAAGGTACACATGTAACCAGATTTATTGAGAAGCCGTCCGCTGCAATGGCTGATAAGATATTTGCTGAGGATGATGTGTTATGGAATGGTGGAATGATGCTTGCCCGTGTGAAAACATTGCAGGATGCAATGGTGGAGAAGGCAGTTACCATTGCAAATTGGGCAGATGAGATATATACGCAGATTTCCCATGAGGACAAGCTTGAAGGTGCTCAAAAAGAGGTGATATATACTATTGCCAAGTCGCAGATGCAGCACTTGGATAGAACCCATATTGAGAAGGCGGTTTTGGAAAATGTAGATAATCTGGCGGTAGTTACCTTGAAGTGTAAGTGGCAGGATATATCTAATTTTGAAGCATATGAGAAATCCCCTCTATTTGGATCCCAGAAAAATATATTGAAAATGGCATGTGACAATACAACCATAATTAATCAGGCAGACAGAAAGCTTGTTGTTGCAAATGGCTTAAAGGATACATTTGTAATCAATACAGAAGATGCCATTTATATTACCAAGAAGGAATTAGAGCAGGATATAAAGGGGGCCATGAAACAGGCGTCTGATGAAATCAGAGAATATCTGCGATATAACCCCAAGACTTATCGTGCATGGGGCAGCAGAGAATTGATTGCGCAAGCTCCGGGTTACAGAGTGCGTAAGATTGAGCTATATCCGGGATGCTCTCTGTCCGCCCATGTACATCAGAGAAGAACAGAAGGGTATTCTGTGATAAAGGGTGAATTATCCATTGAAATAGATGGTGAAACCAGAGTTATCAGAGCCGGTGAGAATATAAATGTGATCCCTAATGAGTTGCATAGATTATACAATGATGCAGATGAGACGGCCATAATAATTGAAGTTGATACAGGCGAGGAGATCGATGAAAGGGACATGGTACATCAGGACGAAATGGAAAATGAGTCTAAGTTGCCGTCGCTGTACAAGTTATCGCCGGCTTTTAAAGATTATCTGTGGGGCGGCAATCGCCTGGTGACAGATTTCGGCAAAAACAGCCCATATGATATAACGGCAGAGTCCTGGGAACTATCTGCGCACAAGGATGGACAGAGTATTATATCAGGCGGTGATTTTGATGGAATGTCATTCGGTAAATTTATTGAGAACTATGGCACGGAGGTTTGCGGATGGAAGAGTCGTACATTTGACAGATTTCCGATTTTGATTAAATTCATCGATGCTTTAAAGCCGTTATCAGTGCAGATACATCCATATGATGATTATGCATTTGTGCATGAGAAGGGATTTGGCAAAAATGAAGTATGGTATATCATGGATGCAAAACCTGACTCATATCTGTATTGTGGATTTAAGGAAGACGTGACTGTGGAAGAGGTTCGTCGAAGATTGGCGGATAATACTATCACGGACATCTTAAATCGAGTGGATGTGAAAAAAGGAGATGTGATATTTATTCCTGCGGGAACCATACATGCAATCGGTGCTGGTATATTAGTATGTGAGATTCAGCAAAACTCGAACAGTACCTATAGAGTATATGACTATGATCGTGTGGATAAAAATGGTAAAAAGCGAGAATTACATATTGAAAAGGCAATGGATGTAATTACTACTACGGCGTATAAGCAGGATGCATTTGGATTGGAAGAGCCACAGGAGATAGATGGGCAGATTGTGCAGCAGTTGTGCCTGTGTAAGTATTTCCAGTGTAAAAAGTATATGATTCACGGAGAGATATCTTTGCATATGGACAATGCAAGTTTTGCATCGATTGTTTTGCTTGAAGGTGAAGGGGATATAATTACCGGAGAAGAGTTCATGCATGTAAAGAAGGGAGAATCTGTCTTTATATCTGCAGGACGCAAGACAGTCCGAATCGAGGGCGAATGTGAAATGGTTGTGACAAATATTTAAGGATATGTTGGGAGAATTGTTAAAGTGAAAAACAGGAAAATCTATATGGATTTGCTGCGCATTATTGCTATCTTGTGCGTGATATATAATCATACAAATGAGCATGGATATTTTTTATATGCATTTCCTTCGGGAATGATTTTGAAGGTTTTCTATATTGCGGTAGCTGCAATTATTGCAATTGGAGTTCCCATATTCTTTATGATTTCCGGAGCATTACTTTTGGGTAAGGAAGAAAGCATTGAATATGTGTATAGCCATCGAGTTCTTAGAATGAGCTTGGTTTTATTTATTTTTACTATTCTCCAATATGTTTTTTTGTTATCCACAAATCAGGCCGAACTGTCAGTGAGATGGCTTGCGGATCATACTGTTAGTGACAATATTGTTCCGTCATATTGGTATCTCTATACCTATATCTCATATTTGATATTTCTTCCATTGCTTAGGAAATTGGCTCAAGCCATGTCAAATAAGGAATATATATATTTGATAGGCTTATATCTGGTTATTGAAGCCGGTGTTAGAACCGCTATGTATTTTGGTGGTTATACAGAGTTTAGCGTATTTTTTAAAATTCCTTTTTTTGAAAATATTGTAATATTGCCATTGGTGGGATATTATATGGAGAATCGGATGACCAAGGAAGACTATAATTCAAAGGGTGCACTGAAACTTATATGTGCAAGCGGACTTTCCTTGGTGGTTTTTGTTGCAATGACTTTGTACAGAAATCTTCCATATGAAGAGTTCACAAGTTATGACAAAGGATTGTATACATGTGGACTTACATTGATTATGGATATTACAGTATTTTATATAATCAAATATCTGGTAGAGGTAAAGAGACAAGAAAAGCCACATAATGAAACTGTCAGAAAAATACTTGGGTTGCTTGGAACATCAATATTTGGAATATATCTTGTAGAGGGAAATATAAGATATTATACAGAGTTTATAGATATAAAACTCGCTACATATGTTGGACAGTTCCCTGCAGCAGTGATATGGGTGTTTCTTATATTTGTGATTGGCTTGGCGGTTTCATTTTTTCTGCGGCATATACCCGGGTTAAGAAAACTATTGTAGCAAGGAGCTCAGATTTGATGATAAATACTAAATGGAAGTTAGACTCCATGTTCTCAAAAAAACAATGGACTGTGGTTCTTATAATGAGTTTTTTGAGTGCCATATTGTTTGAGCATATTTATGATGCCAAGACTATAGCAGAGTGGAGTATGATACTGATCGATTGTGTTTGCAATGGGGAAATATCGGAATATCAGCACATACTAGCCGGTATGGAAATTCAATCAAATTATACATTGTTTTTAAATTTTTTGATTTCTATATGGGTGACACCGGTATACATTATTATGCAATTGTTTCACCTGGAAGCTCATTTTCGAATTGCAACTTTTTGGATAAAGTGTTTGCTTATAATATGCAATCTTGGAACTGCCCGAATAATGCAATTGATTTTAGAAAGTGCAGGCGTGGATAAGAAACATCAGGAGTGGGTGGCAATTATATATATTCTTAGCCCATTTGTTCAGATTTATAGTATAGCTATGGGACAGGTAGATGGAGTTGCATTATTCTGTTGTATGTTGGCTTATTATTTCTTTACGAGGAATAACTATATATTATTTGTGTTATTCAATGTTTTTGCATTAATGATTAAACCATTTGCAGGCTTTATAATAGCTCCAATTATGGTAATAATATGGTGGAGAGATAAGCTTAAATCGATTCTCTATGTCGTAGTGATAATTGCTTTATATTTAATTCAAAATAGAGCACAAGATTTGATTGTAAAAGACTATAATGAGGGTTCGGCGTTTTGGAATACTTTTGTATTTTTGCCTAGACTTATGAAATATAATGTTGCGGGAGTCCCCCTAGTATTGATTATATTATTTGTTATAGGAATGGTATGTTTATATAGAGGTAAAAAGTCAGAATTATCTTTAAAAAAGTTATGTTTCTATCAATTGGCTCTTTTGGTGACATTTGAGAGTATGGTTACACAGCATCCACAGTGGTATGTGTATTTTGCAGCAATATCAATAATGATAGTGTTTGGACTGGCAGATAGTAGAAAATCAATTTTGACGTACTATATCTGTGAATGGATTTTTTGCTTGAATGCTCTGATATCATTTGATGATGGACAATTGATTCATGCATATGGTAACAGAGGTATACCGGGTAAAATTAGTGAGTATAGTGGCATAGTGTCGGGAGAAGTTATGTCAGATGTATTTTGTTTAAATGAAAACATCGCCAGATCTTTGCTTGCACTAATATCAATAATTTTAATGATAATACTCGGTTATGAGATAAACAAAAGAAATGTTGAAATCACTGAAAATCAAAAACAGATAAAACTGTGGTTATTTGCTTTGCCTACAGTATCCTTATTTGTGGTGATTTTTGTGGGATACATTTTCCCAATTAATATATAGAAGAATAGGAAACAAAGGAGAACAACATGAACACATACGGAGTAATTATGGCAGGAGGCGGTGGTACTCGTTTCTGGCCTCTATCAAGACACGAGGAGCCGAAGCAGCTTCTTAACTTAAGCGGCAAGGATCTTATGATAAATGAGACAATTGACAGAGTTTCAACACTTACGGACAAGAGCAATATATTTATTGTGACAAATGTAGATCAGGTACCCAAGATGAAAGAGGCTACAGTAGGTCGAATTACACCTGACCACATATTGTCAGAGCCATCGGCAAGAAATACAGCAGCCTGCATTGGATATGCGGCTCTTGAAATTGTTGAGAAATATGGTGACGGCGTAATGACAATTTTCCCTTCAGATCATTTTATTAAAAATGAAGCAGCCTTTACAGAGATTTTAAAAGAAGCTATCAAGGTGGCTGATGAGGAAGATGCTTTGCTTACACTTGGAATTACTCCTACATTTGCATCAACAGGATATGGATATATCCGCTTTGACAAGACAGACGACGGTCTTGCAAAGCAGGTGGTGGAGTTCAAGGAGAAGCCGGATGCGGCTACTGCTGAGAAGTATGTGGCAAGTGGTGAGTATGCATGGAACTCAGGTATGTTTGTATGGAAGGCATCTGTGATTTTAGAGGAATTCAAGAAATTGCTTCCGGATGTATATGCATGTCTTGAGCAGATTAAGGTGGGATTAAATACACCAGATGAAGCTCGGGTAATCAACGAAGTTTATCCTACAATCCCAAGTATTTCCATTGATTATGGCATTATGGAGAAGTCAGATAAAGTCAAGGTTATCTCTGCAGAAATGGGCTGGAATGATGTAGGATCATGGGACAATCTGGGTGTGCTGTATGATGAGGATGAAGATGGCAATGTATTTGCCGGAGATCATATTGCAATTGATACAACCAATACCATTACATATTCAGGTAAGAGATTGATTACAACCATCGGTGTGGATAATCTAATTGTGGTTGAGACCGAGGATGCCATCTTGGTATGTGACAAGAATCGCGCTCAGGATGTGAAGAAGATTGTAGATCAGCTTAAGGCAGAAGGTCGTAAGGACTTGTTATAAAACAGTATAGCACCATTTGTTTTTGTATTTATTAGTACGAAAATGAATGGTGTTTTTGATGAATAAATGTGGCAGATTTTTGCATTTTGAAATATAATAGAACCTAAGTGAGTGAAAAATACATTTTAGAGGGAAAGGAATTTGAAATGAGCTATAAAGACATTTACACACAGTGGTGTACAGACCCTTATTTTGATGAGGATACCAAAGCTGAGTTAAAGGCTTTGACAGATGAAAAAGAGATAGAGGACAGATTTTACCGTCAGTTGGAGTTTGGTACTGGAGGACTTCGCGGTGTTATTGGTGCGGGAACAAATCGCATGAATATATACACTGTTCGTCAGGCTACTCAGGGATTGGCTAATTATATTATTTCACAGAATGCGCAGGACAAGGGTGTTGCAATTGGATATGATTCTCGTATCATGTCACCAGAGTTTGCAGATGAAGCTGCTCTTTGCCTGAATGCAAATGGAATCAAGACATATATTTTCGAGTCGCTTCGTCCAACTCCAGAAGTGTCATTTGCAGTTCGAGAGTTTGGTTGTACAGCAGGTATTATGGTTACTGCAAGTCACAACCCTCGTGAATATAACGGATATAAGGTATATTGGGCAGATGGTGCACAGATTACTCCTCCACATGATACAGGGATTCTGGCAGAGGTTGCCAAGATTACATCCTTTGATCAGGTGAAGACAATGGACAAGGCTGAGGCAACAGCCGCTGGTTTATACAATGTAATTCCAGAGGATTTTGAGGATAAATATATGGCAAACCTCAAGGCTCAGTCTATTCATCCAGAGGTTATCAAGGAGATGGCCAAGGATTTCACAATCGTATATACTCCTTTAAATGGTACAGGAAATGTACCTGTTAGAAGAGTGTTAAAGGAACTTGGATTTGAGAAGGTTCATGTAGTAAAGGAGCAGGAAGCAGCTGATGGTAACTTCCCAACTCTTCCAAATCCTAACCCAGAGCTTCCACAGGCCTTTGATTTGGCAGTAAAGCTTGCTGGAGAAGTTGATGCAGACATTATCCTGGCAACAGATCCAGATGCTGACAGACTTGGTGTATATTGCAAGGCTCCAGCTGGATATGATGGACCTACACAGGGTGGTTATATCTCATTTACAGGAAATATGTCAGGAATGCTTATTGCTGAATATATCTTAAATGAGCGTCAGGCTACAAATACAATGCCATCTAATCCAACACTTGTTACTACTATTGTAACAACAGACATGGCAAAGGTTATTTCAGAAGCTCATGGCGTAGAAGTTATTGAAGTACTTACAGGATTTAAGTACATTGGTGAGCAGATTAAATTATTTGAGCAGGCTGGAAACAAGAATAATAATTATGTATTCGGTCTTGAGGAGTCATATGGTTGCTTAGCTGGAACTTATGCTAGAGATAAGGATGCAGTAGTTGCAGTTATGATGCTCTGCGAAGTTGCTTCATGGTACAAGAAGCAGGGTAAGACTCTCTGGGATGCTATGCTTGATATGTATGAGAAATATGGTTACTTCCGTGAGGGTCAGCAGGCTATTACATTAAAGGGTATGGATGGAGCAGCACAGATTCAGGAAATGATGACAAATGCTCGTAACAACCCACCAAAGCAGCTTGGTTCATACAAGGTTTTGGCAGTTAGAGATTACAAGCTTGATGAGAGAGTAGATATGGTTACTGGTGAGAAGACTTCAACAGGTCTTCCATCATCAAATGTATTGTATTATGAGCTTGAAAATAATGCTTGGGCTTGTATCCGTCCTTCAGGAACAGAGCCAAAGATTAAATTCTACTTTGGTGTAAAAGGAACATCTCTTGCAGATTCACAGGCCAAGATGGATGAGGTTAAGAATTCACTTTTAGAGTTATTCTCATAGTTTGTATTTAATGTCATAGAACTTATGACAAATAGGTGAAAATATATGAAAGACTTTTTTAAAAGTACTACAGGGCGACTTCTGCTAGTAATAGCGGCAGTCGCCGTGGTAGTTGTAATGGTAATTGTATATGCCATTAAGCCGGCAGGAAATAAGGCTGATAAGAAAGATGAAGTTCCTTCGGATACGGTTGTGGCAGAGGAGGATTCTCCAGAAGATTTGGTTGCTGGAGGTGAGACTGTAACAGGCGAGTTAACTACAGAAGATCAGCGACTGGCGCAGGTTATAACTGATAATGCAGAGAATATGGAGTTTAGAATAACTCAGACATACAATGCGACTGATCAGAATTTCTCGGCTACTTATGGCTTCACAGAGGAAATGTATGATGCTGATGGCACAATTGCCTTAAAGGATGGTGCTGATTCAAATTATAAGATTTCAGCAGATGGAATAGCTCATACATACCTGGATATGCACCAGCAGGAAATTCTGGATTTCTTCAATATGCAATGTGAGGAATATGCATACAGATATTGCACTACGGGCAAAGAGCAGGGACCATATCTGGATGCCACCGGTTGGTTTCCAAATCAATTGGAGATAAATATTGGTGGAGAGGTGCACACATTTACAGTAAATGCAGTGGTAGCATCACCTTCCATGAGCGGCAAGATTGACGCCAAGAATATATTAGTATTCTCATCTAATGTATATCAGGATAAAAAGGAAAATAGATATTATGCTGACGGTGTCAGATTCAGCATTTATGGTACATTGAACTAGAATTTGCTTCAAATTAAATAGAATTAAAATAAGCTTCATGACATAAGAAGAATTGATTTAGAAATTCTAATGTCATGAAGCTTTATTATTTTTACAAAGTATTATTTGCGTTTTCTGGTTAATTCTTTTACAAAATCCATATAGTCAACCATTGTATTACATTTTGGAGCGTAGTCAATCAGGAGCTTTTGTTTCTCTTGAGCTTCCTTGGTCTTTACGCACTCGCGAATCTTGGTGGTGAATACCTTGGTTCCCATGTCTTTAGCAATATTTTCCAACTCTTCCAAAACCTGCTTCTCCAGATTTGAGCGACCATGATATTTTACAAGGAGAAGTCCCGCAATCTTCAGATTTGGATTCTGCCTCTTCTGCACAGCCTTGATTGTGGAATAGAGCTGGTTCAATCCCTGAACTGAATAAGCATCAGCTGTAACCGGGATTATAACTTCATCAGCAGCAATGAGGCAGTTATAAAGCACAATATTCAGGGAAGGGGCTGTATCAATGACAATATAATCGTAATCATACTCTTCTTCCAAGGCATCTTTTAATCGGTACATGCCTTCGATATCTCCATCAAGCATTTTCTCAGCTTTGGCAAGCAGCGGATCTGATGCTACAATATCACCATTTTCCATATGCTGAATAGCTTCCTGGATAGGAATTCTATCTGAATCGATAATCACATCATACAGAGTTGCCTGATCTTTGATGATGGCTTTGTAAGTGCTTGTACTATTTGATTGAGGATCTGCATCAATCAATAGAGTCTTCTTTTTCTTTCCTAAAATACCAGCCAGAGCTGTTGCTGTTGTTGTTTTTCCAATGCCGCCCTTCTGGTTGGCTACTACATATACTTTTGACATAATTCTCCCCTTTATTAAAATGCTACTTTGCCGCTGAATTCTTTGTTGATTACATAATATACGGTGCCTTCTTCAGGTTTGACATAGATGTCAACCTCATTCATGTCCTCGTCGTTTACGCCCTGAGATAATGCGTCTCTTTTTATCATCTGTAAAATATTTTCCTCGGAACGCTCTCTTCCGGCATATTGGATTGTTATATTTTTCTTTGCTGTTGCGAATCCGCCGATTAATCCGTTAGCCCGATCTACGCTACATTTTCTAGCCATAATTTCTCCTCCCTCTTGTGTATGTAATACACACCATATGACGATATTTTACCACAATAAAGTGATAAATCAAAATTTATCTGAAAAATGGTAATTGTAATAGGATATTGCGTTTTCAGAGTGGTCTCTTGGGTGGTAAAACTGGCGCTGTTGTGATAAAATTTCTATCAGGTGTAAGTGTCTAGATTTTTAAGAAAAGGCATACGATTAGATGCTTGCAAGGAGATATAAGTATGTCAAAGAGGTAGAAATGGATAAGAAATTATTAACACTTGTTGTTCCTTCATATAATGAGGAGGAAGCGATTCCTTTGTTTTATGAAGAAGCATTGAGAGTTGAGAAGGAACTGACAGACATAGATATTGAATATCTGTTTGTAGATGATGGTTCTAGAGATGAAACCATGAGAGTGGTAAAGGAATTAAATGCCAGGGATCCTAGAGTACACTATGTATCATTTTCTAGAAACTTCGGCAAGGAAGCTGCCATATATGCAGGCTTGGAAAATGCAGCCGGTGATTATGTGGCCATATTGGATGCGGATTTACAGGATCCACCATCACTTCTTCCAGAGATGCTTGAGGCTGTGGAAAAAGAGGGCTACGATTGTGTAGGTTCCCGTCGTGTTACAAGAAAGGGTGAACCACCAATCAGATCATTCTTTGCCAGATGTTTCTATAAGTTAATGGGCAAGATTTCATCATCAGAGGTTGTAGATGGGGCCAGAGACTTCCAGCTTATGAACCGCAAGGTGGTAAATGCCATACTTGCAATGGGTGAGTACAACCGTTTCTCCAAAGGTATCTTTGGATGGGTTGGCTTTAAGAAGAAGTGGTTGGAATATGAAAATGTGGAGAGAGCTGCCGGAGAGACTAAGTGGTCTTTCTGGAAATTGTTTGTATATGCTTTGGATGGAATAGTAGCATTTTCAACAGCACCACTTGTTATTGCATCTTTTATGGGTATGCTGTTTTGCCTGATAGCATTTATTGCAATTATATTTATTATTATTAAAACAGTTATATTTGGAGATCCAACATCAGGATGGCCATCTATGGTATGTATCATTATGATGGTAAGTGGTATTCAGCTTTTGTGTATCGGTATTTTGGGACAATATTTGGCCAAGACATATCTTGAGACCAAGAAGAGACCGTTATATCTGGTTGAGGAAGCAGTATTGGCAAAGGATAAAGATATAAAATAATTCTTGTATAAGCATTAACATTTTTAAGGGGAAGGTGATAGCGTGAAAATCTTTGAGAATTTTGACGAATTAACAGAGAAGGCAAAAGAGTTAGAGAAATTTATGGGTCATCGTATAGAGGACTTGGAAGGCAAGGCTGTGGCAGCTGCGGGAGTTGTGAAGGATAAAGCGTCTTCCATAGACTTAAGTACAGTGGATTTACACGAGACCATTGGAGATGGATTTAATCATTCTGATATTTTGAGAGATGAATTTATGCTACATGGCGGTCTGGCTGAACAGGGATATGACTGGTGGTGGCATTCATTTACCGGACATAATGAAAAGACAGGAGAAGAGAAAGCTTTCTTCGTGGAGTTTTTTACAATAAATCCAGCCCTTGGAGGACCTGATCCTGTATTTGGACAGCTCCCTGAGAATCAACAGAAGGGAATTAAGCCAAGCTATATGATGGTAAAGGTTGGTGCCTGGGGCAAGGACCATGTGCAGTTGCATCGCTTCTTCGGTTGGGATGATGTGACAGTGAGACAGGATGCGCCATATCTTATAAGTGCAGACAACTGTTTCTGCTCAGAGACAAGAACTATGGGTATGGTAAATGTATCTGAGGAAGATGCCACAAATCATCCGGAATATATGTCTGATGCAGGCAAGATGTTCTGGGATTTAAAGATTGATAAGCAGGTGGCCTTCAATGTGGGATATGGTGCAGGAACTCCACTTCGTGATGCTGAAGCTTTTGAGATGTTCTGGCACGCAGAGGGTATGAAGACTGCATACGAAGGCAAGGTAATACTCAATGGAGAGACCTATATTGTAAATCGAGAAGATTCTTATGGCTATGCTGACAAGAACTGGGGTAAAGACTTCACAAGCCCATGGGTATGGTTGTCATCAAATAATTTGACAAGTAAGCTTACAGGAGCCAAGCTTGAGAATTCTGTATTTGATATAGGCGGCGGCAAACCAAAGGTTGGTAGATTTGCATTGGAAGGAAAACTCTTGAGTGCTATGTGGTACGAGGGAGAGCCTTATGAATTTAACTTCTCCAAGGTGTGGACTCTCACCAAGACGAAGTTTAAATGCAAGGAGAGTGATACTGAACTTCGATGGAAAATTATTCAGGAGACTCCGACTGCCAAGATGTATACTGATATCCGATGCAAGAAGGAAGATATGCTTCTGGTAAATTATGAGGCGCCGGATGGAGTTAAGCGTCATAACAGACTGTGGAATGGCGGTAATGGATATGGAACTATCACATTGTACAGAAAGACTTTGAAATTCAAGAATCCTGATTCCAAGAAACCAAAGTGGGAATGGGAATTAGTAGATGAGATTGAAGTGAGAAATGCAGGTTGTGAGTACGGTGAATATTGCTAGGAATGTTATCAGTGAAGGGAGAAGACTTATGAAAATCGGAATGCTTACAAGTGGTGGAGATTGTCAGGCTTTGAATGCTACAATGCGTGGTGTGGTAAAGGGACTGAGTAATAACATAGATGATTTGGAAATCTATGGTTTCTATGATGGTTATAAAGGATTGATTTATGGTAATTACAGATTGCTTGAGAGCAAAGATTTCTCAGGAATTCTGACTGTTGGTGGAACTATTTTAGGAACATCAAGACAGCCATTTAAACTTATGAGGGAACCTGATGAAAATGGTCTCGACAAAGTTGAGGCTATGAAGAATACATATTATAAGTTGAATCTGGATTGCCTGGTTATTCTGGGAGGAAATGGAACTCAAAAGACTGCAAACCTTCTTCGTGAGGAAGGGTTAAATGTAATCCATCTACCAAAGACAATTGACAATGATATCTATGGAACAGATGTGACTTTCGGTTTCCAGAGTGCTGTAAATATTGCCTGTGAGGCAATTGATTGTATTCATACTACTGCAGCATCTCATAACAGAGTATTTATCGTAGAAGTTATGGGACACAAGGTAGGATGGTTGACACTGTATGCCGGAGTTGCATCGGGAGCAGATATTATTTTGCTTCCAGAGATTCCTTATGATATGGACAAAATCATAGATGCTATTGAGAAGCGTCATAAAGCCGGCAAGGGATTTACTATCCTTGCAGTGGCAGAGGGAGCAATTTCCAAGGAAGATGCTGCTCTTAGCAAGAAGGAATTGAAGAAAAAGAGAGCGGAATCGAAATACCCTTCGGTATCATATGAGATTGCTGCTCGTATCACAGAAAAGACAGGTTCAGAAGTCAGAGTGGCAGTACCTGGTCACACACAAAGAGGTGGAAGCCCATGCCCATATGATAGAGTGTTATGTACCAGACTTGGCTCGGCAGCAGCCAGAGCTATTATGGATGGGGATTATGGCAACATGATTGCCATGATAAATGGAGAGACCAAGCGAGTGCCACTTGAGGATGTGGCAGGTAAGCTCAAGACGGTGGATCCGAATTGTAAAATGATAAAGGAAGCGAAGACCATAGGTATAAGCTTCGGAGACTAATAGATTTGAGGTAGAAGTATGTCATATATGGCATTATATCGTAAGTTTCGACCACAAAACTTCGATGACGTAAAAGGGCAGGATCATATTGTAACTGCCTTACAAAATCAAATAAAGGCAGATAGATTAGGTCATGCATATCTATTTACCGGCACTAGAGGAACTGGAAAAACAACAGTGGCCAAGATACTGGCCAAGGCTGTCAATTGTGAGAATCCTGTAAATGGAAGTCCTTGTAATTGTTGTCCTAGTTGCCAGAGGATAAATGAAGGCACCAGCATGAATGTCTTTGAAATTGATGCGGCATCTAATAACGGTGTGCAAAATATTCGAGATATAATAGATGAGGTGGCTTACGCTCCTACTGAGGGCAGATACAAGGTATATATAATCGATGAGGTTCATATGCTTTCTACAGGAGCATTTAATGCAATGCTTAAAACTCTTGAGGAACCACCAGAGTATGTTATATTTATACTTGCTACAACAGAGGTTCACAAGATTCCTATTACAATCTTATCTCGTTGTCAGAGATATGATTTTAGACGAATATCCATTGACACTATTGCAGATAGATTGAAGGAACTTATGGACAAGGAAAATGTGCCAGTTGAGGACAAGGCCCTGAGATATGTAGCCAAAGCCGGAGATGGCTCCATGCGTGATTCACTTAGTTTGCTGGATCAGTGTATAGCTTTCTATCTGGGAGAGGAACTGACATATGACAAGGTTCTCACAGTTCTTGGTGCTGTAGACAATGATATTTTCAGTAAGCTTCTGAGAACATTGTACAATCGTGATGTGACAGGCGCCATTGCCCAATTGGAGGAAATGGTTACTCAGGGTAGGGATTTACATCAGTTTGTTGTTGATTTCACATGGTATATGAGAAATCTGCTTCTTGTGAAATCTGATTCCAATATGGAAGATGTATTAGAAGTTACAAGTGAACAGATGTCTGCTTTGAGAGAAGAAGCTGAGATGATGGATGATGTTATGCTTATGAGATTTATTCGTGAGTTTTCAGAACTGTCAAATCAGATTAAGTATTCATCCCAGAAGAGAGTGCTTATAGAAATTGCGCTGGTTAAGCTTTGCCGTCCTGAGATGGAGCAGGATAACGAGGCTTTGATTGATAGAATTAATGCTGTTGAAACCAAAATAGAACAGGGTTTTAGGGCGGCACCGGTTAACACTTCCGTACCTGGTGCCCAGCAGAAAGCTGTCAAGGTGGAGAAGGAACCTCTGCCGGAGGCTTTGCCAGAGGAAGTGGAGGCCTTGCTTGGTAAATGGAAACAGGTGGTAGCTGCTTGTGGAGGAATGCTGAAGACTGTCCTCAAGGATGAAGGCACCATGGTTACCTATGAAGGGGGCAAGGTGAAAATTGTAGTAGATGAAATACCGGGTACCAAGTCAGTAAATGCTGATATTCTGAAGGAAGGAATGTGGATGGATGAATTACATCACATTATCGAGGAGCTGACAGGTAAGCATGTAGATATTATTTTGGAAAATAATGATACCGGTATGCCAGGTAAGAAACTGCATACAGATGCAGTAGAAGAATTTGCCAAGAGAGCAAATCTAGAAATAGAAACGGAGGATTTTTAAAAAATGGCAAAAAGAGGTGGATTCCCAGGAGGCGGAATGGGAAATATGAATAATTTAATGAAGCAGGCTCAGAAGATGCAGCGTCAGATGGAGCAGGCACAGGCTGCTTTGGAGACAGAGGAAGTAACAGCTGCAGCAGGCGGCGGTGCAGTAGAAGTTACTGTATCCGGTAAGAAGGAAGTAACCAAGGTTCATATTGATCCAGAGGTTGTTGATTCTGATGATGTTGAGATGCTTGAGGATTTGATTATGGCTGCAACAAATGAGGCTTTGAGAGAGATTGAAGCCAAGGCACAGTCTAGCATGTCAGCAATTACAGGTGGATTTGGCGGAGGTATGCCTTTCTAAGATGGAATACTATAGTAAGCAAATCAGTAATTTAATATCTGAGTTGTCTACTCTTCCGGGAATAGGAGCCAAGTCGGCACAGCGATTGGCATTTCATCTGTTAAATATGCCGGAGGCGGATGTGGAGAAATTATCTACTTCCATGATAGAGGCTAGAAGAAATATTCACTACTGTAAGAATTGTTTCACCCTGACAGATCAGGAAATCTGTCCTATCTGCAGTGATGCCAAGAGAAACAAAAAGCTTATTATGGTAGTTGAGGACACCAGAGATTTGGCTGCCTACGAGAAGACAGGTAAATTCGATGGAGTGTATCATGTACTTCATGGTGCCATATCTCCAATGAATGGTATCGGCCCTGCGGACATCAAATTGAAAGAGCTTATGGTGAGACTTCAGGGAGATGTGGATGAGGTGATTATTGCCACCAACTCCAGTATGGAGGGCGAGACAACTGCTATGTATATCAGTAAGCTTATAAAACCAACAGGCATCAAGGTGACAAGAATTGCCAGCGGTGTTCCTGTGGGTGGTGACCTGGAATATATAGATGAGGTTACACTTCTTAGAGCATTAGAAGGCAGAACAGAATTATAATTTATAGCAGATTATACAAGAGACTTTGAGAACATTTCTCAAGGTCTTTTTTTATGATATAGGAAATTTCTCCGAAATTCCTATATCATAAAAAGCACTCCGCTATGGATGCCTTATGCAAAAAGCAGTGATAGGAAATGCTTATCGCAAGCAATGCCTTTTAGATATTAGACACAGCAAGAAAAATACGGCATACTTCTTGGTGAAAACGACGCAGAACAAAAGGAGGAAAGAGATATGTGTTGTATGAACAGGATGGAAAATAATTGAGTAATAATCACTACGGTTGACTATAGATAATAGAGACTGATTTTGAACGTGATGCGTTTGAAATCAGTTTTTTTATATAAAAATCAAGAAAATGGAGGAATATGAAATGAAGAACAAAGTAATTGGAATTTTAACATTGATAGCAGGAGCGCTT
Organism: Lachnospiraceae bacterium; assembly: GCA_017470985.1. Lineage (GTDB taxonomy): Bacteria > Bacillota > Clostridia > Lachnospirales > Lachnospiraceae > JAILFK01. The sequence goes on from JAFUXA010000011.1 coordinate 46,508, forward strand.
ATAGCAATAGGGCCACAGATTCTATTTAAAGTCTGTGATACAGATGGTGATATGGTAATGAAATGTTTTTATACAAGTCGCGTAGTACTTGGAATAGGAATTGAAATTGCAGTGTTGGCTCTTATTCAATTATTACAAAAACATCGAGAGGCTATCATTGCATCGAATATTGCGATTCTGTTAAATGGAATATTTACCATAGTTGTGACAGATTTGCTGATAGGTGTCTGCAACAATCCACATATGAGATGCCACTCTCTCACAAAGCCGGCGTTGAATATATTGGGTGTAGTTGTAATTATCCTGGCAGTTGTAGGAATCCGATTTGCCGGAAGCAAAACAGCTGGAAATGGAGATGAAGCAGATGGAAAATAATGCTCTAACCACAAGGTATCTGGCATTACAAAATTTGAAGCGCAAACCTCTTCGGACTGTAGGGTTGCTGATTATTGTGGCACTGGTAGCAACGGTTATATATGCGGGAGGATTGTTCTCTGCAGGTATTTCAAATGGTTTGGAGAGTATGAAAAGTAGATTGGGTGCAGACTTGATGATTGTGCCTACTGGATATGATGAGGGTGTTGAAGGAATACTTCTGAAAGGGGAGCCATCATATTTCTACTTTGATAAAAGTGTGGAGCAGGACATACAGGCAATCCCGGGAGTGAGACGAACATCATCACAGTTTTATCTTACATCCTTGAATCAGGATTGCTGCAGCATACCAGTGCAGTTCATAGGTTTTGACAGTGAGACAGATTTCTCCATCCAACCCTGGATATCCGAAGTATATTCTGAGTCAGTGGGAGATGGAGAGTTGGTTATAGGAAGTGACATTACCGTAGATGAGAATAATCAATTGAAGTTCTTTGGAAAGTATTATGATGTGGCTGCCAAACTGGATGAGACTGGAACAGGTTTAGATCAGGCAGTATATGCCAATAGAAATACATTGATGCATCTCTTTGAAGAGGCCAGAAGTAGCGGACTTGCTTTTACAGAAAATATTAATCCTGAGAATTCTATATCCAATGTATTAGTTGAACTGGAGGATGGATATGACGCAGATGCAGTCATACATGATATCAGATCACACTATGATGGACTTCAGGTTATCAAAACCAAGAATATGATTACCGGAATTGCAGGCCATTTGGAGCAGATAAGAGTGATATTCTACCTGTTTGCAGCAGTATTTCTGGTTATAGCACTGGTGGTATTTACCCTGGTATTTTCTGTGATTGCCAACGAGAGAAAGAAGGAGTTTGCAATTCTTCGAATACTCGGAGCTACCAGAGGAAAACTGGTATGGATTATTATCAGCGAAGCATTACTTCTATGTGGACTTGGGGGAGTAATTGGACTTGTGATTTCCAATGTGGGAATACTATCATTTACAACCTTTATAGGAGATTCAATCTCATTGCCATATTTGTTGCCAGGTATATCTGCAATTGTGGCAGGTGCGGTAGCAACATTGATAATCATATTGTTGCTGGGCCCTGTCTCAACAGGATATATCGCATATTCAATCAGCCGGGTGGAGGCATACAGAGCTTTGAAGGAAGGTGAGTGACAGTGGATGTAATCATAACAGATATTATTAAAGAATATAAACGGGGAACAAGAGTTACCCGGGCCTTAGATGGTGTGAATCTATCCATTAAGTCGGGAGAGTTGGTTGCTATTGTGGGTCCGTCCGGTAGCGGGAAAACCACATTGCTCAGTCTCATAGCAGGACTGTTAAATCCAACAGCTGGAACTATTGTTTTAGGAGACAGGAAGCTGGATGAATTAGATGATAAGGAGTTATCACATTTTAGAAATAATAATATAGGTCTGGTTCCCCAAGGACATAGCCTATTGGCCAACTTGACTGTGTGGGAAAATGTGCGACTTCCATTTTACTTAAATAAAAAGACAGGTAATCCTGATGATAGAGCAGAAGAATTATTGAAGGAATTGGGAATTATTCATTTAAAAGATGAATATCCGGATACCTTGTCCGGTGGGGAAATCCGTAGAGTGGCAATTGCCAGAGCTATGATAAATGATCCACGAATCATTTTGGCAGATGAACCTACCGGGGATTTGGATGAGGAGAATACCCGGGAGATTATAGCCTTGTTTAATAGGATTTCAAAGCAGGGAACAACGGTTCTTATAGTGACGCATGACTTGGATTCTATAGAGGATATAGAGTGTGTATATAAGATGAACAAGGGTATCTTGACATCAGAAAAATCAATTAAAATTGCTTAATTGCATTTTTATATAAAAAGGAATGAAAGGAGAAAGAAATGAAGATTTCAAAAAAGGTAACTAAAGTAACAGCATTACTGTTGGCGCTGGTAGCTGCATTTTCATTGGTGGCTTGTTCAGGTGCTAAGCAAGAGGAAAGTGGAGAGTATAAATATGGGAATATTGATATTCCCGGCTTAGATGGATCTCTATGTGGAGCTCCAATTTATATAGCATATGAAAAGGGATTTTTTGCAGAGGAAGGATTCAATGTAAATCTCATATCTGCAGATACAGAGACTAGAAAGATTGGATTGAATAATGGAACAATTCCTATAGTAAATGGTGATTTTCAGTTTTTCCCATCTATTGAAGAGGGTGTAAATGTGAAGGTTGTTGACGGTTTGCATAATGGATGTATCAAATTCGTTGTCCGCCCTGATTCAGACATTAAGGGAGTAAAAGACCTGAAAGGAAAGAAGATTGGTGTTGACGAAATCGGTGGAACACCACACCAGGTGGCAAGTGTATGGCTTGAGCAAGCCGGTATTTCTGCAATTCAGCAGGATGGAGAAGTAGAATTCTTGCCATTTTCTGATGGTAACTTAGAGCTTGAAGCACTTTACAATGGAGAAATCGATGTGGCTGCTATGTGGGATCCATTAGGAAGCGTTGCAGAGAAAGAAGGCAAGGTGAAGGTTATATTTGACTTGAGCACAGATCCTGCATTTGCAGGTAAGTATTGCTGCTTCTTGTATGCATCAGAAAAACTTCTTGATGAGAAGCCGGATGAGATTGCTGCACTTCTCAGAGCTTACAGAAAGGCACAGGATTGGATTGCCAAGAATCCGGAGGAAGCTGTAAATATTATCATCAGTGGTAAGTATGCCCAGATTGAAGATAAGGAACTAGCAGTACAGCTTATTACAAGTTATGAATATCCAACTACAGAAGACAGAGCTGCTAACAAACAGAATGTGCAGGATGATGTTGAATACTTCGTACAGGCTTTATATGACATTGGATATTTAAAGAGTGAACCAGAAGCATTTGCAAAGGAAATATATGCTGAAGTAGATGTGAATCAGCAGTAATCAGAGGTGATTAAGTGAGTGATGCAGGCAATAAAATAAATAAAACTACACAGAAGTTTGGGCTCATAATTATATTTACCATGTTGGGCTTTGGCCTTGCTATAGTGGCAAACATTATATTTCCCCAGGTGGCAGAAGATGTGAGTTTGGAAAAATATGCTGTCCTGGGTCTGAATCTGAATATTAATGATGCTTATAGAATAGTGCTGGCAGGAATTATAAGCATATATGGCCTCTTAGGCGTATATGCTTATGTAAAGCCTGAGAGAAGAGACCAATATATCAAGCAGGCCAAATTCAGATTTGTCATGGGATTAGCTTTGGCCTTATGGGATTTGCTTGGAACTAAGCTGGAAGTTTTGCCACAGCCTTTTTTCCCGGGACCGGCAGGAATTATAAGAGCATTTCTTATGGAAAGTGATTTTATCTGGCAGAACACCTTATATTCATTGAGATTATTTACAGCAGGATTTCTCGCAGGAGTGGTTTTCGGTATAGGAACCGGGATATTAATCGGATGGTTCCCAAAGGTATATTACTGGGTTGCACCGATTTTGAATATTACAGGTATAATTCCAGCAGTAGCATGGATGCCATTTGCACTGACATTATTTCCTACACCATTTTCTGCAGCTGTATTTTTGATGGTGATTTGTGTATGGTTTCCAGTTGCATCCTTGACTGCGTCCGGGGTTCAGAGCACTCCGAAAGCCCAGTTCGAGGTGGCAAGAACTTTGGGAGGAAATGAATTGTATCTTCTGTTTCATGTGGCAGTACCTCATGCCATGCCGCAGATATTTACCGGAATAAATACAGCCAGCGCATTTGCATTTACCACACTGGTTATGGCAGAGATGATGGGACAACCCGGTGGACTGGGATATTATATAAACGCTTCAAAAGTATGGAGTGCATATTACAAGGTCTTCGCAGCAATTATAGTTATGGCCATATTATTTAGCCTGATAACCAGGATTGTGAAATTAATTGAGAGTAGAGCGCTGCGTTGGCAAAGAGGATTGTTGAAAAATGAGTGATGATATAATTTTGGAAATAAATGATGTAAGTCGCAGATATAGTGATGAGGAAAGTACAGTTGATGCACTGAATCATGTGAGTTTGTCTGTGAAAAAGGGAGAGTTTGTCTCTATAATTGGCGCCTCAGGATGTGGCAAGACTACGCTTCTGCGTTTGATAGCAGGTCTTGATACGCCCCAGGAGGGAGAACTCCTGTTAAATGGGGAGAGGATTACAGGCCCGGATCCGTCTAGAGGTTATGTGTTCCAGCAAAGCGGTTTGTTTCAGTGGCTTACTGTTGAGCAAAATATTGCATCAGGACTGAAGGCCAGACATGTATTTAAAGAGAATAAAGCCAGAATACCTGAATATATATCAATGATAGGTTTAGAAGGATTTGAGAAATCATATCCTCATCAGATAAGTGGTGGAATGGCCCAGAGAGTGGCAATTGCCAGAGCGTTGATAAATAATCCCAAGTTGTTATTGCTGGATGAACCAATGGGAGCTCTTGATTCATTTACAAGAGCTGACTTGCAGGACAAGTTATTGGAGTTGAGAAAAGAAAATGATGCCACAATGATTCTGGTTACACATGATGTGGATGAAGCCATATATCTGTCAGACAGAATAGTTATTATGACACCAAGACCAGGGAAGATAAGCGAGATTATGGAAGTGAAGTTTCCACATCCACGGCATCGAGGCGGCGCAGAATTTCTGGAAGCCAGAAGAAATATATTGGAGAAATTCCATATGGCAGCAGCCAATCCGGAGCCGGAATATACAATATAGAAAATGTAAAAATCCCCAGCTATTTGGGGTGACTCAAAAACCTATTTATCAGGAGGAAATAAATATGGGTTCTGAAGGAAAAGAAAAAAGTGAAAAGGATCTTGAGACTGCCTGGAATGAGGCCAAGAGAATAGTAAGTGAAGTAAAATATGGCTCAGTAACACTGGTTATACAGGATGGAGTTATTGTGCAGATAGAGCGTCAGGAGAAATTACGTTTGAAGTAGGGAGAAAAAGGAGGAATTGCTATGGCAGATTTTGACACACTTAGAATTAGAGCAGGATACAATTCTGCAGATCATAATTATGCGGTAAATGTACCAATATATCAGACTGCATCCTTTGATTTGGGAAGCATAGATAGAGCACAATCTCTGTGGTCCATGGAGGAGGCGGCTGCAATTTATACAAGAGTAGGCAATCCTACAGTGGATGCATTGGAGAAAAGAGTGGCTGCCCTGGATGGAGCATATGCAGCAGTTGCACTTGCATCCGGAATGGCTGCTATTTCATATACTATACTTGGATTGACTGTTGGAGGCGGCAACATAGTTACAACAAGAGCATTGTATGGTGGAAGTGAGGATGCATTTTCACATTTCTTGCCAAAGCTTGGAGCTGAAATAAAATTCGTTGAGGATAGATTCGACATTGCTTCTTTTGAGAAAGCTATCGATGAAAACACCAGGGGTATCTACATTGAGACCATTAGCAATCCAAATGCAGAAATCTATGATTATGAGGCTTTATCTGAGTTGGCACATAGTCATGGTATTCCTCTTATTGTAGATAATACTGTGGCAACACCATATTTATTCCAGCCATTTTCTCATGGGGCAGATATTATAGTATACTCTGCCACCAAGGGTCTGGGAGGTCATGGAAATACAATAGCAGGCTTAGTACTTGAGAAGGGTGATTTCGTATATAGCCCTGAGAAGTTCCCTCATTTCTACGAGGATTCATACAAGATTAAGGACAAGGCTGGCAACAGAAGATCTGTAATTGATATTGATGCCAAGTCTCCGCTTATTATCTATATAAGAGCATTTTTCCTGGAGTTTATTGGAGCAGCATTGAGCCCATTTGACGCATTTCTTATTTTGCAGGGCATAGATACGATTTCCGAGCGTGTAGCTAAGCAGTCTGAGAATGCAGCAAGAATCGTTGATTATTTACAGACCAGAGAAGAAGTTGCATGGGTGAAACACCCGACAGCCAAGGGCAGCCCTTTTGAATCCCTGAAGGATAAATATTTCAAGAAGGGTGCAGGCAACTTACTGACTTTTGGCTTCAAGGGTACAGAGGAGCAATTAAATACGTTCTTTAATAATTTAAAATATTTCTCATATCATGTGAATATAGGTGATGTCAGATCCCTGATTGTGAACTCACCGAAGACTACACATGCTGAGTTGGATTCTAAGCATTTAGAGGATGCAGGAATAGCAGCTGACACTGTTAGAATTTCTGCAGGACTTGAAAGTGCTGAGGATTTGATAAATGATTTGGAAAATGCATTTAACGAGGCATTTTCTGCATAAAAAATTAATTTAGGTAGTATCATTTTCTAATCTTTTTAAGGCAGGCGTTCATTTTGGCGCCTGTCTTTTTTGAAATAATTATTTTATATATTTACAACAAGGAATATAAATTTACAAAATCACTCCCAAATATGTTCATAAAATATGGTTTGAGTCTAAGAAATTCACATTTAAATGGAAAAGGAGGAGAACTAATGAATGTGGAAATGATTACCAAGCTGCTTATGTACTTACAGATGATATTACCCTGACCAGTGAGTGGGAGCCAATCGGTTATTATTTCACAAATTATGAATATTATAATGAAGATTGGTGGACCTATTCTTTCCGAGGAACCCTGGATGGTAATGGTCATAGCATTAAGGGATTGTCAGTTACAACAGCTGATGTTGCAAATCCGGGATATGATAAGCAAGAGGGATCAAGATGGTATGCCGATGGTCCGGGATGCAAGGGGGCGGCAGGATTATTTGGTGCTGCCTGTAAGGCAACATTTACCAATCTGACATTGGAATCCCCTTCTATTCAGCTTACTGGTGACAATAGTTTCAGTGGTGACTATATGTATGCCGCATCTCTGTGCTGCTTTGATATGGGTTCAACTCTCAAGGATATAACAGTCAATAATCCTGATATCAAGGTGGATTATAATGATGAGAAGTTAGAATATGCAGAATCTCTGTTTACATCAGTAGCAGGAATCGAAGCAGGTTCCTGGGCTACAGCTGCCACAGGATGCACTGTAAATGGTGGTAAGATTGATGTGAATGTAGAATGTATCTCAAAGCATGGCGGAGAAGTCTATGTAGGCGGTATGCTGGGTGAGTGCTATTCCAGCCTGAAGAAATGTAAATCTGATGTGGATATTACATTAAACGGCAAGGATGTATCCAAGGCCAAAGACGACATGGAATTGATTGTAAATGTAGGTGGTATGGGAGCAGCAAATGCAGCAGCCACAACTACAGAGTCAAAGAGCACTATAGATGTGAAGATTGCCAAGGAAAAAGGTGCTTCTTCCGTAAATGTAGGTGGATTTACTGGAGCTCAGAGATATCAGCAGGTGTCAAAATGTGATGTGAATGCAGATATTAAGACAGACTGTAAGCTTGATCCAGACAAGGGCGTGCTAAATGTAGGAGCGGTTATTGGTCGTATGGATGTCTTCTATGCTTCACTTATTCTAAAATATGCAGATGGTGTAAAATGCGGTTGTATAGATAACAATGTCAATGTAACTTACAATGGAAGTGCTTATGATGTTTTGATTCCTGAGGAAGGCAAGTTGTCAATTGATGGAAAGACAGTAGACTATGTGGCAACCAAGGACTACAAGGATGAAGAAACAGGCAAAGAGTACAAGGAAAATCTCAACGCCATTGCAGAGAAATATGGTACTTATCTGCCAAAGGAGGAGTTGGAGAAGAATATTCTCTATATAGAAGTACAATAGTTTCCAAATAAGATTTTATATAATATTTAATAGAAGGAACTCGCGATAATGGGAAATTGCGAGTTCCTCTTTTTTTATCTAAAGTTTTGATGGCTCTAAACCGAAATACAACTTGTAGAACAGGAGGCGTATTATGCAGATAGACCAGATGAAGATTGCTGATTTTATGAAACGGGAAGATGAAACCAAGGCTGGAATATACGGAGCCGGGGGAGTTATCTTACCGGATAGAGATAGAGCAAATGATATAAAGTCAAAGTCATCAGGCAAGGCAGATGAGGTGTCTGCCTCTATTAGTATGCCCAAAATCCCTGGTCAGGGAGAGATATCTAATATCTACAACAGACAAAGTGTGGGATCAGATTCTGTGGCTGACAAACTAGAAAATGATATGATTCACAGTCAGACAGCTACAGATTTACATAATAAAATGGCGGTTTATTCTCAGACTGTATCTGAGGAGGACTTTGCTAAGATGCAGCAGGATGGATTTGATCCAATGAACATGGAGGTTCATGATATTGTAACTGTTGCAGACAAGATCAAGATTGCTCTGGCAAAGGGCGGACATGATATATCTAAAATGGGTGGAGTATCAGATGCTGCAATCCAGGAAATGGCCGGAGGCGAAGTGGCAGCTGCAGCTTTGAAGAGACAACTGACAGATGCAGTGTCAGCAAGAGATTTGCCTCAGGATACTCAGATGCTACAGGATGGAGAGCAGGCTGTAAATATGTTGGAAGAAATTCCTGCCAAGCTTTCCGACGGTGCGAAAGTATATCTCATGGATAATAATTTGGAGCCCACTATAACCAATGTATATCAGGCAACATTTGCAACAACATCCATGGAAGATAGAGTGGTTAGTCTGACAGATACAGAAGCTGTGTTTGAGGAAAGTGGCAATAATCAGTTATTGTCGCAGTTGGAATCTGTTATTACAGATGCAGGATTAGAATTAGAGGATGACAGAGTTAGAGATGCAAAATGGCTTATGTTAAATAATCTTCCGGTTGATTCGGAAAATATTTTACAGGCCCAGGAGCTTAATAATATTTCTGTTGAGATAGACAGGGAAACTGCGGTTGAAGTGGTGGCAGATGTTATGGCCCGGGGGGAGAATCCTCTTGATATGGATTTGCGCCAGCTGAAGTCAATGATTCAGTTGCAGGAGACCAGACTTGCCATGACTTCCAAAGTGTCATATCAGATGACCCAGGCAGGTATACAAATTGACACTGCTTCTATCCAGGATGTGATAGATGAGTTGAAGAATATGGAAGAGAATAGTCTGCGACAGCTACTTGCAGGTCAGACAGAGGCAGATACAGATGTCAATGTAGAGAGATATAATACATTTACCACAGAATTAGACGAACTGGCAGCAGTACCGGCACCTTTTGTATGGAAGTTAAATGGTTTTGCCGAGAAGACTATTGATACCATTACCAATGAGGCCAGGGCATATATTTCAGAGAATAGACAAAATGCAGATTTCAAAGCATTTCAGGATAGGTTTGAGACAGTTATGACTGCTCCTCGAGCAGACATGGGAGATTCCATCAAGAAGGCATTTGCCAATGTGGATGATATATTAGATGATCTGGGATTTGAAAGAAGTGCTTCTAATGAGAGAGCTGTGAGAATTCTGGCTTACAATAAGATTGAAATAAATGCTGAAAATATTGGTAGGGTGAAGGCCACAGATGCTGAGGTTCAGAAAATGTACAAGGCATTAAAGCCGGCTGCAGTTTTATCAATTATCAGAGAGGGCAAGAATCCTCTGGACATGAAGATGGCTGATTTGGCTGACATGGCTGAGAATTTCAATGAAAATGATGGTGCTGAAAATCCTGAGGAGAAATTTGCGAAATTCCTGTGGAAGCTGGATAGAACCCAAGGGATTAGTGAGGTTGAGAGACAGAGTTTTATAGGAATCTATCGATTGATACATCAGGTGGAAGCTGGAGATGGAGCCGCAGTTGGTGCTTTGATAGCCCAAGGCGCAGAGGTGACTCTCAGAAATCTTATGACTGCAGTTAGAAGTGGCAAGCATACAGGACGAGAGTATGAGATAGATGATGATTTCGGTGAGATATCTGAGTTTAAGAGAGAGAATTTATCTATAATTCAGCAGGTGGAGATGGCATTTCAGTATAATGCACTGCAGGAAGCGGGAAATATTATTACCCCTGTTGCCATGGCACATTTTGGAAATGAAGATGAATATATGGAAATGACTCCAGATAGATTCAGAGATACACTGGCAGATGCTTTGGCAGAAAATGTGGAAGCGGCAGAGATTGATAGACAGCAGGAATTGGAATATACCAAGGCTGTCAGGGAAGAGATTAGCAGAGCATTGAAATCCGAGACAGAGATTTATGATATGCTGCAGAAGTTTGAGATACCAACAACTCCGGCAAATCTGACTGCCATGCAACAGATGCTTGCTGACAGAAATCGTATGTATAGAGATCTGCAGAAATATTCCAAGGATGCCGAAGGCAAGAATATGGTATCAATTGGAGATTTAATAGATGATCTTATAGAGGATTATGGCGAAGCCTGCAAGACTCCGGAGGAGATGGCAGAGGCTCAGAGACGATTGGAGAAAACTGCAGAGAATGTCATGAAGACTATGCTCATAGAAAATGATGTGAGAGAGATTGATCTGAGAGGAATGAAGATGGTTATGACACAGATTAGAGAAGTAGGGCAGATGTCTACACCTACATCTGAGTCATATAATATACCTATTATGGTTGAGGACAAGGTGGGTAATCTATCCTTAAAGATTGTACATGGTACTGAGGATAAGGGCCTGGTGGAAGTGGCATTTGATACAGAACCAACAGGTGCAGTGTATGGCTCATTCAGATACGAGGCTGGTGAGATTATTGGCGATATGGATTTCGCTGAGAGCAGAACCCGCCAGAATTTTGCAGAGCATATGGGATTGTTTGCTCAGGATATGCAGGAAGCCACAGGACTTCCGGTATCATTTACCTTTGCATATGATAAGAATCTGTCATTAGATGGCTTCTATAACGAGGCTGATGTGGATTTCCCATTGAGGGATAGAGCTGATGAGGTGGATGAGCAGACGGCAGCGGTTGAGGAGATTACAACAAGACAGTTGTATTCCATTGCCAGAAGTTTTATTGCTTCAGCCAGCGAGATTTTATCTTAGACAGTTCATTAAGAATAAATCAATATCAACCGATATATTTAATGTGACCATGGAAGGTCCATTTGAAATACCGCACGGATGCTAACATTTAACACACCGAGTTTAGTGAGGTATAGAATATGAAAATTAATAACAATATATCTGCGATTATTACAAATAAGCAATTACTTGGAACAGAAAGTTCACTTGCAGCAACCATGGAGAGATTATCTTCTGGATATAAATTAAATCATGCTGCAGACAATCCATCAGGAATGGCAATTTCAAACAAGATGCGTGCTCAGATTAGAGGTTTGGATCAGGCTTCAAGAAATGCTTCTGACGGTACAAGCGTATTGGATACTGTTGATGGAGCTTTGAATGAAGTTACAAGTATGATTCAGCGTATGAGAGAGTTGTGTGTACAGGCAGCCAATGGCGTATATACAGATTCAGAGTTGGATTCATTGAATTCTGAGGTATCTTCTCTTAGAGAAGAGATTGATAGAATTGCTACTTCTACAGAATTCAATACCAAGAGTTTGCTTAATGGCTCTCAGGATGCCAGAGTATATGCTGATAGTGACAATATTGATGATTTCTCAAGAGCGGAGGTATCTTCAAATGTACCAGAGGGAAATTATGCTTTTACTGTAACAAGCCCTGCTACAAGAGCTGAGATGGAAATTGGAGTTTCAGTTAGTAGTCTGGTAGGAAAGAACGGTATCTTGTCAGTTAATGAATATGGCATCAGTATTAATGAAAATATGACTGAAGAAGAAATCTATGCTGCCATAAGAAATGGAGCAGAGAGAGGCGAGTGTGTCTTAGAGACACCAGGTAATGCTTACGGCGATAATCTCAAATTCAAGTCAGTTGCATACGGTGTTCATGCCGATGTGTCTGTATCATTTACAACAACTGATGATACATTTAGAAGTGTTATGGAGGGAGCTGGAATTCCAGATTCCACAGATGAAAATGCTACACCTCTGGTAAATACAGGAGACAATGCGGTAGTTACTCTAAATACAAACGAGGACGAATCATTGTTCAAGAAATCAGCAACTGTAGCTTATGATGGCAACAAGATAACAATTACAGATAATAATAATTTCCAGATGACAATGCTTCTGAAAGAGGACTTGGCAGCAGGAACTGAGGTTAAATGTGAGGTGACTCAGGTTGGAGTTATGGACTTACAGGTGGGAGCCAATGAAGGACAGAAAATGCAGATTCGCGTGCCTAGTATGACAGCAGAGGCTATGTATTTAGACAGAGTTGATATCTCCACAAAGCATGGTGCCAAAAATGCTATGGGTGTATTGGATGATGCATTGAACAGAGTAAATGCTGTAAGATCTCAGGTGGGTGCATATACCAACAGATTAGAATATACAGTTAACAGTCTGGATGAGACTGAGGAAAATATGGAATCTGCTATTTCTAGAATTATGGATGCTGATATGGCAGCTGAAATGACAGATTATACTAAGTACAATGTTATTGAGCAGGCTGCAACAAGTGCCTTGTCACAGGCTAATGAGTTGCCATCTCTGGCACTTCAGATTTTGAAATAGTACAGGTGATTTAAATGAAAAAAGATGATATTGATGCATTTAGCAGACGAATAGCCTGTGCAAATGCCAGCGAGATAATAGTTATATTGTATGAGATGTTCTTCACATATGAAAGCGATGGAATAGAAGCTATGAAAAAGCATGATTGGGATGCTTATATAGACAATATGAGACAGTGTTCACTGGTGCTGGAACACTTGAAGAATGCTTTGGATTTCAAGTATAATATAGCTAACAATTTATATGCATTATATAATTATGCGGAGGTTTCTATTTCCAAGGCTATATATTCCAGAAAAGAGGAATATATCAATCAGGCAGATAGAGTGATGAAGCCTCTGTGGGAAGCCTTTGTGGAAGTTGCCAAGGCAGATGACAGTGACTCTGTAATGAAGAATTCCCAGCGAGTGACAGCAGGGTTGACATATGGTCGCAACAATCTCAATGAGAGCTATGATGATGGCAATTTAAACAGGGGATTTCTTGTATAATTATATATGGGGAAAAGTTTGTAGAGGGTGATGAAAATGACAGTACAAGAGCTATATGAGAACTTAGGTGGAAATTATAATGAAGCTTTGGGCCGAATGATGAAGGATACATTGGTTGGCAAATTCGCAGGAATGTTTGTAAATGATCCAAGTTACAATCAGTTGGTTGCAGCTATGGATGAGGCTGACGCCCACAAAGCTTTTGAGGCAGCACATACTCTAAAGGGTGTAAGTGCCAACCTGGCATTTAGCGTATTATATGAGAAGGCCAGCGCGGTAACAGAAGCTCTTCGAGGAGCAGATACCATAGATGGTGCAGTGGATTTGATGCCGGCTCTTACAGAGGAGTACAACAAGACTATAACTGCTATTAATGAATTTCAGGCATAGATTTGGAGTTGGATAATCAGCAAATACAATTGTGATTATTAGTAAATATAATTGAATTATGGAATGAATTAGAGAGCATCTCAGAGATTGGTCCTATGGCTAATATCTGAGATGTTTTTTGTCTATAAAAATTTCTTGGCATTTTTTCGAAAATGGATTGTGCAATTGCTAAAATCAAAAACGAAAAATTTCGTCAATATTTCACAAAAATAAAGTTGTCCAAAAAGTTCATGGACATATATGAGGTGGCTGAATATAATTAGCAATACAACGAAAAAGGAGGTGTTTGGGGGATTAATATTATGTTGGCCTTGGGACTTATGGTGACAGCTGTAATTACAGATCTGTCCACACAGCGAGTACCCAATGAGTTGATTGTATTAGGTATTATTACGGGAGGTTATTTTCAATTATCCCAATATGGACCATGGGGAGGTCTGGTATTGCTTGTGAATATATTAATACCATTTCTAATAATGTATGTGATATATCGCATTGGAGGAATTGGAGCAGGGGATGTGAAGCTGATGATGGCATTGTCTGCAATAATTGGTTTCAAGGCAATCCTACCTATTATGATTTACTCTACATTTGTAGCTGGCTTATATGCCTTGATTGATTTAATTAGAAGTAAGCAACTTATATATAGGGTTGGATTATTTACAAGACATATTGGAATCTGCGTTTCGGAGCGTAAAATCTATCTATATAATCCTGTGGATAAGGAGGTTACTGAGATTCATTTTACACTATGTATGCTGTGTGCATATGTGATTTGGATCGTGAAGGAGGGGGTTATGTGACAAAACATAAGTTGGTAGTGTGCGATGTTGATGAGGCTTATGTGGAGGCCTTTGCAGCATATCTACTAGAGCATTTGGAAGATGTGACAATAAGTACCTATACTGATACAGCGGATTTTTTGCAGGGAGATGGAAGCTTATATGATATAGGAATTTTGGGGAAGGAATTCTTGTATGTAATGGCTGATAGTAATCTGGATAATATTCGTGAGAAGTTATATCTGTGTGATGAGCGAGTGGCAGAGGAATTCGAATATTTGCCAATGGTTTATAAATATCAGTCTATGGAGATTGTGGAGGAGATGCTTAAGCGAATCAATATGAAAATAGGTGGGAGCCAATGGAAGAATAGAGATGTTGATTTGAAATTGACTGGGATATATTCTCCAGTGTCTCATGAACTGCAGATGCCATTTGGTCTTGCCTTATGTCAGGCATATAGTGAAGCAGGCAGAATTCTATATGTGGATATAGAGGAGCTGAGTATTATGCAGTCACTGATGCATAGAGATGGCGGTAAGAATATGCAGGATTTCTTCTTCTATATGAAGCAGGATAAAGAGGTGCGTCTGGAGGATTTCGTAGCCACATTTATGGGAATAGATTATATTAGACCATTTAACAATCCGGAGGAATTAAATGAGATAACAAGTCAGGATTGGCAGGGCTTCTTCGAGATTATTTCCCGTGGTGTATATGACAGAGTTGTGGTTTTGTTTGGAAGAGCTATACAGGGGTTTGCCAGCATATTAAGCGACTTTGATGAGCTTATTATTCTGACTAAGCAGGGAGATTACTATCAGAGAAGCAATGAATGTTTTTTGGACTATCTGAGAAAACTCAATTTGCAAATCAAGACAGATAAGATCACATTGCCCATGAATGCATCAAATTTAAATGCAGGTAATTTCATATTGGAAGAATTAGTGCAGGGCAATCTGGGAATGTATGTGAGACGCCAGATAATGAATAGAGAATCAGGTGTTGTAAATGGAGTGGCATAGGCAGCAGGAAGCTTTGGAAGAAGATGTGAGAACTTATGTATTGCAGAGAGTTGACTTATCCAGAGATGTGTCTGATGAGGAGTTATTGGAGATGATACAGAATCGAATCTGTGCTCTATCGGAGGAGATACATCTCACCATTGATAGAAGGCTAGAAATACAGAGACGAGTCTTTCATAGTTTAAGAAAGCTGGATATTTTAGAGGATTTGTTGAGTGATGAGACTATAACAGAGATTATGATAAACGGTCCGGATCATATTTTTATTGAAAAAGATGGAATGATATATGAGAGCGGTTATCATTTCACATCCAGAGAAAAGTTGGAGGATGTAATTCAAAGAATTGCTGGTGCCAACAACAAAATGGCCAATGAGACACATCCTATAATAGATACCAGACTTTCTGATGGAAGCAGAGTCAATATTGTGTTGCCTCCCATTGCTGTGGATTATCCTGTGATTTCCATTAGAAAATTTCCGGATGATTACATAACTATGGCTAAGCTTATGGAGTATGAATCAGTATCCCAGGAAGTCTGTGATTTTATATGTAAGCTGGTAAAGGCGGGTTATAACATCTTCGTGTCGGGAGGAACCGGCTCGGGAAAGACAACATTTCTCAATGCTATGGCAGAATATATACCTTCTGGTGAGAGAGTGGTAACCATAGAGGATTCTGCTGAATTGAACATGATATCTATACAGAACCTTGTGCGATTGGAAGCTCGAGATGCGACTATGGAGGGTAAATACGAAATCTCTATAAGAGAACTGCTGAGAGCCTCCTTGAGAATGAGGCCTGATAGAATAATTGTGGGTGAATGCAGAGGTGCAGAGGCATTGGAGATGTTGCAGGCATTTAACACAGGACATGACGGCAGCTTCAGCACCGGTCATGCTAATTCCGCAAGGGATATGATATCCAGACTTGAGACCATGGTACTTATGTCTGGAGAGATACCTATAGTATCAGTTAGAAGTCAGATTGCATCTGCAGTGGATGTGATTATTCATTTGGGCAGGCTGAGGGATGGCAGCAGGAAACTGTTGGAAATAACAGAAGTTAACGGCCTTAGAAATAATGAAGTTCAATTATCTATTTTATATAAGTTTAGAGAGACATCATATGATGGGAGGATAAGAGGTGTTTGGGAGCGGATAGGAAATTTGGAAAACACAGAGAAGCTACAGCGGGCAGGATTAGAACTATAGATGTAAGATGGCATATTTTGTTCAGAGATATATTTTTTACCGTAGTTATAGCCTGGTTGTTTTATGACTCAGTATGGGGGATTATACTATTTCCTCTTGTATGTGTGCTTTACAAGGGGATATATAATCAAGACCGATCTAGAGAACAAAAGCTTAAGGATCAGAGGGATTTTCGTGAGTTGTTGGAGTTGCTTTTAGGAACAATGCAGGCAGGATATTCCTTTGAAAATGCTTTTATAAATGTTCAAAAAGAATTGGCCTTGGTTTTGGGGAGAGACAATAAGTTTGTAGAAGCTGTGGATGAAATGAATAGAAGAGTAAGTATAAATATGCCCATGGAGACAGCATTTGAAAAACTGGCACAGTATGTTGATTTACAGGAGTGTTATGAGCTTGCTGAGATAATTAAAATAGCCAAGCGACTTGGGGGAGACTATAACAGAAATATTCGTTGGGCTGCACAAAAGATTGATGACAAGATAAGCCTGGCAGCGGACATAGAAGTTATGCTTGCTGAGAAGAAGCTGGAACTGCGGATTATGACATTTATGCCGATTCTAATAATGGCTTATATAAAGGTGGCATCCGGGGAGATTATAAGTGCAATGTATCATAATATTATAGGAGTATGTGTCATGACTATTTGTCTTGGTTTGTATATTGGAATGGTTAAATGGGCCAGGAGAATTGCAGCAATTGAGATATGAATTTGGGGAGGGTTAACTTGTTAGTATGTATTATATGTCTTGTTGGAGCCGTGATCTTATGCAGGAAGCTTGTTAAGGATGGGATTATAAAAGAAAAGAAGACAATATATATCTTGATGGCTATTGAGTTAATAGGAATGACAATGAGCATAGGCAGTGGATTGAAGAATATGCATATAGTAGATCAGTCCATCCTGCGGCCGGAGGCAGGAGAGGGAGAAGAGATACTAGAATATGATATTGAAACTTCAGATTACAGTGGGCCGGTGGAGATAGTTGTGGAGGACAAGACCTTGTCAGATAAGGAGATTGAACAATTATTTCATGAGGCTATAGAGGAAATAGACGGTAGTATTCTAGGAGAAAATGTCAGCTTAGATGAGATCATAAAACCTATAAATCCCAGAAGGTCTTATTGCAATAAACGAGTGAAGGCGACCTGGGAATTTGGCGATGGCGATGTGATTATGCCTGATGGTCAGATTGATTATACCCGGGTGGAGAAGTCTCAGATTATACCTGTTAGTGTCTTGTTGAAATGTGAAAAACAGGAATATCTGTATTCTTTTGATTTGCAGGTTATGCCACCAAAAGTGTCCAGCAGAGGTGCTATAGAAGCTTATGTGAATAAATACATAGGGGAGAATGAGTCCGCAGAAGTTTATTTACCAGGAGAAGTTGGTTCAGAGAAGATAAATTGGAAGCTTCCTAAAAACTATGATGGATTATTATTGATGGTTTTGGGAGTGATTTTCATTATTATGATGCCATATATAGATGGATATATGCGTCAGAAGGAAGTGGCGGCTCGGCAGCAGCAGATGGAATTAGAATATCCCAATATTGTAGGTCAATTAGCTATATATATAGGTGTTGGCCTGGGGATTAGAGATGCCATAAAAAGGATTGGGATGAGTTATGAAAATGAAAATATAGAGAATTGTTATGGCAAAAAAATAATGATTGAGCTGAGTCGCGAGCTTCAAGATGGAGTTTCAGAATATGTGGCTATGGAACATATGGCCAATAAGAGCAATAACAAGAATTATAAGAAGTTGGCACTATTACTACAGCAAACCGGCAGACAGGGAAATGAAAAACTGGTTGAGGCTTTAGAGAGAGAAGATGTATTGGCATTTGAAATGAGACAGAACAATGCTAAGAAGGCAGGAGAGGAGGCCTCCACCAAATTACTGTTTCCCATGGTTGGATTGTTTGTTGTAATTATGATTATGGTTATTGTTCCGGCACTATTGAAGATGCAGAGTTTGTGAATTTTAGGAGAATGGAGGAGAGAGTATGGAAAATAATATACGAGATTTTATGAAGGAGGAGACTGGCGCGTCAACTCTTGAAGTTGCATTGCTTCTACTTGCCGCAGTAGCTGCGGTTTTAATATTCAGAACGCAGATTTTAAATCTGATTAATAGCATATTTAAATCAATCCGCGATCAGGTTGATGAGTTTTGAACAGACAGGATGACAAGGGTAGCATAGCTATTTTCATGGCGTTGATATTGCTTGTGCTGACGAATTTGTTCTTTTCTATGGTGGAGGCAGTTCGAATATATGAATATCATATGGAGACAAGAATGCTGGCATCAAAGTTATGTGGGGATGCATTTTCCGAATACCAGCCATATATGTGGAAGGAATATGGAATATTAGGTTTGGATATGGGATATGGCCATAATACTGCAACTACAGCAACAGTAGAGAATAAAATGTTGGAGTATGCTGAAGGCAGGCGGGATTTAGAGGTGATAGATGTCACAATAGATAATTATGGATTGTTGACGGATGATGGAGGAAAACCGTTTGTTAAGCAGTGTGCAATGGCTGCACTGACCATGCTGCCCCAGGAGGCTATTGATAAGTTACAGACACAGGCCCAGACTGTATCAGAAATTCAAAAGGAAGATATGAATTTGGAGGACGTGATTGATCGAGGAATTGATGCTATAGAGGAAGCACAGTCTGCTCAGGATACAGCTGATGAAAAAGAGCATAGTATAGATGAAGTACAGACTCAGGATGATTCAGAACCACAGATGAGCATATCCAAGGAGAATAATCCTATAGAAATATATAGGACCATAAAAGAACAAGGATGGATTGGCCTTGTTTTGGGGGAGAAAGAATTGTCGGACAAGGTAATAGCTGATGAGTCTGTAGTATCTAAACGGGAATTGAAACAAGGTAATGCAGTAAATCCAGTACAGGTAAATGTGGCGGATTATTGTCTGTACGGATGGTACTTAGGACAACAATTTGGCAATTATTCTTCTGTGAAGGAAGGTCGATGCCTAGATTATGAAATGGAATATATTGTGGCAGGAGGAAGCAGTGATAAGGATAATATAGAAGCAGTAGTTTTACGGCTGTTGGCTATAAGAGAGCTATGTAATATTTCCACTATAATGGTCAATGAGACTATGGTTCAGCAGGCCTATGCAGTAGCGGTGTCTATAGCTGGAGTGACAGGAATGCCGGCTATAATTGAACCTGTGAAGATTGCAGTTATAGCTATATGGGCATTATTGGAAAGTATATTAGATGTCAGATCCTTGGTAAATGGCAAGAAGATTCCTATATTGAAGACCTATGGGGAATGGACTAGCAGAGTGGAAAATCTAGGAAGCTGCCTGTCTAGGGATGCAATGGCCAAAGAGAGTGAGACGGGTATTGGTTATGATACATATCTGTATATATTTCTTGCTTTAATCGAAGATGATAATCGTGCATACAGGCCTATGGATTTAATTGAACAGTCATTGAGAAGTCATGAAGGATATGAGGGAACCATGATGGACAATATAGTCTATGAGATGAATATTAATCTGGAAATTCAAGGGGAACCGATTTTATATTCATTTATGCCTTTGCAACAGGTTGGAATAGAATTATATCAATGTAATGCCAGTGGAGAGATTAGTTATATTTTATAACTTATAGGGCGGAAGCATACAGGTGTCTTTAAGTTCTGGGAGTACTTGCACTATATCCCGTTGGTATCATAAATGGCAACAAAATCTCTTTGAAAATATTATCTGACTGCTAAATAATAAATGAATTCTAACAATAATAATGTATATAAAAAGAAACGAATGAAGACGCTTGTATGGTTCTGCCCTAGAGGTTCATATACGGTGGAGGCCGCAATCATAATGCCACTGGTTATGTCCTTTATGGTGGTTTGTATATTTGTGATTCAATTCTGTGTATTAAAGGCTGGTGTTCAGAGGGCATTGGATAGAACAAGTACAGAATTGGCTTGTGTCAGTGATGATTCCGAGGAAGAAATCAATGTGTTGTTGGCTGGACTTTTATGTGATGGATATATTATGGCAGAGGATATTCCTAAAAAATATATAGTGGGGGATTTGGCTGGAATTAATTATCTTGGAAGCGAGCTTGACGGTAATTATATTCACTTGAAAGCCAGTTATTATGTGAGATTTCCGCTACAGATCTTTGGACTGAAATTGCTGCCTGTTATTCAGACTTCAGACGCAAGGAAGTGGGTTGGTTATGATCCCAGTGAAGGTATAGATTCCACTCAATATGTATATGTGACAGAGTATGGTGAAGTATATCATTTAAATCGAAGTTGTACATATTTGAATCCTTCCGTGAAAGCCGTGGAGTTGGGGGACATATCATCTATGAGAAATAGTGATGGAAGTAGATATATGCCTTGCAGTCATTGCCATAGCAGAAGTAGAGCGGGAAATAGGGTATATATTACTGATTATGGAGAAGTATATCATGCTAGTCTGGGTTGTAGTGGATTAAAAAGAACTATTTATAGGAAGACCTTGGATCAGGTCCAGGGGATGGCATGTTGTAGTAAGTGTGGTGGATAGTTGAAATGAATAATGTAAAAGTAGTTGTACTGGGTATATTGCTTTGTATATGTGCAGCGGAGGATATGTATTGTAAGAAATTGCATCTGGCATTGCTGGCGGCATATGGTGTTGCAGGTTTTATTATATATATGATGGATGGAACCATGAGGCCATTAGATCTTGTGGGAGGAATGGGAATAGGTCTCGTTTTGGTAGTACTGTCCTATCTGTCCAAGGGAGCAGTAGGTTTGGGAGACGGTATTTTATTTGTTGTCACAGGTATATATCTGGGAGCAGTGGGCAATATGTTATTGCTTTGGATTGCATTAATGATAGTGGGGCTTTGGGCATTGATTAGTATAAGCATCTTAAAAAGAAATAAGAAATATGAGATTCCCTTTGCCCCCATGGTTTTAGTTGCTTATTTTATAATGTGCATAAATGGTTTTGGGGGAATGTGAAATGGATGAGATTATAAAATTTTTGTGGAAGTTTCTAAGGTTGAAAATGACAGGAAGTGTGACGGTGGAAGGTTCATGGATTATGTCAATTTGTCTGTTGTTAATTGGTATGGGAATACTGTTGGGGTATAGGATATATGACCAGTCAGTAGACTATGTTTTGAATGATATTCCGCAGGTGGAAGTGGTGAGAAACTTTCGCATTGCAACCACGGTAAGGGATTTGATTGATCAGCAGTAATATGGGGGGAGTGTGCGTATGGAAGTGTCATACAAGAGAACTTATAAGGAAAGTTATATGATAATTACAGGAACCTTGGGTAGTTATCAATATGAAGAGATGATGTTGAAGGAGAATGAACTCAAGACCTTGCTTACTTTTTATACAATGGAGGTAAATGGTAAGACCCAGTTTTGGTATGACATATCTTCTAAGCAATCTATCAAGGATTATTTAGAACAGAATCCCTTATCTTTTGAGTTATTGATTAGGATATTTGCAGCAATTATGGTTGCTTTTGAGGAAGTGACGAAATATTTGCTGCGAACAGAGCATATACTCTTGAGTGCTGAGACTATATATGTCAGCAGACAGGAAGGGCAGGAAGTGTATCTGTGCTATTATCCCGGGAACCAGGATGAAAAGAGCGGACTGTCAGATTTGCTGAATCATATAATAGGAGTGTTGGATTATGGGGATGATGATTTAACCAAACTATGTTATAGCCTGTATGAAATGACTTTGGATGAACATACTACGATTGGAGATTTATATGAATATATACAGGCAAATCTGCCTGGGAATTTTATTCAAGAATCAGATTCAGCTGAGGAATACTCTCTGGATGGTCATTGCAATTTACACAAGGATAATGACGAGATGAATATTCCGAGAGCCTATGAGAAATCTGTTGAGACTATGGACAAAGCTGATGACTTTACTGGTGATTATAAGACGGAATGGATGGAAAACTCTTGTGGAGGGGAAGAAAACGCGAAGGAAATAGCTCAGAGTGACTTTGATTATGATGGAAATATTATAGAGGAAATATTTAGAAGAATTAGAGAAAAGGGTATAGAAATATATGATTTAATAATGAGTTGGCAGAAGGGTAAATCAGATGCATCAAAAGATAACAGAACTATTGAAAATGATTTGATAATAGAGCCGGAACCTATAGAATGTGAACCTACAGTATATTTGGGAAGAAATTGCGCCAAGGTATATGGAAGTCTTCGGTATATAGGGAATGAGAAGGAGTCGGATTATATTATTGACAGTAATATATTTCGCATAGGGACTCATGGAGCCAATGATGCCTGTCTGAATTCTCAGACTGTAAGCAGACATCATGCCAAGATTAATGAGATAGATAATCATTTCTATATTCAGGATTTGAACTCAACTAACGGCACATTTCTCAATGATATTATGTTGAATTACAGTCAGAGTTATGAGTTGAATCCAGGGGATAGAATTACCTTTGCTGATGTGCCTTATATCTTCTCATAACCTTGATTTTGATACCTAAAAAATTTATACTTGAGGGAGCAATAACTATATATGAGGGAATGATATGAAGGTTAACATATATTATGGTGGACGCGGAGTTTTAGACGATCCAACACAGTATGTAATTCAGAAAATGGAGAAGGTTCTGACAGAGCTTCGTGTAGAAGTTCATAGATATAATATCTATGAGAATAAGAGCATGATTGCGACTCTGCCCCAGACCTTGAAGGATGTAGATGGAATTGTCTTGGCTACAACTGTAGAATGGCTTGGAATTGGCGGATATATGAACGAATTTCTAGATGCTATGTGGTTGTATGGAGATAAGGAGAGAATATCTCAGATATACATGCAACCGGTTGTTATGTCTACAACCTATGGTGAGAGGGAAGGACTTCTTACCTTGGAAAATGCCTGGGAGATACTGGGTGGATTGCCATGCGCCGGATTGTGTGGCTATGTAGATGATTTGGTAGCCTTTGAGATGAACAAGGAATATGCTCATATTATTGAGAAGAAGGCTGAGAATCTATATAGAACCATTTCACAGAAGTCCAAGGGTCTGCCTACAAGTAATCAGGCAGTAACCAGAACTGTGCTTAGAACTCAGCAGTTAGAACTTACACCACAGGAGAGTGAGCAGTTATCTCAATATGCTTCCGATGATAATTATGTGAAGAAGCAGAAGCAGGATATAGAGGAATTGTCTTCTATGTACAGAGGTCTTATGGGGCGTGAAGTTGGAGATCAAAGTACTGAATATATCATGGAACTGCAATCACATTTTATATCTCAAAAGGATTTCCATGGCAGATACTCTTTTATGATAACAGGTAAGAAGAAGCCACTTATACTGGATGTTAATAATGATGAGATAGTATGTAAATATTCTCAGGAAGAGGATATAGATGTATATATCAAGATACCTGCAGAGATTATGACACAGTATGTCAATGGACAAATTACTATCCAGAGAGCCTTTAGTGTAGGTGATATTACAGTTCGGGGTGATTTTAAGACTTTGAGAAAACTGGATGAGATGTTTTCTTTTACAGCATAGTAGATAATTAGAATAATAGGAGATGAAGAAAATGAGAGACGATAATTGTATTTTCTGCAAAATTGCTAATGGAGATATTCCGGCAAGAACAATTTATGAGGATGATGATTTCAGAATTATTATGGATGCAGCTCCTGCAACCAGAGGTCATAGCTTGATTTTACCAAAGAATCATTATGCAAACTTATTTGAGATGCCAGAGGAATTAGCTGCCAAGGTATTGCCACTTGCCAAGAAGGTGGGAGCAGATATGATTGAAAAGTTGGGCAGCGATGGAATGAATCTGGTGCAGAATAATGGAGAAGTTGCCGGGCAGACAGTTCATCATTTTCACTTACATCTTATTCCAAGATATGCAGATGGTTGTAAGACAGATGTTACATGGTCACATGCAGATCTTTCTGATGCAGAGTTGGATGATATCTGTAACTTATTGCAATAGTTAGGACATATGGATAGATTATTTACTTATTTTAAGAGAATACCAATTACCATATCTTTGGTTTTAATCAATATTGTAATATTTATTATTTTGGAAATAGTTGGTGATACTCAGGACGGATTATTTATGCTTCAACATGGAGCAATGAATCCTACTGAAGTTCTATACAATCATCAATGGTATAGATTATTCTCTTCTATGTTTCTACATTTTGGCGGAGTACATCTACTTAATAATATGTTTCTGCTGGCAGTGCTGGGACAGTATCTAGAGCCGACACTGGGCTATGTGAAATTTTTGGCTATATACTTGTTTTCAGGTTTAGGCGGCAGTTTTGCATCTATGATTTATATGCTGATGGTAGGAGATAATAATATATCAGCTGGAGCTTCCGGCGCTATATACGGCATAGTAGGTGGGCTTTTGATAGTTGTTTTGGCAAACAGAGGCAGATTTAGGGGCTTTAAAACCAGAAGTATTCTAATTATGTTGGCCTTGTCTCTATATGGAGGATTTACAGGAACTAGGACAGATAATGCGGCTCATATTGGTGGATTGATAGTTGGAATTATATTGACTTTTTTCCTCTATGGGATTAAAACTATAATTACACTAAGAAAATTGAGACAGTATGATTTAGAGAATGGATCTGAGTATATAGATAATTAATGAGGTTAATACTATGGATAAAGATAATGTGCTGATAATGACATGCCCCTGCTGTGGCAAGAAGATTGAAATCAGCGAAGAAGAATTTGAGCGACGGATACAACAGGTGGGACGCATGGTACCTATGTTTTGTACCAATGATTGTGCCATTAGATTCAGTAGCTAGATTATGTAGAATATCCTCGGAAATGTGAATGGACATTTCCGGGGTTTTTATTTTCTATAATACATATAATTATGATATAAAACTACCTGGAATGCGCCATTATAACAAGGGAGTATGTTATAATTCAATGGTATGTAGGTAATAGTGAACACAAAAGAGGAAGATAATGGGAAAGATATCAGAATGGGAAACCATGGATATAGTCTGTGAGGAGCTGGTTGATAATCTGGCTGCCACAGGAATAGATTTAATGGAGGCTCTGTCATCCAAATTGGATACAGAGACAGGACTTAGATATTGTGCAGATGATAAAAATTTCTATATAGAGACAATTCATTCCTACATGGTGGATAATAAAATCAATGAGTTGGAGAGACAGTACCAATTAAAAGACTGGGGTGAATACAGAATAATTGTTCATTCCATTAAAGGTACATCCAGGACGATAGGTGCATTGGAACTGTCTCAGATGGCAGAGAAGCTTGAGATGGCTGCCAAGGAAGCGGATGAAGAATACATATTAGCGAATCACGACGGCTTCATTGAGGCATATAATATAGAACTTGAGTTTATTCATGATACATTTCTGGCTGCTCAGAGAATAAATGATGAGGTAGATGATGAGGTTCTTGCTTCTCAGGGAGAGGTATTGAATTCGGCGCAGTATGTGGTGGATAGCTTAGAGACTCTAAATAATCAAGTACTTGGCACTTCCAGTGAAAATATTAGAGGGGCAGAAGTATTAGCCTCCATGAAAGCCAGTATAGGCATGGCCAATATTCTGGTTGTTGACGATACTTATATGTATCTGCAACTTATGAAGAAGATTTTATCCGGCAAGCATAATGTGTATCTGGCAGAGTCTGCCAAGGTTGCTCTAGAGATGTTGGATTTGATCCATATTGATTTGATGCTTCTGGATGTACATATGCCGGATATTGATGGATTAGAGCTGCTGCGAATTATAAGAAATGATTCCAAGTATAATGACATTCCGGTTATTTTACTAACATCAGATGAGGACGAAGGGACAGAGAGTACAGGTTTTGAGGAAGGTGCCATTGATTATATTAGGAAACCTTTCAACAATACAATTGCACTACAGAGAATTCATAGAGTATTGGAATTGTCATATCTTCAGAAGAGTCTGGTACATGAAGTGGAGAAACAGACTCGCAAGGCAGAGAGCAGACGAATCAGAGTGGAGAAAATGTCTACCCAGATTATTGCCGCTCTTGCGGGAGCTGTGGATGCCAAGGACAGATATACCAACGGTCATTCCAGTCGTGTGGCTAAGTATTCCGTAATGATAGGTCGGAGAATGGGTTATGATGAAGAGAGATTGAAGCAGCTAGAGTATGCGGCTTTGCTTCATGATGTGGGCAAAATAGGAATACCTGACAGCATAATCAAGAAAAGTTCCGGTCTGACGGATCAGGAATATGAGATTGTAAAATCCCATCCCATTATTGGAGCTCAGATACTTAGCAAGATTACGGAGATTCCTAATATTGAAATAGGTGCCAAGTGGCATCATGAGAGATTTGATGGTCAAGGTTATCCGGATCATTTGCAGGGATATAATATTCCTGAGGTTGCGCGTATAATCGGTGTTGCTGATACCTATGATGCGATGGCTTCCAAGCGTAGTTACCGAGACACCCTGCCACAGAATATTGTGCGCCAGGAAATTGAGAAAGGTATTGGAACTCAGTTTGACCCGGTAATAGCCCGAATAATGCTTGATATAATTGATGAGGATACAGAATACAAATTGCAGGAGTAATCAGGTGGTTTGGTGAATGAGGAAGTAGATTATGAGAGTGAGATTAATAACACAGGCAGTGATTATAATGATCTATATGGTTGAGCTGGCAGGTCTCATATTTGTCACACAACCTCAGTATAAGAAGAAGTATTATGTGCCTGTGAAAATGTTATGCAGCTTATCTTTTGTTGGTGCAGCTATAATATTTGGCATAGTAAGCGGACATGTAAATTATATGGCATATCTCATGGCACCTCTGGTAGTGTGTGCCCTGGGGGATTTGTTCATGGGTATGTATCAGGTGGGCTCTCGCAAGAGGCAGCTGGTGCTGGGAATTATATTTTTTTTGATGGCACATGTGGGATTGATTTATACATTATTTCAACTTGATGGTAGATTGGGTGTAGTTAATTTCCTTTTGCCGGTATTGATGGTGATAATATTTCTCATAGTGAAGAAGAAATGTCATATTCATATGGGGCGACTGACTTATTTGGCTTGCGTATATTGCGGATTTCTGTCATTTATGCTGGCCAAGGCAACAAGCTATATGGTATTTAATTTCAGCCTGGCAGGAGCCTGGATTGGTATAGCAGGAATATTATTTTTCGCTTCGGATTTCAGCATTATCTTCTTATATTTCTACAAATACAAGAATAAAACAAATCGGCAGAAGGTGCATACATTCAATCTTCTTACCTATTATATGGCGGTAATGGCATTTGATATTAGTATCTTGTATATGGTGATGGTATAGATAATAATAAATAATAAATAAATAATAAATAAGCACATCCTGGAGTCGGAATAAGCCGATTCAATGGGATGTGCTTTTTTAATAAAGAGGATATCTGTATTTTTTAATTTTCTGAAGTGGCTGGTTCTACTTTAGTATCCTGAGATATGAGAATCTTTGGTGCAACAGCTGCAATAATTCCCATTGCAACAGCTGCAATAATTGTATCTACAAGCATGTAAGAACCATTGTAGATGAGACTGTACAAAGCTACATTCATTCCTTCTGGTGCATAGCTTCCCCAGAGTACGATACCTGAGATGAAGCTGCATAGGAAGCGAAGTGCTCCAACAACAACAGAACCACATACAGCGCCTACAATCTTGTTCTTCTTGTAGCCAAATGCGAATACAATACCAAGTCCCAATGCAGAGAAGGCCAGGAGGTAATCCAAGAGGATACATCCAATCTGAGCCAATAATGTAGCGCAGTACATTACATTTGAGAATCCTATAATCATCTGTAAGAGACCATGTACAAATCCTGTGAATACTCCCCACTTAGGGCCGTTTCTAAATCCCATTACTACAAGTGGAATCATTTCCAAAGTAATTGATCCACCGAATGGCATTTCTCCGAATTTGAGAAATGATAATACTGTGGCAAGGGCAATAAGCATAGCTCCCTCTACCATAATTCGTGTTTTTGACGAAGTGTTCATAATAAAAAATCTCCTTTCATGAACACATGCCAGGAGAAAAAATATTTAGCTTCCTTCCGCCGGTATTATCCGGTTCAAGTGTTGAGGGTCGATGGTTATATACATCTCTCAGCAATTGCGCCCCTAGCATGTAATATTAAGTTGTCAATCAACGCTCATAATTATAAGCATTTATAAAAAACCAGTCAAGATGATTGACGGATTCTGTATCAAATCATCTTGACCGGTTAGTAAATCATTGTTCTTCTGTTTCTGCATCTTCCAATGGAGTAGAAGGAATATTTACATCATCCGTTTTCTCTACTATGACATCTCCGTTTTCATCCAGGTTTTGCAGATATATTTTGCAGCTGTTAGACTGCCTGAATATTGTATTGCTTGAACCTAGCTGACATACGGTTATGGTATCGCCATTTTTGATGTCATCCAAACTGATGGACAGGCATTGACCACTATGATATGTGGTATCTACTTTGGAGCCGTTTACATATACGCTACTCCAGTTGGTGAAATTCTCACCGTAGATGTGCAGGTTATTATTGAATGCGTAGGCTCGATTAATAACCACATCTGCAATACCCATCTCTAAATTGGTGGCAGGATATAAGTCCTTACCATTATAGGCATATCTCTTGCCATACAACAGGTCGTACTGGAGCATCTCCAGGTCGTTCATATATACATGAGTGCCTGCCTTGGTATTCTTCTTCATCATGGCCTGATTGTAATTAGTCATGGTTCCCTGATGTATGCCCAGACGATCGAAGTATTCAGCCACCAACTGATAACTTGTGAGATCCTTGTCCTCCTTTGGCATGTCGAAGTTATTCCAGGTGATATATTTGGTCTGATAGAGATCACCGGTGGCCACCTCGTCTTCTGTTAGGCCCATAGTTGGCAAATGATCACCGAACATAATAACCAAAGTGTCTTCCCCGGTGGCATCTATTGCATCAATAAATTCCTTCAGGAATTTATCCTCGTCATGAAGACGGTTTACATAATAATTCCAGCTGTTATTCTGAGCTTCTGTCTTGCCATTTGCAGTAGTAGTAATGGCATTGTCATCCTCATATTTTGTAGTCGGATAATCTCCATGGGTCTGAACTGTAATAGTGTATATGAAATCAGAAGATTCAGTTGATTCCATAGCATTTACTGTAGCATCCACCAGTATTTCATCAGTAGGCCAAGATCCCATAGGTGTGTAATCTGTTATATCAAGCATTTCCTTGCTTTGGAAAGTGTCAAAGCCCATTTTGGAAAATGCATTGGCACGGCTGTAGAAATTGCCGCCATTGTTATGTACTACATGGCTTGAGTAACCTAAGTGCCTTAAATCGCTGGCAAAACTCTCCAAACTAGGGCATGAATTCTGCTTCAAAATAGTCTTCTGAGGATATTCTCCAGGACCGAAGAAGGAGCAGGACATGCCGGTTAGAACTTCGAATTCAGTATTACATGTACCAGCACCAACAACAGGAACCGTCAGATGTCCTGTGGAGTAATTCTTCTCTAAATAGTGGAAGTAAGGGATTGGATCTTCGGAAGTCTCCAGGAAATTACATTCTGAAACATCGAAGTAAGATTCTAACAGTACAACCACAATATTTGGAGCATCTTTGGTATCAATGGTATTAGGTCCCTGATTTGTTTCCTCTACAATTTTATCTACATTTTCATCTGAGTACATAAATGGGGCTTTCATACCTCTGTCAAATATGCTTGTGGCGAAGCCGTATATGTATCCATTGTCTCTATAACCCTGTGCCAGATTGCCGAAGTATGATGAGATGACACCGGTCTGTTGTAAAGTGTCTGTCACAACAGGTACGCTGGCAAATGAAACTACAATAAGTAAAATCTTGCACCAATATGGGAATCTTGGTTCCAAAGCCTTGCCCTTGATAAATAGTAGAATCATCAATACGGTATATCCGCCGATGGCTCCTGCTGACAGCAGAAACTGCTTGAAACTAAAGTAATTGGTGTTTTGCATTGTAAGCAAATCAGTTACCATAGATAAATCTGTAAAGCCGAAAGGTGTAACACGATTGATAAGTACAATGCAGTTTACAATTCCCAACGTTACAAATACAGCACTGATAACCATTCGCATGAAAGTCTGTTTCCTGGTTATGTAACATAAGGTGTAGCACACGAAAATCAAAAATGAGTTATACAGATATGCTCCAGTGTGATCTACAACAAATGAACATGCTCCAAGAAATGAGTGACGACTGAGCCACTCTAATACAAAGCACATAATAAGTGAAAGTGGTATATGTGCCAATAAAGAGTTTCTATTTAAAAAGTTCTTCATGTTTCCTCCTTAAAATAAGGACAATATCTATAATTAGTGATAAAATGTTTTCATGTTTAGCGTTTGCAATTATACCATTTTAAAAATGCAGATGCAATAAATGAGGATTTTAGGAGAACACATGGCAGTTCAGTTGAATTTCAGGGAAAAAGGAATACCCAAACATGTAAAAATTAGAATAGAAATATTGCTGGCAATTTTTGTTCTGGCAATGATAGTATTTCAGATTGTATTAAATAGAGGGAAATCTACCGTTGCTGTAAAAATGGATGATGCTACTTTGCCGGTGGTGGAGGTAGGAGCCTTTGGAAAGACTGTGGCGGAACTTCACGGATACACCTCTGAGATGGATGCCTGCTACATGCGTGATGCCATCGTACCGTTGGATAGCGAGAGAAATATGAATCTGCAAATAGATACCTATGGATATGAGGTTGACTCTGTATCTTATGAGATTAGAAGTTTGAATACAGAGAGAAAAATTGCAGACACACAGCTTGATAATTTAGATTTGTCCAAGGATGAGATTCGCACCCAAATAATGGTGGAGAATCTGGTGGATGCAGATGAGGAATATTTATTTATTTTGAAGCTTCATGGCCAGGATCAGGATATATATTATTATGTCCGTGTGCTTTATCCGCAGGATCTGCATATTAAGGAATGTCTGGATTTTGCAGATGATTTCAGAAGCAAGGCTATGAGCCCTCAATATGAAGAGCTGGCTTCCTTTGTGGAGACATCGGATTATGTAGACAAGGATACTCTGGCGGATGTAACTATTCGCTCAAGCATAGATCAGATTGGTTGGAAGAATTTCAAGGGTCAGGTGGTGGCCGATCCTGTTGTTGAGATAACTGATGTAAATGATTCCTACATCTCGGTGGTATACAACTACCAGATGCAGGATGAAAGCATGAATTACTACAATGTGGCAGAATATTTCAAATTAAGATATACAGCTGAGCAGATATATCTGTTGGATTATAAGCGTACCATGAATCAGATTCTCACAACCGGCAACGTGGAAGTGGCCAACAACATATTGACCTTGGGAGTTGTATCAGGTGACTTGGAATATCTGTCAAATGAAACAGGAAATGTGGTTAGTTTTGTTCAGGCAGGAGAGCTTTTTGAATATGATCAGAATGCCAGAAAGCTGACCAAGGTATATGGATTTATCAATACACCTACAGATGTTAGAGAGCGATATAATCAGCATAATGTGAGAATATTGAATATTGATGAAAATGGAAATATGGATTTCGTGGTATACGGCTATATGAACCGAGGAAATCATGAGGGACAATGTGGTATTAACCTGTATCATTATGATGCTGCTGAGAGTAAGGCCGTTGAGCAGGTGTTTATCAGTACCTCTCATCCATATCAGATTCTCAATGCCAACTTTAGTGATTTGTTATATGAGAATGTGAAGGGTGACTTCTATATAATGTATGGTGGTACTCTTGCCAAGGTTGGAATGGATAAGCTCAATACAGAGGAGCTGGTTACCAATCTGAAGTCGGATCAGTATGCAGTATCTCAATCAGGACAGTATGTGGCCTGGGTTGAAGCCGAGGGAATGGCAGAAGAGATATATGTAATGAATCTAGAGACCGAGGAGATTCGAACCATAGAGGCGCCTGGTGGAACATTGATTAAGCCATTGGCATTTATGACAGAAGATCTGGTATATGGAGTGGCTAATAAGAGTGATATAAGAAATGATGCTGCAGGTTCAGTGATTTATGCTATGGCCAATATCAAGATTGTAAGTACAGTATCTGACTTTGAGGTGTTAAAGGATTATCAGGAAAATGGTTTCTATGTAACAGAGGTTACCAAGGATGGATACACTCTATATCTGGATAGAGTGACTTTGCAGGGTAATGATTATATGGCAGCTGAGCAGGATACTATCAAGGATAGTGCCGGTTTGCAGAATAAGATGATAGATATTGTCACCAAGGCTGATGCGGACAAGGGACAGATTACTTCTCTTGTAATGTCTGAGTTGCCTGAGGACAAGACCATAACTTCTGTATCAGGGGCTACCAGCAATTTAGCCAAGGCATCGGGAGCCAAGGACCTGACTATTGTGCCAAGTAGTACACAGGAGACCTACTTCGTATATGTGGGAAATGAGATTGTGCTTACCACACAGAATTTAACCAAGGCAATTGCCCGGGCTGATCAGGAAATGGCAATTGTAATTGATAATCAGCAGAACTATATCTGGAAGCGAGGCAAGGCGGTATATGTAAATGCCTTTCAGGATGTGGAAGTTGGAAGTATGGATGCCAGCTCAGATACTTCCGCTGGTGCAATTAGTGCAATGTTGTCACGAGAGAAGGTTAATATAGAAGTTCATTCTCTTCTTGGACAGGGAGAGACGCCAATGGCAATCCTTCAGGAGAATTTAGAGGATGTTGTGGTACTTGATCTGACAGGATGTACATTGAATGAAGTACTATATTATGTTAATTCAGGCGTTCCGGTATATGCCAGAACCGGAGATAATAGTGCTGTTTTGATAATTGGATATGATGCTGCCAATATTATTTATTACAAATCAGATACAGATACATATGCCAAGATGTCTACAGATGAAGCAACCAAAACATTTGAGGCTGCGGGAAGTGTGTATATTTCATATGTAAAGTGATAACTTGACAAAATAAAATAAAGAACATAAAATGAGTGTACTAGGTGTGATAGTACACTCATTTTTTTCATTGTGAAAATGTTAGTATTTTCATATTAGAAGATAGAGCGTTGAATAGAAAGTGGAGGAAAGATATGGTGTGGATTGATGTAAATGACTCAACTCCAATTTATGAGCAGATAGTCAATCAATTTAAAAACCTGATAGCCAGTGGTGTCTTAACTACAGATGAGAAGATACCTTCTGTTAGAAATATGGCTATGGAATTATCCATTAATCCCAACACAATTCAAAAGGCCTATGCTGAACTTGAGAGACAAGGATATATTTACACAGTAAAGGGAAGAGGCAATTTTGTAAGTCAGGCAGAGAAACTTGCAAAGCTCAAGACGCAGGAAGTCTTAGAACATCTTGAGTCGGTGGCTCAGGAGGCTGAGAAGTCGGGGATGGAAATTAAGCAATTGATTGATTATTTGGAATCTAGATAGGACGATGGTCAAAAGGAGACGGATATGATTGAGATAAAGGGAGTAAGTAAGAAGTTTGACAAGTACCTGGCTATAGATAATATTTCCATAAATATTGTGGAAGGTATTGTTTTTGGTTTGCTGGGAACCAATGGTGCAGGTAAATCAACCATGCTTCGCATGATGTCTGGAGTATATAAACCTACTAAGGGCAATATTATTATTGATGGACAGGATGTGTATGATAATCCGGAGGCCAAGAAGTTATTGTTCTTCGTGCCGGATGAGCCATATTATATTCAGGGCGGAACGCCTGGGGATATGGCCAATTACTACATGACCGTATATGAGAATTTTGACAAGGAGTATTTCTTCCAGATGCTGGAGAAATTTGGCCTGGATAGCAAGCGACCTATGAAGACATTTTCCAAAGGAATGAAACGGCAGCTATCTATCCTTCTTGGCCTGGCGGCCAAGACCAAATACCTCTTGTGCGATGAAACCTTTGACGGATTGGATCCTGTTATGAGACAGGCAGTGAAGACATTATTTGCTGCAGAACTCAGTGAGAGAGATTTCACTCCGATTATAGCTTCACATAATCTGAGAGAACTGGAGGATATATGTGATAACGTAGGCCTGCTGCACAAAGGTAACATAGTTATGTCTCAGGAAATGGATATGCTGAAGTGTAATCTGCATAAATTGCAGGTGGTTTTGAAAAATGAGGCTGATGAGGAGAGGCTGTATAAAACCTTTGACGTGGTGGCAGGAGAGAAACATGGTTCTCTCATAACTCTGACTATAAATGGTAATAGAAGTTGCATAGAGAGGTTGATTGCGGATTATGATACTGTCTATGCAGAGGTTTTGCCGATTTCCTTGGAGGAGATATTTATCAGCGAAGCAAAGGGGGTAGGATACGATGTCAAAAAGCTCATTTTGGATTAATGAAAGATGGAATTTTAAAACCAGACATGCTTCTATTATATTGAATTTCATGGTGTGGTTTGTGCTGTTGACTGTTGTTACACTTGTTTCGCAGATTTTGCTAAAAGATGCCAAGACTTATAATATGGCTGAGTACAGTGCTCAGGTTATATATGGGCAGACAATTCTGGCTGTCATAGTGAATCTGGTTATTGCTGTGGGTATGGCCATAGAAGCCTTTGGATGGATGAATAATATATCTCAGGTTGATATGTATAAGTCGGTTCCGGTAAAGGAAAGTGCAAGATTTGCATATATTAATTTGAATTCCTTCATAATATATGTAGGTGGATTTCTTGTTAATCTGCTGCTGGAGATAGTACTTCTTGCTGTCAATAATTCCATGCGAGGCAATGTGTGTATATATTTGTTCTATCTTCTGGCAATAAGTGTTGCATCATTTGTATCATCTTATGCAATATCACTTATTGCAGTATTCCTTACAGGAAATGGTGTTCTGGCCTTTATGGGAGGCATGTTTCTGAATCTGGTTGAGATGATACTTCTGCTGATGTGGAATCTTGCTAAAATGTTATTTTATAGCGGATATGATGTATCAGATTTGGTGACTGAGAACTATATAGGATTATTTACTCCTGTTTGTATGGCAGCTAACAGTATTGGTCATTTGTCAGAAGAGAGAATGGTTGGTTACTTAAAAGCTACATTTACAACGAGAATGATATGGGTAGATTTACTGATAATATTAATCCAGGCAGTTGTATACATGGCTTTGGCCTATGGTTTATACAAGAGAAGATATGCAAATGTGGCAGGACGCAGAATAGTATTTGAAATGGCAAAACCGGTTATTGAGATTGCTATTCTGACAGTTGCAGGGTTCGCTGCTGGAATTATGATGGAAATACTTAATGGCCGACAGGTGGCTATAATAGTAATTATTATTACAGTTGTGATTATACATGTGATTTTGCTAATGATAATGGATTCCAAGATACATTTTGATGTAAAAGGAATTGTTTCTCTTGTACTGGGAGCGGGATTGGCTGTATTACTGTTCGTATATCCGGCATATGATTTGGGCGGATTTAAATCTTATGTGCCGGATGTCTCTGAAATAGAGGGATACAGCGTGATTTTTAATTATGATTCCAGCGAATCATACTATAATCTGGCAGATGATCACATAGAAGATGTACAATCAGAAGTATATCTGCTGGATGATGTGGTTGTTACTGATAAAGAGACCATAAAAGCATTTACCGATATAGTATCAGAAGCTGTCAAAAATGATGACGGTAAAGATAATCTATACGAGAACTTAAGGGTGAAGTATCATCTGAAAAATGGAAGAACGAAGTATAGAGAATATCATATAAGTGAGGCGTTGTATGAGAAAGCCTTTAAAGTGACATATGATAATATGCAATACAGACAAGGTATAAATGCCTTGGAGTATAACCGTAATATTGTTGAAAAGTTTGCAAATGAAGACGGTGTGTCATGGAACTCAGCAATAGGTTATTATTCTATAAAGAAGGCTGGTAAGCATGAGACTTATGAAAAGGAAGTCTATGAGAAATTATATGAAGCCCTAAGTGCGGATATGATGGATAGAAGTGCCGAGCAGGTGTTGACAACTGTACCATTGGGCAGAATAGATTTGAATATGAATATTAATGAGGGGCCTTATAGAGGCAATTATGTATATGTATCACAACCTATTTACTCCTTTGATAAGCGTACAATGGCCATAATAGCTGATTTGCATTGGGATGAGATGCCTGAACCGGATTACAGTCAAATAACCAGGATTGACATAGATAAAACTCATTTTTATATGGAAGATGACGATGAATATTCTGACCAGCTTGATAGTGTGGTATTTGATGATCCTGAAGATATCAAAAAGATTGTTGAGGCTGCCTACAGTGATGAGGTAAATCTCGATGAAAATAGTAGTTTTTATCTGGATTATAATTATACAGGGACTATTGTAACAGGTGAAAATGGTGGCCTATATACAGGCATTTACTTTGGAAGAGATAATGTACCCCAGATTGTGCTGGATGCTTTCAATAAATCTTCAAAGCAGTAGATTATAAGTATTTATTTTAATAAGAAAAGGAGACTTATCAATTGAGATAAGTCTCCTTTTGTAATATGGAAAAATGGCTTTTCACACTTATTAATTTAGTATTCGCCGTTCTTGTACTTTGTGACAATCTTCTGAATTCTGTCATATGGATTCAGAAGTTCGCTGATTGAAGCGTCATGATTCAAAGTATCAATAATATAGGCGATATACTTACTCATATCACAGCTTATATAGTAGTCTCTAGAGAGAAGCTCAGGAGTCTGGTATACAAGATTTGTTGTAACAACCTTGTAGAGGATGCCTTCCTCAACAGCTTTATCGAAGCTTGCCAAACCATTTGTGAACAAACCAAATGTACATACAGCAAAGATTCTGTTAGCTTTGCGCTTCTTTAATTCTCTAGCAACATCAATCATGCTTTCACCTGAAGAAATCATATCATCAACAATGATTACATCCTTGCCTTCTACAGAAGAACCCAGGAATTCATGAGCTACGATTGGATTTCTACCATCTACAATCTGGCTGTAGTCACGTCTCTTGTAGAACATACCCATGTCTACTCCAAGTACACCTGCCATATATACGGCACGACCTGTACCACCTTCGTCCGGGCTGATTATCATTAAGTGATCATTGTCAATCTTTAAGTCTTTTACATTCTTTAAAATGTTCTTGATAAACTGGTATGCAGGCTGAACTGTCTCAAATCCGTTTAATGGAATGGCATTCTGTACACGAGGGTCATGAGCATCAAATGTAATAATGTTATCTACTCCCATGTTGATTAATTCCTGCAATGCAATTGCGCAGTCAAGAGATTCTCTTGAAGAGCGCTTGTGCTGACGGCTCTCATATAGGAATGGCATAATAACAGTTATTCTCTTGGCCTTTCCTTCGATGGCTGCAATAATTCTCTTGAGATCTGAGTAATGATCATCTGGAGACATATGATTGATCTGACCAGCCATTTTGTATGTGAGGCTGTAGTTTGTTACATCTACAATAAGGAATACATCCAGTCCACGAACAGACTGTAAAATTGTACCCTTTGCCTCTCCTGAACCGAATCTAGGAATAGCAGTGTCAACGATGTAAGAGTCACTTCTATATGCAGCAAGAGTAATGCTGTCCAAATGAGCTGCCTCTCTGTCGTTTCTCCACTTAACAAGATAGCTGTTTACCTTGCCGCCGAGTTCTTTACAACTTTCAAGCGGAATGACACCAAGTCTTCCTACAGGAACGCTGTTTGTTAGCATGATTTCTTCGTTTGCCATGATGAATTGTTTTCTCCTTTTTTGGTGTGTTTATTATACTTTCTTTAAGCGAATATCATCGCCAAATAAGTCAATTAATGAATAGTTGCTTGCGATTCTTGAAACAACTCGCTCAGTATATTGGTCTCTAATATCTTTATAGCTTAAGTTTGTAGATATCACAGTTGATTTGTTATAAATCAATCGATTATTAATGCATTTATATAACTGAGCTACGGTGTAAGAGTTGGCAAATTCTGTGCCCAAATCATCTATAATAAGTAAATCACATTCGAATATTTTGTTTCTGGTATCAGCAGATTCTCTATCTCGACCGAATTGAGATTTCTCAAAAACCTCAAATAATTGATCTGCTGTGAAGTAAATTACAGAGAAACCCTGGTCTAAAAGTTCTTTGGCTACGCAATTGGATAGGAAGGTCTTGCCTACACCCGTAGTCCCCTGCAATAATAGATTACCACCTTCATTTGCAAAATTATGCACAAAATCCCTACATTTATCGTAGGCTATCTTGGCAGATTCAAATGGTGTTAGACCAGTTTTGGGATTTGTGGATTTATTATCATAGTATTCAAAGGAAAAAGTATTGAAGTTTTCCTTTTCCAAAATATCTCCTAAATGAGATTGAGAATATACCATATTGATAATTTTCTGTTTGAAGCAATGACATTTTTCATTATTAATGAAGCCTGTGTCTTTGCAGTCAGGACAGTCATATACTTCCTCCAGATAATTAGAGGGATACCCTGCCTCACGAATAAGTCGCATACGCTTGGTCTTGATTTCCTCAAGCTGTGTGTGCAGAGTGTCAGTGTCCTTAGAATCTGATTCCAGATTTGCAATTACGGATTGAACAGAAAGCGAAGCGGCCTGCTCATCCAAATCATGTAATTCTGGAATATGTTCATATAATTCGCGCTGTCTGTCCAATGCGCGTTGTCTGTTTTCAAATTGCTTTATCTCGTATTCATGTATTAAAGCATCATATTGAGAATTTGATAATGCCATATTTCTTCCCTTTTATTATTAATTCTTTGCTCGCATTCTGCGCTCTAAATCTTCATAGAATTCATCAGAGTATTCTCTCTGCTCGAAATTATGAAATCTGCTGTTTGTTACCTTGGCTTTGTTGCCAGAGGAATTAGCAGCTTTCTGGCTGGCAACGGTCTGCTCGTGAGCCTCATCAAGACGAGAGATGTCTTCCAAATGATGTATGCCATTATCATGCCATTTTGACAGGATTGAATCTGCATATTTGAAACTGGCTTTTCCTGTGCTTTGAATAGTGCGTCCGCAAGCTTCGTTGATTATATCCAGGGTAAAACCGTAGGTGCTGACCCATTTATCAATATAAGCAACCTCGGATTTTACAAGGCTACGACCTTGTATTCCCATGGCTTTCATAACTGAGTAGTGGCTTTGGCAGTGAATATTGGTTGTCTGCTTAGCTTTCTCTACAGTATCAATGCCTTCTTCGATCCAGTTAAGGGCAACCTTGTTCATGTAATATATGCTGCAATGGCCTTTTTCTACACAATATTCAACCAGGTATTCGATTAAATCAGCTGAGAAATGTAATTCCTCATACCATAAATAGATTGTGTTGATTTCATTTAATCCCAGAGGGTGACCCATATATCTCTCAGAGATAAATAGGATTTCAGAGCCCTCCTCGGTTTCTTTGAAACGGGCCATGCCATCTAAATCCATGCCTTGAGTTTTTGGGGCAACCGGTTCTGGAGCGCTGATATTTTCTGTTGCTTCGAAATCTGTTGATTTCAACTGTGTGCTGGAAGTTTGGCGCTCGTCCTCCGGCGAAATGACATTAATGCAGCTTATACTGCCAGAATTGTCATACTCCAGGTGGAGCAGATTCTTCTTTTCCCAGTACAGCAGACTTCTGCGAACATCATTTTCTGTGAGCTCAAGCTTGTCTGCAATCTGTGAAATGCTAATATTGCCATTTCGCTGACTTAAAGCGCGCAATAAATAAAGATATATTTTAACAAATTCTCCGTTTGCATTATGCATATATCTATCTATGAAAATGTTTGGTACACAGGTAATAGAACACTCCTGTGAAGTGCAAATTTTAATATCGTTCATTTCCAAAAAGCTCTCCTTTTAGCAAGATGGATTATAGCATAACCAATCACCTTTGAGAAGAGCAAAGTAATCCACCAAAGCCAGTAAAATCAAGGGGTTTCGAGGGTTGAGGGATTGTGGATAAATCGAGAAAATGCAGTAAAATAAGGCATAAAAAATCCACAATCCAACGTGGATAATACACTGGTGTGGATTGTGGATAGAGTGGATAACTACATGTTCAAAAGGTCCGAGCCGATGTTTACAACATCTCCGGCTCCCATAGTTATCAACAAGTCATGGTTCATACAATTTTTTGAAATAAATTCCTCAATTTCAGAAAAAGTAGGGAAGTAGTAACTTTCTACATTTTCTTTTTGTAGAAGTTCCAAAATGTTTTTTGAACTTACTCCGTAGATATCTTTTTCACGAGCGGCATAAATGTCTGCCAGCACTACTACGTCTGCTAAGGACAAAGCCTTGGCAAAGTCTTCAAGGAAGGCCTTGGTTCTGGTATATGTGTGAGGCTGGAAGATGCATATAATTCTATTGTGAGGATAGTTCTTGGCTGCTTCAAGTGTGGCGGCAATTTCTGTGGGGTGATGAGCGTAATCATCTACAATTGTTGCACCCTTATAAGTACCCTTTACCTGGAATCGTCTGTCTGCTCCTCCAAAGCTTTCCAAACCTTTTACAATATTTTCAGTGTCAATGCCCATCTGTGTGGTTACGGCAATGGCGGCGAGAGCATTTGATATATTATGCTCCCCTGGTATTTGCAAAGTGATAGCAGGAAGCTTTTCGCCATATACAACCGGTGTGAAGATGCCGCACCCTTGCTGGTTATATGATATATCTACGGCATGCACATCGTAGTCAGGATTCAGGCCAAAGGTAATAACTTTTGGAGAGTAACCTTCAGTGATCTCTTCAAATCTTGGAATACTTCCGTTGATAATGATATATCCATCTTCGGCAGTGTTACCTGCAAATTTGTGGAAGCTTTGGCGAATCTCATTAATATCCTTGAAGAAGTCCATGTGATCCTCTTCTACATTTAATATGACGCAGTATCTAGGATAGAATGAGTGGAAGCTGTTGGTGTATTCACAGGCTTCTGTGATAAATGTATCTGATTGTCCTACTCTGATATTGCTGTTAATGGTTTTGAAGATTCCACCAATGGAAATAGTTGGATCAGTGTTGGCCTCCAGCAGAATCTGACTGATCATGGAAGTTGTAGATGTCTTGCCATGAGTACCTGAAACGGCAATGGACTGATTATAATTTTCCATAATCTGTCCCAGAAGTTCTGCTCTTGTAAGCATTGGTTTACCTGTTGCCTCTGCTGCCTTATATTCTGGGTTGTCCGGATGAATTGCAGCAGTGTAAACGAAGACATCAATGTCTGCATCTACATTGGATGCTGATTGTGGATATGAGACTTTGGCACCATTTGATATGAGTCTCTTGGTTAAGTCGCTTTCCTTATTGTCTGATCCGGATATTGTAAACCCTTTGTCCAGTAGGATTTCAGCTAAGCCACTCATGCTTACTCCACCGATTCCTATGAAATGGACATGTATTGGGTTGTTAAAATCGATTTTATACATTTGAAATAACACCTCTTATTTAAATACATTGTTTATAGCGTACCTTATATTATAGCCTTATTGTGATTATTTTCAAGGAAAGAGCTTTTATATCCTGTGGCAAAAAGGATTTTTCAGACGTGAATATAAATTATATGCAAAATTACATACAATTATGGAATTTGTTGCACAAAAACTCGGGGTTATGATATACTTTTACTAAGACAGTCGGCTTAAAACGGGTGAGTTGATAATATGCATTTTTGCATGGTCTTCCATTTGGAAGATAGCTTGTATATTGTGCTAGAAAAGGGGTGACGAGATTATGGTACATAAAGAAATGATTGCCATGCTATTGGCCGGTGGGCAGGGCAGTAGACTTGGTGTCTTGACTTCAGATGTTGCTAAACCAGCAGTATCTTTTGGGGGAAAATATAGAATTATTGATTTTCCGCTTAGCAACTGTATTAACTCAGGCATTGATACAGTTGGAGTGCTTACACAATATCAGCCTTTGGTCTTGAATAGTCATATTGGTATTGGTATACCTTGGGACTTGGATAGAAACAGTGGAGGAGTTACAATTCTTCCGCCGTATGAAAGAAGTGACAATAGTGAGTGGTACACAGGAACAGCCAATGCCATCTATCAGAATATGAAATACATGGAAAGTTACGATCCGGACTATGTATTAATTCTATCAGGTGATCACATTTATAAAATGGATTATGAAGCAATGTTGGACTTCCATAAACTTAATGGAGCCGATGTTACTATTGCAGCAATTCCTGTTCCTCTTGAGGAAGCTAGTCGATTTGGTATTGTTGTAGCTGATGGTAAAAGGCGTATTACTGAATTTGAGGAGAAGCCTGCAAAGCCAAGCAGTAATCTGGCATCCATGGGTATATATATATTCTCATGGAATGTTTTGAAGGATGCGCTTATTGCGCTGAAGGATCAGTCAAATTGCGATTTTGGAAAGCATATTATTCCATATTGTTTTGAAAAAAATTGCAAATTATATGCATACGAATTCAATGATTATTGGAAGGATGTAGGTACCTTGGGTTCATATTGGGAAGCTAATATGGAGCTCATTGATTTGATTCCTGAATTTAATCTGTACGAAGAATTCTGGAAGATTTATACCAAGCAGGCCACAATTGAACCTCAGTATATTTCTGAGAATGCCTATGTTGAGAAAGCTATTATCAGCGCAGGGGCAGAGATATATGGTAAGGTCAGAAATTGTGTGATCGGAGCGGGAGTTGTGATTGGAGAAGGT
The DNA here is from genome assembly GCA_017470985.1 of Lachnospiraceae bacterium. GTDB lineage: Bacteria > Bacillota > Clostridia > Lachnospirales > Lachnospiraceae > JAILFK01. Next base: position 90,141 of record JAFUXA010000011.1, read on the forward strand.
ACTGAGGTCCATGATTCTATTATCATGGCAGGTACTAAAATTGGCGAGAATTGTTATATAGAGAAGGCAATCATTGCAGAGGATTGTATTCTGGGTGACAATATTACAATGGGAACAGGAGATGAGGCTCCTAGTGAGTTGAATAAATCAGTATATTCTTTTGGCCTTGTAACAGTTGGTGCAAAATCAGTAATTCCGTCCGATGTGAATATTGGAAAAAATACAGCTATTAAAGGTGAGACATCAAAGGATGAATATCCGAATGGCAGTTTGCCTGCGGGAGGATTCATCGTGAAGGGCGGTGATGAGGAATGAAAGCTATAGGTATTGTACTTGCTGGAGGAGACAGCAAGAGAATGCAGAATCTATCGGACAAGAGAGCTGTATCTGCAATGGAGATTAGCTGTAGTTATAGAGCTATAGATTTTGTTTTGAGTAATATGACCAACTCTGGTATTCAAACTGTGGCAGTTTTGAGCCAGTTTAATGCCAGATCATTGAATGCGCATTTGAATTCATCTAAATGGTGGAATTTCGGTCGTAAGCAAGGCGGATTATTCCTGTTTACACCGACTATAACTCCAGATAACAGCTGGTGGTATAGAGGCACTGCAGATGCCATGTGGCAGAATATCAATTTCCTAAAGGAGAGGCATGAGCCTTATGTTATTATTGCCAGTGGAGATTGCGTATATAAGTTGGACTATAATGACATGTTAGATTACCATATTGCCAAGCAGGCTGATGTTACTATTGCCTGTGCCAAGCTTCCGGAATGGGAAGATGGCAAGAGATATGGTGTTGTTCAATTGGATGATAAGGGAGAGGTGATAAGCTTCGAGGAGAAGCCATTAGCTCCTAAGTCAGATATAGTATCAACAGGAATATACATTATAAGAAGGCGAACTCTTATAGAACTTCTGGAACAATGTAATGAAGAGGGAAGGTATAATTTCGTTACAGATGTCTTCATGAGGATGACAGGTTCTAAGAAGATTGCAGGATACAAGATTCCTGGATACTGGAGTAATATCGCCAGTGTGGAAGGATATTACAGAACCAATATGGATTTTCTGAAGAAGGATGTGCGGGATTTCTTCTTTCACGAGGATCCACCTATTTATTCGAAGTCCTATGATTTGCCGCCGGCCAAATACAACAACGGTGCCAATGTGAAAAATAGCCTGGTGGCAAGTGGATGTATTATAAATGGTACTATAGAGAATTCAGTAATATTTAAAAAGGTATTCATTGGAACAAATACAGTGATAAAGAATTCTCTTGTGCTAAATGGTGCATATATAGGTGATGATGTATATCTTGAGAATTGCATTATAGAAAGTAATGAGACTATTTTAAATGGATCTCGTTATGTAGGTGAAGAAGGCGATATCAAGATAGTTGCTGAAAAGCGAGACAGATACGATTTGGTATCAGAAGATAAAAGAAACGGGGAGGAATGATTTTATGCAGATCACAGACATTCGTATCAGAAAGATTGAAAAAGAAGGAAAGATGAAAGCAGTGGTATCTATAACTATAGATGGTGAATTTGTAGTTCACGACATCAAGGTTATAGAAGGCGAGAAGGGAATGTTTATAGCAATGCCTAGCAGAAAAACTGCTGAGGGAGAGTATAAAGATATTGCACATCCTATAAAGTCTGAGACAAGAGAATCATTGCAGAATATGATTCTTGAGGCCTATGAAAAGCAGATGACAGAATCTGAGTAATTTAATTAAAAAATGGCACAATAAAGCTCCTAACCATTTGGCTAGGAGCTTTTCTTCTGGCTCTATATGAAATTAAGCTTCTTTCTGTGCTTTCTTTCCGTATTTTAACTGTAAATCCTCATCTCTTAAACCTATTGTTCCATCAGCATGCTCGAAAGCTGCAAGCTCAGGATTTTCAGCCTTTTCTTTAGTGTAGTTTACATAGCCTGTAGTGCTGTGCTTCTGATTAGCCCAGATCTTATCTGCAACAGGACCCCATTCTTCAGCATAGTTATCGCATTTTGCACATAAGTGTTCTACAGTCTCATCACTTTCAGCATTTGTTCCATGTGCTCCAGTCTTTTCAACCATTTCTCTCAAGAGCTTAGGATTCTCAAGCATTGGGCATGGACGCAAGTGATTTCTGTTAAATGGCTGTCCCTCGTGGTATGCCTTGAAGAGAGGGCTCTGTAACATCTCAAGGATTGAGTTGTCATGAATATTTGTATTTGAGAAGTGGATAAATACGCAAGGCTCTGCGTCACCCTGTGCATTGATATGGAAGTAGTTACGTCCACCTGCAATACATCCACCTACAAATTCGCCGTCATTCTGGAAGTCCATAGGGAAGAATCCGATATCGTTATCTCCTGTGCGGACCCAACGGATTGTTTCTACCATCTTGGCACGCTGCTCAACTGTAGGCATAAGCTCTGGTACAGCATTCTGTCCTACTGGCATATAGTGGAAGTAGAAACCAAATCTTGCACCCTTGTCAGCGATGAAACGAAGGAATTTCTCGTCTGTTACAGCTTCAATGTTCTGTCTTGTGTAGCAGATTGAAGTTCCGTATACAATACCATATTTCTTGAAGAGGTCCATAGCCTTCATAACTGCGTCATAGTGACCATCTCCACGTCTTGCATCATTTGTTTCTGGTGAGCCTTCAATTGAAAGAAGGAATGTAATATTACCTAATTCGATAACTTTCTCACAGAACTCTTCATCAATAAGTGTAGAGTTGTCAAAGATTGCAAACATTGCATCGTTGTGCTCTTCAGCAAGGCGAAGGATATCTTTCTTGCGAACAAGTGGTTCTCCACCTGTCATCATGTACAGGTATGTACCTAATTCCTTACCTTCTCTTACAATCTTGTCCATGTCTTCATATGACATGTTGTTTTTATGTCCATATGTACCTGACCAGCAACCTACACAATGCATGTTACATGCGTCAGTTGGATCAAAAAGAATAAGCCATGGAATGTTGCAATCGTACTTCTTTCTGTTTTCGCGGATAAGTTTTGTTCCTCTGAAGAAAGCTTCATATCCTAAGTTTAATAAGAACTTTCTAGCGTACTGAGGATTTGTCTCATCTAATACTCTGTTAATGAATTTTACCCAGCGGTTGTTTGGATCTTTTACATACTCTTTGACAAATTCAAATTTTGCTTTGTCATCTTCTGATGAACCCCAGAATTTCTGAGCCTTATCAATAAGTTGTAAATATACTTTTGTTCTTGCCTCGTCACTGTCAGCGCCCTGGAGTTTTCCAACAATGCTGTCAATGAGCTTTTCGAAGACTTTACGCTCAGCTGCGTGCTGAGTTCTTTCGATCATAGAAGCCATAATACTTCCTCCCATTCTTAACCTTTTCTAATGTATTATTTCTCATTTAACACTTGTCAGTATATGAAAAACTAAAAAAATATGACATATACAAAGAAAAAAGTATGTTAGATACAATTATACATTTTCAAAGGTTTGTATAATTTAATATAGTTTGCCTGGTTGCCTATGGCTGATAGGGTATAGGAACTGGGTAAATTTTAAGTAAACTTTGATAGAAACAGTGTGATAAAAATCTAGTACCTTTATATAAGGATATGTTATACTATTTGAGCAGGTAGAAATATATATGTATTTTGACTGTTTGAGTTTATGAGATTTACAAGGCTGATTTGGAAGTTTAAGCTATACAACCCTGACATAGGAGGCTTAACGATATGAGGATAGAGGACTTAATAAGTACGTATTCATATGCAGGTGATATCATTAGTGCTATCACCTGTTTTGTGTTGCTTGTACTTATAAGACAGGCGTTGTTTTTTACAACGGAAAACGATTTTAGACAGGTAAGCAAGGCCATTAGAATTGTGATGGTTGGAGCGTTGGCAAATATTGCTTTTGCTTTGGTGGTTACCTACATGCCAAGTTTTACAACTTTTGTTTTTCTGACAAGGGATGTGTATCATTCTTGTCTGCTTTGGGCATTGTTCTTATTTACAATCTACATGACCAAACTTGTGGGATTCCCGGCCAACAAATTTAATACATTGAGAGATATTATGGGGATCATTGTAAATATTGGTGTTATCGCAGATATATTATCTCCAATAACCAAGATTGGATTCTATAAAAATGATGGACTATGGTATGACAGTACCTATGTGAAGCCTTTTACGGTGACATATATTATATGCATGGTTTTTATAGCTTATCTGTTACTTGGTTATAGAAAGCGTTTGATTAAGCAACTTCGAATTACATTTATTATTGTAGAATTAGTCGTGGCGGCGGTAATGATTGTTGAAAATACCATGGATTCCAATACATTTACAACCTCTACATTTTTGATTCCTATTATTGCTGTGCTTATACTTGTTCACTCAAAACCTTTTGATTTGATTACAGGTTCCATGGACAAGAATGCTCTTGCAAGTTTTATAAAGCATGCCAATAAGCGTGAGCGCAACGTGGATTATGTGATTCTGGAAATCAGACTTGGGGATATGAGGGAATTACCTCTGGGACTAGGCCGAATTTTGTATACGACATGGCAGACATATTTTAAGAATGCAATGCTTTTTAATTACGAGAAGGGTATATATGTTATGGCCATTAGAAGGCATGGTGCCAGCGATGCTGCTAAGGCCAGATTATATTCTCTGGTGCAGGAGGAACTTCCTATATATTATAGAGACTATATGTTGGATTATAAAATTCTGGCGTTGCATGATGTGGATTTTGTGAAGAATCTGGATCAATTAAAAGATATTATGACCTATGCTTTAGGCAGGATGGATTATAATACATCACGAATTGCAACAGAGGATGAGATAGAGAGATATTCCAAGATGGAATATATTGTGGAGCAGTTGCAGGATATTGCAGAGAAAAGTGATTTAAATGACTCCAGAGTAAAGGTATACTGCCAGCCTGTGAAGAATATGCATACAGGTGTATTTGATACAGCGGAAGCTCTCATGAGAATTGAAATACCGAAATACGGTATGATTTATCCGGATGTATTCATAAAAATAGCAGAGCAGAAGAAAATTATACATTTCCTAAGCAGGATAATTGTCAATAAGACATGTAAGGCCTTGCGTCAATTGTTGGATGATGGATATAAGATAGAGAGAATGTCTATAAACTTCTCTTTGGATGAGCTGCGTGATTCTAATTTCTGTAGCAATATTATAGATATTATCCACGAGAATAATGTGCCGGAAGAGAGGATTGCCATAGAACTCACGGAAGGTCAAAGCGATAGTGATTATGAAATCATACATGATAGAATTAGTGCATTGAAAAAATATGGTATTAAATTCTACCTGGATGATTTTGGTACAGGTTATTCCAACTTTGAGAGAGTTATGAAGTTGGGAATGGACGTTGTTAAAATAGATAGATCAATGCTTATTTATTCCCTTGGGGATAAGAGGGCTTGGTATATAATGAAGCATTTCGCAGGAGCTTTTAAGGAGCTTGGATACGAGATACTTTTTGAAGGGGTAGAATCTGAGGAGTTAGAGGATCTGTGCGTGGATTGCGATGCAGATTATCTGCAGGGATATAAGTTCTCTAAACCGATACCTGTTGAGGAGTTGTGGAAATATTTGGAGAGATAAAATATTGAAAACTGCCAGGTCAACGGGTATAATCCTAGATTGAGTGAATGGATTTGTATAAGGAGGAAATGTAAATGACAGAGTGGAAGAATCTTGATACCCTGGATTCGTACAAGAAGTTGCAGGGTTTAAAGAATGCAGTTGACTTGAAACAGGAAATGTCTGGAGAGAATGGAGCCGACAGAGTTCGCCAGTACTCAGTGAAGATGGGCGCGGGAATGAATTACAATTATGCGGCAAAGCAAGTGAATGCTGACGTGTTACAGACTCTTGAAGAGTTGGCTTCAGAGGCACAGCTTGTGGAGAAATATAAAGAGTTATATGAAGGCGCCGTTATCAACACTGGAGAGAAGAGACTTGTTCTTCATCAGTTGACTCGTGGTCAGCTTGGAGCTGATGTTGTAGCTGATGGTGTGAACAAGAGAGAATTCTATGTGGAGCAGCAGAATAGAATTGCTGATTTTGCTAATAAGGTTCACAATGGTGAAATTGTAAATGGAGCTGGTGAGAAATTTACTACTGTAGTTCAGATTGGTATCGGCGGTAGTGATTTGGGACCACGCGCTATGTATCTTGCATTGGAGAATTGGGCCAAGGCAAATAATACATTCAAGATGAATGCTGAGTTTATCAGCAATGTAGATCCGGATGATGCATCTGCAGTATTAAATAAGGTGGATGTGGCACATAGTATTTTCGTATTGGTATCAAAATCTGGTACTACACTTGAGACATTGACTAATGAATCATTTGTAAAGGATGCCCTTGCCAAGGCTGGTTTGGATGCATCTAAACATATGATTGCTGTTACAAGTGAGACATCTCCTCTTGCCAAGAGTGATGATTATTTGGCAGCATTTTACATGGATGACTATATTGGAGGTAGATATTCTTCGACTTCTGCAGTTGGTGGAGCTGTATTGTCTCTTGCCTTTGGTGCAGATGTATTTGCCAGATTCTTAAATGGTGCAGCAGAGGCTGATAAGCTTTCAACAAATGCTAAGCTTACAGAGAATGCAGCAATGTTGGATGCACTTATTGGAGTATACGAGAGAAATGTATTGGGATATGAGAGTACAGCTGTTCTTCCATATTCTCAGGGACTTAGCAGATTCCCGGCTCATTTGCAGCAGTTGGATATGGAATCAAATGGTAAGTCTGTAAATAGATTTGGTGACTTTGTCGATTACAAGACTGGCCCTGTTATTTTCGGTGAGCCGGGAACAAATGGTCAGCATTCCTTCTACCAGTTGCTTCATCAGGGAACAGATATTATTCCTCTTCAGTTTGTAGGTTTCAAGAACAATCAGATTGGAAATGATGTTGTAATTCAGGATAGTACAAGTCAGCAGAAGCTTTGCGCAAATGTAGTTGCACAGATTGTTGCTTTTGCTTGCGGTAAGGAAGATGAGAATAATAACAAGAAATTTGAGGGTGGCAGACCTTCAAGTATTATTGTGGGAGACAAGCTCACACCTGAGTCATTAGGTGCGCTTCTGGCACACTTTGAGAATAAGGTTATGTTCCAGGGATTTGTATGGAATGTTAACAGCTTTGATCAGGAAGGTGTACAGCTTGGTAAGGTTCTTGCCAAGAGAGTATTGGCTCATGATACAGAGGGCGCTCTGAAAGAGTACAGCGATATTTTCAATATCTAATAATGATGAATATAAATATAGCTTCCGGGAAATCTTCTCGGAAGCTTTTTTATATGCGTAAATTGTTTGGCGATTAATATATGTGTGAAATGATATATCTTCGAATGTGAGATTTAGAATAATCGCCGGATTAATCTATATATCAGACCAAGTACCATGGTCAAAATCATGCCTGCAAATCCTGTTGCTATCATTCCCAGAATAAACTCTCCTATATATAGAAGAGGTGCGGCAGTGAAATTCGTAATATTTCTCAGCGATTTTATAAATATAATTATGAATCCTGCCAGAGCGATACTGTAGGAGATGGTATAAATAAAATCCGGGATGTTGGCGAGAAAGACAGCTATTTTGTTTTTATTTTCCTTGTTATCTGGCATTGGCATGAGAATCCTTCTATATAAATTGTCTTAATTCATGAGATGAAAATAGCATTTTTTTTGGAAAATGTAAATGATATAGTTTATAATCATTTTAAAGAAAAGATGAGCTCGGGTGTCTTGTTGTCATTCGTGCTTGGGAGGAATTAATATGATTAGATCGATATTGGCGGTGTTATACCTGATTTTATATTTGATAATTGGATTGCCTGTACTTGGATTGCTGCACTTATATAGCAAGGTCAGTGCCAGAGAGGCTGAAAAGCTAACAGGCAATATTGTTCGCTGGGGCTTAAGTTGTATAACGGCCATAAGCGGAGCAGAGGTAGATGTGAGAGGCTTGGAAAATATTCCTGCCAATACTGCAGTTTTGTATATAGGAAATCATAGATCTATATTTGATGTGATTATTTCTTATCCTTATACAGTGGGAAGAGCTGGATATATTGCCAAGAATAATCTGGAGAAGGTTCCGATTCTGCCAATCTGGATGAATAGAATTCACTGTCTGTTTTTAGATAGAGATAATCCAAGAGATGGACTGCGTGTAGTGCTTCAGGCAATTGATTATATTAAATCAGGAATATCTGTTTTCGTGTTCCCGGAGGGAACCAGAAGCAAGAATGGAGCTATGGCGCCTTTTAAGGAGGGCACCTTCAAAATGGCTACCAAAACTGGGTGTCCAATAATTCCGGTGGCATTTACTAATACAGATGAATTGTTTGAGAGACACTTTCCGTTTATTAAGCCGGCCAAAGTGATTATTCATTTCGGCAAGCCTATTATGCCGGAGGATATAGAAGATAAGAAGCATGTTGGAGCACAGACACAGGCTGTGATTCAGCAGATGCTTATAGAGGATGAGAAAACATTATAGATGCACTGTGGTGCTTTATCACAATAAAGCAAAACTTGAAAAGCGCCTTCAAGTATGATAAAATACACTCGATGCATCGGCTTGACCGATAGCGCTAGGAGGTATATTGTTCATGGAACATTCAGACGTAAATAAAGTACGTGCATCAGTACAGCAACAGTGTGGCAGCAGGGTAGTTATCCAGTTGGATAAGGGACGTAATAAGATTGACATTCAGGAAGGTGTCATTCAGGAAGCGTATCCAAGCGTTTTCACTATATTGACAGAAGATACTGAGGATAGACCTTCTCAGCTTCTTTCATTTAGTTATACTGATATTATTACCAAAGAGATTCGCATGAAACTTTGCGAAGCATAAAATTGAATAAGAATTTGATATGATTATCGCCATCTTCGGATGGCGATTTTTCATGTAATAGGATAAATATGTGGATTATAAAAATGCATTTATAGGCATGAGATTTTTGCGGGAAAACACAATATATAGATATATTTGAAAAAATTATTAAAAATTTGACTAAAAAAGGTAAAGTATTAAAGTGTATTATCCGATAGAAAATCTATAAATATATTTATGCCCTTTTTTAGGGGCGGACTATGGATGATATTTAACAGAAAAACATACAATATATTTAATAGAAAATGTGCTAATATGGCGCAGCAAAAAATATAAGAACTTGAAATCGTTTGATAATCAGGGTACAGACGAAAGGAATAAAGGTGTTTCTATGAGACAGAATACAAGATTGAAAAGTAGAATTGAGGCGTTGGTGTTAGCTACTGTTATGGTGGTTACAACAATATTTGCCGGGCAGAGAATTCAAGCTAGTTATATGGGTGTAGGAAATGATGCATCTTCTTATGTATCCAGCGGCGGTTCTATCGCTCAGGTATGCACATCCAATGCTGCCAATTACGAGACGGTTACAGGAGGTAGTTTCAAGCTGTTGCTGACAGAAGCTCAGACAGTAAACTATACTATTTCTCTATACCAGAATCTTACAGATACATCTAATCCAACCAGTGGTGAGAGAGTATGTGATATTAATAATACAGTGCCTGTAACTGGAACAGGAGAGACACGAATCGACTTTAGCGTGCCTACACCTATAACAGTTGCCAGAGGAGAGACATTCTCTGTTGTAATCACACTTACAAGTTCAACTGGTGTTATTTCATATTACAAGAGTACCAGCGCAACAGCCGGAGTTGGATTTGAAAAGGAAGCATCAGGCGGTTGGTACAACAGAGGGGTGAGTGTGTTTGATGTAAATACAACTCCTACTGATTCTGTGTCTGATATTACAGCTGTAACCCTGAATCACTCAGCTGTATTCTTTGATGCGGATGATGATGCAACAGAGACACTTGTGGCTACTCTTACTCCTGCTTACTTAAGAACTGTAGAATTTGCAGTTTCTTCCGGAAGCAGTGCCATTGTTGATCCTACAAGTGGTCTTGTGCAGAAGGCTTCGTCTAGCACAACTGGTAAGTCTGTTGTTACAGCTACAGCTGGTGGAAAGTCGGCTTCTGCTGATATCTATGTAATTAAGTCCGAATTAGCTCAGACAGCTTATACTTATGATGGAACAGAGAAGAAGCCTGCAGTTACAGTTACCTGTGATTCGGCTCTTACATTGGGAAATGATTATACAGTAGATTATTATGATTGCACCAACATGGGAACAGCTCGTGCTGTTGTTACAGGAAAGGGTGCTTACGCAGGATATACCAAGACTTTGGAATATACAATTGGCGCAGCAACTTTTGATCAGGCAACTGTGGATGCAGCAACATTTGGAATTGATATTAGTTCGGGAACAGTTACATCAGCAATTGTAGGAAGTCTTACAATGGATGTTGACTTTGTAGCTTCTGCTATTCAGACAGGAGTTAGTGCTGGTGGAAATCCTGTATATCAGATTACTGTAACAGGAATTGGCAACTATGCAGGAACAGAGCTTACAAGAGCTAATTATGAGGTGACTGCAAGCTCATCAAGTGCTATTGATATTTCTACAGTGGTGGACGCAGTTCTTCCATATACCAATATTGCTTTTGATGGAAGTCAGAAGAAACCTACAGTTACTTATATTTCAAAATATGATGGCGAGACAGAAATTGCTAATTTCAAGGACAATGTGAAATTATCTTACGGTGAGAATATCAAGGCCGGTAAAGGAACTGTGACAATAACAGGTGATTCAACCAAGGGTTACACAGGAAGCATTACCAAGGAATTCACAATTGATAAGCGCAAGATTACATCTGTAAATGTATCTGTAACAGATGCAGCAGGCAATATAATTCCAACTGATGGAACAGGTAAGTTCGTACATACTGGCTCAGCAATTACACCATCTGTAGCTTTGAGTATTGATAATACAGATGGTACATCATACAATCTCGTGGCTGGAACAGATTACGAAGTTGATTATGTTAATAACAAGAATATTTCTCGTAGAATGATGGTTGTTCTTACAGGTAAGGGCAACTTCAAGGGGGAGAATGAATTATATTTCTCAATTATTGGAGATTTTGAGAAGGACCCTATGGTATCTGTAGGCGGAACTTCCGCTGTTGCAGTAAATGATGGGGTGGCTGCTTCAAATTATTCTGCAGTATATTCAGGCGCCAACCAGACTCCAGGCGTAGTAATTGAGATGGGAAATGTGGAACTTGAAGAGGGGGATGATTATTCTCTCAGCTATTCTGCCAACAAGAATGCTGGTGTTGCTGAAATCACAGTTACTGGACTTGGAATCTATGCAGGCAAGAGCTTTAAGACAACATTTAAAATCACACCAAAGAATATGACTGGTTCTCTCTCGATTTACAGAGAGACAAGAACATTTACCGGAGCAGAAATAACACTCCCTTCATCAGAGATCACAGTTGTATCTGGTGGCAAGAGATTGACAAACGGAGTGGATTATGAAATTACATATGACAACAATGTAAATGTGGGTGATGCTACAGTTACAGCAACTGGTATAGGAAATTATCAGGGTACATTGACATCTACTTTCCCGATATCACCTCTTGATATTACAGGAAATAATGATGTGACTGTAGAGCTTGATAAGACAGTATTTGAATATACTGGAAATCAGGTGAAGCCAACAGTTACTGTGAAATATCAGGGTAATACATTGAGAGAAAATGTAGATTATACATTGGGATTCACAGACAATATTATGGTAGGTAGCGCTACTGCTACAGTTACTGGTAAGGGTAATTTAACAGGAACCAAGACTGCTAATTATGAGATTACTCCAAAGGGATTCGCTGGATTGACATTTACAATTGGCGGAGAGGCAGTAACATTTGACGGAGTAAATTATACTACTGCTTATGAAGCTACATATACTGGCTATGATATTAAGCCTGAGATTGTAGTATATGATGGCAATACCAGAGTTTATGCTATCCAAAGCTACCTGGTATCTTATTCACATAATGTAAGAGCTGGAGAGGCTACAGTTACAATTGATGGTGTGGGCGTGTACAAGAATGCACAGGCTGTTATAAAGTTTAGAATTAATCCAAAGGATATCAATGATGAGTCTATCGAAGTTCTGTCAAATGGAACAGAGAAGAAGACTGTTGATGGCAAGACATATACAGTACCTAAACTTGTAATTAATGATAATTCTCTTGCAATCAAGAAATTAAATGTTGATGAGTCCTACACAATCAATGTGGGGGACGAGGCTATGACTTCCGGCGAAGGCAAGATAGCAACTATTGCTGGTACAGGCAACTACACTGGTACAAGAGAGTGGGAATATATTATTGGTAGTTCAATTACCAATGCTGCTTATACAGTTGCAGACCCATATACTCATGAGGCATATAGATCAACTGCAGAAGGAACCTTCTATATTGATTATATTGGAAACGAGAGACCTGAAATCAAGCTTACACTTTCAAATGGAGCTGTAGAGCTGACTGAGGGCGTAGATTACGATATTGCATATCACTCAGATACATTTAACAGTTCTGCTGATGCTGATACTTATAATACCAAGGGTACAATCAACAAGATCAGCGCAACTGTTACCGGAAAGGGTGATTACTACGGATCATTTGTAATTGATTATAGAATTCAGCCGGTATCATTTGAAAATACAACCAAGACATTTGATGTCAGTGAAGCGAATAACTTCAGAAAAGTATATGACGGAAGCCCACTGGTTCCAAATCCAACAATTGTATATGACACAATGACTTTGACCAAGGGCGTAGATTACAAGGTTGAGCCGGAAAATGTTGGACCAAATGTTGGTACTTATACAGTTACAATTACTGGAATCGGTAACTATTTTGGCTCAATGACCAAGACTTATACAATTGAGCAGGCTGATTTAGCAGAGTATACAATCAGTAATATTGAGGATCAGATTTATACAGGCAAGAAGATTGCTCCATCTATCACAGTATCAAAGGGCGGAGTTGCACTTGTTCTGGATAAAGATTATGAAGTTACTTACAACAATAATATAAATGTAGGTGAGGATACTGCAGAGGTGGTTGTAACTGGAAAGGGTAACTTCCAGGGTACACTTACCAAGAACTTCAGTATTGTTACAAGAGATATTACTAATAACAGCAAGTTGACTTTCAGCCCAATTGAGAATCAGACATACACAGGTTACGATATTACACCTGAAATTGCAGTATTCTATGATGGTAGACAGCTTGTGAAGGATACTGATTATGAGATTGTAAATTATGTAAATAATAAAACTGTAGGTGAGGCTACAGTAAATATTCAGGGTAAGGGAACCTTCAGTGGAACTGCAAGTACCAAGTTCAAGATTGTAGGTGACATTACCAACGGTTCGCTCTTTACAGTGGAAGCATCAACCAATGTATACAATGCAACATTGGGAACAGATGGCAAGATGAATGTAACTGGCCTGGACAAGAACAAGTTCAAGGTATATTACAATGATGTAACAACTGGTGATAAGACAACAGCTACAGTTCCAGCTGCTAATTACTCTATTGCATACATTTGCGAGTATCCTGGAGTATGCGCTGTCTCTGTAATTGGAAATGATTATCTTACAGGTACAACAAGCTACAATGTGGATGTACGAGGTAATTTAAATGATGCCAAGGTTATTGGCTTGAGAGATTACTATGATTACAACGGAACTGCAATTAAGCCGACAAACTTCGTTGTAACATATAACGGCAACGTACTTACAAGAGGAACAGATTACGCAGTTGAATATGGTGAGAATGACAGTATTGGTTCAGCATCTGGTTCAATCGTATTAAAGGATGCATCTAATACATATTTCACAGGTTCAAAGACTGTGACATTCCCAATCAAGTATGATCTGGCCAATGTGGTTATATCTGGTGTGGATCCAAGTTATCCATATACAGGTAGTCAATATAAGCCTAGCGTGACTGTAACAGGAAGTGATGGAAATCCAGTGCCTTCTGATAAATACAAGATCGAATATGGTGAGAATACCAATGCAGGAAAGGGAAGCGTGACAGTTTCACCTGCAACCGGTCAGGAAGATGCTGTAACAGGAAGCAAGACTATGGAATTTGATATTGTAGGATTGGATATTGCCGGTTCTACAATTGGTGGAATCAACCCAAGTTACGAATATACTGGAAGTCTGATTACACCAAGCCCTAGCGTGATTCAAGGCGGCAAGACTTTGGTAGAAGGCAAAGACTATACTGTAAGTTATGCCAACAATATGAATGCTGGAACTGCTTCGGTTACTGTAATCGGAAGTGGAAATTATTATGGAACCAAGAGCGTATCATTTAATATCTCAGCAGTTGATTTTGCAAATGTTGATTTCAGAGTTGATGATGTAGGATATGCCGGCGGACAGAATGTTGTTCCAAATATCAATGTATCTTACAAGGGTCATACATTAACTAAGGATGTAGATTTTGCAGTAACATTTTCAAATAATACTGTAGTTACTGACCATGCGTTGGCAGTATTTACAGCGATGGGATCTAATTACACTGGAAGCAAGACTGTGGAATTCAAGGTTACACAGGTTAACCTTCTTGGAGGAACAGTAAGCCTGGAGAATTCTTCTCAGGTATATACCGGTGGAGTGATTGTTCCAAAGGTTACAGTTACTTGTCCAATCGGTGGAAGCAGTGAGACATATACTCTGACAGAGCACAATGATTACGAGATTACATACAACGGATCTGGTGCAATCAAGGATGCTGGAAGCTACAATATCATTGTTACTGGAAAGGGTGGATTCTACAATTCACTTAATACTACATTTGTTGTAGATCCTAGACCGCTAGATGATGCAGAATACATCTCTATTGAGGTTCAGCAGGAAAATGATTATACAGGTCAGTCAGTTGAGCCACCTGTTGTTGTAAAGAATATTAAGTTGACAGGTTCTTCACAGACATTGACTGAGGGAGTTGATTATTCTATCGCTTACAAAAATAATGTGAACTCAGCAGGCAAGGACGAGGCACAGGCTCCAACAGTTACAATTACCGGTTTAGGTAATTATGGTGGAACCATCGATAAGACATTTAACATAGGTAAATCAATTCAGAATGCAACTGTAAATATTGCTCCAAACAGATTTACTTATGATGGCAAGAGACATGTGCCAAGCTCATACAGCGTATACTTAGGCTCTGAACTTCTGAGAGAAGGTAGAGACTATGAATTGGTAGATGTGGATGATCCGATAAATGCAGGAACCAAGACATTTGCTGTAAAAGGTATTGGCAATTATTATGGAACTCCTTTCAAGAATTATGAGATAGCTCAGAAATCTGCTAACTTAAGCAAGATTAGAGTTGTATTAGAAGGTTTGGAAAAGGATGAAAATGGTAAGTATTATGCCATTTATAATGGCAGCAGCTTCCAACCTACTGTCAAGGTATATGATGATGAGATTTCAACAACAGAGCCTCTGACAGAAGAGAATTATGCATTTGAATATAACAACAATCATGATGTGAGCACAGCTGGAAGCAAGGCAAATGTTACTATACATTTGAAAGGCAATTACGCAGTTGGTGCTGATACCAAGGTATGTGAGTTTGAAATCAGACCTAGAAATATAACAGATGCATTCGAGATCAACTTTGCTGAGGATAGAATTCCTTACACAGGAAATGAGATTGTTCCGGTATTTACAGTTGATTACAATGATGGAGTGAATCCGACAGTGACTCTTGAGTCAACAGATTATGAACTTACACTTACCAATAATATAAATGCCGGTTTTGCCACAGCCAAAGTTACTGGTGTGGGCAATTATGTAGGTGAGGTTGAGAAGAACTTTATTATCTACGCAAATCTGGCAGATGCTGAGGTAAATATTCCAACACAGTTCTATACTGGTGAGGCTATTAATCCTCCGGTGACAGTAATCTGTGGTGGCAATACATTGGTTCAGGGTGAAGACTTCGAGGCTACTTACAATGAGAGCGAGACTCAGGGTGTGGCAACAATCACTCCTATAAGTCAGTTCTACACAGGTAGCACAGCTGCAACCTATGATATTGGATTTGATGCTGCATTGTTAAATGTATCAGGATATGCTAATGAGATTGTATATACAGGAAAGGCGATTACACCAGACTTTGTTATTACAATGCCAAATGGTCAGGAAGTAAATTACGATCCAGAAAATGTAGTTTACACAGATGCCAAAGGCGGTCATGACAATGTAAATGTTGGTGCAATAACAGTTTCAATACCATTGGCTATCAATGGCCAGGAAGAAACTCTGACAGTGAACTTTACAATTGTTCCAAAGAATATAAACGACTGTCAGGTAACACAGCTTATGAACAACACATATACAGGTTCACCATTGAATCCACCTGTAACTATTGTGTATAATGATAAGGAATTGACATCTGGAAAGGAATTTATTGCAAGCTATAGCAATACAACATTCCCGGGAACAGCAACAGTAGAGGTGCAGGGAATTGGTAACTTCACAGGAACCAAGATGCTTCACTTCAATATTGTAAGCCCTGCAGTGGTATCACTGTCAGCCAAGGCCTTATCAACAAGTTCAATTAGTCTGGCTTGGTCTAGATTTGGAGCTCCAACAGGATATCAGATCTATTCACAGGATTGTAAGACATTATATGGTACTACAACAGGAACTAATTATGTTGTTGGAAGACTTAACCCACAGACAGCATATACATTTAAGGTTAGATCTTATGTGGTACATGGTGGTGCTACATCCTTTGGACCATGGAAGGAAGTTACTGCAACTACACAGGTTGCAAAGGTTGCAATGGCAGGAACTTCAAATACTTCCAAGAAAGCTGTATTGACATGGGGAGCTAATCCTGATGTAGGTGGATATGAAATCTACAGAAGCGATTCTCCAAATGGAAATTATGCTAAGGTTGCTGTTATGCCAAATACAGTTACATCTTATACAAATACCGGATTGAAGAGCGGTAAGACATATTATTATATAATCCGTGCTTACAAGAAGGTAAATGGAGTGTATGTATATGGTTCCTATTCAGATGCTATTGCGATAACAGTGAAATAGGAAGATAGCATATAATGGCACAGGAAAAAGATACAGGTAAATCTAAATATACAATCGGCGAATATTCTTTTGCATCATTTCATGAATATAGAGATGGTCTTGAGGATGTTCGCAAGATTGAAATTATAAATGAGAAACTAAATATTCAAGATCCAGAGGTGGCTGTGCGTCTGTATAATGACATACGCGAGGGGCGTATAGCCTTTAAGTCACCTATTGGTGATGAGTTTTATGCTCACCTGGCAGATATAGTTGCGGATAAATCCGTGGATTTGCTGGAGGATAAAGCTACAGTAGAAGAGGCAGAGGACAAGATGAAATACCAGAAGTATATAGGTCTGGCATTTATGATCGTGGCAGTTGTCTCTTTTGCTATTTTTGGAGTTGCTGAGTTGAGAGATATAATAACCACCAGACAGGCTGCCAAGATGGCTGAACAGGTGCAGCAGGAACAGGCTCATAAGGCTGCGGATGCTGCCAGGGAGAAGGCTGATAAGAACTCAGAAACAAGTGCAAATGGACAGAGCGCTGGGGATAATACTGTTGTAACTTCCATGGAGATATTGCCGGAGTATGTGGATTTACATAATCAAAACAGTGATATGGTAGGTTGGCTCAAGATTGAGGGAACCAATATTGATTATGTAGTTGTGCAAAAATCAGGAGATAATGAATACTATCTGAATCATGCTTTTGATGGAAGCAGTAATTCAAATGGTTCTATTTTCATGGATTACAGAAGCAATATTGTGACACCTACAACCAATACTATTATTTATGGTCACAATATGAAGAGTGGTATGATGTTTGGCGGATTGAAAAATTATCTGTCTGATGGATATTTAGATAGCCATAAATATATTAATTTTAATACATTATATGAGAACAGACAGTATGAAATTGTTGCAGTATGTCTGTCTCAGGTGCAATATCAGGATGACGCTTCTGCATACAGATATTATGATTTCATATCAGCAGGAACGGATGAAGAGTTTGAGATGTTTAGGCAAAATGTAGACTCATTGGCAGTGGTAGGCAACGCAGATGGACTGACCAGAGATGACAAATTGCTGACTCTGTCTACATGTAATAGTTATACTGAGGATGGAAGACTATTTGTAGTAGCCAAACAAGTGCAATAGGTGTATAATGTACTATATATTGTAGAATTCTATACGGAGATATATCAATGAGAAGAGGAACAAAGATTGGATGGCTTTTAGTTGCCGTGTCATTAATACTATCTGTTTGGGTTATTTCAAGCCAATCATCAAATGCTACAACACTTGATGGTGGATTTGAAGTAAGTGATGTGGACCCTACAGTATTACAGGGATATTCAGGAGCAGGTGGAGCGATTACAATACCTAGCAGTATTACATCTATTAATGCTGCAGTATTTGCTAATAATACTTCTATCACATCTGTTACAATGCCAGATACTGTTACATCTTTAGGTTCTGGAGTATTTCAGGGATGTTCGAATTTATCCAGCGTGATTTTAAGCAATGGATTGACATCTATTCCTGATAATACCTTCAGAGAGTGTACAAGTCTGTCAAATGTATCTGTACCAGGTGGGATTACAGCTATTGGAAGCAAAGCTTTCTATGAGACTCCTATTTCAAGTATTTCAATACCGGCTGCAACTACATCTATTGCATCAGATGCATTTCAGCAGGCCAAGAATTTGACATCTATTAATATTGCAGGTGGAAGTTCAGCTTATTCTTCTTCTGATGGTTGTGTATATAATGCATCAGGTTCCAGACTTTTGATTGTACCAGAGGGTAAGACTGGAGTGACAATATCAGCAGGAACTACAACAATTGGTTCCGGAGCTTTTAGAGATTGCACAAATATTGCATCTCTGTCATTACCAAATTCAGTTACAACTATTGAGAGCAATGCTTTCAGCGGTAGTGGTATTGGTACAATTACAATACCTGCAACAACAACATCCATTGCTACACAGAGTGGTTGGACACCTTCATCTATATATGGATATGCTAATTCTCAAGCTGAGACATATGCTATGGATAATGGTATTCCATTCTTTGTAATTGGTGGCAGCGAAGAAGATGACGATAACGGTAATACCGATAATGGTAATACAGATAATGGTAATACAGACAACGGTAATACTGATAATGGCAATACTGATAATGGCAATACTGATAATGGTAATACCAATAATGGTGGCGCTGTAAATCCTGGTGATGGTACAGGAACAGGCGGTACAGCTGTAGATGCTAATGGAAATCCAATTCCAGGTGGCAATACAGGAGCTGGTGTTGCAACAGGAACTGCAAATGGTACATCAAATGGAGCTGGCGGCCATACATTGGATAACACACCTTCAACAGCTGATGGAATTGATACTAGATATTTCTTGTGTATTGCAATTTTTGCAGGCGGTGTTGGCGTGATTATGTATAGTAGATTTGGCAAGATGAAATATTTAAGTGAGAAAAAGAAATAATTTTGCTGGAATATGATTTTACATACCCTTCAGGTGACACAACCTGGAGGGTATTTTATATGTGCGCACTGGCTCTGTAGGAGGGCGTTGCATAGATATATAATATGAAAATGCATTTTATCTAATAACAAATGGAAAGGAAGTAATTATATATGGAGGAGAAGAGCTTAAGAGAGTTTACGGAAATGCTGGCTGCCAAGACATCAGTTCCCGGTGGTGGTGGTGCCTGTGCTGCTGTTGGAGCCATTGCTATTGCGCTGGGAAATATGGTTGGACAATATACTGTTGGCAAGAAGGCTTATGCTGATGTTGAGGAAGATATAATCAAATTGATGGAAAGGGCAGAGGAAACAAGGGTTGAATTGCTAGAATGTATCAATAAAGATGCTGAAGCCTTTGAACCACTGTCGCAGGCTTACAGTCTTCCCAAAGATGATCCGAATAGAGATGAAATTATGGAGGAATGTCTGCAAAGAGCTGCGAATGTTCCGGTTAATATAATGCGAATATTGGGTGGAGCTTTAGAAATTTTAGAGGAGCTTGCAGAAAAAGGAAGTAAGATTGTAATCAGTGATGCAGCAACAGCAGCGATACTGTGTAAAGCAGCAATGCAGGCGGCTGCTGTAAATGTGAAAGTAAATACCAAATTAATGAAGGATGCAAGAGTGGCTTCGGCCACAAATGATGTCATAGAAGGCTGGTTGAATAAATATATACCAATGGCTGATAAGATTTACGAATCAATAATGAGTAGATATGACAGACAGTAATTGAAAATATTATTATGGCAAATGTAAAAAAACAGGAGGATGAAATGGCAGAATTATTAAAGGGTAAACCTGTGGCTGACGCAATAAATATAAGAACCAGAGCTAATGTAGAGAAATTGATGGGACAGGGAATCACACCGACCTTGGCAATCTTGCGAGTGGGAGAGAGAGCTGATGATCTGTCCTATGAGAGAGGCGCTGTGAAGAGATGCGAGGCTGTGGGGGTTGCAGTGAAATCAGTGGTGCTTCCAGAGGATATATCAGAGGATGATTTCATGGATGAGCTGAATAAATTGAATGACGATGATTCTGTTCATGGAATTTTGATGTTTAGACCTCTACCATCACAAATTGATGGGGAGAAAGCCAGATGTGCCATTGATCCCAAGAAAGATGTGGATGGTTGCACAGATGGTTCATTGGCGGGAGTGTTCATTGGCAGCGACATTGGTTTTGCGCCTTGTACTGCTCAGGCGGCTATAGAGATTCTGAAATATTATAATGTGGAATTGAAGGGTAAGAAGGTGGCTGTAATAGGCAGATCTCTCGTGATTGGAAGACCGGTAGCCATGATGCTTATGCATGAGAACGCAACAGTTACTATTTGCCATACAAAAACTAGGGATGTGCCTGGTATTACCAGAGAAGCAGATATTGTTATTGCTGCATCCGGTCAGATGGAAAGTGTAGGCCAGGATTATGTAAGAAATGATGAAAGCCAGGTTGTAATTGATGTAGGAATTGGCTGGAATGAGGCCAAAGGTAAACTGTGCGGAGATGTGGATTTTGACCAAGTTGAGTCAGGAGTTAAAGCTATAACACCGGTTCCAGGAGGAGTTGGATCTGTTACAACATCAATATTGGTGGCTCATGTAGTGGATGCGGCTTTGAGATTATTTGTATAAAATGTCAAGAATCCGTAATGAAATTTGTCATAAATAAGATATACCCATTATAGGCGGGAGATTATAATAATTATTAAGAACATATAGTAGGAGGATTGTTATGAACAAGACACTTTGGGGTACAGACAAGTTTGGCAATGATATAAGTACATACGAAATCTCAGGCAAGGGTGGCATGAAGGTTAAACTTATGGATTTTGGTGCTACAGTTTTAGAGATTCATGTGCCTGATAAGAATGGAAACGACGTGGATGTGACATTGGGTTATGAGAAGCTGGAGGATTATTTTACAAATGATCCATACTTTGGATGCTGTGTAGTTCCTTCGGCAAATAGAATTGGTGGGGCTAAATTTACATTGAACGGGAAAGAGTACTCTCTTGATGTAAATGACGGAGAGAATAATCTTCACAGTGGCTTTGATTCCATCTGCCATAAAATGTGGAAGGTGACAGAGGAGCAGGATAATACAATTACATTTTCTTATAATAAGAAGGATATGGAGTTGAAGTTTCCGGGAAATGTGAGTATTTTAGTTACTTATACAGTTACAGATGACAATGAGTTGAGAATAGATTATGTGGCAAATAGTGATGAGGATACAATCTTCAATCCTACAAATCATAGCTATTTCAATTTGGGTGGACATGACAGTGGAGATGCAATGAATCAGCTTGTATGGATTAATTCCAAGAAATTTACTGAGACAGATTCTCATTCTATTCCAAATGGCAAATTGGTAGATGTGGCTGGCACACCAATGGATTTCACTGAGGAGAAGCCATTGGCAGATGAGATAGATTCTGATTATGACCAGTTGAAGTGGGCTGGTGGCTATGATCATAATTTCGCATTGGATATTGTAGAAGGTGAATTGAGCCTGGCTGCATCAATGCGAGATGTGAATACAGGAATCAAGATGGAAGTGTTGACAGATTTGCCGGGAATGCAATTATATGCTGGAAATTATATCCCGGATAAAGAGTTAATAGGTAAATCGGGAAAACCATATGTGCGAAGAGGTGGTGTTGCTTTTGAAAGCCAGTACTTCCCAAATGCTATTAATATTCCAGAATTCTCACAGCCGGTTCTTAAGGCTGGTATAGAGAAGAAGACTACAACTATCTATAGATTTAGTGCTAACTAATGTTGTTTTTTTGCTTTATAAGTAGGCTTTTTATGACTAAATTGAACGGCAAAACGAATAATTATAAAATAAAGCGAATTTTTTATAAGATGATTTCGTGAGTATAAAGTAATATATGGTCAAGATATTACTTGGAAGCGCCGTCAGAGTAATATTCTGACGGTGCTATTTTTATAGGGAGGTAGTGACATGAACTATGTATGTAATCCGTTAAATATTGATTATAGGTATCAATTTAATGTGGATCAAAGAAACGGTGGGATATTACAGATTTGCAGAGAAGCTGCTGATCCGTCAATGATAATGTTCAAGGGTAAATATTATATATTTGCATCTATGAATCTCAAGGTGTGGGTATCAGAGGATATGGTTAAATGGGATAGTTATTTCCTCCCTGATAATTTGCCTCTGTATGATTATGCTCCGGATGTTCGAGTAATTGGAGATTATGTATATTTCTCAGCTTCCAAAAAGGGTGAGATATGCGATTTTTATAGAACCAAGGATGTGATAAATGGACCTTATGAGAAAATTCCGGGAACATTTGAATTCTGGGATCCTAATATTTTCGCAGACGATGATGGCAGAATATATTTCTATTGGGGATGCGACAGCATGAAGCCAATTTATGGAGTGGAGCTTGATCCGGAGACACTTCATCAGATTGGTGAGCCAAAGGAATTGATTTTTGGAGATCCTCATAAGAAAGGGTTTGAGAGAGTGGGAGAGAATAATTCTACACTTCCTGCCAGTGATGAGGAAGTGGAGGCAGCTTTCAGACATTTCTTATTTTCTCAGGGGGCGGACCCGGAGAATCCACCGGCCCAGCTAAAGGCTTATGAAAGTGCCATCAAGGGAATGTTTGCCAACAGACCATTTATTGAAGGCGCATGGATGACAAAACATAATGGTAAATATTATTTGCAATATGCATGTCCTGGAACTCAGTATAATACATATGCAGATGGATATTATGAATCTGATTCACCTTTAGGACCATTTACCCTTGGTGCCAATGCTCCTTATTCATTTAGTCCGGGAGGATATATGCCTGGAGCAGGTCACGGTTCTACAATGGAGGATAAACACGGTAATCTGTGGCACACAGCTACAATGCGAATAAGCAAGAATCATGATTTTGAGAGACGTGTGGGTATATGGCCTGCAGGTTTTGATGCTGATGGAGAGCTGGTATGTAATCAGCGATATGCCACATGGCCAATGGAAGTGACTGGGGATAAGCAGGACATCTGGGCAAATCCTAAGTGGTATCTCTTGAACTATGGCAAGAAAGCTACAGCTTCCACAGAGGCTGGAGAAAATATTGCGGCAAATGTGTGCGATGAGAATTGCCAGACATGGTGGAAGGCCGATACCAAAGAAGCTGGTCAGTGGGTTATGGTTGATTTAGGCGAATCCATGGATGTAAGAGCAATTCAGGTTGACTTTGGTGATGACAAGATTGATTTGACTGAGGCACCGGGAGAAATAAGACCTGGAACACAGGCCAGATTCATTGATGATACTGTATACAAGACCAGATGGATTCTGGAAGCTTCAATAGACGGAGAGAACTTCACAGTGGTTGAGGATAAGTCTCAGGCAGATACAGATTTGCCACATGATTTTGTAGTGAGAGAAGATGGAATCTCTGCCAGATATATCAGGTTGACAGTTCTTGAAGTGCCATATAATCAGCCTGCTACAGTATCAGGTTTTCGAATCTTTGGAAAAGGAAATGGAGAGGCTCCAAAGGCTGTGAAGTTCAGCGCTGTAAGGCAGGATAACAAGATTGATATGGAAGTGAAAATGGAAGGCGAGGGCGCAACCGGATATAATATTTTATGGGGTGAATCGCCGGAGAAGTTATACCATAGCTGGATGACATATGATAACAATCAGAGGGTATCAGCTCTGGTAGCGGACAGAGAATACTTTGTTAGAGTTGATTCTTTTAATGAAAATGGAATTACTGAGGGTGAGGTAATTAAACTTCAGTAAAAATATAAGTGGAATATTTTATGCAAAAGGTGTATTATGACAATGCTTGTCAAATAGCAAGTCATCAATGCATCTTTTGTTATGATGTAAAATAATAATGTGAAAACCATATATAATTGTGGGAATTCAGGAGGAAGAACAATGAAAATAATTATAGCGGGAGCTGGTAAGGTTGGTTCCATGCTAACTCGTTGGCTGGTTTCTGAGGGTCATGAGATTATTCTTGTTGATAGACGAAAGGAAATATTGGAGAATTGTTCAGAAGAATTTGATATTTTGGCTGTACAGGGTAACTGTGCCGCAGTGAACACTTTGAAACAAACAGGTGTGGAGGATGCGGATGTAATTATTGCTGTAACAGGTGGCGATGAATACAATTTGTTGTGCTGTCTGACTGCGCATACTTTGAATCCGGATATTCATACAATTGCCAGAATCAGAAATCCTGAGTATGCAGATCAAATTTATAATATGCAGGAGACATTTGCCTCATCATTGGCAGTCAATCCTGAAAAGGATGCAGCCCGTGAGATCGATAAGCTTCTGAAATATCCTGGATTCCTTAGAAGAGATACATTTGCTAAGGGCAGAGCGGAAATTGTGGAGCTAAAGGTTAAGCCTGGTAGCCCTATGGAAAATATTTCTCTTATGGATTTGAATAATATATTGAAGAGTAAGGTGCTTGTATGTGCCATTAACAGAGGCGGGGTGGTATTTGCTCCATCCGGAGATTTTGTATTACAGACAGATGATCACCTCTTTGTTACAGGCTCCCGTGATGAGCTTACCAAGATGCTCAAGAGTATTGGAATTATTACTCGCAAGGTGAAGAGTGTTATGCTCTGCGGAGGTGGTAAGGTAAGTTATTATCTTGCGAAGCTTCTGTCCGAGTCCGGCGTGCAGGTGGAACTTATAGAGAAAGACTATGACAGATGCGTGCATTTGGCAGAGGTTCTTCCAGATGTATCTGTGGTAAATGGTGATGCAAGCAATCAGAAGTTTTTGGAGTCAGAAGGTATTCAAAACTGTGATGCAGTAGTAGCTCTTACAAGCTTTGATGAGATGAATATGATTATCTCCTTGTATGCCAAGAATTATGGTGTTGAGCAGGTTGTCACCAAGGTTGACCATGTGGAAAACCAGATTATCAAGGATGCAGTAGGTTTGGAGAGTGTGGTTTGTCCAAAGGATCTGTGCTGTAATCATATTGTGAGATATGTCAGAGCTATGGAGAATAAGAGCGGGGCGGCTCTCTCTGTTCATACATTTGCAGACGGTCAGATGGAAGCTTTGGAGTTCAAAGTGGACAGTGATACTAGAAATATAGATGTGCCTCTCAAGGATATGAATCTCAAGAAGGGCGTGCTGGTGGCATGTATCACCAGAGGTGGTAATCTGATTATTCCTGACGGATCATCTTCTTACAGAGTTAATGACGGTGTTGTTATTGTAAAGAGTGGAGATGTAAATATAGGCAAGATAAATGATATCTTTGCATAATATAATCATATGTTTATTCATGGAAATGGAGTAATGAATTAATTATGAACTATAAAATGATTGGGCGAATATTGTCCATGGTTGCTCTTGCAGAATTATTGTTTATGATACCTGCGCTTTTAATAAGTGTGGCACATGATAGAGATGTTGCTACCAATGCATTTGCTGTTACCATTGGGTTGGTGGGAGTGATTTCTCTGGTGACTTACATCTTGTGTATGAGAAGCGAGACCCGATTCTATGCCAGAGAGGGATTGGTTAGTGTAGGTCTTGGTTGGATTGTTTTGAGTCTGATTGGATGTCTGCCTTTTTATATCTCTGGAGAAATACCGGATTTTTTGGATGCCTTCTTTGAGTCCGTATCCGGATTTACTACAACCGGTGCATCCATTTTAAATAACGTAGAAGCCATGACGGAAGGAATGCTCTATTGGCGCAGTTTCACTCACTGGTTAGGTGGAATGGGTGTCCTCGTATTTATCCTAGCAGTTATTCCTGCTTCCGGTAAGGGCAGTGGCTTTACAATGCATCTTCTTAGAGCAGAAAGCCCTGGTCCTGATGTGGGTAAACTGGTGCCTAGAATGAGACAGACTGCGGTTATTTTATATGGCCTTTATATTGTTCTTACAATTTTGGATGTTATATTTCTTCTGGCAGGTCACATGGATTTGCTTGAGGCTATATGTACCGCCTTTGGTACAGCAGGAACAGGTGGTTTCGGTGTGAAAAATGATTCCATTGCAAGCTACAGTCCATATATCCAGAATGTATGTACAGTATTTATGATTCTATTTGGAATAAATTTTACATGTTATTACTTCTTGCTTTTGGGCAAGGTGAAGGATGTGTTTAAGGATGAGGAACTTCGCCTCTACCTTGGAATAATTACAGCAAGTATTATAGTTATTGCCATAAATGTGAGACCTATGTATGATTCCGTATCTGAAACCGTAAGACATAGTGCCTTCCAGGTGGCAACTGTAATTACAACAACAGGATTTGCTACAACGGATTTTGATATGTGGCCTACATTTTCCAAGATGATTATGGTCATACTGATGTTTATTGGAGCCAGCGCCGGCAGTACCGGTGGTGGTTTTAAATGTGGTAGATTGTTGTTATTATTTAAGACTTTGAGAAGAAATCTGGAGAAGACTCTGAATCCTCAGAAAATCAAAGTTGTAAGAAATAATGGCAGACCTGTAAATGAGAAGGTACTTCTCAGTTTATATACTTATCTGATTGCCTATGTATTTATTATGATAGTAAGTATACTGGTAGTTAGTTTGAATGGTGAGAGTATGACAACTACAGTGACTGCGGTTATAGCCTGCTTTAATAATATTGGACCTGGATTGGACGGAGTCGGTCCTACATGTAATTATGGCGGGTTAAATATGCTTTCTAAAATTACATTGATATTTGATATGCTTGCAGGTAGATTGGAAATCTTTCCAATATTGCTTTTGATTACAAGAAAGACTTGGAAGAAGTTGGTATAAAGCATATGATATTGGTTCATATGAGAGAGTATTTATGGATAAACTTGTAGAACATTATAATAAATTTAATGAAGACAAGAGGCTTGATAGACGTCATGGACATGTGGAGTTTGTGACGTCTTTGAAGTATATAGAGAAATATTTGGATAAGTATGTCTGTGACAATAATCTGTCAGGCCGAGAACAGCTGAATATTTTGGATGTGGGTGCTGGCACAGGGAAATATTCTATTGAGCTGGCCAAATCTGGTTGTCAGGTTACTGCAGTGGAATATGTGAAATATAATCTGGGTCGCATGAAGCAAAATGCCAAGAGGGCCGGGGTTGATATAAAAGCTTATCAGGGAGATGCCCGAAAGCTGAAGAAATGTAGCGACAATACTTATGATATGACATTGGTATTTGGTCCCATGTATCATCTCTATACTGACGAGGACAAGGTTAAAGCTTTGCAGGAAGCCAAGCGTGTAACTAAGCCTGGAGGATATATTCTTGTTGCCTACCTGATGAATGAATACAGTGTCATCCTATACGGCTTTAGAGAGGGAAATGTAAATGAGTGTCTGGCGGATGGCAGATTAGATAGTGATTATCACACCCACAGCTCCCAGGAAGAGCTGTATGAATATGTTAGACTGGAAGATATCAATCGAATAAATGAGCTGGCAGAAATGACTCGCAGGCAGATTATATCGGCGGATGGTCCTGCAGATTATATGAGACGAGAGCTGAATGCCATGGATGATGAGACTTACGAGAGATTTATAGAATATCATTTGAAGACCTGTGAGCGTCCGGAACTTTTGGGAGCTGGAGCTCATACCTTGGACATTTTACAGAAATAAATTTTTTATACAAAAATAAAACCATTATGGTTGGGAACATATATAGTTCCCATTGCCATAATGGTTTTTAATTTTATCTTAAGCGAACTGTCATATACAGCGGATTGTGATCGGAGTTTTTAAAGCCTAAATCTTTGACTCCGGCCTGCTGTACCATCATATTGTCGGATACTATGAATCCATCAATTATGTAATACTGGAATTTGTCAGGTGAGGTATCATTTCCTGTGAGAGGTCTGTCGAGAGATCTGCAGGATGCCACCTGATTGTCCATTATAAACTGAAGGTTGTCAGAGAATTCGTTGATGTCAACAACTCCAGGTTGCCACATGTCCTTTGATACCAGTGGGTATGCTGATGAATCTATATTGGAGAATGTCTGGTTGAAATCTCCACCGGCAATTACATAATTCCCCTTGGCAGCTTCCTCCTCCAATAATTCTTTCAACATATTGGTCTGGGCAATCTTGCCTTCTCCGGAATCATAAGCTTCTAAGTGCAGATTTACCAGCACTAGCTCCTTGTCAGAATCCTCAATAGGAACTCTGTCTACCATGAGGCATCTCTTGAGATTTCCCAGTCTTGCAGGATAAGAGAAAGGACATGGTAATTGGATTCTGGTTGAATCAGTTACATTATATTTTGAAAATGTAGCAATACCACAATCTACCTTGCCCATAGGAGGCCATGGATAAGGAATATATAATACCTTGTAATTAGTAGCAAAGGTGTTGCAATAGCCTGTCAGGCTGTCGCTGATTGCCTTGAATTGATTGGTACCATAAGATCTTTTGGAATTAACATCCACTTCCTGCATAAATACTACGTCAGGATTAGAAGCTGCTGTTTCTGCAGCGATGGCTGAGATGTTGTTTTCCACTGTGGCTTTGTCTGAACTTCTTACACTTGTTCCCCCGTCCATGAAGAAGTCAGCTCCCTCGCCTAAACCACAATATCCTACATTCCAGGTTACAATGTTTAGAGTGTCTCCTCTTGCGATGGTCTTGGAACCCTCGCCGTTGATTTCGAGAACCTCCGTGTCTGCTGGTTTGAATTCTGTGATTGTTAGAATTCCAAAAAATACTACAACTGCAGCAATGAGAATTCCAATGATAATCAGCAGAATCTGCCACCATTTTTTCTTGGCTTTTACCATTTGTTTTTCCCCCTTTTTTAATTAGGTTTATATAGTAAATTTATTTTATCATATTTACATAATTAGGTGGTTAAAAAGTATGTAATAAAGCCATGAGAGATGTTATAATTAGCATAAATATAGTAAACGCCAGGGGAGTGTGAAAGGAGTATATAATGTTAGGAAATACAAATTTTTCGGAGAATATAAAGTACATAGGAGTAAATGACAAGACTATTGATTTGTTTGAGAGTCAGTATGTAGTTGAAAATGGTGTGTCATACAACTCTTATGTAATTATGGATGACAAAATTGCAATTATGGATACAGTTGATCCAAGAGGAACTGCTGAGTGGGAAGGTAATTTGAAGGCTGTTTTGGGAGATAGGATGCCAGATTATCTTGTAATTCAACATATGGAGCCGGATCATGCAGGAAGCATCGGAAGACTTCTTGAGATTTATCCTGATATTACATTGGTGGGAAATGCCAAGACATTTACCATGTTAGATCAGTTTTTCGAGGTGCCACCAACAGCAGAGAGACTGGTGGTAAAAGAAGGAGACACTCTTGAGCTGGGTAAGCATGTATTAACCTTTGTTATGGCACCAATGGTTCATTGGCCTGAGGTTATGGTCTCTTATGAAAGCAGCGAGAAGGTGCTCTTCTCTGCAGATGGATTTGGTAAGTTTGGCGCTTTGGATGTGGATGAGGACTGGGCTTGCGAGGCACGCAGATATTATTTCAATATCGTAGGTAAATACGGCTCTCCTGTTCAGGCTCTTCTGAAGAAGGCGGCGGGTTTGGATATAGCAACTATTGCACCACTTCATGGACCTGTGCTTACAGAAAATCTGGAATATTATCTTGGATTGTATAATACATGGTCATCTTATGAGCCGGAGACCAAGGGCGTGTTTGTTGCAGTAGCTTCTATTCATGGCAATACAATGGCGGCAGCCCAGAAGCTGGCAGAGATTTTGAGGGACAAGGGCGAAGAGAGAGTTGTAGTTGCGGACTTGGCCAGAGAGGATATGGCAGAATGTGTTGAGGACGCTTTCAGACATGATAGAATTATCCTGGCTGCTGCAAGTTATGATGGAGGTGTGTTTGCTCCTATGAGTGATTTCTTACATCATTTGGCAACCAAGGCTTTCCAGAATAGAGTTGTAGGTCTTATGGAAAATGGAACCTGGGCTCCATGTGCAGCCAAGACTATGCGCCAGGAACTTGAGGCTATGAAGGATGTGAAAGTCCTGGATGAGCAGGTTACAATTAAGTCTACTATGAAATCTGCTGATATGGATCAGTTGGATAAATTGGCAGATGCTATATTATTAAGATAGTATTGTAAATATGAAATTCCATATAATATAAGGGGTAAATTTGTGGGATTTTGTTGATTTTAATATGTTTACATGATTTTGTCTTTTCCTTATAATTGATTTTGGGTTGAGAAAAGA
This sequence comes from Lachnospiraceae bacterium, assembly GCA_017470985.1. Lineage (GTDB taxonomy): Bacteria > Bacillota > Clostridia > Lachnospirales > Lachnospiraceae > JAILFK01. The sequence continues at coordinate 120,987 of JAFUXA010000011.1, forward strand.
GAAAAAGTAAACAGGAATGTAAGACCTGTAGTATGAAAGGATAATACTTGGTATGGAAGCAATAACAATAGCATTAAAGATATTCAGTGGAGTAGCTTTATTTTTGTTTGGTATGTCTCTCATGGGAGATGGACTTCAGCGTGTGGCTGGTAAGAGTCTGGAGAGAACATTATATAAACTTACAAGTACACCATTAAAGGGAGTGTTGTTGGGAACTGTTGTAACTGCAGTTATTCAATCTTCATCAGCAACAACGGTAATGGTTGTAGGTTTTGTTAACTCAGGTATGATGAAGGTGGCTCAGGCTATTGGAGTTATAATGGGTGCAAATATCGGAACTTCTATTACAGGTTGGATTCTATGTTTGTCATATATAGAAGGTTCAAGTGGAATCGCAACTTTGTTGTCTACTGCAACTATCTCAGCAGTTGTAGCAATAATCGGTATCATTTTAAAGAAATTCACCAAGAGAAGTGTATATCATAATGTGGGCGATATTATGCTTGGATTCGCCATACTTATGGTAGGTATGCAGACCATGAGTGGAGCTGTGGCACCATTGAAGGAGAATGCCGGTTTTGTCAGCTTACTCACAATGTTTAAAAATCCTGTAGTTGGTATTTTGGTTGGTATTGCTATTACAGCAGTGCTTCAAAGTGCGTCAGCTTCAGTTGGTATTTTGCAGGCATTGTCTATGACTGGTGCAATCACATTTGCATCTGCATTCCCTATTACCTTGGGTATTGGTATAGGTGCAGCCGTTCCAGTACTTTTATCAGCTATTGGAACTAACAACAACGGTAAGAGAACAGCTTTGGTATATCTGTTAAATGATTTGCTTGGAATGATAATCTGGGGAACAATATTCTATGTTGCCAATGGATTTATTCATTTTGAATTTATGGATATGACAATGTCACCGGTGAAGATTGCACTTTTAAATACTGTTTATCGTATGCTTACAGTATTTGCCCTCTTCCCGTTTGTATCAGCTATTGAAGCTATGGTATTTAAGCTTGTGAAGGATTCAGAGGAAGATATTGCTGAGCAGGCAGATTTTGATTTGTTGGATGAGAGATTCCTGGCATATCCGGAACTTGCCATCAGCCAGGCTGGTAAGGCTATGGAAGGCATGGCCAATACTGCCAAGGATAATTTAACTACTGCTTTCTCAATGATGAATGAGTACAGTGATGAGATATGGGCCAAGGTTGAGAAGAAAGAGAAACTTCTTGATAAATATGAGGATAAGCTGGGTGAGTATATTATGCTTGCCAGCAAGAAGAGTTTGAATACAAGTGAGATTACCAAGACATCCAAATATCTCCATGTTATTACAGATTTTGAGAGACTGGGTGATCACGCTCTAAATATTGCATATATTGCAAGACAGATTCAGGAGGAGAAGTTAGATCTCTCTGAAACTGCCATGAAGGAAATAGAGGTAATGTCAGAGGCAATCAAGGATATGGTTGCTATTACAGTGGAAGCATTTGAAACAAATGATATCGGAAAGGCTCATAAGGTTGAACCTGCTTGTGAATTTATTAGGGATTTGTGTGACAGAATGAAAACCAATCATGTTATGCGACTTCAAAAAGAAGTATGCGCAGTGGAAAATGGTATGGTATTCAATGATCTGTTAAATAATTTCGATAGAATTGCAGCCCACTGTTCAAATATTGGTATTGCAGTAGTTGAGACCATGGACAATGCAATTGAGGCCCATGATTATAAGCATGAATACAAGAAGAATAATTCAGAAGCTTATGCCAAGGATTATGATGTATTTGCTGACAGATATAAGATAAGTCAGTTTGAATATAAGAAAGAGAAGAAACATAAAGATTCAGAGGACAAGAAGAAAGACAAGAAATCTGAATCTAAGAAGAAAGATAAGAAGAACAAGGATAAAAAAGACAAGAAGGACAAGGAGAAGTAAGAAGTCCGTAGTTTAAAAAATGGGGATTTTGGGGATGAGCAGTAAGAAAAGATACACTATTGCAGTAGTAATCGGACAAAATAAATCAGAATATATCAATGAATTGGTTAAAGGTCTGCAGATGAATGCCATGGAGGAAGATGTAAATCTGGTATTTCTCAGTGAGGCCAAGATTCCAAAGTATTGCGGAGATATTCTATCAGAGGAATTTTGCGCCACTAATGAATATCATTTTCACAGCGTTCACGAATATATTAAATATATAGATCCTGATGTCATTATTTTGGCTTATGGGTCTATGACAGGATTTAGATATGTTCGAAGTAAAAGAGAATATATGGAATTGTTTGGGGATAAGCCGATTCTCATGATTGAAGATTTGCCTGATGATAACGAGATGCCATATCTCATTTCAGACAATTATGGCGGAATGCGCTCTGTCATGGAACATTTGGTGAGACATCATGGATATAAAAATATTGTATTTATGGCTGGACCAAGCAAGAATTATGATTCCAATGAGAGACTTAGAGCTTACAGAGATGTTATGTCAGAGGCAGGCCTTGTTATTACAGACAACATGGTGGAATATGGAGATTACTCTGCGGAGGTTAGTGCCCAGATTAATGCTTTGCTGGACAACAATCCTGATGTGGAAGCTATAGTATGTGCTAATGATAATATGGCTCAATGTGCATATGTGGAATGTGAGAAGAGAGGCTTATATCCTGGAGAGAAAATTGCAATCACAGGATATGATGATTCTGATATTTGTAGAAAACTTAATCCTTCACTGACTTCTGTATCTCATTCCGGAGTCTTATATGCTTACAATGCTATCAAGGAAGCCATGAATTTGTGTGAAGGCAGAGAGGTGAAATCCAAAAAGATTGCGGCTTCTATTTGTGTTCGTGGTTCATGTGGTTGTGAGACCATCAAGACATTTAAGTCTGATCATGGAGTTCAGGTTGAGAATGCGAGAAATTATACCATTTCACGACTTCATGATATTACAAATGAGATTTATAAGAATATTCCTTACAAGAAGCATGAGGCGGAACTGTATTATCTCTTACAGGAGATGGTGGATTATATAGTATTTACTATTTATGATCCTGACAATAAGCATGTATCCACAGATATCCTGTCTAAATATTTGAGAAAGATTTATAGATATCCTTATATTTCAGGTAATACTGTCCTGGAAAATGTAGGAGCTCTCTTGATAGAGCTTGCCAATGGAATGAATGATATGTCTGGTGGCAATGAGCTTCTTGGGGTTATCAGCTATTTTACAGAATATGTATCAGCTTCAAACGTGCAGGCCGCTCGAAGAAAGAGTGCAGAGGCGGAGAAACAAGCCTGGTTTCTGTCATCATTTACCAGAGATTTGGTTACTGCCCGCATGCCTTTTGAGAGAAATGTCAGATGCATATTCCAAAGATTGAGAGATATAGGAATTCCTAGCGCTTATCTATACTTCTATCAGGAAGTGTTTAATTACAAGCAGGGAGAAGATTTGCCGGAGGATATATATCTGGCTGGTTATTATAACGAGGATGCCATGGAAAGTGTGAAATATTCCAAGGGCATCAAAGCTGAAAAGGGTAGATTTTTTACTGATGTGATGCCAAAGGATAGAGCAAGATGCTACTATGCATATGTGCTTTATGCAGGAGACAGACATTTCGGCATGATTATGTGCGAGAATACACAGGAGCAGTTTGATTTTGTTCAGGCTTGTTGCATGCAGATGGGAAGTATGTTCCATCATATGGTATTACAGGATGAGAGAGATTTGGCTCAGAAAGCTTTGAAGAATTCCGTGAAGCAGTTGAAGGTCCAGAACAAGGTGTTGGATTTCGTATCTAAGCAGGATGAGTTGACTGGTCTGTTGAATCGCCGTGGTATGATGGAAGAGATTATGGCAGCAATGTCAGTGCATCAAGGTGAGCGGGGAGTGTTATTCTTTGCTGATTTGGATCATTTGAAAGAGATAAATGACTGTTATGGTCATTCTGCAGGAGACTCGGCTATTGATATGGCAGCAGAGTTTTTGAGATTGAATATGCCGAGAGGTTCAGTCATAGGACGAATCGGTGGTGATGAGTTTGTGGCTTTTACTACAAATCAGGAGCCGGATGCTGTCAGAGAAAAGGTTAAAGAAAATGTAAAATATTATAATGAGCATTCCGATGAGCCTTATTATATAGAATTATCTATAGGATATAGCGAGTTTGTATGTTATGATAATGTGGATATTGAAAAGGAAATTTCGAAATCCGACGAGCTTCTATATGTTGAGAAGAAGAAGAGAAGACGCAGCATAAAGAAGAAATAATACTTAAGGAGACATAAATAATGAGCTTAATAGAGAAAATATTCGGTACACATAGCGAACATGAGTTAAAGAGAATCTATCCTATTGTGGACCAGGTTGAAGCATTAAGCGTGGAGATGGGTAAACTTAGTGATGATGAGTTGAGAGCCCAGACAGATAAATTCAAAGAGAGATTGGCACAGGGAGAGACTTTGGATGATTTGCTTCCAGAAGCATATGCAACTGTAAGGGAAGCAGCCAAGCGTGTTCTTGGAATGGAACACTTCCGGGTTCAGATTATCGGTGGTATCATTTTGCACCAGGGAAGAATCGCAGAGATGAAAACCGGTGAAGGAAAGACTCTTGTATCTACATTACCGGCTTACTTGAATGCTTTGGAAGGCAAAGGGGTGCATATTGTCACTGTAAATGATTACCTGGCAAAGCGTGATGCTGAATGGATGGGTCAGGTTCATGAATTCCTGGGACTGAAAGTTGGATGTGTATTAAATAGCATGACTCGCGAGGAACGTCAGGAAGCATATGGATGCGATATTACATATATTACCAACAATGAGTTGGGCTTTGATTATCTGAGAGATAACATGGTTGTTCGCAAGGAAGATTTAGTTCAGCGCGGACTTCATTATTGTATTATTGATGAGGTGGATTCAGTTCTTATTGATGAGGCCAGAACACCTCTTATTATTTCAGGTCAGAGTGGCAAGTCAACCAAGCTTTATGAGTTGTGTGACAATCTGGCTCGTCAGATGAGACGAGGTGAAGATTTGCCAGAGTTCTCCAAGATGGATGCCATGATGGGTGTTGAGAGAGAAGAGACTGGTGACTTTATCGTAAATGAGAAGGACAAGGTGGTTACTCTCACTCAGCAGGGAACTAAGAGAGTGGAGGATTTCTTCCATATTGACAATCTGTCTGATCCTGAGAATCTGGAGATTCAGCACAATATTATCCTGGCTTTGCGCGCTCATAATTTGATGTTTAGAGATCAGGATTATGTTGTAAAAGATGACCAGGTATTGATTGTAGATAGTTTTACAGGTCGTATTATGCCAGGTCGTAGATATTCAGATGGTTTGCATCAGGCTATTGAGGCCAAGGAGCATGTGAAGGTTAAGCGAGAGAGCATGACTCTGGCCAATATTACATTCCAGAACTTCTTCAACAAATATGACAAGAAGGCTGGTATGACAGGTACAGCTCTTACAGAGGAGCAGGAATTTAGAGATATCTATGGTATGGATGTTATTGAGATTCCTACCAATAGACCAATTGCCAGAGTAGATTTAAATGATGCTGTATATAAGACCAAGAAAGAGAAGTATCATGCAGTAGTAGAGGCTGTCAAGGAGGCTCATGCCAAGGGACAACCTGTGCTGGTTGGTACTATAACAATTGATATATCAGAGGAGATTTCCAGACTTCTGTCCAAGGAAGGAATCAAGCATAATGTATTGAATGCCAAGTTCCATGAGAAGGAAGCGCAGATTGTTGCAGATGCAGGTGTTCATGGTGCAGTTACCATTGCAACCAATATGGCTGGTCGTGGTACTGATATTAAGCTTGATGATGAGGCCAAGGCAGCAGGTGGATTGAAGATTATTGGTACAGAGAGACATGAGTCTCGTCGAATTGATAATCAGCTGCGCGGTCGTTCCGGTCGTCAGGGTGATCCTGGTGAGTCTCAGTTCTATATTTCTCTTGAAGATGATCTTATGAGATTATTTGGTTCAGAGAAACTGATTAATATGTTTAACAGCCTGGGTGTTCCGGAAAATGAACAGATTCAGCACAAGATGCTGTCAGATGCAATTGAGAAGGCTCAGACCAAGATTGAGAGTAATAACTTTGGTATCAGAAAGAATCTGTTGGAATATGATCAGGTTATGAATGAGCAGAGAGAGCTTATATATGCTCAGCGTCGTCGTGTTCTCGAAGGGGAGAACATGCGTGAGCAGATCATGGGAATGGTAGAGGACAGAGTCCGTGAGTCAGTTGAACTTTGCTGTTCAAATGAACTTGCACCAGATGATTGGGATTTGAACGAATTGAATCGTACTCTTATTCCAATTATTCCAGTCAGTCCTGTAACACCACAGGATTTGGATGGAGTGAAGAAGGTGGAAGACTTAGAGGATAAACTCATACAGGTTGCCAAGGACTTGTACAAGGCCAAGGAAGCTGAATTCCCGGATGAGGAAACATTCCGTGAGGTGGAGAGAGTTATCTTGCTTCGTGTTATCGATAGAAAATGGATGGAAGAGATTGATGACATGGACCAGCTTCGTCAGGGTATTGGTATGCAGGCATTTGCACAGAGAAATCCTATTGACGAATACAAAGCTGCCAGCTACGATATGCTTGATGCAATGAATGATGCTATCAGAACAGATACAGTTCAGATGCTCTATAGAATTAGAATTGAAAAGAAACCAGAGCGTGAGGAAGTGGCTCAGGTTACAGGAACTAACAAAGATGATTCTGCTTCAAATGCTCCAAAAAAGAGAGCGGTGAAGAAGGTATATCCTAATGATCCATGTCCTTGCGGTAGTGGACAGAAGTACAAGAATTGTCACGGAAGAAATGCTTAAAGATGTAGGGGGCCATTATTTGTGGCTCCCTTTTGCATTTCTGGTATAACTTTGGGAGACATATATATGGATAGATTTGTATTACATTCAGAGTTTAGTCCTATGGGGGATCAGCCTCAGGCAATAACAGATTTGGTAAATGGATTTAAAGAGGGAAATCAGATGCAGACTCTCCTGGGAGTTACTGGTTCAGGAAAGACATTTACCATGGCAAATGTTATTGAAAAATTGAATAAGCCTACTATCATTTTGGCTCATAACAAAACCCTGGCTACACAGTTATATGGGGAGATGAAAGAGTTCTTTCCGGAAAATGCTGTTGAATATTTTGTATCCTACTATGATTATTATCAACCGGAGGCATATGTGCCTCAAAGTGATACATATATTGCCAAGGATTCATCTATAAATGATGAGATTGATAAGCTTAGATTATCGGCTACTGCTGCGCTTACAGAGCGAAAGGATGTAATCATTATCTCATCAGTTTCCTGCATATATGGTATTGGTAGTCCGGAGGATTATCAGAATATGATGGTGTCTCTGAGACCGGGAGATGAGAAGGACAGAGACCAGGTTATAAAGGAACTGGTGGATATGCAGTATGTGCGAAATGATATGGACTTTGACCGAGGAACATTTCGCGTGCGTGGAGATGTGCTGGAGATTGTTCCGGCAGATTCATCAGATATTGTAATTAGAGTGGAATTTTTCGGAGATGAGATAGATAGAATTACTGAACTTGATTTCATGACTATGAAAACCAGGAGAGAGTTGAATCACATTGCTATATTTCCGGCATCTCACTATGTAGTGCCTCAGGAGAAAATTGACAAGGCCTGCAATGATATTGAGGAGGAGCTGGAGGAACGGGTTAGATATTTCAAAGGCGAAGACAAGCTTATAGAGGCTCAGAGAATTGCGGAGAGAACCAATTTCGATGTGGAGATGCTTAGGGAGACCGGGTTCTGTAGCGGAATAGAGAATTATACCAGACATTTGACTAATCAAAAGCCGGGAGAGCCGCCGGCATGCCTGTTGGATTATATGCCAGAGGAGTATCTCATGATTATTGACGAGTCTCATATTACTGTTCCCCAGGTGCGAGGTATGTATGCCGGAGACAGATCCAGAAAGACTACACTTGTGGAGTATGGATTTAGATTACCATCTGCTTTAGACAATCGTCCTCTGAATTTTGATGAGTTTGAGACTAAGTTGGATCAGGTATTATTTGTATCAGCTACTCCTGCAGAGTATGAGGAGGAGCATGAGATGCTTCGCGCTCAGCAGGTGATTCGTCCTACAGGACTTCTTGATCCACAGGTGGAAGTTAGACCAATAGAAGGACAGATTGATGATCTCTTGGGAGAGATTCGCAAGGAGACCAAGGCCGGCAACAAGGTTATGATAACTACTTTGACCAAGCGAATGGCAGAGGATCTGACGGATTATCTAGCAGAACTTGGTATCCGTGTGAAATATATGCACTCAGATATAGATACTATGGAGAGGGCGGAGATTATCCGCGATCTGCGTATGGATGTATTTGATGTGTTGATAGGAATCAACTTGCTTCGTGAGGGATTGGATATTCCAGAGATTACCCTGGTGGCTATTTTGGATGCGGATAAGGAGGGTTTCCTTCGATCTGAGAGATCTCTTATACAGACCATAGGAAGAGCAGCTAGAAATTCCGAGGGACATGTTATAATGTACGCGGATAAAATCACTGATTCCATGGAAGCGGCCATCAGTGAGACCAAGAGACGTAGAACTATTCAGCAGGCTTATAATGAGGCAAATGGCATAACTCCTACAACTATCAAGAAGGCGGTTCGAGATCTTATTAGTATAGGTGTGGAAGAGAAAGCTGATAATACCATGGAGAGATCTCCTGAAGATATGGATAGGGAAGAACTTGAGGAGCATATTGGCAAGATTAAGACCAAGATGGAAAAGGCTGCGGCGGAATTGAACTTCGAGTTGGCAGCAGAATACAGAGACCAGTTGATTGAGATGAAGAAGATGTTACAGGATATGTGATTATGAGTGAGAGAAAATATATAAAGATAAAAGGTGCCAATGTGCACAATTTGAAAAATGTAAGTTTGGAGATTCCAAGAGATGAGTTTGTTGTTTTGACAGGACTTAGTGGCTCCGGAAAATCTTCTCTGGCCTTTGATACTATTTTTGCAGAGGGACAGAGAAGATATATGGAGTCTTTGTCTTCGTATTCCAGACAGTTTTTAGGACAGATGGAGAAACCGGATGTGGAGAAAATAGAAGGACTTCCTCCTGCCATTTCCATCGACCAGAAATCTACCAATCATAATCCTCGTTCGACAGTTGGAACTGTGACGGAGATATATGATTATTTCAGACTGCTTTATGCCAGAATTGGAATTCCACATTGTCCGAACTGTGGCAAGGAGATCAAGAAACAGACTGTTGATCAGATGGTAGATAGAGTTATGTCTCTGCCTGAGCGCACCAAGATTCAACTTCTATCCCCTGTGGTTAGAGGTAGAAAGGGAACTCATGATAAGCTTTTAGAGAAGGCCAAGAAGAATGGTTATGTGAGAGCCATGATAGATGGCAATCAATATGAGCTGTCAGAGGAAATTAAGCTGGAGAAAAATATAAAGCATAATATTGAGATTATTGTAGATCGTCTTGTGGTAAAAGAGGGTATAGAGAAGCGATTGGCAGATTCCATAGAGACTGTATTGAAACTGTCCAACGGGTTAATCTATGTGGATGTGATTGATGGAGATAGAATTACCATGTCCGAAGGCTTTGCCTGCCCTGATTGTGGTATCAGTATTGACGAGGTTGAACCTAGAAGTTTCTCCTTCAACAATCCATTTGGTGCCTGTCCGGAGTGTTTCGGTTTGGGATATAAGATGGAATTTGATGAAAATCTCATGATTCCAGACAAGAAGCTTAGCTTTAATGAAGGTTGTGTACAGGTTATGGGATGGCAGTCATCCTCTGATCCGAAGAGCTTCACCCATGCTCTGTTGGTGGCTTTGGCAGATGAGTACGGATTCTCATTGGATACACCTTATAAGAAGTTGCCGGAAGACATCCGCTATATGTTCTTAAATGGTTTTGACAGAAGTGTGCCTGTACATTATAAAGGCCAGCGAGGCGTAGGAGTATATGACATCCAGTTTGATGGTCTGGTGGCGGATATTAACAGGCGATATAGAGAGACTCATTCTGAAACCATGAAGAAGGAATATGAGGAGTATATGTACTTCAGTGACTGTCCGCTTTGTGGAGGTCAGAGATTGAAGAGAGAGTCTCTGGCAGTTACTGTGGCTGACAAGAATATATTTGAAATGACTCAGATGCCGATTTGTGATTTGGCTACATTTCTTGAGAATATGCAACTGTCATCTCAACAGGAGAAGATTGGTCGACAGGTGCTGAAAGAAATCAGAGGCAGAGTGGGATTCCTGGTGGACGTGGGACTGGATTATCTGTCACTGTCCAGAGCTACAGGAACCCTGTCTGGTGGAGAGGCTCAGAGAATCAGACTGGCAACACAGATTGGTTCCGGTTTGGTAGGAGTGGCATATATATTGGATGAGCCAAGTATTGGATTACATCAGAGAGACAATGACAAGCTTTTGGCATCTTTAAAAGGCTTGAGAGATTTGGGCAATACATTGATAGTGGTGGAGCATGATGAGGACACTATGCTGGCGGCTGATTATCTGGTGGATGTAGGCCCGGGAGCTGGCAAACACGGAGGAGAGATTGTTGCAACAGGAACACCACAGGATATTATGAATAATCCTGATTCTATAACAGGTGCATATTTAAGTGGCAGAAGATGTATTCCTGTGCCAAAGGAGCGCAGACAACCTACTGGGTATTTGCATATAAAAGGAGCCAGGGAGAATAATCTGAAAAATATTGATGTGGATGTGCCACTTGGAATAATGACCTGCGTCACAGGTGTATCCGGTTCCGGCAAGAGTTCTCTCACCAACGAGATATTGTACAAGGCTCTTGCCAGGGAGTTAAATAGAGCACATAAGGTTCCAGGTCTTCATGATGATATAGAAGGAGTTGACCAACTGGACAAGGTTATTGATATAGATCAATCTCCAATTGGAAGAACACCTAGATCTAACCCGGCTACTTATACAGGGGTATTTGACATGATTAGAGACCTGTTTGCATCAACTGCAGATGCCAAGGCCAGAGGATATAAGAAGGGGCGATTCAGCTTCAATGTCAAAGGCGGTCGATGCGAGGCCTGCTCAGGTGATGGAATTATCAAGATTGAGATGCATTTCCTGCCGGATGTGTATGTGCCTTGTGAGGTATGTGAGGGCAAACGATACAATAGAGAAACCCTTGAAGTGAAGTACAAGGGTAAATCAATATATGATGTTCTTAATATGACAGTGGAGGAAGCGCTTCATTTCTTTGAAAATGTTCCAAGCATTCAGAGAAAAATCCAGACTCTGTATGATGTGGGATTGGGCTATGTGAAATTAGGTCAGCCATCTACTGAGTTGTCCGGTGGAGAGGCTCAGAGAATAAAGCTTGCTACTGAGCTTAGCAGACGATCTACAGGCAAGACAATCTATGTGTTGGATGAGCCAACTACTGGTTTACATTTTGAAGATGTGAACAAACTTGTAGACATATTGCGCAAGCTGTCAGATGGGGGCAATACTGTTGTTGTTATTGAACATAATCTGGACGTTATCAAATGTGCCGACTACATAATTGATATGGGGCCAGAAGGCGGCGATAAAGGAGGTACCGTAGTTGCTACAGGAACACCGGAGGAGGTTGCCAAGAACAAGAAATCATATACGGGAGCCTATGTGAAGAAGTATTTAAATAGATAAAAACTATAGTTTGGGGTTTGATATTCATGTCGAAGCTGTATTATAATTAGAACAGAGATATATTGATAAGATAGAGTGAATGAGAGGGATTGAAGATGGACTTAAGAGAGAAACATATGATGCAGAATAATAAGATGTGTATGATTTTGGGACTTGTAATACATTTCTTTATTATTTTAGCTACAATTTTATATAATAAGGGGCGTGTTGGTTTTATAAATACTCCTATAATGCTTGCCATAGAAGTAGTTTGTGTCATAGTGAGCATATTGGGATTTGTTAAACTTGGCAAAGATGAAAAGGGGCATTATCCACAATTGCTGAGTCTGGCAGTGGCATATATGGTGATGCTTCTGGGATCAGCTCATGTACCATATTTGTGGGCTATGGGCGTACTTATTGGTGTGGCAGTTATTATTTACAACAGTGCACGTATTTGCTTGCTTGCCTCTGGAACCGCCGTTTTGGAAAATATTATTTTTGTAATTGTATATTATCAATCTTCTGTTAGTCATACAGAACCATATGGAAGTATTAAATATATGGTGCCGACTAATATGGCGATTCTTGTATTATTTGCAATCATGAGCTATATAGTTGTTAAAGTAAATGATATGCAGATTAAAGAGACAATGAATGCCATTCAGGAAAAGGCAGCAGAGCAGGAAAAGAGCTCTGAGAGAATCCGACATACTTCTGAGCAGATTTCCAACAAGCTTGAGGATGCTCATGAGGCTATGGATAATTTGTCCAATAAGGTGAATTCTTCTGCTGAGGCAATTGAACAGATATCTGGATCAGTTACTCAGACTGCACAGGCCATTCAAACCCAGACAGAGATGAACGGCAATATTATGAATTCTCTTGAAAATATCAAGAGCGAGTCAGAGGATATGAGCAAGCTTTCCGGGGCTGCAAGAACCAATGTGGAAGACGGTAGCGTGATTATCAGGGATTTGGAAGCTCAAGCTGAAAGGACTGCTGAGATTAATGCACAGACTGCAGAGATGACAGCTGCACTTGCTAATTCTGCTGAGACAGTAAAAGAAATTGTGGAGACAATTCTTGGAATTTCATCTCAGACTAATTTACTTGCTCTCAACGCATCTATTGAGGCAGCAAGAGCTGGTGAAGCCGGCAAGGGATTTGCTGTAGTAGCAGATGAGATTAGAAATCTGTCTGAGAATACCAAGGAATCCGCAGAACAGATTGCAGCTACAATAGATGTCCTTATTCAAAATGTACATAGTGCTTCAGAGAATATGAAGAAGTCAGTTGAATCTTCAAATCGTCAGGGTGAGATGATTCAGGAAACTGGAAATAAATTTGCAGAGATTAGAGAATCCGTTGATTCACTTTCAAAAAGTGTTGATGAGATTCATGATAGTGTAAATGAATGTGCAAAGGCTACAGATTTGGTTATGCAGGCCATTACAGATTTGTCTGCTACATCTGAAGAAGTTGCAGCATCTTCTGAGTCATCACTGGAACTTTCCCGTGAATGTACCAACGACATGAATACTACTAATGATATTTTGAATATAATCTTAGATATTGCAAGACATGAAGATTAATAAGTGATTATATAATGTGAGCCTGCTTTAGAGTTTAAAAACTTCTGAAGCAGGCTTTTTATTATTTCCTGGATATGAAGTTTTATTCAAAAATAAAAAAGAGATTATCTATGAAAGATAATCTCGTTGTTTTTGGGGAGTGCTCCGAAACATAGTCTCGGAGCTTGAGTTATGAAAAATATATTAGCTAAAACCTAGCTAGTACGATAAAGTATATTAACTGTTAAATGTGATAAAACTGTGTCTAAAATATGAAAAAATATAAAATCATTTCATAAATATTTCAGAAAAAATCAATTGAAAAAAATCCCTAGTTATATATAATTGTAATAGAATAACATAACTATGATTAGGTGGAGTGCGCCCATTTATAAATACAGTGTGGGTAACTCTAAATATACATATTATAGAAAAAGGAGTTTTGCATAATGGTAGCAAGTGATATTGGAATCGATTTAGGAACAGCCAGCATATTGGTTTATGTAAAGGGCAAGGGGGTAGTTTTGAAGGAGCCTTCAGTAGTTGCCTTTGATAGAGATACAAACAGAATTAAAGCAATTGGAGAGGAAGCCAGACTTATGCTTGGTAGAACACCAGGAAATATTGTAGCTGTTCGTCCTCTTCGCCAGGGTGTTATTTCTGATTATACAGTTACAGAGAAGATGATTAAGTACTTCATTCAGAAGGCAATGGGCAAGAAGAATTTCCGTAAGCCTAGAATAAGTGTATGTATACCTAGTGGAGCAACAGAAGTTGAGAAGCGTGCTGTAGAAGATGCAACATATGCAGCTGGCGCCAGAGATGTATTTATTATTGAAGAGCCAATTGCAGCTGCTATTGGAGCAGGTATTGATATTTCAAGACCATGTGGAAATATGATTGTTGATATCGGTGGTGGTACTGCTGATATTGCGGTTATTTCTCTTGGTGGATCAGTTGTTAGCACTTCTATTAAGGTGGCAGGTGATAATTTTGATGATGCAATCGTGCGCTATATGAGAAAGAAGCATAACCTCCTTATTGGTGAGCGTACAGCAGAGGATATCAAAATCAAGATTGGTACATGTTTCCCACTTCCAACACCAGAGACTATGGATGTTAGAGGACGTAATCTGGTTACAGGTTTGCCAAAGACAATTGAAGTTTCTTCAGAGGAGACAGAGGAAGCATTGAGAGAGCCAACATTGCAGATTGTTGAAGCAATTCATTCTGTTTTGGAGAAGACTCCACCAGAGTTGGCTGCTGATGTTGCTGACAGAGGTATTGTTCTTACAGGTGGTGGAGCTTTGCTTCGCGGACTTGAAGAGCTTATTGAGGACAGAACAGGTATTAATACAATGACAGCTGATGATGCTACAACTTGTGTGGCAATTGGTACAGGTAAGTTTGCTGAATTCCAGGCTGGAGATATTTCAGAAGGTTAAGAATTTCAGGGCTTATGTCGATATAATAGATGTTCAAGATACACATTTATATAGACTAATATAGGAGGAAGTATGGTAAAAGGTTTATATACAGCCTACACCGGTATGGTGGAAGAGCAGAGACGATTAGATGTGACAGCAAATAACATGGCCAATTCTGCGACCACCGGATACAAGGATGAAGGCGTGGTAAATCAATCCTTTGACCATCAGCTTGCTATCAAAATCAAGGATACTTCTGCTGCCAGCATGCCTCGCAGAATTGGAGCAGTGACTCTGGGAGTTAAGGTTGGAGAGACATATACCAATTGGGATCAGGGAAGTTTCCAGATTACAGATAATGATAGTGATTTGGCTTTGTCAGGTCAGGGATTTTTCGCAATTGCATTTACTTCCAAGGATGGAACAACATCTATTAAATATACCAGGGATGGAGCTTTTACAATTGATACAGAAGGATATATGAGAACATCCGATGGTGATTATGTTCTTAATATGAATGGCGCATTGAATTCTGATTTGAATCAGAATAATTATGTGCGCGTCAATCCTAATTTCGATTATACCGTTGATAAGCAGGGATATATTTTCCAGGAAGGCAATAATATAGGTCAGGTAGGTATAGTTGATATTGGAGATTATAATTACATTTCTAAATATGGAGAGAATATGTATGACCTGGTAAATGGTGGTACTATTATTCCTTCCGATGCTTCCATTGAGCAAGGATGCTTAGAAGCTTCAAATGTCAATATAGTGGACGAGATGGTTCGAATTATCACATTGTCTCGAGCATATGAGGCGGGACAGAAAATGATTCAAACAGAGGACTCGACTCTTGAAAAGGCAGTTAACGAGGTTGGCAGAGTATAGTTCGAAAGGACTGACATCTGCTTATGAGAAAGGGGTGCATCCATTATGATGAGAGCATTATGGACTGGTGCTTCAGGAATGAAAGCCCAGCAGACCAATGTGGATACAATCGCAAATAATATTTCAAATGTTAATACAGTAGGTTATAAATCCCAGAGCGCGCAGTTTAAGTCACTGTTGTATCAGACACTTCGTACAGAGACTACAACTGCTAATGCGGAGCCTAAACCAACCACAGCGCAGGTGGGACTTGGAACAAGAATTGCTTCCTTGAATACAAGCTTCAAGCAGGGAGCTATGACAGCTACTGATTCAGCTACAGCCCTGTGCATAGAGGGGGAGGGATTCTTCTCTGTGAGAGACGTGGATGGTTCGGTAAAATATACTAGAAATGGTGATTTTACCTGGTCTTTGGCTATAGATGGTTCTAGAGTTTTGACAACTTCTGAGGGTTATAATGTATTAGATAACAATGGCAATAGAATTACTCTTCCTGATGGAGTTGGAGGAGATACTGTTTCTTTTGGAACGGAGGGACAGCTGGCTTATAGAGGAGCTGATGGCAACTATATTCAGACAGGACAGAGCGTGGCTTTGTATCAATTTAATAATCCAAAGGGATTAGAAAAAGTTGGAGAGAGCATGTGGCAGGCTACAGAATCTTCCGGTGCTGCTAGAAATGAGGCTAATGCAGCTGGTATTACAAGAAGCAAGATTAACCAGGGGTATCTGGAGGCTTCAAATGTAAATGTAGCTGATGAGATGGTTAATCTGATTGTGGCTCAGCGTGCATATGAATTAAATTCTAGAGCTATTACAACTTCGGATACTATGCTTGAGCAGGCCAATAATCTGAGAAGATAACAGCTTAGATATTATACTAATTAGATGCTAGATGAGTTTTGAAGGAGGATGCATTATGGAATTGTCCGGTATTACATCTTATTTAGATCAAAACAAAATAAATAGTACAAGTGCTGCCAAGTCTTCTGGGGTATCGAAATCTTTGTCGGGATTGTCTTCTGCGTCTAGCGAGGAGGAAGTTACAGAGGCTGTTAAATCCTTTGAAGCATTCCTTTTGGAACAGGTTATCAAGGAAGTGAAAGATACCTTGTCTGCAGATGATGAGGATGAGGATACAACCATGAGCCAATACAAGGATCTGTATATGGATGCAACCATATCAGAGCTGGCAAGTCAGATGGTCGATGAGTATGGAGGTACATTGACAGAAGATCTGGTGAACCAGGTGAAGAGAAATTATGGTATTGAATAGGATTTTGGACTAAGAGATGGAAGAACAAAACAAGACTGAAGAATTAGAAGGTTATGTTGATCATATTATCTTTCGTAACCAGGATAATGGATATACAGTATTGAATTTCATAAGTTATGAAGAAGAAATCACATGCGTAGGAATCTTCCCCGTTGTAAATGAGGGGGAGATTCTTTTGCTTAGAGGAGAATATACCAGCCATCCTTCGTATGGAGAACAGTTTAAAGTGACCTCCATGGAGGCCAAGGCTCCTACTGATGTGGTATCAATGGAGAGGTATTTGGCTTCCGGAGCAATAAAGGGGATTGGCGTGGCTCTGGCGGCGAGAATTGTGCGCTGGTTTGGTGAGGATACCTTTCGTATTATAGAGGAACAGCCTGAGAGATTGGCAGAGGTAAAGGGTATCAGCAAGAAGAAGGCTATGGAAATATCTGATGCCATGATGGAGAAGAAGGATTTGCGTGATGCGATGATATTTCTGTCAGGCTATGGTGTGTCAACAACCCTTGCGGTGAGAATTTATAATACCTATGGATATGACCTGTATAAAATCGTCAAGGAGAATCCCTACAGATTGGCTGAAGATATAACAGGTGTAGGCTTTAAGATTGCAGATGAGATTGCTTATAGAGTCGGTATAAGTGCTGATTCGGATTTTAGAATTAAATCTGGAATATTATATGCTCTGGGACTGGGGGCTATGTCAGGACATACCTGTCTGCCCAGGGAGGAACTGGTGAGATATACCTCCGGATTGTTGGGAGTGGACCCTTCAGGGGTGGATGATTTGATCTCAAATCTGGCAATGGACAAGAAGGTTGTAGTAAAAGGTGATTTCATATATGCCAGCTGGTATGACTATGTGGAGAGTTCCATTGCAGGTTTATTGTGCTCTCTTAATCAGAGATATGATGAGTCTGAGGAGCGACTGGATGCTTTTATCGCACGAGTGCAGCAAGAGGAAGATGTGGAGTTGGATGAATGGCAGAAAGCTGCAGTTAAGCAGGCTGTTACCCATGGTCTGTTTGTGATAACAGGTGGACCGGGTACCGGCAAGACTACAACTATTAGAGCTATTATCAATTATTTTGACAGTGAGGGATACGACATCATGCTTGCGGCACCTACAGGAAGAGCTGCCAAGAGAATGAGTGAGGCCACAGGTTATGAGGCTAAGACCATACACAGACTTCTCGAGGTAAATGGCGCTATGCCAGAAGGTGAGGATAGCAGTGCTGCAACTGCCAGAGGTATGTTTGAACGAAATGAGAACAATCCTTTGGAGGCAGATGTGGTAATTATTGATGAGGTATCCATGGTGGATGTTAATCTCATGCATGCTCTGCTGAAGGCTATACCTGTCGGAGGTAGATTGATTCTGGTGGGAGATGTGAATCAGCTTCCTAGTGTGGGTCCGGGAAATGTGCTGAGAGATATAATCCAATCAGGTGCCTTTGAGACAGTTACTTTGCAGAAGGTCTTCAGGCAGGCTGCCACCAGTGATATTGTCATGAATGCTCATAGAATAAATGAAGGTGAGCATGTGATTGCAGATAATAAGTCTGAAGATTTCTTTCTGCTTCGCAGAAGAGATGCCAATGGTATTATTACTACCATGATTGAATTGGTTTCCAAGAAATTGCCTAAATATGTACAGGCAACCCCACTGGATATTCAGGTATTGACTCCTACTAGAAAAGGGTTGGTTGGAGTTGAAAATTTAAATATTCAATTGCAGAAATATTTGAATCCGGCCAATATCAACAAGAAGGAGAGGGAGTTTGGTGGCAGAATATTCCGTGAGGGGGATAAGGTTATGCAGACCAAGAACAATTATCAAGTGGAGTGGGAGATTAGAAGCAAGTACGGCATCCCAATTGATAAAGGTTTGGGTGTGTTTAATGGTGATGTGGGAATCCTTACAGAGATAAATGAATATACTAATTCTCTGTGGGTGAAATATGACGATGGTAGAATGGTAGAGTATCCGTTTAAGAATGTAGATGAGCTGGAGCTGGCATATGCTATTACTATACATAAATCTCAGGGAAGCGAATATCCGGCTGTAGTGATGCCGATTCTTCCGGGGCCTCGCATGCTTATGAACAGAAATCTGTTATATACAGGAATTACGAGAGCCAAGAAGTGTCTCACTATTGTGGGGGATGAAGCGACATTTTATGAAATGATAGATAATGAATCTCAGCAGAAGAGATATTCGGGATTGAGACAGAGGATAGAATCCATAGTCGGAATGTAGAATAAAAATATCTCTTATCATAATTATAATATCGTGGTAATATAAAACAGGAGGTAGCCTATTGGCTGACCTCCTGTTTTGCAACTCGCTTGGTTGTAGAACCTATCTCATACTCTGACAGGAATTCATCTCTGTCATAGAAAGATTTTGGAAAGGTTAACTCCAAGGCATTTGCAATTTTCTTGTTATATAATTTTTCGTTTTCATAATTAGCATTTTCTATTTGTGTGGTAGATGGATCTTCACCATTTACCAGGATTCTGTATGTTATTTTTCCGGCAGCATAACCCATTATATAAGGATCTTCATGTAGTGAAGCCAGGGAGTATTCTGAGGCTTCTAAATCGTTGGTTACTGTAGGTATGTGTGCCTTGGTTGCCTGGTCACATATATCCTTGGCGTAGGAGTCAATTCCATTGCATGCTGGCAGATATAAGCAGCTGTTTTGGCTGCAGGCATCTTGGATGATTTCATCATTTGAACCATTTAACAGATACTCGTTGTATTTAAGCCCTGCCTGTAGAATCATTTTCTCCATAATCTGTGCCTGATAAATGGCATCAGTATCACCTTCCGGATAAATGATTCCTACTGAATAAAGAGTAGGAGTACATTCGATGATAAGTGACAGCTCTGATTCTAAATCAGATAGAGAGGATACACCGCACAGGTTGATTTTGGTGGTGCCATCCCAGGCCTCCTCTGCCTCGTTATCGGAAGTTGTATTTTCAGAGGCAGTATCTTCAGAAGAGGTAGATCCCTCTGATGTTTCTGTATCTTCTACCGGAGTAGACTGGTTATCAACATTTTCTGTAGTGTTTTCATCTGACGATTCATCATTTAATGTGATATTGGTGGCAACTGAATTCAAGAGGCTGTCTTTCTTCTCTTGAATACGATTTAACTCGCCCTGGAAGTTGATTACTCCAGCGCCTACAATTGGTGTGGTTTGCTCAGCGGCTGCTATTGCTGTAACAGACAAAGGACCGTTGGCAAAAATCAACTGAGGTGCACTGACTGCATAAGCTTCAGCTATCTGATCTACAGAGATAGATTCATTTGCAGCAGAGTGCTTGATGTCTACATGTTTGCTTCCAAATAGATCATTCAGTGCATCCTTGTAGCCGGTTAATACATCATTATAATAATCGGAATCATTATCCTGCATAACATATATGGTATATACAGTATCATCCTCTTCTTTTATGGGATCATATTTTACTTCCTTCTCGGGTTTCTTGCAGCCGGCCATTGACAGGGCCAGAGCGCATGCCATACCGAGAGCGGCAAATCTATATAGTTTTCTCATAGGAGAACGCCCTCCGTTTTCTAATATTTACATCACTAAATTTTATAGACAAGGGGGATAAAAGTCAAATGAAAGTAAAAAGCATATTTAGAGTATTGGAGAGTATCTATCCTCGCAGATGCCCTGGGTGTGATAGGGTTATATCAGGTAATAAAACTTTCTGTGAGAAATGCAAAGACGACATAGTGTATGTTGGTGAAAATTTCTGTATGAAATGTGGCAAGAGAATGTGGGAGGATAATATTAATGAATTCTGTGGCGATTGTAGAAGGAGAAAGAGATCCTTTGATGAAGGCAGGGGAGTGTATGTATATAGAGGCCCGATGAAAATGGCTATGTATAGATTTAAGTATTCAAACAGGAGGTGTTATGCCAGAACTTTTGCCGGGGAGACAGTTAGATGTCTTGGGAAATGGCGCGGGTTAAAAGATATAGATGGAATAATTCCTGTGCCTATGTACAGGAATAAAATGAAAGGAAGGGGCTATAATCAGGCGGAGGTGATAGCAGAAGCCCTGGGTAAAATGTTGAGAGTGCCGGTATACAATGACTTTGTAGTAAGAGGAAGGGAGACTGCTCCTCAGAAGAATCTGGATGACGAGGGAAGAAGGCATAATTTGAAAAATGCTTTTATTATCAAGCAAAATAGTGTAAAATTAAATAGAATTCTGATAATTGACGATATTTTTACTACCGGTAGCACCATGGAGGAAATATCGAGGGTGTGTAGAAAAGCCGGAGTCTCAGAGATATATTGCTTGTGCATATGCACAGGACAGGAGGTTTGACATTATGGATGTTAGAAATTGTAGAAACTGCGGGAGACTTTTTAATTATTTAAATGGGCCTAATATTTGTCCGGCTTGTAGAGATGATCTGGAAAAGAAGTTCGTTGAAGTAAAAGAATATGTACGTAATAATGCAGGTGCTTCCATACAGCAGGTGGCAGATGAGAACGAGGTAAATGTTCAG
Source organism: Lachnospiraceae bacterium (assembly GCA_017470985.1). Classification (GTDB taxonomy): domain Bacteria; phylum Bacillota; class Clostridia; order Lachnospirales; family Lachnospiraceae; genus JAILFK01. Next base: position 142,426 of record JAFUXA010000011.1, read on the forward strand.
CAGATTAGACAGTGGATTAGAGAGGAGCGACTCGAATTCTCCAAGGACTCTCCAGTTGGAATTGAATGTGAATCTTGCGGTGCTACAATCAGAACCGGTAGATATTGTGAAGCATGTAAGGCTAAACTTCAGAAGGACTTGGATTCATTGGTTCCGAAGAAGGATCCCCGTGATGATATTCGTGCCAAGAGAAAAGAAAGAGAAAACAAGATGAGATTCCTGCAAAGTTAATAGGTGCAATAATGATTTTGAGATTTACAGACCGTGCCAGTTTGGCGCGGTCTGTTTGATTTAGTCTATCAATATGATATAATGTGAATAACTATGCAAGGTGGTGAATTATGCTTAACGAAGAGAGAGTTGTGCTCATGACTGAGCTGGCTATTTTCGAGGAAAAGGCCAATCACAAATTACAACCTGCTACGAGATATACCAAGCGGGACTATATAACATTATGTACAATAGGCGGAATTGTATTTGGCAGCCTGTTGTTTGTGTGCTTATATGGAGTGGCTATTGCTGCTATTATGTCTACAGCAATTACCAATATATCTCTATTGCTGGTAATTATATTCGTGATTTTGGGCGTGATTTTGTATGCCTTGTTTATGTATTTCTATTTAAATAATCTGAGGCGTGGAGCTATTAAGAGATATGATAGAAGCAAGAAGCTGGTAAAGACGCAGAGACAGGCCTATATGAAACTAATGAAATTATATGAAAAAGAAGAAGCACAGGATATTCCTGAAAGCTGGGGGTAATATATGACTTTTTGGATAGGGTTAAGAACGAAAATCAGAAAACTAGTTATGAATAATGAGACCAATTTTATTAGAGGAACCAGATTTGTAATGGCTCTGATTGCCCTGGCTATGATAAATGCTAATTTTGGTTATCAAAAAGCTTTATCTCATTGGTGGACAGCATTGATTGTGGCAGCAATCTGCGCATTTATACCATCTCAGGCTGGTAGTGTTGTAATAGCTTTTGTAGGCATTGTGCAACTTATGGCCCTGTCTACAGATGTGGGTGTGGCAGCTCTTGTGATTGCTGTAGTTGCATATGCGGTTACATCATATTTTAAAGCTCAGAATCAATACAATAATGTGGCAATTGCTGTAAGTCATCAGATAAAGATACCGTTTATCATTCCTGTTGTATCAGGGTTGTTGGGTAACTTTAATGATATGTCAGGAATTGTATGTGGTAGTGTGGTAGCATATTATCTAAAAGTCGTAAAAGAGAATGCTTCCGCTTTTTTGGATGAGACAAATGAGATATCCGCCACTGAACTTATTCAGACCAAGATGATATCCAATACTATGTTTTATATTTATATAGCAGCCATGGTAATTGGGTTTATGCTCATTTATTACCTGCGAACCAAGGAGATAAAACATGCCTGGATATATGGCGTGAGTCTGGGCTGTGTGACTCAGTTTGTAATTATGCTGGCAGGCTGTCTCTTTGTTGGAAACAAGTCTGCAGTACCTACAGTATTTCTGGGAAGTTTAGCTACATTCCTTCTGGGGTTACTGATAATATTCTTCTTTCAGGGGCTGGATTACAGCCGTATCGAGAAGGTACAGTACGAGGACGATGATTACTATTACTATGTGACAGCTATTCCAAAGGCCCATATTGCAGAGCAGGAGAAAGAAATCAAGAAAATTACTGATGCTGAGATATTGGGTTTGGAAAATGTTGAAGATGAGGATGCTGAATAATGAGCAATGTTATTGACAGAATAGATATATTTCTAGATGAATATCTGGATTTAAATATACCGGATGTGCATGTGGTTGATATTGCTGAAATATTGATCATTGCATTTTTCCTGTATCAAATCTTAAAGTGGTTCAAACAAACCAGAGCCTGGAGTCTGTTTCGAGGACTTATGGTTGTGGTGGTCTTCTTTATCGTTGCAGCATTTTTTCAAATGAATACCATTTTGTGGTTGGGAGAGAAATTACTTAATTTCGCTCTTATAATGCTGGTGGTGGTATTCCAGCCGGAGCTTCGTAAAGCTTTGGAGGACTTGGGTAACCGTAAGTTCTTCGGATTTCTGTCTGCACTGGGAGCCAGAGGTTTGGCAAAACGATTCGAGGACAAAACCTTAAATGATATGGTTATTGCCAGCTTTGAAATGGGAGCTGTTAAGACGGGAGCCCTTATTGTTGTGGCCAACAATGATAATCTGGATGCTTTTGAAAGAACGGGCATCAGGCTTGATTCAATTCTATCCCGGCAGCTTCTGATAAATATTTTCGAGAAAAATACACCACTCCACGACGGAGCTGTTATTGTAAATGGTGACAGAGTGGTATCAGCCACATGTTATTTGCCTCTTTCTGAAAATATGAATTTGAGCAAGGATTTGGGCACGAGACACAGAGCTGCCATCGGAATCAGTGAGACAACAGATGCTTTGGTTATTGTGGTATCTGAGGAGACTGGCAAGGTATCCGTAGCACAGAATGGAGTGCTCACAAGAGATGTGGATGATAATCAGTTGGTTGAGATGCTTAGAAAGATTCAGAAGCCAATTGATGAGGAGGACAATGAGAAGATAGATAATAATGGTAAGGAGGAAGGGCATGAATCAGCAGATTAAGCTTAGATTAAAGAGAATCTTTACCGATTATATTGGGTTGAAAATATTAGCATTATTAGGATCGGTTTTTCTATGGCTTCTGGTTGTAAATGTGGATGACCCTAATCAGACCAAGACTTTTACGGTGGCGGTTTCAGTAACTAATGAGGATGTATTAGAAGAAGCTGGAAAATATTATACAATAGTGGACGGTAATAATACTGTTAATTTCAAGGTTACAGCCAAGAGATCTGTTATGGAGAAAATATCAGACAATGATTTTGTGGCAGTGGCTGACATGAATTATATGGAGGAAGACAGTAGAATTCCAGTGTCGGTTTCCTACAGAGGTAACTCTAATAATGTGACCATATCGGCAAAGAAGTTATATATATATATTGAGGTTGGAACTCAGGCCAGCAAAACTTTTGATATTCAGGTGGAAACCACTGGAGATGTGGCTGCTGGATATGTGGTGGCCCAGACTGTTGCAGACGATGAGGTTGTTGTTGTAAATGGACCTAGTGAAGTTATAAGTACCATTAGCAAAGTCGTGGCCTATATTGATGTGGCAGATGCTTCTGCAGATATAAGCAAGAATTGTTCGCTTCATCTGCTTGATGCATATGGCAAGGATATAGATTATGGCGGATTGGTGATGGATAAAACTGCAGTCAGATGTACTGCCAGCATTTTGGCATGTAAGTCTGTGCCTATTTCATTCAAGACCACAGGTGTTTTGAGCAATGGATTGACTCTGGAGGGGGTTACATTTAACCCGCAAACCATTGAAATCATGGGCGAGAGCAGCGCAGTAAATGATATTTCATCAATTGAGATTTCTGGAAATGTGCTGAATCTAAATAATATTACAGAAACAACAGTTCAGACTGTGGATATAACAAGTTATTTGCCTTCAAATGTGAAGATATCAGCTGGAAGCAGTTCACAGGTTCAGATGACTATCAAGATATCGGGGGAGACCAACGCAGTAATTGGTGTTCCTGGGGAAAATATCAAAGTGTTAAATCTACCAGAGGGTTATACGGCTGAGATTCTTGAATCTACAGTGAGCCTGTCAGTGCGAGGGGAACCCAGCGCTCTGAAAAATATTGCTGGGAACAGCGTTACAGGAACTGTGGATGCGTCAGGCCTTACGGATGGCACATATGAGCTGGATGTAAAATGGAATCTTGATGCAGGAATTACTACAGATGCAGTAAAAGTAAGAGTTTCTGTTAAATCTTGATGACATAAATATGCGAGGTATAGGATTATGGTTACTAAAGTTGTAAAGATTGTTAATCCTACCGGCTTACAAATGCAAGCGGCAGGAGTTTTTTGCCAGATAGCAAATAGTTTTTCCTCGGTTATTACTTTTAATTATAAGAAGAATAATACAGCTAACGCCAAGAGTGTACTAAGTGTTCTTGGTGCCAGCGTGAAAATGGGTGAGAAAATTGAATTGCGTTGCGAGGGAGAAGACGAGGAAGAGGCTCTGAATCGTCTGACAGAGTTGGTGGAAAATGGCTTTCAAAACTAGTGCTATTTGAAGTATTGTTTGTTGATTACATTTCTGTTAATTGAATTATGACGGAAATGATCATGTATATTGTTATAAAAATAAAAAAGGAAGGAAGAGAAGATGTTAAACTACAAGAGATACAAGAGAAATCCTGTGTTAGATTTCCCGGAGAGACAGTGGCCAAATAAAGAGATAGAAAAAGCTCCAATTTGGTGCAGTGTGGATTTGAGAGATGGTAACCAGGCTTTGGTGGAACCGATGAACGTGGACGAGAAGATGGAGATGTTTGAACTTCTTCTCAAGTTGGGATTTAAGGAGATTGAAATCGGGTTCCCGGCAGCTTCCCAGATAGAATATGATTTTCTGCGCAAGCTTGTAGCAGAGAATAGAATTCCAGATGATGTAAAAGTGCAGGTGCTTACACAGTGTAGGGAAGAGCTGATAGACAAGACCTTTGAAGCTATTGAAGGTATCAAGAATGTAGTTGTTCATATTTATAATTCTACATCTACACTGCAGAGGGATGTAGTGTTTGGTAAGTCACAGGATGAGATTATTGACATTGCAGTGGCTGGAACCAATATGGTGAAGGAGAGACTGAAGAACTTCGATGGAAATATTCAATTGGAATATTCACCTGAGAGTTTTACAGGAACAGAAGTGGATTTTGCACTTCGCATATGCACAGCAGTTCAGAAGGCCTGGGATCATGCTACAGATGCACCTATAATATTTAACCTGCCTGCAACAGTGGAGATGAATACTCCAAATGTATATGCAGATCAGATTGAGTGGATGAGTACTCATTTCGAGGACAGAGAAAATATTATTCTGTCTGTTCATCCACATAATGACAGGGGAACAGGTGTTGCTATTACAGAGTTGGCGCTTCTTGCAGGAGCAGATAGAGTGGAAGGAACTCTTCTGGGAAATGGTGAGCGTACAGGTAATGTAGATATTTTGACAGTAGCTTATAATATGTTCTCTCAGGGTATTGATCCTGAATTGAATATTGAAGATATAAAGGAAATCACAGAGGTCTATGAGAGATGCACTAAGATGGATATTGATATGAGACATCCATACGCAGGTAAACTGGTATTTACAGCTTTCTCAGGTTCTCATCAGGATGCAATCAACAAAGGCGTGCATGCTATGCAGGAGAGAAATAATCCTTATTGGGAAGTTCCTTACCTGCCAATTGATCCTGCAGACATTGGTAGAAAGTACGAGCCGGTTGTTCGTATCAACAGTCAGTCTGGTAAGGGCGGAGTTGCCTTTGTCATGGATACAGTCTACGGCTATAAGATTCCAAAGGCTATGCAGAGAGAGTTTGCAGATGTTATTCAGCTTATGTCAGAACATGACGGTGGTGAGGTTGAGCCACAGAAGATGATGGAGGCTTTTAAGGCAGAGTACTTAGAGCTGAAGAATCCATTTAAACTGGTATATGTTGACATAGATGATAATATGAATGAGGATGAGACTCATGTGAAGTTAGACTTTGAATACAGAGGAAATGCCATTCATTCAGAGGCAGATGGAAATGGTCCGATCGATGCAGTTAAGCTGGCAATTAAGCAATGCGTGCCTGAAGTAGATATTACAGTTATGGACTACAGCGAGCATTCTCTGGGAGAGGGCTCAGGAGCCAAGGCTGCTGCATATATTCAGATGAGGGATAATCGCCGGGGAAATATTACCTTTGGTGTTGGAGTTAGCTCAAATATTACAAGAGCATCAATCCGCGGAATGTTTTCTGCGTTAAATAGAATTGCCAGAAAGGCAAATGATTAATAGGAGTATTACTTAGAATGAAGAAGATATTGATTACAGGTTGCAATGGCCAGCTAGGTCGCGCAGTGCAAAAAGAATATGCTAATGAGGCAGAACTTATTTTGACAAGCGGTACTGCAAGAGATGGCATAATTGGTTTGGATATATCTGATTTGGATGCAGTTATGGAACTGGTATCCGATCAGAAACCGGATGTAATCATTAATTGCGCAGCCCATACCAGAGTGGATGCCTGCGAGCAGGAGTGGGATGCGGCATATCAGATCAATGCTATTGGTCCTAGAAATTTAAGTATTGCAGCCAATTCTGTAGGTGCCAAGATAATACATGTATCTACTGATTATGTGTTTGCTGGAAATGGTACAAGACCATATACAGAATTTGATGAGCCTAGTCCTGTAAGTGCTTATGGCAAAACTAAGCTTGAGGGCGAGAAATTTGTACAGCAGTTTGCTGACAGATTCTTTATTCTGAGAACTGCCTGGCTCTACGGAGAAGGCAAGAATTTCGTCAAGACTATGATAGGTTTGGCTGAGACTCATGATGAGGTATCTGTAGTATGCGACCAGTTGGGTACTCCAACTTCTACAGCAGAATTGGCCAAGATGATTCATTTCTTAGAGCCTACAGATAATTATGGAATATTTCATGCCACTTGTGAGGGAGACACTAACTGGGCTGATTTTACTGAGGCTATATTTGCCAAGCTGGGAATTAATTGCAAGGTAAATCATGTCACAAGTGAAGAGTATGCCAGAATGAATCCTGCAGCAGCCAAAAGACCTGCATATTCAATCCTGGATAATTACATGCTGAAGCTGACAACCAGGGATTTTGCCATGGCAAATTGGGAAGATGCTCTGGATGAATATTTGCAAAATTTATAATGCGAGGATTGGATTTTGAGTAATAAGGTTGAAGCTGGCAATGCATGCGATATGCCTTTGGTTAGCGTGTGTATTCCTGTTTATAATAATGCTGATACAATTGTAGAGACTATAGAGTCAATTATGAATCAGACCTATTCTAATATAGAGATTCTCATTGCAGATGACAGGTCCAAGGACAATTCCTATGAAGTGATAAATGATTATATTCTCAGTATGGACAATAATCCCAAGTATCTGGGTAAGTCTATTTCTCTGGAGAGAAATGATGTGAATCTGGGAATGTCAGGCAATTGGAATCATTGTCTTGAAATGTGTAAGGGAAAATATATTAAGCTTATATGTGGCGATGATTTGATTCATGAGACTCTTATTGCAAGAGAAGTGGAGATTATGGAGAACCATCCGGAGGTGAATCTGGTGCAGACAGACACTAAGTTCATTGACATGAATGGAAATGGTACTGGATTCTACAAAAGGTATCATAAGTCCGGTGTGGTTGATGGAGTGGATGCTTGTAAATTCAGTATATTTACCAGAGATTATTTAGGTGCACCACTGGCGAATCTCATTCGTAGAAGTGCTTATGAGGCATGGGGAGGATTTGATCCGGAATTCTCTTTTATAATTGATTATGACTTCTGCATGAAGTTCTGCTGTAGAGGCAAGATATATATATTACATGAGCCGCTGAATTATTTCAGAATAAGAAATGATTCCAACACCTCCCAGGTTATGACCGGAGAGAAAGGCAAAATGTACATTGATGAACACAGACGACTGGTGGAAAAATATGCACCGGAGTTGGGATTGAAACCCTGGCAGGTTAATCTTAGCGTGTTGATCAGACGAATTACCATTGTCTTGGGCGGTATATATTTGAAAATATTTGTTAAATAATAGGAGTAACATTTTGCAGCGTAGAAATAAATTGGTTATTATTCCTGCCTACAATGAGGCGGGATGTATAGTAAATACAATAGAAGATATCAGACAGAATGCCCCAAGCTTTGATTATGTAGTTATCAATGACTGCTCTAGGGATGAGACTGGTGAATTGTGTGAGAAATATCATTATAATGTGGTAAATCTGCCTATTAACAGTGGTATAGGTGCTGCTGTTCAGACTGGCTATATGTATGCCAAGAGATATGGATATGAATATGCCATTCAGGTTGATGGAGATGGTCAGCATGATGCATCATTTCTGGAGGAGATGGCAGAGATAATTGAGAATAGTGATGTGAATATGCTAATTGGATCCCGCTTTATCGAGAAGGAAGGATTTCAGTCCACTGGCCTTCGCAGATTTGGAATCAGATATTTCACAGCATTGATTATGCTCCTTACAGGCCAGAGGGTTACAGATCCTACAAGCGGCATGAGGATTGTAGATAGAAAAGTTATCAACATGTTCGCGGAGGACTATCCCAAGGATTATCCGGAGCCGGAGACAGCTGTGACAATAATCAAAAACGGTCTGGTTGTGAAAGAGATACCAGTGCGTATGAAGGAGCGTCAGGCTGGAGTTTCATCTATATCTTTTAAGAAATCTGTATATTATATGGTCAAGGTTTCCCTGGCATGCTTTATGGCAGCTATTGGGGTAAAGTGATTATAGTATAGTTGGTTTTGAAGATGTATTTGTATATTTCACATATAGACGAATATTATTTGGAAGTATATATTTGAGGTGGTTAAATGTCAGGAACTATTCAACAGGTTGTTGGAATATTTTGTATATTTGCAATTTTATATATAGGAAATCTGGTGCGAGTTAAGAGGCTGGAGTTGAAATATGCTCTGGTATGGTTTGCCGTTGGAGTGATGCTTTTGATTTTCGATCTTGCGCCGGGAGTAATGGAATGGCTGGCTGATATACTTGGCATAGCTCTTCCTATTAATATGCTGTTTTTCCTTGGATTCGGATTTGTATTGATAATCATTCTGACACAGACAGTGGTTATCTCTAATCTGACAAGAAAGACCAAGAAGCTGACTCAGGAGGTGGCGATATTGCATCGCAGAATTGATAATATCAAAACCCGTGAGGAGGAGACCAAAGAGATTATCGCATCTATTCAAAATCCCGATGTGGGAATTGTAAATTATATAGATAGTGAAGAACCATAATGAAAATAACAGAGCTTATACAGTTCGATCAAATAAAATAGAAATTTAATGCGAAGAGAAGATTCGCAAGGAGGAAAAGAAAAATGAGAACATATTTAGTAACAGGTGGAGCGGGATTTATTGGAAGTAATTATATTCATTACATGTTCCGCAAGTATGACAATGAAATCAGAATTATCAACGTTGACAAGCTCACTTATGCTGGAAACCTTGAGAACCTGAAGGACATTGAGGACAGAGATAATTACACATTTGTAAAAGCTGACATTTGCGATAATGATGCAATTGCCAAGATTTTTGCAGAAAATGATATTGATAGAGTAGTTCATTTTGCAGCTGAGTCTCACGTAGACAGATCTATCAAGGATCCAGAGGTGTTCGTAAGAACTAATGTACTTGGAACAGCAGTAATGCTTAACTGTGCCAAGGCTGCCTGGGAGCTCCCTGATGGAACATTCAAGGAAGGCAAGAAATTCCTTCATGTATCTACTGACGAAGTATATGGAACACTTGATGATGATCCAAATGCATACTTCTATGAGACAACACCATATGATCCACATAGCCCATATTCAGCATCAAAGGCATCTTCTGATATGCTTGTAAAGGCTTACATGGATACATATAAGTTCCCTGCAAATATTACAAACTGTTCAAACAACTACGGCCCTTACCAGTTCCCTGAGAAGTTGATTCCACTTATTATCAACAATGCATTACAGGGCAAGAAGCTTCCTGTATACGGAGACGGCAAGAATGTAAGAGACTGGTTGTATGTAGACGACCATGCCAAGGGAATCGATATGGTTCAGGAGCAGGGTAAATTATTTGAGACATACAACATCGGTGGACATAATGAGAAGCAGAATATTGAGATTATCAATATCATCATTGAGACACTTCTTGAGATGCTTCCAGAAAATGATCCAAGACGTGCTAATGTAAGCACAGATTTAATTACATATGTAGAAGATAGAAAGGGACATGATCGTCGTTATGCTATTGCCCCAGACAAGATCAAGGCTGAGGTAGGCTGGGAGCCTGAGACCATGTTCAAGGAAGGAATCAAGAAGACTATTGCTTGGTTCTTCGAGCATGAAGAGTGGATGAAGAATGTGACATCAGGGGATTATCAGAAGTATTACGAGGATATGTATGCACAGAAATAAAAACGAGGTTGTAATTGTAACTTACAACCGCTTGAGTTTGCTGAAGGAATGTATAGATGCTGTGCTGCAACAGACAATTCCTTTTTACAAGGTTATTATTGTTGATAACTGCAGTACAGATGGAACTGGAGAATATTTACAACAATATGAAGGCGATGATACATTTCACATAATTCATGAGAAGGAAAATCTAGGTGGAGCCGGGGGATTCTACGATGGAATGTCGGTGGCTCTGGCGGATGCTCCTGACTGGCTTTTGATTATAGATGATGATGCTATAATCGAGCCGAACTATGTGGAGAAATTGCTTAAATATGCGACAAATCATGGGGATCATGCGGCTTTGGCTGGCAAGGTTACTACTGATGGCAAGATAGATGCCTCTCATAGACGTCGTGTTACCAACAGGAAGCTTTTTATTGAGACACCTGTTCCCATGGATGAATATAAGCTGGCATCATTTCCTTGCGATACAGCCACATTTTGCGGTCTTATGATAAATGGTAGAGCTCTGCAGCAGGTTGGTTTGCCTAAGAGAGAGTATTTCCTGTGGTATGATGATACAGAATATTCCCTGCGTTTGGGTGAATTTCAGGATCGCAGATATCCACAGCTTGAACAGACTCTGTCAGATTATAGAGAAGAGTTGACTCGACTGAATCATGTGGGATCAGAGGTCAGTGAAATAGTGCGCGTTCCAAAGCTAAAGGCCAGATTGGGTAAAGGTAAATCCGGTATTATGGTTATTCCGGAGGCCACACTCAATCACAAAACCAGGTTGCCGGAGGCGAAAAAAAGTATTTTGGATAGAACTGATTGGCGTATGTATTACGGCTATAGAAATAGACTTGATACAGCCAAGAATCATTTTGGACCAATTAGTGCTATGTGTATCAGATGGGAATATACTATATTCTCTCTGATTAGTTATATGCAGTTGCTGGTTCCATCAAAGGCATCCCACGCGAAGTTCAATATACGACTTTTGCGAAGAGCGAAGCATGATGGAAGTTTTGGTAAACTTGGAAAGAATAGACATTATTTACCAGGTATGAAGGCTGATAAATAGGAGAAATAAATGAGAGAAAATGTGTGGGCTGTTGTTGTCACATACAATAGATTAGATCTTTTGAAAGAGTGCATTGAGGCGGTTCAGAATCAAAATGAGAAATGTCATATTTTGATTGTTGATAATGCAAGTACTGACAATACTCAGGAGTATTGCGTGTCTTTGTGTGAAAATGACATAAACATATCTTATAAGAGAATGGAGAAGAATATCGGCGGAGCCGGTGGTTTTAGCCGTGGTATGGCTTATGCTGTGGAGCATGGTGCCAAGTATGTATGGATAATGGATGATGATACTATTCCAAGACCTGACTCTTTGGAGAAGCTGGTTGAGGCAGCAGGCCGAATTGAAGCTATTGATGATCATAGCTTTGGCTTCGTGTCATCAGAGGTTTTGTGGGTTGATGGTCAGCCTTGCAAGATGAACAAGCAGGCGACCAGACAGCCTATTGATGCAGTGGAATCTAATCTATCCAGAGATTATGGAATGGTTCCTGTAAAAAGTGCCACATTTGTTTCCTTGCTGTTTTCGGCAGAAACTATAATAGAATGTGGATTGCCTATAGAGGAATATTTCATATGGGGTGATGACAAGGAGTACACTTTGCGTCTATCTGACGCCCATCATTGCTTCAAGATAAAAGAAAGTGTGGTTCTTCACAAGATGAAGAATAATGAGGGTTCTAATATTACTCATGATGATTTGGATAGAATCGGTAGATATTTCTATGCCTATAGAAATGATTATTGTACAGCCAAGCGTCTGGGGTTAGAGCAATTTGCGGTTTATAATATAGCATTTGCTCTCAATATGCTTCGCGTGATTGTCCATGCGAAATACAAGAAGCCAAGAATTGAGACCATGCTTAGGGGGAGAAGAGCTGGAAGACATTTTAATCCTGGGATAAAATATCCTGAGGCTTATAAGGACAATATATAGAAAAGGGTTAACTATGAGAACAAAAAATTCTTTTTTGAATTTTCTGGCAAATGAAGGAAGCCATTTTATAAATATTATTCTCTCCTTTGTTTGTAGAACGGTTTTTGTATATACGCTTTCAAGTGAGTACTTGGGTGTAAACGGATTGTTTGGAAATATTCTGACGGTTTTGAACCTGGCTGAGCTGGGAATTGGAACTGCAATGAATTTCCATATGTACAAGCCGGTGGCAGAAAATAATTATGTTCAACAGCAGCAGTTGATGAATCTCTACAAGAAGATGTACACCGTTGTTGGAACATTTATTGGTGTTGTAGGTTTGGCTCTCACACCTTTCTTGAACTATTTGATCAAAGATGAGCCAAATGTAGAGGGATTGACAGTTATATACTTGTTGTATCTGTTTGGTACAGTAAGTACTTATTTCTTCAGTTATAAGAGATCAATAATTGATGCTCATCAAAAACAATATGTTGGTACAATGGTCAATACTGTATTTACCATTACTCAGTTTTTGGTTCAGATTATTGTACTTCTTGTATTCAAAAATTTCATTGCATTCCTGCTTGTAATGATAATATGTGGTCTTTTGACCAATATTACAGTATCTGTAATTGCAGATAGGATGTATCCATATTTAAAAGAAGATCGTAAATCTCTTCCGGGTGCAGATGTAATGCATAGTATAAAGAAGAATGTTGGTGCAATGTTTTTGCATAGACTGGGTGATGTCTTTGTAAATAATACCGACAATCTGATTCTGTCGAAGTTTGTTGGATTGGCAAGCGTGGGAATCTATTCTAATTATATTATGATTATGAATACAGTGCGCACAGCCTTGAATGGTGTGTTTGGTGCTGTAACTGCCAGCGTCGGTAACTTACATGCCAATGAGGACAAGGAGAGTCTGTATCGAGTGTACAAGGTGCTTCTGTTTCTTGGTTTTTGGCTTTATGGATTCTGTTCAACAGCATTTGTTGTAATGTACAATCCGTTTATCGAACAATGGATAGGTAAGGAATATTTATTTGAGATACCTGTTGTTGTATCATTTGTGGCAGTATTTTATATAAATGGAATGAGAGCTGTGACTATAACATTTAGAGATGCCATGGGACTGTATTGGTATGACAGATACAAGCCTATTTTTGAAGTTATAATCAATTTGGTCGCTTCCATTTATCTTGTAATTAAATTTGGGGCAATTGGAGTATTTTTAGGTACAATTATAAGTGATTTGACTACCTGCTGTTGGATAGAACCTCTTGTTACATACAAATATGGGTTCAAGAAACCGGTTAGAAATTATTTTGCAATTTTTGGCTTGTACAGCGCAGCAGTAGCAGCTATTGGCGGATTTACATACTGGCTATGCGGTCTTATAACTATAGGAGGATGGCTTGGAGTATTTGCCAAATTGGCAACTTGTATTGTTGTATATAATTTGATTGTATTAATTGGATTTTGCAGAACATATCCATTTAAGGAACTATATGCTACATTAATTAGAATGTTAAAAGAGTTTAGACATAAAGGAGCTTGAAAATGATTTTACAGAAAATAACATTTCCGATTGGCCATATTTGCCCTGAACCTCAGATGTATTTTCATGGAGTAGATGATGAGCAGATTACTGAGACAGAGGTTAGAGTTAAGAAGGGGCAGACATTATATTTAGATACTTATTTCAACTCCTTTTCATTAGGAAAATGGATGAAGTATACACAGATCAAAGATCTGAAACTTACTTTGGATATTGATGGTGAATATGATATTAGATTTTACCAGTTAAACGGTCAGCAGGTTATCAAGAATAATCCTGGAGATAATACCAAGGTTGTATATCAATATGGTAGAGGTGATATAACAAATCTTTCCTGTGATTTCTCAAAAGATTATATGCCGGTCTCTGAGATAGGTGTTGGAGACGGTGTGGAAAATATTATCTGCCCTGTAATCAGAGCGAAGACTGATTTGGTTTTAAGAGGCGGAGCTTATGAGACATCGGAGGATGCAGTTAACAGAGTAAAATTTGCTCTGTGCATCTGTACTTTTAAGCGAGAGGAAGCTCTGAAGTACAATGTGAATGCTGTTATCAATGGAATATTGAAAAATCCTGATTCTGAATTAAAGGATGCAGTTGAAGTTTTCGTTTCAGACAATGGGCAGACTATTCCTGTTGATGGGTTTGATTCTGACAAGGTTCATCTATATCCAAACAAGAACTTAGGTGGTGCAGGTGGATTCACTCGTGCCATGATAGAGAGTGTACTTCGTGGAAATGAGTCTGATTTTACCCATGTAATTTTGATGGATGATGATATTGCATTGGATAGCAGAGTTTTGGAGAAGAATTATAATTTCTTATGCTTCCTGAAGCCTGAGCATGACAAGAAGATGATAGGTGGAGAGTTGTTCCATCTGAAATGGAGATATATGCAGTTCGAGGCAGGTGCAAGATTTGCAGGAACTGTAATTCAGTCTTACAACCAGCAGTGGGATATGAGAAAACCATATGCTGTTGCTGCAAATGAGATAGAGAATCCAATGAACTTCAATGGCTGGTGGTACTGCTGTATTCCATTGAGTTATGTTCGTGAAGATAACCTGCCAATTCCGGTATTTATTCATAGAGATGATGTGGAATATGGTATGAGAAATCAGGCCAATGGTACTATCCTGTTAAATGGTATATGCGTATGGCATCCACAGGGACCAAACAAGGCTCCGACATTAATGAATTATTATGATGTGAGAAATGATTTGATTGCCATGTGCGACTCACCTACCAGAGCAACTGCTGAGGAATTTTTGAATCAGATATTTAGAGGATGCCTGGGTAATATTTTGAGATACAGATACAAGGTTATCGATTGTATCTTCTATGCTATAGAGGACTTCTATAAGGGACCGGATTACTTTATCAATATGGATACAATAGCTAATCACAAGGAATTAGCTCGATTCAATTATGAGTTCAAGGCACCGGAAGAATATAATATTGACTTATCAACTATCAAAGATGAGAGAGCAGAACATTTCAAAGGTCATATATTCTTTAGAGCTGCAATTGCCACATGGTTATTGCCTGCTCATAACAAGACCAGAGTCTGTACTATGAATGACATTGGTGTTGGTTTTAGAGCCAAAAGAATCTATACATATGATGAGGACAGAAATGCCGGAATGCTTACTGAGAAGAGTTATAAAGAGGCATTTAGACTGTTCTTCCATTATTTGAAAATAAGAAAAATGATTTTAAATCATCACGATGAAATGATGAAGACCTGGAGTGATAGAAAGAAAGATTATACTTCTCTAGCTTTCTGGGAGAAATATCTGGAGATTTAGGATGAGTAAGCCTGAGATATCTGTTATAATTCCGGCCTATAATGCTGGAGAGTTTATTGCTGGACAATTAGATAGTATTCTGCAGCAGACCTATGAGAATTTTGAGGTCATTGTTGTAGATAGCAATAGTTCTGATGACACTATGAAAGTGGTGGATAGATATGCTTCAATGGATGGCCGCGTACGAAGTGCTGTTCAGAGGAAGATGGGAGTATCTGCCGCCAGAAACAAGGGGCTGGATGAGGCTACAGGTCGATATATAGTATTCTTTGATGCGGATGATTTTGTCATGGAATATGCATTGGAGAAGCTGGTGTCAGCCTTGGAAGATAACCAGGCCCAGCTGGCAGTGGGAGGTTATAATGTGGAATGTTGGCATCAGGTTCAACGCTCCATCATTTATCCAAATACTGAGACAGAAATTGTAGATGATAAGATGAATGGAGTGGAATATGTGGAAGCTCTGTTCTGGGATGATACTTCTAATTATCAGGGATTTCTGTGGGACAAGATTTTCATTAGAGATATTATAGAAGAAAATCACATCCGATTTAACGAGGATGTATTTTATAATGAAGACAGACTGTTTGTATTGCAGTATGCATTGCATATAGACAAGGTGAAGTGGATTCCTGAAGTTATATACAGATATCAGGTTCGGGCAGGTAGCGCCATGGATGTGGGACGCGGTCATTATACAGATGAGCGGGAGATGACAGAACTTATTGCATTTGAAAATATTTTACAGATACTAGAAGGTAAACCACAATATGCTCATGCTCTGGACAATGCCAAGAACAACATGGCAGTATCTGAACTGCGATTGTTTAGAAGAATGACGGATGACAAAGGCTTTGCCAGATACAGAAAGAGTATATTTAGAAAATATGCCAGAAAGTATGGCAGACTTGGATACACTCCTAAAAATTATATTGAGAAAGTGCTGGGGTGGAAAATTATTTTCTATGGTTTTACGGGTATCTCCTACAGCAAGGATGATACAAGAACTTTATATTAGACATATGACACTATTGATTGGGCAATCCGTATGGGGTTGCCCTGTAATTTATAATTTGGGAGAAATATATGGATATAATAGGACAAAACTACTTCGTGGAAGAATATATGGATGATCGTGAGGATCTGGAGCGTAGCATAGAATTGTTGCAGATGGAACTGGAAAAATTCGTGAATATGCATCAGGATGAGGATCTGCAGGAGGCCGAGGCTGAGGTTCAGAATGAAGCCGGATTTCTGCTTTATACCATTGGCAAGAATTTCTACATGCTGCAGGATTATGAGACTGCTTCGGAATATTTTGAAACTGGTTTGGCATTTAATCTGGATGTAAATGATGACTATGTATTGGAGATGGCAACAGCTTATGGTCTGTCTCTGTTAAACTGTAACAAGGGTCGTGAAGCTATTGTATTGGAAGCAGTTTATGATTTCTTCGATGGACAGGCAGACTTTGTATTTATGATGGGCCTTGTATATATGGAACAGAATCAATATGAACAGGCTATTATGGAATTTGCCAAGGCTTCAATGCTTATGGATGGCAAGATTGCAGGAGCAAATTCTTATCTGGCTCAGTATTATACTGGAGTTGCCAGAGAAAAGCAGGGTAGAATTGAGGAGGCTCGTGCCATGTATGCCAAGGCAGCAGACTATGAGCCTGCCAGGGAGAGACTGGCAAATTTATAATTGAGTCGGGAGGATGCATATGGCCAAAATATTGGTATATAGATGGAAGGCATACAATTATATTGATGTCATGTCAACCTTTGCCAAAATGGGTTATGAGATTGACGAAATCAGTCAGCCATTGATGAATTATGATGTGGATGAAGAATTTGGAGAGATTCTTCGATGTAAGATTCGATCAGATGTATATGATTTCGTATTTTCTATTAATTACTTTGGAATTATATCTGATATATGCCAGGAGCTGGGTGTCAGATATGTGGCATGGAGCTGCGACAGCCCCATGATTAGCATGCACCATGACAGTGTATTCAACAGTTGTAACAGGATATTCGTTTTCGATAGGAGCAATTGTCTGGAGTTTGAGACTTATGGTGCACAAAATGTATATTACCTGCCCTTAGGTGTAAATGTGGACAGAATCAAGAAACTTATGGCCACTGTAGATACGGTAAATCCTATGAGCTTCTATGAAAATGATATTAGCTTTGTGGGTTCTCTCTATGAGAAAAACAGTTATGATGATATCTATGAGAAATTGCCTGAGTATCTCAGAGGTTATTTTGATGCGGTCATTGAAGCGGCTTTGGAAAGCGGTGAAGGTGGGTTACATGAGAAGCTGCTCACCTCTGATGTGTTAAATGAACTGGAAGGTTATTTTGAATTTGTTCGTTCCTCGCCTGGATCTTTCTCAAATTTAGAGCTTGTATTTGCTAATAATACATTGGGATTTAAAATTGCTCGAGAGGAGAGAATCAGAAATCTCATAGAGATTTCTAAGAAATATAAAGTGGGCCTCTATACCGGCAGTGCTACAGATAATCTTATTCGTGTGGAGAATCGCGGACCTGTGGATTATTGGAAGGAGATGCCTCGTGTATTTGCCAATTCCAAGATTAATCTGAATATGACTATTCCAAATATTAAGACAGGAATCCCGCTTCGCATATGGGATGTTATGGGGGCAGGAGGTTTCTTGCTTACCAATCATCAGCTGGAGTTGGATTTATATTTTGTGGATGGTGAGGATTTGGTTTCTTATTCTGATAAATATGACATGATGGAGAAGATAGATTTCTATCTGAGAAATGAGTCCCAAAGGCATAAAATCGCAGAAAGCGGATTTGCCAAGGTGGCTAAGTATCATACATATGATGAGAGAATTAAATACATGCTTCAAATATTAAAGGATTGTAAATAGAAATTCTTCTTATATAATTTGTTTTTATATAGAAGGAATAGTAGATGGATAAAATATCGCCCATGAGGAAAGTGAGATTGGTAAGTGATTTCACTTTGACTCATGGGCGATTTGTGTTAATCAGATTTATATATTTTATAATGATTGATCTACTAACAAACCTGAATAAGCACTAGGTGCATATGGGGCTGTTAAAGTCTTTCCAGGGTTTTTGTATTCTACAATAACCTTGTCTACATATTTCATAGGATTGAGAGAAGCTTTGTTGGCCTGTCTCTTCAATGCATTTTTCAAGGTATTCAATGTCTTGTAAGACTTTGATGTATCATTTCCGGAAATAGAAGAGATTAATTTATCTCTATCAACTTCCATATAACCGTCATCATTGGCAGTAATTCCGATATCTTCCAAGTCTGTGCGGATACCTCGGGTTACAGCTATAGTCTCATTTAACAATGCCTTGTTGCCGTGGGCTTCGTGATATTTGTGGCCAATTGCAATCATACCATTGTAAGCCATTGATAATGAGTCCACTGCATCAGCAACAGTATCAGCGTCGGCCTTGAATCCTATATGTACAGGATTATTTTCACTGGATACATTTTTCATAGTAACTTCAAAAGACTTATCTATGGTAAATGTATTTGATAGAGAAGAATGCTCCTTGCCGTTTAATTTAAATATTGAATTAGAAGCTTTGCTGGAAATATTTGCAATGCCAAGCATTCTAATTTCATTCCATGAATTGCCGGAATTAATATTGAAAAGTGTCTCTTCATCTTCCATAAGACCGGTTTTCTTGGATACAATCTGTAAAGCTGACTCATTATTCTTTTCAAGAACTTCTGCAGTTAAACCTATATCTGACTGATTGATAAGTCTGGCAATCTTGTCCTGCACATCCCTGTTGGTGTCGCCATTGTTAACTGACATCTGGAACTCGTAAGAGGTATGGCCTATATCCAAATCGAAGGAGAAGGAGCCTTCCTCAAAGTCGTGACCGTTTGATGTGAGATAGTTACCGGTGTTGATCTGTGGCTCTGCCAGTTTGATGACATCCATGTCGAAGCCATCTCGTACATCGCTGCCTTGTTTTCCAACGAAGTCAACAGATACAATATCTTCATCAGAGGATACAGCATGTTTCCTCTTTAATATAGAAGAGAAATCTTCGTTGTCACCGGAAATAAGATTTACTGCATGAGTAATATTATTGGCATTCTCTTTTATATCAAGGGTAAACTCAGTCAAATCTCCAGTCTGAGCAATCTTATAGAGGGGAGACTCTTTGTTTATCTTCACTATGTCATTGTAAACCGAGCGCAGTTCGCTCTTCTTATGGGTATCATAACGAGATCCTGTTGGCTTGCCATAGGTCGTTAATAGATAATTATAAGCGGCATCGATCTTTGCCATAAGACTTCCCCTCCTTTCTTCCTTGAAATATTAACGTGTGCTTATCTTGGAAATCCTTTGTCCAATATGTATAAACTACACGCAGGGTATACTAATCCATTTATTCATTTATATTATACGACGGAAATGAATAAATGTCATCTACTAAATCTAGTTCTTCTTATTATAAATGAAACAACTAGTGGTATAATGCGATAGATGTGCCACAATAGGGAATTATAAAATATGTATAAAGTATGAGATAAAATGCAAAAAAACATTGACGATGGGATTGTCCTGTGATATATTTGTTAGGCGACGGAAGTAGGTCTTTTTTTTATGCCTAAAATTTCGGCATGAAAAAACACACAAAAAATAAGTGGAGGTGGATGTTGTGCGCACAAAGATAACATTGGCATGTACAGAGTGCCAACAGAGAAATTACAACACAACAAAGGACAAGAAAACTCATCCAGACAGAGTTGAGACGAGCAAGTATTGTAAATTCTGCAAGAGACATACTTTGCACAAAGAGACTAAGTAATTAGTAGCGAGGTGTAAAATATGGCGGAGACAGAGAAGAAAACAATGTCACAGCGCTTCAAAGCTTTAAAGAGCGAGTTTGACAAAATCATTTGGCCTGAGCCAAAGGATGCTGGCAAGCAGACTGTAGCGGTTGTGGCAACATCAGTTGTAATTGCACTGATTATCGTAATCCTTGATTACGTTATTCAGTACGGTGTTGATTTTCTAGTTAATTTATAATGGAGGCATAGGTATATGGCAGAGGCAAAATGGTATGTAGTTCATACCTACTCAGGATATGAGAATAAGGTCAAAGCGGATATTGAGAAAACCGTAGAGAATCGTCATCTGGAGGATCAGATCATTGAGGTTCGTGTTCCAATGCACGAGGTGACTGAATTAAAGGATGGTGTTAGAAAAACTTCAGAGAAGAAGATGTTTCCTGGATATGTTCTTATCAATATGGTTATGAATGATGACTCATGGTATGTTATCAGAAATACTCGCGGAGTTACCGGATTTGTTGGACCTGGAAGCAAGCCTGTTCCATTGACAGATGCTGAAATGAGACCACTAGGAGTCAAGACAGAGAACGTGGTTGTAGACTTTGAAGAGGGAGATACAATTTCTGTTGTAGCTGGTCCTTGGAAGGATACAGTTGCTGTAATTCAGACAATGAATCCTGGAAAGCAGAGTTTGACAATCAACGTAGAATTGTTCGGTCGCGAAACACCGGTAGAAATAAGTTTCGCAGACGTTAGGAAAATGAATTAAGGAGGCAAAATCCAATGGCAAAGAAAATCGAAGGATATATCAAATTGCAGATTCCTGCTGGTAAGGCTACACCTGCACCACCGGTTGGTCCTGCACTTGGACAGCATGGTGTAAACATCGTAGAGTTTACAAAGCAGTTTAATGCAAAGACAGCTGACATGGGTGATACAATTATCCCTGTAGTTATTACAGTATATGCTGATAGAAGTTTTGACTTCATCACAAAGACACCACCAGCAGCTGTATTAATTAAGAAGGCAGCAAAGGTTCAGAAGGCTTCAGGCGAGCCTAACAAGAAGAAGGTTGCCAAGATTACAAAGGCTCAGGTTCAGGAGATCGCTGAGACAAAGATGCCAGATTTGAACGCTGCTACAATCGAGGCTGCTATGAGCATGATCGAGGGTACTTGCAGAAGTATGGGTATCGAAGTAGTAGAGTAATTTGTTAAATGGTTTGTAGAAGTTATCCACAGATTAATTCGAAGATAATTTTACAAAACACAAAATGAATTGTAATTAAGTGGGAGGGTCCTCTCCCGATATTACCACAGGAGGTATTATAGTAATGAAAAGAGGAAAGAAATATCTTGATACTGTAAAGACATACGACAAGTCAGTACAGTTTGAGACAGCAGAAGCAATCGCGCAGGTAAAGAAGAATGCTACTGCTAAGTTTGACGAGACAATCGAAGCTCATATCAGAACTGGTTGTGATGGACGTCACGCAGATCAGCAGATCCGTGGTGCTGTAGTATTACCACACGGTACTGGTAAAGAAGTTAGAGTTTTAGTATTTGCAAAGGGACCAAAGGCTGACGAAGCTCTTGCAGCTGGTGCAGATTTCGTTGGAGCTGAGGAGTTAATTCCAAAGATCCAGAACGATGGTTGGTTCGAATTTGATGTTGTAGTTGCTACACCAGACATGATGGGTGTTGTAGGTCGTTTGGGACGTGTACTTGGACCTAAGGGCTTAATGCCAAACCCAAAGGCTGGTACAGTTACAATGGATGTTACTAAGGCTGTTGCTGATATCAAGGCTGGTAAGATTGAGTACAGATTGGACAAGGCAAACATTATCCATGTGCCAATTGGAAAAGCTTCATTTAC
This sequence comes from Lachnospiraceae bacterium, assembly GCA_017470985.1. Lineage (GTDB taxonomy): Bacteria > Bacillota > Clostridia > Lachnospirales > Lachnospiraceae > JAILFK01. The sequence goes on from JAFUXA010000011.1 coordinate 164,597, forward strand.
AGAGGAACAGTTAGCGGACAACTTCCAGACTCTTATGGATGCAATCAACAAGGCTAAGCCAAGCAGCTTAAAGGGACAGTATCTCAAGAGCATTACACTTGCTCCTACAATGGGACCTGGTGTAAAGGTTAACACTGCTAAGGCAGCTCAGTAATTGTTATTGACATCACAAAAATATAATGATATAATGCACAAGCATGTTGCCGTAGACAGTAGGTGCCAAGTGGCGTAACGTATACAACCTACCGAGGACTATCAATCGCTTAATTGCGGTATGATTATGATTTTTCAAACCTCTCTGTCTATGCAGAGAGGTTTTTTATCTCTTATAGAAGAGATGACGTAAGAAAATCTCCGGTCTAAGCAAGATGAAATAAATAAGGAGGTAAGAAACGTGGCAAAAGTTGAATTAAAGCAGCCAATCATCGATGAGATTTCAGCAAACGTAAAGGACGCTCAGTCTGTAGTTGTTGTTGATTATCGTGGATTGACTGTAGCAGAAGACACAGAGTTGCGTAAGCAGCTCAGAGAAGCTGGTGTTACATACAAGGTTTATAAGAATACTCTTATGACTCGTGCTTTCGAAGGAACAGATTTTGAAAGCCTTGCTCCTGTATTAGAAGGACCAAGCGCTATCGCAATCTCAACAGAGGATGCAACAGCACCTGCTCGTGTAATTGCAAAGTTTGCAAAGAGCGCACCTGCTCTTGAAATCAAGGCTGGTGTAGTAGAAGGAACATTCTACGATGCTAATGGAATGATGGCAGTTGCTTCAGTTCCATCAAGAGAGGAATTACTTTCAAAGTTACTTGGAAGCATTCAGTCTCCTATTACAAACTTCGCAAGAGTGCTTAATCAGATCGCTGAGAATGGCGGTTCTGCAGATGCACCTGCAGCAGAGGCTCCTGTAGAGGAAGCTCCAGCAGCAGAGGCAGAGGCACCAGCTGAGGAAGCTCCAGCAGTAGAAGCTGAAGAAGCTCCACAGACAGAGGAGTAATCCGAATATAGTCAGGAGAGATGACTTAAATCTCTCAATCGAATAAATAATTTAAATGAAAAATAATGGAGGAAATTTAAAATGGCAAAGATGACAACAGAAGAATTTATCGAAGCTATCAAAGAGTTAAGCGTTTTAGAGTTAAATGATCTCGTAAAGGCTTGTGAAGAAGAGTTTGGCGTTTCTGCAGCAGCAGGCGTTGTAGTAGCAGCAGCAGGTGCTGATGGAGCAGCTGCAGGTGCAGAGAAGGACGAGTTCGATGTAGAGCTTACAGAAGTTGGTCCTAACAAGGTTAAGGTTATCAAGGTTGTACGTGAAGCTACAGGTCTTGGACTTAAGGAAGCTAAGGAAGTTGTTGACGGAGCTCCTAAGGTTATCAAGGAAGCTGCTGACAAGGCTACAGCTGAAGACATCAAGACTAAGCTTGAGGCTGAGGGTGCTAAGGTTACTCTTAAGTAATTATATCTTTAACTTGATTTTTCAATATGCTCGCAGATTTATCTGCGGGCATATTTTTTCTTGCGAAAAAACCAGATTTGTAGTATAGTATAGAGTGCTTTATTGTGGCAAGGTAGGCTTTATGGGTGCGGCCCCTTTATCCCGCGGAAAGCAGTATTTGCTTTTCACCAAACCTTATATATTGCAAAAAATACAGAAAGGTGAAACATCGATGGAGAAGAACAGAATACGTCCGGTCGTAGCCGGAAAGAACATGCGTATGAGTTACTCGAGACAAAAAGAGGTACTTGAGATGCCTAACCTCATTGAGGTTCAGAAGGAATCATATCAGTGGTTCTTGAGAGAAGGCTTGAAGGAAGCTTTTGCTGACATCTCACCAATCTCTGACTACACAGGCCATTTGAGCTTGGAGTTTGTTGATTTTACACTTTGCGAAGAGGATAAGAAGTATACTATCCAGCAGTGTAAAGAGAGAGATGCTACATATGCTGCACCCCTTAAAGTAAAGGTTAGACTTTACAACAAAGAAACAGGCGAGATTCCAGAGCATGAGATTTTCATGGGAGATCTTCCTCTTATGACAGACACAGGTACATTCGTTATCAACGGAGCTGAGCGTGTTATCGTCAGCCAGCTTGTACGTTCTCCTGGAATTTATTACGCAATTGATCATGATAAAATCGGAAAAGAATTATATTCATGTACAGTAATTCCTAACCGTGGAGCATGGTTAGAGTATGAGACAGACTCTAATGATGTATTTTATGTACGTGTTGATAGAACTCGTAAGGTTCCAATTACAGTACTTATCCGTGCACTTGGAGTAGGTACAAACAACGAGATTATAGATTTATTTGGCGAGGAGCCAAAGATTTTAGCTTCATTTGGCAAGGATCCTTCTATTACAGAAAGAGAGCCAAACGGTAGCTATGAGGCAGGTCTTCTTGAACTTTATCGTAAGATCAGACCAGGTGAGCCTCTTACAGTTGAAAGTGCAGAAAGCCTTATTTCTGCAATGTTCTTTGACCCACGTAGATATGATTTGGCCAAGGTTGGTCGTTATAAGTTCAACAAGAAGTTGGCTTTAAAGAATCGTATTAGTGGATTTACATTGGCAGAAGATGTTGTAGATATGACAACAGGAGAGATTATCGCTGAAGCTGGTACTGGAATCACTCGCGATTTGGCTGAGCAGATTCAGAATGCTGCTGTGCCATATGTAATGGTTCAGACAGAGACTAGAAATGTGAAAGTTCTCTCAAATATGATGGTAGATATCAAGACTTATGTAGATATTGAGGATCCAAAGGAACTTGGAATCAATGAAGCTGTATACTACCCGGTATTGGCTCAGATTCTTGAGGAGAATACTACTAAGGAAGATATTATCGAGGCTATCAAGAAGAATATTGATGATTTGGTGCCAAAGCATATTACAAGAGAAGATATCTTCGCATCAATCAATTATAATATGCATCTTGAGTATGGTGTAGGACATGATGATGACATTGACCACTTGGGAAATCGTCGTATTCGTGCAGTAGGTGAATTACTTCAGAACCAGTATCGTATTGGTTTGTCTCGTATGGAGAGAGTAGTTCGCGAGAGAATGACTACACAGGATTTGGAGAGCATTTCTCCACAGACACTTATAAATATTAAGCCTGTAACAGCTGCTGTAAAAGAATTCTTCGGTTCTTCACAGTTGTCACAGTTCATGGATCAGAACAACCCTCTTGGTGAGTTGACTCACAAGAGACGTCTTTCAGCACTTGGACCTGGTGGTTTGTCAAGAGACCGTGCCGGATTCGAGGTTCGAGATGTACACTATTCTCACTACGGTAGAATGTGTCCTATCGAGACACCTGAAGGACCTAACATCGGTTTGATCAACTCTCTTGCATCATATGCAAGAATTAATGAATATGGATTCGTTGAGGCTCCTTATCGTAAGATTGACAAGAGCGGAGACGAGCCTGTAGTAACAGATGAAGTAGTATACATGACTGCTGATGAGGAAGATAATTATCATGTAGCTCAGGCTAACGAGAAGTTGGATGAGAATGGACATTTTGTACGTAAGTCAGTTTCCGGTCGTTTCAGAGAGGAGACACAGGAGTACGATCGCAAGATGTTTGATTACATGGATGTATCTCCAAAGATGGTATTCTCTGTAGCTACAGCCCTTATTCCATTCCTTCAGAATGATGACCCTACTCGTGCGTTGATGGGATCAAACATGCAGCGTCAGGCAGTTCCTCTTCTTACAACAGAAGCTCCTGTTGTTGGAACAGGTATGGAGCCAAAGACAGCAGTGGATTCAGGTGTATGCGTAGTTGCTACAGCTCCTGGTGTTGTTGAAAGCGCTGAGTCAAATAGAATTATTATCCGTGAAGAAGATGGTAAGTTACATGAATATGCTCTTACAAAGTTCTCTCGTTCTAACCAGTCTAACTGCTATAACCAGAGACCTATTGTATTCAAGGGTGATCATGTAGAAGCTGGCGAGGTTATCGCTGATGGTCCATCTACATCAAATGGAGAACTTGCTCTTGGAAAGAACCCACTTATCGGATTCATGACATGGGAAGGTTATAACTACGAGGATGCTGTACTTCTTTCAGAGAGACTTGTGCAGGATGATGTATATACATCTGTACATATTGAAGAATATGAAGTAGAAGCTAGAGATACAAAGCTCGGACCTGAGGAAATCACTCGTGAAGTACCACAGGTTGGTGAAGATGCTGTCAAAGATTTGGACGAGAACGGTGTTATCAGAATTGGTGCAGAAGTTCGTTCAGGTGATATCCTTGTTGGAAAGGTTACTCCAAAGGGAGAGACAGAGCTTACACCAGAAGAGAGACTTCTTCGCGCAATCTTTGGTGAGAAGGCTAGAGAAGTTCGTGATACATCACTTAAAGTACCACATGGTGAGTACGGTATTGTTGTAGATGCCAAGACATTTACAAGAGAAAATGGTGATGAGTTATCACCTGGAGTAAACAAGGCTGTTCGTATCTACATCGCACAGAAGAGAAAGATCTCTGTTGGTGATAAGATGGCTGGTCGTCACGGAAACAAGGGTGTAGTTTCACGCGTGCTTCCTGTAGAAGATATGCCATTCTTGCCAAATGGTCGTCCTCTTGATATCGTGTTGAACCCATTGGGTGTACCTTCACGTATGAATATTGGACAGGTCTTGGAGATTCACTTGAGTCTTGCGGCCAAGGCACTTGGATTCAATGTTGAGACACCTGTATTCGACGGAGCCAAGGAGATTGATATTCAGGATACTCTTGAGATGTCAAATGATTATGTAAATCTTCCATTTGACAAGGCAGAGGCTAAGCTTGATAAGTGGGCTGATGCAACAGAGAATTTTGAAGATAAATACAAAGATGTTCTTAATAAGGAAGTTATGACATACCTTTCAGAGAACCGTGACCACAGAAAGTTGTGGGAAGGTGTTCCTCTTGGAAGAGATGGCAAGGTTCAGCTTCGTGACGGACGTACTGGTGAGGAATTTGATTCACCTGTTACAATCGGACACATGCATTACTTGAAGCTTCACCATTTGGTAGACGACAAGATCCATGCTCGTTCTACTGGTCCTTACTCTCTTGTAACACAGCAGCCATTGGGTGGTAAAGCCCAGTTCGGTGGACAGCGTTTCGGAGAGATGGAAGTTTGGGCGCTTGAGGCTTATGGTGCATCATACACATTGCAGGAAATCTTGACAATGAAGTCTGATGATGTTGTTGGACGTGTTAAGACATACGAAGCAATCATCAAGGGTGAGAACATTCCTGAGCCGGGAACACCTGAGTCATTCAAGGTATTGCTCAAGGAGTTACAGGCATTAGGACTTGATGTAAAAGTTCTTGATGAGAACAGAGAAGAAGTTCGTTTGATGGATACCAGTGAATATGGTAATACAGATTTGAACTCAGTCATCTCAGGAGACAAGAACTTCGCTTTTGAAAGCGGAGAGACATTCGAGAAGAATGGATTCATTCAGCAGGAATTCGATGCTGAGAGCGAGGAACTTGTAAATGTAGGTGCAGAATCAGATGATTATATGGGCAATGATGACTCATATGATGATTATGATGAGGAATAATTTGAAAGGAGATAAGTAATGCCAGAAGCAATGAATAAAGAAGCTACAAATCAGCCAATAGAATTCGATGCGATTCAGATTGGTTTGGCATCACCAGAAAAGATTCGTGAATGGTCTCGTGGTGAGGTAAAGAAGCCTGAGACAATTAACTATAGAACATTGAAGCCTGAAAAGGATGGTCTGTTCTGCGAAAAGATTTTTGGACCTAGCAAAGACTGGGAATGCCATTGTGGTAAATATAAGAAGATTCGTTATAAGGGTGTAGTATGTGATCGTTGTGGTGTTGAAATCACTAAAGCTAGTGTGCGTAGAGAGCGTATGGGTCACATTGAACTCGCTGCACCTGTATCACATATCTGGTACTTCAAGGGAATCCCTTCTCGTATGGGATTAATCCTTGATTTATCACCTAGAGTTTTGGAGAGAGTGCTTTACTTTGCATCTTTCATCGTTCTTGATCCATGTGAGACTCCACTTGAGTACAAGCAGATTCTTACAGAGCAGGAATATGAAGAGGCAGAAAATGCATATGGTAAGGGCTCATTCAAGGTTGGAATGGGTGCTGAGGCTATTCAGCAGTTACTTAGAGAAATCGACCTTGAGAAGGAATATACAGAACTCAAGACTGACCTCAAGACTTCAACAGGTCAGAAGAGAGCTCGTATTATCAAGAGATTAGAGGTTGTTGAAGCATTCCGCGAGTCAGGAAACAAGCCTGAGTGGATGATTATGACAGTTATCCCTGTTATTCCACCAGATTTGCGTCCTATGGTTCAGTTGGATGGTGGACGTTTTGCAACATCTGATTTGAACGATTTATATCGTCGTATTATTAATAGAAACAATCGTTTGAGAAGACTTCTTGAGCTTGGTGCGCCTGATATTATCGTGCGCAATGAGAAGCGTATGTTACAGGAAGCTGTTGACGGACTTATTGATAATGGTCGTCGTGGTAGAGCTGTAACAGGTCCTGGAAACAGACCACTTAAGTCTCTTTCTGATATGTTAAAGGGTAAATCCGGACGTTTCCGTCAGAACTTGTTAGGAAAGCGTGTTGACTACTCAGGACGTTCAGTTATCGTAGTTGGACCAGAGCTGAAGATTTACCAGTGCGGTCTTCCAAAGGAGATGGCAATTGAGTTGTTTAAGCCATTTGTTATGAAAGAACTTGTAGCAAACGGTACAGCTCACAATATTAAGAGCGCTAAGAAGATGGTTGAGCGTCAGAACCAGAAGGAAGTATGGGATGTGCTTGAAGATGTAATCAAAGAGCATCCAGTTATGCTGAACCGTGCTCCTACACTTCATAGACTTGGTATTCAGGCCTTTGAGCCAATCCTTGTAGAAGGTAAGGCTATTAAGCTTCATCCACTTGTATGTACAGCTTACAATGCCGATTTCGATGGAGATCAGATGGCTGTCCATCTTCCACTTACAGCAGAGGCTCAGGCTGAGTGTAGATTTATGCTCCTGTCGCCTAACAACTTGTTGAAGCCTTCAGATGGTGCACCTGTTGCCGTTCCTTCACAGGATATGGTCCTTGGTATCTACTATCTGACAATGGAGAAGCTTCGCGATTATACAAAGGAAGGCGCTGTTGCTGTAAATAAGAAGGCTTATACAGACATTGATGCAATCAAGAAGGATGTAGAAGCTGACAAGATTTCTATGGATGATTATATTGCATTTGAAGATGTATCGGATGATAACCGTCATGTTATCTCTACAGCAAGAGATTTGATCGGTCATTATTATCCAAGTGTAAATCATGCATTCTTAGCATATGAGAACAAGCAGGTTACACTTCATCAGGCAATATATGTAAATAGAAGTATTACACTTGAGGATGGAAGTGTTGTAGAGGGTACAGTAAAGACTACTGTTGGACGTCTCATCTTCAATGAGATTATCCCTCAGGATTTAGGATTCGTTGATAGAACAAATCCTGAAAATGTCCTTAAGTATGAAATTGATTACCATGTAGGTAAGAAAGAATTGAAGAAGATTCTTGAAAAGGTAATCAATACACATGGCGCTACTAGAACAGCTGAAGTTCTTGATGATATCAAGGCTATGGGTTATAAGTTCTCTACAAGAGCTGCCATGACAGTTTCAATTTCAGATATGACAGTGCCACCTCAGAAACCTGAGATGATTGCACAGGCTGAAGCTGATGTAGCTGAGATTGCCAGAAAGTTCAAGAGAGGTCTCTTGACAGATGAAGAGCGTTATAAGGACGTTGTAAGAATCTGGCAGAAGACTGATGATGCATTGAAGGATGCACTTCTTGATGGACTTGATAAATACAACAACATCTTTATGATGGCTGATTCCGGAGCCCGTGGTTCTGATAAGCAGATTAAGCAGTTGGCCGGTATGCGTGGTTTGATGGCTGATACAACTGGTAAGACTATCGAGTTGCCTATTAAGTCAAACTTCCGTGAAGGTCTGGACGTATTGGAGTACTTCATGTCAGCGCATGGTGCTCGTAAGGGTCTGTCAGATACTGCTCTTCGTACTGCCGATTCAGGATATCTTACAAGACGTCTTGTTGATGTCTCACAGGAAATCATTGTACGCGAGTCTGATTGCTGCGATGATCCTAACCGTGAGATTCCAGGTATGTGGGTAGAAGCCTTCATGAATGGTCGTCAGGAGATTGAGAGCCTTGAAGAGAGAATCACAGGTAGATTCTCATGCTACACAATCAAGAATGCCGCTGGCGATGTGATTGTCAAGGCTAATCATATGATTACACCAAAGCGCGCTGCTAGAATTGTCAGCGAAGGTGTTGATGAAAATGGTAATGAAATTACAAAGGTGAAGATCAGAAATATCTTGTCTTGTCGTTCACACCATGGTGTTTGTGCTAAGTGTTACGGTGCCAACATGGCTACAGGACAGGCTGTACAGGTTGGTGAAGCAATTGGTATTATTGCTGCTCAGTCAATCGGTGAGCCTGGTACACAGCTTACCATGAGAACATTCCATACTGGTGGTGTGGCCGGTGGAGATATCACTCAGGGTCTTCCTCGTGTAGAAGAGTTGTTCGAAGCTAGAAGACCAAAGGGACTTGCTATTATTTCTGAGATTCCTGGAACAGTTGAGATCAAGGAAACTAAGAAGAAGCGTGAAATCGTTGTTACAAATCCAGAAGATGGTGAGAGCAAGACATACTTGATTCCTTATGGATCTCGTATCCATAGATCAATTGTGGACGGTGTAGTAATTGAAGCCGGTGATGCATTGACAGAAGGTTCAATCAATCCACATGACTTGCTTGCAATCAAGGGACCACGTGCAGTTCAGGATTACATGCTCAAGCAGGTACAGCAGGCTTACCGTACACAGGGTGTTGATATCAATGATAAGCATATCGAGGTTATCGTGCGTCAGATGCTCAAGAAGGTTCGTGTTGAGAACAATGGTGACACAGATTGGTTACCAGGTTCATTGGTAGACTTGCTTGACTTTGAAGAGATGAATGAGAAGCTTGCTGCCGAAGGCAAAGAGCAGGTGGAAGGAAGCAGAGTACTTCTTGGTATTACCAAGGCATCTCTTGCAACAAACTCATTCATGTCAGCTGCATCATTCCAGGAGACAACAAGAGTTCTTACAGATGCTGCTATCAAGGGCAAGATTGATCCACTTATCGGATTGAAGGAAAATGTTATCCTTGGTAAGTTGATTCCTGCTGGTACAGGTATGAAGCGTTACCAGAACATTAAGCTCAATACTGATTACAAGAAAGTAATTGTTGAGCAGACAGCAGAAGTTGAAACAGAGAATACTGAAGAGACAACTGATGCAGAGTAATTATATGTAGATATATTTACTTATAATAAGAAGAAATAACCATTAGGTTTTTGCCGGCCTCCATTATGGAGGTCGGTTTTTTAGTGTTGGATTACTTTTGTCTTGACAACTTGCAATCCAGCTTATATAATATTTTAGCGTGCATTAGAATGTTTGCGCGTAAATATACTAAAACAGGAGGTGAAAATAATGCCAACATTTAACCAGTTAGTAAGAAAGGGTCGTCAGACATCTGTAAAGAAGTCTACAGCACCAGCTCTTCAAAGAGGTTATAACTCTTTAAAGAAGAAGCCTACAGAAACTTCTTCTCCACAGAAGAGAGGTGTATGTACAGCTGTTAAGACAGCGACACCTAAGAAGCCTAACTCAGCGCTTAGAAAGATCGCCAGAGTACGTCTTTCAAACGGAATCGAAGTAACATCTTACATTCCAGGTGAAGGTCATAACTTGCAGGAACATAGCGTTGTCTTGATTCGTGGAGGAAGAGTAAAGGATTTACCTGGTACTCGTTATCACGTAATCAGAGGTACACTTGATACAGCAGGTGTAGCTAACAGAAAGCAGGCTCGTTCTAAGTATGGTGCTAAGAGACCAAAGGACGCTAAGTAAGAGCCGCAACAATTGTATTATCACAAATTAAATGGTTAGTGTTGAAATTTATTTTCACTTAGGAATAAATTTTATGCACGAACACAAAAATTGTGAGTACCGTTGAATTAATCGAAACAAAAAATATGATTAAGGAGGGAAGTAACGTGCCACGTAAAGGACATACTCAACACAGAGACGTTTTGGCAGATCCAATTTACAACAGCAAGGTAGTGACAAAGCTTATCAATAACATTATGTTAGATGGTAAGAAGGGTGTTGCTCAGAAAATTGTATACGGAGCATTTGCCAAAGTAGAAGAAAAATCAGGAAAACCAGCTCTTGAGGTATTCGAAGAGGCTATGAACAACGTTATGCCATTACTCGAGGTAAAGGCTAGACGTATCGGTGGAGCTACATATCAGGTTCCAATCGAAGTTCGTCCAGACCGTCGTCAGGCTCTTGGTCTTCGTTGGTTAACATTTTTCTCACGTAAGAGAAGCGAGAAGACTATGGAAGATAGACTCGCAAATGAGATTCTTGATGCTGCAAACAACACAGGTGCTGCAGTAAAGAGAAAAGAAGAAATGCACAGAATGGCAGAAGCAAACAAGGCTTTCGCACATTATCGTTTCTAATTTTGACAAAAGTTTATATAGGAGGAAAAAATCTTGGCTGGAAGAGAATATCCATTGGATAGAACCAGAAATATCGGAATTATGGCTCATATCGATGCTGGTAAGACAACATTGACAGAGCGTATCCTTTATTATACCGGTGTAAATTACAAGATTGGTGAGACTCATGACGGCGCATCTACAATGGACTGGATGGAGCAGGAAAAAGAGCGTGGTATCACTATCACATCTGCTGCTACAACTTGTCACTGGACACTTGAGGATCATCACAAAGCAAAGCCAGGTGCATTAGAGCATCGTATTAACATCATCGATACTCCTGGACACGTTGACTTTACTGTAGAAGTAGAGCGTTCACTTCGTGTACTTGATGGAGCTGTTGGTGTATTTGATGCTAAGGCTGGTGTAGAGCCTCAGTCAGAGAACGTATGGCGTCAGGCTGATACATATCATGTACCACGTATGGCATTTATTAACAAGATGGACAAGATGGGTGCTGACTTCTTCATGTCAGTTCAGACTATCATTGACAGACTTGGAAAGAATGCTATTCCAGTACAGATTCCAATCGGAGCAGAAGATGACTTTAAGGGTCTTATCGATTTGTTCGAGATGGAAGCTTACTATTACAAAGATGATGAAGGTAAGGACATTGAAATCACAGAAGTACCTGATGATTTGAAGGACCTTGCTGATGAATGGCATACAAACCTCGTAGAGAAGATCTGCGAGTTGGATGATGACCTTATGATGATGTATCTTGAGGGAGAGGAGCCATCAATCGATGAGATGAAGGCTGTTCTTCGTAGAGCTACTATTGCATCAGAGGCAGTTCCTGTATACTGTGGTTCTGCTTACAAGAATAAGGGTGTACAGAAGTTACTTGATGGTGTTGTAGAATACATGCCAGCTCCAACAGATGTACCTGATATTCAGGGTACAGATATGGAAGGAAATGAACTTACAGTTCCTTCATCTGATGATGAGCCATTTGCAGCACTTGCATTCAAGATTATGACAGATCCTTTCGTAGGAAAGCTTGCATTCTTTAGAGTATATGCTGGTACATTGAACTCAGGTTCTTATGTACTTAATGCTACAAAGAATAAGAAAGAGCGTGTTGGACGTATCCTTCAGATGCATGCTAACTCTAGAACAGAGATCGATAAGGTTTACTCAGGAGATATCGCAGCTGCTGTTGGTCTTAAGATCACAACAACTGGTGATACAATCTGCGATGAGCAGCATCCAGTAATCCTTGAGTCTATGGAATTCCCAGAGCCAGTTATTGAGCTTGCTATCGAGCCTAAGACCAAGAATGATCAGGGTAAGATGGGCGAGGCTCTTGCTAAGCTTGCTGAGGAAGATCCTACATTTAGAGCTCATACTAACCAGGAGACAGGTCAGACTATCATCGCTGGTATGGGAGAGCTTCACCTTGAGGTTATCGTTGACCGTCTTCTTAGAGAATTTAAGGTAGAGGCAAACGTTGGTGCACCTCAGGTTGCATACAAAGAGACAATCACAAAGCCAGTTGACATCGATAGCAAGTACGCTAAGCAGTCAGGTGGTCGTGGACAGTACGGACATTGTAAGGTTAAGTTTGAGCCAATGGATCCTAATGGTGAGGAGACATTCAAGTTCGAGTCTACTGTAGTCGGTGGTGCTATTCCTAAGGAATACATCCCAGCTGTAGGCGAGGGTATTGAGGAAGCTGCTCAGGCTGGTATCCTTGCTGGATTCCCAGTACTCGGTGTATCTGCAAACGTATACGATGGTTCTTACCATGAAGTCGATTCTTCAGAAATGGCATTCCACATTGCTGGTTCTATGGCTATGAAGGATGCTATGAAGCAGGGTGGAGCAGTATTGCTCGAGCCTATCATGAAGGTCGAGGTTACAATGCCTGAGGAATACATGGGCGATGTAATCGGAAGTTTGAACGCTAAGCGTGGACAGATCGAAGGAATGGATGATCTCGGCGGTGGTAAGATCGTTAGAGCATATGTTCCACTTTCAGAGATGTTCGGTTACTCAACAGAGCTTCGTTCTTCTACACAGGGACGTGGAAACTATTCTATGTTCTTTGAGAAGTATGAACCAGCTCCAAAGAGTGTACAGGATAAGGTAATCAGCGAGCACGCTGGTAACTAATAAATAAACCACAAAGTGGTTGAAAAATCGATATATCTTTTATATAATCAAGAGTATCGAGAGTTTATTTAAACTATTAAAATGACCCCATTTTGGGGGGGCATAAATTAAGGAGGAATTTTAAAATGGCTAAAGAGACATTTGACAGAAGCAAGCCACATTGTAACATTGGTACTATTGGTCACGTAGATCATGGTAAAACAACACTTACAGCTGCTATCACAAAGGTATTATCTGAGAGAGTTGCTGGTAACGCAAAGGTAGATTTCGAGAACATCGATAAGGCACCAGAAGAGAGAGAGCGTGGAATCACAATTTCTACAGCTCACGTAGAGTATCAGACAGAGAAGAGACATTACGCACACGTTGACTGTCCAGGACATGCTGATTATGTAAAGAACATGATCACAGGTGCTGCTCAGATGGACGGAGCTATCCTCGTTGTTGCTGCAACTGATGGTGTTATGGCTCAGACAAAGGAGCACATCCTTCTTTCTCGTCAGGTAGGTGTACCTTACATCGTAGTATTCCTTAACAAGTGTGATATGGTTGATGACGAAGAGCTTATCGAGCTTGTTGAGATGGAAGTTACAGAGCAGCTTGAAGAGTACGACTTCAATGACTGCCCAATCGTTAAGGGATCAGCTCTTAAGGCTCTTGAAGATCCAATGGGCGAGTGGGGTGACAAGATCATGGAACTCATGAGCACAGTTGATGAGTACATTCCAGATCCACAGCGTGATACAGACAAGCCATTCCTTATGCCAGTAGAGGACGTATTCACAATCACAGGTCGTGGTACAGTTGCTACAGGTAGAGTAGAGCGTGGTACACTTCACCTTAACGACGAACTTGAGATCGTTGGTATCAAGGAAGATGTTAACAAGACTGTTGTAACAGGTATCGAGATGTTCAGAAAGCTTCTTCCAGAAGCTCAGGCTGGTGATAACATCGGTGCACTTCTTCGTGGTGTTAACCGTGACGAAATCCAGCGTGGACAGGTATTAGCTGCTCCTGGAACAGTTACATGCCACACAAAGTTTACAGCTCAGGTTTACGTTCTTACAAAGGATGAAGGTGGACGTCATACTCCATTCTTCAACAACTATCGTCCACAGTTCTACTTCAGAACAACAGACGTAACAGGTGTTTGCGAGCTTCCAGCAGGTACAGAGATGTGCATGCCTGGTGATAACGTAGAGATGACAATCGAATTGATTCATCCAATCGCTATGGAGCAGGGTCTTACATTTGCTATCCGTGAGGGTGGTAGAACAGTAGGTTCTGGTCGTGTTGCTTCAATCATCGAGTAATACGAAGCGTAGCGGAGGCCTCCCGAAGTGCTTGCACGAGGGAATGCGAACAGCCCAACCCAAATTATAAAATTAAGCCTTCCGGGGATTTCCTCGGAGGGCTTTTTTGTATGCAGAAGTATTAAAATATGATATGATGTTGAAAATATAATTTGAATTTCGATGGAACAGATGAAAGAAAACAGCTTGATACACATTATGGGAGTGGCATATATTAGTTGTTTTTATAAATAATAAAAAGAGAAGGAGAGGATATAATGGAAATAATAACACAGCCATCAAAGGAATTATTTGATAAATATGAGCAATTAAAGGAATATTTAAAATCCCTTGGTAGTGTGGCAGTAGCTTTTTCTAGTGGTGTAGATTCAACATTTCTGTTGTATGCTGCCAAGGATGCCCTTGATGATAAAGTCATTGCTGTAACAGCAAGTTCATGTTCATTTCCCAAGAGGGAATTAAATGAGGCAATAAAATACTGTGAGGAAAATGGTATTCGTCACGAAATCTGTCAGTCGGAGGAATTGGAGATAGAAGGATTTTCTCATAATCCGAAGAACAGATGTTATCTCTGCAAGCATGAATTGTTTGAGAAGATTCTGGGAATTGCAGCCAGAGAAGGAATCAATGCTGTTGTTGAGGGATCAAATCTCGATGATAACGGTGATTATAGACCTGGTCTTCAGGCAGTTGCAGAACTTGATATAAAAAGTCCTCTGAGACATATTGGTTTTGCGAAGGAGGAAATAAGAGTTCTGTCTAAATATTTCAATCTACCTACATGGGACAAGCAGTCTTTTGCCTGCCTATCCTCTAGATTTGTATATGGTGAAACTATTTCTGAAGAGAAGCTTTCCATGGTAGACAAGGCAGAGCAGTTATTATTAGATTTGGGATTTCATCAGGTTCGAGTGAGAATTCATAATATGATTGCCAGAATTGAAATTATGCCAGAAGAATTTGATAAGCTGATTTCAGAGGATGTGCGAAAAGAAATCACAGAGAAATTCAGAGAATATGGATTCGAGTATGTGACAATGGATTTAATTGGATATAGAACGGGAAGTATGAATGAGGTATTAGATTTGAATCCATAGGTACTATAGGTATTTTTTTGATTATATAACCTACCGATTTGGTGGGAAATAAAAACAGGAGATATATTTAAAAAGATGTTAAATCAATTTTCAAGAACTCAGCTTGTATTTGGAGCTGATAATATGGAACGATTGAAGAATGCTCGAGTGGCAGTATTCGGAGTGGGGGGAGTAGGAGGATACACAGTGGAAGCGTTGGCTAGAAGCGGTGTGGGAACACTGGATCTAATTGATGATGACAAGGTTTGCCTGACAAATATTAACAGACAGATTCTGGCCACCAGAAAAACTGTGGGTAAGTATAAAGTAGATGTAGCAAAAGAGAGAGTTCAAGAGATTAATCCGGATGCAGTAGTGAATACATATAAGATGTTTTATTTGCCGGAAACACAGGATCAGTTTAACTTTGAGGATTATGATTATGTGGTGGATGCCATCGATACAGTTACAGGGAAGATTCAATTGGTTATGCAGGCTCAGGAGGCGCAAACTCCGATTATAAGTAGTATGGGTGCTGGCAATAAGATAAATCCTGCGCAGTTTGAAGTGACAGATATCTATAAAACATCGGTATGTCCTTTGGCCAAGGTTATGCGTAAAGAATTGAAAAAGAGAGGCGTAAAGAAACTCAAGGTTGTATATTCTAAGGAAAAACCTATTAAGCCTGTGGAAGATATGTCAATAAGCTGTAGGACCAATTGCATCTGTCCTCCAGGAGCTGCTAGAAAATGTACTGATAGACGAGATATACCCGGCAGTACAGCCTTTGTTCCGTCTACAGTTGGATTAATTATTGCAGGTGAAGTTATTAAGGATATTTTGGGCTTTTATAATTAATGATTATGTAGGGCTAGAAATTTATGTTTGGATGAATTGTTAAATCAGGAAGGAATGTAGAAAAATGTCAAAAAAGGAGAATAAATTTAGGAATTACCATATAGGAACTCAGGCGATACACACAGGAACGGATTATGACATGGAGACAGGGGCGGTTAGAAGACCGCTTCATATGGCCAACAGTTATAAATTGCCAGATGATTTGTCACAAGTTAATTACTCTTCGACAGACTTGTTGATGTATTCCAGAAATGGAAATGCAAATCAACATTGGTTAGAGGAAAGAGTTGCTGCACTTTATGATGCGGATGATGCTATTGTTCTTGCCAGTGGAGTTGCAGCGTTACACGCGCTCTTTTGGACATTGCTTCAGACGGGAGATAGAGTTGTTTATCCCAATGTGAGTTATATGGCTGTGTATAGAATGTTTCACGAACTATTTAATAATAAGTTTGGCGTTGAAACAGTCATGGTAGATATGACAGATCTTGATGCGGTTCGAAAAGCTATAACACCAGGTACCAGGCTCGTACATATAGAGACGCCAGACAATCCAACAGTTGGAGTGACTGATATTGAGGCTATAGCGAAAATTGCTCATGAAAATGGTGCTATTTTATCTGTAGATAATACCTTTGCATCACCATATAATCAGTTGCCATTGGAATTGGGAGCTGATTTTGTTGTTGATTCACTTACAAAGTTTATAAATGGTCACGGTGACGCTCAGGGCGGTGCAATTATTTCAAATGATTTAGATACAATGGATAGAATCCGATATGAAGCCCAGGTTAATGTTGGATCGGTTATTAGCCCATTTAACGCATGGCAGATATTTAGAGGATCTGCTACATTTCCTCTGAGAATGAAACGCATTAATGATTCATCTCTTGAGATTGCAAAATGGCTTGAACAGAGAGAACATGTGACATTTGTTTCTTATCCTGGCCTTGTCAGCAACAAAGGCCATGAATTGGCAAAGCGCCAGATGAGAAATGGTTTTGGAGGAGTAATATCATTTGGTTTAGAAACAGATGATAAAACAATAGAAAAATTCTGCGCAAAGCTTAAGGTAGTAACATTTGCAGTCTCGCTTGGTCATGATGAAAGCCTGATATTTCCTCAGCCAAGTTATGATGAGAGAATTAATCTATATCCAGAACAATTTAGAAAGGGATTTATTCGTTTCAGTGTAGGACTGGAGGAGCCGGAAGATATCATAGCGGATATTGATCAGGCTCTACGGGAAGTTGATTTATAGTGAACTGAAAAATGCGTATGACTAAGCCTTCTGAGGACCTCGGAGGGCTTTTATATGTGTAGGGAAAGTTATCACTTTTGATGTATTGATATTAATAGTTTAAGAGATAGGATTTTTATTATTAGTTCTACCTACTAAATAGTCTATGGAGACATTATAATATTTTGCGAGCGTAATTGCATAAGATAATGGGAGCTCTCTAATTCCTTTTTCATAGCGTCGATAGACTTCTCTTTTGCAAAAAAGAATATCTGCAACTTGTTGTTGAGTTAAATCATTATCAATTCTTAAATCTTCAATTCTTTGATATTTCATAAGCAATCTCCTTCTTTACAAAGGCTACCAAATGGTGGTATCATATATATAAAAATGCCACCATTCGGTGGCTGAGTTATTGGAGGATTATTATTATGGGCTTTGTTGTCTTTTCATTTGTTATTTCGATTTGTTTTATGGCTATAGGGATATTTATTTTGAAACTTATTAATAAAGATATTCTGCCAAATGAATATAAAAAATTACCTAAAGAGGGTAAAAAGTTTACATTGATTGTCTTTATGTTTGGTATATTCTTTGTTTCCGCAGGATTACTACTTGCTGCAATCGGCGTATCCAGTATTAAGTATGCTAATAATAGCCCTGATCAATCACAAGAAATTACAGAAGAGCAAATTAATGATTTGAATTATTATAAGAAAAATGGAAAGTGGTACTATCAAGGTGATGGAGCGTATTGAGAATAAAGAGATGTGTAGATAAAGTTTATGATTTCTTGAATTATATGATTTGTATTTTGCGTGAACTTAAATCGTTAATACTTTGGAATGGGAAGTTGAGGAATCTTGGAAATGAGTGAAGGATGGGTTGAATTTGATAGAAAAGGACTTGAGGAAAATGTTCTTTATGAAATACGTATGAAAACAGGAGAATGCCATTTGGCTAAATTTGATGGTGAGTATATGATTCCAAATTATCCTAGAACCGAAGTACATTTTATTGAAAAAAATATTAAGCTTATAAGAAAATATAATCACTTAAATTAGATATATTCACAAGAACAATAAAATAATATTATGTTGAGAAAAGGAAGATGCTGTTTATTGTTTTTTGATTGGAATGGTTTTATTTGTTGAAAATCCGCTTGCTGGAATTATATATTTATTGACATTGTATTTTGTGACCAAAAACAAGTGATGATTTCATTTTGATTTAGATAAGTTATTTTGAAAATGATAATCTGATAATTGTGTTTAAAGGAGGTTTAGATGAAAAGAATTGTAACTATAATTATGGCTTTAACAATGGCGTTTTCTTTTGTTTTATGTGGGTGTAGTGCAAGAAAAAGCGCTGAGACTACAGAAGATATTTTAGAGTGTATTTCTAAGGGGAATGCTAAAGCGCGTACAGGTATTGATTTGATTGCAGATGGCAGTGCAACGGATTATGAAGGGTTATATGAAGAGGAATGCCGAGCAGTTGATTTGCTTAATGAAGCGAAAAGTTATTACGAAGATGCTATAGAAATATGTGGTGATGATGAAGAATATGGTACATTGAAAAATCGTCTTCAAAATGTAATAAATAGTATTCCTTCAAAACCAGTGTCGATGGATGACTCCGCTTTTGAACATTTTGGTGCAGAGTATGATACATTTGTAAATGCGGTTGCTAACATGGAGGCCGAAAGAAAAACATTTTCTGAAGATACGGGATATATTGTTACTGACGCACTTGGAGTTTAGTGATATGACAAGGACTTAGCTGTTAAGAGTTATTTACGATTTTAGTAACAAAAAGCGTGCTGAAGTGCTTGGGTGAGGGAGTTGGTAGTTTGGATTAGATTAAATTATGAATCCTTCTGAGAATAATTCTCAGAAGGATTTTTTGAGTGCTATATTATCGGATGAAAATGGTTTTGCAAAAATCCTGAATGTAGTAAAAACATTAATTGGTTTAGAGCATTCCTGTAATTCATAAATAGCGCCAATTGAATAGAGGGCTTTTTTGTGGACGAGAATTGCATTTTGAAACTATAGCTCCCAAGAGTCTTGACTTTATATGAGAAAATGTCAGAAATATGTGAGAAAATTACATTGAATAAATAATAAGATAGATTTATGGATTTATCGAAAAACGATAAAAGTAGTTGACAAATGATTTGTTGTTTGATATAAAATATTTATCGATAGACGATAACCGCGGCGAGATATTGATTGGTATATGTGAAAGGAGATTTATGTTATGAACAAGTCGTTAATGAAAGTAACTACAGTTTTGGCAAAGGTTTTTGAAATATTGTTGTGGATAGGTGATGCTTCCATGATAATCTGTTTGATAGGATCCGCTGCATATGGGAGGGCAATTTCTTCATTTATCCAAACAGGAATAGATGATGGAACAATTACGATATCAGGTTTTAATGCCCAGATTTTATCGCAGGATGGCAGCATTAATATGTTTGTATTAAGAATTGTCTTTATTGCAGGCATTGTAACATTTGGTTTCGGCGCAATGATTTGCAGAAATATTTATCAGATTTTTAAAAGCGAGACACCTTTTACCAAGGATACAGTTCGCCTGGTTAGAGAAATTGGAATATTTGCAATAAGTGTTCCTGCTGTGCAGATAATTCTTTCCATAATAATTGGAATTGCAAGCCATAATAAAGTGGAGGTGTCTGTTGATATGGTAACAGTATTTATGGGACTTGTGGTTTTGAGCATGTCACAGATATTTCAGTATGGAGTCAATCTCCAGGATGATGTGGACGGCTTGTTGTAAGCATATTTTTGTGGATGGATTATTATAAGGAGCAAAACCATGGGAAAGATTGTATTAGAGCTTGATGTGATGATGGCTAGACGCCATATGTCATTAAATGATTTGGCCAACAAAGTTGGAATTACCAATGTAAATATGTCAAAGATCAAGAATAACAAGGTTAATGCCATACGCTTTTCGACATTAGCAGGTATCTGTGAGGCTTTAGAATGTGAGCCGGGAGATATTCTGAAATATGATCCCGCAGGCGAGGAGAATCAGTAAAAGACGGTGATCTAGTGCAAAAAGAAGAACATGCAACCTTGATATGTGCAGGAATCTAAAAACATGATATAATGGGTACTCGGAGGCATGGAGAATTCATGCTGCAAAATGACGGAGCATTTGACTATAGTCATGAGATAATAGATGAATGAGGAGAGAGCAATGTTAGAGATTAAGAATCTATCATACAAGGTTGATGATGAAAATGATACAACCAAGGAAATCATTGATGATTTAAATCTGACAATAGATGACGGGAAATTCGTAGTTATCACCGGCCCAAATGGTGGTGGTAAATCTACATTGGCTAAACTTATAATGGGTGTTAATCAGTTGACATCCGGTCAGATTATATTAGATGGCGAGGATATCAGTGAGAAAAATATTACTGAGCGCGCCAGAATGGGAGTCAGTTTTGCTTTTCAGGCACCTGTACATTTCAAAGGAATTCGAGTAATCGATTTGCTTAGACTGGCAGCTGGCAAGAATATTTCTGTTGCGGAGACATGCGATTATTTATCAAGAGTGGGCCTGTGCGCCAAGGATTATGTGGAGCGTGAGGTCAATGCATCCCTTTCAGGTGGTGAGTTGAAGCGTATTGAGATCGCTACTGTGTTGGCTCGTGGAACCAAGCTTTCTATTTTCGATGAGCCTGAAGCTGGAATTGATTTGTGGAGCTTCCAAAATCTTATCAAAGTATTTGAAAATATGCGCGAGTCTGTGAAGGGCACAATTATTGTTATTTCACATCAGGAGCGTATTTTAAATATTGCAGATGAGATTGTTGTTATTGAAAATGGTAAGGTAAAGAAGCACGGTACTCGTGATGAAATATTACCTGAACTTCTTGGAACATCTGCCGCAGCATCTATTGCTTGCGAGAAGTTAGGAGGTGACCAGTAATGGCTCTTGATGCAATTCAACAGAAGATTTTGACAGAGGTAGCTGACTTACATGGAGTACCTGAGGGCGCTTATAATATTAGAGCGAATGGAACAAGTGCTGGTCGTGCTACAACAGCAAATATTGATATTGTAACCAAGGAAGACAAGCCTGGTATTGATATTATTATAAAGCCGGGAACCAAGAACGAGAGTGTACACATTCCTGTTGTTCTCACTGAGAGTGGTCTGAAGGATATGGTATATAACGATTTCTATATTGGAGAAGGTGCTGATGTAACTATCGTAGCCGGTTGTGGTATCTCGAACTGTGGAGACCAGGACTCACAACATGATGGAATTCATACTTTCCATGTCAGCAAGAATGCCAAGGTGAAGTATGTGGAGAAGCACTACGGCGAGGGAGATGGCAAGGGTTCTAGAATCCTAAATCCTGTAACCAATGTATACCAGGAAGAGGGCAGTTATGTAGAGATGGAGATGGTTCAGATCAAGGGTGTTGATTCTACTCTCCGTACTAATTATGCAGAGCTGAAAGATGGGGCAACTCTTCTGATTCATGAGGCTTTGATGACTCATGGTTCACAATCTGCAACATCAGATTACAAGGTTGTGTTAAATGGAGAGGATTCCAGCGCTGATGTGGTATCCCGTTCAGTTGCCAAGGATGATTCTGAGCAGATTTTTGAGGTTTCTATTGAAGGAAATACAGCATGTAATGGTCACGCGGCTTGCGATGCCATTATTATGGGAAATGCTCATGTAGTTGCAATCCCTAAGCTTGATGCCAAGAATGTGGATGCTGCACTTATTCATGAAGCAGCCATTGGAAAGATTGCCGGAGATCAGCTTACTAAGCTTATGACTCTCGGTCTTTCAGAGGAAGAGGCGGAAGAACAGATCGTGGCAGGCTTCTTGAGATAACCTTATTTGACATAATAACTAGATGAATAGATTTATATTTGTATATACGCGCGAGAAAACCCCTTCGGACACAGTTGTCGAAGGGGATTTTTCTTTAAAGGATACTTTAGCGCTCACAAGCTTTAAACCATAAAAGCAAATTTTGCAAAAATAGTGGAATTTTTCACGCAAGTGTAGTAGAATATAAAAGTTCTGCGCTAAAGAGATAGTGCAAAATATATACGTTTAAGAGTAGGGAGGATTAATAATGGATAATAAACGTATGAAGTGGTCAACACTTGCATTTATGGCATTTTCCACTGTATGGGGATTTGGAAATGTCTTAAATGGTTTTATTTATTTCAATGGTATTCAGAGTATATTCAGTTGGATTTTGATGTTCGCACTTTACTTTGTACCATATGCGCTTATGGTTGGTGAGCTGGGATCAGCTTTCAAGACATCTGGTGGTGGAGTTAGTTCTTGGGTACTCAGCACAACAGGACCAAAGGTTGCTTACTATGCTGGATGGACTTATTGGGCATGTCATATTACATATATCGCTTCAAAGTCATCAGGCGGTATCAAGGCACTTAGCTGGGTTATTTTCAGAAATGGTGAGACTTATGACAGTTTCCCAACAATCGCTGTACAGCTTGTGTCTTTTGCGATTTTGTTGGTATTCTGTTTTGTAGCATCTCGTGGACTTAATCCATTGAAGAAGCTTACAACAATTGCAGGAACATCAATGTTTATCATGTCAATTCTGTACATCATCATGATGTTTGCAGCACCTGCTATCAATCCGGATGCACATTTTGTATCAATGGAATTTACAAAGGAATCATTGATTCCACAGTTTGATGTGAAATACTTCACTTCACTTTCAATCTTGGTATTCGCTGTAGGTGGATGCGAGAAAATCTCTCCTTATGTAAATAAGGTAGAAAACCCAAGCAAGGGATTTCCAAAGGCAATGATTACACTTGCTATCATGGTTATGGTATGTGCAATCCTTGGTACAATCTCTATGGGTATGATGTTTGATCCAGAAGAAATCAATGCCAACTTTGATGCATACAATTCAAACGGATCTTACTGGGCGTTCCAGAAGTTAGGTAATTACTATCATATGGGTAACTCTCTTATGATTATCTATGCTTTGTGCAATGCTATTGGACAGCTTTCAACACTTGTACTTAGTATTGATGCTCCACTTAGAATGCTTCTTGATAATGAGGATGCTAGAGAATTCATCCCTTCAAAGCTTCTGAAGAAGAACGATGCTGGCGCTTATGTAAATGGTATCAAGCTTGTAGCAGTATTGTCTGGTGCAATTATCCTTGTTCAGTCATTTGTTCCAGGTGCAGCAGTTGTATTGAAGCAGCTTACAAAGCTTAATTCAGTATGTATGCCACTTCGTTATTTGTGGGTATTCTTTGCTTATATTATGCTTCGCAAGGCTGGTGAGAAATTCAATCCAGAGTATAGATTTGTGAAGAATCAGGTAGTAGCTATCTTCTTTGGATGCTGGTGCTTCCTTGTGACAGCAGCAAGTTGTATTCTTGGAATGTATGATGCAGATCCATTTACATTTGCATTAAATGTTATTACACCGATTATTCTTACAGCATTAGGAGTTATCTTGCCTGTTATTGCAAAGAAGGAAAAGAAGAGTAATTAATTTAATATTGTAAAATTTGACCTCCGGGGCTATCTGGCCTTGGAGGTTTTTGCTTTGTAAATTTTTTTGAGGTTCATATAAATATTTGAGATTTGCCTGACGATATACAAAATGTAGAATTGATATACTTAGAAAAAGCATTTCAGTGATTAATAATTAAATAGTACATAATTAAATAGTATATAGTTCAATTGTAACTTTGATTTAGGTAAAAGGAATTACCGCGTATTATGGAAAGGAGTCCATTATGAAGATTACAAACTCATCTATAGCTATGGCATCTACTCATGACAAGATGTCATATTCTTACAAGGAATCTGCAACTCTGCAGAGACGAGCATCAGAGGATTTACCGGGAGCGATATTAGAAATATCAGCCAAAAATGAAGAAAAGACCTATGTGGAAAGCATGAAGGATTTCCAGTATCAGGAGAAGCGTCAGCGAGATAAACAGCAGGCGCAGAATATGCTTGAAGGAATGAAAAGGGCCCAGGAAGAGCAGAAGGCCCATGAGGCAGAAAATGAAAATATCTGGGACTATGCCGAGGAAGATACGGGAGAGATTTGGATGCTGAAGCGCATTTTGGCGATTTTGCGCGGGGAGGATATCCCCTTAGAAGACAGACGACATGTGGGCAAAGCACTGGATCTTAGGTCCAGAAGTTTCAAATCCAGTGAGTGTGAAGCAACAGAAGAATTAAATCTGAAATTACAAGCAGGCCGCGAGGTTCTTGCGGGAACTACAAGAGGCGGTACACTATTCCAGAAAGTTACTGTGGAGAGTGGCTTTAAAACAGAGTATGAGGATACTACTTTTGCCTCAGTTGGACAGGTGAAAACTGCCGATGGCAGAAGCATTAATTTCAATATAGAATTCTCTATGTCGAGGGCTTTCACAGAGAAGTTTAATTCCCTGGCAGTTGAGGAGATGATTGTATGCGATCCACTGATTATCAACTTAAATGATAATAATGTGACTGTGACAGATCAGAAATACAGATTTGATCTGGATGCAGATGGCAGGGAGGAAGAGATATCATTTGCCGGAAAGGGAAGTGGTTTTCTGGCGCTTGACAAGAATAATGATGGCAGGATAAATGATGGAACAGAACTCTTTGGAACTAAAAGTGGAGATGGTTTTGGAGATTTGTCAGATTATGATGAGGACGGCAATGGTTGGATTGATGAAAACGATAGTGTATTCAATGATTTGAAAGTCTGGATGAAGGATGACGAGGGAAATGATAGATTAATCAGTATCAAAAAGGCTGATGTGGGTGCTATCTATCTGGGTAGTGCTGAGACTCAATTTGACTTAACAAATGAAGATAATAAGACCAATGGAGTGCTGAGAAAGACCGGTGTCTTCCTCCATGAAAGTGATGGTAGGGTAGGAACAGTAAGCCATGTAGATCTAGCATTGTGAAAAATGATGAAATAGAATTGCCTGGTGTTGAAAATGTGCTATATAAAGAGGAGGTTATGGGAGATATTTATTGCACATTTGCCCATTGTATCTGATATAATGGAGTAAGCATTTGATGGAGGAATTAATATGGGCAATTCAAGAAAAGCCACCAGAAAGATGGATAAACAAAAGAAAAAGAAGATATATCTCGGCATTTTTATAGCACAGATTCTTGCTGAGATTTTTGCAGTTGTAGAAGTTATTTCTATAAATATGGTTCCTATGAAATATATAGTTGTAGGAATTTTGATTTTGGTTTTCTATACATTGATTGTAGGATTACTTCTATTTTATAAGAGACTGAAATGGCAGAAGATAGTTGCTATTGTAATGGCTGTAATTATGATAATTGGCTGCCTGGCAGGTGGAGTATTTATCATAAGAACTATGAAGGCCTTGAATGGTATGGCTGGAAATGGTGTCAGCAAGGATGTGGATGTTGTTGATGAGCCATTTACTGTATATTTAAGTGGTTCTGACACAAGAAATGATGAGTTGGATGAAGCCAGTCGAAGCGATGTTAATATCCTTATGGTAATTAATCCAAAGACCAAGCAGATTCTGCTTCTGAATACACCTAGAGATTATTATGTATATAATCCTGCTAAGCAAATGAATGACAAGCTGACTCACTGTGGAAATGATGGAATTGAAAATTCCATGGCAGCATTGAAGGAACTCTATGGAATAGATATAGATTACTACGGACAGATTAATTTCAGTGGTTTTGAAAAGCTGATTGATGAGTTGGGCGGAATCGATATTGAAATACCTGAATCATTTACATCATGGAATGATGATAGTTATACATTCTCTGCTGGTATGCAGCATTTAAGCGGTTATGAAGCCCTTCTCTTCGCAAGAGAGAGATATGCTTTCTCAGGAGGAGATAACACTCGTGGCTCTAACCAGATGCAGGTTATCAAAGCGGTAATTGACAAGGCTACACATGATAGCACTGATGTATTATTCAATTATGGCGGTGTTATGGACAGTCTGGAGGGAATGTTCAAGACCAGTCTGTTAAATGGTGATATTGCCAAGCTTGTGAAGATGCAGCTGGGTGATATGTCAGAGTGGAATATTCAATCATTTGCAGTAGTAGGAACAGGTGCTTCCAGATCTACATCAGGTGGCAATGCCTATGTTATGATTCCGGATGATGATTCTGTAAATCAGGCCAAGGCTATGATTGCCACAGTAACTGAAGGCGGTATCTTAGAAGATACAGAGGCAGCAGAATAGTTTTACAAAACAAGACATAAATTTAGAAAATATAAGACCTATAAATGACCTTCTCATTTTTATATACTGTTAGAAAAGATATAAAAATGAGGAGGTATTTTTATGTTAGTAGAAACAAAGGCCAGAGTTGGTGTATTTGCAATAGCTCTTGGAGCATACTTACCACAGTTCCCATCTTTGGTACCTGAATTTGAAGGACAGTATGAGGCTTTTAAGAAGACTCTTCCTGATACAGTGGAAATAATAGATGGAGGAATCGTTACAACCAAAGAACAGGCTATGGTTGCAGGAGATAAGTTCAGAGCAGCAGATGTAGATCTGGTATTCTTGCAGATGCTTACTTATGCTACTTCTTATAACATGCTTCCAGCAATTCGCGATTTGGATGTACCTGTTGTTTTGGTAAATGTACAGAAGCTGAAGGCTCCTGATTATGCCAATACAGATATTCCAAAGTGGTTAGGTGAGCTTTATGCATGTGGAGCTGTAGGCGAAGCGGTAGCTGATCTTGAGAGAGCCGGCAAGAGACATGCTGTAATCACAGGTGTTGTAGAAGGCGGCGATCCATATGTGGCAGCTGAGATTGAGGATTGGTGCAAGGCTGCTCAGGTTCGTAGACGTTTCAGAGATACCAACATCGCACAGATTGGCAGACCTTATCCTGGTATGATGGATCTCTATATTGATGAGACTAATCTATATAATAGAATGTTCTTGTATACCAAGCAGTTTGACTGGGAGAAGATGTGGGCTATCGCTGATGATATAACAGACGAGGATGCTATCAGAGCCAAGGCTGAGGATATATTGGATACATTTGATATTGAAGGTGGCGCAACAGTTGAGACTGTATGGGATATGGCAAAGTATGTTGTTGCCTTTGAGCAGTGGGTGAAGGACGAGCAGCTTGGACTTATTGCATCTCACTATGACGGTTTTGCTCAGGGCAAGGCAGGAACTCTTGATTCCATGCTTATTCCAGCATTTTCTATGCTTATCAAGCAGGGCACAGCCTGCGCTGTAGAAGGCGACATGAAGGTGGCAATGGCAATGTCAATATGCAAGACTATTTCAGGAACAGGTCAGTTATCTGAGATGTATTCAATTGACTTCAATGAGGATATCTGTATCATCGGTCACTCTGGTTCAGGAGATGCTGATATCTCCAAGACCAAGAAGCCTACAATGAAGATTGTACCAGTGTTCCATGGCAAGACTGGTGGCGGATATTTGACACAGTTCTATCCACCAACTGGGGATGTAACATATCTTGCAATTACACAGGACAAGGACGGCAACTTCAAGTTCGTAGTAGCAGAAGGTGTAAATGAGGATGGTCCTATATTTACATTTGGCGATACCAATATGAGAACACGTTTCTCTATTGGAGCTAGAGAGTTCTGTAACAGATGGAGTGAGGCTGGTCCTACTCATCATATGGCAGCAGCTGCAGGTAGACATATCGATACTATCTTAAAGGTTGCCAAGATTTTAAATGTGCCATGTGAGATTGTATGTCACTAATAGATGTCTATATTATTCCATAGAATAAAACACTTTATTTATAATTTAAAACCTTCAGATTTACTGGATTACTCCCTCACTATAGTGGGGGAGTTTTCTATATAAACAAGCAGATTTTGGTATGGAAAATATTATGATAAAAAATCTTTGAAAAAATCCTAAAATGCCCTAAAGTTATACATGATTTGGTCGATAAACATATTGTAGAAAGCAAAAGAGCTTCATTTTCAAGGAAGAAAGGAGAGTGCCATTATGCGTATAGAAGCATACACTCAGGTAGCACAACTTTATAAGACTAATAATACTTCCAAGGCTCAGTCTGCAACAAATGTAGCAGCAGCAAGAGACGAGGTACAATTGTCTTCATTTGGTCGTGATTACCAGATCGCAAAAAAGGCAGTCGCAGAAGCTTCGGATATCAGGGAAGATAAAGTTGCTGAAATGAAATCAAAACTTGCGTCAGATAACTACCAAGTAGATACCGGAGATTTTGCAAGCAAGCTGCTTGAAAAGTACAACGCAGCAATACTGTAAGGGAGAGTTAATGTGGCTAGTTTAGTTGATGAATTATTAGATGATCTGAAAAATGAAAACGCTGAATACGAGAAGTTAATAACTACAGCAGATGAGAAGCGTCAGATGATTATCAATGGAGAAACTGAAGAACTAGAGGCAATAACAGCCAAGGAGGAACAGTTGGGTAACAACTTGAAGGCCATGGAGGGCCGGAGAGTACAGATTCTCAAGGATATGGCTGTGGTCATGGGTCATGACGGAGAGCAAGTCACAGTTACTCAAATCATCGAGATGTTGGATAACCAACAGGAAGAACGAGACGCATTAACTACTGCCCGCGATCAGTTACTTGAAACTGCAACCAAGTTGCAAATTGCAAATCGCCAAAACGAGATACTACTACAACAGGCATTGGAAATGGTAGAATTTGATCTGACACTGTTTAAGAGTTTACGCCAGGCTCCCCAGACCGCCAATTATGGTCAGGATGCTTATACAACAGGCGACATTCTAGGTGGCAGCAGCTTTGATTCATCCCAGTAGACTTACTCCTGCATAGGAGAATCGAGACTGGGATTTTTCATACTTATCCGAAGACTTCTGGATTAGTTTACAGAAAGGAACACAAGTATTATGGCAAACGGATTCGGAAGTTTATATGTTGGTGCATCAGGACTTCAGTCACAGCAGAATGCACTCAATGTAGTAGCAAACAACTTATCAAATGTAAATACCAAGGGCTATGTGCGCCAGCAGGTATTTTTTACAGATACAGATTACACGACATTTGCAAACGCCGATATCAGCGCTCAGCAGTTAGGTCTGGGAGTGCAGATAGGAGACGTTATACATGCGCGTGATCAATTCTTAGACAAAGCATATCGTTCAGAGGCTGGACGTCAGGCGTTCTATGCTGCCAGCTATGATGCTACATCCGAGATTGAAACACAATTACAGGAATCTTATGGTGAGGCCTTCAATGAGTCTGTTATGGCTCTATATCAGGCTTTTTCAGAGTTCGCCAAGAATCCTTCTGATGCTGTAAACCAGAATCTGGTTATGCAGAAGGCTTCTCTATTTGTTACCAGAGTTGATGGTGTATACGAGGGAATGAAGACATACCAGACAACTTTGAACCAGAAGATTACTGATGATGTAAATAGAATTAATGAATTAGGTCGCAAGATTGCAGACTTAAATCTCAGAATACAGAGAGTTGAAGCTCCTGGAGTTGAGACTGCAATGGATTATAGAGATGAGAGAGATCTATATGTTGATGAGCTTTCTAAACTTGCAAGCATCGAGTGCAGAGAGACACCGGACGGAGTTTATAAAATAGATTTAGAGGGAACTGAGTTCATCTCTTACAACAAGGTCTATGAGATGGAAATGAGAAGAGATGCTTATACAGGATTTCTCACACCTTATTGGCCACAGCTTTCTGAGCCGTCTAAGGAGAAATATTTCAACGTATTTGACGAATTTAATGCCACTGCAGAAAATCGTACAGACAGTGGAGAAGTGAAAGCTCTTATTCTGGCAAGAGGAAATAAATATGCTAATTATCTGGACCTGGAGAAGATAGATGATTATGTATATTCAGATACAATTGCCAATTCAGCTATGTTAAATGGTGAGGCTGAATTAGATAGATTTACACATACTATTGTCACTGCAATAAATGATTTGTTCTGTCCAAATGTTGCTTTTGGCTCTGTTGCACAGGCTACAGCACAGGATGGTTCCACTGTATATCTCAGTGAAAATACACTTGTTCTTGATTCTAAGAACTGCGCAGTGGGAAGTGATGGTCAGTTACCTCCACAGGAACTTTTCTCAAGAATCGGTTGTGAGAGATATACAAAGGCCACTTTAGAAGATGGAACTACAGTATATGTATATAATGAAGAAGATCCGCTGGATACTTCTAAGTGCTATACAATCAACAGCCTGAAGATTAATCCGGCTCTCCAGGAGGATGAGAGTTTGATTCCACACAAGACACAGAATGGTTCCATTGCTATGGATTTGGCAGCTTCATTGGAATCTATTTGGGATCAGGCAACTTATACATTGAATCCTTCAGATAATACGCCATGTACATTTACAGAATTTTACACCAAGATGATTGGTGAACTTGGAACCAGAGGTTCTATATATAATTCTACAGCTGAGGGACTTACAGCTACAGTCAGTACAATCGATAATAACCGTACAATGGTTGTTGGAGTTTCAGCTGACGAGGAATTGACCAATATGATTAAATATCAGGCGGCTTATAACGCGGCCAGTCGATATATCAATGTAATTTCATCTATGATTGAGACATTGGTAAATACAATGCAATAGGAGGTAGAGGCTTATGTCATCTTCATTTTTTGGATTAACAATTGCATATTCCGGATTGAATGCTTCACAGGCTTCTATCAATACAACTGCCAATAATATATCAAATGTGCAGACCAAAGGTTACAGCCGTCAGGAGACCAATTTGTCTGCGGCAACTTGCCTTCGTGCCTATCAGAAATTCGGTACAACTTCTACCGGTGTAAATGTAGATTCAGTAAAGCAGGTTCGTGACACATATTATGATACAAAGTATTGGGCAAATAATACCAACAAAGGTTACTATGATAAGAAATACTATTATATGCAGCAGATAGAAAATTACTATTCAGATGGTACATTTTCTACTAATTCATCGGCAGGATTCTCAACAATCTACGCCAAGATGTTCAATGCTCTTGATACCTTAAAGACCAGAGCTATGGATACAGCTGCAAGAAATGAGTTCATCTCAGATGCTCAGGAATTGGCTACATATTTCAATGCTACTGCCCAGTCGCTGGACAATTTGCAGAGTTCAATCAATGATGAAATCAAGACAACAGTTGATGATATCAATTCAGTTGCTACCAAGATTGCAGTGCTGAATAAGCAGATCAATATTATCGAGCTTGAGGGCGGATATGCCAATGAGCTTCGTGATCAGAGAAATCTGTTGGTGGATCATCTGTCAGAGATTGTACCTGTAGAGGTGAAGGAGAGACAGATTGAGAATTCTAATTATAGTGACCAGTATACAGGAGCAACTTATTATACTGTCAAAATCAATGGACAGCTTCTGGTTGATAATTACGAATTCAATACATTGGCTTGTCAGAGCCGTGATGAGAGATACAATCAGGGTGATATAGAAGGTCTGTATGATATTGTATGGACAGATACCGGGGCGGATTTTGATCCTACAGCCACCAATATGGGCGGTACATTAAAGGCAATGTTTGAGGTTCGTGATGGAAACAACGCCAAGAATTTGTCAGGAACAGTAATAGCTACAAGTTCTAATTCTATTACAATCAAGAATCCTTCTATCACAGATATTGATGAGGTAAATATTCCTGAGTCAGGAACAATATTTGTAAATAATACCAAATATACATATTCCTCATTTGAATGTAATACAGATGAAGATGGCAATATTACAGATTACACTTTCAGCATCAACAAAGCTCTTACAACAGAGGATGAGAGAAAGCTTGCCGGCAAGAACTTAGAGGTTGGAACAAGTGTTAATTTCATGGGAATTGCATATTATCAGAACCAGATGAATACATTCCTTAGATCATTTACAGAGGCATTTAACTCTATTGAGACAAAGGGTGTAGATCTAAAAGGCAATGATGTGGGATCATTTTTCACAGGGAAATATGCTTTCGCAGGAACAGAATATACACTGGATGATGACATCAAAAACACCGTTGATCCAAATACAGGAGATGTGACTCCTGGAGGTGCATTTAACTCAGATGGCAATACTTATTACAAGCTTACTGCCAAGAATGTGAAGGTGTCAGATGTTCTATTGAAGCATCCGGAGAATTTCTCAACAACAGTTGATATTACAAATGGTAAGGATGCCTATGATATTGTAGAGAAATTGCTTGAATTACAGAGCAAGACTGTGGTATTCCGCGGAGGCGGTGGAGATACATTTCTCCAGAATATATATGCGGATGTAACTGTTGATACTCAAGAATGCAAGATATTTTCCGATAACTATACTAACATAGGTTTGACAATTGACAATCAGAGATTATCTGTATCCGGAGTAGATGAGGATGATGAGGCACTAGATCTTATTAAATTCCAGAACTCATACAATCTTGCTTCAAAATGTATATCAGTTTTGGCAGAGATGTATGATCAGTTGATTTTAAATACCGGAGTATAAGTCGGTTGTATATATGAATATAATTTGTGCTAGGCCAGGGAAGGTTACATGCACACATTGATATGCCGGGCAAAGGGATGTGATTGGCATATTTGGAGGTAGGATATGAGAGTTACCAACAATATGATTATGAGAAATTCTTCTTACAATATCGGTGGTACGAAGAATTTGGTTAGCCTGGCAAACAACCAGATGACAACACAGAAGAAGATTAGCAGACCATCAGATGATCCGGTTATTGCAATCAGATCTCTGAGATTGGGAACAAGTCTGGCCAAGACCAATCAGTATTATGAGAAAAATATTCCTGATGCGGAGTCATGGTTGGATGTGACAGAGACAGCCCTTACCAATATGAAGACTCTGATGACAGATGTGCGCACACAGGTGGTAAATGGCACAACTGATACGCTGACTCAGGACGATAGAAATACAATTCTCACACAGCTTAGAGCATTGCAGACTCAGTTGTATTCTGAGGGAAATGCTGACTATGCAGGAAGAACTGTATTTACAGGATATAGAACTGATAAGGATCTGGTCTTTGATGAGAATGAGCTTGAGACCAGTTATACAATAGACCAGACATTTGATTATGAGGATATGGGCAGCTTCGACTATTTCACAGGAGAGGTAAATGTACCTACAACTCAGGCAGAAGTTATGGCATACAATCCTGCTGATGAGGATGTATTGAAGACATCATACTATAGAATCCACACAGCATACAGACAGTTGGATAACTTATCAACATTCTCTTATAGCTACGGGGAAGGAGCAGCTGCCAAGAAGGTAAGCTATAGCATCGATCCTACAACAGGTGATGTGACCAAGGAGGAGACAACCGGCACAGGAGATACTGCTACAACCACAACTGAATCTGCAACCAATGTACATGTGTATGCAGATGAGAAGGAGTGGGATGATGCCATGAGTGGCAAGCATGTCAATGATGATGATATTGTAATTGTTAAATCTACAGGAAATATTATTTTTGGAAATAATGTGTCATCTGAAATCAAGACCAATAGAGCTGATATGGCAACAACATTTGACAAGACAGGATTTGATAAGGGTGAGTTGAAGCCGGAATATTATTTCAACTGTATAGACAAGACCAATCCTATAAATCCGGTGCAGTTTACCAAGTATGATGAGGATGGCAAGATGGTGGAGTATGATATTAATTATACTGTGGCATCTAACCAGCAACTTACAGTTAACCTGGAAGCTTCAGATGCATTTAACAGTGATTTGCAGAGAGATATAGATGATTTGATTGATGTGGTAAATCGTTCTATGCAGGCTCATGACAAGGTGGCTCAGCTGAAATCTATGAAAAATGAGACACAGTATGAGGATAAGCAGTATCAGGACCAGCTTGATAAGTGGATTACAGCTGCTCAGAAGGAAGCTGATCTGGCAGATCATCATTTACAGACACTTTTCAGTAATGAGCTGGGAAATGTTGACAGATACATATCAGATATTAACCTGGCGATTACTAAAGTGGGATGTACTGTTGATCAGTTAAAATTGACTCAGACTCGTATGAATAATCAGCAGACTACAATTCAGGATTTACAGTCCCAGAACGAGGATATGGATTTGTCTACAATTATTCTGAATTATACTGCATCATACAATGCATATCAGTCTAGTCTGACTGCGGCAGGCAAGTTAAGTGGTATGACATTATTGAATTATATTTAAATCATAGATATAATAAAAATATGTAATTGGAGTGAAAATAAGAGGAGAGAGGTAACATACATGAAAGTTGAGACAAGATTATTTGGGACAGTCGATATTGAAGAAAGCAAGACAATAGTGTTGCATGGCGGATTGATTGGTTTTCCAGATTTAACAAAATTTGCATTAATATTTGACAATGAGAAGGAGAAGAGCAATATTATGTGGTTGCAGTCACTTGATGAGCCACAGTTTGCTATTCCTGTAATTACACCGGAGGTGGTTAAGCCTGACTACAATCCTACAGTCAATGATTCTTTGCTTGAACCATTAGGTGAGATTTCAGAGGAAAATATTTATGTTCTTGTAACTATCAAAGTTCCTGAAGATATCAAGGCGATGACAGTAAATCTCAAGGCACCATTTATCATCAATACAGATACACTTGTAGGTGGTCAGATTATTGTGGAAGATGAATTGCCTGTTCGTTTCCCTGTATATGATATTCTGAAGGCTAGAAAGGACGGTGAATAAGATGCTGGCATTAACTAGAAAGAAGGGCGAGTCCTTAGTAATCAACAACAATATTGAAGTCACTGTCTTGGAAATCCGTGGTGATCAGGTGAAGATTGGAATATCAGCACCAAAGGATGTACCTGTATATCGTAAAGAAGTATACTTGCAGATTCAGGAAGAGACCAAGGAAGCTATGAAGGTAGACAACCTGGCAGCCTTGAAAGATTTATTTTAATAATGACATAATGTGAGATGACTAATCCCGGGAAGTTTTTTCTCGGGATTATATGCATTTAACGGGAAGGTCACATTACACCCGGGGGAGGGTGATGTACATAGTTGTATTGATGTATCACGGAGGGCATGAGCTATGAGTAAAAAAGGCAAAACAAAAGTGGCAAAAAAAGGAACTATTAAGGCGGCACTTAGAAATTTAACCGGGGTTACCACCCAGATGTTTATTGTTATTACGGTGGTTATGGCAATATTCTTGGGCATTATATTTGTAAATGTCTACAATTTCTATAACGTGCAATTTGTAACGGAAACTTATCAGATGGAGATAAGAAAGGATGTGCAGACCATCAACAAGAGATTGCTGTTGGCTGTTGCATCAAATGATAAGGGAGTGACAGAAGAGCAGCGAAGTGATTTGCAGGAGCGATTCCCAAAGATTGAAGGTTATTTTGGAACTATTTCCAAGAACTTAAATAATGAGGAATTGGGCAAAACTCTTGGCGAGAATTGGGATGCATTTGAAGCTGCTTCCTACGAGATGTTGGATCTGGTTGAAAAGGGAGATTCAAAGGCGGCTTTAGAATATTACAATTCCACATTAAATGAAGTGTCAGAGACATTGGCGGATTCTTTGGATGAGACAGGTTCTCTGGCTGAGGCGGCTGCGGCCAATAAGTATCGTACAATCCTGGTATTTATCGGTGCTGCACTGGGTATACTTATTGTGACAACCGTAGTGATTATCTCATTGAACTTAAAGAAGAGCAGAGCTCTTGTGAAAAATATTGAGGAGGATCTTGAGATTCTGGCCAAAGCCAGCGAGGAACTGGCAAATGGAAATGTCCATGCGCAAATCGATTATGAGGCGGACAATGAAATTGGCAAGGTGGCAAAACAGCTGAAGAAAGCTTTGGAATCAATGTCATATTACATTGATGAAATCAGCAAGAATATGTCTACCATGGCAGGTGGCAATTTCAATATACATTTCGACAGAGACTTCGATGGAGATTTTATAGATATTCAAAATGCTATTGAGAGCTTCTCAAAAGATATATCAGAGTCCATGACTGAGATTATGGAAGTGTCAGGAATGGTATCTGAGGGTGCTAATCAGATTGCGGGAGCAGGACAGAACCTGGCTGATACTGTTACGACGCAGGCGAATATTGTAGATGACTTGTCCGTGACAGTGGATAATATCACTGATGAGATTTCCAATAATTCAAGTGATGCCACAACAATTTCTAAGGAAGTTGAAGTGGTTGCCGACAATATTGTAAAGGGCAATCAGAGAATGCAGGATGTGGTTCATGCCATGGATGCTATCTCAGAATCATCAAAGCAGATTTCAAATATTATTGTTACTATCAATGAGATTGCAGATCAGACCAACCTGTTGTCCCTCAATGCTTCTATTGAGGCTGCCAGAGCCGGAGAGGCCGGACGAGGATTTGCGGTTGTTGCATCTGAGGTATCACAGCTTGCCAACCAGACAGTTGAGGCTGCTCAAAATACGGCAGAGCTTATCAATGCTTCCCTTAGAAGTGTGGAGGAAGGTATGACTATAGCCAATGATACAGCATCTCAGTTGGATGCGATGGTTGGCCAGGTGCAGGGCATTGCAGAGAAGGTAAAGACTATAGCTGATGCGTCAAATGTACAGGCATCATCTGTACGCCAGATGTCTTCTAATATTGGAGAGATTGCCTCGGTAGGTCAGAACAATGCTGCAACTTCTCAGGAGTCACTGGCTCTGAGTTATGAGATGAATGAGCATGCAAATTCTCTGAAAGAATTGGTTCAGAAGTTTGAACTTAGACAGTAAAAATGCTATTATATGCTAAAACTAAATTGGTGTGTGTGAAAACGAAAGGAATAAGTTATGAACAAAAATGGTCTTATTGCTAGATTCTTTACTAAATGGACCAGAAAGAAGGCGCTTATCAGCACTATGTCTGTGCTTGTGGTGTCCGGACTTTCTCTTGGCTTATGGGCGATATGGCCTATGATTGGTTCTTTAAAAAATAAAACAGAGACGCAGGTCGTGCAACCGGATACCGCATCTCATGAGGAGATGACTTATTATGAGGATGTGGTTGTACGAGCTGTGTCAAATGAGAAGGATTTATCTGTATCCTTCGTTGATTCTAATGGCGAAACTCCAAATGAGAAATTATCTGTGAAACTTGTTTCAGTTGGCAAATCAGATGAGGTGGATATTGATAAGCTTAATCAGTCTACAGCTGATGATATGTTCAATATGGATGAGTATGCTTCAAAGCAGGATGGTACTGTAGTTGGTGCTGAGGCTGATGATGGGAGCAAAGAAACGACAGATGATAAGTCTGATAATCCAACTGAGGTTATAACTGAAAAAACTGATAATAGGAAGGCTGTAGCATCTGATGTATATAAGTCAGGAATTGATGAGTACAAGAAGCTTCTAGATGCTGTTGATGGTACAGTATATACTGACGAAGACGGCGATGGCAGTATTCATGAGGAGAATATTGAACCGGGAATATATCAGGTGTGGTATGTGCCTAGCGATGGATATTTTCCAGAACAGACAATTGTAAATGTTGAAATAAATGACAAGGTTGAGTTCAAGGTAGACACTCAGATTGAGAAGAAGGTTGAGAAGTATAATGCGGCACAGGATGTACAACCTGCTCATGTGACTGTTACAGAGAATGAAGTGACAGATACTGTTACTGAAGTGGCCAGCTCTGCAGAGACTGTGGTAAATGTAGCTGTAAATCAATCAGCTGCATCTAATCCATATGCAAATTGTCCTACTACAACAGATGCAAGTGGAGCAGTGATAGTTGATAAGAGTGCGGTTGCACCAGAGACACAGTTGACAGATGAAGCTGGAAATCTATTGTATGTAGACGAAGCATGTACTACTCCTGCAACAGCAGCTAATTATGTAGAAGGAGCAACTTACTATTACAAGGTTGAGACTCAGCAGGTGGTATATACCGGCTGGCAGACTATAAATGGTGAGACATATTATTTTGATGCAAATCATAATATGGTAACTGGCCAGCAGACCATTGGAGGAGTGATTTATAACTTCAATGCTGATGGTACTTTGGTCAGAGCCCTTGGAGCAGGAATTGATGTATCAAAATTCCAGGGCAATATTGATTGGAATAGAGTGAAGGCTTCCGGCATTAATTATGCAATTATCAGATGCGGTGGTAGATATTCAGGTTCTAGAGGATTGTTTGAGGATCCTAAGTATGCGGCAAATGTTGCCGGTGCATCGGCAGCAGGACTTAGAGTGGGAATATATTTCTATTCTACAGCAACCAATACTGCAGAAGCTGTGGAGGAAGCATCTCTTGCAGTTGCACTTGCCAGAAAAGGCAATGTGTCCCTTCCGGTATTTATTGATATGGAAGATAGTATGATTCCAAAGGGGCAGGCTACAGCTATTGCACAAGCCTTCTGTCAGACTGTCAATTCAGCTGGATATATCTCAGGTGTATACGCAAATATTAACTGGTGGACAAGTTATCTGGATTATGGTGTGTTATCGCCATATAAAATCTGGATTGCAAGATATAATTCATCACTTTCCGGGGGCAGATATACCTGGAATGGCAGATGTGATTACTGGCAGTATTCCGAGACAGGTCATGTGGATGGAATCAGTGGAACTGTGGATTTGGATTACGCGTATTAATATGTTATAGTGGTTCAAAGCATATTATTAGGAGGACTGAGATGGAACGAATAACTAGCTTTACAATTAATCATGATATTTTGATGCCGGGATTTTATATTTCCAGAATTGATGGAGATATAACAACCTATGATATGAGAACCCGCAGACCAAACATGGGAGATTATATGTCAGACCTTACTATGCATTCTGTGGAGCATATGTTTGCTACATATATTAGAAATTCTGAAATTGCAGATGATGTAATCTATTTTGGACCAATGGGATGCCAGACAGGATTCTATCTTCTTATAAGAAATGCAGATCACAAGCAGGTTTTTGAGATTTCCAAGAAGATTTTGAAGCAGATTATAGACCACGATGGTGAGATGTTTGGCGCTTCGGCAATTGAGTGCGGAAATTATAGAAATCTCAGCCTTGATGCAGCCAAGAAGGAAGCAGCATATTATCTTGAGGTATTAGAAGCACAGACTAATATGGAATTTACTTATCCAGAGTAATATTGTGAAATTGGGTCACCACCGGGTAGGTGAGTGGCCTTTTTCTATAGAAAAATATGCACGACTCTTATATTTTTCTATAGAAAAATATGCATACGACTTATATTTTTCTATAGAAAAATATTTACAATCAAAGAAATTGTCCTATAATAAGAGATGAGGAGGGATTGAAATATGCTTAAAAGAAAAATTTTGAATGACCTCATTGATTGGAAAAATAATAAAAAACATAAAAGCTTGATTATTACAGGACAACGTCAGATTGGCAAAACTTTTGTTGTGGATGAGATGTTTTCTAAATACTATTCATCATATATAGTTATTAATTTTTTGAAAGAGCCATCCATGATGTCAGAGTTTGATGGTGATTTGGATGTGGAAACATTAAAAACTAATATATTATTGCGGCGTCCTGGAAGCAAATTTATTGAAGGCGATACTCTGATTTTATTTGATGAAATACAGGAGTGTCCAGAAGCGATTGCTTCATTGAAATTCTGGACTGAGGATGGCAGATATGATGTTATTGGTATGGGTTCATCTCTGGGAATGAACTATAATAGTGAAATATCATATCCTGTTGGCAAGGTCGAATATCTTAATATGTATTCGCTTGATTTTGAAGAATTCCTGTGGGCTTTGAAATTAGATGAGAAGATTATAGAGAAAGTTCGGGATTACTATGACAATTTACAGAAAATGCCTACATCAGTTATAGATAGTATGTATGATTATCTGCGTAAATATATAGTGATTGGAGGAATGCCAGAAGTTGTAAATACATATGTTGAAACAGGTGATATACATGAAGCGGATGTAGTTCAAAGAAGATTGATTAGAGACTACAATGTAGATATTGCCCGTTTTGCAGATGCCAATATTAGAATTAAAGCACAGGAGTGTTATAAGTCGATTCCTTATCAGTTGACTAAAGATAATCATAAATTTCAATATTCTAAAATTGAATCCAAAGCTACCGCAACAAAATTTGGTACTAGCATAGCATGGCTTAACAATCAGCTTTTGACTATGAAGGTTTGTGGGATAAAACGATTTGAATATCCATTGGAAGCTTTTTCAGATGAGAAGAATTTTAGGTTGTATCCAACAGATATTGGTATATATATTGGAATGTTTGATGAGAGCCTAAAGAAAAATATATTAAGTGATGGAAAGATGGAAGATAAATCTGATAGTTTGATGTTTGGAACTGCAAAAGGTGGAATCTATGAGGCTTTGGCAGCGGATATGCTATACAAGCGTGGCTATAATAAATTATATTTTTATAAGCACGAAAAAAGCAGTAGCGAGGTTGAGTTTGTAATACAAAAAAATGATGAGATTATTCCTATAGAAATAAAAGCAGGTAAAAAACAGGCTAATTCATTGAAAAATATAATAGAAGAAAATAAAATGTTAAAGGTAGGATATAAAATGGCATCTGTAAATATTGGGCAATCTATTAATGGAATTGTTTCAATGCCGATGTTTATGCTGATGTTTATGTAATAATTAGTAGAAGAAAAGGAGATTATTGATTATGCGTCTTGGAATTATTGGAGCCATGCAGATTGAGATTGAAAATCTGAAAGGCCATATGGAAAATGTGAGAAATGAAGAGGTAAGTGGAGTTACATTTACCATAGGAGAAATAGACGGAGTGGAGATTGTAGCTGCGGTAAGCGGTGTTGGCAAGGTGTTTGCTGCTGTATGCGCTGAGGCTATGATTTTAAAGTACAATGTGGACCGTTTGATAAATATTGGTGTGGCAGGTACTCTCTGCGATGAACTTGGAGTGATGGATGTGGCTATCGCTGACCAGGTGGTTCAGCACGATATGAATACTTCTGCTTTGGGAGATCCGGTGGGACTTATTTCAGGAATCAATCAGGTATATCTGCCGGCAGATAAGCAGATGTGCCAGGAGATTGAATCAGTAGTTGATAAGATGGGTATCAATCATCTGGTTGGAACTATTGCAACAGGAGATTTGTTCCTTAGTGACGAGAAGATGAAAGCCAATATTCACAAGGAGTTTGGTGCTATTGCTGGCGAGATGGAAGGCGGAAGTATCGGACAGGTTTGTTATGTGAACAAAGTGCCATTTACAATTATCAGAAGTATATCTGATGGCAAGGGAGCAGCAATGGATTACCAGACATTTGCCGAGAAGGCCGCTCAGGTTGGAATTAATATTATCCTGGAATATGTGAAGATGCTGTAATAGAATTGAGAAAAAGTGATAAGTATACAGTATTGTATTTTCACAGAATGAAGAAGCGATAATGTATCATTTTCGCAGAAGAAAAGGAAGATAGGTGGGAATATGGAACAGATTCCTTTTGAGAAAATTGCCATATTGATGGCTACATATAATGGTGAGAAATATTTACGCCAACAGGTGGAGTCTATCATGAATCAGACCTATCAGAAAATTGTGCTGGTAATTCATGATGACGGTT
This sequence comes from Lachnospiraceae bacterium, assembly GCA_017470985.1. Taxonomy (GTDB): domain Bacteria; phylum Bacillota; class Clostridia; order Lachnospirales; family Lachnospiraceae; genus JAILFK01. The sequence continues at coordinate 206,505 of JAFUXA010000011.1, forward strand.
CTACAGATGGAACCTGCGAACTTATATCCCAACTGGTGGAGGAGTATGAGCCGGGGAAAATAATAGTGCTGCAAGGTAAATCCTGTGGTTCAGCTAAGGCAAATTTTATGTGGATGCTGGCTCATGTGGAATCGGACTATTATATGTTTGCAGATCAGGATGATGTATGGCTGCCTGAAAAGATTGAAAAGACCATGAAGAGATATTTAGAAATAGATTGTGATAAGGATAATTACAATCTGATTTTCACTGATATGGCTGTGGTTGATGAAAATTTAAAAGAGATATATCCGTCATTTATCAGATCTATCGATAGAGATATCAATCATGTGTGGCCTGGACAGTTGATAATAGACAATGTGGCAGCGGGATGCACTATGTTGTTTGGCCGGGATTTGAGAGATGTTATAGTAGATTCTATGGAAGACATAGATTTGTCGAAGGTTGAGATGCATGATAGATTGCTTATTACAGTTGCATCAGTTCTTGGGTTGGTATATGGCATAGATGAACCACTGTCATTGTACAGACAGCATGGAGATAATGAGATGGGGGCTGTTCATGAGACATTATTTGACAAGGTTGCAAGAAATATAAAAGGAATAGTCACCGGAGAAAGGGCTGAAGGTCATGCTGCCTTTATTAAGGGAGCACAGGATTTTGCAGGAGAAGTATATAAAGTATGTGTGAAAGCCTATTCCCATAGAAATACAGAGGAAGAGCATAGCTATGAAGACTTCTATAGATTAACTGAGATAAACTGGATTGAGGACTATGCTCATATGGGTGAGAAGAATCTCAGCAGAAATGAGAAAATCGATTTCTATATGGCCCATCATTTGGAGAGGGCAACAGAGGAAGCGACTTATAGGATGTACAAGTGGATATAATGAATAGATTTGATAATGTGAAAGTAACAAGAAATAAGTTAATAATACTTTTTGCCCTGTCGGTGATTCTGCGATTTATCATATGCAATTATTTTCCCAAGACAATTAATTGCTATCCAGATGAATTGCTCTATCTGTCGGCAGCAGAGAGCCTCTGGAATAATCACGGGGTAATGGTCTATAACCTGGCTACAACTTTCAAGAAGGTTGGTTATTCCTTTTTTATTGCTCCTGCGTTTGCTTTGGGAAATATACATGTGAGAATGAGTGTTATTGGGTTCATAAACTCAGTGCTTATGTCGGCAGGAATCTTTCCTGTATACGGCATGGCTAGGAGATTTTTCAAGAGAAATAGTTTCATATGGTTGAGCATTCTCTTCTACATGATTTCTCCTAGCATGACCTATTCCATGACATTTGCCAGTGAGAATCTGTATATTCCAGTGTCCCTGGTGGTGCTTTATGTCATTGTGGAAGTGGAAGCCAGATGGCGGGAGTATATGAATGAGTATGCTGACGATTGTGTAAAAGTCAGTGCAAATGTTAGTGCAAAATCAGGTGCAAAGGATGGCGCAAAAGCTGATATAAATGATGTGGCAAATGATGGCGGAAACATCACAAGCTTTATCATAAAAAATATAGGGCTTTTGATACTTGGAATTGGAGCTTGGATATTGGCTTATATTACCAAGGAGTTGGCTCTTGTGATTCCGTTGGCGCTGGTGGCATATATGTTTATGTCCAAGATCGTGATGTCGGTACGCGGAGACTCTAGAAGCTATGATTCCGATAATGTTGGGAATGCAGCTGATGGAGCTTGTGAAATTGATAGCAATAATAGCTATGGTGTGGCAGGCGCTAAAAATAAGAGTGGCCTCGGTTCTGCGATTAAGTTGCTGGTTGCCGGTATTGCTATTGTTGCTTTGGTTTATGGCATCTGGTGGTTTTGTAATCGAGGATCTAATTATTATCAATTGGGTATTAATACTGAAATCCTTAGTCAGCGCTGGGGATATCTGCTGTATGGCTTTGGATTCTTTGTGACTATTAGCATTGTGGGGCTTCTGGTGGTGCCGGTGCTTCTGCCTATGACTGTGAAAAATCAGATGAATAGTAATGCCAAGAGATTATATTACATTATGCTTCTGATTATCCTGGGCACAGCGGCGATAGTTGCCTATACAATTTATATGTATGAGGATTATCCATCCATTACACCTCGTGCCCATGTGAGATATGTGGAATACCTCTATGTGCCATTTCTCATGGTGCTTATGACCATGTGGGAGCGGAGGGCGATTGATGCTGCGAAAGCGAATGTTACAATGGATAAGCCAACAACAACTGGTAAAACAGAAAATATAATATCAGATGTGGCTGCGGTTGATAGCAAGAGTGATGCCAGCAAATTAAACTGGCCGGGAATTATCATGGCAGCAGTTTGTTTAGGCGGCATGAACTTCATCTTCAATGGTTTTAATGGTCAAACCATTGATCATACAACATTATTTTACATGCAGTTATTTGCATCGGAGGGCAAGACATTTAGTCCGATGGCGGCCAATTTATTGATACTTGCAATTACTGTGGTGACTTTGGTACTGATGGGGTTATATTCAACAGGCAGTCATGGTTTCAATAAAGCTCAAGATACAAGTGGAGAACAAGCTTCTGGCGCTCGAAGCTCGAAAATTGGAAAAACCAAAATATTCTGGGAAATATTTATCACAGGAGCCATAATTATGTCTCTTGGAAACTCAGTGCTGTCTGGTTATATACAATACAAGACTCACACCCACAGTGGACAGGAAACTGCTGAGATTTATGACATTAGAGATTTCGTGAGAAATCATAATGACGACACATTTCTTGTGATGGAATCGGCAGCAGGTGAAGAAATGTTGGATACATTTCTCATGGATTGTGATAATCTAGTATATGCAAGTGAAGGCATATTGTTTGAGCAGGCCTTGCTTGGTGATACAGGAATTGATTTGGATGTGGCTCCGGTCTGGGGCAGAGATGTAACAGGTGGTGTGAATTATGATGACATTAGAGATATAGATTATGTCATTGTATTTACAGATGTATATGCCTTGAAGGGAGAGGCTGATGTAATTGGCGAGTACCCGGCAAATCAATGTGTGGTATATAAATTGCGAGATACAAGGCAGTTGCCGATATTTGCTCAGGCACAGTAATTGCTGGAGAAGAAATTATTAGAGAAGTAATTGCCAAAAGAAAAATTGCTGGAAGAATATTTGCTGGAGAAATAATTACTAGATACAATAATTTCTAGAAATAATAGATTTAGGAGTGAAATAGAATGGGAAAATATTTTGGAACAGATGGCTTCAGAGGCGAAGCAAACATGAATCTTACTGCAGATCATGCCTATCAGGTAGGTAGATTTCTGGGATGGTATTACACTCAGCTCAAGAAGCAGGCAGGAAGTGACGAGCATGCCAAGGTTGTAATTGGAAAGGATACTAGACTTTCTTCTTATATGTTTGAGTACTGTCTCATTGGTGGATTGGTTGCATCAGGAGCAGATGCTTATATGATGCATGTAACAACAACTCCTTCAGTGGCACATATTACAAGTGTGGATGATTTCGACTGCGGTATTATGATTTCTGCTTCTCACAATCCATATTATGATAATGGAATCAAGCTCTTCAACGGACAGGGCGAGAAGATGGACGAGGAGACAATCAGCTATGTGGAGGCTTACATTGATGGCGAGCTGGAGCTTTTCGGTCAGAAGTGGGACGAGGTTCCTTATGCAACTAAGGAAGGAATCGGTAGCACAGTTGATTATGTAAGTGGTAGAAATAGATACATGGGTTATCTGATTTCTCTGGGACTTTATAGCTTCAGAGACAAGAAGGTGGCCTTAGATTGCGCAAATGGTGCTTCTTGGAATGTGGCTCGTTCTGTATTTGAGGCTCTCGGTGCCAAGGTACTTGTTATCAATGCCGAGCCAGATGGAACTAATATTAATATGAATGCAGGAAGTACACATATTGAGGGACTTACTAAGTTCGTTGTGGAAAATGGTTGTGATTGTGGATTTGCATTTGACGGTGATGCTGACAGATGTCTGGCTGTTGATGAGAAGGGCGAGGTAATCACTGGAGATCACATCTTATATATCTATGGCAAATATATGAAAGAGCGCGGCAAGCTTACTAACAACACAGTAGTTACAACTGTTATGAGTAACTTCGGTTTATACAAAGCATTTGACGCACTTGGAATTGATTATGCCAAGACAGCAGTTGGTGATAAATATGTATACGAGTACATGACCAAGAATGGTTGCAGAATCGGTGGAGAGCAGAGCGGACATATCATCTTCTCTAAATATGCTACAACAGGTGATGGAATCCTCACAGCTTTGAAACTTATGGAAGTGTTGTGTGCGAAGAAGTGCAAGATGAGCGAGTTGCACAAGGACTTGGTTATCTTCCCACAGGTTTTGGAAAATGTGCGTGTAACAGACAAGACTGAGGCCCAGAATGATGCCAAGGTACAGGAAGCTGTAAATGCAGTGGCCGAAGCTCTTGGTGATACAGGTAGAATTCTGGTGCGTGAGTCAGGTATAGAGCCATTGGTTCGTGTAATGGTTGAGGCAGAGAGTCATGAGCTTTGTGAGAAATATGTAAAGCAGGTGGTTGATGTAATCAAGGCCCAGGGCTATGCAGTTTAGGTTTGAGCAGATGGATGAAGAAATCATTTGAGTAATCAGTTGTGATTTTAATTATAACGGACATTGTAGATGTTTATAAAAAATATTGAAATATTGGAAGCTCCGACAGGTCGTGTGACTTGCCGGAGTTTTTTATTATTTATCGCAGGCTAAATGTGAGATATAATTGGGGCAAATAGATTTTGATTTTATTTGACGTGCGTCAAATACAGAAAAGAGGATTGAGTGAATTATAAAACTGACAATCATGAGATTATAAAATTACATACGGGAAATGTGCCATATCTGTACTATCCGAGACTGGAGGAGATTGATTTTATAAAGCATTGTTTCACCACCAGAATGGGAGGAGTGTCAGAGGGGATTTTTGCAACTCTAAATCTGAGCTTCACCCGAGGGGATGATGAGAATGCGGTTATGGAAAATTATAGAAGGCTGGCTGCAGAGATTGGTTGTGATATAGGCGACTTCGTATGTACAGATCAGACTCATACCACCAATGTAATTAGAGTGGGGAAGTATGACAGGGGAAATGGAGTGACTAGACCGAAGCCATATACTGATGTGGATGGGCTTGTGACCAATGAACCTGGAGTGGTTCTGTCAACTTTCTATGCTGATTGCGTACCACTATATTTTGTGGATCCTGTTAATAAGGCGATTGGATTGTCTCATTCCGGATGGCGAGGCACTGTTCATCGTATGGGTCAGGCTACTATAGAGAAGATGGCCGAGGAGTTCGAGACAAAGCCTGAGGATGTAATTGCAGCCATCGGCCCGTCAATCTGTCAGGATTGTTATGAAGTGAGCGAGGATGTGGCAGAGGAGTTCGCCAGAGAGTTTGGAGGTGTGAGTGATTACAGTGGCGATACCTGTGATGATGGTTGGAAGTTAAAACTACAGGGGCGAGTGGCGGAGATTCTATCATATGGAAATGCACCAGGGAAATACCAGCTTAACCTGTGGAGAGCCAATGAGATTGTGTTGGCTGAGGCTGGGGTGAAGAAGGAAAATATTGTCACAACCAATATATGCACCTGTTGCAATCCGAAGGAGCTGTTTTCCCATAGAGCATCTCACGGTAAGCGTGGCAATCTGGGTGCGTTTATGTATATTAAGGAGTGATGTACTTTTATGACAAATCGTGATATATTATAGATAATATATTATCCATAATATGCAAAATAGGCGGTTTATAGATAATATATTATCTATAAACGGAGGCTGATAAAATGGCAAGAAGATATATATGGGAAACTCCAGATGAGATAAATATGGCATTGGCAAATAGAGTTCGAGAGATTCGTAGAAGAAGAGATATTACGCAACAGGAGCTGAGCGAAAAGAGCGGGGTCAGTTACGGTTCTCTTAAGCGCTTTGAAAGTACGGGGAATATTTCTTTGATTTCTTTAACCAAAATCGCTGTGGCGTTAGAAATGGAAAATGAGATTCGCCAGTTATTTAGTGATGTGACGTACAAGGATATAGAGGAGGTTATTCGTGGAAACAGGTAAACTGGAAGTATATTATCATGACAAACATGTGGGTACTCTTGCGGATGCAGCGAATAAAAAAGTGGCTTTTTCATATTCTGACGAATGGCTGAAAGATGGATTTCCGATAAGCCCATTTTCCCTTCCAATAGAAAAGGGAGTTTTTATTCCTTCAAATTACAATTTTGATGGGTTGTTTGGTGTATTTGCTGATAGTTTGCCTGATGCCTGGGGGCGACTTCTGTTGGATAGACTATTACTGAAGCAGGGCGTATCAGATATTGACATGCTAGAACGACTGGCTATTGTGGGAGATAGGGGGAATGGAGCGCTTTGCTATCGTCCGGGAATTGAGGTGAAGACAGGAATTGAAAGCAAAGCAGATATGTCGGTAGATGAATTGGCAGAAGCGTGTAGGCTCATTTTGGATGAAAATGACGAAAGCATGTTGGATGATATTTATCGCAGAGCGGGATCAAGTGGTGGCACAAGGCCTAAGGTGAACCTGGTGGAAGATGGAAGGGTATGGCTTTTGAAATTTCCATCTCATGATGATCCAATCGACATTGGCAAGATGGAATATGATTATATGAATTGCGCGAAGAAATGCGGTATTAAAGTGCCAGATTTTAAGCTGTTTTCATCTCGTAAATGTAAGGGATATTTTGCGAGTGAGCGATTTGACAATGTTGGGGAAGTTAGACAGCATATTCTAACAGCTTCAGCTATTTTAGAGACGGACTATCGAGTGCCAAGTTTGTCCTATGAGGCTTTATTGAAGCTTACTGGTATAATTTCTGCAAATAATATGGATGAGATTGAGAACATGTATCGTCTTATGTGCTTCAATATTATGTCGCATAACAGGGACGATCATGGCAAGAACTTTTCATTTGCATATGATGAGGAAAATGATGTTTGGAGCATGACGCCAGCATATGATTTGACATATAGCGAAACATATTATGGTGAGCAGACAACATCGGTAAATGGAAAAGGGGTAAATATTACTATTGCTGATATGATTGAGGCAGGTAAAAAAGCATCAATAGTAGAGAGCAAGGCAAAACGAATTGCTAAAGAAATAGAAGAGATTGTATTTGATGACCTGGGAGAGTATATATAATTGAGTTTTTAAAAGGAAAATAGGAGGGGGAGTATGAGAAATCATGAAGTAATTGCTGAGCAGAAACTGTTGGATGTGTATGGTGAAATCGCTGAGCCTGGTTGGGCGAGAAAACAGGTGTGGCAGTATGATAGAAGTGACATCAAAGCACCGAAGTTTAGGATTAAAGAATGGGATTACTATCTTATTGTGGGGGATGATTTTGCTGTGGCCACAACAATTTCCGATGATGGTTATGTGGGGCTGCAATCAGTGTCTCTGCTTGAGCTGGGGGATGAGCCGTGGGAACATACAGAGACTGTGTTAAATGTGTTCCCGATGGGTAAACTTCACATGCCATCCAATTCATCGGAAGGTGATGTGGTTTATGCAGATAAGAGATTGCATATGAGCTATAAGTTGCGGCCGTTAGGAGGTCAAGAGACTGTTACTGAAGCTGTGATTGCGAATAATGAGATGAATGCATCAGGTCTGATTCGTCATATATCGTGTCACTTTGAGAATTTCTGTGACGGCAAACCATTTGACTGCGAGATTGATTTGGCGCAACCGGATATGGATACTATGGTAATTGCCACACCTTGGGATGAGCGCCATGCCTTCTATTATAACCAGAAGATTAATTGTATGAGAGCCAGTGGTTGGGCGATGTACGACGGCAAGAGATATGAGTTCAACCCTGATAGAAATTATGGAACTCTGGATTGGGGCAGAGGAGTGTGGACTTATGATAATACCTGGAAGTGGGGCTCGGGAAATGCAACCGTTGATGGGCATAGTTTTGGTTTCAATATAGGATATGGCTTTGGTAATACAAGTGCTGCCAGTGAGAATATATTGTTCTATGATGGAGTTGCCCATAAGCTGGATGATGTGACTTTCAATATTCCTACAGATGAAAATGGCAATGATGATTATATGAGTCCATGGACCTTCACATCATCTGATGGACGATTCGAGATGGAGTTTACACCGATTTTAGATAGAGCAGCCTGTATGGATTTCAAATTTATTGTCAGTGATCAGCATCAGGTGTTTGGCAGAATGAGCGGCAAAGCTGTCTTGGATGATGGAAGGGTTATCAATGTGGAAGATATGCTTATGTTTGCTGAGAAGGTGCATAATAAGTATTAGACAATTGCATATAGTAGAAAACCTACGATGCATGTCAAGAAACTCTGATTGAAGTGGCCCGGAGCTTCTGAATATAATTGTGACAAGAACTATTATAGGAGGAAGGTTTGATGGAACATTTAATGGAACTCAATATCGCTATTCGTGAGCCACATGTAGTCAAGGGGAAGACAATGGACATATGCATGATTGACTTTACGGGTACAACACAGGGACCACATTTTACAGGAAAGGTAATAGGCACGGGAGTAGATACCCAGAAGATTAGACCGGGACAGCCTATGTTCCTTTCAGCTCGTTATATGTTGGAGGGTGACGATGCCGTTGGAAATCCTTGCAAGATTTTTATTGAAAATAATGGTGATGATTTCGATAATTGCAAGCCAATGATTATAACAGACTCGCCACTGCTGCAGGAGTGGGAGGAAGCAGAACTCAAGGCTACTGTCACACCTGTTGATAGAGGAGTGACTATCAACATATATAAACTGTAATTTAGAATTGCCCCATATAATCATTCATTGTGATTGCTGTCATGATTAAATGATTCTTATAATTATTTATCTCTTTGTGTTTATTTACTAAAAAATAGCTATTAAATATTGCAACTGATGTTCGCATATTTAATAGCTATCTTTTTTTGGCCATTTTTAATGTTTATTAAGTAATCTTCTGTAGGATAGAGGTGTCAGACTGGTGTGTTTCTTGAATACCTTGATAAAATACCCTGTGTCTTCATATCTTAGAGTATCACTGATTTTACTGATGCTTATTCTGCTGTTTTCAAGCATATCCTTGGCATCCTCGATCTTAAGCCTCGTTATAAACTCGCTATATCCCTCGTTTAATTCCTTGGCAAATAGACGGCTTAGATAACTTGAACTAATATTGCATGCATCTGCAGTCTCAGTGAGACTTGGATAATGATGTATGGCTGAGAATATAAAATCTATAGATCTCTTTATAACATCTGATAAGAACGTATACTTACCCTTGGTCATAGCCATAATAAGCTGTTTTACCTCAGCATTGTCGCTGCTTGATACAGTGATGTTAGGCTGAACCATTATATCTGACATCTTGTGTGTTACATTTAATAGTTCCTTATACTTTGAACCGGCCGAGTTCTGCTCCTGACATACATAAGTTAGGAGTGATGACAGCATCTGTGTTGCTGACTTGATCTGCTGCAGGGAGAGTACAGGCAATTTGTTGTATTCTTCCTGGTAATAATTATGTATGCGCTGAGCAATTTTGCTGTTTGGTAGTTGTAGTATGTTTTCAATGTCTTCTGAATCCTCTTTGGCAATTCTCACCTGACCTGCCATAAGTGATCCGATGTACTGGTGATCAATAACAATAGGAATAGCAATGTCTACTACATCCAAATAACATTTATAGATGTATGGTTCATGGGAACGCAATGCTTCAAAACCCCCTCGCGCATCACATTTCTCACAGTATTTATGATATTCCGGGTCATTCCTTACCTTCTTGCAGAAATCATGGCATGAACTATGGTGTGTAACAGGTGTTCCGTCATAGTTTACACATACTAATGAAAGCTGCGTGGCAACTGATAGTGAGTCTTGCAATTTCTCCCAATTGGGATTAGAGACAATAGTCTGTATTTTGGTCATTGTTCCTCCTCCTAGAAAAATGATGTATTTTTGCACTGCAAATAAATACGATTTAAAGTAACTATTTTTGTTAAAAAAAATGCATTGAATGAATACTCACAACTTGATACGATACAAATAGTTTACAACTAAACAAAAATATTTTCAATCAAATCATTTAGTTGGGAGGTAAAACAAATGAGAAAAGCATTTATTTGCCCTACAAAATATGTACAGGGCGAGAACGAAATCAGAAATTTGGGATATTTTGTCCAGACATTTGGAGAGAGTGCACTTTTGATTGCACATCCTGATGATGTAGCTAGAGTTAAGGACAAATTAGACGAGACTTCTGAAAAATTTGGGGTAAGATTTGTAACAAGCAATTTCACAGGAGAATGTTCTAGACAGGAAGTTGCTAGACTTCAGGAAGTGGCTAAAAAAGAAAATTGTAAATGTACTATCGGACTTGGTGGTGGAAAGGCTATCGATACTGCTAAGTGTGTAGCTGAAGGAGAGGCTCTTATTATTGTACCTACTATCGCAGCAACAGATGCACCTACAAGTCATTCTGCAGTACTTTATACACCTGATGGAACTTTTGATGACTATGCTTATTTCAAGCAGAGTCCAAGCGTAGTTCTTATTGATACTACAGTTATTGCCAATGCACCTACAAGATTCCTTGTTTCAGGAATGGGTGATGCTCTTTCTACATTCTTTGAGGCAAGAGCAAATGTTAGATCATTTACCAAGGTAAATGCAGGTCTTCCATGTGGATTCAGAGAAGGACTATGTGGAGAGGCTAAGGGAACCAAGGCAGCTTTCGCTCTTGCAACACTTTGCTATGAGACACTTCTTGCAGATGGTGTAAAGGCTAAGATTGCAAGTGATGAGAATGTAGTTACTGCAGCTTTGGAAAATATTATTGAGGCTAATATCCTCTTGTCAGGACTTGGATTCGAGTCAGGCGGACTTGGTGCAGCTCATGCTATCCATGATGGATTCACAATTCTTGAGGGAACTCATAAGTATATGCATGGTGAGAAGGTTGCATTCGGTACACTTTGCCAGTTGGTATTAGAGAATGCTCCTGAAGAAGAGATTATGGAAGTATTGGAATTCTGCAAGTCAGTAGGATTGCCAGTATGCTTCAAGGATATCGGAGTAGAGTCATACACTCGTGACGAAATCGTTGAGATAGCTAAGAAGGCATGTATTTCAGAGGAGTCTATCCATGCTATGCCATTCGAGGTTGATGTGGATATGACAGTATCAGCGATTATCGCAGCAGATAAGCTTGGTGAAGCTTTCAAAAATGGAAATCTATAAGAAGGTGGTTTTTAGAAAATGAAGAAAATTATCAATAAGCCGGAAACGGTTGTAATAGAGATGTGTAATGGTATTGCTATGGCGCATCCAGAATTGGAGTTTATACAGAAGTATAAGATTATCAAGAAAAAAGATGTCAACAAGAACAAAGTCAGCCTTATATCAGGTGGCGGAAGCGGCCATGAGCCTGCACATGCAGGTTTCGTAGGCAAGGGTATGCTTGATGCTGCTGTGTGTGGAGATGTATTTGCATCTCCTTCACAGATTCAGGTATATCGCGCTATTGAAGCTACAGCTTCTGATAAGGGAACTCTTCTTATCATCAAGAATTATTCTGGTGATATGATGAATTTCAAAAACGGAGCAGCTTTGGCAGAGGAAGACGGAATCAAGGTTGATTATGTCAAGGTAGAGGATGATATTGCAGTACAGGATTCACTCTATACTGTAGGTCGTCGTGGTGTGGCAGGAACAGTTTTGGTTCACAAAATTGCAGGCGCTGCAGCAGAGAGAGGCATGTCTTTGGCAGAAGTGAAGTCTGTAGCTCAGAATGTGGCAGATAATGTTCGCACAATCGGATTTGCATTTACTTCATGTACAGTACCGGCAGCAGGAAAGCCTACATTTCAAATCGAAAGCGATGAGATGGAGTACGGTGTTGGTATTCATGGAGAGCCAGGTATCCGCAGAGAGAAGGTAGTATCTGCTGATGAGCTTGCACAGCGTATGGTAAATGCCTTGGCAGAAGAGCAGGATTTGGACAAGGAATCTGAGATTACTATTTTGGTAAATGGATTTGGAGCAACTCCTCTTCAGGAGTTATATCTCTTAAATAATGCTGTTCAGAAATTCGTAAGCGAAAGAGGTATCAAGGTATATCGTACATTTGTAGGAAACTACATGACTTCAATCGATATGGCCGGTGCTTCTGTATCATTCTTGAAGATGAATGACTCTATGAAGAGCCTCCTTGATGATGTGAGCGATGCTCCTGCATTCAAGGTATCAGGACATGTTGAGAGCATTCCTTACAAGAATATGAAGGCTGAATCAGAAGAAGACAAGGAAGTTACAGCTGTAATGTCAACTTCTGCAGAATTTGCTCAGGTAAACAATGAGCAGATCTCTCTTAACAACATGGTATACATCGTTGATAAGATGGCAGAAGTAATTATAGAAAATGAAGTTCCTTTCTGTGAATTGGATTCACATGCTGGAGATGGAGATTTTGGTATGTCTGTTGCCAAGGGATTCAAGCAGCTTAAGAGAGAATGGAACAAGATTACAGACGATACAATCAATAGCATTGGTGAATTCCTGGGAGAAGCAGGCATGATTATCATGGAATACTGTGGTGGAGCATCTGGTCCTATCTGGGGTTCAGCATTTAGATATGCTGCAAAGTATGCAGGAGATAAGACTTGTCTTTCAAAGAAAGAGTTTGCTGAGATGCTTCAGGAAGCTGTTGTTGGTATTCAGACAACAGGTGAGAGATCATTCGGCAGAGGTGCAGTCGTTGGAGATAAGACTTTGATTGATGCCATGGTTCCATGTGCAGATGCATGGTGCGCTAATCTGGATGATTCTATGGAAAATATCTTTGCTATCGCAGCGGATGCAGCAGTAAAGGGTGCTGATGCAACAGCTGATCATGTGGCTCACATGGGTAGAGCCGGTACTGTTGGAGAGAGATCTATTGGATATCCTGATGCAGGAGCATATGCGTTGGGAGTTATCTTTACAGAAATCTCAAAGGCATTGAAGTTTTAATTTATGTCTAAGTTGTACTAAAGAAAGAGGAAAATTTTGTTAAAAATCAAAGAAATACTTTGAATTAAAACAAAATGGTTGTAAAACAAAATATTGGGTTGTATAATTAGCGCATACAACTTGATACTTTTCATTCTATTTTTAGGAGGAGAAATGTAATGGAAAAAGTAAAAAGTGTAATGAAGAAGCTACTGTGTATCAGTATTGTGCTGATGCTGGTAGGTTCAATTGGGGCGGCAGCCTTCATGACTGATTTTGGTAAGATCAGAGTTATTCCAACAGAGTGGGTTACATCTGCTGGACACAAGATTACTGGTACTATCTATCAGCCAAAGAAGATTAAAGAAGGCGCACAGCTTCCAGCAGTGTTGTGTTGTCATGGTATGTTCAACAACAAAGAAATGCAAGCATCAAACTATGTAGAGCTTGCCAGAAGAGGATATGTGGTATTGAATATCGATATGTTATCTCATGGTAGCTCAGAAAATGTATCTGGTATTGAGGGATGTCTTATGACAGTTAATGAAGCTTTACCATATCTTGCTTCATTATCATATGTCGACAAAGACAGAATTGGTATTACAGGTCATTCACTTGGGGCGTGGAACTGTAATATGGCAGCTATTATGGCTGCTATGTCAGGACAGAGACTTTACTCAGCAATCTTGCTTCACTGCAAGGATCCTGAGTACCTTGATCAGGCTGGAGAGAATTATGTAGATCTCTATCAGGATGTTAGCGTTGGTGTTGTTGCAGCTCAGTATGATGAGTTCTTCATGACAATGACAGATGAGAATGGTAATCTTACATCTCCAACAGAGTATGTATCTAGTGCCAATGCTCAGTCATTCCTTAACTTCGGTAAGGACATCAGCCAGTGTGAAAAGCGTACAGATGGTGTTAAATACCATGAGACAATCAACGGTAAGGATGTAATCAGAACTATCTACAGTATGAATCTTACACATGCTTGGGAGCCATTCAAGATGCGCGCAAGTGCAGCTACAGTTAATTACTTCAACGAGGTATTTGGAGTAGATACTAAGCTTGATGACAATAATCAGATCTGGATCTGGAAAGAAATCTTCCAGGGAATCGGCCTCATTGGCTTCTGGTTATTTGTACTTAGCTTCGCTTCAACATTATTATTTACAAAACCATTTGAGTCACTCACTGTAAGTGAGGAAGTTGCTCCATATCCATTTGAAAAGGTTAACAAAGGATGGTTCTGGGGTGGCACAATTGTAACAGTATTATACGGCGGACTCAGCTTCGTACCTGTTATGAACCTTATGAACGCATTTACACATCAGAGAGAATTCTGGGCACAGAGTAACACAGCAGGTGTTGGTGTATGGGTATTATCAATCGGTGTAGTTATGCTTTTGTGTTCATTCCTTGCAATTAAGTTTGGTACTAAGGCAGAAGATGGATTGAATCTCAAGGAGATGGGTGTTGCAACCAATGCCAAGACAATCGGTAAGAGCATATTGTTCGCTATCGTTGTTACAGCTGCTTCTTATGGATGTGTATTCCTTTCAAATTACCTGTTCAAGGTAGATTACAGATTTGGACTGTTTTGTGTAAAGGTATTCCAGGCGGACAAGTTATTACTCTTGTTCCCATATGTATTATTCTTTATTGTATTCTTTGTAATTAATTCAATTATGTTGAACACATTGAACTACAATGATATGGGCAAGAAGAAGTGGGTAAATATTGTTGTAATGATGATTGTAGCAATTATCCCAATCAGTATTGTAATGCTTCTGCAGTACGGTAAGTTCTTCACAACAGGATTCATGAGATGGACTGATCCAGGTAGTATGTACATCGTAGGTTTGTATCCAATGTTTGTTATCTTACCTATGGCTACATTAATCAGTAGAAAGCTTTACAAGCTTACCAAGAATCCATATGTTGGTGCACTTGTAGTTGCAATCCTTTGTACACTTATGAGTGTTGCAAACAACCTTACATGGAAGTAAAAATTTAATACAATGTAACCAATTAGCCCCTCCACAAAATCCTTTGAGGAGGGGCTATATATTTTTATAGGAGGTATAAATTTATGTTAAAAGAATTTGAGTTTAAGTCATTTAATGAGAGGGACATGGTGCAGGCATGGATATATGGTCCTATGTCTGAGCCAAAGGGTATTATCCAGCTTATTCATGGATTTGGCGAGCATTCAAGAAGATACATTCATATGATCGACAGATTCCTTGAGGCTGATTACATTGTAGTATGTGATGATCATGTAGGTCATGGTAAGACTGCTATCGTAAATAATAATTCCTGGGGTAACTGGGGTGACAAGGGCTATATGACAATGCGTGAAGATGAACATACATTGACAGGTATTGCTAAGGAGATGTTCCCTGGATTGCCATATTATATCTTCGGACATAGTATGGGATCATTTATCACAAGAGATTACATGGCTAATTACGGCGATGAAATCGATGGTGTAGTTATCTGTGGTACAGGTAGACCATTCCCTAATGCGGTAAATGTAAAGGAAATGATAAAGGGATTTGTTGATGCCGGTAGAGGTGATTCAACTGATCCGGAGGCAGTTGGTGCAGTTCTTGGCTGGTTTGCAGACAAGATTCCAAATACTGTTGTTGGTAATGAGTGGGTATGTGGAGATCCATGGGTTCAGAAAGATCATATTGCTGATCCATTCAACGCATTTTCACAGCCTATAAGCAATAGAGCTCTATACTACTTCTCAGACATGTGTCTGTGTGTAGACGGCGAAGAATGGGCAAAAAAAGTACCTACAGATGTTCCATTCCTCAATATTGCCGGAGATGGAGACCCTGTAGGTGATTTTGGAAATGGTGTTAAGGAAGTAAGTACTTTCCTTGAGAACACAGGCCATAGTGTAAAGACAATTCTCTACCCTGGCCGTAGACATGAAATCTTCAATTACAAGGAAATCAAAGACCAGGTAATTGATGATATAATTAGTTTTCTTCAAACTTTATAAGTTTGTCGGAACTGTCATGACATAGCGAGTCGTTTAGCACTTTGATTAGATGAGCCATTCTATCTATTTCTTCATCACTCAACTCATCTAATTCTTCAAAGAATGAATTAAATAATTCAGGTGCAGCGGTCTCGCTATATTTCTGATATACCTTTCTTCCAAGCTTAGTTGGGCGTAATATAATACTTTTATTGTTATTTGCCAATCGATATTTCTCTATAAGACCTTGCTCGATTAAATGCTTGGAAAATAGAGTCATGGCACTTCTAGGTATTCCTACATCATATGCAATTTCTGACATAATTCTATTCTCATCATCATGTTCAATGAGACTTTCTAATATCTGTAGCTCCACGCATGTCATATTTGTTGATTCACCAAATGCAGAAGCGTTGTTGAGAGCTCTATTTACTATATTTGAATGTCTGGCAAGCTCCTTTACTACTCTTCTGTTTCTTCCCATCCATTTTAATTCCATTGTTACTATTGTTCCTTTCTTTTTAATTATTTATTTAACCCCTGTATTATATGCTATTTACGATTCCATTTTACAACATTATAGTTTTAAATAAAAGTTTTTAATTTACAATGTCTATTAGTTGTTGTTTTACATATTTACTCAAAAAATAACTGCCGCAGTGGAAGCGGCAGCTATTTAGGGGAAGAGCGGAGATTTAATTATGAGAAATTAAATCTTTTCAAACTTATCAATTTCATCGTTTAGATGCTCTGTCACCGCCTGATTGTTCTGCATTTCTGAATCAATATTGGAAATGCTGTCAACCAGATTGCAAGTATTCTGTGCTGCAGCACTAATACCTGTAGAACTTTCTGATATAGCTGTTGTAGTATTACTGATTAGTTCTGTCATAGATGAGATGCTATTCTTGATTTCATCTGACTGTTCCTGAAGTCTGGTCATAATTTCGCGAATATGATAAGCGTCATCTACATAGGTTTCTCCTGTTGTTACCATTGAATTGTAATCAGATATAATATCTGTATTCATATATTCCAGGAGAGTGTCAGTGTTGGCTACCAGCTCATTTACCGCATCATTTACCAGAGAAGATACTTCCTGGATGTTGTTGGCGGTTGTTTTACTGTTGTCAGCCAGCTGTCTAATCTCGTCTGCAACTACTGCAAAGCCCTTGCCTGCTTCACCTGCTCTTGCTGCCTCAATAGAAGCGTTGAGGGCCAATAAATTGGTCTGACTTGCGATGCTTAAGATGTCATTGGTCAGATCATTGATCTGAGTTACATTCTTGCTGTTCTCGATTGAGAGACGCAGAGTAGAAGTAATTTCAGATATAACTCGTTGTGTATTTTCCTGACTTCTTGAGGATGTATCCCTCAAATCTACTGCTCTTGAATTCATCTCATTTGAGAAGCTCAAGCCGTCTTTACTTGAATCAGCAATGACATTTACCTCATCATAGATTGAGTTGATATGTCCCTGAATATCGTCTGTTGTCTGAGTAACTGAATCCATACTTGCGGCAAGCTGCTGCATAATAGCAGAGGTGTCTGTTGCCTGCTCATTGGATGACATAATAGATGACATAACCGTCTGAGCTGATTCTGTAAGGGATACAGTCTCGTTTTTGATCTTCAAAGTGATTTCCTGTAGCACGGCAGTGTACTCATTTATACAATGTATAATTCTACCGATTTCATCCTTGCGGCCTTCTGCAAGTCTCAAGGTCAGATCTCCATGTCCGGAAGATATGCCCTCGGTTATGCTTTCCAATTCCTTGGTGGCCTGTACCAGAGGCTTCAGTGTCTGCTTAGACAGGATAAATACTATAAATACACCGATCAGAGTGATTATGATTGATACAATAATACCGGCTTTCACCAGGTTGTTGGTGATGGAATTGATCTCGTCCTTGTCTATGCAATATGCAACTTTCCATCCTGTGGATGCCACGCTTTCGAAGGCTACATACTGATCCTTGCCTGTAATCATAGAAACATAATCTAGAACTCCGGAATCCTTTGAAAGCATTGTGTTAATCAGGTTGGCCAATCCCTGATAAGATTTGTCTGTCTCTGCAGCAGTGAGAGGATTGATACTTAAATTGATACCTTCTCCAACAGTTTCAATTATTCCATTCTCATCTGCAATTACGCTACCATTTCCACTTTCACCTATAGCAAATTCAGCTGCATCTGTGTGACCTAGATAATTACCTTCCGGATCGATGATAAATGCTTCCACGCCTTCAGGTAACAGATTTCCAAAATCTGAAATTGAAACAGTACCGACTAATGCGCCGGTGATTGTACCATTGGCATCCTTTATAGGAACTGCATTGGATACGAATCTTGCCCCATCATTTACTGTTACGATTGGTCTTGTGAAACCTTGTCCTGTCTCCATAGCCTGGATAAATGCTTCATCGTTTACCTCATAGAGATTTAGATGCACACCGTACATAGGTAGAGAAGAATTACCTTCTGTATCTACATATAGAAGTGTGGTCCATATTCCTACCTGTGCCTCGTCTTCAGCTATTTGGCATCTCTGATCGAATGAATAAGCAGGATCTGTGAATCTCTGATCTCTTGCAAAGCATTCCAGCGTGCTTATGTTGGCGCTGAGCTTTAAGTCAATCTGTGAAGAAATCAGACTCGCCTGGGTTTGTAATGAATCTTTTTCCTGAGCCGTAAGACTCGACCGTGAGGAGTTGATAGATACAAAGGATAGAATTGTACATATCGCTATAACCAGCACAGCAAAAGAAATCATTAGTTTTGTGCTAATACTTTTCTTCATAAAAAACCTCCTAAATACTATATATAGTTGATTATAGCATTATAATGTTTGATTTTAAAGTATTTGTATAGAATGTGCACATTATGACAAAAAGTTACGATAAAGGGTGTATTATAGTTTGCTCGATAGTAGATTTTTGTCGAAAATGTATATAATCCTCGTGACATCATGACATATTGTTTAAAATAAAACAAAACGCGTTATAATAGTAGATACTGAGAATTTGAATAAGGAAAGAAGGTATAATTGAAAATGGTAAAAAGGGGTACGCAAATTGCAATATCTATAATGGCGTTTGTGGTATTGCTGGTTTTTACATCGAAGATTGGGACGTTTGTCTATAACAATGAGGCAGTGCGTAAACTGGTTACAATTGATTACATGAAGATGGTTTCAAAAGGAGGTCAACTTGTATCAGTTGAAAGTATGGATGGAAGCGTGGAGGATATGTGGAAAAGCGGTGACATCCGATTTCAGGCTGAGATACCATCTCAAGTGAAGCCCGGTGATATGGCGCTGATATATCTGCATAATGCAGATATTGATTTATATGTAATGCATAAGGATGAGGTACTGTCGAGACAGAGGCTTGAAGGAGAGGGATATCATATTGCAACCTTGCCTGATAACTCTGCAGGCCAGATTATCACCATAGATATTCATAAGAAGGTGAATGGCCCTGAGTGGCAGGTGGCTCCGGTGAGAATGGGGGGAGTTGGAGCTATTCTGGCTTATCTCATGAGTTACAGCTTCTTGTATATTATTATCGGCATAATACTGTTTACATTGGCAATTGGAGACTGCCTCATATGTATATTCCAGATATGGAAGAAGAACAAGGATCCCAACATATTCTTCCGTGGAGGTTATAATTTCTGCGTGGGAATGGATGCCATATGTAGAAGCTATATATTGTCAGTTTTAGGACTGTCCTACGATGCCAACATGAATATGAAGAAGCTGATACTGGTAATAGCGCCGTTTTTTATGACAGGGTTTGTGAGATATATCAGGAGGTCTAACAAGAAACTTCAGAAGATAATGAACGTGATTATGTTTACCATGGTGCCGGCGGTGATTACAATGCTGGTGCTATACAAGATAAGACCGGAACTCTTTGATATGATATTGCTGCCATATAATATATTTGGCTATGTCATGATGGTATGCATGATTATATATGACATAATGACCATTGAAGGAACCATGCTTTTTAGTGACAAGATAATATTTGCAGGGCTTGGATTTATAAGCATCTGTGCCAGCTATGATATATTTTCCATTGAGATATACAGACACAAGATGTCCATGTTTGAGCTGTTGAATAATGAGATGGTTCCTGTGGGATGTCTGGTGCTTACCATATGCGTGTTTATTGCAGTGTATTTAGAAGCTCAGGAGAAATTGAAGAAGCAGTTGGAGCATGACTTGCTTATGTCCATGGCTTACAAGGATGACCTGACACAGCTGTATAACAGGCGTAAATGTAATGAGATGTTCGAACAGATTAATAAGTCCGGTGGCAAATATCATTTCATAAACTTCGATATGAATGGATTGAAGAAGGTAAATGATAGTCAGGGTCATGATAAAGGTGATCTGCTTATCAAGACCTTTGCCAAGGCATTGAGGGAAGCTTTTGAAGGTGAGGAAAATATATATCGTATGGGTGGCGATGAATTCCTTGTGATTTTAGATGATACGGATAACGAGAAGATGGCGGTGTCCATCAAGAGACTTGAGAAGCTTGAACAGGATTACAGCCGCAAGCTTGGAATGGAAATCAAGTCCTCCTATGGTATAGCAGGCAGTGCTGAAGTGCCAGAATTTAAGAGTGAATCCATATATACTCTGGCTGACAGGCGCATGTATGAGATGAAGAAAACAAGCAATGAGTGATTTTACTCATTGCTTGTATTTTCGTAGTTGTTATATATTTTGTAGAACATTCTGATGAATTCATACTGCTCATCCTCACTGAGACCTGCCATGGCCTTGCGATCCAATTCGGCAAATATAGCTTCTGACTCATCTGCCAGCTTACGACCGTAATCTGTCATATAGATGTGATATTCCTTCTGATTTCGCCCTTCATGACGGCGCTCCACCATGCCTCGCTTCATCATACCATTTAAGATTGTGGTCAAGGCGCCGGGAGTGAGAAAACACCCCTTGGCCAGTTCTTTCTGAGTGACTCCATTGTGCTTTAGGAGATATATTAGAACCTTTGGCTGACCGGGAGATAAATCTGAATTTCTGATTTGTTCGTGAAGTATCTGATTGAGCAATGAATAATTTGCTAATAATAAATAATGATATCTAGTGTCCATAACTTTCCTCTTAATTTCTTTAGTTAGTTAAAGTATACCATTTATAAGTACAGGTTTAAACAATAATATTTCAAATGTCATAATATAACGATTAGTTGAATGTCAGGTAAAAATAATACTATATTTAAAGCGGTACAATCGAAGAAAAACAAGATGCTGATAAGAAATAAAAAAGCCGGTGTGAAAATTGACTTTAGGGCTATCACACCGGCCTTTCATATGTTAAATGAGAAATGTAACTATCTAAAATATTTATTGAAAAATTCTATGTAATAATCTTAGCCGAGGAATGAAGGACCAAGAGTGTTCTGGCAGATCATACCCATTGTAACAAGGGCGATACTGAAGAACAGACCAGGTATATAACTGTTGGTCTTTTGCTTCATGTACATTGAGAATCCCATAGCAATACCAAATTCAGGTACTAAGCTTATGAGAATATCCATGAAGAACGCAGCCATGTTGGTTTCGATAAATGGATGTGTAGTTCTCATTGTGATTTCGTGTACGATGAAGAGCAGAATCAATCCTGCCATACCTGTTACAATTGAGATTACAATTGCAAGACCAGGTCTCTTTGCCTCCAACTCTTTGTTCTTGCCAAGTGAGCTTGCAGCAAGAAGCAATGAGATAAAGAATGGAGCAAATGAGATGTAATATATTGGGAATGCGCCGATTCTGTATTTGCTGAGTGGACGCATACTCATTACCCATACATGTAAGTCTGTCACTGCATACTTGAATAAGAGTAACAGAATCATATAGCCTGCCATAAATATTACAGCGCCAAATACAAATGATTTAACGATGTACATAAATGAGAATCCTTCTCCGGTGTTTGAAGTAGCGAAACCGTAGCTTCTTACTGTACCTCCGTTCTTCTTACCATATACGTTGTGGAAAATCACAAAGAATATAATAAGTGCAATTGTGCCCAGAAGTCCCCATGCGAGGAAACCATTTGCCATAAATCCAATTCTATAAATAGATGGTGGCAAAACTTTAGCGCCGTTTCCTGTTCCAGGGAAGAATAGGATAACTGGCAGGAACATAAGAATCAATGTACTAACAATCCACTGTGGTGAACCTTTCTTGAATCCGGCATCTACATCCTGTTCTGCAGACTCTAAGATGAGGCTGTCAAATGGACCTGATTCAATAAGAACTGCTCCAAGAGTGAATAGGAAGATCAATGTACCAATGATTGCAATTGCAAGTCCAACAGGCTTCCATCCGTAGATCATAGATCCAGGAGCAATCTCATGTGGAGCTGGCATTGTCTTCATAACACATTCAACCATCTTCTTGATGAGCTTAGCGCTGATCTGGTCATCCTGGTGTGTCATGTTGTACATGTACATAACCTTCTGTGTACCATCTTCCCAGTTGCCGTATTCCTTGCCTACTTCAACCTTGTCTGTCTGGTACATCATGCAGAACCATGGGTCTGTCAAGATGTTGGTTACATCACCGATTCGGCTTGAGATACCTTCATCATGAGAAGCGATGATTGATACCCAGTTGAAGTTGTATGTAGGTGGAGCATCAGCAAACTGTACGTCTGTGATACAGATCTTAACCTTGTGATTTAATGCTGTACGGTAGCTGTATAGAGATCCCATAGAGTGACCTGCAATACCGATATTGTCAGCATCAACGAATTTGCTGTTTGCCAGGTAATCATAGATTGTACCAAGTTCCATTGTACCTGTAGGAGAAGCCTGATAGTTCTCTTCGATATTGACATCAGTGTCACCGACGCCGGCGTAATCAGCAAGTGCTACCACATATCCTCTTCTAGAGAATTCTGTTGCCCAAGGTGAAGCGATATCTGATGGGCAGTCACCACCAGGGCTGATAATCATTGCTGGAGCAGGAGCTGTTCTAGCATTTTCAGGAATATAGAGCTTTGCTGATACTTCATATCCCTTAGCATCTGTAATTGAGATGCGTTGTACGGTTACATTGCCATTTGTGTCTACCTTGTAGGAAATCAGTGCGCCAATGATAATGAGGCAGATTCCTACCAGTAAGCAAATGGCTCTTAACATATTCTTTTTCAATGTTAATCCTCCTTTGCTTGTATCTGTCTGATACTATTTTTTGTTTATATAGTTACATCAATAAGTATTCTAGTATTTTGTTCAAAATCAAACAATATTGTTTCATTCCAAAATATCACGAGGATTTTTATGCAATTTCAACAAAAAAGCGCAAGCCCCTTCAATAAATTGATATATAACTGAGAAATTAGCTATATATCAGGGACTTACGCTTTCCTTAGAGTGTTTTTGTAAAAGGTAAATATGTCAATTCTGAATATAACAGAATTTATTTGTTTAGCTGTTTTGCAGGTTTATGGATAAATATAGTTACGACAAATCCTGCAATGGTCAATATCAACATCATAAATATTGTAGATAGATATGAATGACTTGCATCGAATAATCTGCCTGCAATTGTAGAGGCAAAGGATGCAATGATCAAATTGGTGTTGATAATTGAGAAATTAACCGGATAGTTCTTTCTGCCATAGAAGTCACTAATCAGTGCAGAGTTGGTTGGAGTGATTCCTCCATATGCAAATCCGCCCAATATGAATCCGATGACCAGAGTGATGACATCGTGATTGGTTATGGCGATGAGAAGTATCAACTCTGCGCCGCAGAATAATATCATGTCACATAGCATGGTAAGCTTGTGGCCTCTTTTGTCATATAACAATCCGAAGAAGATTCTGCTGACACCATTACATATTGATATTAATCCTACGATTGTGGCAATAGAAGAATCAGATAGAACAGCAGAGCCTACCTGTGTTGCAATTCCACTTCCCTGAGATACAAGGGCCAGACCTGCAGCAGATATTACTATTGCCCATAGGTAGTAGCAGATAAAGGATGGGTTTCGCAGCATCTCCATAGGTTTGAAGTCACAAGTATTTACAGCCGTGTTGCCGTTTGTGAGTTCACTGGCGTTGTCAGCGTTGCAGTCATTGGTGTTGCTTTTTGACCTGTTTGAAGAATCACCGCTTTCTGCTATAGCTGTTTTCTTGTTCAGGAATATTGCGCTGACGGCAATTGCAATTAGACAGCATATGCCAAATATTTTGAATACATTTCTCCAGATATCGCTTCCGTCAGGTGGAGCGATCATGATAAATATTTTGCCAAACAGAAATCCTGATATTCCAAATCCCATTAGGAGGATTCCGGATACAAGTCCCTGCTTGTCAGGAAACCATGCATTTACAATGCTCAATACAATATTGTATGAAATTCCTGCTCCTAAGCCGCACAGGGCTCCGAATCCCATATACATAGGAAGTAGTGAACCTGATGCGTAGGTTGAGATGTAGAAGCCGGAGAACATAAGCAGAGCCGAGGCGATTAGTAATATCTTGTATGACATTCGGGTTGATAATATTCCTGCCAGCATGCATCCTAAGCAGAAGAATATCATGACCAGGGTAAATGTGGTGGAGAGATCTCCACTGGTCCAGTTTTCATTTGATGCGCCGATGGTTTTGGACATCACTGACCAGGCATAGACAATTCCTGACAAGGCAAGTGTGATGAGACCCACAAGCACATATTTCCATCTTGTTAACATGTTTCTTATAGTTCCTTTCTAAATAATATTGATTTGTTCGTTACACTCAATTGATATTGATTCCATTTTCAGATATGCATTTTCAATTGAATGGAGATTTTCTGAGTATCCGCCATTATATGTCTATATGAATTAATTATGTGAGACTAATTACTTTAGGGAGGGTGACATATAATGACGGGTCAGATTCGGATATAGTTTATATTAAAACAATATAGTTGTAAATTAAAATTTTAACTAAAACTATATAGGGCATTATATGGGCTTTTGTTTAATATTGAATTATTGTAGAGAAAATTGACACAATATCTCAAAAAACAACGATTTACAAGGAAAGTAAAGTGGGAAATAGTATATAAATGACATATATATTTACAAAAAAACACCTAGATGCTAATATAGTTTAAAATCAAACAATATACGGAGGTAAAGCTATGGTTAGTATTATTACTGCAAAAGAAGCAGCTGAGCTTATACCGGATAATGCCACAGTGGGGGTTGCTGGAATGGGATTATCAGGTTGGGCCGAGGAAGTGGCATGTGCCATTAGAGATCGGTTCAAGGAAACAGGCCATCCATGTGGTCTGAATTTGAAGCAAAACAGTGCTATGGGTGACTGGGGATTCGGAAATCGTTTCTACGGTTGGGAGAGATCCCCTCGTGAAGAAGAAGATACAGAGCACGGTGCAAGAGGTGTTACCAGATTTGGTGAGGCTGGACCTGGACTCATTAAGAGATGGACCAGTGCTCATATAGGAAGCGCATTTACATTGAATGCTCAGACAATGGAGAATCTCATTGATACTCATTGTATTCCACAGGGTGTTTCAATAAATCTCTGGAGAGAAATCGCGGCAGGCAGACCGGGACTTCTCACCAAGGTGGGACTTGGCACATTTGTGGATCCTCGTTTACAGGGAGGCAGAATGAATGATTGTCCTGACACAGAGGATGTGGTGAAGTACATGTCATTTGACGGAGAGGATTATCTCTTCTATCCATCTTTTAAATGTGATGTGGCTTTGCTTAGAGGAAGTATAGCTGATGAGAATGGCAATATTTCTTTTGAGAGAGAAAGTGTAATAAATGAAGGATTCTCTGTGGCTACTGCCACCAAAAATTCAGGTGGAATAGTAATTGTACAGGTAGAGTACTTGGCCAAGAAGGAGTCATTAAATCCCAAGGATATCAAGATTCCTGGTTCACTGGTTGACTATGTGGTTGTTGCCAAGGATCCAATGTCATCATGGCAGGCTGAGGGAACTTACTGGAATCCATCATTTTCTGGACAGATCAAGGTGCCTCTCAAGGCGGTGAAGCCATTGCCATTTGATGAGAGAAAGGTTGTCTGCAGAAGATGTGCCATGGAATTGAAGAAGGGAGATTTGATTAACCTTGGTGTAGGAATGCCTGCAAATATTGCAAGCGTAGTAGCTGAGGAAGGATTCCTTGATGATGTAACTATGAGTACTGAAAGTGGTATGGTAGGTGGAATGCCATCTGCTTTGCCAAACTTCGGTAGTGCTTATAATCCGGAGGCGATTATTACACCAAATGAGATGTTTGACCTCATAAGCGGTGGCGGTCTTGATATGACATGTCTCGGAATCGGTGAGATTGATAAGGATGGTAACAACAATGTAAGTAAGATGGGCAAGCGCCTCACAGGACCGGGTGGATTTATAGATATTACATCTGCTACCAAGACGGTAATATTTGCCGGAACTCTTATGGGCAAAGCAAAGCTGAAGGTGGGAGATGGCAAGTTGGAAATCCTTGAAGAGGGAACTATTCAGAAGTTTGTAGATGAAGTTGGCCAGATTACATTCTCCGGCAAATATGCTCCGGATGATCAGAAGGTACTTTATATAACAGAAAGAGCAGTATTTGAACTTATAGATCATAAACTGACTCTTACAGAGATTGCTCCAGGAATTGATTTGGAGCGGGATGTGCTTGCACATATGGGATTTGAACCACAGGTATCCCCTGATTTGAAACTTATGGATGAGGAAATCTTCCATGAGACATGGGGCGGCCTTGGGAAATATATTAAGTAAAGTAAGGAGGAAGCAATGATACTTTCAAAAAAACATGAATTAATAAAAAGAAATTTCCGTAGATTTGCGGAGACTGAATTCACAACAGAAATCCAGGAAGAACTTGATAGAAACGGCGGATTTAATTGGGACATATGGCACAAGATTGGCAAGTACGGATTCACTGGCGTGAAGATTCCAGTGGAGTACGGCGGACAGGGTGGAGATTATCTCTCATACGCACTGATGAACGAAGAGTTCTGTAGAGTGTGCCCTGTACTTGGTATCTATGCCAACACACCAAACTCTCTTGGTGGTGGCCCACTTCTTCAGTGTGGAAATGAAGAGCAGAAGCAGAAATATCTGGCTCCTGCAGCAAGAGGCGAGAAGCAGATTGTATTCGCACTTACAGAGCCGGGAGCTGGTTCTGATCCTGGTAGTATGACAACCAAGGCTGTAGCTGATGGAGATTACTTCATATTAAATGGTAGAAAGTGCTTCATCTCAGGTGCTCCTGTTGCTGATTATGCGATTGTATATGCCAGAACAGATCTGACCCAGAAGGGTGGACGCGGTATTTCAATGTTTATCGTTGATATGAAGTTGGAAGGTGTGTCTTGTGGTAAGCCAGAGTTGAAGATGGGTATCAACGGATATCCTACAAGTGATATTGTATTTGAAAATGTAAGAGTTCATAAGGATGATTTACTTGGACCTCTTCACAAGGGATATGGTGTTGCTATGAAGACTCTCGATGGCGGTAGACTTGGAGTTGCTGCTCAGGCTGTTGGTGCAGCCCAGGGTGCTTTCGAGGAAGCTGTAGCTTATGCTAAGGGCAGAAAGCAGTTTGGCAAGCCAATCTATTACAACCAGGGAGTAAGCTTCATGCTTGCTGAGATGGCAACAGAGATTGAGGCTGCCAGAAATCTGGTATATGCAGCTGCTGAGGCCAAGGATAATGATGCGGCAAATGCTGCTACACTTTGTTCTATGGCGAAGCTTTATGCTACAGAGATGGCTAATAAGGTATGTGGCCAGGCAATTCAGTTGCACGGTGGTTATGGTTATATCAAGGATTACAAAGTTGAGAGATTGTACCGCGATGTGAGAGTTATGACTCTCTACGAAGGAACAAGCCAGGTTCAGAAGATTGTAATCTCTAGAGATATATTGAAGTAGGAGGATGATAACAAGATGAGAATATATGTATGCGTGAAACAGGTACCGGATACATCAGGTAAGGTAGCGGTAAATGATAATGGAACTCTAAACCGTGCATCTATGGCTACAATTATCAATCCTGATGATATGAATGCTGTTGAGGCAGCGTTGCAGTTAAAGGATGAGTTAGGCTGTCAGGTGACAGTAGTGACTATGGGACCACCTCCAGCAGAAGGTATGCTTCGTGAGCTTATGGCTATGGGAGCAGATGATGCTGTATTGGTATCAGGCAGAGAGTTCGGTGGTTCAGATACATTTGCCACATCACAGATTATTGCAGGTGCATTGCACAATCTGGGAATCGGCAAGGATGATATTGTATTCTGTGGTCGTCAGGCTATTGATGGAGATACAGCACAGGTTGGACCTCAGATTGCTGAGAAGTTGAATCTTCCACAGGTTACATATGCAGCAGATATCAAGAAGAAGGGCGATGTACTCTGTGTTAAGAGACTCTTAGAAGATGGATATATGACAATTGAGGTTCAGACTCCATGTCTTATTACATGCGTGAAGGAGTTAAATGAGCCTAGATATCTGACTGTCAAGGGCGTAATGGAGAATTATGACAAGGATATAGTTGTATTGGATTACGAGGCTTTGAAGGATGAGGAATTGATTGATGTTGATTCTATCGGTTTGAAGGGTTCTCCAACTAACATTTTCAAATCATTTACACCACCTCAGAAGGGCGCAGGCAGAATGCTTGCAGGCAGTGTGGAAGATATGTCAAATGAATTGGTAACAGAGCTTCTGAAGAAGCATATCGTATAACAGGAGGTTAGAGATGGCATTTGATAATGAGAGAATAGAAGATTATAAGGATATATGGGTGTTCTGCGAGCAGAGAGAAGGCAAGCTTATGAGCACTGATATCGAACTTATCAGCGAAGGTAGAAAGCTTGCTGATGAAAGAGGTGCTAAGCTGGTAGGACTCTTGCTTGGAGGCAATGGCATTGCTGACGCGGCACAAGAGCTAGGCGGATATGGCGCTGACAAGGTATATGTAATTGAGGATGAGAAACTTGATGTATATACAACAGATGCTTATACCAAGGCAATCTGTGATATGATAAATGATAAGAAGCCGGAGGTATTCCTGGTGGGAGCTTCTACAATCGGTAGAGATTTGGCTCCTCGTGTGGCTGCAAGACTTCATACAGGTTTGTGTGCTGACTGTACACATCTGGATATCAACATGGATCTATACACAGACTTCCTTAGAGAAGCATCTACAATGGATATTGATAATATGACATTTGATATGGAGGATACTAACCTCAAGATGACAAGACCTGCATTTGGCGGTCATATGATGGCTACAATTATCTGTCCTAGATTCCGTCCATGCATGGCTACAGTTCGCCCGGGCGTATTGAAGAAGGCTGAGTTCGATGAGAAGAAGGCTGCTTCAGTGGTGGTTGAGAAGCTTCAGGTGACATTTGCAGCAGGAGATATCAGAACTAAAGTCCTTGAGGTTGTGAAGGAAGCCCGCAAGATGGTTGATCTCATTGGTGCAGAGGTTATCGTATCTGTAGGAAATGGTATCAGCAAGGATCCTGAGAAGGGAATTAAGCTTGCAGAGGAATTGGCAGAGGCTCTCGGCGGTGGCGTAGTAGGTGCCAGCCGTGCAGTTACAGATGCAGGATGGCTTACAGCTGATCATCAGGTAGGACAGACAGGTAAGACTGTACGCCCTAGAATCTATGTGGCTCTTGGAATATCAGGAGCTATTCAGCACAAAGCTGGAATGGAAGATTCGGAGATTATCATTGCGGTTAATACTTCAGATGATGCTCCGATTTTCGAGGTGGCTGATTACGGTCTCGTAGGAGATCTGTATGAGGTTGTGCCGGCTATGATTGCTGATTTACAGGCAAATATTGCATAGGAAAGCCTGTGATACTTACAACGAATTTATAGTGCAGTGAAATATATAAACTTGATACGAGAGAGGCAGGTGCCGGGCTGGGTGCCTGCCTTTTGCTTTATATATGAATTGGTGTTATAATGCTTCCATATGTATAAAATCGCTAGGACTGCGATTTTGTAAAATAATCATGCTTAGGAACGACATATAAGCATGGAAAATGCAATTGAAAAAGGAGAAAAAGAAGATGCATTACGATTATTTAGTGGTAGGTTCTGGACTGTATGGTGCAGTATTTGCCAGAGAGGCTGTAAAGGCTGGAAAGACTGTAAAGGTTATTGATAAGAGACCAAACATTGCAGGAAATGTCTACACAGAGGATGTGGAAGGAATCCATGTACACAAGTACGGCGCACATATCTTCCATACTAACAACAAGAAGGTGTGGGATTACATCACTCAGTATGCTGAGTTCAATAGATTTACAAATTCGCCAGTTGCAAATTACAAGGGAGAGCTTTACTCGCTTCCATTTAACATGTACACATTCAATAAGATGTGGGGTGTTGTAACTCCTGAGGAGGCAGCTGCCAAGATTGAGGAGCAGAAGCGCGAGGCTAATATTACAGAGCCTAAGAACCTTGAGGAGCAGGCTATCTCACTTGTTGGTACAGATATCTATGAGAAGCTTATCAAGGGTTATACAGAGAAGCAGTGGGGACGTGATTGTACAGATCTTCCTTCATTTATTATCAAGAGACTTCCTGTCAGACTTACATTTGATAACAACTACTTCAACGCTTTGTACCAGGGAATCCCAATGGGTGGATATACCAAGATGGTGGCAAACCTCCTTGATGGAATTGAAGTTGAATTAAATGTTGATTACCTTGAGAATAAGGAAGAACTTGATAAGATTGCTGACAAGGTGGTATACACAGGTCCAATCGATGCTTACTTCGATTATAAGCTTGGTACACTTGAGTATCGTTCAGTTAGATTTGAGACAGAGCTTCTGGACAAGCCAAACTTCCAGGGAAATGCTGCTGTAAATTATACAGACAGAGAGACTCCTTGGACTCGTATTATCGAGCACAAGTGGTTTGAGTTCGGTAAGGATGATGAGGGAAATGATCTTCCAAAGACTGTTATCTCAAGAGAGTATTCTTCTGAGTGGAAGCCTGGAGATGAGCCATATTATCCTGTAAATGATGAGAAGAATGGTGCATTGTATGAGGAGTACAAGAAGCTTGCTGAGGGTGAGACAAATATCATTTTCGGTGGTAGACTTGGTGAGTATAAGTACTATGATATGGATGCAGTAATTGCATCTGCACTTGATATGTGTGAGAGAGAATTAGCGTAAGATGGAGAAAATATTGTCGATAATTGTGCCGACTTATAATGCGGCACAGTATCTCGACAAGGGGCTGACATCATTTATTGTTGATGAGGAGCTTATGAATAAGCTGGAAGTCATTGTGGTAAATGATGGTACTCCTGATAATAGTGTCGAGATAGCTAGTAAATATGTGGCGAAATATCCTGATACATTTAGAATCTTGAATAAGGAAAATGGTGGCCATGGATCTGCTATAAATGCAGGCGTGAAGGCTGCAAAGGGTAGATATTTCAAGGTTATAGATGCGGATGACTGGGTAGATGCAGAGGGATTTCCTAAATTCATTAGAGCTCTTGAGGGTGTGGACGCCCAGGTGGTTGTGACGCCATATCAGAAATATGATATTAGCAATGGCGCGGTTACGGATATGACTTGTCATCCAACTAGATTTAGACAAAATTATAATATGGGCCAGGTCATGGACCAGTGGCAGCAGATATGTGATGACATGCACTTCTGGGGCATGACATATAATACAGAATTTTATAGAAGCTTAAATTATGATTTGCTGGAAGGCGTATTCTATGAAGATCAGGAATTTGCTACAGTTCCGGCAAGTTATGCCAATAAGGTATGCTTCCTTGATATGATGGTATATATCTATAGAATCGGTGATGTGAATCAGTCCGTATTTGGAGATACACAGGTTAAGAGGAGAAGTCATCTTGAAGCTGTGCTAGAGGCTTTGTTGAAACAGTATGATAGACAGGCTGATATGCCAGATGGTGGAGATAGATACTATCGCAAGAAGACTGCAATGGTAATCACAAGTTACTATCAGATTATGCTTCTAAAGAACCGTGACAAGAAGATGGGGCGTCAGGAAGTGGCTGAGATAAATGAGATTATAATGGCACAGGCTCCAGATATATATGCTATGGTTGCCAAGAAATGTAAGGGCTTTGTTGCATTTAGCTATATGCATATAAGCAATGATGCATATGAGAAATGGGCTCCGAAGCTTATTGGGCTTATAAGAAAAGTAAAAGGTCAGAATGTATAATGAAGATATTTAGAGAGATTTACGAATATAGAGACCTGGTAAAGGAACTGGTCTCAAAAGATTTGAAGTTGAAATACAGAAGAAGTTTTTTGGGATATGTATGGTCCATACTTAATCCCCTTGGAATTATGCTTGTAATGGTTATAGTATTTTCCAATATGTTCCGTTGGGATATTAAGTATTATCCAGTATATTTGATTATAGGACAGACAATGTTCAATTACATGAATCAGGCTACAAGTCATTCTATGTATTCAATATTGGATAATGCTTCATTGCTGAAGAAAATATATATACCGAAGTACATATTTACATTTTCCAAAGTTACAAGTGATTTGATGGATTTCATGTTCTCCATGGGAGCTATACTTTTGGTTATGATTGTGACCAGGGTGCCGTTTTCTCTTCATCTGTTTTGGGTGCCGGTTGTGGCATTTGAGCTGTATTTATTTGTATTAGGACTTGGATTATTCTTGGCTCAGGCGTCAGTGTTTTTCCGTGATATTCAGTATATCTATGGAGTTATACTTACAGCCTGGACTTATCTGACTCCAATCTTCTATCCAGAGTCAATGCTTCCTGAGTGGTTGCACTTCCTGGTAGTGAGATTTAATCCAATGTTCTTCTATGTGAAGCAGATGAGACAATGTATTATCGAACAGGCTAATCCTGATCCTAAGCTTATATTGGCAGGATTTGGTTGTGGCGCGTTGTTTATCCTTGTTGGAGGATTATTCTTCAAGAGAAATCAGGGTAAATTTATATTATATATTTAGGATGAGATTATGGTTGAATATAGTAAATATAATGGACAAGAGTATATGATTGATATTGATGATGTCACGGTTAGATTTAATATGGCATCAGAGATAGTTGACAATCTCAAAGAATACTTTATCAAGCTGGTGAAGCATCAGTTAATGTTTCAGGAGTTTCTGGCTGTAAAGGATTTCAGCTTGAAAATCAAACCGGGTGAAGCATGGGGATTTGTAGGAACTAATGGTGCCGGTAAGTCTACCATGTTGAAACTTATTTCGGGAATCCTCGAACCGTACAAGGGTAAGGTTACAGTAAATGGTACAATTGCTCCACTTATTGAGCTTGGTGCAGGATTCGATATGAACTTAACAGCGAGAGAGAATATCTATCTAAATGGTACTTTGCTTGGCCATAGTCGTAAATTTATGGATGAGCATTTTGATGAGATTGTAGATTTCGCTGAGCTTTGGGACTTTCTTGATGTGCCAATCAAGAATTATTCATCAGGTATGCAGGCTAGAATTGCCTTTGCCATTGCTACAATGGTGCGTCCTGATATATTGATTGTAGATGAAGTACTTGCTGTTGGAGATTTCAAGTTCCAGGAGAAATGCCATCAGAGAATGCGTGAGATGCTGGATGGTGGTACAACTCTTCTGCTTGTGTCTCATAACATAGATGATATTAAAAAATTATGCGATCACGCAGCATGGATTGATCATGGTAATTTGGTTGCAGCAGGTAATGCAGAAGATATCTGTAATAGATATGTGAGCGAAGTTTAGTGAGAATTTGTGAGGTATAAGGATGATATATAAAGTACAGAATATTATATTTCCTGAAAATGAGAAGAGTGAATATAAGCCAGAACTTTTTTATAAAAAAGGAAATCTTGCCTATGATAAGGTGTCATGTAAGGCTTATATTGCTAAATATATGACAGTTGATTTTTCTACTTATTTTAATTCCTTTTCATATGTGAAATGGAATAAATATACAAATATGAAGTCGGTGGAACTTCATCTAACCATAAGTGGCGATTTTTCTATTAGATTATTTGGTTATAAGGATACAGAGGGATGTGTACAGCAATTTGAAATTGCCGAGCAAAGAGTACAGAACGATGAGGCGCGTGAGGTGGTTTTGAAGTTCGGTGATACCGATTGCGATATCCTTGCTTTTTCCATTACTACATTTAGCGATTGCGTGTTGGAAAATGGTGGCTATTATATTGATAATGACGCTGAATTAAATGATGTAAGATTAGCACTTGCTACTACAACATTTAAGCAAGAGCATTATATTATCCCTAATGTAGAAAACATTAAGAAGCATATTATTAATAGCAATGAAGATATTGCGAAGAACTTTGAGGTCTTTGTAATTGATAATGGTCGTACACTTGATGTTAATCAATTTGAATGCGACCAAGTGAGGGTTGTTCCGAATCCTAATGCTGGCGGATCAGGCGGCTTTTGTCGTGGAATGATGTGCGCTATTGATTCACCAAATAAACCTACACATCTACTACTAATGGATGATGATGTAATGATTATTCCAGAATCTATTATCCGTACTTATAATTTGTATCGTTGTGTAAATGATGAGTGGAAGGATGCATTTGTCAGTGGAGCTATGCTTTCATATGAGAAGATTGTATGGCAGGAAGAGGACATGGGCTATGTGGTAGATGAAGGACTGTTCGCACCAGTCAAGAAGCCTATGAATATTTCAAAAATACAGTATATTGTGAAGAATGATGCGTATCATTGGGAAATGCATGAAAATACATATGCTCCATGGTGGTATTGTTGTATCCCTATGAAATATGTGAGAAATGATAATTTACCACTTCCTCTTTTTGTTCGCGGCGATGACTCTGAGTTTAGTATCAGAAATCACTGCAAGATTATGACAATGAATTCTATTGGCATTTGGCACAAGGGATTTGCAGCTAAGCATTTCGCTTCAAAGGAATATTATCAGGTATATAGAAATGCATTTATTGCACAGGCTATATCTGGGGAATTCCAAAATGCCCGCTTCATTGATAATCTGAGAAAGTATTTTAATACAGAAATTAATAGATTGAATTATGTGGCTGCGAATCAGTTATGCGATGCTCTTGAAGATTATCTTAAGGGTCCTAGTGTAATTGAAAACAATAATGGCGCTGAGATGATGATGGCTGAAGGTAAGAAGAATGAAGTGCTTAAATCATTTGATGAGCTTGGATTGAATATTGATTTGGAAAGTCTATATGAATGGAAAGAACGTAGCTTTATGCAGAAAGTAGTTATGAAAATAACTCAAAATGGTCATAAATATTTACCAAGTAGATTTTTGAAGAATGAGCCGGGGGTACTTCCTTTTGACTTGTATACATGGTTCCCTCAGAAATCATATCGCAGAAAGACTGTTATTGCTGTTAGTGAGTTGGATAGGACGGCAGTTGTACGTCATATGGATAAGAATGAATACAAGAAGGTTATGGCTAGATGGAATTCGCTTGTAAATAGATTCAATGCAGAGGGCGGCGAGATTGCTGCACAATATGCTGCAAACAAGGCTAGATTTACTTCGAGAGAATTTTGGAATAAGTATTTAGAGATTGAGGAATAAGAAGATGAAGAAGATTTTGTTTTACAACTGGATTCAATTTGACGACGAGAAGAATCGTGGCGGTGGAGTAACTATTTATCAGAGAAATATTATCAATGCCTTTGCTGCAGATGATGATTATGAAGTATATTTCTTGAGCTCAGGTAGACATTTTAGTCCTAAGCGTAAAACATATTATGTAAAGACAGAAAATAATCTCGGTGATAAGTGTCATTCTTATAAAATTATTAATTCGACAATTTTAGCACCATCATATATGCAGTTTTATGATGTTGCAGCATATTATAATGATACTAAGATGTATGAGGTTTTAAAGAAGTTTATTCAGGAAGTAGGACCGTTTGATACTATTCATTTCAATAACTTCGAGGGACTTACAACCAATGTAATGAGAATAAAAGAGGATTATCCTGATACTAGAATAATCTATTCTATTCATAATTATTTCGCATTCTGTCCTCAGGTAGGTCTGTGGTACAAGAATCATGCAAATTGTAAGGCAGAGCATTTCAATAATGGTGAAGGCTGTACAGATTGTTCGGAATGGATTAATAGAAAGGCGCAGAGAACATATGGTGAGGCTGAGTACATGCTTACATCTCTAGGATTGCCTGCTGAGACTAAAGCACAGCTTGCGCTTACAAGAATTATGCGAGCTCCTCAAATTATTGAGCAAAAGATTAAGAAACCAGAACGAGGTGCTGTGCAGACATGGTCTACCGCAGATGAGTATGTGAAATTCAGACAAAGTAATGTTGATAATTTGAATAAATATTGTGATTGCGTAGTTGCTGTATCTGATAGAGTGGGTGAAATTGCTGTTGAGATGGGTGTAAATCCTGATAAGGTAAAAACTCTCTATATCGGAACAAAGTTTGCTTCAGAACAAAAACCAGGAAAGGTTTGGACTGGAGATAAGTTGAATATTATATATATGGGATTCCCTAGAGATGACAAAGGATTTTTCTTTTTAGTAAATACGTTGTATAATATAGATGAGAATCTCGCTAAAAAGATTAATGTAACATTCGCAACTAAGACGGATGATGAGGGCATCATTAATT
Source organism: Lachnospiraceae bacterium (assembly GCA_017470985.1). Lineage (GTDB taxonomy): Bacteria > Bacillota > Clostridia > Lachnospirales > Lachnospiraceae > JAILFK01. The sequence continues at coordinate 243,277 of JAFUXA010000011.1, forward strand.
GGATTAACGGATTAGGCGAGAAGTTTAATTCTGTTAAATGGATTAATGGATATACTCATGATAATTTAAATGATATTCTTGCAGATCAAGATTTAGGTATTGTACCTATTCTGTGGGAAGATAATTTGCCACAGGTTGCAATTGAAATGGCGGCGAATGGTGTGCCAGTATTAACAGGTGATTTGGGTGGAGCTAAGGAGCTTAGTGATTCAAAAGAGTTTGTCTTCGAAAGTGGTAATGCAGATGAATTCGAAGCAAAGTTGAAGGCTATAGTAGAGACTCCAAATCTGACACAGAAGTACTGGGATGGTTATCATAAATTAACTACAATGGATAAGCATATCCAGCAGTTGAAAGAAATATACTGATAATGAGATGAGAAAGGGGGAACTTTATGAGAAAGAATGTGATAGTTAAAACCATACTTGCTACAGTTTTTGCATTTGCATTTTTATGGTTAGCTATTCCAGCAGAAGATGTTCATGCTAGTTATACTGGGATGATTTATTGGGACAATCAGTGGCGCTATATGAAAAATGATGCTATTGATTGGAATTATACCGGAATGGCTAATAATGAGTATGGTTGGTTTTATTTCAAGAATGGCGTGCTGGACTGGAACTATAATGGAATGGCTAATAATGAGTATGGTTGGTGGTATTATCGAAACGGCGTGCTGGACTGGAACTATACCGGAATGGCTAATAATGAATATGGTTGGTGGTACTACAAAAACGGTCAATTAGACTGGAACTATACCGGAATGGCTAACAATGAATATGGTTGGTGGTACTATCAAAACGGTCGTTTGGACTGGAACTATACTGGGATGGCTAACAATGAATATGGCTGGTTTTACTATGTGAATGGTCGAATGGATTTTACTTATAGGGGAATGGGCTGTAATGAATGGGGCTGGTGGTATTTTATTGATAGTACGTTGATTCCACAGTATACCGGAGTGGGTATTAATGAGTATGGTAAATGGTATTATCAAAATGGCCAGATTGATTTTAACTATAGTAAGATGACATGGCTAGATGGATATGGTTGGAAGTTTGTGCGTAATGGTCAAGTAGATGAACATTATACAGGATTAGCAACCAATGAATATGGAACATGGTACTTTAGTGATGGAACAATAGTTGATATTGATACTGGGGCTCAATCTGCTTTTACAGGAATGGCAACTGATGAAAATGGAAGATGGTATTATTTGAAAAATGCGGTTATTGATCCAGACTATACTGGAATGGCTGAAAACGAGTATGGCTGGTGGTATTTTAAAAATGGCCAGTTGGATTGGAATTATACTGGAATAGGGAGAAATCCGTGGGGCTCATGGTTCTATAGAAATGGTAGAATAGCTTTTGATTATACTGGTCAATATACCGATGGTAATGTTACCTATACTATTACACAAGGTGCTGCTGTTGCTAATGAGTCTCGCAATTTGTTGCTTGGAGTTTTCTATAATTCAAGAGAGGATACCTCTAATACATTATATGTTTCGTTTGATGGGTATACTTTTTATTCATTAGGTGAAGCTTATAGTGATGCTGACAGATATGGCGATGAAACACAACCTTTAGCTGATTTGGCGACAGTTAGTCCGTCTATAGTGTTACAACCATCGGATGGCGATTATTATACTTATTACAATACAATGAATGTTTTTTGCCCAAGAGATACAAATATCTTTTATAAAGATGGGTATTTTTGGTTAGCAGGAACAGCAAGAGGTACTGAAGCAAATAATAAAAAAATGGTTCCTTCTTTTGCCTTTTCTAAGGACTTGGTTAATTGGAGCTATATGCTTTTAGGTACAGATAATGATGCGGGAATAAATTATAATGTTGAGATGGATAAGTGGCTTGAACCAAGTCAGTTGCCACCTGCAAGTAATACTGCGGGAGGCTATGATGCCGTAGCTGGTGATACTTTAGTTGATGATGATGGAACGATTTGGTATGTTGTATCAACTGGATGTTATACCGATGATCATGGCAATAGATTAGCGCCATATCTTATAAAAGTGACTGATTTAAGTGTCATTAATGATAATGTAACTTCAATTTACGATAAAATAGATAATTCTAATTTTAACGTAAAATATGGACCGATGGTTGCAATTAATTTACCGTTGGATAAATACAATATTGATAAGTATTGGGATCATGGAGATTGTGATTATGATGGTTCCTTGTATAAAAAAGATGGCGTATATTACTTCGTGGTACAACACAGCGGAGAGGTTGTGCATCTTTGGCGTATAAATGATTTGAACAATGCTAGTAATCCTGATGCTTGGACGTTGGTAAACCAAAACGTCATATATGGATCGGAAGGACCATGTATTGTAGAATTTAACGGTACAACTATTATATATAGTGATAGATATGTTAACTGGAACCATTATGATATGTGGGGCGATGATTTTGGCATGATTGCATCAACCGCTGATAGTTTGGTAAATGGTGGAAAAGAATATGAAGAAACAGAAAGATTATTCTTGAAAGATGCTAATGGCAAATCGATACCTGCCAGACATGGTAAGGTGATTGCATTGCATGATGATGCAGCAATAAATATTGTTTTAAATAGATATCATAGTATGGGATATTAATATTTTGATATAGAAATGAGGCACAAAAGCAAATGCTTTTGTGCCTTTAAATTGAAATGCTTTTTGTGTACTAAAATGACTCGTACATAATTGTGTACAACATGAATAATGATGGGATGAATACTAAATATGAGAGAAAGAGTGACATGGTTAGATGTAGCCAAGGGTGTAGGTATGCTTTTGGTGATAGTAGGACATACAGTTGGAGGAAATATACGTGGCGAAATGACGAGGGGAATCATTTATTCATTTCATATGCCCTTGTTTTTTATTCTTGGGTGTATAACGATGAGATTCTCATCTACTCAAGAAGAATTATTAACTCGTTCTTTAAAACAAATTAAAAAGATAATAATTCCTACAATGTTTGCATATTTGTTTAATGTGATACTAAGTTGTATTGTGTTTAATGAAGATGCTGTATCTATTGCTTTTTTTAGAGATGTAATATTTATGATTTTATTTTCGAGTGCAGGACCATTATTATATGCCGGAATGCAAGTGCCAGGTTGTGGAGTGCTATGGTTTATGTTTGTGTTTGTTCTCGGAAGGATAATGATGGATATATTGCAATTGAAGATAAAAGATAAATGGATACAGTTCATAGTTGTATTATTATTATGTTTTTCTGGAATGGCATTAGGTGAAAAGAGCTGGGCATGTTTATCTATGGATGTTACGTTGGGCACATTGCCATTGTTTTGGTTTGGTTATTTATGGAAAGATAAATTAAATAATAAGTTTTCGCTTAAAATATTATTGATTTCGGGTTTGGTCTTTATAGTATCATTGTATTTTACTTTTCCAAATCTGGAACAAAGAACATATATGGAGGTGGGAATTAGAAATTATGGAGTTTTTCCAATTTCATATTTTTCTGCTGTTGCGGGAGTTGTTGTTTTGTCTGAGATTAGCATGCTGATTAGCAATAATAAAATTTTTACATGGCCTTTACAGTTAATAGGTAAGTATTCGATGTATTTGTTTTTTATACACTTCTTTGATCAATATTGGGAGTTTGTTTGGAGAGTTGAAGGTCGACAATTTGTTACTTCCATTAGAAGAATAATTGCGGATTTGTTTGTTTTGATTTTAGTTGTTGGTGTTAAAAAGGTTAAAGATAATTGTATTATTAAGCATAGAAAGTTATTGTTTTAAGGGAAGATATGAATGTTTTGATTATTGGGAATGGGTTTGATTTAGCTCATGGCTTAAAAACAAGTTATATGGATTTCTTACAATTATGCCTCCTTGCAAAAAGTGAGAATGTAAAATGGAATAATGAAGAATTTGTTATAGCGGAAAGAATTAAAAAGCAAGAAAAATTCTTGAATGTTTTCTGACGAGTATTGATAAAGAGTTATGGAATCAATTTTGTGGTAATGTTTCGAAAAACTTTTGGGTTAAATATTTAGAAAAAAGAAGATCTTCAATGGAAGAAAAGTGGATTGATTTTGAAGATGAGATAAGACGTTTTTTGCTACTTGTTTATGATAATCAACAACGGGTGAAAGGCGACAAGGTCACATATTCTAGAGAGGATGATGAAGATGTTATTGCTTTTTATGATACATATAATTGCTTGAATAAGAATTATGGATATGTCTATACAAAAATAAAAGATCATTTAGATAAATTGCTAAAGGGATTTGAGATTTATCTGGATGTATATATTAATAATTGTGAAATAATACCAAAAGCTTATTTTAATAATAAAAAAATTGATCATGTTTTATCGTTTAATTATACGGTTACATACACAGAAAGGTATAATGCTGATGTTGATTGTTGTTATATACACGGTAGAGCGAATCTTAAATCTAAGAAAAATAATATGGTGCTGGGATTTGATAATCAGTTTTTTAAGACTGAAGATATAGTCCCAGAGTTGATTCCTTTTGAGAAGTTTTATCAACGTGTAGTGATGAGGACGGATAATCAATATCTAGACTGGCTTGAAGAGATTGAATATACAGGGATTCATAACGTTTACATCTATGGACATTCGCTTGGAGTTACTGATGGAGATGTGTTAAAAAAGTTTTTGTTGGCAAAAAATGCAAAAGTACATATATATTATTATGACGAAAAAGATAGAGCTGAAAAGATAAAAAATATGGTTCTTGTTATAGGAGCAGATAATGTAATAAAATATACTGGTGGAAAGAATCCTAAAATTGTATTTGAGACAGATGAGCGATAGGCGATTATTGGTTATTTCACGATTAAGTTTCTGTTGATATCAATCTGACAAAGAGATATTATTTATGGTAGAATGTTTTTGAGTTTTATGATGTGAAACCAATATATATGATGCTTGATTGTGAATAAATGATAAGAAAATATCAGGTGCCAAATCTGTGGATAAAATGATTAGCTATATATTATCTGCTTGGTTTGAAATATGGTATAATAAAGTATAAAAAAGGAATGATGATAAGATGGAGGGTTTTCCAGAGGGGCTAGAATATTATAAACGATTCCCGATAGACTTGAGAACGGCGTTGATTGAAAATATAGTGACATTTCCAGAAACTTTGCAACAGGAGTATGAAGAACGGGTTGTATATAGGGCTATAAAGTACAATTCTAAAAAAACATGTATAGATCAATCTGATTTTGCGTCATATATCGAAAAAAGAGCTGAAAATCCAATGATACCTGTTGATGATTCGAATATATCGAGCTATAGTTGTTCTTGCTATATGGATTTGGACAAACTACATATATTTACAAAGTTTCCAACTAAAAATAAAGCTGTTGCAAAGGGGAGTATTTGCGATGAGTTAGGACCTGTTGTTATTGACAAGAAGAGATCGCATGTTGATTGGTTTTTGTTTGAGGGAGTAGACCCTTCAGATAGATTTGAGGTGATAGAAAAATGGGAAAAGAGTGGATATCATTAAAAGAAACGGGACAATTATATTTAGAAAAGATTTTATTGACATTTGATATACCGATTTTGTTTGTTTGTAAAGACTATGAAAATAGAAGATATTTATGCTTGAATGTGGACGAAGATACAGGGAAGACCGTGATTGCGCAGGTGTATACGGAACAGTTGAAAGATATGTTAGAGGATAAAGTGCCGATGGAAGCAGTTTTTAGAAATGCTGTAAAAGGTGATGTGATTATAGCAGAGTATAATACTGATGATTGTGAAATTGTTTCGCATAATGAAGCGGCAATGTGCATGTCAAGTGATTTGCTCCCTAAAAAGGGAGCTTGTTTTGAACTTCGAAATGATGAATTGGATGAATATATTTCTTATCTTAAAAAGCAGAGGATAAAAGTAGATGTAGGAAGCTATTTTACGGGAAGATTGTTAGAGATTGTCAATGTTTCTGACGCAGCTTTTATGAAGAAATTTGTTTTGAATGATTATAAAAAAAAGAATATTGAGCACGTTATAGATAAGATTGTTCTAGGGGAACCACATGAGAACTGCGTGTATACCGTTAACAAAGGGAATAGAATGATAGCTTAGGAGGCTTATTGATGAAACGGGTAGAATCTGTATTAAAATTAAACGCATTAGTGTTTGATAAGATATATTTTGAACGAAATGGTATGAAAAATGATGAAAAATTAGAATTGTCTTTTTCAGTAAGTGTAGGAACGAATATAACAAATCAGAATGAAAAAAAAGTTTCGTTGTCGGTAAAAGGGAACAAAGCTGAGGAATATGTGTTTGAAGTTCAGGCGACAGGTTATTTTACGTATGAAGGTGATAGCGATGATGCGATTATACAACAAAATGCAGTTGCAATTGTGATGCCCTATGTACGAAGCGAAATTTCGTTATTGACTGCACAGCCAGGTGTTGAGCCTGTTGTTTTACCACCGTTTAATATTGTTGAAATGATGAAATGATCAACAATAGGTGGAACGTAGTGCGTCCGATTTATAAAAAACCATTCTTGCAAGTTTATAAGAATTATAATAGGGCCTCCAAAGTTTAGTGGGGTTTCCCAATCTTTAGTAGGGTCTGTTAGTAGGGTTTAGCCTGGGAAACTGCTGTCTTTAGTAGGGGCGGTCAGTAGGGTCTATTGAAAATAAGTGAAATTGAACGGGAGTAGGTCATTTCAACATGACCTACTCCCGTTTACATGCAACGAAATATCAGTTTTAGTCTTCCATATCAAAGTAAGTAACAGGGTTATAATCCGGAGTCGCGTTGATGACGGGGTTGTTTCTTGTTGCGTAAAGGAATCTGGTACGGAAATGTTCGAAACTGTAAATGTCAACATTAAAATGTTTAAAAGTTCCAAAGTAAAAATGTAGTTTTTTTACCGATCTATTTTTTGCTGTTGATTTATACTTAAAACTGACCCAGGGAGGGTGCGGACAAAATCCTGGACCAAATAGGAGGTTGGCTCCAGTTTTATCAACTGGGAGGTATCCTATTTCATCGATGATAAGCAGCTTATATTTAGCAAAGTGCTTTAATCTGGCATCAAGCCTATTCTCGTCATGCGCTTTTCTAAGCGTTTGAATAAGATCATGACAGGTAATAAAATATGTAATATTTCGCTTTTTAGCTGCTTCAATTCCAATAGCAGTAGCTAGGCGTGTTTTTCTGGTTCCAGGAGTTCCAAAGAAAAGGATATTTTCTTTTTGTTCAAGGAAATGCAAAGATGCTAAGTCTTTTATTTCAGCTTTATTTACAGTTGTTTGAAAATGATAATCGTATTCATCAATTGTTTTTATATACGGAAAATGTGAAACGCTGATTTGAAAGTGAGCCACTTGAGTAAGCGGTATTAATTTAAGGCGGTACTTATGGTTTGCCGTTTACTATTCTTGGTAGTATTATTGCTGATTGGAAGTGTTACGCCTATTCATGAATTTATGCGAACCGGAATAAATACAAATTATACAATACAAACTGAACAGGAATTAGTGATTTTTGAACCAGAAAATGAGATAATGGGAGCTCCTAATTTCTCGTCGGATATAAGTGATAATTATTTCTATAGATATTTATCGAGATAAATGTATGGATAGAAGTATATATTGGCACGGAAATTAGACTTGTTGTAATTAAGTGGCTTTGAAAAAATGCTGAAATAGTATATACTATTAACTAGTGTAAAAAGGAGACAACATAAAATGAGAGTGAAAATTTCTGATTATATTGCTGAGTTTTTAGTAGAGCAAGGAATAAAGTATAACTTTACAGTGCCTGGAGGAGGTGCGATGCATCTAAATGTGTCATTAGGCCATCAAACAGGAATGACAAATATATTTGTACAACATGAGCAAGCTGCGTCAATAGCGGCAGAGGCATATTATAGGCAAAGTAATGAGTTGCCATTAGTTTGCTGTACAACAGGCCCGGGAGGAACAAATACTCTTACAGGAGTGTTGGGAGCATGGTTAGATAGTATTCCAATGTTAGTGATATCTGGGCAAGTTAAATATCAGACTACGGTTCGAAGCACTGGATTACCAATGCGAGTATTAGGTGATCAAGAATTTGATATCACACCTGTTGTAAAACCTATGACAAAATATGCTGAAATGATAACACGACCAGAATTAGTGAAATATCATCTACAAAAGGCTTTGTATTTGGCAAAGAATGGAAGACCGGGACCGGTGTGGTTGGACATTCCTTTGGATATACAGTGGGCGTATTTCGATACTGACGATTTTATTGAGTTTGATGAGACTGAAGTTCAGAATACTAATGCAAGGCCTGTTTCTGACGCGACTTTAGATTTGATAATTGATAAAATAAAAAATGCGAAGCGACCAGTTTTTTATTCTGGTGTTGAAATAAGAACAGATGGTGCATTTGATGAGTTTAAAGAAGCTGTGGAAAAATTGAAAATTCCAGTAGTTACAAGTTTTGATGGAATAGATTTAATGACAGATGATGATTATTATTATGTTGGGCGAGCAGGAGATGTTGGGAATAGATACGGAAACTGGGCTGTTCAAAATGCAGATTTTGTTTTAACAGTGGGGAGTAGATTAGGAATGAGACAGGTTGGGCATACACCTGAATCTTGGGCGAGAGAAGCTTTTGTAGTAATGGTTCATCCTGATCCAATGGAAGTTACAAAGTTCAGAGTTCATGTAGAACTTCCTGTTAGAAGTAATCCAAAAGAGTTCTTAAGAAAATTATGTGATCGAATTGATGACACTTTAGAAGAAAAAACTGAATGGCTCACAAAATGTAAAGAATGGATGAGAGATTATCCGGTTGTTTCTAAGGAAAGACATTATAATAAAGATGGTTTGGCAAATGCTTATTGTTTTATGAATGAAGTTAGCAAGGTCGTAAAGGAAGATACACCGATTGTGTCTGCTAATGGAAGTGCATGCGTTGTAGGGGCAAATGCATTTGTGTTGAAGAAGGGGCAACGTTTTATTTTAAATAGCGGAGCTGCAAGTATGGGGTATGACTTACCGGCGGCTGTGGGTGCTTGTTTTGCGGCAGATAACCATGAAACTGTTTGTATGTCTGGTGATGGAAGTATACAGATGAATTTACAAGAACTTCAAACAATTGTATTTCATAAACTTCCTATTAAAATATTTGTTATTAATAATGGTGGTTATCATTCGATGCGACAAACTGAGAATAACTTGTTCCCAGATGTATCTAATATAGGTGTTGGACCTGAAACAGGGGATTTATCATTTCCATCTATGGAGAAAATTGCAAACGCATATGGAATACCGTATTGCTCGATAGATAACAATATGGATATGCCAGAAAAATTAAAAAAATTTATGGAGATAGATGGCTATGGAATGTGCGAAATATTTGTAGATACCAATCAAAAGTTTGAGCCAAAGCCTTCCGCAATGAAATTGCCGGATGGAACTTTAGTATCTCCTCCGATGGAAGATATGGCGCCATTTTTACCTCGAGAAGAATTAGAAAAAATAATGATTATACCATTAATGAATGATTGGGAAAAATAATGAAAAAATATTCGGCGGTTTTATTTGATTTAGATGGAACATTATTAGATACAGGGAGCGGCATAAAGAAGGCTGTATGTAAAAGCTTGGATGATATTAAATATGAGATACCAAGTGATGAATTGTTGTCAAAAATGATTGGACCTCCGCTTAAAAATGGTTTTATAGATGTTATTGGAATTCCTGAAGAATTAGCGAATGTTGCAGTAGATAACTATAGATATTATTACGAAAATGAAACTATGCTTGATGCGAAGATATATCATAATATTTTGCAATTGCTTGAACTAATAAAAATAAAAGAGATGCCGATGGGAGTTGCGACGTCTAAACCAGAGAAATTTGCGGTGCCAATTTTGGAGCATTTTAATATGTCTCGATTTTTTGAGAACATAACAGGAAGTTCGCTTGATGGACCCCAAAAGAGCAAATCAGAACTGATAATAGAGTGCGCTAGGAAAATGGGTATTTCAAATCTACAAGAACTTATATATATTGGCGATAGAGGTTCTGATATAAGTGCGGCGAATTCTTTAAATGTCGACAGTGTAGCTGTATATTGGGGATATGGTTCACGAGAAGAACTTAATTTAGAAAAGGCGACGTATTATGTAGATACTGTTGATGACTTGATTGATTTAATGAATGAGGAATAATGTAATATGGAATTGAATCTAAAAGGCAAAACTGCATTTGTTACAGGGGCGAGTCGAGGAATTGGAGCATCTATAAAAAGAACGTTGGAAGAGTGTGGTGCTAATGTGATTGCTCCAACTCGAAGTGAAATGGATTTGTTGTCTAAAGAATCTATAAAAAAGTATTTCGACAAGAATAATAATTTGAAAGTTGATATATTTATTCATTGCGCTGGGATTAATTTGCTGGCCGGAATACAAGAAATAAGTGATGAAATAATTGAAAATGTTTTTCAGGTAAATGTTTATTCTGCTATTCAGATATTGAAATATTTATCAAGTGATATGGTTGAAAAGAAAAACGGGAAAGTTGTTCTTGTTTCTTCATTATATTCAATTGTATCGAGAGAACGACGTATTGCATATAGTGCGTCTAAAAATGCTTTAACAGGTTTTATGAAGTCAGTGGCTATTGAATTGGGTAAAGATAACATACTAATTAATTCAATCGCTCCCGGCTATGTTATGACGGAAATGACAAAAAAGAATCTTTCAGAGGAAGAGATAAAGAATATTGAAAACAGTATTCCGACCGGAAGATTTCAAACAGAAGAAGATATAGCTTCATTAGTGGCATTTTTATGCTCGGATTATAACCAAAGTATTACAGGACAATTAATTGCTGTTGATGGTGGATTTACTTGTAAATAGAGGAGGAAAGTGATGGATACAATAAATATTAGTTCTAGATTATATGATTATAGCGTAGATTTCGTAGAATCATTTGACAAGAAATTAGAAGAATTTGATGAAGCGACAGTTTATGTGATTGATTCTAATGTCTACGATTTGTATAAAGAGAAGTTTAAAAATCTTGATATGAAAAAAATATATCTAATGGAAGCAGTAGAGCATAAAAAGAACATGGACACTGTTTTAGATATAATTTCATTTTGGCAAAAATTGGGAGTGAGAAAGAATTGGAAAGTTGTATGTTTTGGTGGAGGTATAACTCAAGATGTAACAACAATCGCTGCTAATTTATTTTTGAGAAATATTGATTGGTACTTTTTCCCGACAACATTGCTGTCGATGAGTGATTCTTGTATAGGTGGAAAGTGCGGAATTAATTTAGGTGCCTACAAAAATCAAATTGGAGTATTTTATCCACCTAAGAAAATATTTATTGATGTTAATTTTGTTAAAACGTTGACTGATGGTGATTATTTAAATGGCTGGGGAGAAATATTAAAGTTTTCATTAACAAGTGATAAGCGGTTTTATGAAGATTTAAAGAAAGAGGAACAGTATATTCCTTGTGAAAGGATTGCTGATTATATTCATAGGGGACTGTATGTTAAAAAAGTTGTTATTGAAGAAGACGAGTTTGAATCTGATTTGAGACGAGTTCTTAATTATGGACATACATTTGGACATGCCTTAGAAGCATATACCGATAATGTCATACCTCATGGTAAAGGCGTGATTTGGGGAATTGATGTTGTAAATTATATTGCAGCAAAAGAAGGATTGATTTCAGAAGAGTATTACTATGATATTAAGCGATTGATAAAAGAAGCATTTTTGAAGGAAGAAGTAGAAGTGCAAAATGCAGATGAACTTTTTGAAATCATTAAAACAGATAAAAAGGTGAAGGATAATATTATGAGTTTTGCGATGTTAGATGGTGAAAGCCATTTGATTGTTTATCCGATGCCTATAGATTCAAAATTGAATCAATTATTTAAGGAGTATTTAAAGGAAACACATGAATACTATAACAATTGATTGTGGTGCAAGTTTTTTAAAAGGCGCTATTTTCGAGGATAATTGTTTAATTAAAACGGTGATAGGATCGTCTCCGATTGTTCATAAAAATGAGCCGATAACAGATACAATACAGATTGATGAGCTGGTGAGAAATGTTGAGGCCATGATTATAGAGTTGTCAGATGGCTTAGATGGTTTTAAGTTGTGTATGTCAAATGAAATGCATGGATTTTTGCTGTCTGATGAAAAATATAATCCATTAACAGATTATATTTCATGGCAAAAGGAATATGGTAATATCATGGTTGACGGAGCAACTTCGAAAGAGTATTTCTGTAATAACACATCAGAAGACGCAAGATTAAAAACTGGAATGCCTGTTCGCGCAGGTTTACCTTCCTGTAATTTAACCTATTTGGTTAGAAATGGAATTATTGGTGAGTCTATTAATGTTATTAAATTTTGGACATTAGGAGATTATGTTTTAAGCAGAATATTTAAATGTGACATGAAGTGTCATTTATCAAATGCTGCGGCAACAGGATTGCTTGATTTAACTACTGGAAAATGGAATGACGAATTGATTAATGTTGCAGGCTTAAGAAACATTGTTTTTCCTGAAATTGGAGATTCGTCTATTATGGTTAATTGGAACCAAAAAGATGTAATCGTTTGTCCCGCTATAGGCGACCAACAAGCTGCGTTATTAGGTAGTGATTTTGTAAGGGCTAATGATTTGTCATATAACCTAGGGACTGGATCTCAAGTGAGTGTTATTACAGATACTTTAGAGTTGTCAAATGATTATCAAATTAGACCTTATTTTGATGGGAAATATATAAAAACAGTGCCACATATTCCATCTGGACGAGCACTTAATGTATATATTCGTTTTATTGAAAATATTTTATTGGAATTTGGTTGTGATGTAGATAGTGATGAGATATGGAAGGTTGTTATTGCTAATGCTAGCGAATGTCAACATAGTAATTTGAAAATTGATATGAGTTTTTTTGAGAATCCATTATCAGAAAAAAACGTAGGTTCTATTGATAATATTGGTGAATATGATTTAACCTTATCAAGTTTGATGGCAGGGGTATTTGAATCAATGTCTGATAATTATATCAGAGCGCTGTTCAAAATAGGCGTAGCGGAGATTTCATTTAATAGAGTGATTTTTTCTGGTGGAGTTGCTAGAAAAAATAGACTGTTAAGAGAGTTAATCTTAGGCAAGATGAATTATGACGGTATAGTTTTAGTTGCTGAAAATGAAACAATGTTAGGATTAAAAAAATATGGAGAGTTAATAAAATGAAAAAGATAGCGATAATTGGTGCCACGGGTGCAATTGGGACGGCTGTGATAGATTCGTGTATAAATAGGGGGACGGAAGTTTATGTTTTTGTACGCAAAGAATCTAAAAGAGTGTCAAGGATTCCAAATAATGAGTTGGTACATATTGTGAATTGTGGTATGGAAGAAATGGATGTGTTTGATGAAACATCACTTCCTAATATAGATGCGTTTTATTTTTTTGCATGGAAAGGAACTCATGGCACCGATGCACGAAATCAAATGTATGATCAGATAGAAAATATTAAATATGCAATAGATGCTGTTCATTTAGCGCATCGTTTGGGCTGTAAAACATATGTTTATGCTGGTACACAAGCTGAATATGGCAGGATAGAGGGCGTGATTAGTCCAGATACTCCTTGTAATCCGGAAAATGGATATGGAATAGCCAAACATAGCGCCGGACAGATGACACAAATTGAGTGTGGAAAATATGGAATCAAACACGTATGGGGTAGGATTGTGAGTACTTATGGACCACGTGATGGAGATAATTCAATGGTATCATGCGCAATAAGAGACTGCTTGAATGGTAACACTCCTAAATTTACATTAGGAGAGCAAATATGGGATTATTTATATAGCGGTGATGCCGGTGAAGCTTTTTATCTCATGGGAGAAAAAGGTAGAAATAATGCAATTTATATTGTTGGAAGCGGAAAAACAAAAACACTTAGAGAATATATAGAAATTATATGTAAAAACGCAAATCCGGAAGTTACACCGATTTTTGGCGCTGTCCCATATATGGATAAGCAAGTGATGCATTTACAGGCGGATATCTCATCGTTGAGTGAAGATACAGGATTTAGACCAAAAGTTGATTTTGAAACAGGTATTATAAAAACAATAGAGTGGTTTGAAAAATTCGGAAATAGAGGAGAGTAAAAATGAAAAAAAACATACAGTTGTTAGATTGTACATTGCGTGATGGTGCGTATATTTGTGATTCGAGATTTGGAACACCAGCTATCAAAGGCATTATAAAAAAGATGGCTGATGCAAATGTGGATATTATTGAATGCGGGTGGTTAAAGAATCAAGAGCATGTTCCTGGAACATCTTTTTTTCATGTTCCGTCAGATTTGGAAAAATATATAATCGGAGGTAAGTCTCCATATTCGACATATGTGACAATGATAGATTGGGATAGATATGATTTGGATTATTTACCTGAGTGCGATGGAAAGTCTATTGATGCTATTAGAGTTGTGTTCCCTCACGGAAAGCATGTAGAAGGAATTGAAGTTGGTAAAAAGATTGCTGAAAAAGGATATAAAGTATATTTTCAGGCTGCAAATACTTTGGCATATTCAAATGATGATTTGATAGCACTTGCAAAATGTATTAATGAGGCAAAACCAGTTGCGCTTTCTGTTGTAGATACTTTTGGCGCAATGTATTTTGAAGATTTAGAAAGAATAGTTTCTGTTCTTGATAAAGAATTGAATAATGACATTATGTTAGGTTTTCATTCCCATAATAATCAGCAGTTGTCATTTGCATTAACTATGCATTTTGTTGAGTTGCTAAATAGTACAGGACGAGGAATTATTGTAGATTCAAGTTTATGCGGAATGGGAAGAGGTGCTGGTAATGCAACAACAGAGCTGGTGGTATCTTATCTTAATAAAAAACATCAGTGCAATTATGACTTGAATATTATTCTTGATGCAATTGATCAGTATATGGGGGTTTTTCATGAGAAATATACCTGGGGGTATTCTACTCCATACTTTATTGCTGGAATGTATTGCTGTCATGTAAATAATATTGCTTATTTATTAGATAATCATAGAACTAATGCACAGGACATGAAAAATATTATTGAGTCGTTGTCTCCTGAAGATAGAAAAAAATATGATTATGATTTGTTGGAGTCTAAATATGTCGAAAACCAAAATAGAATTGTTGATGACGAGAATGCACTTGAACAATTGGCAAATGAAATTGGGAATAGAAAGGTTTTGCTAATTGCTCCGGGTAGAACTACAATTGATTGTAGAGATGATATAGAGGCTTTTATTGAAAAGGAGAATCCTATTGTTATTGGAGTCAATGCGATAAATAAGAACTATTCTATGGACTACTTGTTTATGATAAATCGTGCAAGATATGAGTATGCAAGAGATGTATATCCTGAAGAGTTTAATAAAGTGAAAAAAATCCTTTTGTCAAATATTCATACAGAATCATCTGAAAATGAGATGGTTATTAATTATAATAGAGTAATTAAACGTGGATGGAAACATTTTGATAATGCTGTAATAGATTGCTTGAGACTGCTTGCATCTATTCATGTTAATAATGTTGCTTTGGCAGGATTTGATGGTTTCAAGACAAAGTATAATGAAAGTTATGCAGATGCCTCATTGCCTACTTTAAATACTGATGGTAAATGGGAAGATTTAAATGTGGAAATTAAACAAATTTTTGCTGATTTTCTAGAAACAAGTGGTGTAGATATGCAAATTCAGTTTGTAACAGACAGCGATTTTGAAAGATAGGAAATTATGAAAAAGATATCTGTGATGACCCCTGTATATAATGAAGAGGGGAATATTAATAATTTATATAATGCGGTTAAAGAACAGTTTGATAAGTTGCCACAATATGAATATGAACATATTTTTATAGATAATTATTCGACTGATGGATCACGTGAAATTCTTAGAGATATTGCTAGGCGTGATAAGAAGGTAAAGGTGATTTTTAATGCTAGGAACTTCGGACCTAATCGCTCCGGTACTTATGGAATGTTGCAGGCAACGGGAGATGCTTTGATATGTATTGTATGTGATTTGCAGGATCCACCATCTATGATTCCTACATTTCTTGAAAAATGGGAAGAGGGATATAAGGTTGTAATGGGACAGAAAACTAGTAGTAAAGAAAGTCCTATAATGTATGGTGTTCGTAAATTATATTATAAGATAATTAATGATTTGGCTGAGACTGAGCAGTTGCCAAATGTAACGGGCTACGGTTTGTTTGATCAAGAAGTTCTTGAAACTATTCGCTGGATGGATGACCCAGATCCATACATTAGAGGTCTAGTAACACAGCTTGGATACAAATATTGTACTGTAGAATATACGCAGTCTGCTCGTACAGAAGGAAAGTCTAGCTATAACTTCTTTAGGTATTTCGATTTTGCTATGACAGGTGTGACACACGTGTCACAGAAGCCGTTAAGACTCGTTACTTTCGCAGGTATGTTTTTTGCAATTATTAGTTTTATTGTTGCGGTCATTTACCTGTTTTGGAAATTGCTAAATTGGAATAGTTTTTCAATGGGAACAGCGCCTATATTAGTTGGAATGTTTTTCTTGGGATCGATTCAACTCGTTGTTGTGGGTGTGATCGGAGAGTATGTGGGAGCTATTCTTACAAAAGTGACAAAACGCCCAATGGTTGTTGAGGAAGAAAGAATTAATTTTGAGGATAAAAAGGCGGAGGATGAACAAATTTGAAGACTAAAATAAAAAGTATTAAAGATTCTTATATATTTAGAACAGCAGTTTTTTTTATATTAATCTTAATCACTTTGCTTTTGATTTTTAAAAATGATTTGTTTTACAATTATAATGTCGTGGATTCAAAAGTTCTTGAACCTCATAATTATGTTGGATATGAAATGATTGATGGACAATATGTACCACAAGGTGATGCCTATATTTATATTGATGGGTATAATGCTAATATAAATGAATCATGCATTTTTTTTGAAAAAGATTTACAAGAGGCACCTCAAATAGAATTGACATATTATATTTTGGGTGAAAATGGTGTTGAAGAAAAGCTGGTTGAGACCAAAAATGTTCGTAAAAATTTTCATGAGATTCAATTTCATTCAGATCAGTATAGTATCAGTGCAATAAAAATAAGAACTCTTTCGGAAGATGGCACGTATTATCTTTCGCTTCCAAACATAGTTGTAAATATTTATAGTAGAAGTTTTTGCCTATTAAAAAAAGATTTAAAGTGGGTAGCTAAAATTATGTTGCTAGCCTTTGTTTCACTAATAATTTCTGCTTTTGTTATGTATCCCCAAAAAACTGATAAGATGGTTAAAACTGAGCGGAAATCAAACCTTGAACTATTGCGAGTGATTTGTATGTTGGCTTTGATAGGTCATCATTTAGCTGTACATGGAGGTGCTTTAACTATAGATGAGACTCAGCCATATTATATTATAGGGACTTTTTTTGTTCCTATAGGTAGGATTTGTTTTATAGCATTTATTGCATTAAGTATGTATTTTTTAGTTGATATGGACTTTAGTGCAAAAAGATTTTTGAAAGTATGGATGCAAGTGATTGCTTATTCGGTTTTGTTGACTGTAGTTGCATATTTTATGGGGGCAAACATAAAAGGGACCGATTTTATTAGTAGTTTTTTTGTAATGATAGGTAATAATCATGGATTTGCAGCAAGCTATCTTATTTTTTTGCTTTTGCATCCGTTTGTACAGAAACTTACTAAGAATCTATCGAAGAAAAATGTTATTTTGCTTATTGTAATACTTGCATGGATACAGGTGGCTTCTGGAATAATGAAAACTATTTGCGGATATGACCAACCGGTGCATTCAGAGGTTACATTGTTTGTGTTATGTTATATGATTTCCTTATACCTAAAAAAATGGCCTTTCCAGTTATTGTATAACAATAAGTTTTTGTGTTCTATGTTTGTTTTTATTTACTCTATAGCTATAATTTCGAGGATGAACTATAGTGGTGATGGATTAAATGTAATAAAAACTATACTTGGTTATTTATGTGGTGATGCATCGGCTGTAATATCGATACTTGGTGGATATTTGTTGTTTTATCTATTTTATAATTTAAAAATTGAACGGAATAATATGATAAATAAACTTGCAACTGTCACCTTTGGGATATTGTTAATTCATGATCATAATTTTTTGAGACAATTGTTTTGGAACGAATATATTCGTACACAAGACATATTTAATTATTCGATGAATGGTATTCGATTTTTTGTTGATATTATATTAATTTATTTTGTGCTTGGTATGATTGATTATATTAGACAAAATATATTTGAAGTTAGATTAATTAAGTCAGATAGATTTAAGATAATAAGTGAGAAAATAGATGGAATATTTAAGTGATAAAAGACATATATTAAAAAAAACATATGCGTTGTTATTTGTGCTGTTTTTTTCTACATTATTAAGTTGCTTTTTTATGAATAAGACTTTTTTTACAGCAGAAGGATGGTATAGTTATTATGCAAAATTAATAAATACAGGAGGGGTTGTATATAAAGATTTTGAATATTTATTTACACCTTTGTACATGTACATTATTGCATTAGTTACAAAAATTTTTGGCACAAATATTATTGTGTTGAGAATAATGGGGGTATTAGTTTTTGACATTATTGCTGTATTGATATTTTTAATATGTAAAAATTTGTTTAAAGATTATATTGCGGCATTAGTGTCCATAGTAGGTGTTTTTTATTTTCAGTCTGACAATTATCAGGTTTTTTATGATTATGTTCGAGTGATGGATATTTTTAGCTTTTTGTCTGTTTTTCTAATGCTTAAGTTTTTGTTTACGACAGATAAATTGGGGAAAAAAGTAGTATATATTGTATTATGGGGATTGACTAGTGCATGTTATTTTTTGATAAAACAAAATATGGGCGCTTTATCAACTGTATATTATATAGGAGTGATTATATTTTGCGGTTTTTTTATGAGGCAAAAGGTAAAGACAGTGCTAAAATATGTGTTGTGCTTTTTAGTTTCTTT
This sequence comes from Lachnospiraceae bacterium, assembly GCA_017470985.1. Taxonomy (GTDB): domain Bacteria; phylum Bacillota; class Clostridia; order Lachnospirales; family Lachnospiraceae; genus JAILFK01. The sequence goes on from JAFUXA010000011.1 coordinate 262,391, forward strand.
TTTGGTGCCTATATTAGTATTTTGTGCTTTTATGTATAAGCAAGATATGCTACAGATAATGTTTCAATCTGTTTTTATGAATGCGATTGGTGCAAAAGGCGGATTGGCTGTGATTTTGTTTAGGTGGATAGGTAATGTTCTACCGGAATTAATTAAAGTGTTGCCATATGCAATTTGTTATATAGCTTTATGCATATGTTTTGAAATGATTTCAGGGAAATATTTAGACAAAAAAATAAAAGTGAAAAGTGTAGAATTATTATTTGTTGGCATAATACTGTTTATTGGCATTATATTAATAATAGTAAATGAAAATATAGGAATTTTTATATCATCTCAAGATAGATTGAAGCCTATTATAATTTTTACACTTGATATTTTTATAATTATATATGAAATGATAAAACTGATATCGGATTTTAAGAATAAAAATGAAGTTGATTTGAAAAATATATCATATGTAATAGTTGGAGGTGCTTTTTTTGCTATAACTTATGGAGCTGGTATGTCAGGCGGCTTGTCTATTGGTGAATCTGGAATAGGTATTGCATTTGTTATAGGATATTTGATAAATAAAATCGAGTTTATAGGGGGAATAGTTGCTAGAGGCTTTGCGTATTATTTTTGTATTATGTCATGTTTGACATCTATGGCTATAAAAGTGATTGCGCCAAATCAATGGTGGGGTATCAATGAGGAGAGCATTTATGAAATGAAGTACGAAACTGATATTCCAATATTAAAGGGAATAAAAGTGTCAGAAAGTGAAAAAAAAATGTATGAAGGTATTTGTGAAATCGTGAATGAAAATACCACTGAAGAGGATAGTATTTATTGTTTCCCACATATTCCTATAATATACGAAATGACTAATAGAATGGATCCTGGAGTTTATGGTAAAGTTCAATGGTTTGATGTATCAGATAATGAAACATTAAAAAAGGATACAGAAATCATTTCTGAAATGAAGCCTAGAGTTATTATTATATATAATTTAAAAGATAGTACATACGAAGGTCATGAGGATTTATTTAATTATGGTGAGTTATCTGGAACTAGATATATGCGCGATTTTTTATATGAATTTGTGAATACAGAAAACTATAGATATGAGGGGACATTTATATCTGCGGATAATAATATTTCCGTTTATGTAGTGGATGATAAAAAGACTGATCGTTTGGCAAATCTTTATGAAGGTACGGGGACGAAAAATGATCCATATATTATTCGTGATGACACAGATTTAGTAAATTTGTCTATGTTGGTAAATCAGAATGAAAACTTAGATGGAATATATTTCGAACAGCAAAATGATATAAGTTTAAAGAATGTTTGGTGGATCCCGATTGGATTTAATGAAAATAAAAGTGAATTTATATATAATTTTAATGGAAAGTATGTATATGATATAAATAATTGTGATATTAATTATAGTAATATATATAAGAGCATTAATAAATCATACTCAAGTCAATAAGGTAGAATGTTTGAAGTTCATTTTATGGATTGAGAGTGATGCGATAAAATACATAGTATATATGAGTTGAAAATATAATTATCTTAGGGAGAAAAATGAAAAGTAAATTAAAAGATGACGCAATACTAAAAATAAGTATGATAATTATAGGGACAGGTACAATTATTTATTGGTTGATAATGATAGTATCGCGAGGAGAATTACTTACAACATATTTCGTGAATGATACAACTAATACATATATGGATTATTTTAATATGTTGGCTAACGTATCTGATCTTGACCCGTATAAAACGTATGCCAATTACCCACCACTTGTTTTTTGCTTTTTGCGCGTAATGTATCATATGCTGCCCATTATGCCTGGTGGGGATGATGGTTTTATCTTACGAAACTATGAACCAGCACAATTAGGGTATATCTTATTTATAATAACAGTTTTATTTTGTTTTATTGTACTGACTTCAACTTGGATAAAAAATGATGATAAATATAAGTGGATGTATACATTCTTATTGCTCACATCAGGACCAATGATTTTTACTATAGAGAGAGGAAATTTTATTATAGTTGCATTGATAGCAGTAATGTTTTTTCTACGCTACTATGATAGTGACGATATAAAACTAAGGATTTTGGCATATATAGCATTATCTGTTGCGGCAGCAATTAAAACATATCCGGCTGTGTTTGGCTTGTTCGTAGTAGACAAACGTCGCTGGAAAGAAGTTTTCTTTTTAGTGGTGAGCGGGGCGATAACATTTTTTGCTCCTTTTATGGCTTTTGGAGGGAAAAGAGATGTTATCAGGATGTTCCAAGGGATTATGATTTCAAGTGGAGACCAGGCTACTATAGGTTCAAATTATAATTTTTCATTAGTTAATTTAAGAAATATGATTTTAGAAATATTTAATATTAATTTGTGCTTAAGTGATTTGTTTTTTCAACTTGGCGGATTAGTCATTAGTGTAATTATGTTTATGTTGGCGGATGAATTTTATAAAAAAGTAATTGCATTAACGCTGATGTGCATATGGACACCGGCATTTAGCTATACATATATGCTTGTATTGTTTATACCTATTTTATTAATTTTATGTACTAAAAATAATACGAGCAAAATTGATTACTTTTATGGCATGTGCTTGTCATTTTTATTATGCCCAATCGCATTACCGTTTGTATTTGAAGAATCAATTTATAAGTTCCCAATATCGTATAGTACCGCAATTTTAAATATAATATTATTAGTGATGGCTGGTGTTTTGTTAGTGGATGTGATGTCAAATAAATTGAGAATAATCAAAACATGTAAGGTGGATAATGCTTAAGAGAAAAATGGGTAATAGAAGATATAACTATATGATAGACTTTATGAAATGTGTAGCCATGCTATGCGTTGTGTCGTTGCATGTGGGGATAATAGCAGAAACAGTTTGTGGATTTGAATATAGTGAGAAAACGTGGATATTTAAAACGCCAGCGTGGTCTGCAGTATGGATTTTTTTCACATTAAGTGGAGCGCTTAATGGAATATCATTTTATAATGAAAAATATACGTTTGATAAAAAAGGATTAATACAATTTTATAAATCGAGAATATTTAAAGTGCTTATTCCTACATTGATATATATATTATTGGCTGTATGTCTTATTGATTTAAAAGCTGTTTTAGATAATCCGATTGTTATTTTAAAAGTATTAACGCTTAGTTATTATAATAATCCAGCGATAACTTCAATTGGAGCAACCTGGTATGTTTTTGTATTAATAAAGTTATATATAATTGCGCCTTTAATAGCATATTTCGTTCATATGTTAATGGATGGGAGAACAATTAGAAGACATGTTGTAGTTATAATATTAATTGCTTTAATAGGGTGTTGTTTTAGGATTTTAACATATAAGTTAGGGATACCATGGGGGATGATATATGTTCCATGGTATATGAATCTTGACCTGTTTGTCTCAGGAATGGTTGCAGCACATTCCTGTAAATGCTGTAATAGTAAAAAGGATAATGGTTTAATAAAACCTACTTGTGGGATTGTTTTTTTTATTACACTCATAGTTATAAACATAAGAATATATTATATTGCGGATGAAAACGTGACTGCAATGTTCTTGTATCAGTATATATTTCCTACAATATGGTTGATGTTTGTTTGTGTATATTTTATGATGTACATTGATTGCGATTTTTCTCAAGGATTTTTGATAAAAGGTGTAGAAAAACTAGCTCAAGTTTCATTCTATATTTATCTTGTACATTCAATGGTGGCGCAGCAAATTGCACCATATATTGCAATAGAATCAGTCAATAAGAGATATATTGTTTTATTATTAATAACATTTTTGATTTCATTATGTTTAGCTGTGGTTATGTATCGTGCAGTTAATTATCAAAGGAGGGAAAAGTGAAAGTAGTATTATTAGCAGGAGGGTTGGGAACAAGAATATCAGAAGAATCTGAATTCAAACCAAAGCCAATGATTGAAATTGGTGGTATGCCAATTTTGTGGCACATTATGAAGGAGTATTCTTATTATGGATTTAATGAATTTGTAATATGTGCTGGATATAAGCAACAGATGATTAAGGAATGGTTTAGGAATTATTTCTTATTTACATCTGATATTACATTTGATCTAACAGAAGAATATAAGATGGAAGTACATGATAAGCATACTGAACCATGGAAAGTAACGGTTGTTGATACAGGACTTGGAACTATGACAGGTGGACGTGTTAAGCGTATTCAGAAGTATATTGGTGATGAACCATTTATGCTTACTTATGGCGATGGTGTTTGTGATGTTAATATAAAGGAACTGTTAGACTTTCATCAAGAACATGGTAAGATTGCAACTCTTACATCCGTTGTTATGGAACAGGAAAAGGGAATCCTTGATATTGATGAAGATAATTCAGTTAGAGCATTTAGAGAGAAGAGCCAGTTAGATGGTTCTCCTATTAATGCGGGGTATATGGTCCTTAATCCTGAGATTTTCAATTATATTGACGGAGATGATACTGTTCTAGAGAAGAAACCATTAGAGACTATAGCTCAAAATGGTGAATTAATGTCATATAATCATACTGGTTTTTGGCAGTGTATGGATACTAAAAAAGAAAAAGAAAAGCTTGAAAAGCTGTGGGCAAAAAATATGGCGCCTTGGAAAAAATGGGATTAGTAAAGGTGGATTATTATTAATGTTTGATATATCATTTTATAAAAATAAAAAAGTGTTAATAACAGGCCATACCGGATTTAAGGGCTCATGGATGTGTCAGCTTCTTGTTATGGCAGGAGCTGATGTTACAGGATATGCTCTTGAAGCGCCTACTAGTCCTTCTTTGTTTGATATGCTTGGTCTAGATAAGAAGATTAATTCTATTATTGGTGATGTACGAGATTTGAAGCATATGCTTGAGGCTTTTGAAACTGTACAACCTGAAATTGTAATTCATATGGCAGCCCAGCCATTGGTGCGAGAGTCATATCAGGAGCCTGTATACACATATGAGACAAATGTAATGGGAACAGTTAACATTCTTGAATGCGTCCGTAAAGTTAATTCGGTAAAGTCATTTCTTAATGTGACTACGGATAAGGTATATTTAAATAGAGAGTGGAATTGGGGATATCGTGAAAATGAGGAGTTAAATGGATTTGATCCATATTCTAATTCTAAATCTTGCTCAGAATTAGTTACAAGTTCTTATAAGAATTCATTTTTTGGTGGCGATTCTGGAGTTATGCAGGGTAACGGAATCGGTGATGAAAAAGGGCGAGTCGTTGCTATTTCAACAGCACGAGCAGGTAATGTTATTGGTGGTGGAGATTTTGCGACAGACAGAATTATACCGGATTGTGTTCGCTCCGCTGAGAAGAATGTTGATATTGTAGTTAGAAACCCATTTTCTACACGACCATATGAACATGTTTTGGAGCCAGTTGTTGCATATCTTATGATTGCACAGGCTCAGTATGATGATATATCATTTGCTGATAATTATAATGTTGGACCAAATGAGACAGATTGTTGGACTACAGGAGATTTGGTTAGCTTATTCTGCAATAAATGGAATGAATTTACCGGCGATAACATACAATGGATTAATAAGCATGATGGTGGCCCTCATGAGGCTAATTTCTTGAAACTTGATTGTTCTAAGTTGAAATCTAAATTTGGTTGGGAGCCACGATGGAATGTTGAGACAACAATGGAAAAGATTGTAGAGTGGTCAAAAGCATATATAGATGGCAATGATATTGTTGAGGTTACAGAAAGACAGATTAAAGAGTTTATATCATGAAAACAATTGGAGAGTTTGTATGGGGCATCATTGAAGCTATAGCAATATGGTGCCTCAGACTTTTATTTAAGATAATACATAAAGAATTGACAAAAGATGCAGAAGAGGCTTTTATTCAATTTGTAAAATTTGGAATCGTTGGATTAAGTAATACTATTATTTCTTACATATTATATTCTGGATCTCTATTAATTTTTAAAAAACTGGGATTGCTTGATAATGAAATGCCTATTTTGGGGAAATTAGACTATCTGATGGCACAGGTAATAGCGTTTGTTCTGTCTGTGGCTTGGTCATTTTATTGGAATAATAAATATGTCTTTAAGGTACAAGACGGCAAACATAGAAAGATATTGCCAGCATTATTGAAAACATATGTTTCATATTCGTTTACTGGATTGTTTTTAAACACATTTTTACTAATACTTTGGGTACAAGTTTTGGGAGTAAATGAATTTGTTGCTCCTATTATAAATTTGTTGATTAGTGTACCATTAAATTTCATTATAAATAAATTGTGGGCTTTTAAGACAAATTGATTTTCAGTATTGTGATTAAATAAGTATAGCATAGATCTATTAGGAGAGTTGAGGCATGTCATTGAAAAAACACAGTGTTCTTTATTTTTTATCATTTTTATATGTGATTATTCCAGTTAGTATTTTCCTTGTGGGATATTGCAAGTGGTATATTGCTGTCATTAGCTTATGCGTATTAGCACTTTCACTTTTTAATATTTTCAAAGATTGTTTTGGAGATATTGCTTCATTTGCCAAGGTTAATGTGGATGATAGTAGATTTGATATTGAGAGATTTCTTATAGTATCACTGATTGTGGCGTTATGGGTATATTTTTCTGGGATAGGTGCTTTTGTATACCAGACTAGTGATCATACTTGTAGAAATACTATTTATGAGATGCTTGTTAATTATTCATGGCCTGTTTCTAATAGTGATGGAAGAACTCTTATATATTATATAGGATTCTGGTTGCCATCAGCGCTGTTTGGCAAAGTAGCTGGAATTGGAGTTGGATATTGTGCTCAAGCTTTATGGGCATGGTGCGGGATTATGCTCTTTTATTATCTGCTATGCCAGTGGATTGGCGAAGTGAAGATTTGGCCACTTGTAGTATTTATAGGTTTTAGCGGATTAGATATTATTGGATATTTCTTTTCGGGCAGAGATATGTCTCTTGTGTGGGGAGATAATGCTTTAGAGTGGTGGAGCTATTGGCAATTTAGTAGTTTTACTACGCAACTGTTTTGGGTGTTTAACCAGGCTTTGCCAGTATGGATTGCTCTTATGCTTATTATGAACCAGAAGAGGAATAGATATGTAGTGCTTATTTTGGGTAGTACTTTGCTTTGCAGTACATTTCCATTTGTGGGACTATTGCCTTTTGCTGCCTATGTAGTATTTGTTCAGTGGAATAAGTATGTTGAGAAGGCCGGAGATAAATCTGCGAAGATTAAGCTTTGGTTTAGAGATACATTTACATTTGCCAATGTAATAGGTGGTGGACTGACAGGTATTGTATCGTTCTTGTATTTGCGCGGTAATGAATCGGGAATGAATGTTGCTTCAAATGTCGCCGGTGAAAGCAGTGCAAAGGCTAAATTGATGATGTATATAGTATTTATAATTGTTGAGGTAGGAGTGTACTTCGCACTGTGTTATAAATACCATAAGAAAAGTCTGTTGTATTGGATTTCATTTATATGGTTGTGTATCTGCCCTGCGGTTGTCGTTGGTTTTGGTCAGGATTTCACAATGAGAGCTTCGATACCAGCTCAGGTGATATTGTGCTTATTTGTTATAGATACATTGCGCCAGTCTAATAGAGCAAGGGATTATTTGTTGCGGAATTTGCTTATAGTGACATTGTGTATAGGTGCGATTACGCCAATACATGAGCTGTATATGGCAACATCTCAGACTTCGATTAGATATTATACAAATGAACATATTGCGGCAGTTAATGTTGATGATGATCATATACTATATGGGCATAATTTCTCCGGGAAGAGTGGAGATAATTTCTTCTTTAAGTGTTTGGGAAGATAGGATGAATATAAAAATCACTGTTTTTGAAAAAACAGTGATTTTTTATATCATAGCATGTGCGATTTACACATAAATTTTGATATAGAATGGAGGAATCTTTTGCAGAAGAAGCAATTTTCATCCATTTGTAAAACCTGTGTAAAATGTTTGTGAATTTTCAGAAAACCATATATCAATTCATGCAATTGCGTGTTATTATGGGTGCTAAGTATAAATCAACAGTTGGTAGATGATTTTGAAGAACGCTTTCCAGAATATAGATTATATAAGAAAGAAATTTGTTGGTATAAATCTATTTAAAGCGAGCAAAAAGCTTTATTGTGTAGTTTGAAATCAAAGCTGATAGAGGAGGAAAAATGTATATGAAAAAAGAAGATACTTATGATTTTCTGCTTAGAGCGGCTATACCAAGTATTGATGATTCTAAAAGACTGCCAGAAGATTTGAGGAGGGAACGAGGAAAGAAAAAGGAAAATGGTATTAATGTTATAGCGTTATTTCTTTACACAACGATTACAGATTATTTAGGTGAGCTATCTTCGGAATATTTGATAAATGAATTGTTGAATAAATATGAGGATAGCGGGATTGGAGTCATTCAAAAACTTGTGAATATGACACTTAAATATATGTTAATTTTACAATTGTTTGATAGGCTCGATGGATATATAATAGCGGAATCATCATGTGATTGTCCGCTGGATAGTAGAATATCGGATTCATTAGGCATGAGTGATTTGAAGTGGACAAAAGATTTTTAATGCTAGTAATAGGGAAGAGTCAAAAAAGAATTACGATATTATACAGGGGAAAATAGCAAAAAGGCAAAAGGGTCAAAGCAAGCTGGCTTATGATTTTGCTAATTGGCAGAGCTTTTAGTTGATCATTATTTAAAGCAAATGCTATATCAAATCGATGGGAGCTTTATATTAGATTTGACTGTGATACGTATACATGAATAAGGAGCAAGATATGATTGAATATATCGATTATGATGGAATGAAAGAGTATTTCACACATGCAGTTAAATATGGTTGAAAAGACAAGGGAATATTAGCCTAACTAAGACTCATGAATTAGTACATATGACGCTACATCCTGAGTATGAATACATCCGGCCTGATGAATTCTTTGTGGTGGAGATGCGGAGGTTGTTGGATGATAAACGGAGTCATACTTGATAAAATGAAAGAGATACATCTGGATAAAAAGATGTTATAATAAAAGTAAGATAAGGTATTAATGTTTATGCCTATCTTGAAATGTTAATATAATTTTGATAAAATATCTACCATATTTGTCGATATGATTAATATAAGGTATTATTTGAATAAAAGAAGAAAATAATTAGAGTCGAAATGGATATTGAAGTTTTAGTAGGAGGTATATGTATGTATAAAGAGATGGCGTATACAATAAGACCTGAAAAAACGAACGATTTTTTAAAAAAATTATATTCCACATCAAAGGGTAAAGATGATTGGAAGAACATTAAAAATGAATCGAAAGTAATTGACAAGAAAAGATTAGATGCATTATTCAAGGACAAGAAATGAGTTTTGAATGGATACCAATAACTTCTGAATTAAAGGAATGTATTAATGATTTTGATTGCGGTGAATACGAATTTAATGTTTTCATAAAGGAAAAAGCTCTTGATTGGATGAAAGAGGGATATGCAGTTACATATGTCGCAGTGGATGACGATGAAATGAAGAATGGAAATATTAACCGTATTTATGCATACGCATCTATAAATGCAACGGGATTAATGTATAATGATGGCCCAACTAAGTATTTGTCATGCGCGGAGATTCGTATGTTTGCGGTATCACGCTTTTTGAGGGGAACTGAGGCGGTAGATATCGATGGAAAAAGATATAGTTATAAAATTTTTCAGACTTTGATGCAAGAAATATATCATATATCTACTTCTACAATTGGATTTACGGCAGTGACATTGAATTCAAATACTAATGGACTTCAGCTGTATAAAAAATTTGGGTTCATTGAAACTAATGAGTATTTGTTGCCAGAAGAGGAAGAAAAATTGGATATAGAAGGGTGTATTCCATTAGTTTTTTCATTAATTAGTAGTGATGCATTGGCTAAAATATTTGTTGAGGAATAAAAAGTTACTGTTTTTATAAAAACAGTGACTTTTTGTTTTTGTGCGCCTAGCGGCGCACGTTTCTAACGGGTTAAAGTCCCGAATCCGCCCGGTAGTGGGAAGGATATAGCCGAAGGCAAGGGTGTCCATCGCGAGGTGGAATCTGAAGGAAGCTGGATGTGGGGAACATACTAACCCA
>JAFUXA010000025.1 GCA_017470985.1 Lachnospiraceae bacterium
ATCATATCTATTGATGCGATAAGGATTTCTTTTAGTTGATTATTCATAACTTATTTTCCTTTCTGTCAAACTAACTGCAACACTAAATTCTTTGTCAGAGTAACTGCAACGGGAGTGTTGCAGTTACCTTGTAAATTTATCGTATTAATAAATCAGGAAGTTGACATACCAAAATATGGTGGTAAAAGCTAATAAATGATATAATGGTTCGAGAAATATTTGGGAGTGTTTTTACTATGGGAATTAGAAAAGCAGAAGCATCTGATGCATCTAGAATTGCTGAAATGATGGTGGAAAATTATAGAAAGAATTTCTTTCCGATTTTTGGTGGAGAAGAGTTTTATTTCAAGATTTTAAATGTAATGGATGTGGCGAGAGAGTATTTGGAAGACTCATATGTTTTGGAGAATACATATGTCTATGATGACGGCGTTGTAAAAGGTATGATGAGACTTGCTGATGAGGAAATTGTGAAACTATATGTTGATCCATATTTTCAATGCGGGAAAATTGGTACTCAATTATTAGATTTTGCAATAAAAGAAAAAGGGGCGACTTGGCTTTGGGTGTTGCGTGAGAATACCCTGGCACAGAATTTCTATAAGAAGAATTCCTTTGAATTGACAGGGGAAGAATTAGAGGAAAATGATTGGATAACTTTGTTGAAAATGGAGATAGTATAATATGTCTTTGGCAGAACATATAAAATCAGGACAATTTAAAAATGCGTATTTGCTCTATGGAGACGAAGACTATCTCAAGGTTCAGTATCGCGACAAATTGGTGGATGCATTGTTGGCCGGTGGCGATAAAATGAACTTGTCTAAATACGAGGGCAAGGATATTAATGTTGGTGAAATAATAGATTTGGCTGAGACATTACCTTTTTTTGCAGAGCGCCGAGTGATTGTTATTCAGGATTCAGATTTGTTCAAAACTTCAAATGATGCATTTGCTGATTATTTGAAAAATATACAAGAGACAACTTCAATTGTGTGTGTTGAGACAAATGTTGATAAACGCAACAAAGCGTTTAAAGCCATAAAAGATGTCGGTTTTGTGGAAGAGGAGACCATGCCTAACGAGCATATTTTACAGACATGGATCATGGGAAATGTTAAGCGCGAGGGCAAGAAAATGACTCCTGATGCGTGGGGTGAATTCCTGAATAGAACCGGTGATAATATGGATCACATGGATAGGGAATTCAAGAAGTTGATTTCATATTGTTATGAGTCGGATACCATCAATAAAGAAGATGTGGAAGCTATATGCACCAAGCAGGTGGAGACCAAAATATTTGATATGATAAATGCTATTGCATCCAAGAGGCTTGATGTTGTTATGGATTTGTATCATGATATGCTCTCTGCCAAAGAACCTCCCATGCGAATTTTGTTTATGATTGTGCGCCAGTTTAATCAGATGTATGTCATGAAGGATTTGGCGGCAAATGGAATTACTAATCGTGAGATAGCAAACAAAATGAAAATGAGCGATTATATTGTTCGCAAAAATTTCGAGGCTGCTAAGGGATTCAAAGTAAATCAAATAAGAAATCTACTTGAAGATGCAGCTGATACAGAGTGGCGAGTGAAGACCGGTCAACTGGATGAGCAGTTGGCAGTGGAGATGCTTATGATTAAGCATAGTCGTTAAATTCTGGGGAGAGATATTATGTTAAATATTAATAGTGCGGTTGTGATAGGAGTGTCACTTCTGACAGTGCTTATGGCTTTGTTCTTGTGGTTGAAATACAAGAGAAGCGAGTCTCTGGTTCAGACTGTGGAATTCTATCCGCAAGATGGGTTGACTCCGGCGGAAATCGGATATGCCCTGGATGAAAATTTGGAAGATCGTGAAATTATGAGTATGGTCTATTATCTTGCGGATAAAGGCTATATTTCTATTAAATCCAGCAACAAAGGTATTCTTTTAAAGAAGATAAGAGATATAGATGAAGGTGAACCGGATTATCTAACTACATTTATGGGAGCATATTTTCCAGGTCAGGCAAAGGTATTTGATATGAAAAATGCACCTCATGATTTTATAAAACAATTTGCCCAGGCATGGATTCAGGTTCAAATTGGTTATGAAAAGAAATATGGTGAGGTCTATAAAAATGAGTCCTTTACCAGAAGGTTTGTATGCATAATATTTGCCATAATTAATATGGTGGTGTGTTGTATGGCTTTGATGGAAGTTGCAGCATTTGCCCTTGTTTATATACCGGCTTTTTTTACAACAGGTGGTATGTTGGTGGCGTGGAAGGGCTATGATAACTACCATGTGAAGCCATCTATGGGGAAGTTTTTGATAGCGCTTGGAGCTATATTATATGAAACTGGAATTGGATTGGTGCTGCTTATGACAGAGTTGTCATTGGCTAGAATAGATGTGGCTACTTTCTTTGTTGCTGAAGCTGCTATATTTATATTATCCATGGTGATGGCCACTCGATCTGATAAGAATGCTGAATTGATGATGAAAATATATGGATTCAGGGATTTTATCAAAGATGCAGAGTATGACAGGTTGGTGCTTCTGTCTCAGGAAGATCCGGAGTATTACTATCATATTTTACCTTATGCAGTTGTATTTGGTATGGAGGGGAAATGGTCTAAGCACCTGGATAAGCTGGCAATTCAGAATCTTACCACCAAAAGAGAGGGGTGGTAGCAGTACAAAGCTGAATTGCAACGAGAGTATGAAAGCAGATGAGATATATAGGAGGAGAAAATGATAATGTATATTATTCTTGCGGTTGTAGTATTGTTGATCATTTGGATTATAGCAAGCTACAATAAATTGATTCGAGGGAAGAATAGGGTAGATGAAGCCCTTTCCACAATGGATGTATATTTGAAGAAGCGCTTTGATCTGATTCCGAACCTGGTTGATACAGTTAGAGAATATGCCAGACATGAAAGCGAGACTTTAGAAAATGTTGTTGCTGCTAGAAATGCTTCTGATAAAACTGAAAATATGGCTGAGCGTGCCCAGTTTGAAAATGATATTGATAGAAGTCTTCGAAATATTTGGGCCTTGTCAGAAAATTATCCTGAGCTGAAAGCGAATGCCAATTTTATTGATTTGCAGGAGCAGCTTCAGCAAGTGGAAGAAGATATTGCCAATGCCAGAAAGTATTACAATGCTGTCGTTCGAAATTATAATAATGATATTATGATGATTCCGACTAATATTATTGCCGGAGTGTGCCATTTCGAAAAGGCAAAGTTATATGAAGTTGGTGATGAAGAGAGGGAAAATGTAAAGGTAAACTTTAAATAGTAGGATTCATCATAAGAGCTGAGTTAATAATAAATAAAAAAACCATCAGTATGACGGTACTGATGGTTTTATTTGTTTTACTTATTTAAAATAATTAAGCAATAGAGTTTACAAGCTTTGTAAGACGAGAAACTTTTCTTGCAACTGTGTTCTTGTGGTATACACCCTTTGAACCAGCCATCTCAATCTTCTTAACAGCCTCTGTAAGAGCAGCTGTAGCAGCAGCCTTATCATTAGCAGTAACAGCAGCTTCTACCTTCTTGATGTTTGTCTTAACTTCAGACTTGATAGCTTTGTTTCTTGCTGTTCTTGTCTCTGTTACTAAAATTCTCTTCTTTGCAGATTTAATGTTAGCCAATCTGTCCACCTCCATATGTGTATGAAATATTATTGTTTATAATCTATCAAATAGTGTTTAGATACACGTTTGAAACGGCAAGACACGGATAGCCAATTTCAAACACACTAGGATATTTTATATTAGTATGGAAAATATGTCAACCAGAAATCATTATATTTACACAAAAATGTAGCACGGGACTTCTTCTTATGTTAATATAAATTGTCAAATGATTTGTTAAGTAACCTTTTTTATTATAAATGGGTTAGAGTATATAATCAATAAAATATGCGAAATGATAATTATATTTTAGGAGAAAAATATGTCTATAGATCAAAGTAAAATTAGAAATTTCTGTATAGTAGCTCATATTGATCATGGTAAATCTACTCTTGCAGATAGAATTATCGAAATGACAGGTCTTCTGACGGAGCGCGAGATGCAGGCACAGGTTCTTGATAATATGGATTTGGAGCGTGAGCGTGGTATCACAATTAAGTCTCAGGCTGTAAGAACTATATATCATGCCAAGGATGGTAATGAGTATATTTTCAATCTGATTGATACTCCAGGTCACGTGGATTTCAATTATGAAGTATCTCGAAGCCTTGCTGCCTGTGATGGGGCTATTCTGGTTGTTGATGCTGCTCAGGGAATTGAAGCACAGACTCTGGCCAATGTATATCTGGCATTGGATCATGATCTTGATGTGGTACCGGTAATTAATAAAATCGATTTGCCAAGTGCAGATCCTCAGCGTGTCAAAGATGAGATAGAAGATGTCATTGGTCTTGAAGCCCAGGATGCTCCTATGATTTCAGCCAAGACTGGTCTGAATGTGGAGGATGTGTTGGAGACTATTGTAAATAAACTTCCGGCACCAACAGGAGATCCAAAGGCTGAGCTTCAGGCTCTAATATTTGACTCTTTATATGATGCATACAAGGGCGTTATTGTATTTTGTAGAGTAAAAGAAGGCACTCTAAAGGCTGGAGACAAGGTGAAGATGATGGCTACAGGGGCCAGCTTTGAGGTTGTTGAAGTGGGATATTTTGGTGCAGGTCAGTTCATTCCTTGTGATGAGTTGTCCGCTGGAATGGTTGGATATATGACTGCCAGTATCAAGAATGTGAAGGACACTCGTGTGGGTGATACAATTACTCATGCTAACAAGCCTTGTGCAGAGCCACTTCCTGGTTACAAGAAGGTTAATCCGATGGTTTACTGTGGTTTGTATCCAGTGGATGGCGCCAAGTATCCTGATTTGCGAGATGCTTTGGAGAAACTTCAGTTAAATGATGCTGCATTGCAATTCGAACCTGAGACTTCAGTGGCTTTGGGATTTGGTTTCAGATGTGGATTCCTTGGATTGTTGCATCTTGAAATAATCCAGGAGCGTCTGGAGCGTGAATACAATCTGGATCTTGTGACAACTGCTCCGGGAGTTGTATATAGGGTTCACAAGACGGATGGAACCATGATAGAACTTACTAATCCGTCTAATTTACCTGATCCTTCTGAAATTGATTATATGGAAGAACCTATGGTAAATGCTGAGATTATGGTTACCAGCGATTATATTGGAGCAATTATGGATTTGTGTCAGGAGAGACGCGGTATATACATTTCCATGGAATACATGGAGGAGACCAGAGCTCTAATTAAATATCAGTTGCCGTTAAATGAGATTATCTATGATTTCTTCGATGCTTTGAAATCCCGTTCCAGAGGATATGCATCCTTTGATTATGAGATGAGTGGATATGTGAAGTCTAAGCTTGTGAAGCTGGATATTCTCATTAATAAGGAAGAAGTTGACGCATTATCATTTATCGTATTTGAAGGAACTTCTTATGAACGCGGTCGCAAGATGTGTGAGAAGCTGAAGGAAGAGATCCCTAGACATTTGTTTGAAATACCTATTCAGGCTGCAATTGGAAGCAAGGTTATTGCCCGTGAAACTGTGAAAGCCATGCGCAAGGATGTGTTGGCAAAATGCTATGGTGGTGATATCAGCCGAAAGAGAAAACTTCTCGAAAAACAAAAGGAAGGAAAGAAGCGCATGCGCCAGGTGGGAAATGTGGAGATTCCACAGGAAGCATTTATGGCAGTGCTTAAGCTTGATGAGGAGTAATAATTTAACTCAGTCGGAGTACAAGCTCCGACTGAGTTAAACGCTCCGCGAGGATGCGCACGGATTCGGACAGGAATTTGTCTGCTGAAGCAGACCCGAATCCGGCGCGCAAGACTCGCGAGCGAGTCTTGACCTTGTTGAAAGTCATAAATTATGACTACTCTAGACTTGAATAGATAATAGGATGAACTATAAATGAATGATACAACACAAATGAGCATATACATACACATTCCCTTTTGCATGAAGAAATGTAATTATTGCGATTTCCTCTCGGGAGTTTACGATGAGGACACTCAAGTAAAATACGTGGATGCTATTTGCAAAGAAATAGAATATATGGGACAGCGACTTGAGGGAGTTGCTGTTCCTTCTATATTTATAGGTGGTGGTACGCCATCTTGGTTAGATGGTGTGCATATTGAGAGAATAATGTCTGCCGTTTATGACAATTTCAATGTGCCGGGTTCAGCTGAGATTACTATTGAGTGTAACCCTGGAACGGTTACAGGGGAGAAATTTCTAGCTATTAGAAGGGCGGGAATCAATAGAATAAGTATTGGACTCCAATCTGCAGATGATGAAGAACTGAAGCTTCTTGGGAGAGTACATGATTTTAATCAGTTTCTCCGGACTTATGAGATGGCTCGCAAGACGGGATTTACCAATATCAATGTGGATATAATGACAGGATTGCCGGGGCAGACGAAGGAGAAACTTCTCAATACTCTGGAAAATGTTATCAGATTAAAGCCTGCTCACATTTCTGCCTATTCTCTGATTATAGAGGAGGGAACACCTTTTTATAATTTATATAAAGAAGATGTGCATCGTAGAGAGTGTGGCGAGCCTACAGTATTTCTTCCAAATGAAGATGCTGAATATGATCTGACCAAAATGACAGAGCAAGTATTGAGCCAGCATGGTTATCATCAGTATGAGATATCTAATTTCGCTAGAGATGGTTTTGAATGTGAGCATAACAAAGTGTATTGGCAGAGAGGTCAGTATATAGGCTTTGGAATAGGAGCCGCTTCTCTCATTGGTGATTGCAGATATCACAATATGACAGATATATATGAATATATTGAGAAATGTAATAAGTTGCCTGTGGCATCCAATCAGACCATTGAGGCCAGACTGTCCGGGGAAGCAGAAGAGATTATGTATCTCTGGGATAGCAGCCAGACATTGAGTCGCCATGATCAGATGGAGGAGTTTATGTTTCTGGGACTTCGTATGAATCAGGGAGTTCGAAGAGAAGATTTCAAAGAAGCCTTTGGATGTGAAATAGAAGGAGTGTACCGGGAGCAATTGGAGAAGTTACAGCAGGAGGGACTGCTTGTGATGGAAGGAGGACATATATATCTGACAGAGCGTGGGAGAGACATAAGTAATGTAGTTCTTTCGGAATTTCTCTTTGATTAGAAATATTAATAATTTTAATACTTTTTTTATGAATCGAGTGTTGACATCAACTAAAGGTGGTGGTAAATTATCTTTAGTAGATGTTAGCACTCGTTTTGGTTGAGTGCTAATAACGAAAAACTGACAACCTATAATCCATATGAAGAGGTAAGTTAATGGAAGAATTAGGCGAGAGAAAAGAGAAAATCCTTAATGCGATTATCAAGCACTATTTAGAGACAGGAGAGCCGGTTGGCTCCCGAGTTATTTCCAAAATTGCTGATTTGTCTCTAAGCTCTGCTACTATTAGAAATGAGATGGCAGACTTGGAAGAATTGGGATATATCATTCAGCCCCATACATCAGCTGGCCGCGTCCCTTCTGATAAGGGCTATAGATTCTATGTGGATCATTTGATTGAGGCCAAGAATCAAGAGGTTGCTGAGATCAAGGACTTGATGATTGAGAAGACAGAGAAGATGGAGAAGGTATTGAAGCAAGTGGTGAAGATTCTTGCCAATGATACTCAATATGCTACCATGATTTCTGCTCCGTCAGTTAGAGGGAATCGTTTGAAGTTCGTACAGCTTTCCGCAGTTGATGAAAATCAGATTTTATCTGTAGTAGTTATGGATGGAAATGTTGTAAAGAACAAGATTATTCATGTAGAAGATCCTTTGGACAATGAGACAATGTTGAAGTTGAATATGCTTCTCAATACTACATTGAATGGATTGACTGTTTCTGAGATTAATCTGGGACTTATTACCAAGTTGAAGGAACAGGCTGGAATACATGAAGATATAATCGCACAGGTTTTGAATACAGTTGCAGAGACCATCAGTGATGATGATTTAGAAATATATACAAGTGGTGCAACTAATATTTTTAAATATCCAGAACTTAGTGATTCTCAGAATGCTAGTGAGCTTATCAGTGCATTTGAAGAGAAACAGGCTTTGAAGGAATTCATAGAGGAAACTCAAAGCGAAGATGGTGAGGATACTGGTATTCAGGTTTATATAGGAAATGAAGCTCCTGTTCAGACTATGAAGGATTGCAGTGTTGTTACAGCGACCTATGAATTAGGTGGCGGCATGAAGGGTACAATTGGTATTATTGGCCCGAAGCGTATGGACTATGAGAAGGTTATGGATAACCTGAAGAATCTAAAGAGTCAATTAGATAATGCCTTGAGAGGTGATTTGGATAAATAATATATAGAAAGGAAGGGAAAGAAGTGGCAGATAAGAAAAATGTATCAGAAGAGACAGTTGACACTGAGAACTTCGATGCTGAAGAAATGACAGAAGAAGCTACTGAAACTCTTGATGCTGAAGAAGTTACAGAAGAAACTTCTCAGGAGACTGATTCAGATGAACCAGAAGAATTAGCAGAAGGTTCGGAGGCTGAAGAAGGTCAGGAGAAGAGCAAACTCTTCAAGAAAAAGAAAGATAAAAAAGATGAGAAGATTGAGGAACTCAATGACAAAGTGATGCGTCAGATGGCAGAGTTCGAAAACTTCCGTAAGAGAACTGAAAAAGAGAAAACTCAGATGTTTGAGGTGGGTGCCAAGAGCATTATTGAGAAGATTTTACCAGTTGTAGATAACTTTGAAAGAGGCCTTGCTGGTGTAGATGAGAATACTGAAGATCCATTTGCTCAAGGTATGCAGATGGTTTACAAACAGCTTATGACATCTCTTGAGGAAGCTGGTGTAACACCAATTGAAGCAGTTGGACAGGAATTTAATCCTGATTTCCATAACGCAGTAATGCATGTGGAGGATGATAACTTCGGTGAGAATGAAGTTGTTGAGGAACTTCAAAAAGGTTATCAGTACAGAGATACAGTAGTTCGCCACAGCATGGTAAAAGTTGCAAACTAGCAACAATATTTAACAAATGACAACTAGATACTGAAATATTCAGTGGTCTTTAGTTTATAAGTAGTCTATTAACCAAGAATTTTAGGAGGATTAAAATCATGGGAAAAATTATAGGAATTGATTTAGGAACAACAAACAGCTGTGTTGCCGTTATGGAAGGTGGACAGCCAACAGTTATTGCTAACCAGGAAGGTGCAAGAACAACACCATCTATCGTAGCATTTACAAAGAATGGAGAGAGACTTGTAGGTGAGCCTGCAAAGCGTCAGGCAGTTACAAACGCTGAGAAGACAATCGCTTCTATCAAGAGAGATATGGGTACAGACAATGGTCGTACAATCGATGATAAGAAGTATTCTCCACAGCAGATTTCAGCTATGATTCTTCAGAAGTTAAAGGCTGATGCTGAGAACTATTTAGGTGAGACAGTTTCAGAAGCTGTTATCACAGTACCTGCTTACTTCAATGATGCACAGCGTCAGGCAACAAAGGATGCAG
>JAFUXA010000026.1 GCA_017470985.1 Lachnospiraceae bacterium
CCTTATCCAGACCCTTGTTTGCGCTGATAATGAGATATCCGTTGTTCAGCTCCAGACCAATCTCTTCTTTCTTGAAGCCGGGCAGGTCGATATCTACTTCGTAGTGATCGTCATGCTCATGAACATCGGTCTTCATCATCCTGTCGGCATGTCTGCCGTACAGCTTTCTTTCGGTTCTGTCCAAATCTCTGAAATCCGGGAATGCGAACCAATCGTCAAATAAATCTTCTCCAAAAATACTAGGTCTTAACATAATGCTTACCTCCTTTTCACTCAATACTGTTAATAGCTACTGAGCAAGGGGAAGGAGGGATTAGATCATTGGAACATTCCGTTCTTTTGGTCTTCTCTGTTCCTCTGTTCAATTATGTTATACCACCAAGGTTAGCACTCGTCAAGGGAGAGTGCTAATAATTTTTGTGAAATCATGAATGTAGATTTATTACTCGAAATTTTGACAAAATAGTTTAACATGATAAAATATAATTAGCTTTTGGGCTGACAGAAATGTCAAGGTCCAACCTAATCGGCGGGGAGACTCCCCGCCATTTAAAGAAGGATTTCTTAAAGAAGATTACGATTAAGGAGTTTCAATAGATATTCGGAATAGATTGAACGTAACATAGAGCGGTTATCTCAAATTGAGATAATTGCTCTTTTGTCTTTTACAAAAAATGTGTTACTATATCATAGGTTTTTTAGATAACCACAAATATTAATAGAAATCAGATGCATTTTACAATGCTAAAAATCAGCATCTGTTAGGAGAAATAATACCATGAAGTTGGGCATTGTTATGTGAAGCCGGTTTTCATGAATCTCCATAAAGTTTGATGAAGTGGCTCAAAGCCTTATAGATACTGGGATGTAAGGATGTTAGTTCGAAACCACAGCAAAAGGTATATGCTGTGTTTAGTAAAGCGTACAATGACAAGGTGTATAAAATTATGGAGAAAAAGAAAAATAATATTTCAAATTCATATATAGAATCGGATGAGACATTTGCATTTATTGCAGGATATACAGAATGTGGCTTTGCCTATGGTGTTACATGGGAAGAGATAGGAGGCGAAGCAGGTATCCACGAAATAGATAGAGATGGTACGAAAGAAGATTTGCCATTTGATTAATGGATAAAATGTAAGCTGACTGGCTCAATATATACGTATTATTTAAAGGAGAAGAATACCATGATAACACCAGATAAGGTTCAGCAGGCAGCCGAATTAAAGGAAGAAGAGAACTATAGGTTCCGTACATTTTTAAAAGGCCATGCGGATGAGAAAAAATTGGATAAACAGTTCCTTGAGTTACATAATGAATTGTTTTCAGATTATGATTGCAGTAAATGTCGAAACTGCTGCAGGCTGTATAAAGGAAGTATACCAGCTGAGGATATTGAGAATGATGCGAGACATCTGGGAATATCAGAAGAACAGTTTGTTGATTTTTTCTTAGAAAAGGATGAATATGGACTAGAGTATCAAACGAAGCATAAGCCTTGCGATTTCTTGAATGGGGATGGTGAGTGTAATCTCGGAGAATGTAGACCGGAAAACTGTAAGAATTATCCATATACCAATCAACCTGAAAGATTACATAGCTTACTTGGATTTTTAGATATCATATCAATCTGCCCTGTTGCTTACGAAATATTTGAGCGATTAAAAAAGGAGTATGGTTTTAGGGCAAAAAATTAAGTATTTGTACTTGAAATCTTGAGGGACAGGGCAGGTAAAAATATGAATTGGATGAATTTATTTGAAAACCATATATTAAAACGGGGCATGATGTATTGCGAAGATGGTAAAGTAATTGATTTTGAAGTCTTAGAGAATAGGATTGAGGCTGAGGTTGCTGGAAGTGATTATTATCACGTGTCTATTGATTTAGACGGAGAGGATATTATAGATATGACATGTGATTGTCCATATGCTGCAAAAGGGTATAATTGCAAGCATATGGCAGCAGTGCTTTGCGAATATGAGGGATATTTAGCGGGGAATGAGGATGAAGAGGAAAATGCTATATCTCCTATGTATACTTTGAGACAAGAAGTAGAGGCGTTGGTAGATAAAATTCCTGAGCAAGATGCCAAAGAACTATTGGTTCATTTTTTAATAAACGATGATGGCTTGAAAAATCGGTTGCAGTTAAAGTATGACTTTAAAATGACAGCGCAATTAATGGCAGAACTGAAAAAGGAAATAAAGTCTATTTTATATCAATATAGTGGACGAGGCGGCTTTATCGATTGGAATAATGCATACAGTTTTTGTTGTGATTTAGGTCGATTTTTGGATGATAAAATCCCCTTTTTGATGGAACATGGTTGTTATTTGCAGGCTTTTGAGTTGGTGAATATTGTTTTTTATGAAGTCGCAAATGCTGATATGGATGACTCGGATGGTGGGTCAGGAATGGTGGCTCAAACCTGTTATGATTATTGGAAAAGCTTGACATTGAATGCTCCAGAAGAGGAGGCATTAGCTATTAAAAAGTGGTTTCTAGTGAATAAGGAAACTGATTATGTAGTTGATTATATGCAGGAATATATTGATGAATTTTATGAACAGTTTTTCCTCTCGGAAGATGAAATCAAAGAGCGGATGGAAATCTTGGATGATATCATCCAAGAGCATAAAATGCAGAATGATGCTGGAGCTATTTATTCAGTAAGATATGGGTATCAGGATGTAGTACTGCTAAGGTTAGAATATATGAGACAACTTCATTTGTCCGACGAAGAAATCTTGGAATTTAGAACCCAACATAGACATTTTTCTAGCGTGAGAGAGTTGGAGCTTGAAGAAGCACTTGAGGCTAATAATAAGCCTTTGGCATTGCAAATATTAGAAGAAAGTAAAAGGCTGGATAAGGACTGTGCAAAGAAGGTTAAGAGATATAGTGAACAACTTATTTCTTTATATGAAGAACTGAGAGATGAGGACAAATATACCAAAGAGCTGATTTTTCAGCTTCTACACTGCTATCAGACAGATCTGACATATTATAATAAGTTGAAGAAGTGTATTGGCTCAAAAACAGAATGGAATAAGTTTATAGACTCGATATTGGAAGCAAGTAATAATATTTATTTTATATGTGATATATTAGCTCAGGAAAATAAATATGAGAAGCTTATGAAGATTGTGGAAGAAAAAAATAATGTAGCTTTGCTCGACGAATATGAGAAACAAATGAGGAAGGAGTTTCCAGAGAGAGTTATTCGTGTTTATGCTAATTATATTATACATGAAATGGAGCGGGCTAGTAGCCGTGGACGATATAGGGAGCTAGTACAATATCTTAGAAAGCTTGCTAAATGTGAAAATGGAAAAAGTGAGGCTGATAGAATCGTTCAAAAATGGAGAGTGGAGTACAAGCGCAGGACTGCGCTGATGGATGAATTAAGGAAAGTGGGATATTAGTGCTGGGAGTTAAAATGAGAGTTAAAGTTAAGCCAATTCAACCAACACCTGTTTTGTCCGGAATAGATGCAAAGAGAATTGAAGAAGGATGCAGTGTGGGCAAAATTTGCCTATACTGCATCTGATGGCAAAGAATACAATGTTAAAAATCAGCATCTGTTAGGAGGAATAATACCATGAAGTTGGGAATCGTTATGTGAAGCCGGTTTTCATAAATCTCCATAAATCTTTATAAAAGTCTTTAAAACCCGCATAAACACTGGGCTCTCTGGAATATCAACTCCCATATAATTTGTTATAGATTCATATAACTCATAAAAAATTGGTGCCCGAAATGGTGCCCGTTTTTGAAATGAGAATATCGGGCACCATCGTGGTGCCCGGTCGAAAAAACTGAAGTGACAAATTGATTATAGTTATAGTTTAGAAGCTATAGAATCCCCTAGGTCGACAAATCTTTTGAGCGCACAGAAAATATTTGCGTCTATCCGCAAAAAAATCATGCAAACAGATTGTAATCACGATTTTCAATTTCGAGATAGAGGAGATGAGATTAGAGTTTATCCTTTGTCATTTGCTGAATTTTACGAAGTATATGAAGGGGATAAAAGAGGTGCGTGGCAGGATTATTATACATATGGCGGTATGCCTTATTTAGCAACTTTGAGTTCGCATGAGGAAAAGGGAAAGTATCTTAAAGATTTATTTGAAAGAACCTATATTAAAGATGTTATAGATCGAAATAAAATAAAGAATGATACAGAAGTTCTTGATGTTTTATTAGATGTGTTAGCATCGTCGGTAGGCTCATTGACAAATCCAAGTAAACTGGCCAAGACATTTAAAAGTGAAAGACAGATTTCAATCGGATCAGAAACTATAGATAAATATATAGGATATTTTGAAGATTCGTTCCTTATAAGAAAAGCTATTAGATATGATGTGAAGGGACGTAAGTATATTGGAACTCCTGCAAAATATTATTACAGTGATATGGGCCTCCGTAATGCAAGATTAGAGTTCAGACAGATGGAAGAAACTCACATCATGGAAAACATTATATATAATGACTTGATTCGGAGAGGACTTAATGTTGATGTGGGAGTAGTTGAGTATACCGGATTCTTTTAGTAAAATCGTAGTTGTTAGAGATTATTTACAACCATGGCAGGATGATAACGGAATAACATATATTGGAATTGAACAGTTCTTATTGGATGAAGGTATTTTGAACTAAAAGGATAGCGGTTCCATACAATGTGTAGTCACTCAAATTCAGATTAGCATTTATAGACATTTATAGATAGCTGCTCTTTTGTCTTTTGCAAAGAAATGTGTTACTATATCATAGGTTTTTTAGATAACCACAAATATAAATAGAAATCAGATGCGTTTTACAATGTTAAAAATCAGCATCTGTTAGGAGGAATAATACCATGAAGTTGGGAATCGTCGGGCTTCCAAACGTAGGAAAATCCACATTATTTAATTCACTTACCAAGGCAGGAGCCCTTGCAGCAAATTATCCATTTGCCACAATCGATCCAAATGTGGGAGTGGTACAGGTACCAGATGAGAGAATTGAGAAATTAGGAGAATTGTACAACACTAAGAAGGTGACACATGCCACAATCGAGTTCGTAGACATTGCTGGTCTTGTAAAAGGTGCATCACACGGTGAAGGTCTTGGAAATCAGTTCCTGGCTAACATCCGCGAGGTTGACGCAATCGTGCATGTGGTTCGTTGCTTTGAAGATGGTAATGTAGTTCATGTAGATGGAAGTGTTGATCCAGCTCGTGATATTGAGACTATCAACTTAGAGTTAATCTTCTCTGATATCGAGATTCTAGACAGAAGAATTGCCAAGATTTCCAAGCAGGCCAAGATGGACAAGACTCTTGCCAAGGAATTGGAGCAGGTTGAGGCTATCAAGGCTCACCTTGAGGCTGGCAAGATGGCTCGTACATTTGAAGTTGCTGATGATGAGGATTTACAGGAGTGGTTCAAGGGCTATAATCTTCTGACAGCTAAGTCTACTATTTATGCTGCAAATGTTGCAGAGGACGACCTTGTAGATGATGGCAATTCAAACCAGTATGTTGCAGCAGTTAGAAAACTTGCTGCAGAGGAAGGTTCACAGGTATTTGTTGTATCTGCGCGATTAGAGGAAGAACTGTCAGAGTTAGATGATGAAGAGAAGACAATGTTCCTTGCAGACCTGGGTGTGGAATCATCAGGTTTAGATAAGTTAGTCGCTGCGTCCTATGAACTTCTCGGACTTATCTCATTCCTTACAGCAGGAGAGGATGAGTGCCGTGCATGGACAATTACCAAGGGAACCAAGGCTCCACAGGCAGCAGGCAAGATTCACACAGACTTCGAACGCGGATTTATCAAGGCTGAAGTAGTAAATTATCAGGATTTGCTTGACTGCGGTTCATTATCAGCTGCCAAGGAAAAGGGCATTGTAGGCATGGAAGGTAAGGACTACGTAGTAAAAGACGGAGATGTAATCTTATTTAGATTCAATGTGTAAAATATAAACCTGAATTAATCATGAAAACCACGAGTTGTCATATGAATTTTCCTTATACATTCATTGACAATTTGTGGTTTTTTTATTATCATAACACTATATGTTGTTATAGTATGAGTGAGACTATTTTTTCTGGGGGTATACAGAGACAATAATACTTATTTGGTTGGAGGGTTGACATATGAAATGTCCATTTTGCAGCAGTGAGAATACTAGAGTAATTGATTCTAGACCGGCTGACGACAACAATTCTATTCGCCGTCGTCGTATGTGTGATGAATGCGGGAAGAGATTCACTACATATGAGAAGGTCGAGACAATCCCATTAATTGTAATCAAGAAAGATAATAACCGTGAACAGTATGATCGTTCCAAGATTGAAGCTGGTATTTTGAATGCTTGTCACAAGAGACCTATTTCAGCAAAGCAGATTACTGATCTTATTGATGATGTGGAGACAGAAATCTTCGCTCGTGAAGAGAAGGAAATTCCAAGCCAGGAAATCGGTGCTATTGTTATGGACAAAATCAAAGATTTGGATGATGTTGCATATGTTCGCTTCGCATCTGTATACAGAGAGTTCAAAGATGTGAATACATTTATGAGCGAACTTGAGAAGATGCTCAATAGCCGTACTTCCAAGAAATAATTGGAGTACACAATCATTTCACAAAATCTTCATCCTAGGGTGTTAATTTTGTGATATCCTATCCGATATATAAATTGAAAGTGATAGATGCTTTCACTTACATAAGGACATATTTTTTAACTATTAACTTTTGAGATTTTAAAATAAGGTAGAATTAGATAATGAATATATCAGGTATCCGTCCATCAATTGGATTCTATGATTACAATTCAATATCGAAAGTTCGTCAGGCTGAGGAAGCACAAGCAAGTATCCAGACACAGGCTGAGGTTGATCAGATAAAGCCGGTTGTTGCCGATGACAGAGACGCATCAGTGGCGGCTGAGCAAAATGGTAGAAACAAGCAGACATTTGGAGCTTATGATTATGCTAATCAGTATAATCCTGATGAGACATTTGAAATGGTAGGTAAAGAAGCTGATATCCATTCTCTTGATGTGGAGAAAGCCATTTCAGATATGCAGAAGGATCAGGTGCTTCATGAGTATCAGTATTTCGTTGGAAGTGATATCTCAGTAGGCGCTTCAGCTGCCGAGCCTGTTATTAGAGGAGCTGAGAACTTCTCATTATAAAATTTTATTATGTATATTCGCCCGTAAGCATGTGGTTGCTTGCGGGCTTTTTGTTACAATAAACTTATGAATTGATTATAGTATCCGCTCCAATTTCCATTGATAATTGTTAGAATAATGCTATGGAAAATATTGTCAAATATTTGATATAATAATGAATGTAATTATATTAAGATTTAGGAGTTTATATAAAAATGAAAATTGCAATTGGAAATGATCATGCAGCTGTAGAGTTGAAAAATGAAATCAAGACATACTTGGAGCAGAAGGGACATCAGGTGACAAATTTCGGAACAGATACATCTGACAGCGTAAACTATCCGGAATACGGAGAGAAGGTTGGATTGGCAGTTGTCAGCGGAGAGTATGATTGTGGAATTCTTATTTGTGGTACTGGAGTTGGAATTTCTATTGCGGCAAACAAGGTAAATGGTGTTCGCGCAGCAGTTTGCTCAGAGCCTACAACAGCCAGACTGGTAAAGGAACACAACAATGCCAATATTATTGCATTTGGCGCTAGAATAGTAGGTACAGAGGTTGCAAAATCTATCGTTGATGCTTATCTTGAAGCAGAGTTCCAGGGGGGACGTCATCAGGAGAGAATAGACATGTTCTCAGAGATTGAATCTCGACAGAATTAATAAATATAATCACATGTCAATATGGCATGAGCCACCGGCTTGCCGGTGGTGATTATTTATTTGGGGTTATAAGGGGACTGCGTTATGTGGAAAACAGTTTATTTAGGGGTTTTATTTGTATTAGTTCTAATAGTTTTTACATCTAATGGATTAATTGGCAAAATGAAGGACAAGGACAATGTGATTCGATATTTGCATCATTTGTTAAATATTGCCCTTATATCCATTCTATTTAATGGCTTGTTCATTATTAGTACAACGGAGATAACAGGCCTTATTTCTCATAGTATATTTACATCTACAATTGATTGGCTTCTGATGTTTTTCGTCTTATATGTTATGGAATACACAGGCTTCAACAGGCATAAGAGATTGTTCTTCCCGCCAATGCTTATTATGGCCATAATCGGAAGTATCTCAGCTTGTGCCAATATTTTCTTTCATAATCAATTTGAAGTTGTAATTGAATATGTGCCGGGCTTCGGCCAGTGCGCCCGTCCGGTGAACTTTGGCAGTTTTTACGCAGCTCATCTCAATTATTCTTATGTGCTGGTGTGCTTTGCAGTTTTTATTTTGCTTCACAGATTATTTACTGCACCGAGAGTGTATCGCACCAAATATCTGGTGGTTCTTGCCAGTTTTGCAGCTTGCATCGCCATAGATGCCATTGGGCTCATGATGCATCTGCCTATTGATTTGTCGCTTATTGCTTATTGTTTGATGTGCATATTGCTTTGTTATTTTACTATTATTTATGTGCCAAATGATTTGATACAATCATCTCTTATTAATGCTGTCGGCAGGTTTGATGTGGGCGTGGCATGTTTTGATGTAAATCATCATTGCATCTACATTAATGAGATGGGCAAGAGCATTTTCAACAGATTTGACAAAACGAAAATAATAGATGGTAATCTCACTCCAATTGAGGACTACTGCCGTAAATGGTTTGAGGAGAATTGGACTGAAGATGACAAGCGAGGCAAGGTTGTCTTCAAAGATCTCAAAGATGCATACAGAAGTTATAATTTCGAAGTTAGTGCATGTAAATTATATGACAAGAAGGATAATGAAATCGGTTACTACCTGACTATATCTGATAGAACAGAGGAAGTGGAGAGATATAACTTAGAACATTACAAGGCGACTCACGATCCACTTACCGGTTTGTACAATGCGGAATATTTCTTTGAGAAGGTTGAGGAGGCGCTTCTCAATAATCCGAAGCAATATTATGTCATGATAACTTCTGATATCAAGAATTTCAAATTGATAAATGATATGTTGGGTTATGAGACTGGTGATGAATTATTGAAAATGCATGCCAAAGAGATGCAAAAATATGCTAAGGAGGATGATATTTACGGTCGAATTGGTGTGGATCAGTTTGCATTTTTCATGCCTAGAGTGAGATTTCAGAGTCGTGATTTTCTGGAGACTATTGACTATTTAAAAGACCAGTTTTCTAATCAGTTTTTCCGGGTTCAGATATACATGGGTGTCTATGAGATAGTGGATAGGTTTGAGCCGGTATTTGCCATGTGCGATAAATGTAATATGGCAATCAGCAGTATAAAGGGAAATTATACCAACAAGATTGCGTATTATAATGAGCAGGTTATGGAAAAAGAACTTACCAACAATGCTATTATAAATGGTTTTGGTGAAGCCTTGGATAAAGGTGATTTGAAGATGTATCTCCAGGCTCAGACAGATTCCCAAGGACAGATGATTGGAGCTGAAGCTTTGGTCAGATGGATTGACAGGGAAAATGGTGGAATGCGTTTTCCAGCATCCTTTATTGGTGTCTTGGAGAAGGCCAGACTTATTCATCTGCTTGATACATTTATGTGGGAGAAGGCTTGCATGAAGCTGGCTGACTGGAAGAAGCGTGGGCTGGATGATTTATATATTTCGGTAAATATTTCCGTGGAAGACCAGTATTATATAGATATTTTCAAGACCATGAAGAAGTTGGTTGAGAAATATGATATTAATCCGAAGAATCTAAAACTTGAAATTACAGAATCAATATTTGCCACCAACATGGATAAACATATGAAAATGGTAAATGATTTACGAGGTTACGGTTTTGATATTGAAATTGATGACTTTGGCAGCGGGTATTCATCACTTACTGTATTGAAAGATATCAAGGCGGATGTGCTGAAATTGGACATGGAATTCCTGCGCAATATCAAAGATATAGATAGAACCCGAAATATATTGAAGTCCACCATTCAAATCGCCAAAGATCTGGATATGCGAGTTGTATCCGAAGGCGTGGAGACGGAAGAACAATTTAATATGATGAGAGATTTGGATTGTGACATGTTCCAGGGATATTATTTCTCAAAACCAATTTCAGTTGAGGACTTTGAGGAGAAATATTTAACCTGATTTACAAAAATGTCTATAAATCTGATTTTCTAACAAATAAATGGAAATTAATTAATGCCCTTCATAATATAATTGTAGTAAAAACGAAACTATATGGAGGGCATTAACTATGAAAGATGTTGTTCAAAAAGGGGAGAAGAAACGGAATGAAAGCTCGCGAGCGCGAGCAAACAAAAGAAAGCCTCATGTAAGTAAGTTGAGTGTTTTTGCAAAAATCAGTATTCCTTTTGTTGTGCTGGGAATTATGGTATCAATATCATTATTTATCATGAACAGAGCTGTTGATGAAGTGGAAGATAAATCACAGATAATCGCTGTTAATATGATGGAATGCCAGAAATCAGTTGGAAGTATTCGTTATCATTACACTATGGCAAATACAATGGTTGCGTCATCTGAAAATAAGATGGATTTGGTTGCCAACTATCGAGAGGCCATGGATGAGCAGTTTGATCTCATTGAAGAAGAAGCACAGAATTATATAAACTATGCTTTGACCAAAGAGGAGAAGCAATTTGCTAATGAACTGGTTGAAATTGCAGGTACAGCAAAGGAAGCTCGTCATGAGAAGATGGAGTACTATGCACAGGGTATTTCTCCTGATGAGAGTGTTCTGAAAATCAAGGATTCCAACTCGGATGTCTTAACTATTATTTCAGAAATGGACAGAGTGACATCTGAGAATGTGGTACAGCTTCAGGACCAGTTAAAGGAATCATATAAAAACGTGCAAGTATGTATAATGGGCGCTGTTCTTGCGGTTATAATTGGCTTTATTTTGGCATTTGTTATAATTTTGCGCGGTGTGGTCAATCCTCTGAGAAAGTCATCAAAGGAATTGGATGATCTTGTTCTGGATGTAAATAATTCTGCTGGAGATTTGACCAAGAGAATTACAATTTACCAGCAGGATGAAGTGGGTAAACTGGTGCTGGGAGTCAATACATTTATCGAATCCCTGCAGGGAATTATTTCCGGAATCAGAGGAAGTGCCAGCAATTTGGATTCGACATTTGCCAATGTAAGCAACTCAGTATCAATGGTAAATGATAGTGCAAATGATATTTCTGCTGTAATGGAAGAGTTGTCAGCAACAATGCAGGAGGTTGCTGCCAGTCTTGCAAATGTAAATGCTGCGGTTGAGGATGCCGGTAATGAGATGGATGGCATCAATGAGAAATCTATGTCTATCTTGGAATATGCTGGTGATATGAAAAACCGTGCTGAGGATTTGGAGCAGACTGCTGTATCCAACAAGAGTACTACAGAGGCTATGATAAGCGAGATTTTAGGATCTCTTGAAACTGCAATTGAAAATAGTAAGAGCGTGGAAGAGGTAAATGCTCTTACAGATGATATCCTAAGCATTTCTTCACAGACTAATCTTCTGGCGTTAAATGCTTCTATTGAAGCTGCCCGTGCTGGTGAAGCCGGCAAGGGATTTGCAGTTGTAGCTGATGAAATTAGAAATCTGGCTGATAGCAGCAGAGAGACTGCCAACAATATTCAGGAAATCAACGAGAAGGTTGTTGCAGCAGTATCTGATTTGTCTGAGAACTCAGAGAAGATTATAGAATACATCAACGAGACTGTTATGAAGGATTATGATGGATTCGTAGATTCTGGACATCAGTACAGTGCGGATTCTGAGTACATCAATAATATAATGATAGATTTCAGCCATGCAGTAGCTGATTTGAAGAATACAATGAACGAGGTTGTAACCAAAATCAATGATGTATCTACAGCTGTAGATCAGGGTGCTCATGGAGTGACAAGTGCTGCGGAGAATACTTCTGACCTGGTTGGAGAGTTATATTCTATTTCCAATGAGATGGAAGAAAGCAATAAGATTGTAGGGGAATTGAATCAGAATACCAATAAATTCACCAACGTATAAAAACTTGCCAATGTCTGTGTTTTATATTAAAATATAGAACATAAGTGGGCTTATGCCCCGATATTAAGGAGGAATTAACAGATGATTACAGCTGGCGATTTTAAAAATGGTATTACTATCGAATATGATGGCAAGGTATGTCAGATTGTCGAATTTCAGCATGTAAAGCCTGGAAAAGGTGCTGCTTTCGTGCGTACAAAGTTAAAGGATATTGTGAACGGTGGTGTAGTTGAGACTTCATTCAGACCTACAGAGAAGTTCCCAACAGCACATATCGATCGTAAGGATATGACATATCTCTACAATGATGGAGAGATGTACAACTTCATGGATGTTGAGACATATGACCAGATTTCTCTTAATGCAGATGATATTGGTGATGCTCTTAAGTTTGTGAAGGAAAATGATATTGTAAAAGTTTGCTCACACAACGGTAATGTATTTGCTGTTGAGCCACCACTTTTTGTTGAGCTTGAAATCTCTGAGACAGAGCCTGGTGTTGCTGGAAATACAGCTACAAATGCTACAAAGCCTGCAACAGTTGAAACTGGTGCTACAGTTTATGTTCCATTATTTGTTAGCACAGGCGATAAGATCAAGATTGATACAAGAACTGGAGAATACCTCTCTAGAGTATAATTATGGATTTTAGAAATATACCTTTTTCAGAACTACTACAGGATAGAAATGTATTTGGAATATTTGATGAAATATTCCAGAAAGGTACCTGGCTTGATGTATCTGCTTTGGTTGCTAGCGATAGCACAATTGAGAGCTCATACAAGGATGGAACTATACCTGAGAGTAGCTTGGACGAAATTGTAGAAAAATTAAATGAGATTATGAAGTAGACTAGGTGGTGATGCCTTGACATGTCAGAGGTAAATATAGTATATTTATCAAGGTCGTTTTAAGACAGGCTGACATGGCACAGGTGGTAGCGCACTTCATTGGTAATGAAGAGGTCGGCGGTTCAAGTCCGCTTGTCAGCTTTAGAAGTATTATAAAAGCAGGTTCATAAGAACCTGCTTTTTTCTTGCTGAAATATTTGTTATTTAATTGTTGCTCTCAGCAATTAACTGGTTAATCAGCCCCTGTGTCTCATAGAGCATTTTTATATATGCTGAGTTGGCATCGGCATTTCCTGTACTTGCATTGTTTGTTGCGCTTGCCACATTTCCCGCATCAGCATTTTCCGCGCTAGCACTACCAGATGCGCCTGCAGGAGACGAGTAAACGATATCTGGTACAGCAATCTTGCTCTCATAGTTGGCAGTAACCTTGGCTACATAGTTTTGTGTCTCGGTAAATGGTGGTACGCCACCATATTTGGCTACATTTCCACTGCCGGCATTGTAAGCTGCCAGAGCCAATGTCACATCTCCATCGTATCTATCTAACATCTGGCGGATGTATTTCGCGCCGCCCATAATATTTTCCCTGGCATCATAAGGATCTGACACTCCCAGAGATTCTGCTGTAGCAGGCATGAGCTGCATGATTCCGATTGCACCTGCAGAGCTTATGGCGTCTGCCTTGAAGTTTGATTCCTGCTTGGCAATGGCTGTGAGGAGATTGACATCCACTCCATAGGTTGCAGCAGCCTCGTTGAACAGATCTGCGTAGGTCACAGTCCCGGCAGGATGAGTGACATTAGTAGTATTATTCAAAGAAGCTTCTTCAGTTGCCAATACATTTGAAAAGGATGATGCGTCATCATTTGACACATTAGAATTACTCGTTGGAGCAATGGAATCTACATATGTAGTTAATCCGTATTCATTAGTAATTGATATTCTCATATTTATAATACTTTCTGCCCTGTGATTTCCTACCGTGGCAGGGCATTCAATCCATTTCCTACATTTTAACATAGGATTGTCCTTTTGGGTACATGGAATATTGGGGCAATCCGCTAAATTGGGCTAATCCGCTAAATAATGGAATTTTGTGCAAATATTCTTTGCATATTTATGCAGAAAATGTTATTATGTAGCACAAATAATGCGTAGACTAGAGTTGAAAAGGAGAAGAACGAGATGAAGACACCATTTCTCACAAAAGAAAAAGCACTTGAAATTAGTAAGCAGATTCCAACACCATTTCATGTTTATGATGAGAAGGGAATCAGAGCCAATGCTGCTGCTGTAAAGGAAGCTTTCGCCTGGAACAAGGGTTATAGAGAGTATTTTGCGGTAAAGGCCACACCAAATCCTTTCTTAATTAATATATTGCGAGAATATGGATGTGGTACAGACTGCTCTTCGCTGACAGAGTTGATGCTTAGTGATGCTCTGGGAATGAAAGGCGAGGAGATTATGTTCTCTTCAAATGATACACCTGCTGAGGAGTTCGTATACGCAGACAAGATTGGTGCTATCATCAATCTTGATGATTTCACTCACATTGATTATCTGGAGGAGGCAATCGGCCATATTCCTGAGACAATCAGTTGTCGTTACAATCCGGGTGGTGTGTATGCTGTGTCAAATGGCATTATGGACAACCCGGGAGATGCTAAATACGGAATGACCAAGGAACAGCTCTTCGAGGCTTATCAGATTCTGCGTGACAAAGGTGCCAAGAGATTTGGTCTTCACGCATTCCTTGTAAGTAATACTGTAACAAATGATTATTATCCTGCTCTTGCCAAGACTCTTTTCGAGCTTGTAGTTGAGCTGAAGAATGAAACTGGAGTTGAGATATCATTTATCAACCTCTCAGGTGGTGTGGGAATTGCATATCAGCCTGATCAGACACCAAATGATATTGCTGCAATTGGCGAGGGAGTACACAAAGTGTTCGACGAGGTACTTGTGCCAGCTGGTCTTGGTAATATAGCTATTTATACTGAGATGGGTAGATTTATGATGGGACCTTACGGTGCGCTTGTGACAACAGCTATTCATGAGAAGCATACTTATAAGGAGTATATTGGTGTGGATGCTTGTGCGGTAAATCTTATGCGTCCAGCTATGTACGGAGCTTATCATCATATTACAGTTCTTGGTAAGGAGGATGCTCCTTGTGATCATACATATGATGTAACTGGTTCTCTCTGTGAGAATAATGATAAATTCGCTATTGATAGAAAACTCCCTGAGATCGAGATGGGAGATATTCTCTATATTCATGATACAGGTGCTCATGGATTTGCAATGGGATACAACTACAATGGTAAGTTGAAGTCTGCAGAAGTGCTTCTGAAGGAAGATGGAAGCTTTGAACTTATCCGTCGTGCTGAGAAACCACAGGATTATTTTGCAACATTTGACTGCTTCGACATATTTGACAAGTTGAAATAGATTGTGTGTTGGTATTGGCTGGGATGATATTTGGAAAATTTTTTGGAAAATCATAAAGAAAATACTAGACATCAGACCTGGAATAATATATACTAGCATTTGTCGGTGATTTACCGACAGAATGCCGGTGTGGCGGAATTGGCAGACGCACAAGACTCAAAATCTTGCGAGGGCAACTTCGTATGGGTTCAAGTCCCATCACCGGCATTATTAAGAAAGGGAAGCGCTAAAATCCAGAGTACTGCGGTTTTAGTGCTTTTTCGTTTTTTAGGAAAATGTCCCAATTATGTCTCAAAGTATATGGCATAATTGTGGAAAGTAATAAAATTAAATTACTGGTATATTTATTTTGACGAAATACACGATATAATAATTATAGAAGGGCAACTTCTGATGGACTGATGCGCATGGGGCGATAAAAGAAGTGATGGTGTATGGAATCAATGGTATTTATGAGAATGGGAGGTGGCAAATATGAAATTTAAGAGAATAAGTGAAAAACAGATACAATGTTTGATATCTCAGGAAGAGCTTGAAGAGAAGGGTATTGCCATCGACGACTTCCTTGATCACAGAGATAAGACGGAGGAATTTCTTCGAGAGGTAGTAGATGAGGCACAGGATGTGTTGGACATTGAGGAGATGGGCCATTATTTTAGTGTGCAGATGCACATTTTAAAGACTGGGAATATTTCTCTCATCATAAATTTAGAGGGTGATGAGGCTAGAAACCCTGTATTGGATGATATCCTGGAAACGGCTGAAAAGTTTGGCAAATTTAAAGAGAAATATGGTAAAGAGGCCTTCGATGATTTGTCTAACAATGTAATTAAAGATATGGTAGACAAGCTGATGCAAGCTGCTAGTCTGGATGATGATGACGAATCTATGTATATGCAGGATTCATCAGAATATTGCAAACCAAAGGCTGAGAGAGCTGCTGAAAAGATTGGTGAAGAGTACTCAGACAAGATTCTGGGTGGAAAGCCGGTATTGGTTAGAATGGAGTCTTTGGATGATTGCATCCGTATGAGCAAGGCTTTGAAAGATGTTAAATGTAGCTACTCTAAATTGTACAAGTATGATGAAGAGTATTATATTGAGATAGCCTTCGTAAATGACGAGAAATTCGTAGCGGGCCAGATTATGACAATGTGCGAATATGCTGATGAAATCTTCACTTTTGATGAAGGTGGCGCTCTCATTGAGGAGCATGGCAAACAGATTATTGCAGAAGATGCAGTAGCAGCCCTTGCGAAGTTGTAAATTTAATAGTTGAGTGATTGAAAACCTCTCTGCTGGTATAGCCGGCGGAGAGGTTTTTTGTGTTGTCTGTGGTTGTGATTGAAAAAAAGATAGAAAAAAAGGGCGAAAAACTATTGACAAATGTTATCATATATGATAATCTAACACTACGAATGGCGGTGATGACATGAGAAAGAGATATGAAGATGGTATAGTTCCGCAGAGCTCGACAGAAGCTAGACAGGAAGCGGCAAGACAATTGAAAGAAGCTAGATTAGCAGTCAACTTGACGCAACAGGTTTTAGCTGATCGATCAGGAACGCAGAAATCTAACATTTCTCGTATGGAGAGTGGTAAGTATAATCCAACTCTTGATTTTCTTGTGAAAGTTGCTGAAAGCATGGGAAAGCGTGTAGTTATTCGTATCGAATAAGGTTATAAGCCTAGTTTTTGTTTGGTGTGTGAAGAGGCCTCGGAAAGGATTCCGGGGCTTCATTTTTTTTATGCTATTATTCGAAGCTTTTCTATTTGGTTTATCCGGTACATTTGATGATTTTGTGTCTTCTTGCTAAGTAGATGATAGTGTATAATAGAATGCATATTATTAGGAAATGAGGTTAGTGCAATTGATGCTGCCACAGGATTTTATAGATAGAATTGAACAGATGCTTGGAGAAGAGGAGCTGCAGGAATTCCTTGCAAGCTATGATAATAAGCGTAATTACGCTCTTAGGATAAATAGACTTAAGGCAATGCTGCCAGGTTATTCCACTGACTCATTAACTGATTCAATTGAGGAGTTGATTGGCGATAGATGTTTTGAGGCGACGGCTATTCCATGGGAGCCAAGTGGCAGATATTATATTAATCCGGAAGTGAGTGGATTCAGACCGGGAAAACATCCTTATCATGAAGCGGGAGCTTACTATATTCAGGAAGCCAGCGCCATGTCTCCTGCGGCATATTTAATGCGAGAGGAGTTGTGGTTTCCAAGTGCTGAAGCTGGAGAAACATGTTCAAATAAAACAACCAATGCTACAGATTATAAATTGGATGAAAAAGGATTGAACAACTATAATGCCAACCATACAGGTATCCGCATACTGGATTTGTGTTCTGCACCAGGCGGCAAGACAACCCAAATCGCATCTTATATGCAGGGGCATGGGCTTCTGGTGTCGAACGAGATTATCCCAAATCGCGCGAAAATTCTCGCTGAAAATGTTGAGCGTATGGGAATTCGAAACTGTCTGGTTGTAAGTGAGGATCCTCTGAAACTGGCGCCGAAGTTCCCTGAGTTTTTTCATCGTATAATGGTTGATGCGCCTTGCTCTGGCGAGGGCATGTTTAGGAAAGATGAGGAAGCAGGAGAACAATGGTCTCTGGAAAATGTGCGCATGTGTGGTGAGAGGCAGGATTATATCTTGGATTGCGCTTATGATATGCTGATGCCCGGTGGGGTTATGGTATACTCCACATGCACATTTGCGCCTGATGAGAACGAAGGCTCTGTATCCAGATTTCTGCATCGACATCCTGACATGGAGATTGTACCTGTGGTGAAGTTTGATGGGATGAGTGATGGCCGTGCTGATTGGGCTGAGAAGTTTGGCGAGTTAGATGGTGCTCCGGTGGCTGAAGGAATAGAGAATACAATTAGACTGTGGCCTCATAAATTGAATGGCGAAGGACATTTTCTTGCAGTTCTTCATAAGAAAGAGTTAGGAGCTGAGGTTGATCAGGGCTTGGAAACCAGAGATTATAATTCCGCAGGTTTCAATCCAGATTCGCTAGCCATCGATTATAAAACAGAGAAGACATATCCTCTTAAGCATTTTCCGGAACTGCAGAAATTTGCCAGGGAAGTATTGAATGAGGATGCGTATAAGGATTTTGAAACCGGGTCCTTTATCCAATTTGGAAATCAGATATGTCTGGCTACAGATGCTCAAACTCCAATTCCTTCTCTAAAAGGATTGAAAGTATATCGCGTGGGCTTACATTTGGGCGAGGTGAAGAAGAATCGATTTGAACCAGAACACGCGTGGGCTCTGGCTCTGAGGGAATCTGATGTGACTGCTGGTGTCAGACTTACCATGGCTGATGATTATGAGGATGTCATGAAATATTTCAATGGAGAGACATTTAACAGAGATGTGCAGCCCGGATGGCAGGTGGTATTTATTGACGGATATTCCGCAGGTTGGTGCAAGGTGACGGGCAACACAGTGAAGAACCATTATCCGAAAGGCTTGCGCAAGAACTTACGGGTGTAGCTCGCTTTCATACCAGGCCTTCATGTTTTGTATATTTTTAAAGGCAAGGAGAGGTTTTCCTTGTCTTTTGTTTTGGATAGTGTTAAATTTTTATCGAGCGGTATTCCATTGGAAACTGCATCAGATGGTAATGTGTTATTACATGACTTTGCGACTGCGAGGAACTGTATCTGATTTTTACGGAGCGGTATCTGAGCAACTGACAGCTGCCAGGCGGCTGGCTTTATTGGCGAGAAGACGAGGTGATAACATGAAGATTGGAATAATAGGCTCCGGCCGAGTAGGATATTCTATGGGCAAATATCTGTCGGTTGGTGGCGAGGATGTCATTGGTTTCTATGACAGACATCCCAAGCGCGCAGATGATGCTGCGGCTTTTACCCAGACCAAGAGTTTTAGTGACTTGTCCCAGTTGGTCGAACTTAGTGATACCCTGTTTATCACCACACAGGATGGTGAGATTGCAAACATATGGGATTGCATAAGTAAGTATGATTTAAATAACAAAATAATTAGTCATTTCAGTGGCTCATTATCATCAGATGTATTTCAAGGGATAGATGAAACCGGGGCAAAAGGTTTGTCTATTCATCCAATGTTGGCGTTCAGCAACAAATATAATTCCTATTTACAATTAAATGAAGCATTTTTTACTCTTGAGGGAAATGATGACGCAGTTCGAACTATGAGTGCGATTCTTGAGGCTCATGGAAATCATGTATTGCATGTTGCCAAGGAGGATAAGGCTTTATATCACTGCGCTACAAGTGTCCTTAGTAATCATGTGGTTGCGGTTTTACAAAGCGGCTATGAGATGCTCGAGGCTGTTGGTTTTTCTACAGAGGATGCCATTCGTGCCACAGCGAATCTGGTTAAGTGCAATGTGGAAAATGTTATTGAAAATGGTCCGGTAAATGCTTTGACTGGCCCTATTGAGAGAAATGATGTGGGCACTGTAAGAAAACATTTATTATCATTAAATGATGTTCAAAAGGCGCGATATTGTGAAATGGGAATGAAGATTGTGGAGATCGCCATGGAGAAACATCCGGAGAAAGATTATGAGGATATGATTTCGTTGCTGCAATAGTCGGCTGATTTGGAAAAACATTTTTCAGAAAAATAGTCGGCAGATTGGGAAAATATTTTCCACCAATAAGGAACCAATCTTGATTACTCTTTTTCGGTCATCGGGGGATGGAGAAGAAATATTTATATTTGGGAGAATAAGAAAATGAAAAACACAGTAGTAACTTTTAAGGAAGCAAAGGAAAAAGGCGAGAAGCTTACAATGCTTACAGCATATGATTATTCTACAGCTAAGCTCATTGATGCAGCAGGCATTAACTCGATTCTTGTAGGAGATTCATTGGGCAATGTTGTTTTGGGATATGAGGACACAATTTCTGTGACAATGGAGGACATGATTCACCATTGCGCAGCAGTTGCTCGTGGAAACAAGGATTGCCTGCTGGTATGCGATATGCCTTTTATGTCTTATCAGACATCAGTATATGATGCAGTGGTAAA
Organism: Lachnospiraceae bacterium; assembly: GCA_017470985.1. Lineage (GTDB taxonomy): Bacteria > Bacillota > Clostridia > Lachnospirales > Lachnospiraceae > JAILFK01. The sequence goes on from JAFUXA010000026.1 coordinate 20,487, forward strand.
TGCTGGTCGTCTCATGAAGGAAGGCCGTGCTCACGCAGTTAAGCTTGAGGGTGGCGTTGAGTACGAAGAGACAATCAGAGCTATTGTAAATGCTTCGATTCCAGTATGCGCACATATTGGTCTTACACCTCAGTCTATCAATGCTTTTGGTGGATTCAAGGTGCAGGGAAGAGGCGAGAAAGCTGCACAGAAACTTCTTGATGATGCAAGAGCAGTGGAGAGAGCGGGAGCATTTGCCGTAGTATTGGAGTGCGTACCTGCAAAACTTGCGGAGAGAGTATCTAAGGAACTTAGTATTCCAACAATTGGAATTGGAGCTGGCGCTGGCTGCGACGGTCAGGTGATGGTATATCAGGATATGCTTGGCATGTTCACTGATTTCAAGCCGAAGTTTGTAAAACATTTTGCAAATGTTGGTGAGGAGATGACAGCTGCTTTCAAGGCTTATGATCAGGAAGTAAAGGCTGGAACATTCCCGGCAGAGGAGCATATATACAAAATTGATGATTCTATTATTGAGAAACTGTACTAGAATCTGGATTAAAGTGATATACGTAAATTTTTGGAATTGAGAAATGCTACCGGTTATTGATGATTTTGCACTGGAAGCATGTAGGAGGACACAATGAAAATCTGTTATACAGTTGATGAAGTAAGAACAGCGGTGAAGGAGTGGAAGCGCCAGGGCTTAAGCGTAGGTTTTGTTCCTACAATGGGATATCTTCACGAAGGTCATAGAAGTCTCATGGAGGCAGCTCGCAAGGATAATGACAAGGTTGTAGTAAGTATATTTGTCAATCCTATGCAGTTTGGCCCGGGAGAAGATTTGGAGACTTATCCTAGAGATTTGGAAAAGGATTCTAAGCTATGCGAGGAAGTTGGAGTTGATATTATATTCCATCCGGAACCTGAGGAGATGTATAAGGCTGGTTTCTGCACTTATGTTGATATGAACGGTCTGACAACTGAGCTTTGCGGTAAGACAAGACCTGTACATTTCAGAGGAGTGCAGACTGTAGTTTTGAAATTATTTAACATAGTGACACCGGACAGAGCTTACTTTGGACAGAAGGACGCTCAGCAGCTGGCTGTAATCAAGAGAATGGTTACTGATTTGAATGTGGGCACAGAAATTATCGGTTGCCCGATAATTCGTGAGGCAGACGGCCTTGCCAAGAGTTCCAGAAATACTTATCTAAGTGATGAGGAGCGTCGGGCTGCATTGATTTTGAGCAAGAGCTTGAAACTTGGAAGAGAGGCTATTGAGGCTGGTGAGCGCGATTCCAAGAAGGTTATCGATATCATTTCACAGAATATCGCTACTGAGCCACTGGCCAAGATTGACTATGTGGATGTTGTAGATTTCGCTACCATCACACCGGTTGACAAAATCACAGGTGAGACTCTTGTTGCAATTGCCGTTTACATTGGCAAGACTCGCCTGATCGATAATTTCATCGTGGAAGTTTAGGGTGATTTATTATTATTTTGTTTTAATTAGATTAAACTAGCATCAGCAGACTTATATAGCTTTATCAGGAACATTGCGAGCCCCGGCACTTAACGAGTTGCGTAAGCAGACGAGTTTAGTACCGCTGGTGCGAGCAGGTAGCGGAAGCGTTCCGGTAAAGCTCATATAAGTCTGCAGATGCGGAACTATAAGTGGAATTATAAGTGGAATTATAAGTAGGAGAAAAGAAATGACACTGAATATGTTAAAAGGCAAAATTCATAGAGCGACAGTTACTCAGGCTGCCCTTGATTATGTGGGAAGCATTACAATCGACAGTAAGCTTATGGAAGCTGCTGGAATCCTGGAGTATGAGTATGTGCAGATTGCAGATGTGGAAAATGGCAATAGATTTGAGACATATGTAATTGCCGGCGAAGCTGGAAGCGGCATGATTTGCTTAAATGGCGCGGCTGCTCGTCAGGTTCAGGTTGGCGACCATGTAATTATCATGGCTTATGCTCAGATGAGCCCTGAGGAGGCTAAGGAAAATAAGCCTTATGTAGTATTTGTGGATGACGACAACAAGATTTATCGTGAAACACGCTACGAGAAGCATGGATTGTTGATGGATGATTTCAGATAATCAGAACAGTAATTATAAAGGAGATATCTTATGCTTGAGGGAAAATGTGTAGTCCTTGGAGTTACAGGTAGCATTGCTGCTTACAAAATTGCATCACTTGCTTCAGCTTTGAAGAAGTTGGGAGCTGATGTGGAAGTTATAATGACTGCAAATGCTTGTAATTTTATTAATCCAATTACATTCGAGACTTTGACAGGACACAAGTGCCTGGTAGATACATTTGACAGAAACTTCGAATTCAATGTGGAGCATGTGTCTATTGCCAAGAAAGCGGATGTATTTATGGTGGCTCCTGCTTCGGCAAATGTTATTGGTAAAATAGCAAATGGAATATGCGACGACATGCTTACAACTACATTTATGGCATGCCGCTGTCCGAAGATTATATCACCGGCCATGAATACTGCAATGTATGAAAATGCAATACTGCAGGACAATCTCGCTAAGCTGGAAAGTTATGGCATGAATGTCATTAAACCAGCCAGCGGATATCTGGCCTGCGGTGATGTGGGCGCCGGCAAGATGCCTGAGCCTGAGGTGTTGCTGGAATACATTTTACAGGAAGTGCAGTATGACCATGACATGGTTGGAAAGAGAGTGTTGATCACTGCCGGACCTACAAGAGAAGCTATTGATCCTGTGCGATTTATCTCTAATCATTCAACAGGCAAGATGGGATATGCAATTGCCAGAGTGGCCAGCAGAAGAGGGGCTGAGGTTACATTGATTTCCGGACCAACCAATCTGAACAAGCCTCTAGGAGTGCGTGTTATTGATGTGACAAGTGCCGGAGAAATGTACGATGCTGTGGTTGCCAATTATAAGGATGCGGATATTATAATCAAGTCTGCAGCTGTGGCTGATTACACTCCTACAACTGTAGCCGATCAGAAGATGAAGAAGTCAGATGATGATATGTCCATTGAACTTACCAGAACAGAGGATATTCTGGCCTGGTTGGGTCAGCATAAGCTTGCTAACCAGAAGTTGTGTGGATTTGCCATGGAGACTGAGAATCTGTTGGAAAATGCTACTGCCAAGCTTGCCAAGAAAAATGCCGATATGATTGTAGCAAACTCCATTGCAACAGAAGGCGCCGGATTCGGAGTGGATACCAATGTGGCGACTTTGATTACTTCTGACGGTGCTGAGTCTTTGGATATGATGTCCAAGGAAGAACTTGCGAAGATTATATTGGATAGATTGAACTAATCATTTCTTCAACCCAAGCCAAAGCGCCAATACGGCGTAGAGCTCACGGACGAAATATGTTGGAAAGAGCCACCAGGCGGTTGGTGCGCTAATGGCGCCATAAGAGAATCTGTCGGATTCAATAAGTGTTCTGACAGTTTCATTTGACTTACATTTGTTTACCAGCTTTAGGGCACGGTAGAGATGGAAGTCATTTGATGTAATTGCTATATTTGGATTTAATTTCTGCTCCATTATTATTTCAAATGCGAAGATTAGATTCTCATAGGTTGTGGTGGATTTGGATTCCATATGTATGCGCATTGGATTAATACCATGGTCTACAAGCCAATTGTACATGCACTCTGCTTCGGAGATCCCCTCGTCATCCCCTTTGCCTCCTGCTACTATAACATGGGAAGAGGGATTGATTTTCAGATAATCCAATGCGGCATAGAGTCTCTCCTCCAGCATAAGTGAAGCTTTGTTGCCATAGACCTTACAGCCCAACACTATTACAGTGGCAGGATCTGTTGGTCTTTTTTTGGTTGCTGTAAATATGCATAGGGTAATGACAAATGCCGTGACAACTATTATCCCGATAATTGCAGATATAATCACAATTAAATTGTTGGCTACGGGATTCTTGAGGGCATTCATGAGAAATGCCTGTATATATTTATGGCCTAATCCCAGAATCATAATTATTACACCTATAATTATTCCGGTGCCATTTCCAATATTTAATATGCGCTTTGAAAAAACGGTGGCAGAAACCACAAGGTGAAAATCAGTCCGATAAGTGCTACCAATATGTTCATTTACTTTCCCTTACTTATAAATCTAATTAAATTCTAATGCTATTATAATATAATTCTAATAAGTTTATAATATAATTCCAAAATCTTTACAACCCCTTGATTTTATTGAGTTTTTCAACATTTTCTGCTTTAAAATATACCCGTTTTGTTATATGATTATGTAGTACGATTTCATATAGAAAAGAGGCATAAGATATGGCAAATATTATTGATGAAAGACAGAGTGCATTGAGAAATCTTATGGAGGAAAATGGAATTGATATTTATGTGGTTCCGACTTCTGATGATCATGCATCTGAATATGTAGGAGATCATTTTAAAACAAGAAAATATATAACAGGTTTTACAGGTTCTGCTGGAACAGCTGTAATTACCAAGACTGAGTCAGGACTTTGGACTGACGGTAGATATTTCGTTCAGGCTGGTAAGCAGCTTGCAGATAATCAGACCATTTTACAGAAGATGGGCGAGGAAGGTGTACCAACTGTAGATGAGTATCTCACAGAGCAGGTGAAGGCTCTGGCATCTGTTGGCAAGAAACCGGTTATTGGATTTGACGGCAGTTGTATGACAGCTACAGATGGTTATAAATATCAGGAGATGGTTGCCAAGCTTGGTGGACATCTTGTGACAGATTTGGATTTGATTGGACAGTTGTGGGAGGACAGACCTGCACTTCCTAACTCTAAGCCATGGATTCTCACACCAGAATTTTCAGGTAAGGATACTCTTGATAAATTAGCTGATGTTCGCGAGAAGATGACAGAGAAGAAGGCTAAGTATCATCTGGTTGCAGATTTGTGCAATGTGGCATGGTTCTTGAATCTCCGAGGAGATGATATAACAAATGTTCCTGTATTTATGTCATATCTTCTCATTTCACAGAAGGATGTGACATTATTTATCGGAGAAGAGGGCAAGGCTTCTGATATTTTGACATCTGAGGTGATGGATTATTTATCAGAGAGAAATATTAGTATTAAACCATACGATTCAATTTATGACACATTATCAGAAATCGATGGAGACATTCTTCTTGATGAGGATTTCGCAAATTATAAGATTTGTAACAGCGTATCCAAGACAGTAAAGATTATCAACGAGGCTGAGCCGGAAGAACTTATGAGAGCTACCAAGAATGATACTGAGATTGCTAACACAATTCAGGCTCATATCAATGATGGTGTGGCAATGACCAAGTTCATTTTCTATATCAAGAAGAAAATGGGCCAGATATCTGAGGATGTAATGGAAGCAGTTGCTAAGGAGGAAGCGGCTACAGGAAAGCACATCGGATTCCCTGATGACGAGCCACTTACTGAGATTTCTGCAGCTGAGTGCATTGATGGACTTAGAAGTGAAATTTCTGATTATCTGGATTTGAGTTTCGGCACAATCAGTGCCTATGGCCCAAATGCTGCAATGGCACATTACAGCGCTACACCAGAGAATTACAGTGTTGTAGATTCTAGAGGATTCCTTCTTGTGGATTCAGGCGGACATTACAAGACTGGTACAACAGATATTACCAGAACCATCGCAGTTGGTCCTGTATCTGATGAGGAGCGAGAGATGTATACACGTACACTTCAGTCTCATTTGAGATTGGAATATGCGAAGTTCTTAGAAGGTACTTGTGGTGTACAGCTTGATATGCTTGCAAGAGAACCATTCTGGGAAGTTGGTAAGGATTTCAAACATGGTACAGGCCACGGCGTAGGACATATCTTAAATGTTCACGAGGGACCAAATGGATTCAGATGGAGAATCAATGGTATGAATTCTATTCAGGAATTAATACCTGGTATGATTACAAGTGATGAGCCTGGATATTATGAGGCAGACAGATATGGTATCAGAATTGAAAATGAGATTCTGTGCCAGCAGGCTGAGAAGAACGAGTACGGACAGTTTATGAACTTCAAGCCTCTGACCATGGTTCCGATTGATTTGGATCCGGTTGATTTTGATATGCTTAGCAATCAGGAAATTGCTTGGATAAATGATTATCACAGACAGGTTCGCGAAGCTATTGCACCACATTTAACAGGCGCAGCATTAGAATGGCTTGAAGAAGTTACAATGGAAGTGACAATAGATTAATTTTAAGTATAAGTGTTTAAAATCTATATATGACATTGACCGGAGCATTGTGAGTTTCGGCAGTCAACGAGGAGTTTTATGAGCAAGAAATTATTATTGATTGATGGACATAGCATTTTGAATAGAGCATTCTATGGTGTGCCACCCCTTACTAATTCCAAGGGTCAGCATACCAATGGTGTATATGGATTCCTGAATATGATGTTCCGTTTCATTGATGTGGAGAAGCCGGATCATCTGACAGTGGCATTTGACGAGAAGGCGCCAACCTTCCGCCACGAGATGTATGCTGCTTACAAGGGCACCAGAAAAGGCATGCCGGATGAACTTCATGAGCAGGTACCATATACCAAGGAAGTTTTGCGTGCTATGAATATCCCGGTAATTTCTAAACCTGGACTGGAGGCTGATGATTTGCTGGGCACCATGTCCCGTCGAGCAGAAGCCGCAGGATATGATGTGACAATAATATCCGGAGACAGGGATTTGCTCCAGTTGGCTACTGATAGAATCAAGATTGCAATTCCAAAGACCAAAGGTGGCGGAACTGAAGTTGAGGAGTATTATCCTGCAGATGTGATGGAGCATTATCTGGTTACTCCGACAGAATTTATAGATGTGAAAGCTCTTCAGGGAGATACATCCGATAATATCCCGGGGATTCCTTCTATAGGAGAAAAGACAGCCAAAGCAATTATTGCCAAGTATCATTCTCTGGAAAATGCTTATCAAAATGCCATTGATAATGAGGAAGAATTTTCCAAGGAATTTGGTAAGGCCAAATGCAATAAGCTCAAGGAATTCTATGATCAGGGTGTAATGTCCAAGGTTTTGGCAACCATTGAGGTGAATGCAGATTTTGATTGGGATATAGATGATGCGGTTATTGGAGAGTTATTTACTCCGGAGGCCTATGAATTATGCAAGCAGTTTGAGTTGAAGAAACTGCTTTCAAGATTTGATGTTACAGAAGCTGCAGCCAATGTAGTAGATACTGAAATTGAGAAGACATTTACCCATATAGATTCCAAGGCAAAATTACAGGAGTATATCAATTCTATCCAATCTGAGTATGTGGGATTATATTTGGCCATGGAGGGACAGGAAGTCTATGGCGCTTCTCTGAGCGATGGAAATGGCGCTGTATGGGTCCGTTGTGGTGAAGCCCAGGAAGAGTGTCAGCAGTTGTCGCTGTTTGGCAATGACATGGGAAATGGTGATGGATGTGAATCCGGTTCAAATAGTGATATTACATCGCAGGAACTTATAGCTATGCTTCAGACTCTTATTGAGTCAGGAATCAAGATTGCCACAGCGGCTGGTAAGGATCTGGTGAAACTGCTGTATCCGGATATGAGAGATAGAAAACTGAATTATGATAATCTCTATGATGTGGCTGTGTCTGATTATCTGATTCATCCTCTGAAGAAGGAATATACTGCAGAAGATTTGGGAATGGACTATCTGAATATGGTGGTTCCATCTTTTACAGAAATATTTGCCAAGAAGAAATATCATGAAGCCGTGGATATGACAGAGGAAATGACCAGATTTGCTGGATATCAGGCATATGTATATGTTTCTGTTGTAGAGAAATTAAAGCAAGAATTAAATAATCAACATATGCATGATTTGTATACAGACATTGAGTTGCCTCTTGTATTTACATTGGCAGATATGGAAATTGCCGGAATGGCAATTGATGCTGCAGCTCTCAAGGCTTATGGAGATAAGCTGGCAGTTCGAATTGCAGAGTTGGAGCAGGAGATATATAAGGAGGCAGGAGAGGAATTCAATATCAATTCTCCTAAACAGCTGGGAGTTATCCTCTTTGAGAAGATGGGTATAGAGGGTGGCAAGAAGACCAAGACCGGTTACTCTACTTCAGTGGATGTGCTTGAGAAACTTGCAGCAACCAATCCTATTGTGGGAGACATATTAGAATACCGTCAGCTGGCTAAGTTGAAATCTACCTATGCAGATGGTTTGGCTAAATGTATTGCATCTGATGGCAGAATACATTCTTCTTTCCAGCAGACAGTTACAGCTACAGGTCGAATCAGTAGTACGGAGCCTAATTTACAGAATATTCCTGTGAGAATGGAACTTGGCAAATTGATTCGCAAAGTATTTCATCCAAAGTCAGGATATGTATTCGTGGATGCGGATTATTCACAGATTGAACTTAGAGTGTTGGCTCACATGTCTGGAGACAAGAATCTTATATCTGCATTTAACAATGGCCAGGATATTCATAGATCTACTGCATCATTGGTATTCAATGTGCCATTTGATGAAGTTACTGATTTACAGAGACGCAGTGCCAAGGCGGTGAACTTTGGTATTGTATATGGAATCAGTGCCTTTGGTCTGGCCCAGGATATCGGCGTTGACAGAAAGGAAGCGCAGGCTTATATAGATGGCTATTTCGTAGCTTATCCGAAGATGAAGGAGTATATTGATTCCCTGGTAGCATCAGCCCATGAGACTGGAATGGTACAGACTATGTACGGTAGAATTCGACCTATTCCTGAACTTGCTTCAAGCAATTTCATGCAGAAACAGTTCGGTGAGAGAGTTGCCAAGAATTCACCTATTCAGGGAACTGCTGCGGATATTATCAAGATTGCCATGGTTAGAGTTCATGACAGATTGGCTCGCGAAGGCATGGAATCTCGTCTGTTGCTACAGGTTCACGATGAACTTCTTATAGAAGCTAAGGAATCTGAGTTAGAAAAGGTGAAGAAAATATTGCAGGAAGAGATGGTTGGAGCAGCCAAGTTATCAGTGGCCTTGGAAGTTGATATGCACACTGGTAAGGACTGGTATGAGGCTAAATAGAAATTGCTATAGTGCCATTTTCATGGCAAGTAATTTCTTTTAATTGAGCCGTATAAATGATAAAATATACATAATTATGGAATTTATAGGTATAACAGGTGGAGTTGGCGCCGGAAAAAGCGCTATACTTGCATATTTATCACAAAATTATAAATGCAAAATAGTTATGGCAGATGACTTGGCCAAAGAGTTGATGGAACCAGGGCATGATTGCTATGACAGTTTGCTGGATGCTTTGGTTAGAGAAGGATTTATCTCTTCTTCTATGGAAATATTGGATGAGTCGGATCATCTGGACCGATGCAAAATGTCAGAGATCGTATTTACATCCGATGAAGGTCGAGCACTGGTGAATTCTATTGTACATCCGGCAGTAAAAGATTGGATTATCGCCGATGTGGCCAGAGAGCGAGAGGCGGGAGCATTGGATTATTATTTCTTTGAGGCGGCACTTCTGATTGAGTGTGAGTATGACAGGATTTGCGATGAAATCTGGTATATATTTACCACACAGGACAATAGACGGATGAGATTGATAGAGTCCAGAGGCTACAGTGATGCGCGGATAGATGAGATATTTGCCAGTCAGTTGGATGAGGAAGTATTTCGATTGAAGAGCGACTTCGTAATAGATAACAACAGAAGTCTGGATTACACTTTTAAGCAGATTGATATGCGATTGACTAATCGCGGAGATTTATAGATACAAGGGAGAGTACACATGATTGAATTAACTCAGGCAGAAAATATGGTATTTGGTCTGGATATTGGAACCAGAAATGTAGTGGGAACAGTTGGTGTTCGCACAGATGATGGTTTCAGAGTTATTGCAACTCACAATGAGGAGCATCAGACAAGAGCTATGTTGGATGGTCAGATTCATGATATAGGTCGTGTTGCAGAGACAATTCGACAAGTGAAGGAGACATTGGAAGCGCAGATAAATGCACCTCTTAGTGAGGTATGTATAGCTGCCGCTGGTCGTGTGCTCAAGACGGTTACTACTCGTGTGAAATATGAGTATCCGGAGGAGACTGTGGTTACAGCAGAGGATTTGCATACACTTGACCTTATGGGAATTGATCAGGCCCAGCACGAACTTCTTGGAGAGGACGAGGAAGCTGCCAAGAAATATAAGTTCTACTGTGTAGGATATTCAGTGATGAAATATTACCTCAATGGGGATTTGTTCCAGAGTCTGGAAGGTCACAAGGCTGACTTCATAGAGGAAGTTATTATCGTAACATTTCTCCCAGAGGATGTAGTAGATGGTTTGTATTCGGCTGTTGAGAGAGCAGGCCTTAAGGTTGCCAATCTTACATTGGAGCCTATTGCCGCAATCAATATCGCTATTCCAGAGAATTTCCGTATGTTAAATATTGCTCTTGTTGATGTGGGAGCAGGTACATCGGATATTTGTATTACTAGAGATGGAAGTATTATAGCATATGGCATGATTCCATGTGCCGGAGATGAGCTGACAGAAGTTATTGTGCAGGAATACTTGGTAGATTTTGCAACAGCAGAACAGATTAAGTTGGATTCATCATCTCTTGATAAGATTCAGTATACAGACATTATGGGTATCGCTCATGAAATCAAAGCTTCTGATGTATGGAAGTTGACAGAGCCAATTCGTGAGAAGATGACTACAGATGTAGCTGAGAAAATCAAGGAATTAAATGGCGATAAATCTGTAAGCGCCTGCTTCGTAGTAGGTGGCGGCGGTAAGATTCATGGTTATACAGAATCTATGGCAGAGAAACTTGGAATTGCTTCAGAGCGTGTAGCACTTCGTGGTGAGGAAGTAATGCAAAATATTACTTTCGATCAGCCTGAGGTGAAGAAGGATCCACTCCTTGTAACACCTATTGGAATCTGTCTCAATTATTATGAGCAGAAGAATAATTTCGTTATGGTGCATTTCAATGATGAGATGATTAAGCTTTATGACAATGGTCATTTGACAGTTGTAGATGCTGCAATGCAGGTGGGATTTACTACAGAGGAATTGTTCCCTCGCCGAGGCAAGGAGATACATTTCACAGTAAATGGTACCAAGAGAATGGCTCGTGGAAATGAGGGCGAGTCAGCAGTTGTGAAGATGAACGGAAATCAGGTCGGAATGAATACTCCTCTTGAGCCAAATTGTTTTATAGAAATCGAGCCATCAACTGTGGGAACAGAAGCAGTTCATACAATTGAACAGCTTGATGAATATGCTTCAAGCACTGTGACTTTTGTGGTAAATAATAAGCGAGTTATCTGCCCTAAGTTCGTAGAGGTAAATGGTAGTTTAGAGCCTGGTTCTTACCAGATTCAGGAAGGTGATGACATAGAGACCAGAAGCTATTATACAGTAGGTCAGTTGGCAGAATTTATGGATGTAGAGCTTGATAGCGATAGAGCTATTATGGTAAATAATCGTCCTGCAACTCTTGATTCACTTATCTATGAGAATTTCGAGATTGAGTGGACAACTCTTGGATTCGGAGCTGCTGATGTTGAAAAGGCCGGTGAGGTTTCGGATGCTGAAGGTAATTCAGAAGATGCAGATGAATCTGGCAATGCCGCAGAAGGCAATGGGGAAAATGCAGATGGTATAGATGAAAATGGTGTCAAGACACCAGATCAGATATTGTCTGGAAGAGTTATACATGTGAAAGCAAACGGCGAAGATATAACATTATCTGGTAAGAATGATTATATGTTCGTAGACATATTTACAGTAATTGACTTCGATATCCATGCAGGCGGCGGTAGAAATGTAGTCACCAAAATCAATGGTGAGCCTTGTGGATATACTGCTCCATTAAATGATGGAGACAGCGCAGATGTCTACTGGGAAGAGTAGGAAATGGAATTTTATAGTATAGCAAGCGGAAGCAGTGGCAATTGTATATGCGTGGGTGATGATGATACTCATGTAATGATAGATGCAGGTATTAGCGGTAAGCGAATAGAAGAAGGAATGAATGCTTACGGCTATACTACATCTGATATGGCAGGACTTCTAATTACACATGAACACAGTGATCATATAAGTGGTGTGGGAGTTATATCCAGAAAATATGGATTGCCAATTTATGGGACAGCAGGAACACTGGCTTCCATCAAAAGGAATAATAGTTTGGGAAAGATTGACCCAGGATTGTTTAGAGAAATTAAAACAGGAGTTAATTTTCAAATAGGCAGTTTGGATATTTATCCAATGCACATATCACATGATGCAGCAGATCCTGTTGCATATATTGTATCTTCTGGAAATAAGCGAATTGGTATTATTACTGATTTAGGTTATTTCGACGAGAATATTATATTACATTCTATGGGGCTTGACGCCATGCTTGTGGAAGCCAATCATGATGTTCACATGTTGGAGGTAGGCCCGTATCCTTATCCATTAAAACAGAGAATACTTGGTGAACATGGACATTTATCCAATGATACATGCGCCAGATTTTTGAACGAGATATTACATGATGATACCAAGCATGTATTGCTTGGGCATTTGAGCAGAGAAAACAATTATCCTCAACTGGCCTATGAGACTGTTAGAGTGGGGATAACCATGGGGGATTGCCCTTATAATGGTTCTGATTTTCCTATAGAGGTTGCTCCTAGAAGTGAAGTGTCCCGATTAATTACAGTATAGCTAAGGGATTGTGTGGCGAAGCACAAATGTATTATTGAGTGCTTGCTATCTGTCGGCTTTGGTTATTTAACATAATAAAATCATAATTCTTGACGGATTTATGGTAAATAATCAGCGGGCAAATCGGTTATAGTTAATGGCGGATGATATAGATATATTGTTGTTGTGAAGTAATATTTGTAAATATTAATTGTTATAGAGATAAAATAATTATCAAGGGTATTTGTTATTAAAAGTAATAAAATTAAAAGGAGATATAATAATGGAGAAAAAACAAAAAGCTGTCATTACTGTTGTGGGAAAAGATACAGTTGGTATTATTGCAAAGGTATGTACATATCTATCTGAGCAAGGTATCAATGTGCTGGATATTTCACAGACTATTGTACAGGATTTCTTTAACATGATGATGATTGTGGATTTGGGAAATGCTACTAAATCTCTTGGTGATATTCAGGCAGATTTAGATGCTCTTGGGGAAGAGATTGGCGTTGATATTAAGTGCCAGCGTGAAGAAATCTTTGAGAAGATGCATCGTATCTAATTGAATTAATTGTAACCGGCATGCTTTCGTGACAATAGTCAGAAGAGCATTTGCATAACTAGACATCATTATAGAGGAATTATCATGGTAAATATATTTGAAGTAAATGAAACCAATAAGATGGTGGAGCAGGAAAACTTAGATGTGCGTACCATCACAATTGGTATTAGCTTGTTGGATTGTATAGATTCCGATTTGGATAAGCTTAATGAAAAGGTATACAACAAGATAACAACTGTAGCCAAGGATTTGGCCAAGGTTGGAGCTGAGATAGAAGCTGACTATTGTATTCCTATTGTAAATAAGAGAATATCAGTTACTCCAATTGCTATGATTGGAGCTGCTGCATGTAAGAGTCCTGAGGATTATGTGACTCTTGCCAAGACAATGGATAGAGCGGCTGCCAAGGTTGGGGCAAATCTTATTGGCGGTTATTCGGCACTTGTATCCAAGGGTATGACTACAGGAGATGAGATGCTTATTCGCTCAATTCCAATGGCTCTTACTCAGACTGAGAGAGTATGTAGTTCAGTTAATTTGGCATCAACCAAGACTGGTATCAATATGGATGCTGTTCGTCTTATGGGTGAGATTTTGCTTGAGGTTGCGGAACTATCCAAGGATAGAGATTCAGTTGATTGCATGAAGCTGGTAGTATTTTGCAACGCACCTGACGATAACCCATTTATGGCGGGAGCATTTCATGGTGTTACAGAGGCGGATGCTATTATAAATGTAGGAGTGTCTGGCCCTGGCGTTGTAAAGACTGCTCTTGAATCTGTTAGAGGAGAGAGTTTTGAAGTATTATGCGAGACTATCAAAAAGACTGCCTTCAAGGTAACTCGTGTTGGTCAGCTTGTAGCACAGGAAGCTTCCAAGAGACTTGGCATTCCATTTGGTATTATTGATTTGTCTCTGGCACCTACTCCTGCAATTGGTGATTCAGTTGCGGATATCTTGTGTGAAATCGGACTTGAATATGCTGGAGCTCCTGGAACAACAGCAGCTCTTGCTATGTTAAATGATCAGGTGAAGAAGGGTGGAGTTATGGCTTCATCTTATGTAGGTGGTCTTTCAGGAGCATTTATCCCTGTTTCAGAAGATCAGGGAATGATTAATTCTGTAGAAGCTGGAGCGATTACACTTGAGAAGCTTGAGGCTATGACTTGTGTATGTTCTGTTGGATTGGATATGATTGCAATTCCAGGAGATACACCTGCTACAACAATTTCAGGTATGATTGCTGATGAGATGGCCCTGGGTATGGTAAATCAGAAGACTACAGCTGCTAGACTAATTCCAGTAATTGGTAAGGGTGTCGGTGATACAGTGGAATTTGGCGGATTGTTTGGATATGCTCCAATTATGCCTGTAAATAAGTATTCTTGTGCTGACTTCATTAATCGTGAAGGTAGAATTCCAGCGCCTATTCATTCTTTCAAAAACTAAGATAATTATATGTTAGAAGTAAAATATAATACATAGAATTAAGTAAAATATAATATATAGAATTAAGTGAAAAGGTCACCTCTTTATGAGGTGACCTTTTTGATGAATCTTTTTTACTGATTGTTTGCTTTGTTCACTTTATGCCAATCCGTAAAGTGCCATTATAGAAGCAAGTACTGTAGCTCCGATGAGGAACCAGAGAACAATTCCAATAAGCATCCAGATAAGGTTTGCCTTTGCCCAGTTCTTCTTGCTCTCATCAGCAGTATTGCCAAATGCCCAAACAAAGAGCATAACCAAACCTACAACAGGAATCAGTGTAAGCAAAATTGTTACAAACCACTGTCCCATAGAGGATGGCTGCGATGGCTGTGATACTGGTGTTGTGTAATTCTCTTCCATTTTTCAAAACTCTCCTTTCATATAATCCACAGATTATTTTATAACAAGCGATAACTATACACAAGAGCGAATGTGGGAAGGTACTTTGTTTTCGATATCTCGATTTAATCTGAAATCGGTGTATGGATATTTACGGCTGGATGGTTTGATGTCATTAAGTTCAATCTTTTCCCAAGCACGCTTTCTAGAAGTTGCCTGCTTAGATTTAGAAGCAAGCACTGTAGCGCCAACAAGGAATCGAAGAATGTGTAATTATTTAACGAAATATATAAAGAACGAATACGTTGATGAATACCTTTGATTAAACTTGGTTATAAAGTACTTTATTGGAGGGTTGGAAGATGTATACTGTGGCATTTTGCGATAGTGATATTGATTTACTTAGAAAATATGAAAGAACAGTGGGCGATTTTTTTGCTCAGAAATCCATAGATATTCGCATATTGTTATTTCTTAGTGGGGATGAACTGTTAGAGAAATATCATGAAGGGAAATTACAGCAAATAGATTTATTATTTTTGGAAATAGAATTTCCTGGTGCTAGTGGTATTGAAGTAAAGAATGTTTTATCGACCAGTTCAGTTGTTAGAAGGATTATTTTTTTGTCTAATAATAGTGATTATATGCAGGATGCTTTTGGATTGAAAGTTATGAAATATATTAAAAAAACGATTGATGTTCTTGATATATGTAGAGAAATTGAAGCTGTTTATATAGATTTATATGCAAATAGGTTGATATGTTACTTGAATGGAAAGAAAGAAGAGTGCTTTTGGATGCACGAATTGATTTATATTGATGTGGATCGTGAATATACAAAATTGCATTTTTCGGATAAAGGGGATGTGCTGACTCATCATAATTTTCCATATTGGAAAAACAAGTTTAAGGAAACACAAGTTGTTCAAATACATCGAGGGTTCTTGGTGAATTTGGATTATGTAAAAAAGTTGGACTGTCAAAGTATTATGTTGAAGAACGGCTTCAAGCTAAAGGTGGGACGTTATTATTATAAGCATGTGAAAGATGCTTTAAATCGATATAGAATTGGCATTGAAACTAGAAAAATCCAATAATGGTTGGATGCTATTAGTAGCAAAAATATGTCGTTTATAGATAATTGATTGACAAATGCTATTGGTCACAGTATTTTTTAATTAAATACAGAATGCGGTTAGTAACAATGGAAAATGATGGTGTTTACAATTTTGGTAATTGAGAAAGGAGGACAATTACAAAAGTAGGAACAATTGTAAGAATGTATGGAGGGTTTTGCTATGAAAAAGATAATAATAATTATTATGTCAATTATTAATTTTATAGATTTGGCTTTGCTTACAAATGGATTTAAGCATGTTTTGTGGACTTCGATTCCTATTACAGGGATGTTGGTATCTGTTCTTGTAGGATATGCTATTCTATTTCATATTTTTAGATTGACATATTTTTATAATGTTTCAGATAATAAAAATCTGATGAAAGCGTTACAAACGATTGTTTTATCAGTGATTATTGTTTTGTTTTTTGTAATTCAACCTGTTGATGAATTTAACATGTTTTATAGTACAAGTATGTTTGGCTTATTTATAATTAGCGTAGGGATAGATGGCTCTGTATTAAGAAAATATTTTAATATGAATCAGGAGGTTCCTTTGGACTCAAAGCATTAGAATACTCATTATTGAATAAATGAATTGGTGAAGACTATAAATAAAACAGGAGCGAATTATGTTATAAACATAATTTGCTCCTGCCTTTTTTTACAGTTAAAAGAATGATTAGAATAGATATGAAATTTTAGTCTTCATCATCAGACTTTACATCATATACAGTTCTCTTACGAGCCATCTCATCGCTCTCGAGGTACTCGTCATATGTAGACATCTTATCCACGATAGTTCCATTTGGCAGAATCTCAATAATTCTATTTGCAGTAGTTTCCACAATCTGGTGATCTCTAGAAGAGAAGAGAAGTACACCAGGGAACTTGATGAGTCCGTTGTTAAGTGCTGTGATTGACTCCATATCCAAGTGGTCAGTAGGCTCGTCGAGAATCAATACATTTGAACCTTCAATCATCATACGAGAGAGAAGGACACGAACCTTTTCTCCTCCGGATAATACTTTCATTTTCTTCACACCATCTTCTCCGGCGAAAAGCATTCTGCCCAGGAAGCCACGTACATATGTAGCATCTTTGATCTCTGAGAACTGAGTTAACCAATCAACGATGATTAAATCGTTATCAAATATCTTGGTGTTGTCCTTTGGAAAATATGACTGAGATGTTGTTACACCCCATTTATATTCACCTTCATCCGGTTCCATTTCTCCGGACAAAATCTGGAATAATACAGTCTTGGCAGCTTCATTTGCACCGACAAAAGCAACCTTGTCGTCGTGGTTTAATGTGAAGCTTATGTTATCTAAAACTTTGACTCCATCAATTGTCTTGCTGAGGCCTTCAACTGACAATACTTCGTTACCAATCTCACGATTTGGTCTGAAATCGATATATGGATATTTACGACTAGATGGCTTGATGTCATCCAACTCGATTTTTTCCAAGGCTCTCTTTCTTGATGTAGCCTGCTTAGACTTAGAAGCATTTGCTGAGAAACGCTGGATGAAGTCCTGCAATTCCTTGATCTGTTCTTCCTTCTTTTTGTTGGCTTCTTTACGTTGCTTGATAATCAGCTGGCTTGACTCATACCAGAAGTCGTAGTTTCCGGCAAATAACTGGATTTTACCATAGTCGATATCTGCAATCTGAGTACATACCTTGTTCAGGAAATATCTATCATGGGATACCACAATTACAGTATTCTCGAAGTTGATGAGGAATTCCTCCAACCATGCAATGGCATCAAGATCCAAGTGGTTAGTAGGCTCATCAAGAAGCAGGATGTCAGGGTTTCCGAAAAGCGCTCTTGCTAGAAGTACCTTGACCTTCTCGGCACCGGTGAGATCACCCATGAGAGTGTAGTGGATTGATGTGTCGATTCCAAGACCATTTAACATAGTAGCAGCATCAGACTCAGCATTCCATCCGTCCATCTCTGCGAATTCTGCTTCGAGTTCAGCAGCGCGAACACCATCTTCATCTGAGAAATCTTCCTTCATATAGATGGCTTCTTTCTCTTTCATAATGTCATAGAGTTTCTTGTTTCCCATGATTACAGTGTCAAGAGCTGTGAATTCGTCATACTTGAAGTGATCCTGCTCCAAAACTGACAATCTCTGTCCAGGAGTGATGATTACTTCGCCGTTTGTTGGCTCGATAACACCTGATAAAATTTTGAGAAATGTTGATTTACCGGCACCATTTGCACCAATAAGTCCGTAGCAGTTACCTTCTGTGAATTTTACATTTACATCTTCGAATAAGGCCTTTTTGCCAAAACGAAGAGCAACATTACTTGCTTGAATCATTTTTCACCTCATTAATTTATTATAATTTGTTAGCTGTTCATAAGTTGATATGTTATTTACCCTCGTGGGGAAAATGTTTCTACTTATATAAATGCGCACATAGACGCATCGCTTTTATTTTATACTATATTTGTAATTTTACAAGTGACAGGGATATAGAAAATAGTAGTGGGAGTGTATTTTTTATGTGAAATGTTGACAAATGCTTAGACATTTTCCATAAAAAATGTACTTGATTTTGAACAGATAGAGATATTGATTTTTGTATATATAATAACTAGAATTAATTCTAGAGCATCACGCGCTTATAGGGTCTTTATGCCCTAAAATAAGCGCTTAATGTGTTTTTTAGTAAAAGGATTCTATATTAGGAGGAAATTAACATGAAGAGATCTATGAAGACCATGGATGGAAACCATGCTGCTGCACATGCTTCTTATGCATTTACAGATGTAGCTGCTATCTATCCAATCACTCCTTCATCTGTTATGGCAGAAGCTACAGATGAATGGGCTACAGCAGGTCGCAAAAACATTTTCGGACAGCCTGTACAGGTTACAGAAATGCAGTCAGAGGCTGGTGCTGCAGGAACTGTTCACGGTTCACTTACAGCTGGTGCTTTGACAACAACTTACACAGCATCACAGGGATTATTACTTATGATTCCTAACCTTTACAAGATTGCTGGTGAGAGATTACCAGGTGTATTTAACGTATCAGCTCGTTGTGTAGCTTCACACGCATTAAATATTTTTGGTGATCACTCTGATGTATACGCTTGCCGTCAGACAGGTGTTGCAATGCTTTGTGAGTCATCAGTTCAGGAAGTTATGGACTTGACACCAGTTGCTCATATGGCAGCTATCGAGGGTAGACTTCCATTCATCAACTTCTTTGATGGATTTAGAACTTCTCATGAAATTCAGAAGATTGAGACATGGGATTATGAAGACCTCAAGGATATGGTAAATATGGATGCAATCGATGCATTCCGTGCAAACGCATTGAATCCAAACCATCCACAGGAATTAGGTTCTGCACAGAACCCTGACATCTTCTTCCAGTCAAGAGAGGCTTGTAACACAGCTTATGACGAGATGCCAGCAGTTGTTCAGAAGTACATGGACAAGGTAAATGAGAAGCTTGGTACAGATTACAAGTTATTCAACTACTATGGTGCTCCAGATGCAGAGAGCGTAATCATCGCTATGGGTTCTGTATGTGAGACAATCGATGAGACAATCGATTACTTAGTAGCAAAGGGACAGAAAGTCGGTGTTGTAAAGGTTCGCCTCTACAGACCATTCGTAAAGGAAGCCCTTATCGAAGCTATTCCAGATTCAGTTAAGAGAATCTCTGTATTAGATAGAACAAAGGAGCCAGGATCACTTGGTGAGCCACTTTACTTAGATGTTGTTGCAGCTCTCAAGGGTTCTAAGTTTGATTCAGTTAAGATCAGAAGCGGACGTTATGGTCTTGGATCAAAGGATACAACTCCTGGACAGATTATTTCTGTATTTAACAATGAAGAGAAGGATCGTTTCACAATCGGTATTATCGATGATGTAACAAATCTTTCACTTGAGATTAAAGAGAATCCTGTTACTACTCCAGAAGGAACAACAAACTGTAAGTTCTGGGGACTTGGTGCTGACGGTACTGTTGGTGCTAACAAGAACTCTATCAAGATTATCGGTGATAACACAGATATGTACGCTCAGGCTTACTTCGATTATGATTCAAAGAAGTCAGGTGGTGTTACAATTTCTCACTTGAGATTTGGTCATACACCAATCCGTTCTACATATCTTATTTCACAGGCTAACTTCGTAGCATGTCACTGTACAGCATACATCTACAAGTACAACATGGTTCAGGATCTTGTACCAGGTGGTACATTCCTCTTCAATACACAGTGGTCTGTAGATGAGTTGGATGAGAAGTTGCCAGGACAGGTTAAGAGATACATCGCTGAGAACGATATCCAGTTCTACATCATTGATGGTGTTAAGATTGGTAAGGAAATCGGTCTTGGAAAGAGAATTAATACTGTACTTCAGTCAGCATTCTTCTCACTTACAAAGCTTATCCCTGAGGAGCAGGTTATCCAGTTAATGAAGGATGCTGCTACAAAGTCATATGCTGCAAAGGGTGATGACATCGTTAAGATGAACCATGACGCTATTGATGCTGGTGCTACAGCTTATGTTAAGGTTGAAGTTCCAGAGTCATGGAAGAACTGCACAGATGATGATTACACAAGAGAAATCAAGGGTGACCGTCAGGATGCTGTTGATTTCGTTAAGGATATCCAGACAAAGGTTAACGGACAGCAGGGTAACACAATTCCTGTATCTGTTGTTAAGAAGTATGAGACAGGTAATACACCTTCTGGTACAGCTGCATTCGAGAAGCGTGGTGTTGCAACTGACGTTCCTGTATGGGATGCTACAAAGTGTATCGAGTGTAACCAGTGTTCATACGTATGTCCACATGCTGCAATCAGACCTGTAGCTCTTACAGAGGCTGAGGATGCTGCTAAGCCAGCAGGTATGGAGACAAAGCCACTCAACATGATGCCAGAGTACAAGTTCGCTGTAGTTATTTCTGCATTCGACTGTACAGGATGTGGCTCTTGTGCAAATGTATGTCCTGATAAGGTTCAGGCTATCACAATGAAGTCATTTGAAGAGAACGAAGACGAGCAGGCATACTTCGATTACGCTGTATCACTTCCAGACAAGGAAGATGTTATCGAGAAGTTCAAGCTCGCTTCTGTAAAGGGATCTCAGTTCCGTCAGCCACTTCTTGAGTTCTCAGGAGCTTGTGGTGGATGTGGAGAGACTCCATATGCTAAGTTGATTACACAGTTGTTTGGTGACAGAATGTACATCGCAAATGCTACAGGATGTTCATCAATTTGGGGTAACTCATCACCATCTACACCTTACACAGTAAACAAGGCAGGACATGGTCCAGCTTGGTCTAACTCACTCTTTGAGGATGCTGCTGAGTTTGGTTATGGTATGTTACTTGCTCAGAGAGCTATCAGAGATCGTCTTGCTGATGAGTTAGATACTCTTAACGAGAACACAAGCAATGCTGATGTAAAGGCTGCTATCGCTGAGTGGAAGGATACATTCAATTCAGGTGTGACAAATGGTGCTGCTACAGATAAGCTTGTTGCTGCATTAGAGTCATGCGGATGCGATGCTTCAAAGGCTATTCTTAAGGAAAAGGATTACCTTGCTAAGAAGTCACAGTGGATCTTCGGTGGTGACGGATGGGCATACGACATCGGATTCGGTGGTGTTGACCATGTTCTTGCATCAGGAAAAGATATCAACGTAATGGTATTCGATACAGAGGTTTACTCTAACACAGGTGGACAGTCTTCTAAGTCTACACCAGTTGGTGCTATCGCTCAGTTCGCTGCAGGTGGTAAAGAGACAAAGAAGAAGGATCTCGCTGGTATTGCAATGTCATACGGTTATGTATATGTAGCACACATCTCTATGGGTGCTGATATGAACCAGACAGTAAAGGCTCTTGCAGAAGCTGAGGCTTATCCAGGACCATCACTTATCATTGCATACGCTCCATGTATCAACCATGGTATCAAGAAGGGAATGAGCAAGGCTCAGACAGAAGAGAAGCTTGCTGTTGAGTCAGGATACTGGTTCAACTTCCGTTACAACCCAGCACTTAAGGTTGAAGGAAAGGATGCATTCTCACTTGATTCAAAGGCACCTTCATTCGAAGAGTACCAGGGATTCCTTAAGGGTGAGAACAGATATGCTTCACTTGCTAAGTTCAACCCAGAGAGAGCTGCTGAATTATTCGCTCAGTCAGAGCAGAATGCTCAGGAGAGATATGCTTACTTACAGAAGTTAGTATCTCTTTACAAGGCTGACTAATTCGAGGCTTGTATAACTTGAGATGATAGAACCCGTCACTTTGGTGGCGGGTTCTTTTTGTTTGCGTGATGTTCTTTAATGTGGGCTTATTTGAAAATATCGCTAATCGATGTTATAATATTCCAAAATGTTGATTGAAATACATTTTAGTATTCCAAAATGTTGATGTAAGATGCGTTTTAACATTCCAAAATGTTGATACAAGATACATTTTAGTATTCTAAAATGTTGAAATGCTGAAAATAGGTTTGTTTTGATGTAGTGAGGTGGATTATGTTGAGAAGAAAAATGTATGAACAATTAAAGCATTGGAAAGAGCATAAAGACAAGAAGTGTCTCGTGGTCCAAGGAGCTAGACAGACAGGAAAGACATATATTATTGAAAAGTATGCAGAAGAGAATTATGAGGAAGTTCTTGAAATTAACTTTAAAGAGATGCCTTCTGCTAGTGAGATTTTTTCGGGTGACTTGACTGTCGATAATATGGTTATGGGATTGCGCTTTAGATTCCCTGATAAGCAGGTTGATCCAAGTAAAACGCTGATTTTCTTAGATGAGATTCAGGAGTGCAAGGAAG
The DNA here is from genome assembly GCA_017470985.1 of Lachnospiraceae bacterium. Lineage (GTDB taxonomy): Bacteria > Bacillota > Clostridia > Lachnospirales > Lachnospiraceae > JAILFK01. Next base: position 43,515 of record JAFUXA010000026.1, read on the forward strand.
CAATCACTTCATTGAAGTTTTGGGCTGTAGATAATAGATATGATGTGATTGCATCAGGTTCGCTTCTTGGAATTGATTATAAAAGAGCCTCGTCTTATCCAGTAGGCTATGTCGATTATTTGAAAATGTATGGATTAGATTTTGAAGAATTCTTATGGGCGCTTGGAATATCTGACGCTATGATAATAGATGTGAAAAACTATTTAAAAAATAGAAAGCCAGTCCCTGTTGCTATTAATAATCAGATGATGGATTATTTTAGACAATATGTTGCGACTGGAGGCATGCCAGAAGTGGTTCAAAAATATATCGATACAAGAGATTATAGACAAGTGGATACTGTTCAGAGGAGTCTTTTGCAAGGATATCTTTATGACATTGCTCATTATGCCAGTGTTGAAGAAAAGTTAAAGGCTGAAAAATGTTATATGACATTGGCAAAGCAGATTTTAGATAAAGAAAATCATAAATTTCAGTATAAGGAGATTGAAAAAGGCGCTAGAGCGCAGAAATACTATTCAAGTATTGAGTGGTTATTAAAAGCAGATATTGTCTGTTTGAGTAAGTTGGTTACTGATATAAAATTTGATTTGGATGATTATGCTCGTGATGACTTCTTTAGAGCTTATACAACAGATTTATCATTGCTGATTGCCATGAAGGATTTTTCGTTGAAACAACATATTGTTGAAAATACAATTGAGGGAAATACAAAAGGTGGGATTTATGAATGTGCAATAGCAGATGCTTTATATAAAAAAGGATATGATATATATTTTTATAAGAAAGAGTCAACAAAAAAAGAAATAGATATGATTTTTCAAAAGGAAGGTCAGGTTGTTCCGGTTGAAGTGAAAGGCGGACGTGCTAGTTCCGCATCAATTAATTCTGTTTTGAATAAACATGATAATATTCAATATGCCTATAAATTTATTGATGGGAATGTGGGCGAGAGCGACAATGGATTGATTACATTGCCACTATATATGTCTGCTTTTATTTGAAGTAAAACATTAAGCAGCCTAATATGAAAATATCTTAAAAACCTGTTGACACCAACCTGAAAAAGTAATATTATTTTACCAAGTTAAAACTTTAAACCGTTGATTGAGAAGAGTAGTCAATATAGAGTGTACGACAGAGAGAGCTGCAGGCGGTGGGATTGTAGCACGGTTGCTTGTTGATGAATGGGCTCATGAGGGTGGAAAGAACGGTTTTGCTGATAGCAAAATCCAGTAATGTCCAACGTTAGGCTCGCGTTAAGAGCTAATCATGTGATAGCATGAGATGAGGTGCGTATCGATTGATACGAATTTAGGTGGTACCGCAAGAGCATTTGCTCCTGTCCTAAAGAAATTTAGGATAGGAGTTTTTTTATTTGTCAGACTCCTATACCCGCTCATGAAAACAAACAGTTTCAAGAAAAGAGAGGTAAAGAAAATGAAGAAGAAATTAATCACAGGAATTATGGCAGCAATGATGGTTTTGGGTTTGACCGCATGTAGCAATACATCTGGTAGTACCGTTTCAAATCCGACAAATTCAGATTCCAAGACTTACAAAGTTGGAATCGTAAAATATGTGGATGATGCATCATTGGATCAGATTGAGGAAAATGTGCAGAAAGAGTTAGATGCTAAAGGACAGGAATTGTCAGTGAAGTTTGACTATGAGGATTACACATTTAGCGGACAGGCAGATGCAACAACAATAAATTCAATTGTGGCAGAGCTCATCTCTGATGAAGTGGATGTGATTATTCCAATTGCAACTCCAACAGCGCAGATTTGTCAGTCGGCAACAGAAGATAACAAGATTCCTGTTGTATTTGCAGCAGTATCAGATCCTGTTGGAGCGAAGCTTGTTAAATCAATGGATGCTCCTGGGGCAAATATTACTGGTACATCAGATGCGTTGAATACAGATGCAATGTTCGATATGATGTTTGCTGTAAATCCAGACATCAAGAAGGTTGGTCTTCTGTACTCTAAGAGTGAGGATGCTTCAAAGCAGGCAATTGAGGATGCCAAAAAATATCTCGATTCAAAGGGTGTGGCATATGTTGAAAAGACTGGAACAGATACCAATGAAGTTACTTCAGCAGTAGATGCATTGGTTGCTGAAAAGGTTGATGTAGTATTTACACCAACAGATAATACAATCATGAATGCTGAACTTACAATCTATGAGAAGCTTACAGAAGCTAAGATTCCTCATTTCGCAGGTGCTGATTCATTTGCTTTAAATGGTGCTTTTCTTGGATTTGGTGTTGATTATGCTGGACTCGGTAAGGAAACAGCGGATATGGCTGTTGAAATTTTGACAGGTGCTGATCCTGCAACTACAGCTGTAAAGACATTTGACAACGGTATTGCAACTATCAACACAGAGACAGCAGAAAAGGTTGGCCTGGATTTGGCGAAGGTGAAGGAAGCCATCAAGTCATTTGTCACAAGTATTAATGAGACAACTACAAAGGAAAGCTTCTAAGTATAAGAGGATAGTTTGATAAAAAGGTGGAAAAGCGTGACTTAGTTCACGCTTTTTGCTGTTATCTACACTGGGATTTGTTATAATTAATCATGTGGGCTTGAGACTTTCAGCGCGCATAAAGCAATATAAAAACAAGAGGGATTTAAGAAATGTTTATTACGACAACAATAGTTCAGACGGCGTTGGAAGTGGGATTGATTTATTCCCTTGTAACTCTGTCACTTTATCTGAGTTTTACAATTTTAAATGTATGTGATTTGTCTACAGATGGATGCTACACATTGGGATGCGCTGTGGCGGCTATGATTACAATTGCAGGACATCCGATTTTGGCACTTCTGGCGGCTATGGCAGCTGGAATTGCATCAGGATTTCTCACAGCATTTCTTCAGACCAGACTGGGAATAGAGAGTATCCTGGCTGGAATTATTGTAAATACCGGACTGTACACTATTAACCTGGTGGTTATGGGATTGTCGTCAAATGTATCAATATTTGGCGTGGATACAGTATTTACACTGTGGAAAGGTATCAGCTCTAATCCAGTATGGGAGAGTTGGAGTAAATTGATACTGTTGGCGATTATCGTTGCAATAGCCTGCCTGGCTATGTATTTCTTTTTAAATACCAAGCTTGGTTTGTCCATCAGAGCCACAGGTGATAATCCTGCTATGGTGAAGTCATCATCAATCAATACAGCTTTCACCATCACTGTTGGTTTATGTGCGGCAAATGCTTGTACTGGCTTGGCCGGCGGTCTTATCGCTCAGTACAACAAGACCTGTGATATCAACTTGGGAACCGGAATGGTTACAATTGCATTGGCTTCACTTGTGATTGGTGAGTCAATCATGGGACGAAAAGGCAGCATAATCAAAGGTATAATCGGCGTTTTGGTAGGCGCACTTCTCTATAGATTTATAGTTGCGATTGCCTTGAGATTAAATGTCCCAACAGAATTCTTTAAATTAGTTTCTGCTGTCATTGTAGCAGTAGCGATTGCAGCTCCTAGACTGAAGGAATATGCCAAATTAAAACAAGCAATGCGAGGTGAGGATTGATGTTACAGCTTACAAATATTCATAAGACATTTAACCAGGGAACAATTAATGAGAAAAAAGCGTTGGATGGCGTCAATCTGGATTTGAAGGATGGAGACTTCGCTACAATAGTTGGGTCAAATGGTGCTGGTAAATCCACACTTTTCAATGCCATTGCAGGTGGCTTCTATGTGGAGAAGGGTTCAATTCTTCTTGATGGCGAGGACATCACTTATAGAAGAGATCATCAGAGAGCCAGAGCCATTGGATATCTGTTCCAGGATCCTATGAAGGGAACTGCGCCAAATATGACTATTGAGGAAAATCTTGCCATTGCATATTTGAGAGCAAGTACTGGCAATAAGAATTATTTCTCTAGAATTTCTCGAAAGGACAAGGAGATGTTTCGTGAGAGATTAGCTCTTCTGGATATGGATCTGGAAAATAGAATGAAAAATCCTGTGGGACTTCTGTCAGGTGGTCAACGACAGGCACTTACACTTCTTATGGCTACAATTGTAACGCCAAAGTTGTTGCTTCTGGATGAGCACACTGCAGCTTTGGATCCTGCAACTGCTGAGAAAGTAATTAAGCTTACCAAGGATATTATTGAGGAGAGAAATATTACCTGTCTTATGATTACTCACAATATGCATCAGGCATTGGAACTGGGAAATCGCACATTGATGATGGACAGTGGCAGAATAGTATTTGATGTCAGTGGCCAGGAAAGGGAGAATATGACAGTTGATGATCTTCTGGTGAAATTTAAACAGGGGGCTGGAGAAGATTTAGATAATGACAGGATTCTATTATCCATGTAAGCATGTTTATTTATATTTATAATTTATTCATACCTGTGTAAAAAATGATTTATACCGTGTTTACATTTGACAGGCCTAATGATAAAATTAGTGGTAGTTTGTGAAGGTGGAAGTAGTTATGACTGAATTAAACAAAGTGGAGAATGGACAAATGAATCCAGTAAATACTGTGGAGGATGTGACACCAAGTTCTGGTGAGGATATGCTCTTAGTGCAGATAGATGCATTTCGCGACAAGGCAAAGCAATTACAATCTTTGATTGCTGCCAAGGAGCGCAAGGTAAAAGAATTAGAGGCAATGGTTCGCTCTAAGGAAGAGCGCAATATGCAATTGCAGTTGGAACTTGCCAAGAAGCAAGAGGAAGCAGATAGCATCAAGGCCAGTGTAGAAGTACAGGTTGATGAGATGATGACAACTCTTCGTCAGAGTGTGGAGCAGTTGGAGCATCGTATAGAAGAACAGGTTTCTAATAATCAGGCCAATGCCGCAGAGCAGACTGCTACTGTGAAAGAAACTCTTGAAAATATGACAAGTGATTTGAGCTCATTGAAGGGTGATATTTCTGAGAAGGTGCATTCTGAGAATGTAAAACAGTACCGAAATATCCAGGATCTCATGAAGGAGATGGACAAGACAGAAGCTAATGCTGAAGTTACAAGACAGCAATTTGAGAAAGTTAAATCCAAAGTTTCCTGGGTAAGTATATTGACTGGAATCAATATTATTGGAACAGCAAGTATTATTATTATGTTTCTTATGATGCTTGGTGTCATTCATTTCTAAGATAATTGTATGGGGATAAATCAATCTGTTAATTGGTGGTATTTGCAGAAGATTGACTTATAATAAGAGACCTTTTATATTATAAAAGGTCTTTTTTTAACTGAAAGGAGTTCTAATGAATTCAGAACAGAAAATTGTATGGGTAGTAGGACACAAGAATCCGGATACAGATTCCATATGTGCAGCTATTACTTACGCAAATTTGAAGAATCAGGTTGACCCTGAAAATACATATATTCCAAAGAAGGCAGGAAATGTAAGTTCCGAAACAAAGTATGTTTTGGAGCGTTTTGGCGTGGAGGAACCAGAGACAGTTACTCATGCCGGTGCCCAGGTCAAAGATATCGATTACCGTGAAACCAATGGTGTGGATGGGCACATTTCCCTGAAGAAAGCATGGAATCTCATGAAGACTTTGGATGTGGTTACTCTGCCTGTTGTTGATAAACAGAAGCGTCTGCAGGGACTTATTGTAAATGGCGATTTGGCTTATTCATACATGGATGTTATGGACAATACCATCCTTGGTCAGGCCAAGACTCAGTACAAGAATATTATTGAGACTATCGAAGGTACGATGATTACAGGAAATGAACATGCATATTTCACCAAGGGTAAGGTGGTAGTTGCATCAGGTAACAGAGCTGCCATGCACGAGGAAATAGATGATGATGATCTGGTTATTCTGGGAAATATTAAAGAACGTCAAATGATAGCTCTTGAGGAAAATGCTAGTTGTATCATCGTTAGCACCAAGGAGGAAATTGATGACGAGGTTATAACTCTGGCCAAGGAAAAAGAGTGTGTTATTATAAGCACTCCTTATGATAGTTTTACAGTTGCCCGTCTCATTCATCAGAGTCTTCCTATTAAATATTTCATGACCAAAAAAGGAATTGTATCCTTTGAAATGGATGATTATGTGGATGATGTGAAAGAGCAGATGGCCAAGATTCGTCACAGAGATTTCCCTATTATAGATGAGCAGAGACATTTACTTGGTATGATGTCCCGTAGAAATCTCTTGAACTTCAAGAAGAAGAGATTGATTCTGGTGGATCATAATGAGAAGAGTCAGGCTGTAGATGGTATAGAAGATGCCAATATTTTAGAGATTATTGACCATCATAGATTGGGAAGTTTAGAGACTATTTCTCCAATATTTTTCAGAAATCAGCCTCTGGGTTGTACTGGTACTATTATTTACCAGATGTATATGGAGCAGGGGATTGAAGTTGATAAGCAGACAGCAGGACTGCTTCTTGCGGAGATTATCTCTGATACTTTGATGTTTAGATCTCCAACATGTACAGCAGTAGACAAGATGGAAGCTGAGGCTCTGGCTCGCATCGCTGAGGTGGATATAGAAGAACTTGCCACAGCAATGTTCGAGGCAGGATCTGATTTCTCAAGTAAGTCTATAGATGAAATTTTCTATCAGGATTTCAAAATATTTGCCCTTGATAATATGGCATTTGGCGTGTCACAGGTTAGTGCAGTCAGTCGCAAACAGCTGAATTCTATCAAGGAGAGTTTGCGTGATTACATGAATACTGTAATTGGCGAGAAGAGCTTGAATATGGCGTTTGTGATGCTTACAGATATTTTCTCTGAGACTACTGAACTTATCTATATGGGAAATGGTGCCAAGGAAATCGTTGAAAAGTCATTTGGTGTCAAAGAGAAGAAAGGTGGATACATGCTTGAGGGCGTGGTTTCTAGAAAGAAGCAGTTGATTCCATCTCTTATGCAGGTGATGCAGGAGTAATATTTATGGGAAAACAGAAGTGGAAGCCGGGAAATATGATTTATCCTCTACCTGCAGCTATGGTCAGTGTGAGAGATAAAGACGGCAATGATAATATTATAACTGTTGCCTGGACAGGAACTATATGTACTAACCCTGCCATGGCTTATATTTCGGTGAAACCCATTAGACATTCTTATGACATGATCAGGAAATCCGGAAGCTTTGTTATTAATCTCACAACCAGGGATTTGGTATGGGCTACTGATTTCTGTGGAGTTACATCTGGTCGTGATGTGGACAAATTCAAGAGATGTAAGTTGCATAAAGTGGAAGCTGATGAGATAGATGCACCTATGATTGAAGAGAGCCCGGTAAATATAGAATGTAAGGTTCGGGAAGTTGTAGAATTGGGTTCGCATCATATGTTTGTGGCGGATGTTCTGGCAGTTCATGCGGATGAGAAATATATGGATGAAACCGGTAGATTTGTGCTGGAAGATTCAGATATTATATGCTATAGCCACGGAAGATATTTCACACTGGGAGAGCAGATTGGTTCCTTTGGCTATTCAGTGAGAAAGAAGAGTAATAAGAAGAGTAATAAGAAAAATAATAGTAAATAATAAGCAGCCTCATGCGAGACTGCTTTTTTATTAATAAAATCTAGATTTATTAATTATGATTTGCTGACATCTTATTCTACTGTATAAGTGTATCTATTAAATTGAAATAGATGTCTTCATATCTGGCCTTCCAGTTGTTGCAGATGGTATCTGCCTGTGCCTGGTTAGAGGCTCTCATATGTAAATCCAATACAGTGTTGCCGCCTGAGGTGTATTTACAATGTGCTATATATCCTCCGTCAGGTGATTTGTCATAATATGCTGTTAAGCTATTATTCTCTTTTATTGCAAGTTTGTTTTGAGCCAAGTAATCAGCTATGTCTTCTCTGATTCCGGGAGTTAGTTTATCTTGCATAAGTTTGTAAGTGCTGATACCTTCGTCACTTAGAGAATAGGTAGTATTGTTGTGAATGGTATCTCCAATTATTAGATTGGAATCTATCAATTCACCAATTACCTGTTGTATCGTGAAATAATCAGTGTACTCCTTATCAAGAAATAACTGAACTATCTGCGCATTGGTCAGAGCTTCCTGAGATTCATCCAGAAGAGCAAGAACTGATACCTTGTATATCAGATTTGGTTCTGCCATTAGATGTTCTCCTTTACTGCTTTTGATACTACATCGGCAACACGAGGGTCAAACACTTCTGGTAAAATAAAATCTTCATTTAATTCTTCTTCTGAAACCAGACTTGCTAAAGCTTTGGCTGCAACAAGTTTCATATCATCTGTAATTTGCTCAGCACGGCCTTCTAAAGCACCTCTGAAGATGCCAGGGAATACCATTACATTATTTACCTGGTTAGGGAAATCGCTTCGTCCTGTTCCAATAACTCTTGCACCAGCTTCTTTTGCGATGTCAGGCATGATTTCAGGAGTAGGATTGGCCATGGCAAATATAATTGCATCCTTGTTCATGGATTTAACCATCTCAGCTGTTACAACACCAGGAGCAGATACACCAATGAAGATGTCTGCGCCAACTAATGCGTCAGCGAGAGATCCTGTCTTATTCTCCAGGTTGGTTACCTCTGTTATCTCTTTCTTGGCCCAATTGAGATTTGGGGAATCTTTGCTTACAATTCCCTTGCTGTCACATAAGATGACATGTTTGAAACCATAGAGGAGAAGTAATTTAGTGATTGCAATTCCGGCAGCGCCTGCGCCGTTTACAACTACATGACAATCTGCAGCGTTTTTGTTTACCAGCTTGAGAGCATTTATTGTACCTGCTAAAACTACAATGGCAGTTCCATGCTGGTCATCATGGAATACAGGAATATTCAACTCTTTCTTTAATCTGGATTCAATTTCAAAGCAACGAGGTGCTGAAATATCTTCTAAGTTAATTCCGCCGAATGTAGGAGCAATAGCTTTTACTGCAGCTACAATCTCGTCTGGATCTTGTGTATCAAGACAAATTGGGAATGCATTTACATCACCAAAAGCCTTGAAGAGAGCGCATTTACCTTCCATTACAGGCATAGCAGCCTCAGGTCCGATATTTCCTAAACCAAGTACAGCTGAACCGTCTGATACAACTGCTACAGTGTTGGCTTTTAAAGTATATTTGTATGCTTGCTCTTTGTCTTCAGCGATTACTCTACAAGGAGCTGCAACTCCCGGTGTGTATGCAATCGATAAATCTTCTCTGGATTTGATAGGAGATTTAAGGCCAGTCTCCAGTTTACCGTTCCATTTCTCGTGTGCCTCAAGTGCTAATTCGTTGATGTCCATACAGTTCCCTTCTTTCTATTGTATTATTATCACTGATATAGCCCTGACATTTGCAAGGGTCTATTCAAATTGTTGTACTTATACTTATTAACATACAACGGGCATATTATAGCATATATTTGTGCTTCCAATGTTCTAAAATATATATATTTTTCAAGAAAAATTTGTTCACAAATGAATTCAAGTAGTATATACTACATTTATCATAAATAGAATTCATGTCGGTTCGGACGAGATTCCATTGTTTTTAGTAATAATTATAAAATGTTTTATTTAGTTTTTGCTGTAAAATGTTTTATTTGATTAATGAACTATTATATTTTAAATATAGGAAGAGAGAGTGTAAAATGAGAGAAAAGTATGAAAGCTTAAGTGTTGCTGTATTGCGTGATCTTGCAAAATCTAGAGGCATTAAGAGTGTAACAACTATGAAGAAGGCAGAAATTGTGGAAGCAATGCTGGCTTTGGATGAGCAGGAAGCGGCTAATACTGCTGGAAGTGTTGCAGAAAGCGGAAATACATCTAAAAGCAGAAGTGAGAAGGACAGTAAGCTTGAGATGCTTGCCGAGGACGCTAATCCTTGTAACGGAATTTTGGAGGTAATGGCAGACGGATTTGGATTCATTCGTTGCGAGAATTATATGCCTGGTGAAAATGATGTCTATGTATCTCCATCTCAGATTCGTAAATTCAACCTCAAGACTGGTGATATTATCGAGGGAAAGACCAAGAAGAACAATCCAAATGATAAATTCGGTGCATTGATGCTTATGAAATCTGTCAATGGATTTCCTCTTGAGGATGCACAGCGCAGACCGAATTTCGAAGATATGACTCCGGTTTTCCCTGATGAGAGAATTAAACTGGAGCAAGAAGGGTCATCTGTTGCCATGAGAATTGTGGATTTGGTATCTCCAATCGGTAAGGGACAGCGTGGTATGATTGTATCCCAGCCAAAGGCTGGTAAGACTACACTTCTCAAGGAGATTGCTAAGTCAGTAACTACAGCATATCCAGATATGCACCTTATTATTTTACTTATTGATGAGCGTCCTGAGGAAGTGACAGATATCAAGGAAGCTATTGAGGGCAAGAATGTAGAGGTTATCTATTCTACATTTGACGAACTTCCAGAGCATCATAAGAGAGTATCGGAGATGGTTTTGGGCCGTGCCAAGAGATTGGTAGAGCACAAGCAGGATGTAATGATTCTGCTTGATTCTATCACTAGACTTGCAAGAGCATATAACCTGACTGTACCGCCATCAGGTCGTACTTTATCAGGTGGTTTGGATCCTGCAGCTCTTCATATGCCAAAGAAATTCTTTGGTGCAGCCAGAAATATGAGAGAGGGCGGAAGCCTTACAATCCTGGCTACAGCACTTGTTGATACAGGTAGCAAGATGGATGATGTGGTATTCGAGGAGTTTAAGGGAACAGGTAACATGGAACTTATTCTCGATAGAAAGTTATCTGAGAAGAGAATCTTCCCTGCTGTTGATATTGTAAAATCCGGAACAAGAAGAGATGATTTACTCCTGTCTGAAGAAGAGCAAAAGGCTCTCGACAAGATTCATAGAGGGGTAAATGGTGCTAAAAAGGATGAGATGGTGGAGAGTTTCTTGAATCTTTTTGCTCATTCCAAGTCCAACGCGGATGTGGTTGCCAGACTTAACAGCAGAATGCGATAAGATCTGGGCGTATTTTACATCATTTAATGCAATATGATTTGATATTATTTAACATCATTTTAATAAAATAAGATTTAATTACATCAATAAAATAGGTAAATAAATAAAAAATACTGCGTAATAATTGAGTTTTTCTGTCAATAGTGTACAATAATATATATAAGAGATATAGTATGCCTTCCTAGGCAAATATATGATCAAAAGGGGATTATGAAATGGCAGGATACAGGAGACTCGGTGAATTACTAATAGCAGCTGGTACAATTAATGAAGAACAATTGAATCGCGCTCTAGAAATTCAGAAGGAAACAAAAGACCGATTAGGAACAGTATTAATAGAGAATAATATTATTACAGAGGATCAGCTCATTGAATCTCTACAGATGCAGTTAGGTATTGAATATATTGACCTGACTCAGGTAAAGATTCCTATTGAGCTCGCTTCAGCTGTGCCAAAGACTATCGCCAAGCAATATGGTGTGGTTCCGGTACAGATAGTGCGAGATGAGATATATCTCGCCATGAGCGATCCTCTGAATTTTTATGCCATTGAGGAGGTTAAGAAGTCAGCCCGCAAGAAGGTTGTACCTATGGTTGCTAGATCTTCTTCAGTGGAATATGCAATCCAGGTATTGTATGGAAATGAGGGTGCTGCCAAGGCTATCGAAGAGATGAAGATGGAATCAGCAGCATCAGCCAGTGGCGATACTGTAACCCCTGCTACAGCATTTACCACCAATGTCATTGGTGATGATTCTGTGTCAAATGCGCCTACCATCAGACTGGTTAACTCCATTATTGAACGTGCTGTAGATGAGAGAGCCAGTGATATACATATTGAACCTAGAGAAGAAGATTTGTATGTGCGTATGAGAATTGATGGTCTGATGAGAGAAATTCTCACAGTGCCAAAGGATTTACAGAATTCAGTTATTTCCCGTATCAAGGTTATATCAGGGCTTGATATTTCAGAGAAGCGTGTGCCACAGGATGGTCGTTTCAATGTACATGTGAGAGGCAAAGATATTGATCTTCGTGTATCTACTTTGCCTACAGTATATGGAGAGAAGATTGTTGCGAGACTTCTTGATAAGTCTGACGGACGAGTAACCAAGGAGAAGGTTGGACTTACAGGTCGTGACGAAGAAATATTTGACAAGATGATGAAATGGCATTCAGGAGTGATTCTTCTGGTTGGACCTACAGGTTCAGGTAAGACAACTACCATGTATGCCATGATAAATGAATTAAATAAACCGGAAGTCAACCTGGTAACTCTAGAAGATCCGGTTGAGTACAATGTAGACGGTGTTAATCAGGTTCAGATCAATGAGAAGACAGGAATGACATTTGCCGCCGGACTTAGAGCGATACTGAGACAGGATCCGGACATTGTAGCCGTGGGAGAGATTCGTGATGGCGAGACAGCGGAGATTGCAATGCGTGCTGCTATTACAGGTCGTCTTGTATTATCTACAATCCATACCAATGATGCAGTTGGTACAATTGAGAGATTACAGGATATTGGGGTGGAGCCTTATCTTACAGCTTCAGCTTTGAGAGGCATCATTTCACAGAGATTGGTTCGTAGAATCTGTCCGCATTGTAAGATAGCTTACGATCCTTCTATTGAGGAACTGGAGGATTTGAGATTGCCGAAGAGACCGGGTATGAAATTCTACCGAGGAGCAGGTTGTCCGGAGTGTTTTAATACAGGATACAGAGGCAGAGCTGCAATATTTGAGATGCTTCCTATGAATCAGGCTGTTCGTGAGTTGATTTCAGAGAAGGAGCGTCGAGCTATTATTGAAGAGAAATTGAAGTCAGCTGAGAGTGGATTCGTATCTATGCGTGAAAATGCTATTCGCATGATGTTAGAGGGTGTAACAACAGTGGACGAAGTAATGCGTGTTACAAATGAGGAGGATTAAGTTATGATGACAGTTGATGAACTTGTGGCCAAGGCAAAACAGGATGGAGCATCAGATATACATCTTATTGCGGGCCTTCCACCGAAATATAGAGTGAGTGGTGGTTTGGAAAATATGTCTGAGGAGATAATCTCAGCTGATGATGCGCTGGCTTATGCCAGAACTTTGGCCGGTGAAGTGGGATTTACCACATTGATGAAAGTGGGAGAGCTGGATTCAGCAGGTACATTTGCCGGCAACCGTTGCCGTATTCACATTTTCAAACAGCAGGGAATTCCATCTGTAGCACTTAGATTGCTCAGTGAGAATATTCCTGATTTGGCAACACTTGGATTGCCACCAGCAGTTTTGGATTTGGTGAATTTACACAAGGGAATCGTCCTTGTAACAGGAGAGACTGGTTCTGGTAAATCAACAACTCTTGCTGCTTTGATTGACAAGATTAATCATACTTACAAGAGTCATATAGTTACATTGGAAGATCCGGTTGAGTATATTTACAAACCTGATTTATGTGCTATCAATCAGCGAGAAGTTGGTAAAGATACAGCAAGCTTCTCAGAGGGACTTAGAGCATCTCTTCGTGAGGATCCAAATGTTATTCTAATTGGTGAAATGCGTGATAAAGATACAATTGAGACAGCTATTACAGCTGCTGAGACCGGACATCTGGTATTTGGTACACTTCATACAGGAAGCGCTGCTGATTCCATTGACAGAATGGTACAGGTATTCCCTGATGGAGCACAGAATCAGATTCGTCTGCAGTTATCTACTTGTTTGCAGGCAGTAATTACTCAGCAACTTTTACCAAAGGTAGGTGGAGGCAGAGCTCTTGGTGCAGAATTCATGCCAGTTACAGATGCGATTAGAAATCTTATTCGTTCAGGTAATACTCCTCAGATTGCCAATGCAGTTGCTACATCTGCAGCAATCGGAGGACAGACAATGGATCAGGCTTTGGTACAGCTTGTGAAGAAGGGACTTATCACTCGCGACACTGCCAAGTCATATGCCAAGGATCCTACATATATTAACAAATATGCATTGTAATAAATGAGAGTTGTAATATAAAGGAGAGAGAGTCGTGATTACATATAAGTATTCCGCAATTTCCAAAGACGGTGCCAAGGTCAAGGGCGTTATTGAAGGTTATAACGAGATGGATGCCATTGACAGAATCAAAGCCGATTGTGATGTGGTTTTGAAAGTCACACCTATGGAGGAGGGCAGAGAGAGTTTCCTCACAATGGAGATTGGTGGCACTAAATTAAATACTAAAGAGTTCACGGTTATGTGTTCTCAATTTGCAATTATATTGAAGTCTGGAATACCAATTGCAAGAGCGGTAAATCTGGTTTATGAGAAGACTACTGACAAAGCTTTGAAGAAATTATTGAAAAAGGTGGCAACAGATGTGGAAGGTGGTCGTTCATTGGCAGCCAGCTTCGAGGAAAATGGAGCCAACCTTCTGCCGGCTACATTTATTGAATCCATAAGAGCTGGTGAGGAATCAGGAAATCTGGATACTGCTTTTGAATCTATGTATGAACATTTTGACAAGCAGACCAAGATTGGTGCCAAGGTAAAGGGTGCCCTGATGTATCCGGCCTTTGTATTAGTGTTGGGAATTGTAGTTATCATCGTTATGATGGTAAAGGTTATTCCTACATTTATCGAGATATTTGACGGATTGGATGCAGAACTTCCAGCTATTACAGTATCCCTTATTGTATTATCGAACTTCTTCCAGAAATACTGGGGATTGCTACTGGGAATTGCAATAGTGGGATTTCTGGCATACAAGATTTATGGAAATACAGAGGAAGGTCGAATCAAGATTGCCAAGGCGGGTTTATCAATTCCTGTTTTGGGAAATATTCAGACACTCAATGCTGCATCTCAATTTGCCAACACACTGGTAATTATGATTGAGGCGGGACTTCCACTTACCAAGGCTGTAAGTATAACTGCCAAGGCTATGGACAACTATTATATTTCTCAGGAAGTGGGCAAGATGACCGGACAGATTGAGGAAGGTCGAACTTTAGGAGATGCCATGAGAGACAGTGGTTGCATGCCGGATATTCTGACAGATATGACTGCAGTTGGTGAGGAATCAGGTGAGTTGTCAGAGACACTGTCAACTATTGCAGAATATTATGATGCAGAACTTGCTACAGCCATAAGCGAAGCATTGGCGAAGCTTGAACCTGCTATCTTGGTTGTAATTGCAGCCTTTGCAGGATATGTAGTAATCGCAATTTACATTGCAATGTTTAGCATGTATGGAGCGATGTAAGATGGTACTATTTGAATTGAGTGAATTAGAGCCTTGGATGGTTGCATACTTTGTGGTTTTGGCTTTTATTTTGGGAAATGTATTTGGATCATTTCTCAATTGTGCAGCATGGCGAATAGCTCATAATATGAGCTTCATGCGAGGACATAGCATATGTCCTAAGTGTAAGCACGAACTGGGAGCCAGGGATTTAATACCTATAGTAAGTTATGTGACATCCAGAGGCAGATGCAGATATTGTAAGGAACCTATTTCCATTAGATATCCTGTAACAGAGATAATATTTGGTCTGGTAAGTGTGGCAATGCTTGTCAGTGACGGAGTGTCACTATTGTATTTACGGGATTTCGTATTTGCAAGTTGCTTGTTTTGCTTGAGTCTGGTGGATTTGGAAATATTTGAAATCCCAAATGGGACACTTATTGTGGCAATTATAGCCTGGGTGGTAAGCGTGCCATTTATAAATGCCGATATTACTTATATATTAATGCATGTTGGTGCGGCTTTTGGATTTGCCGTTGGTTTTTTAGTTCTATCACTGGTGATGGACAAGATTCTAGGCAGAGATTCATTGGGCGGAGGAGATATCAAACTATTCTTTGTAGTTGGACTTTATCTGGGAGCTGTGGCTGGTATGTTTACAGTGATTTTGGCAGCCATTGTAGCCTTGGGATTTGCAAGAGGAAGAGAACGAATTCCATTTGGACCATTTATATCAATAGCAGCATGGGTAATGCTTATATTTGGTAATCCTGTGGTTCAGTGGTATTTAGATATGATACAAATATAATATTGAGGAATTGTTATGGCAAATGTATTAGGAATTGATATCGGACATGAACGCTTGAAAATGGTCCTGGTATCAGGAGGAAAAATCAAAAAAACAGTGGTTGTTGAGACACCGGAGAATTTATTGAAGGACGGAGTGATTGTATCCCAGGAGACAATGGGAGAGTTCATTCGGGAGACAATGAAGGAAAATGGTATCTCAGCTTCCAAGGCGGCTATTGTACTAAATGGTGAGCGCGTGTATGTGAGAAATGTTACCATGCCACTCATGAATGCAGATCAGTTGCTATATAATCTACCTTATGAATTCCGTGATTATATCACAGAAGAATTGAAGGATTATATGTTTGATTATGCAATGCGTTCTGTTGATGAAGAGGAAAATACAATGGATGTATTGGCAGCAGCAGTACCAAAGACACTTATAGATGATGTGAGAGTGGTGCTTCGCAAGGCTGGCTTGAAGCTGGTGAAGGCTGCACCTATTTTATCATCATATAGAGCACTCATTAGAGATTATGAGAAGACACATCCAACCAGAGATTATCTCCTATTGAATCTGGGATATAGATCAATTCGTGTGGATGTGTTCCATGGTCAGGAGTATCTGGCAACACATGTTCTCGACATTGGTTTGAGAAATGTTGATACTGTATTGGCTGAGTCCATGGGGGTTGATGAGCATATAGCTCATACATATTTGATCACAAATCACAAGGATTGTCAGAATAGTATGGAATGCAAGAATGCATTTACCAATATATCAGTTGAATTGATGCGTACTATGAACTTCTTGAGATATAGTATGCAGGACAATGACTTGGATGAGATATGGGTATGCGGCGGTGGTGCCAATATTCCAAACTTACGAGATGCAATTGCTGAACATTTGGAAGCTCCGGTTTATTCTGCTTGGGAGAAGTTCTGCGGAGCTGATCACAGCAGACAGCAGGAAGGGGATTCAATACTACAGACAGTTGGAATTTTGAAAGATTTGTAGGATGGTTGTTATGGAAAAGATAATTAGAAGAAAAGAAGATATTTTAAACAAAATCAAACCGAGCTATCCATCTAAGGACAAAATCAATTTCGCTGAGATTGATATAACTCCAATGAAGATAGAGGTTGTGGCTCCAGCTATAGTGGCGATTATTATTGTGGCTTGTCTCTTGTCGAAATTCCTGGTTGTGGATCGATTGATTGAATATAACAAGCAGGCGGCTGAGGTTGCATCTATGGAAAGCGAGCTTCAGGCAGCTTATGACAAGATTGATTCATACAGCGATATGGAAGAGAAGTATGCTCACTATACATATTCTGGCATGACACCTGAAGAGATGGCGCTCCAGGATAGAGTGGCAGTTGTGGAACTGATTAATAAATATATCTTGACCAAGGCTGAGGTTGGAGCATGGACTATCACAGGAAATGAGGTGAATATTCCAATTACAGGAGTATCATTTCAGGAGGTTGGCGCTATTGCAGCTGAACTTGAAAAGGATGATATGGTAGATCATTGTGAAGTAGTTGCGGCTACAACTAATGACAATGGCAAGGTATATAATTCTAGTTCATCAAGCATCACAGTTGTAAATGGTGTGGGTGGAGCAACCGCTCAGGTTACTATTTATCTCAAAGATGTTGGAGAAGAAACTACAGAAAGTGAGGGCGAGTAAATGAAATTTTTGAGTAGAGATTTTACACAAAAAGAGAGAATATTACTGATAGTCCTTGCAGTGCTTCTGTTGGTAGTATTTTATTATTATGTAGTTGATATACCACTTAGAGACCAGCAGGCAGAGCTTGAGTCCCGCAAATCTTCTGTGGAGGCTGAGCTTACAATAGCCAATGCCAAGGTGGAAGAGTACGAGAAGATGGCCAAAGATCTCAAGAAAATGGACGGCGATGCATCCAAGATGGAGAGCTACAACAACCGTACCAATGAAATCAATTTCTTGAATGATTTGTTGGCAAATACCTCTTCTTACTCAATTAACTTCGAGCCGGTAACTGTTGATAATAATCAGGTTCGTAGAGAGTTTCAGTTGGCTTATACTTGCGGCAGCTATAATGAGGCAATTACTATTTTAGAGAAGTTATCTAAGTGCAAATACAGATGCTTGATCAGTGATGTAGGCTGCGCTTCGGTAAATACCAATACAGCAATTACCGGTGCGGTAAATGTAACTGTAAATGCCACATTCTATGAGACTCTTGTTGGCAAGACTACAGATGCAGGTTTGCCAGAAATTGAGGAACAAGTAACTGACGAAGCCTTGGATGAAGCCGCACAGCAGTAGATAATGAGCTTTGGATGAAGCTGCATAGAAGTAGATGATAAGCTGTGGATGAAATCACACCGCAGCAGCTGGCAGTAGGTTGTTGGCTGTATATTGATAGTGATATGAAAATTGAGCCCTCCTTCTAGGAGGGCTTTTTCATAGACGATAGTAGAAAAGATTTTTCAAATTAGCTGAATTGAAAAGAATTAAATTGTCAAAGAAAGATTGATAACTTATTAGTGAGCTGAATGGGCGATGAATAAAAGAACAATGAATGGTTTATAGTTTATTGCTTAATGGAAAATGAAGGAAGAGAGATTTGATTGAATGAGATACTCTAACATTTATAAGGGTAAGTTTATAAGTAGGCCTAATCGCTTCATCGCTGAGGTGGAGATAGATGGTGAAGTGGAAGTGGTACATGTGAAGAATACAGGCCGCTGCAAAGAGCTGTTGATTCCTGGATGCGAGGTATGGCTTACAGCGCCTGGAAATCCCAATCGCAAGACTAAATACGATCTGGTGGCTGTCCGTAAGAACACAGGGGTTCTATTCAATATAGATAGTCAGGCTCCTAATAAAGTTGTAAAGGAATGGCTGGAAACACAGGAGTATGATGTGATTAAGCCAGAGTATACTTACGGCAAATCTCGAATAGATTTCTACATGGAGAGAACTGATTCTCAGGGAGTGCTTCATAAGCATCTCATGGAAGTGAAGGGCTGTACTCTTGAGATAGATGGTATGGGATATTTCCCTGATGCTCCAACTGAGCGAGGTGTGAAGCATATCAGAGAATTGATTCAGGCGAAGCAGGACGGATATGATGTGACTTTGGCATTCGTTATTCAGATGGATGGAGTGACAGAGGTGAAGCCTCATGTGGCAACTCATCCGGAATTTGGTGTTGCATGGAATGAAGCGGTAGAAGCGGGAGCCGAGATACTATTTCTTCCATGTCATGTAGAACCGGAAGGGTTTGATATTATAGCGGATTTGGCACGGCGCTAGATACAGTGGTTTTTCTTGATTTTTATAATAATGTCTGCATCTATGCGTCAACCTCTGCTTGATATTCGGTGGTTTTAGAAGAAACAATTCATTTTATCCGTATTTGCGGGCGAGGTTTGACTCAGAGGGCGGATATAATTGATGAAATGAGTGATTTTATCTGCACCTATAGGCTATTGACTGCTTGAACGGGGATTTGCGTAGTATTTGGTAATAAATGAACGGGGATTTGCGTAGTATTTGGCGATGAATGAACGGGGATTTGCGTAATTAATTGATAAATGAGGAGAAAATTATGGGGATTTTAAGTAAGAATGAAGTAGTTATTTTGAAAAAATCAACTGCATCAAAGGAATATTTGGCTAAGTTGCAGGCACTGCGTCAAAATGTATCTGATGAGGATTCCCTTGCAGATGAGTTAGATAAAGAGATAGCAATTGTGAATGCCGGAATATATGGCGAAGAAAGTGTACTATTTGAACTGCAGAATAGCGATATGGATTTGGTAGTTATACAAGATTTGTTTTTGAAAACAAAGGATGGTCGAACTGCACAGATAGATTTCTTTGTTATAACACCATATGCAAATGTTATTATTGAATGTAAAAATTTATTTGGAAATATTACTATAAATGAAAAGGGCGATTTTGTAAGAACATTTAATTACGGGAAGAGATATTATAAGTCGGGGATATATAGCCCTATAACGCAAAACGAAAGACATTTGTCTGTTTATAAAGAATGCAGACAAGAAGATAAAAATATACTGATTCGTGCAGCGTTAGAAAAGGGTATATCATCTTACACCAAGAGCGTGGTGGTATTGGCAAATTCAGGGACTGTTGTACATGATAAATATGCTCCAAAAGAAATTAAGAATCAAGTAATCAGATGCGATCGTTTGATTCGATATTTGAAGTCTATTAAGACGGATGTGAAGTCTTCGAAGAAAGAGATGCTTGCATTGGGAGAGAAGGTGTTAGTTCTTGATGTGAAAGAGAGAACGGATTACTTAAAGAAATATCAAGAATTGTTTGATGAATATTTGGTAAATAATAATAGTGATATTGCTGATAGCGAGACAACAGTTGAGAGCGAAAATGATACTTGCCCATGGTGCGGAAATAAGCTGGTACTTAGAACAGCGACAAAAGGAAAGAATGCAGGTAATAAGTTCTATGGTTGCAGTACTTTTCCTAAATGTAGATTTATAAGAAATATAAAGGGGATTGACTGTGAGAAATAAATATGTGAAAGCGTGGGACTTATAGCACTGGTAAGAAAGAGGAGAGAAAAACAAGGCCTATATATACACCTGGTGGTTACTATGACGATGTTAATTACATATTGCTATGGAAAGGGTTCTAATTTTGGAATCAATTTTGCAATGGTAGAATATGGATACAATAGATTGAGGTGACATAAAAATAAGGCAGAGAAATCTCTGCCTTATTATAACTATTTAGTTTAATAACTTACATATAATTACTATTATGGAGTAGTAGAAACAGTTGCTCCACCAGAAAGTGACCAAGTCCAATCGTCACCACTCTTGGTTCCTGTGACAGTTACTTTTTGTCCTTTTGTAATAGTAATGTCTCCAGAACTCCAAGGGCCGAGGTTTTCTGGTGTGATTTTATCAATAGCACCGGTACTCTTTGTTGTGGCTGCAGTTTGCTTTGTTATTGTCGCTGCATCACTTGTTATAGCTTCAGCGGCTGCTTCAGCATATGCTGCACGGATATTTGCAACATCTGTGGCTTCTCTTGCTTTCTCTAACTGTGTTGTAAAAATTGGAATAGCGATTGCTACCAATACGGCGATGATTGCTACAACTATAAGCAATTCAGCCATTGTAAATCCTTTTCTGTTTAATTTCTTCATAAGTCATTCCTCCTTTGAATGGTCATAAGTTTATAGTTTGGTGCGACCATCTTTCTTTCTAACTATAGAATACTATTTTTTGATGGTGGCTTCAAGAGAAATCAGACAATTTTGATATTTCTCTCATTAACTATATCGTGGTTTATGTCGAAAAACTTAATAGAAGGATAGAAAATGATGAAAAACCCCGCCGAATCTATTCAAAGAATAGGCAGAAAATGGTAAACTAAACATAGGAAAGTATTTTTTTTATGAGATATATAGAATGTGCACATTCTAATTACAGATAGATTGGGGAGTTTGCAAATGAATACAAGAAGTTTCATTAACAAACATAATAGAGACAGACTCACAAAGGGTTACACAATGGCAGAAGTTCTGACGGTTGTTGCAATCATGGGAATTCTGGCAGCGGTGGCTTTTGTGGGTGTTTTTGCATTAAGAAGAAATATGAAACAGACTCAGGCTGACAAGAATGCAGAGATTATTTTCGAGGCAGCTCAGCGTCAAATGGTTTCTGTTGTAGCTTTCGATCCAGATTCTACAATTACTCTGAAGAATAGAGCCAATGGCATTTATGCGCCAGCGGGAATTCCTGATGTTAATCTAGATGATTACAATATGATCCCTGCCGATCCTGTAACACCTGAAACACCTGGAACAGGCAGAAATTCCATTCAAACCCTTCTCTTAGAAGGTCAGGTTGCAGATGATCTCTATGCAGACGGATGGGTAGTGGAGTATGACAATAATAGTCTACAGGTTAAATCAGTATTTTACTTCGAGGATGGAGAATATAGTGATTTCTATAATGATGTAAATACTAATCAAACTCTGCGCCAAAATCGTGCGAAGCGTCTCAATTATCAGAAAGAAAATAAGAAGGTAGTAGGATACTTTGATGGTTCTACTTCATCTATGAGTGACAACAAGCTCAAGGTATACGGAGTTGCCAAGATTGAAAATGGTGAGGAGCTGAAGGCCAAGGTTGCCGTATGTGCTACTGGTTCAGAAGCCAAGGACAAGGAATATCTCCTGACTATTACAACAACAGGAGTGAATTCAGGTGCCAAGGCAGTACAGCAGATTAAGCTTACAAATCTTATGATGGATCCTTGGACCAAGATGCGCACATCCAGCGTGACAATTGTCCTTGATAGCTTGAAGAACAACATGCAGTTCAAGGATACATATGGTTCTATCGCTGATGATGGAATTGGATTCCTGACAGACTCAACTAATGGTTTCATTACCATAAATGGTTTTGGACAGATTCTAAATACTGATGGAACTATAACAGATAGAAATTTCATTCCTGGTGAGGATGTAGAAATTTCTGTTTCTGCTGAAACAACTGACCATGCATTTACAGATTCTATGTCAGAGGTGAAGGTTACTACCAATTCATTGTACTATTCTAAGTCCAATGACCATGGCACTTATACAGCAGATGTGAAATGTGGTAGACATTTACAGAATTTAGATGTGGCTACATCAGGACTTAACTTGCAGGATTTCCTTACAGCTATGAAGTCAGAGAACTTCACAGAGATGAAGGCTGTACAGGTTGATGATATTGATTTCACAGGTGATGAGTGGAAGGATACATACGAGACAAATGGTAGTGTTCGTAAATTCACTCCTATAATAAATAGATACTTGGAATCATACTCTGGCGGCAGCAAAGTCGGAGAGTACTACATTAAACGACTGATTGTGGATACAGCAGGCCGAACCAATGCAGGTCATTTCTCAGAATTCAGAGGAGACAAGATAGAATATGTAACTCTTATTGATGAACAGATCAAAGGCTCATCTTCTACGGCAAATGGATCTATAGGTGGATTGGTTGGTAGCATTCCAGATGGCATCGGCAAGGTAAAGATAAATGGTTGCCAGATGTATATGAGCGCTGATACATACAATCAGGGAATGGACGCAGCAAAATCTGATTGGATGAATGGCGCCAGAAATATTGGTGGCTTAATTGGAGAGAGTGGCAGAGAACTGGAGATTTCTCTATCTTCTGCTTCAACAGTAATCACAGGCGCGACTCAATATGCAGGCGGTCTTGTGGGAAATGCGGCCAAGGTAAGCCTGGAGAAATCTTATGCAGACTGCTACTTAGGCGGAAGCAATATCGGTGGCTTGATAGGAAATTGTGCAGACACATCTACAATCAACGGATCATTTAGTGCAGGATTTGTAATTGATCAGGCATTAGCAGCAGGTGGCAAGATTGCAGGTATGACCACATCTTCTGTAGCTTCAGTTACTGATTCATATACAGTATTTAGCTTTGGTGGAAAGCTTGATTATCCAGGCGCAGTAACATTTTACACAACAGTTGCTGGAACTGCGGAGCAGTCAGCTCTATATTATGTGCCAGCAAGCTTTGACATCCCTCAGAGCAACAAGATCGGTTCAGACAGAAGTGCCAGCGCAATGAAGGATTCAACCAAGACTGGATTCGGCGCGGGAATATTTGCCTTCCGTACAGACACATCTTACGGATTCAATTCGGTTCCATATAAATTGACTGATGGTACAGCATCTCTGGTGGGATATGCTTATCCAATGATTATTTTGGAAAATGGTAAGACTCTCAACCAGTATGGTGACTGGCATGATGCAATCAGTAGACTGACAGTTAGATTCCTCTACAGCGACCAGGCTTTGGAACTTAAGGATGCAGGAGAAATCACATTGGCGGATCCACTTATTCCTACTAATGATGGTAAATATTATTTCACAGAAGATTATGCCAATGCTATAGTAGCGCACCAGGAGATTCAGGAATATACCAATGCATTTATCCCACAGCAGAACTATCAGCTGGCAGGTCGTGAGAAGGCGATTCTGTACTGGGAGTTCACATACGAGGGACAGACATATTACTATGTGCCAGATAGCGCAGACAGTTATTTCCCAACAGACGGAGGTAGAAAATATCGCGGCAAGATATATCTGGCAAGCGATTGCTTAAATAATATTATGGCGGGAAATGTAGCTCCTTGGGAGGGCGTGACTCCACGCAATATTAATAATCCTTTGGAATCAGTGACACAAAGTATTGATGTGTATGCCAGATTCTATATGACAGATACGATTCAGTATGTGCGCATGCACTACCGTATCTATAATGACAATACCAGAACTACATCTATTGGTAGATACATCGGTAGAGCAGTTGTTGTGAAGACAGGTAATAAGTACACGATTACCACGGAAGCACATTCTAACGTAGGTGGATATCATTTCTTCGGATGGGCTACTACAGAAAATGGTTGGGATGCTGGATTGAATTCCACAATTCTGCCATCAGAAATTGCTCAGGAACAGGCACAGACTCTCACAATTACAGCAGATGTAATTGAGCGAGGAGATGTATATGCTATCTATGAGAAGATTGATAATTATCCGGTAAATGTAGAATTCTGTGCATATGATTCCAACAATGATGGATGGGGTTCTTCTATATATCAGCCTCAGTACAATACATATTCTACTGAGGACTGGGTTGGCGGTTCAAATACCAGACGCATCTATCTGCCAAAGACTGCTGATGTAGTAGGTTATGATTTGCATAAATATAATAATACCAATGACTATAAGGCTCTATTTTTTGCAGGGGATGGCACAAGGGATGCATCCAAAGATACTGATATAAAATACGACAGCTCACAGTATATATCTTTAGATGCGGCACTTGCTGCGGGAGCTGCGTATGTGGAAATTGACATTACAGCACCTGGCTCATATGTAGTGACTTATAGAGGTCAGGGTGCGAGATATTATAGAGTTGATAAATATTATCTCAACACAGTTAGTGGTGGAAATGCTTATACATATCATGATACTCAGCAGAAAGAGCGAACGGGAACAAGATATGATGATGGTATAGTAGGTAGCAATATTTCCAACGACAAACTGTTGCCGGATGACGATGGCTTTGAATTGGATCACTATGGCGCATCTCATACACCTCTTATTGGAAATGTAGGCGATAATGAGACTTATGTATGTCAGGCTTACTATAGAAGAAAACAGTTTGAGATGTTCTATGATTTAAATGGTGGAACATACAATGACGGCTCAATCAAAGGCTATCATACATTTGAGGAAGTACCTTATGGTATGCCTTTGGCGAATATAGGCTTCATTAACCAGACTACAACAGGCGCTGTTCAACTTAACATGTCTGGTTGTGAATTCGGCGGATGGGTTTATTACAAGTATGCTGAGGTAATGGCTCAGGGTTCTTATGCTGGATTGACTGCATACACTGCCAATACTATGCCAAAGGAAGCTATGATTGCTGTAGCTCAGTGGCATATAGGACCGAATACTCCTGTACGCTTAGAGATTTATCGACAGGATCGTGAAAATGTTCTTGCTGGAACCAGCTTTAACGATTTGGCTGTGCCAAATGAGAACAAGACATATCTGCTACAGAAGTCCATGGATATTACAGCTGCAGTAGACTACAATGCCAATAATAATACCAAGATTCAGAGGAAAGAAGCACTGCTTAATGCAGCAAACTATAATACATTAAAGAATTTGATTATCAATTCTTATGGAACACGAATTAATAATGCTGATTCCGAGATGTATCGTCTGTTAAATGGTAAGGAGACACAGTACTACTTTACAGATGCAGTGACAACCAATCCATTGTTGCAGTGGGCTACTATTAAACCTGAAATTGTAAATGGTGAAGTGGTATTGAGACTGTATTATGACCGCAAGATTATAACTGCTACTTTGGATTATGGTTCTTCATCAAATTCTAATAATATGAACCAGTATGCAGAGCGCGATTTGACACAGGCAGTTACAAATATGGCTACAGATCCAAGGATTACTGTGGAGTCATATCAGAGTGGTTATGGATATAACAGAGTGACTCGCTACAGAATATTGATGAAGGCTTTGTATGGAGCTCATTTTGATGAACCACCATATGTATGGACAGATGAATTGTGGTTCAGTTATGGAAATACAGGTAAGAGACATTTAGAGAGCTTCATTGATGAAGTTGGAAATATTGGCGATTCTTCTAGCGCCAATGCAAGGAATGTATGGACATTTACATATAGTCAGACCAATGGAAATAATAACTGTAAAGTATTCCTTGAGACGATTGACGGAAGTGGAACGGCGGTTCAAATTGGTGGTACAGGAACTGCATATTCGTTTGATACAGCAAATTCAAATTATACATATAAGCAGTCCAACAATGTAAACAATACATTTAATGCTGGTACTTACCATGGATATACATTGTGGGCTAAACAGTTAAATGGAGGTGCATTAACATCTGCGACAGATGGAACAGGTTATGATATTGGTGATGCCAATAATTTCTACTTCATCAGAAAGTCCGGATTGAACCTTTTCCTTAACCAGGCTCATGATGCAAGTACACATACGGACTTTACTCCATATGTGGGACGCTACAAGGATGTATTTATTCTCCCAGATGAATCGCAGGTAGAGCATCCAACTGATCCGACTAAGTACACCTTTGGCGGATGGTATGCTACTTCTGATTTCTCTGGAAATCCGATCACAGCATTTACCATGGATGACCATGATGCACAGGTATTTGCTAAGTGGATACCAAAGGATATTACACTTACATATCATCCTGAGTATCCGGATGTTAATGATAATTCGGCAATATTTACGGAGACTGCTAAATTTAATCGTGAGGTTGGAGCGCTTCATCAGTTTATAACTGCGGAAAACGGCAGAATCCTCGTAGATTCTACCGGAACATATTATAGATATACACCTGATGGAGAAGACAGACCTAGCACCTATCGTTTCGACGGATGGTGGCGCAAGGATTCTGTGACAGGTAAATACACAGTACAGGTTACAGGAAACGAAGTATTATACGATGATAATACAGACGTATATGCTAGATGGACTCAGATTGAGGGATATGCTTATCTGAAGATTAGATGTGTACAGGTTGATAATACATCAATTGTTCATGAGGAAATGTCTGCTCACAAGATATTGCTTGGCAGTCCTCAGTACATTTACGCACCACTTGTAAATGCTGCAACATGGAATCAGCCAGGAGAGGATTGGAGTGGATATTATCCAACTCAGACTCGTGTGACTCAGACATTCTATGGAGAGGAACCTGAGATAGTATTCTACTACTCAAAGGGAACTGCTTTGAATTACACGGTGAACTACTTCGTTACATTTAAGCCTTATGGCACAACTGGTGGTTCTAATGAGGAGATTACCCTCAAGACTCAGGAATACATCCAGTCAGTTAATTCAGCAGTAGTAGTTCCACCATTATTTGACGGATATTATCTGACAAATGATGTGACAAGTGTGCCGGTTGCAAATAACGAGAGCGGCAAGATTATAGACTTCTACTATGAGCCGGATTTGCGAACCATTCAGATGGTTGCCAAGACTCTCTACGGAAGTCACCAGAGCTTCCCGGAGATAGTTGTGGATGAGATGAAGTCAATATTTGACCTGTATCCAACAGCTTTGGCTGGCTACGAATTAGTACCGATGTACAAGCTATATGATCTGCAGGGAAATGAAATCACACCGGATTACATACTTGCATCTGAGAAGGATTCTTATATGCAGAATCTGCCAAATGGCACATACAGAGCCCTTGGTAGAGTATATCTACAGAAGGACGGCGTAAATCTCATGGTATTGTGGGATAGCCCGAATTATGTAAACTTCATGATGGTAAATGATGACGGAGAGTAAGAGATATGTATAAACAGATTAAGAGAAAACTTCATAGTAGAGATGGAGCATCCATATCTTTTGCCTTCTTTGCCTTTATTGTGGCAGCAGTTGTCTCGCTGGTAATAATTGCAGCAGCTCTGTCCAATGCAGTGAAGCTTCGTCAGGAGAGGGCAAATGAACAGGCTTATCTGATAGCTGAATCAATTGCTTATGCATTGGCTGATCAGATGGTATCTACAAGCAATGAGACTGCACCTGCAGGAAGTGCCAAGGAGTATACCAGCAGATATATCAGAGTGGCAGAGGTGGCTGCTCCGGGAAATACTACAGTGGTATCAGCTACAGCTGCTACAGAGGGTATTGATGTATTGGCAGAACCATTTAAGACTACTGCAGAGAATTTGTGCAAGACCAGATATGAAGCTGTGAAAGCTGGAACTGCAGGACTTCCGGTAAATGCTACAGCTTCTACGGATATTAATATTCAGGTGTCCAATATTGTAGGTGCTTCAGGAGATGAGTTATCAGATTCGGTAGCAGATACAATTAACAGTAGTGACACCAAGATATCTTGTTATATGCCGGAGGTAGAATTAATATCCACCGGTGGAAGTGTAAACTTCGATGTGGCTGACTATTATGACATGGAATATCTCATAGAGGTTCCTATCTCAGCCGGCAAGACATATAAGTGCAGACTTCATATGGATGCTGCTATAAAAAACAATGGCAGTGCAACTTATGTATATTGGCCTACTTATAATCTGTTAAAGGGGGCTGAGTAAGATGATTTTATATATGAGAGAAATATTTTCAAAAATAAATAGTAATGTTGCAAATGAAAAAACTCTGTTAAAGGCAAATAGTCACGGCGTAAATATGCAAGCTGATGTGAGCCACAAGCTTCGTAATAAATCAGGAGAAACCTTGGTGGAGACATTGGTGGCTCTTATAATAACCACTCTGGCTCTGATGATGTTGCCGGGAGCAGTAGTGGCAGCAGCTCGTGTAAATGCACGAATTGGTGATCAGGTAATATATATGGAAAGAACCAAGGATGCGGCAAATGGTACCAATGTGGGAACATGCGATATTACATTTTCCACATCAGATATGAAAAAGTCTACTGTATCAGGGTTGAAGGTTACCCGTTTTGGAAATGATAAGACTGGGCTATATGAGATAGGTTTATTACAGGAGTAATTGATGTTATGAAGAAGTGCGATAGAAAGTTAAAACAGAATAGCGGCTTTACAATATCAGAGCTTCTGATAGCTACTCTGATTTTGCTTCTGACTTCTGCTATGCTTGTGACCTGTATTCGTTTGGGTTTGAAACAGCTATATCAGCAGACAGAAGAGTCTGAGGCACAGATGCTATGTACTATGTTATCCACTGCAGTGCAGGATGAGCTGACTTATGCAGCTAATCCTCAGATGCAGGATACTTCCGCAGGTAAGCTTCTATTATTTGACAGAGTTGGTGCACCTAACAAGGTTGGATTCTATATGGCATCCAATATTGGCAGTGATGAGCCGGATTATATAGCAGTTACAGATGATGCTGATTTTGCCAAAGTGAATCTGGGACAGATTAGTCTGGCTGCAATTGATTCAAGTAATAATATAGTAAGCACATATGGTCTGGTTTCCACTGGAGCATATAATATAGAAAATTCCAAGAACGGTAGCTTGCAGGCTGGCATGCAACTGAAGGAACATGGCAGTGGTTACGAAGTTAGAATTAGTATATACAATAGTTCTGGTTCAGATGAGGCCATTGCAACCAAGAATTTCTATGTGGGGCGAGTTTCAGGAGATGTAAGCGCTAACATGGATGTGGATGACAGTGGAGATAATATCACTTATAATCTCACCTTTGATCCAGCAGGGGGAAGCTTCGATGATAACACAACCGCACCGAAATCTTATACTGGTATAACAAATGGAAGTATATATGAGGTGCCAAATGTAACCAGAGATAATTATGACCTGGTTGGATGGAATGGTGATGATGGAAGTACTGTTCCTGCTGCCGGCAGCGTGACAGTAAGTCGTGATGTTACTTACACAGCTCAGTGGACTGGCAAGAATTATACAGCCAGATTCTATCAGGATGAAGCCAAGACCATTGATGTAGGAGCTATATCAGCGGTCTATGGCAGAATTGTGGGAGGTACAGTTGAAGGCCAGGAAATTGACTGGATTGGTAAGCGGGGAGTTGATGAATACAACTTCAATAGACTCAATAACAAGAATGGATATATATTTGATGGTTGGGTAGATGAAGCTGGTAATATCTATTATATAGAAGCTGGAGATACTTGGACATTTGTAGGAGACCAGGATTTTGTAGCTCATTATTCTCCTGTGAAATATACAGCCAACTTCTACAGAGGATATGATTCTCAGGGAAATCCAACGGGCTTAGTAGATACAATGCAGGTGGAGTATGATGAGACAATTAATCTACCATCAGCTCCGGAGCCTCTTGTGGCAGGATATACATTCCAGGGTTGGGAATATGAGAGAGCAGTTGATGACAAGGCTGTAATTCCAGTTGGAAATACTACATTTAAATACGAATACAGCAGAAATATAGATTTCGTAGCAACATGGGATTATTACACACTGACTTTTTATAATGGTAATAACATAGTTGGAGAGGCACTGTTCAATCCAAATACCTGGGGATTTGAGTATACGGATAATATAGAGCAGTCTGAATTGAGCCATAGTGACGCCAATAATTGGACATTCAATGGTTGGTATAGTGATCCTGGCAATGATGTGAGAGATTTTGATCAAAATGGTGATCCTACAGCACAAAATACTATTATTGCAGCTTTTATAAATGGTCAGAGCAATGTAAATCTCTATGCCGGATATGTAAATACCAATGCAATGTATGTGAAGACTGATTCCATAAATAAAGTTGGACAGAGATTTCTGATTGTAGGTGGTGACACTGTTGGTAATAATCAGAAGGCTATGACTCATGATGGCGGAGATGTGGAGACTGCCAATGTAAATATTAAGGGTGATAATAATCTAAAGTATGTGGAATATAATGATTCAGATAAATCCAAAGAGTGGTATACATCCTCGGGTAATTCTTCTGGATATTATATTAGAAAGTATGAAGCTGCCTGGGAACAGGATCCACTTGATTGGTTTAGATACAAGAATAGATATAAATATCTGAATCTGGCAGGAGGATTATTGTCTCATGCACCTACAATAACTACTGATAATAGTGCTACATCGGCTGATTGTAGAACATGGACTTATAGCAATAATGAATTGCATGGATATTATGATACAAACCTTGGTAGAAATTGGAATATATATTACGATTCTGGCTCGAAATCATTTGAAGATAGAGAAGCATCCGGCAACGGAAATATCCATATTTATGAGTTGACTGATGCCAATACAGTGGTTTCATTCAATGGATATAATTATTAATTCAAACCCTCTTGCATTCTATGCGGTACTATGCTACAATAAATAAGCTGTTTATCGGGATGTAAATAGTATCGTGTATGTCTGATGCAGACATGAACATGCAAAAATAGATTAAATTATATTTTTAGAGAGGTGTTTGAAATGAGACAGGGAATTCATCCAGACTACTATCAGGCAACAGTTACATGTAACTGCGGTAACACATTTACAACAGGTTCTACAAAGCAGGATATTCACGTAGAAATTTGTTCTAAGTGTCATCCATTCTACACAGGCCAGCAGAAGGCTGCACAGGCTCGTGGACGTATTGATAAGTTCAATAAGAAGTACGGTATTGAGCAGTAAAAAGTCGGATAGGGTTGAGGCCAATTTAGCCTCAACCTTTTTCTTTTTTTAGGGTTCAGTTGATAATTTCTAAGAGCAGCACATAACTGCTTCTTACAAGTTGTTGACTATCAGATTAAAGTATTGGGAGAAATAATATTGAAGTATTCAGGAATTGGTGGACAGGCTGTAATGGAAGGTGTCATGATGCGCGCGGCAGATAAGTATGCAGTGGCAGTCAGACTTCCTAATGGCGAGATAAATGTTGATAAATATGATGCAAAACCAAGGGATAAATGGTATCACAAGACTCCGCTTATAAGAGGGGTGGTATCCTTTGTGGATTCTCTTGTTGTTGGAATGTCTACTCTTATGGAGTCATCCAAGTATTTTGAGGATGAGGAAGAGTTTGAGAAGAAAGCCAGGATGACAGAGGATGAGGCGAAGCAGGCAGCCCGCAAGGAAAATGCTGAGCTTACTGCTACATTACTCTTTTCTATTGTGTTGGCAATTGGCATATTTGTCCTGCTTCCATATTATGCATCTGTACTTTTGGAGAGATTTATCACAAGTGAGATTATTATTTCAATATTTGAAGGAATACTTCGACTGGTGATATTTATAGCTTACATCAGAATTATTTCTCATATGGAGGATATACATAGAGTCTTCATGTATCATGGTGCAGAGCACAAGTGCATCAATTGCATAGAAAATGGTCTTGAGCTCAATGTGGAAAATGTGCGCAGTTCTTCTAAAGAACACAAGAGATGCGGCACCAGCTTCATATTATTTGTAATGCTTATATCCATTCTGGTATTTATATTTGTCAGATTTGATGCCAGATGGTTACAGCTTGTTGTTAGATTTGTCATGATTCCTGCCATTGCCGGCGTGGCTTATGAGATTTTGCGCTGGGCGGGAAATAGTAATAGTAAATTGGTAAATATAATAAGTAAACCGGGATTATGGTTACAAGGACTTACCACAGCAGAGCCAACTGATGATATAATAGAAGTTGGAATTGCAAGCGTGGAAGCAGTCTTTGATTGGAAGAAATTTCAGAATGAAGAGATGCAATTATAACAGTAATAATATAATGGGGAATGAGTATGAATTATAGAGAAATGTTGAAGCTTGGGGAAGCCAGGTTGAAAGAGGCCGGCATCGACGATTATAAGTTGGATGCATGGTACCTCTTTGAATATGTGACAGGATTCTCGAAGCAGGATTATTTTATGGAAATGAATGGCGAAGTTTCTGAGCAGGTTCAAAGTAGATTTGAACGCAGAATAAAGCGCCGTAGTCATAGAGAGCCACTGCAGTATATTCTGGGAACCCAGGAGTTTATGGGCTATGAGTTTGTGGTAAATGAAAATGTATTGATTCCAAGACAGGATACAGAGAATCTGGTGGAGGAAGTCAACAAGATTATCAGTAGCATCCGTACAAGTAGAGCTGGTAAACTTACCGGAACTGATGCAGGGACCAATGCCAATGACGGAGGCTGTGGTAGTCTTGACGTGTTGGATATGTGTACCGGTTCAGGCTGCATCATTATAAGTCTGGCTGCAATGAATAGAGATATTACAGGAACTGCTGTGGATCTGTCCAAAGAGGCAATTGCTGTTGCCAGAAGAAATGCTATCAATAATGAAGTGACAGATAGAGTGGAATTCTACGAGGGTGATTTGTTTGATGCCATTAGAGACAACAGTGACCAGAAGGTGGTTCGAGTGGGACTTGCCTGCGTCAAGACCGGTCCTGCCAAGCAATCATTTGACATAATAGTATCTAACCCACCATATATTCCTACTGCTGAGATTTCTAAGCTCATGCCGGAGGTTGGTAAGTTTGAACCTCTTATGGCTTTAGATGGAGAGGAAGATG
This sequence comes from Lachnospiraceae bacterium, assembly GCA_017470985.1. Classification (GTDB taxonomy): domain Bacteria; phylum Bacillota; class Clostridia; order Lachnospirales; family Lachnospiraceae; genus JAILFK01. Next base: position 77,084 of record JAFUXA010000026.1, read on the forward strand.
GATTATATTTCTACAGAGAGATAGCAAGTGAGGCTCCTGATTTTCTCAAGGAAAATGGTTATCTGGCAGTGGAAATCGGATTTAATCAAGGACAGGATGTTAGAGAAATATTCCAAAATAATGGTTTCATGGATGTTCAGGTAATCAAGGATTATCAGGACAATGACAGGATTGTGGTTGGACATCTCTAGCGTTTGTGGTATTATGTAGAGCGATGTGTGTTTCATAACTCACATAATATTGATTTAAGTTAGACAGTGGTAGATGATAGATAAAACATTGGAGGAATATTGATGTTTGATAAATTAGATGATTTGATTTTGAGATACGAAGAAGTCATGCGACTCCTCAGTGAACCTGATGTGGCAAATGACAGCAACAGATTTCGTTCTCTTATGAAGGAACAGAGTGATTTGGCACCGATTGTTGAAGCTTATAAGAAATATAAAGAAGCTAAGCAGACAATTGAGGATTCCCTTGAGATGATGTCAGAAGAGTCTGATGAAGATATGAAGGAGATGCTCAAGGAAGAGTTAAATGATGCCAAGGCTCAGGTTGAAGAACTTGAAAATACATTGAAGATTTTGCTTCTTCCAAAGGACCCTAACGATGACAAGAACGTAGTTGTTGAAATTCGTGCAGGTGCAGGTGGAGATGAGGCTGCATTATTTGCAGCAGAAATCTATCGTATGTATGTACATTATTCTGAGACTCGTGGTTGGAAGGTTGAGACCATGGAAGTGGAAGAGATTGGTATCGGTGGAATGAAGCATGTGAACTTCATGGTAAGTGGCCAGGGTGCTTATTCTATTTTGAAATATGAGTCTGGTGTACATCGTGTACAGCGTGTGCCAGCTACAGAGTCAGGCGGTAGAATTCATACTTCTACAATTACAGTTGCGGTTATGCCTGAGGCGGATGAGCTTGATGTACCTGAAATTGAAGAGAAGGATATTAGAATTGATGTTATGAGAGCTTCAGGAAATGGTGGTCAGTGTGTCAATACAACTGATTCAGCTGTTCGACTTACTCATATTCCAACTGGTATTGTAATTTATTCTCAGACTGAGAAGTCACAGTTACAGAACAAGAACAAGGCTTTTGCACTTCTTCGCACCAAGTTGTATGACATTGAGTTACAGAAGAGACAGGAAGAGCGTTCTGAGGCGACACTTTCTCAGATTGGTACAGGTGACAGATCAGAGAAGATTAGAACTTACAACTTCCCACAGGGACGTGTAACTGATCATAGAATCAATCTGACACTTTATAAATTGGATAAGATTATGGATGGAGACATTCAGGAATTAATAGATGCACTTATTGCAGCAGATCAGGCTGCTAAACTGGCAAAGATGAATGATAACTAAATCATAATTTATTTTTTGGGAGGAATGAAAAATGTGGTCTAGAAAAGTTATTAAAAACATGGCCAAAGACGCCGTGAAGAGAAATTACTGGAAGATGGTTTTGATTGGCTTGCTTCTGGCATTTTTGACGGGAGAACTTGCTTCAATTACTGATGAAATTGATTCAAATGATTTGAGAGAATTTACACATGACAAGTATTCATATGAGTATGATTTTGATGATGATTTCTTCGATGATGAGTATGATGACGATTTCTTTGATGATGAGTATAGTCAGGACTTTGATGATAAAGATTTAGGTGACTATGAATATGAGTATCGCCGTTCTTTTGACCGTGGTTTCAAGAACTACATTGAAAATCATATACCATTTGGTCATAGCAGACTGATGCGTACTTTGCTTGCAGCTTCAGTTGGTTTCATTATCACAATTGTAATTATTGCATCAGCTATTGGAATATTGCTTACAGCATTTGTATTTAATCCATTGATTGTTGGTGGAAATAAGTTCTTCTATAATAATATTAAGCAAAATGAAGACTTGAATACAGTTACTTTCGGTTTTGACCACGGATACAAGAATATTGCTTATACTATGTTTATGCGTGATTTATTTACTTTCCTGTGGACCTTGTTATTTATTATTCCAGGTCTTGTCAAGTCATATGAATATCGCATGATTCCATATATCTTGGCTGAGAATCCTGATATCAACAGCGAGGAAGCATTTGCTCTGTCCCGCAGAATGATGGATGGAAACAAGTGGGATGCATTTGTATTTGATTTGTCATTTATTGGATGGGCAATTTTATCAGCAATTACATTTAACCTTGTTGGTATATTCTATTATTTCCCATACTACTTCCAGGCAAGCGCTATGCTTTATGATGCCATCAAGATTGATGATCAGCATAAATGGGAAATGAATCAAAATTCAGGTTCTGATTTCCAGATGTAAAATTATATAGAAAATTTATAAAAAATCTAAGCACCCCTTGCACTGAGCCAGGGGTGTTTTGTTATAATCTATTTGTATGTATGAAAGTGAATCGGGAGGAGAATTATGTCATTGCAATTCATAGTAGGAAATTCCGGTGTTGGAAAGTCGTCCTACATATATAATCATATAATTGAAGAATCAATTGCTAATCCTCAGAAGCAGTATATCGTAATAGTACCGGAGCAGTTCACCATGAGTACTCAGAAGAGACTTGTGATGATGCATCCTAATCATGCCATTATGAATATTGATATACTGAGTTTTAATCGATTGGCTTATCGTGTCTTTGAAGAACTAGGTACGGATACATTGGAGGTTCTACAGGATACAGGTAAGTCTCTGCTTATTCGCAAAGTGGCGCAGGAGCATAGGGATGATCTAGATGTATTGGCTCGCAATATGAATAGAGCCGGATATGTGGATCAGGTGAAATCTCTTATATCTGAATTTGAGCAGTATAATATTTCTCCTGATGACTTAAGAGGGATTATAGAGTCCTCAGATATAGGAGGAGCTTTCAAATATAAAGCCAAGGATATGTTATGTATCTATGAGGCATATGAACAAAAGAAGGCTGATAAATATATAACCACAGAGCAGCTACTTGGCAAACTCCAGGAGGTAATTTCTGAGTCTCGTATTGTAAGAGGGGCTGAGATAGTATTTGACGGGTTCACCGGTTTTACTCCTGTGCAAAATGAGTTATTGAAGGTAATGATACCTCTGTGCTCCAAGGCATATGTTGTTGCTACCTGCGATAGCGAAGGTGACATATTTGCCCAGTGGGATGAGCATGATGTATTTGCCATGAGCAAGAAAAAGATATCCAAGCTTGTATCTATTGCCAGGGATAATCATGTGGATATTGATGATGTCATCAGATACAATTCTGATATTGTAGGTCATGATGGCAGATTTGCTTCGGCACCGGAGCTTCGTCATATGGAGCAGAATCTCTTTAGAAATAACAGGCAAGTATATGACGGGGAAGTAGAGCATATTGCAATCTATAATTTGCCAAACTTCAGAAAAGAATTGGAATATGTAGCTTCGGATATTGAGGCCAGAGTCAGAAGAGATGGATTGCACTATAGAGATTTCGCAGTGCTTTGTGCTGATATTCATTCTTATGACTATATGGCAGGAGAAATATTTGACAGATATCATGTGCCACTATTTATCGACGCGGAATCACAGATGAGATTTCATCCTTTTATAGAAGGTATCAATGCGCTTTTTGAAGTGCTTACTGAGAATTTCTCCTATGCATCAGTTATGCGTCTCCTTCGTTCTGGAATTACAGATTTGACAACAGAGGAGATAGATAAGTTAGATAATTATCTGCTGGCTACAGGAATAAGTGGTCGCAAGAAATTCAGCGGATTATTTACCATAAATCCTGATGATAGATATTATAGTCAGGATATGCTTATGGAGATAAATGATATCCGTAGTAGATTCTATAATCCTATAGGTACATTTATCAAAATATCAGGACTGCAGAAAACTGTCAGCGTAAGAGAGATTACTGAGGCTCTGATTGTCTGGATTGAGGGTTATGATGTAGAAGTCAGACTTTTAGAGAAGGCTTTGAAGTATGAGGAAATGGGAGATGTATCCCGGGACAAAGTCTATGAGCAAATCTATGGATATGTAATGGATGTGCTGGACAAGATGGTAGTATTTCTAGGAGATGAGATTCTTACGGTGAAGGAATATGCTGAACTTCTGTCAGCTGGTTTCTCTACCATAGGTATTGCTACAATTCCTACCAGCAACGACATAGTATTGCTGGGTGATATTGAGCGAAGTCGTCTGGAGGATATCAAGGTATTATATCTTATTGGAGCCAATGATGGACTTATTCCTGCAGCTCTAGGCAATGGCGGAATCTTCTCTCAGCTTGAGAGAGAGAAGTTACTTGAAATTAATGAGGATATAGAGCTTGCTCCAACAGATAGACAGAGGGCATTTAACCAGAGATTCTATCTCTATCTGGCCCTTACCAAGCCTTCAAATGATTTAGTTATAACATATGCCAATATTAATAATTCCGGAGAGTCAATTCGACCTTCTTATATTATTAGTACTCTGAAAAAACTATTTGCAGGGCTTGAGCCTGAGTTGGTAAATGATGTAACAACCAAGAGGAAATTCCTCACACCACAGGCATCCATTGATGTGGTAGTGGATGATTTGAGACATTATGCTCTCACTGGCGAGATGTCAGAAGGGTTAAAGGCCTGCGCTTCTTTAGGTGACGATAGATATAGATATTTCAATCGTGTAATGGATGCAGCATTTTATGTCCATACGGATGATAAGATATCTCATGCTGCAGTGGAAGCAGTATTTGGAAGAAATATTTCCGGAAGTATAAGTCAGATGGAACAGTATGTGCGATGTGCATATGCTTATTTCTGGCGCTATGGATTGAGACTGAAGAAGAGACGAGAGGCAGATTTTACAGCTATTGATAAGGGAAATATCTACCATGATATTCTGGATAGATATGCCATAAATATTGCTGAAAGTGATGATGCAAGCTGGAAAAACATTTCTTCTGAGAAGAAAGAGGAATTAATAGATAAATCTATAAAAGAGACATTTCAGACTATGGGCAAGGCTCAGGTTTTTGAAAGCGGCAGAGATGTCCATGAGATGATTATGCTGGGTGAGAGTATACGCCAGACTATAGATGTGATTCACAAGCAGGTGGAGGAAAGTGATTTGATTCCAACCGGCTTTGAAGTGGATTTCAAAGAGCTGGGAAATGCCAGGGCATTTGAGCTGGAAATCGATAATATGCATACCATGAAACTTCGAGGCAAGATAGATAGAATTGATACCTATGAAGAAGGCAATACTATCTATGTGAAGATTGTGGATTACAAGAGTAGCGCCAAGGAGCTTAAGTTAAATGATGTATACAACGGTCTGCAGGCTCAGCTGGTGACTTATCTCAAAGCTTATATGGATGCAGCTTCTTTAAATGAAGACGTGGCACTTGATGGACCTGCTGATGGAAGTAAAGGCTCTCGCCGCGTGGTGCCGGCAGCCATTGTATATCAGAAGATTGATAGACCAATTGTATCTGTGGATAGCTTGGGGGATAGCGTATCTCGAAGCGACAGCAAGGCTTATGGTGATTTAATGAAAGCCATGCAGGCAGCTGGATATTATAATAGTGATTTGGATGTGTTAGAAAAATTAGAGACAACATTTAAAGAGATTGAAAATGATCCTGCAGGTTGCACATCCAAATATTTCAAGAGTCTATCTCTGAATAAAAGTAATGATAAGGAAGATTTCCGCAAGGATAGAAAATTTGCTTCATGGAGCAAGGTCTTAAATGAGGATGATTTTCACACTATGTGCGAGTATGTGGGAAACAAACTCGTGGAGTCAGGTAGAGCCATAGTAGATGGTGACATTAATATGAAGCCATTTTATGAAAATGATAATAACAATGCCTGCAAATATTGTGATTTCAGAGGCTCTTGCGGATTTGACGGCAGACTGCCGGGATTTGAGAAAAAGACATTTGCCAAAGCAGGAGAAAGTGATGCCGAGATTATAGAGCGTATGTCCATGGACAATGCTTTGGGAAAGGAGGAGAAGTAAATGGCCGAATTTAAGTGGTCGCCAGAACAGCAGTCTGTAATTGATGCCAGAAATGAAAATGTGCTTGTTGCTGCAGCTGCAGGTTCCGGAAAGACTGCCGTATTAGTTGAGCGAATTGTAAATAGAATTACGGATGAGAGAAATCCTATAGATATAGATAGAATAGTAGTAGTTACATTTACCAAGGCAGCAGCTGCTGAAATGCGAGAGAGAATTCTATCAAGCATACAGAAGAAGATGGAGTCCATGTCAGAGACTGATCCTCTATATAATCATATGTGTAAACAGGCAGTGCTTATACATAATGCCAGAATTACTACTATTGATTCCTTCTGCGGGTATATAGTGAAGAATTATTTCTACGAGATAGAGTTAGAGCCGAACTATCGAATAGCTGACTCCGGGGAGCAGAAGCTTCTAAGTAAGGATGCTATGGAAGAGGTGATGGAAGCAGAGTATGCCAAAGCTGATAATGAGTTATTCTTGAAAATGGTAGATGGATATGGGGATAATCAGATTCGTGAGTTTGTAGAGCAGATTCATGGCAGAGCTCAGAGTTATCCCTGGCCACAGGAGTGGTTGGATCATGTGGTAGCCATTTATGACACAGAGGATTTCTATAAATCGGAAAGTGTCCAGAAATTTATCTCTATATACCGTCAGCATATTCAGTCTGAGAAATGTAAGATAGAAGAGTATCTGAAGGAGACTGTGGCAAATGAGGAACTTACTCCTTTTGTAGAGATATTTACCAATGATATAGAGATTCTGGATAAGGTATTAAAATGTCAGGGAATGGATTTTGTAGAAGCCCTGGGACAGGTAAAATTCAAAAATAATCCCAAGAAGAATGAAGGCCTGTCAGTATATATGTCCTATATCGATAAAAGAGGAACATGGAAGAAGAATCTCAACGAATCCATCAAGGATTTCAGAGCAATATTCGCTGATGATATAAACGAAGAAAATAAGCTGGTTAGACCTTATATCATGAAGCTGGTGGAACTTACCAAGGCTTATACAGATTCCCTGGATGAGTTAAAGTCTCAGAAGAATGTATATGATTTCAATGACATAGAACATTTCGCGCTGCATATATTGAGAAAGGCTGACGACCCTGATCATGGTATTACTCCTACAGCAGAGTATATGAGAGAGTACTATGAGGAGGTCATGATAGACGAGTACCAGGATAGTAACTATCTACAGGAGGAGATACTATCCAGCATTTGTCGTCAGGAGCCAGGTCGACAGAATATGTTCATGGTGGGTGATGTGAAACAGAGTATCTATGCATTCCGTCAGGCATCACCGGAAATATTTACCAATAAATATCTGGCATATAAGGCAGATAGAACTCAGGGCCACGTCATTGATCTGTCACAGAACTTCCGAAGCAGAGGTGAAGTCCTTGATGGAACCAATGATGTCTTCGAGCCGTTGATGCAGCAGGACTTGGGAAATGTAGAATACGACGATGCTGCCAGACTGGTATATGGCAACGGTGATTATGTGGTAAATGATGAAACTGCCAAGCGTTGTCAGATGGAGATTATCATAGGTGATTACAGCAAGGAAGCTGCAGAAGATTTCGACTTTGATAATTCAGATGCATATGAGGCCCAGATAATTGCCAACAAAATTAAAGAGATGATTGGCAATCAGATGCCTGTATATGACAAGGAAGCAAAATGCGACAGACCTATTAGATATTCTGATATAGCGATTCTGCTTAGAAGTCCAGGTAAGAAAGCGGATGGATATATATCAATATTGGAGCGCAATGGAATAGTTGCCCATGCTACTACTTCCACAGGATATTTCAGCGCACCGGAAGTGGTATATGTGCTAAATATGCTCAGAGTAATAGATAACCCTCATCAGGATGTGGCACTTACCGCAGCTCTTCACGGACCTGCATGGAATGTGACAGATGATGAGATGGCACTTATTAAGCAAACCATTGATACATTTCCAACAAATGAAGGCGTACGCATGGACTTCGCAGATGGCTTGTTGAAGTTGTATGACTATATGGCAATAAATCTCATGTCAGAGATTATGGGAGATGCTGAAGATGTACCTGAGATTGATTTGCCGGATGAGTTAAATAAGAAGATTATAGGCTTCATGGAATTTCTCAAGGAAATGAGAGAGGCTGCCAAAGATGTGGCAGTTCATGAACTTATTCAGATGGTTATTCGTCGTACCGGTTATATCCATTATGTATCAGCTCTTCCTAGAGGCGAGGCTAGAAGAGCTAATCTGCAGAAGCTTGTGGATCAGGCAGTGGCTTATGAGACTACAAGTTATAAGGGACTTTTTAATTTCATTAATTATATCGAGTATTGTCAGAAGTATGATGTGGATATGCCGGAGGCAGAACTTGTAAGTGAAAATGATGATGCAGTTAAAATCATGAGTATACACAAGAGTAAGGGATTGGAGTATCCGGTAGTATTTCTTGCAAGATGTAATAATAAGTTAGAGAACCAGGATCTGAAGAAGAATCTGATTATTCATCCTGACCTTGGCTTTGGACTTAAATATATCGATTATGAGAAGCAGATAAAATATACTCCTGCATATTACAATGTTGTGAAAGCTCAGGTGAAGGAAGATGACTATGGCGAGGAGATGCGTATATTATATGTAGCCATGACCAGAGCCAGAGAGAAATTATTTATCACATCTACAGTGAGCGCCAGCAAGAGTGCTGAGGAATATGTGGACAAATACAATACGGGAACTACTCGTATGTCTTATGACCAGCGTATCAAGTCGGACTGTTATATGGATTGGATACTTCAGGCAACTCAGTATAAGAGAGACATGTACCCGGTTCAGATAGTGTCGCTTGATGATGCCGCAGCCAAGATGGTGATGGATAGAGGTATCATCGTGAAGCGCAGACAGGAATTTGAGTCAAATGTGTCTGATGCCAATGAGCAGTTGATTGATTATATCAAGAGCCAGTATCATCATACATATCAGTATGAGAAGAAGGTGGATTACAAGACCAAGTATTCTGTATCTGAAATCAAGCATGAGAAGATGGAAGAGTACGAGCGCCACGAGGATTCTGAGAGAAGGGATGATTATGCATGGGGCCGTAGTCCATTGGAGGATAGTATTGCTGAGAAAAAGGCTAAAGCGGCAGCAGGACAGAGCGATGTAAATATTGGTGCCAAGACCGGTACTGCTGTTCACAGATTTATGGAGTGTTATAACTTCACAGATTTGGAGGCGGACAAGGCGGTATCATTTAACAGACAGAAGAAATCTATATTGGCAGCAGGTCTAATGAGAGACGAGGATATGGAACTCATTTCACAGGACAAGATAGTAAGCTTTCTGGAATCAGACCTGTGTGGCAGAATGGCAGCAGCTGATAATGAAGATAAGCTGTATCGAGAGCAACCATTTGTTATGAGCGCCATGCCTGAGGAAATATGGCCGGACAAGGAGACCAATCCGGAAAATGATCCGATATTGATTCAGGGTATTATTGATGTGTTCTTCGAGGAGGATGGGGAGATAGTGCTGATGGATTATAAAACAGACAAGGTGTCCGGGGAGGAAGAATTAATCGGACGATATAAAGCACAGCTGAATCTCTATGCGGATGCCATATCGAAATCTCGAGGACAAAAAGTGAAGGAGATAATCATTTATTCATTTTGCCTAGGCAAGACTATCGTGTTATAATTTTACAGGCGTGAGTTTGAGAGGAGAAGAGTATGAGCAGTTATACTTATGATAAGAAATGCGTACAGGCATTTCTCAATAATCAGTTGAAACTATATCCGGAGGCAGTTGCTGATACAGAGCAGGAAGCCAGAGAATTCCTGGAGGATGTAATGGCAATTGTATGTGATAACGAGAAGGAAGTGATTGAATATCTCGAGGAGGAGATGGATATTACAGGAATGTCTCGCGAGGAAATATTAGGTGCTGATGAAGTCTTCGCTGTAGGAGACGGCAGATATCTGGTGGTAGAAGGGTAGGAATCGTAGAAGATGAAGTTAATTAAGAAGAGTTTAGCGCTGCTGCTGGTGGCAGCTATGTCTGTGATTTGTCTCGCAGGTTGCACTATCGGTGATAGAGAGATATATTTCGCATCAAAAAGCAGATGGCATACCGTGTTCAAGATTGGCGATATGTCATGTAGTAGAGATGAGTATCGTATGTATCTGGCAAATTACAAGAATATATATGGTAAGGTATATGATACTGATCTGTGGAATGGCGAGTATGACACTGATACTATTGAGACAAGTATTAAGAGTGCAGTATTGGAACATCTGACCAAGGTATATTCTCTTAATCTGTTCGCAGAGAATAATGAGATCACTTTGACAGAGCAGGAAATGGAAAAGGTCGAAGATGCCGCAAAGGAATACTATGATTCTCTAAATCGTGCTGAGAAGAAATATACTGGAGCTTCCAAGAAGGAAGTGAAGGAAATGTATACTCGATATGCTTTGGCAGAGAAAGTCTATAAGCAGCTTATGGGACAGGTTGATGAGACCGTAAGTGAGGATGAGGCTAGAGTGATGCAGGCATTGGTGCTTTACGTATCTGACGAAGACACTGCCAATGAGATTCAGACAAGTATCAACAATGGTGCTACCTTTGAGAGACTAGCTTCTACATATAATGAGCTTGATACAACCAAGGTGACATTTGGCAGAGGCACTTATGAGACTTCTGTTGAGGATGTGGTATTCCATCTGGATAATGATGAAGTGTCAGACAAGATCCCATCAAGTGACGGATATTATTTCTTCAAGTGCATCAACAAGTATGATGAGGAATTGTCAGAGGCTAACAAAGCTAACATTGTCAAAGAGAGAAGAGAAGCTGCAATCAATTCAGTAGTATCTGAACTTGATAAAGAATATTATGCGGACTTGAATCAGAAACTCATCGACAAGATACATGTATCTGATGATCAGGAAGTGCAGACTGATTCATTCTTCTCTGTACTTGATTCGCATATAAAGTTTAAGTAAGGGAAAACGGTGGTTTTAGTGTGATTTATCTATTTAGTCTGCATCAGCCGCCGAGTTCTAGTAGGATATGCGGTGGTTTTAGCGTAAATCACTATAATTATCCGTATCCAACCGCGAACAGTGAGGGAGAATACGGGAGAAACAATTCAAAATGACAAAATTATCCGTATTTGTCGAAGAGGATGACTAGGAACTACGGATAGAATAGTTGGAATTAGAAATAACAACCGTATTTGCCAGGGCGGAAAGCAAAGAGTGACGGTGGAAACAAACCATACTCACAACTGTGAATTTACTGTGAACAAAATGCACAAAATAAGCGGTAAAACAACTGAATTATGAGACAAAAATAAGTATTGTCATAAATTGAAAAAATAGTATAATAATTTTCATGAGGTACATTATTAAAAACTATTGTTAGATAAAGGAGTATGAGAATTATGGCAGACACAAAGAAAGTAGCAGAAGAAATCAAGACTACTGCAACAAAGATAGCTGGAGAAGCAAAGACAACAGCATCAAAGGCTACAGCAGCTGCAAAGACAACAGCAACAAAAGCTACAACAGCTGCAAAGAAAGCTAGTACAACAGCAAAGAAGACAGCTACTAAGAAGGCAGCTGCAAAGAAGAAAGCAGAGCCAACAAAATCAGTTATCTTGCAGTTTGCGGGAGAAGACTTCAAGATTGATGATATTGTAGAGAAGGCAAAGGATGCATTCAAGGCAGAAAACAAGAGAAAGGCAGTTGATGATATCAAAGTCTATCTCAAGCCTGAAGATAGAGCAGCATATTATGTTGTTAAATCTGGTGAAAGTGAGTATGCTGGACAGATTTCATTATAGTAATATAATGACAATTAATGATTTATAAAAGCAGTCCGTTTGGCTAGTGTTATTTTAGTTTAATGACATTGGCCAAACAGGCTGCTTTTTTTTGAACAAATTAATGATTGTTGAGAGGACTAATAATGACATACAATAATCAAAGATAGGATGTATATATATCTGAAGTAATGTATAATTAGACTAATGAAATAAGAGCTTGAAAGGAGCGCGGAAAATGATTAAACATGTAATTCTATGGACATTGAAGGACGAGTATTCTGAAGAAGAAAAGGCTGAGATTAAAGCTGGAATTAAGGAAGGGTTAGAAAGCCTGGCTGGACAGATTCCTGGAATGATTGATATCAAAGTTTATAACAACGGATTGCCATCGTCAAATGTTGATGTAATGCTTGATTCTACATTTGAAAGTGTAGAAGCTCTTCAGAATTATGCAACTCATCCGAAACATGTGGCAGTTGCTGATTCCAAAGTGAGACCATTTACCAAAATCAGATCTTGCCTAGATTTTGAATTATCATAATTATGTAATATAATATTTACTGCGCGGGAATATAGATAAGTAGGGATTATCAATTATAGAAGAGGAGAAACTAAAATGACACTTAATGAAGCTATTGAATATTTAAAGGGATTGGATTTGGAAAATATTGAACCTGGTAAATATGTGGTAGATGATACCTTCTATTATAATATTCAGGAATATACTACTAAGAACTGGGAAGACTGCAAGATGGAAGCGCATCATAACTACTGCGATATTCAGTGGATTATAAAGGGTAGCGAGAGAATTGATTCAATTAATATTTCAGAGGTACAGGTAAAGACAGAATATAATCCTGAGAAGGATGTGTTATTCTATGAGATTCCAGAGGAGACTTGTCAGTCGATTTTGACAGCAGGAAGTTATGTTGTTTTGCCACCAAGTATTGCCCATCGTCCTGGTATGGCAGTAGATGGGGTAAATGCTTCTGTTAAGAAATGTGTTGGAAAATTGCTTTGGAAATAATTGAAATAATTGAAGAAAAACATTTGTTAGCACTCAACTTGATTGAGTGCTAAATTTTTGTTGACTTTTGATTTCCTTGGGTTTAAGATATTTTTGTGGCAGAAAATTACATGTCTTTGCCACCATTATTACAAGACTTAAGAACGAAGGAGATGTATACAACATGAGTAACAAGCGTGGTAGTTTATCAATTACAAGTGAAAACATTTTTCCAGTGATTAAGAAATGGTTATATTCAGATCACGACATTTTCTATAGAGAATTAATTTCAAATGGTTGCGATGCAATCACTAAGTTAAAGAAGTTAGATATGATGGGAGAGTACGAACTCCCAGCTGATTATAAAGCGAAGATTCAGGTAGAGGTTGACCCTGAGAACAAGACTTTGACATTTATAGACAACGGCCTTGGAATGACAGAGGAAGAGGTTGACGAGTACATTAACCAGATTGCTTTCTCTGGTGCTACAGATTTCATTGAGAAATATAAGGACAAGGCCAATGATGATCAGATTATCGGTCACTTTGGTTTAGGATTTTACTCAGCATTTATGGTAGCTGACGAGGTTACTATCGATACTTTGTCTTATAAAGAAGGCGCTAAGCCGGTTCATTGGGACTGTGATGGCGGTACAGAATATGAGATGTCAGAAGGTGACAAGGCTGAGGTCGGAACCAAGATTACATTGTTCTTGAATGAGGATTGCCTGGAGTTTGCCAATGAGTACAGAGCCCGTGAGGTTATTGAGAAATATTGTTCATTTATGCCAACAGAGATTTATCTCAGCAAGGCAAATGCTCCAGAGGAGTATGAGACAATCGATGCCGCTGACCTTCTTGATACAGACAAGGTCGTAGAAGACATCCATGAGGATGCCAAGTATGAAGAGAAGGAAAATGAGGATGGAACCAAGGAGCAGGTTGAAGTATCACCAGCCAAGGACAAGAAGAAAATTGTAAAGCGTCCTCGTCCACTTAATGATACTAATCCACTTTGGGCCAAGACACCTAGCGAGTGCACAGATGACGAATATAAGGAATTCTATCGCAAGGTATTCAACGATTACAAAGAGCCATTGTTCTGGATTCATTTGAATATGGATTACCCATTTAACCTGAAGGGTATCTTATATTTCCCAAAGATCAACACTGAGTATGATTCAATCGAGGGAACAATTAAACTTTATAACAATCAGGTATTTATTGCAGACAACATCAAGGAAGTTATCCCAGAGTTTCTGATGCTTCTCAAGGGTGTAATTGATTGCCCTGATTTGCCATTGAATGTATCTCGTTCTGCTTTGCAAAATGATGGCTTTGTAAACAAGATTTCTGAGTATATCACCAAGAAGGTTGCTGATAAGCTCACTGGTATGTGCAAGACTGATAAGGAAAGCTATGAGAAATATTGGGATGACATCAGCCCATTTATCAAGTTCGGTTGCCTGAAGGATGTGAAGTTCTGCGATAAGATGAATGACTATATCCTCTTTAAGGACATTGATGATAAATATGTGACATTGCCAGAACTTCTTGCACCTGCTAAGGATGATTCGGAAAATGCTACCGATGAAGACGGCAACAAGGTAGAAGCTGAAGTAGTTGATGATGCCGACAATAATGAGACTGAGGAAAATGATGAGACAGACAAGAGAAAGACAGTGTACTATGTAACTGATAAGCAACAGCAGTCTCAGTACATCAACCTGTTCAAAGAGCAGGGAATGAATGCAGTAGTTTTGGATCATGCGATTGATTCATCATTTATCACACAGCTTGAGCAGAGAAATCAGGATTACAAATTCTTGAGAATTGACGCTGACATCACAGACACTCTTGTAGAGGAAACATCTGAGGAAGAGCTGAAGGATGCACAGGATGCTCTCAGTGAGTTGTTCAAGAAAGCGTTGAACAAGGACAACCTCAAGGTGAGTGTACAGAAGTTGAAGAACAAGGATGTATCATCTATGCTTACAGTTTCTGAGGAAGGACGCCGTATGCAGGACATGATGAGAATGTATAACATGATGGGCATGGATCCGGGCATGTTTGGCGGAGATGAGACACTTGTGTTAAATGCTGACAATGATTTGGTTAAATATATGTTTGAGCATGCTGATGGTGAAAATGTAGAGTTGTTTGCGCAGCAGCTTTATGATTTGGCAGTTCTTGCAAATCAACCACTTGCTCCAGAAGCAATGACAGCATTTGTAAATAGAAGCAACAAGATCATGATGCTTCTTGCAAAATAATATAATAAGATATTGTGAAGCACCTGCTATGGAATTTAGTTCTGTGGCAGGTGTTTTTTATTGTATTAGAAAATGTGTCTAGTAACATAAAAGTGCCAAAAAAAGATGATATTGTGAATTAACAGACTTGGAAAGATTTTAGTAGAGTGATATACTAAAATGGTTTCGTAAAAGTTTAGTAAATAGGAGAGTTTTGGAAAATGAGTTCGTACAAGGTAGATTATGCAACCCTCTATGGATTGTATAATGATATTAAATCGGCTAGAGATACTGTAAAGAAGAACATAACAGCACATAAGAAAGCTATGATGAATCTTGCAAATACAGAGGCATTCAAGTCTAATACAAGTAAGGGGATAGCAGCTTTTATAGGGGATATCTATCCTTATTGCGAGAAGGTGTATCATCAGGTGGTAGAAGAAATCTACACATCTTATGTGGAATATTTTCAGACATATCTTAATTCAATTGATACAGATAATAGTGCTCAC
>JAFUXA010000012.1 GCA_017470985.1 Lachnospiraceae bacterium
GAAAATCCTCGTGTCTCTGGTTCGATTCCGGAACTGGGCATTGTGCTTGATGCACAATACTTAATGCGGGTGTAGTTCAATGGTAGAACATCAGCCTTCCAAGCTGAATACGTGGGTTCGATTCCCATCACCCGCTTTTGTTATACACAAAAACATATTTTCCATATTTATATAATATGTGGGAATTGAATAGAGATGAATTGAGGAGGCGTAATAGATAGTTATACGTCTCATTTTTTTTAGGAGGCAATATGAATATATACTTAGATTTATTTCTGACTTTTGCCAGAATAGGTGGTTTTACCTTTGGTGGTGGATACGCCATGCTCCCTATGATTGTAAAGGAGTGCGTAGACAAGAAAGGCTGGGCTACAGAAGATGAAATAATGGATTATTTTGCAATTGGACAATGTACTCCGGGAGTTATTGCTGTCAATACAGCTACTTTTGTTGGAAGCAAAATGGCGGGACCTCTTGGTGGCGTTGCGGCAACAATAGGCGTGATTTCACCCTGTTGGGTTATCATTACTATAATTGCTTTGTTTATAAGAAATTTCGCCCAGTATGAGGTGGTGCAACATGCCTTGGCTGGAATTACAGTTGCAGTTTTAGCATTGGTGTTAAATGCTGTATTAAAGCTTGGCAAGAAATCAGTTCCATCTGTGGCTGCAGGAATTCTATGTGTTATAGTATTTCTTCTATCAATTACAGGCTTGGTACCTGCAGCATGGCTGATTGTTTTCTCTGGAATTGCTGGGGTAGTATATTCTAAGCTGGCTGGGAAAATGAAAAGAACAAGTGAAAAGGAGGATGAGTAAATGATTTATCTTAAACTCTTTTTTGAATATTTTAAAATAGGATTATTTAGCGTAGGTGGCGGGCTGGCAACTTTGCCATTTATATATGAACTGCAGAATAAGTATCCTACATGGTTTTCTTTAAATGATATTACCAATATGATTGCAGTATCTGAGTCTACACCTGGACCTATGGGTGTGAATATGGCTACTTATGTGGGAAATCTCGTTGGAGGTTTGCCGGGAGGAATAATTGCGACTTTGGGACTGGTTGCCCCATCTATTATAGTGATTGAGATAGTGGCTCATTTCCTGAAGAAGTTCAAGGATTCGCCTATTGTGGAAGCTGCTATGACAGGATTGAGACCTGCATCGCTGGCCTTGGTGTGCGTGGCGACAGTATCAGTTGCCAAGGCGGCTATATTTAGAACTGAATTGTATGAAAAAACCGGGGTGTTATTAGATTTCTTTGATTTTAGACATATAATATTAGCTGTTATATTGTTTGTGATGATGAGAAAGACCGATATACATCCAATATTTTATATAATAATTGCCGCAGCAATAGGTATTATACTGAAGTTTTAATACCAATTGTTGCGGTAGTCAATGCGACCGTCCTTGATCCATGCGCGGACTTGCTTTAGAGGAATGCCAAAGGTTTCAGCAACCTCCATCTCTGTTACATTGTTATGGAGAATGTATTCTTTGACTTCTGCATAAAGTTCCTCGTCAGAACATGCTTGGCAGATATCGCCTTTTACACTTCTTGACATAGGTCTGCCGCAGCTGCTGCATACTTTGGTTCTTGGACTTGATAAATCATCTGTATAAAACATAGGAATCTCCTTGTAATAAATTCTATTATGATTATATAGGGATTTACAATTCGAGCATAAAGTGTGATTATGTATATAATCATGTATATGAAAAATATGCGAATAGTATAGCATAAATATTTGCTATTAAAAAGCATACTGTTGATAAACGGACAGTTGAATAGCAAACACCGTGGATTATACCACAAATCTAGAATAAAAAATAGTAGGAAGATAGATAATGGAAGATCTTAAATTAATAAGGGAACAGAACGCGCCTATTGCTGTGTTTGATTCGGGGCTAGGGGGAGTTAGCGTCCTGAAAGAAATGGTTGAGATTATGCCAGAGGAGGATATGTACTACTTTGGAGATTCTGCCAATGCCCCATATGGAACTAAGAGTTTGGAAGAAGTCAGAAATATGACTATAGAACATGTGGATGATTTCATAGAAATGGGATGCAAGGGAGTGGTTATTGCCTGTAATACAGCTACCAGTGCTGCTGTTAGAATTCTCAGGGAGATGCATCCGGATTTGCCAATCGTAGGAATCGAGCCTGCAGTTAAGCCTGCGGTGGAGAAATATCCTCAGGGAAATGTTCTTGTAATGGCTACACCAATGACAATTCATCAGGAGAAGCTGAAGCATCTGATAGATGCCTATGGAGGAGATGCCAATGTGATTCCTTTGGCCTGTCCCGGACTTATGGATTTTGTGGAAGCAGGAAATGTTGACAGTCCGGAACTGAAGGGCTTCATGAGAGACCTGTTGTATCAGTATATTGGGAAACTTGACGCAGTGGTTTTGGGTTGCACCCATTATCCATTTGTGAAGAATGCTATCATCGAAGTATTAGGACCTGATGTTGAAATATTTGATGGAGGTTATGGTACAGCGAAAGAGATAAGAAGAAGGCTTCAAGCTCAGAATTTATTAAGGGAAAAAGGTACAAAAAAAGGTGAGATAACATTTGAAAATAGTGAAAAATCACCACAAAAAATTGATCTGTTTTGGAAACTCCTGAAAATGTGACAAATCGTCATTTCAGCTATTGAATTGCAAGTGAGACAGGAGTAAGATGGGATACGGTCAAAAAAGAATTTTATGACAAATATATAGAAAGAAGGGGACTAAAACATGAATTACGATTTTCTGTTATGGATTGCATTGATTTTGTTTGCGACAAAACTTCTGGGAATAATATGTAAGAAATTCAATTTGCCTGAAGTCGTTGGTGCACTTTTGGCTGGCGTAGTATTAGGACCATCATTTTTAAATATTATTAATATGCAGGGAGACAACGGAACATTTATTGAGTTGTCAGCTGAGGTTGGCGTTATCTTCCTTATGTATTCCGCAGGTCTTGAGACAGACTTGAAGGAAATGAAGGAGAATATGGTAGCGTCTCTTATTACAGCTGTAATCGGTGTTATTGTACCGCTGGTTGGTGGTGCTGTAGCATATGCTGTATTTTTCCATGAGAATATTGCTGACTATGAGACTCTTATTCAGTGTATCTTCGTTGGAGTAGTGCTTACAGCAACATCTGTTAGTATTACAGTAGAGACTTTGAAAGAGATGGGTTGCCTCAAGGGTAGAGTTGGTACAACAATTCTTGGTGCGGCAATTATCGATGATATTTTGGGCATGATTGTACTTGCGGTGGTTTCCAGTCTGAAGGATACTTCTGTAAAGCCTACAGTTGTTCTCGCCAAGATTGCTTTATATGCGGTAGTTATTATCGTGTTGGGATTGATTATTACCAGAATGGAAATTGTAATAGAGAAAGCTGACCATATGAGAAGAGCTGCAATTTTCGCATTTACCTTTGCATTCCTGTTGGCATATGTTTCTGAGGTTGTATTTGGAATCGCTGATATTACAGGCGCATTCTTTGCTGGTGTTATCTTCTGTAGATCCAAGATCAGAGACTATGTAGACTTGAAGGTACATGATTTGTCTACTGTATTCTTCTCATGTATTTTCTTTGCCAGCGTTGGATTGAAGATTCAGTTGGGCGGAATGTCTATTTCCCTTTGGGTATTTGCAGTAGTTCTTACTATTGTAGCTGTAGTAACCAAGCTTGTAGGTTGCGGACTTGGAGCTAAGCTTTGCAAGTTCACATGGAAGGAATCATTACAGACAGGTGTCGGAATGGTTTCAAGAGGTGAGGTTGCTCTTATTGTGGCAGAAAAAGGACGTCAGATGGGACTTGTCTCAGAGGAGTTATTTGCCCCAATTATCGTAATGGTTATTGTGACAACTCTTATTACTCCAATTCTGTTGAAGGTTGCATTCAAGAAGCAGGATGCTGAAGTTGCAGAAGCCTAATTTATTTATAGGTGCTTTGCGAGAATCGGTTTTTGATTCGGTATTATTATGAATTAATAATTGAAATAAAAGGTCTTGGATTATGAGAATATCATTTTCCAAGACCTTGTTTTATTTGTTACATTATCAAAGCTTCAAGCATTTATATAACTCTCACGGCTGAAATATAGCCGGCCTTTAGCTGGTGATAGCTTTTCGCTTGTTAGATATTTTATGGCTGATAGAATTCTATAGGAACCACACATCCTGATTTGTAGTTGAGATGGACTGAGCACCAGCATCTAACAGAGCGTAGACTTCTTCTTTCTCAGCAATTAATCCACTGGCGATAATTGGAGATGAGAATTTCTTCTTTAGTCGAGCTACCACACTAGGCATAGGGCCTGGTAATATTTCCAAAACATCAGGTTTCACATTCTTAATCTGCTTCTCAATATTGGCAAATGCCATTGAGTCAATGAGAAAGAATCTCATAATTGTGCATATACCCAAATCCTTGGCACGGGATATAAGAGGTGCTTTGGTGGAGATGATGCCGTCGGCTTTGGTATATTTTGCAATGTAGTCAACGGCAGCTTCCTTGGCGCTTAATCCCTGTATTAAATCCATATGAACGAAGGCCAGTTTGCCGGCGTTTTTTACTTTGTCTACAATATCTGGAATGGAGATGATATCTCCGTATAATATAAATATTATCTCACTATCGCAGGTGAGACATTTCTTTAGGCTGTCATCATTGTTGATGGCGGCAATAACAGGAGAATTCTCCAGAGCTTCCTTGTATATCTTTTTCATTTATTTAATCCCCCTCTTAGGATTTATTCATTGCTAATTCTAGCATAAGTAGGCCAGACATGCTACAATGAGAATGGTTATTAATTTCAAATGACAGGCGGCTAAATCGCCTTAATATAGAGGGTAGTTGATGAAAAAACGAACTATACATAGAGGGAATCCGGGCTATCAGGTGGCGTTGACAATACTTCTGGTGTTGGCAATGGGATTTTCTCTATTTCAAATCCGCACTGTGGAGGCGCAGCAGGCGGCTGAAGCGAAAGAAATTGTAGAAACTCAACCTATAGATCCAGTAGTTGAAGAGCCGGAACCGGAAGTTTCGCTGATGATGGTGGGAGATATTTTGTTGCATGATGCAATTGAGAATAAATTTGCAGCAGAGGATGGGACATATAATTTCGCTCCCCTTTTTGCCAATGTAAAGGATGAAATATCTCAGGCGGATGTGGCACTGGTTAATCAGGAGGTGATAATCGGCGGAAGCGATTTGGGAATAACTGGTTATCCCAATTTTAATGCGCCGTATGAAGTTGCAGATTATCTGGTGGATACGGGATTTGATGTGGTATTACATGCCACCAATCATGCTTTGGATAGAGGCGCTAAGGGTATTAATAATTGCCTGGATAACTGGGCGCAGAAATATCCATCCGAGGTAATTCTGGGAATACATGACTCCCAGGAAAGTCAGGATGATATATATGTCTATGAGAAGGATGGCATGAAGATTGCAATATTGAATTATACATATGGGACCAATGGGATTTCGCTTCCATCATCCATGCCATATGCGGTGGATCTGCTGGAGGAAGACCGTGTGGTAAATGATATTGCAAGAGCGAAGGAGATGAGTGACTTCGTAGTTGTATGTCCTCATTGGGGTACAGAATATAATTTGGGAACCGACAGAATGCAGGAGAAATGGACTAATATTTTCCTGGAAAATGGAGTTGGTTTGGTAATTGGAACTCATCCTCACATTATAGAACCTATTGAGATGGTAGAAGATGAAGCGACAGGGCATAAGATGCTTGTATATTATTCCCTTGGAAATTTCTGCAGCTGGACAAGCAGTGACGGAGAGGGAGTGGCCAATCGTTCCATCGGAGGAATGGCAGAGGTTACTTTGCAGAGAGATGATTCCGGAAATGTATTTATATCGGACTATGGAATTCAGCCTATAATATGTCATCTAAGTCATGCGGAAAATGGTGTAGCTGTATATAATATTCAGGATTACACTGAGGAGATGGCAAATGGAAGTATCATAAAAGAAAAGGATTCAAGTTTCTCACTTCAATATGCTACTGATTTGTGCGATGAAGTCTGGGGAGACTTGTGGCGCCGCTAGATATTATACATTTGGGGGCTTCCAAACAAGGAAAAATAAAATATATACGAAGAAACGCCTTTCATGATTACCTAAATCATGAAAGGCGTTTGCCTTCAGCCCTTTCGTACATTTCGTTCAGAGAGAGATGCTGATGATTATGGCTGAACATCCAGTTCGACAAACTGATTTTCCAGACCAGGAGCGCTTACTTTGACCTGGATTTTGCCGGAGGTTGTTCCAACGCGGATGACAGCCAATGCATTTCCATAATAAGTGGTATGCGTATCGGAAAAGAAGCATTCGCCCATATTTGGTTTCGCAGAACCCAGCGCCTGCAGATGGCCTGCACCGGTAACTGTTACAGTGACTGGAACATCCTCAGTAGATTTTACTGCACCATTCTCTCCAACCAGATGAATGTTCAGATAGCATAGATCCTGACCATTTGGATGAAGAATCTGTTTTTCCGGGACTAATAACAGCTTTGTTTTGCCTTCGGCAGTTGTTAAAGATGTTCGGGAAATTTCCCTGCCGTTACTGTCATAGCTGATGGCTGTGATTGTTCCCGGTGTGTAAACTACCTTTGGATAAATCGCTTTACATTCGTTTGTTTTTTTCTTTCCGTAGGATTTCCCGTTTACGATCAGTTCAGCCATTGCTCCGCCTGCATAAACAATCACTTTTGTCTTTTTGTTTTCGTACCCTTTCCAGGACCAGCTTGATACTGCGTCGGTATCTCTCCACATGGATATGGAACCGGTTTCTCCCGCATGTGTCAGAGGTTCAACACCAATCCCGGGAGTATCTGTCAGGTTCCAGATCAGACGGTTCCAGTGTGTTTCCGGACGCAGTTTGCCGCAAATGTCGATTACTCCGCAGCCACCGGAAATAATGGGTGCATCTTCGCCGGCTTTTCTGAAGCTTTTGTACCGGACGGTACCGATTCCGGCTTCTCCAAGATAATCCCATCCTGTCCACATAAAATCCCCGATAACATAAGGATATTTCAGAACCAGCTGCCAGTTGTTGTAAAGATTCTTCGGAAGCGTTTCAGAACCGACAATTACGCGATCCGGATGGAGTTCGCCGTCTATTCCGTAACGGGACGCAGCATAATTATAGCCGCCAATATCCAGATAAGAAATAGCCACTTCGGTTGCTTTGTCAGCGGCAGGCTTTGCAGCAGCTTTTTCAATGATGCCTCCCATTTTATTCATCAGAAGATTGAAGAAAGCAGAAGTTGGCAGATTATCCATGGTTTGACTGCCGTTTGTGTTTTCCTTACCGTCTTTTTTGCTGCCATAGATTCCACCGCCCTTTGCAGCCATACTACAGAGCATCATATTGACTCCAAGTGTTACAGCTTTATCAGGATCCAGAGTTCTGGCCAGCATAGCCATTTTTCTGCAGATCTCCTGTCCTTCAGGAATGGCCAGTTCAGAAATTTCGTTGCCGATAGAGTTCATGATCACACTTGGATGGTTATGGTTTTTTATGACCATGGCAGTCAGATCCTGCTCCCACCACTGCCGGAATTCCTGGTCTGCATAATCGTATGGATTCTTATGAACCAGCCAGTTATCGCAGAACTCATCCATCACATACATGCCCAGCCGGTCACAGGCATTTAACAGAGCTTTAGATGCTGGATTGTGGGCACAGCGAATGGAATTGAAGCCGGCTTCCTTTAAAAGGCGGACTCGGCGTTCTTCGGCATCTTCAAAAGAACAGGCACCCAGTACACCGTTGTCATGATGGATACAGGCACCGCGAAGAAGAGTCTCCTTATTGTTTACATAGAGTCCCGTTCGGTCCCATTTCAGCGTTCGGAAACCGAACCAGTCTTCAGCTCTGTCGACTTCCATTCCATCTTTTAACAGAATAGCAGAACAACGGTAAAGTTCCGGATGTTCCGCATCCCAGAGACGTGGCTGTGAAATATGAAGATGTACGACGGCTTCTCCATTTATAATTTTTTCGGTAGCCTCTGTCACTGCTGAATCTCCGTCATATAGAATGACTCTCAGCTGATCGCCACCGCTGACCGTCGCTTTGACTGTGACATCTTCATTTTTTGCAGTTGTGATTGCAAGCCCGTCAGGCTGGATGTGACAGATATCACCGGTATACAGATTTACGTTCCGGTAAATACCGCTTCCAGAATACCAACGGGAATTAGGCACTGCAGAATTATCTGCAAGTACTTTGATTTCGTTCACACTCCCAAACTGCAGATACTCATTCAGGGGAACAAAAAAATTGGTATAGCCGTAGGGACGCTCTGCTGCCAGCACATCGCCAACATAGATTTTTGCGTTTTTGTATACTCCTTCAAATTCAAGAATGTATGCTCTTTCCTGTTCCTCCTTTGGAATAAAGAATGATTTGGTATATTCGTATGCACCGCCGGGGAAATAACCGCAGGCTCCCGCAGTAGGTGCTTTTCGATCACGTTTTTCATACAGCATGGCATCATGGGGCAGATTGACAGTCTGTGGCTTTTCTGAGGATTCTGCCCGCTTAAACTGCCAGTCTAGATTAAAATTGATTTTTTTCATAGGTTACCTCCTTAATAAGTTTTCCTCTTTTTCTTTTCTGTTTTATCAGATATGTAAAAATGCTTCTCTGTTCGTGCAATACACAATATCGTCATGACCGGAAATAGTTGCAAACAGCCGTTCCAAGCTGTCCCAACTTGCGGCTCCTTTTCCGTAATCCATTTCATATGCATGTCCCCATAAAAACAAAAGCAAATCCCGGTCAGTCGGCTCTGCTGCAATAAAATCTTTTGCCAGCTTCATGCTATTTTTCATAATTACAGAGGACGAAGGGCGGAAATTGAGAGGATTCTCCGGAAATTCAAAGTTTCCGGAAGGAAAAACTGCTCTGGCATACAGGTACCCCTGTTCCTTCAGATAATGTTCTGTTGCAGAGGATGTGGAGCCAGACGCGTACGCATGACCAACAATTGTAGTTCCGGCAATCTGTTCCAGATTTTCTTTATCTTTTCTTACAGAACTACGCATTTCGGATTCACTGACCTTTCCCAAAGCTTCATGCATAAAACCATGGGTTGCAATTTCCATACCTGCGTACACTTCGCAAATTTCATCCTGGGGAATGCGATTATGTGGAACATAGGAAAACGGCCAGCGATGCTGGACACCTGCTTCACAGTCCTGGAAGGAGAAGGTGCCAATGCCCTTCACTTCTCCCTGCAGCCCGAACATTCCGGAATTAAGATTAAAGGTTCCTTTTAAACCGTATTTTTTCATGAGTGCCAGTACTCTTTTGTCCTGTTCAAGACCATCATCAAAACTTAAGGTAAAATATTTTTTTCCCATTATATTTCCTCCCCTGTAAGAGCAGCAAGATCGTAAGCCTGAGCCATCCTTTCACCACCTTCTGCATTTGGATGCAGATGGTCACCCTGATGGAAGGATTCTTTCACATAAGACGGGTTATTTTCATCCCGAAGCAGTTTATCAGCATCAAATACAAAGTCAAAGAGTTCGCAGGTACGAATCCATTCGTTGATTTGAACACGCAGAGCCTCCATTTCCTGAGTGTATCCTTTTTTTACATAGCCTGTTCGTGGCGTCAGTGTTTGGGCGACAATGCGGACTCCTCGGCTGTGAAGCTGATTTGCGATAGTTGTTACAGCGGTTACATATTTATCAAAAGAGATCACTGATTCTGTTTTCTTCGTGTAATAGGAAATATCATTTACACCCAATGCAAAGATCACTGTGTGGAGATTAGTAAAACTCAAAACGTCCCGCTCAAATCTGGCAGTACCCATTTCGCCATAAGAACTGCCCATGAATCCTGGAACCTCATAAAGCAGACAGTTTCCGCCGATTCCTGCGTTCATCAGTGAATATTTTCCACCATAGGTTTTAAAAAGCCGTTCGCGCAGGGGTTTTACCCATCTGTTCATAGCAGTAATGCTGTCGCCAAAGGCAACGATCACCTTAGAGGATTCCTCTGACTGCACTTCAATTCGGTCAAGAGAAACCACAGCATCGTAGAGGTTATATTGCACTTTATAAGATTCCTTCTGTATTTCTGGGAGCACTTTATCCATGGTATGATTGCCGGGATAGGCAACTGCCTCCTCCAATGTCATGTTACTGTCCTGAACTTTTGATATATAGTAAATCCGGATTTCCAGCTCCTCACCGGCGGAAATTGGAATCGAAACCGGGTCGGAATAGGTATATCCTCCTTTCTTTATGGAAAAGCTGGTCTTTCCTTCTGCCGTAATATCGTATTTTCTGTTCTTGCACCAGATAGTTACAGCACCGATATCATAGGAGCGTTTTCCGTAAATGTTGGAAAAACGCATTCTTATTGTCCCGCCTGATATCTGGGAAGTTACTTTGAAAATAACTGTTTTCTTTTTGCCCTGCAGCATGCCCTTTGCAAAAGAAGGTGCTGCGGACTGACTCCATATGGTTGTCCAATTCATTTTTTTTACCTCTGCTTTCTTTTAGAATAATGTAAATTGCAGCAGCTCTATACTGCCTTTTTATAATTATTGCTTATGTGGTATACTATGATAAATGGGGGTGATTTACGTGGAAAGTATTATTCATCTGTATTTTAATAATACAGAAGAAATCAGGCATAGAGACGGATCTTTTATCGTCAATTTTCTAAGTAATCGAACGGTAGACCGGGACTATTTTACCGAACTTTCGATAGCAGTCAGTGTCCATACTCGGGAGGAGTATCTTTTCTTCAATTACATGGATCAGAACTCTTTCTGCATTCACACCCCGGCAGAAAGTGCTGTTTTTACGGAAACGTATCTACATAAGCATAATTTTTTTGAATTAATGTATATAATGCGCGGAAAAGCAACTGTAATGATTGAGGAGGAAGAAGTTACCTATTCCGCAGGAAATTTATGTTTGATGAACCGCAATACCATGCACCGAGAAACGGAAATGGCAGATGCGGACATTATGTATATCAGTATTGATCCTTCCCTGATTGTCCAATGGCCGAAACAACTGGCACAGCCTTTTCAATACAGAAGCATTCTTAACCGTTTCTTCACCGAGAATCTGTCTGAGAGGACTGGAAGTAAACGGGATTATGTGGATTTTCAGCTGCTTGGAGAAGATCAGATTCCGACCATTGCGGGGGAAATCATACAGGCTTATACCCAGAAGAGGATTGGTTATCAGTTTGATATCTACTCTTCGCTTCTTCGTCTCTTTGCTGTATTGGAAAATCCGGAACAATACAAAGCAACCTATGTATCAATGGGTTACGGCCGAGAACTGGTTACTCTGGAAAATGCCAAGCGGATCATTGAAGAAAACCACGGCGTTATCCGAAGAACAGAACTGGCTAAAAAACTGAATTACTCCTGTGAGTATATTTCACAGATCATCAGGAAACATACCGGTTACACTTTCAAAAAATACTGTCAGAAAGTGCAGCTGCAGGAAGCTGCCAGGCTATTAAGAAGTACAGATTTATCCGTCAGTAAAATAGCAGCTTCCCTGGGATATGAAAATCGAACGCAGTTTTACAAGATATTTCAGGAGGAATATCAGCTTACCCCGTCTGAATACCGGAAAATAAATCATTAGAAAAGGAGTTATTTTCCGTTTCTTTCAAAAAAGGTTTTCATTTCCTGTCGGATCTGATTGGTTATAGGATACTTTCTGTAGATTAAGACCGATATTACACCCAGTATTGCAGGTATCAGACCCATGATGACAATAAACCAGTTTAACATGGCTGGAATCCGGGAAACATCACCGGCGAAGCGGTTTCCTTCTTCTACTACATAACCGATGCTGGTGAGAACGATTCCAACAATGGCTGTCGAGAAAGCGGCCTGCATTTTCGTAATGAATCCATCTGTAACGGTTGTAAGGGCGGAACGATCTTTGCCGGTTTTATAAATTCCATAGTCGACAACCTCCATCTGCACAAACGTCTGTGGTACAAAGTCCGTACCGACACCGGTCGCCATGATAAACATTGTCAGGAAGAACATCCAGGGAGCACGCTGCAGCAACCCGGTAATCTGTGCGATAAACAGAATACAACCGCCGATTGACTGAATGGTCAGGAGAGTACAGGTCATTTTTACTGGATCCTTAAACAGCTTCATCAGAGGTCTGCCGAGAAGGGCACCAAGAACCATAGGCACGACTGTGATAACAGAGGAAATACCGCTGTACACTGCAAAGAGATCCATATCTGCAATACCGGTAGTCAGATCTGCGCAGAAGCCCCACTTGATATAATAGGTAGGAGTTGCGAAAATCAGTGACCAGATAAAGCCGGCAAAGAGACCCTTTAATGCAAAAATTACCATCGCTTTGTTTTCACGGAACAGATCAAAGAAGTCTTTTATATTCAGTTTTTCGGCAGAATTCTGTTCCACATAGTGTTTTTCCTTAACCATAAACCATCCGATCAAAGATATGACGGAGGTACTTATAACAAGGAGAAAAATTACCCGGCCGGCAGCATCATGATAGCTCATACCGCCTGAATTCAGCGCAATGACAGCTACGGTAAATACGATATTGGCAACTATGCCGGTGAAGAAAGACATCAGCCGGGGACCAATTGCCAGTTTCGTTCGCTGGTTTTCATCGGTGGACATGGTTCTGTAAAGCAGGATATCCTTATAGAAAGAACTTCCAATGTCATAGATGAGATAAAAGAGGATCACCCATCCGACGAGGATTGCAGGTGTTCCGATAATCGCATTTGGAATGGCAAAAAGTGCGATTGCACCGATGGATTCCATGATAATACTGATGAGAAAAAAAGGTTTGTATTTGCCAACTTTTGTCCGCTTTGAACTGTCAATAATGAAGCCCTGAATAGGGTCGTCAACTGCATCGATAATTCGTGCTGCCATGAGAAGGACAGTCGCAAGAATAGATGCGTAACTGATACCTGAATACTCGGTCATGTACACCATAAGCATGGATGACATCATTACACCAGTAATGGCATTGGTGAATGAAAGCGCAGTTGTGGCGAAACAGTCTTTAAAACCGATATACTCAGTTTTTTTTACTTTCTCATTCCTCATATTTCCCTCCGTTTTAATTTAAAAATTAAGTTGAATATATAATAAAATATGGAATAGCATCGAACAATGTCAAAAGAATCCCCGTTTTTATAAAACTGTATCAAAATTTACACGCTTTAAAACAAAAATAAAAAAGAAAAAATGATAGAAATTGAAGAAATTAAGAAAATAGCTCGTAACGAAAATGGAGCAATCAATATGATTGCTCCGTTTTTTGCCCTCGAATAGTGAAAGGAGAACTATTCGGGGGCATCCCCCTTATTTTGCATGCATTTGTATTAAGTGAGTAAATGTGAAATGCATGCCTACTCCTAAAAACTCAAAAAAGTCTATTTTGCAGTTACATTTTTGGTAGCTATAACGTCAACTCCTGTGCCGCATACATTTGCTAAAACCACATCGCCGATGGCAACTGGTGCATCAACGCATACATTTTCCAGAGCTTTGGCAACATCGAAAATCATTCCCTTTGGAATGTCTTCTCTTGTTTTGCAAGAAACCATGGCAATCTTGCCATTCTTTACACGAACAGAAGATGTGACGATTCTTGTAGGATTGGTTACTTCCTTGCGAGCGTAGATATCGCCACGCTTACAAGTATTACCTGTTACATCTGTTACTTCACCATTTTCAAGTGTTACTGTTAATTGGCATCCCATAGGACAGCCGATACATGTTAAATGTCTTGTTTCCATCCTTATGCCTCCTCAATCTTTATTGTGATATCTGTTAAATCAGGATACTCAGCAAGCTTGCTCTTTAAGAGAACTACCTGCTCCATTTCTCCAGGTGCCATAACCTGTTTCTTGCGCTTGTTAATAAGCTCATCTCCGAAGTATGTAG
The DNA here is from genome assembly GCA_017470985.1 of Lachnospiraceae bacterium. GTDB lineage: Bacteria > Bacillota > Clostridia > Lachnospirales > Lachnospiraceae > JAILFK01. The sequence goes on from JAFUXA010000012.1 coordinate 13,994, forward strand.
CAATAGCGCAGTTCTTAAATACCTGTCCAACACGGAATCTGACTGTTACATTCTCATCCATTTCTTCTGGACGAATTGTGCAAGGAACAGTGTAACGAACACCGTCTACAGCGTTAATCTTTACTTCCTTAGCGTTTGCTGTCTTACCTTCCTTGATATATTTAGCAGCGTTCTTACCTGCATTTGTAGCTTCCTGAGATACGAAGTCAACCAGGTCATGTACATGAAGTACATTTCCACAAGCGAAGATTCCTTCGATGTTTGTCTCTAAACTATCATTTACAATAGGGCCAGAAGTAATTGGGCTTAAATCAACGCCAGCAGTCTTGGAAAGTTCATTTTCAGGAAGAAGACCACATGACAGAAGAAGAGTATCACAGTCATAATGGATTTCTGTTCCAGGAATTGGCTTACGATCAGGACCAACCTCTGCGATTGTGATTCCTTCTACTCTTTCCTTACCCTGAATATCTACTACAGTGTGTGACAGATATAATGGAATATCGAAATCATCCAGACACTGTACAATATTTCTCTTTAATCCACCTGAGTAAGGCATAAGCTCTGCAACTGCAAGAACCTCTGCTCCTTCAAGTGTCATACGACGAGCCATAATAAGACCGATATCACCAGATCCCAGGATTACAACCTTGCGTCCTGGCATATATCCTTCAATATTTACAAGTCTCTGAGCTGTACCTGCAGAGAAGATTCCAGCAGGTCTGTATCCAGGAATGTTGAGAGCACCACGGCTACGCTCGCGGCATCCCATAGCCAGGATTACAGCTTTAGCTTCTACAGTGAACATACCATCAGTTTTGTTCATGGCTGTTACAACCTTGTCGTTGCTGATGTCCATTACCATGGTATTTAATTTGTACTCGATGTTTCTCTCTTCAACCTGTGCGATAAATCTGCTGGCGTACTCAGGACCTGTAAGTTCTTCCTTGAAAGTGTGAAGACCGAATCCGTTGTGAATACACTGGTTCAAGATACCACCAAGTTCATTATCTCTTTCAATAATTAGAATTGAATCAATTCCGTTATCCTTTGCTGCAACGGCAGCTGCCAGACCAGCAGGACCACCACCAACAATTACTAAATCATAATTCATTTTATGTGTCCTCCTTATATCTTCTTGTTGTATCCAAAGACAATCTTTGAATTCTTACCGTTTTTATCTACATCAAACATGCTCATTGGAACTTCGCGCTCTAAGATTTCCATAACCTTTGGTGAGCAGAAGCCTGCTTGGCAACGTCCCATTCCTGCACGAGTTCTTCTCTTGACACCGTCAAGTGAACGAGCACCCAAAGTTCTATGGATTGCATCCAGGATTTCTCCTTCTGATACAGATTCGCAGCGGCAGATTATCTGACCGTATGCTGGGTTCTCTTTAATAAGAGCATTTCTCTCTTCGATTGACATGTTAGAAGGATTCAGGATTCCTTTTCTGATGCCATTGAAGTTTGGATTCTTCTCAAGGCCAAGTGACTCAGCAACCTGTGTTGCGATTAATTCACCAATAGCTGGAGCAGATGATAATCCAGGAGATTCAATGCCGGCTGCATTGAAGAATCCCTTTGCATCTTCAGCTTCGCCCAGAATGAAGTCTCCGCCATCCTCATGAGCTCTAAGTCCTGCAAATGATGTAATTACCTGACGGTAAGGTACATTCTTGACTGAGAGTGAAGAAGTAGGAGCTAATGAATCAAGACCTTCCATTGTAGTATTGAGTGCTTCCTTGTCCTCTACATCCTCAGCTGTAGGACCAACCAGGAGATTTCCATGAACTGTTGGTGTAACCAACACACCCTTACCCATCTTAGAAGGTAACTGGAATATTGTATGACTTACATGATCACCAGCTGCTTTGTCCAGAAGCATGTACTGTCCTCGTCTGGCTGTGATATGTAACTTCTTGTCACTTACCATATTGTTAAATGTATCTGCATATACACCAGCTGCATTTACAACAACCTTTGCTTCAATTGCCTCAGTATCAGTTGTAAGTTTGTATCCATCAGCTGTCTTTTCGATGTTCTTTACTTCTGTATTTAAGAAGAACTCAACACCGTTATCAGCAGCATTTTCTGCAAATGCCATTGTGAGATGGAATGGACATACAATTGCACCTGTTGGAGCGTAGAGAGCATCTACAACATCATCAGCGATGTTTGGCTCCATTTTAAGAAGCTCATCTCTATCGATTATTTTCAAATCAGGGACACCATTTGCTTTACCTTTTTCAAGAAGCTCCTGAAGTCCGGCAGGATCCTGATCCTTGGTTCTAACAACCAGTGAACCATTTCTTGTAAATGGGAAATCCAAATCCTTTGCCAACTGATCCATCATTTCATTTCCGCGCACATTCATCTGTGCCTTAAGGCTACCTGGTTTTGCATCGAAACCGGCATGTACAATTGCGCTGTTTGCTTTAGATGTTCCACAACATACATCTTCTTCTCTTTCGATAACGCATGCCTTTACATTGTACTTTGATAATTCTCTTGCGATGGCGCTGCCGATTACACCAGCACCAATGATTGCTACATCATACATATGTAACGTCTCCTTCCTATAAATACACTTTAAACTACATTGATTAGTCTATATGCCAAAGGGTTGATGGCACAAAAAAAGCAAGGAAAATAAGACGAGACCTGCTCGTCTGATTTACCTTGCTCTAATCTCTGGTAATTTGTTAAGTTTGTAAACTAATTATATATCCTAAGTTTCCATCTGGCAATACTTATTTCGTTAATTTATTTTTTAACAATCTTTTGGCGGAAAATATGGTAGTATGTTTAGTATGAATATTACAAATAGTATTTATTATAGTTACAGATGTAAGCAGAAAATGGGATAAAATATTTTACAGAGATTTATGCTGTAAATGAAGTTGAGTTATATAGAAAGAACAGAGGGAGATATATGGCAAACAAAGCAAATCAGAAGTTAAAGTTATTATATATATTGGAAATGCTTCGACAGAAAACGGACGAAAATCATCCCATAAGTACCAAGGATATAATTGCGGAACTTGCTCGTTATGATATAGAGGCGGAGCGTAAAAGTATATATAGAGATATAGAAATACTTCAGGAAGCGGGAGTGGATGTAATTAAAGCGGAGAGAAATGCGGGCTACTATATGGGTAGTCGTGAATTTGAATTGCCTGAGTTGAAGCTTCTGGTGGATGCGGTGCTGGCCTGCAAATTTATTACTGAGAAGAAATCCAAGGAGCTGGTGAACAAGATAGAGACTCTGGGCAGTGTATATCAGGGCAAAGAACTTCAGCGTCAGGTTGTGGTGTCTGACAGAGTAAAAGCCGGCAACGAGGGAATCTATTATACAATTGATGTTATATACAACTGTATCAACAATAATCACAGGCTGAATTTTAAATATGTGAATTGGAATACTGAGAAGAAATTAGAATACCAACATGATGGTCAGGTATATGAGGTGAGCCCTGAATTTCTGTTGTGGGATAGTGAGTACTATTATCTGGTTGCATATGATCACAGGGCGGATGATATAAGACATTATCGTGTGGATAAGATGCGATTTGCATCAGAGAGTGATGAAACCCGTGGAGGAAGTGGAGCTCGCAAGAAGTTGAAGAAATCGGATTATACCAAGAAGCATTTTGGAATGTTTTCCGGTGAATCCAGGGAAGTGACTATGAGAGCACCGAAATCTTTGACAGGTGTTTTGATTGACCGTTTTGGTACAGATATTAATATGCGTACGGAAAAAGATGATGTGATTGTACGCACAGAAGTTGAGGTCAGCGCACAATTCTATGGCTGGTTAGTAGGATTAGGGGGCAGCATAAAACCTGTCTATCCGGAGGATGTAGTAGCAGATTATAAGAAATATTTGCAGAATGTTCTAAAAAATATTTAGATTCAATTACTCTGCTGTAGAGTCAGTGCCGTGTGGATTGCTATATTTCCATGCGGCCTGTGCTACGTCCATAAGCATTTCACGACCTCTTGAATCCAAGAGTCTATACATATCTATTAGCATGGCTTCCTCTGAAGTGAGCTTGCCATGTTTCGTGTCTACGTCAGCAATGGTTCCCAGAAGATAATCTGTAGAAATATCTAAATAAGCAGCAATTCGTTTTAAAGTTTCATAATCAGGTCTGCGTTTATTTACAATATACCCGGAAATGGTATTTGGAGCGACATTTACATTGCCTGCAACTTCATTTCTTGATACGCCGCGTAATTCAAGAGCATAAGCTAATCTATCACCAAGTTCCATTTGTACCTCCTTATATATGGAAAATATCCACAGTTATTATGATAGATAAAATGAGAGGAAAATGGACAAAGTGTGCCGAAACGCGACGGCAAGTCGCAAAGTGCCACATTGTTGAAATGTATACACAATTAACACGAAAGATATAAATTTTTCTGAATAAAGCCTTGCTCGAAAAAAGTAATATGGTATAATAATTACATGATATTAAAACGGTATCAAATTTACGTGTAAAGGGGTGGTCATTATGAAGATTACGATCACAGGCAAGAACATTGAATTAACAGAAGGACTGAAGGAGGCAGTTGAAGAGAGATTATCTAAATTAGAGAAATACTTCGCACCGGATACCGAAGCACATGTTACAATGAGTGTGGAGAAAGAAAGACAGAAGATTGAGGTTACAATTCCAGTAAAGGGAAGTGTAATCCGAGCAGAGCAGGTAAGCAATGATATGTATGTATCAATTGAAGTGGTAGAGGAAATCATCGAGAGACAGATGAAGAAATACCGCAACAAGATTATCAGCAAGCAGCAGAACGGGGAGAAGTTCTTCGCTCCTGAATATCTTGAGAAGGATATAGACGATGATGAGGAAATCAAGATCATTCGTTCTAAGAGATTTGGTATCAAGCCAATGTATCCAGAAGATGCATGCGTACAGATGGAATTATTAGGACATGATTTCTTTGTTTTCCTGAATGCTGAAACCGAAGAAGTGAATGTAGTATACAAGAGAAAGGGCAATACATACGGATTGATAGAGCCTGAATTCTAAAGTAACTAAATAATGAATAAGGAAGGGCGTCGCAAACTGCGATGCCCTTTTTCAATGCGCCACTAGAGCCTCGGAATGTCAGGGATTATAATGGGACATAGGAGGAGGTGGAAAACTATGCCAGAGAAATCTATTGGGGAAGTTATTCGTAAGAAGCGAGTGGAATTGAAGCTGACGCAGGAAGAGTTGGCAGATGAGATTTGTTCTGTAGGGTATTTATCCAAAATCGAGAACGGGATTAGAGAACCGTCCAGCCGTATTGTGCGTATGCTTTTGGAGAGATTGGGGGCTACACAGGACATAGGATTTAAGTCTGGTAATCAGGTAGCTGATTTCAGACACAATGTGATTCGCATGGAGATTATGCGAGCCATTGAGAATCAAAATGTATATGAGGTTGAGGAGAAGCTATGGATTATGAAGCAGCTTCTGAACTCGGAGGATGTGGATGATTTACAATTCTATGAGATGTCTGATCTGATATTTCGAGTGATGTGCGGTCTCAAAATTGATGATTTTGAGATGCAGTGTTATAGAATCTGGCTTATGAGTCGCCGAGAAGAGGATTTTACCAATGGGGTCTGCGCATCTGGTTTAAATAGAACTGAGATGTGGATTCTATCTAATATTGCTACAGGATTTGCCTGGAAGAATCATTTTGAGCTGGCATCTAAATTATATCTTCATATTTATTGCAGCATTCAAAATAATGAGGATTTGAACAGGACAATGAACAAGGCCAAAGCCATAATGTGCAATAATATTGCAGTGTGCATGGTTCATATGAAGCATTATCAAAACGGGGTGAGTTTCTGTAATATGGGCATGCAAAATATCAGGTTCGATGGAGGCTTCATGATTATGTTGCATCTTATGAGGGTGCAGATGGAGATTCATAAAAATGAGAGGGATGGCAATAAGTCTCAGGAGTTGAAATATATAATAAGAAGAGTCTATGAAATATGTGAGAGGGAAACTGGTGGAACTATCAATTATGTAGATGGTCCGGGCAGGGCTATTGAGGATAGATTGTGGGAAGGCCAGCTGATAATGTCTCTTTAGGAAAATATAGTCGAAAAATAATACAATTAATTGTATAATATATGGAGTTAGTGAGGATATGGCAAATGTGTAATTTTATGCATTTGCCATATCATTTACAGGGACATTTAAATTGTGGAGGACTGTATGGCCAAGAAGAATTTCTATGCGGTAAAAGTGGGGAAAACCCCTGGAATATATACAACCTGGGAAGAAACCAAAACTCAGGTATCAGGTTATCCCGGCGCAGTATACAAAGGTTTTATAACCATTGAAGAGGCCAAGGCTTATATGGGAGATGGGGAGGATGAAGGTCAGATCTCGATATTTGATTATATGGAACAAGGCACAGAAGAAGTTATAGGCCAGGGGCCAGACCTTGATGGAGATATGCCGGAAGCATATGCATTCACAGATGGTTCTTATAATATAGCCACCAAAGTGTATGGCTATGGTGGATTTATTGTGGTAAATGGTCAGGAGAGAGTACTTCAGGGGAGCGGTGATGATCCTGAACTTGCCAGCGGAAGAAATACTGCTGGAGAAGTTATGGGGGCCATGGCTGCCATACAGGAAGCCATTGACATGGGAGTGACAACCCTGACAATCTATTATGATTATGAGGGTGTGGCTAAATGGGCAACGCATCAGTGGAAGACCAACAAACCTGTGTCTATTCAGTATGTAGCTTATGTGGATAGCGTCAGAGATAAAATCAAAGTGGATTTCGTTCATGTGAAAGGTCACACGGGAATACCGGGAAATGAGCGAGCAGACAGATTGGCAAAGGAAGCAGTGGGGATTGAATGAAAATAAAGAGATTATGTGCCATATTATTAATATCTGTAGCTGTGTTGATTTGTTTGGGAATATATTATAAAATAGGATGTCCTAGCGAAGAGGTAGGAAAAAACGGAGCATTTAAAATGGCGGATAATTGGGAAGAACAATTTTATATATCAGAAATAGATGATGAATTATTTCACAAGATGCAAGGAGCTTCCTTTAAAGAAGATTGTACAGTTTCAAGAGAGAGTCTTCGATATGTACATATCCTTCATTGTGATTTCAATAATGACACCAGTGAGGGAGAGCTGGTTTGTAATCAGGCTATAGCTCAGGATCTGCTGGAGATTTTTATGGAACTGTATAAATCCGGATATCAGATTGAGAAGGTTCGCCTTGTGGATGAATATGGTGCTGTAGATGAGGATTCTATGGCAGACAATAATTCTTCAGCATTCAATTACAGAACCATTTCATATAGTGATATAATATCAGCCCACGGAATGGGAGTGGCTGTGGATATTAACCCGCTATATAATCCTTATGTGAAGGAAGTGAATGGTAGAACCAGCGTGGAACCAGCAAATGGCGAAGCATATGTAGATAGAACACAGGACTTCTCTCACAAGATTGACCATGATGATCTGTGCTACAAATTATTTGTACAATATGGTTTTCAGTGGGGCGGAGACTGGACAGACTCCAAGGATTATCAGCATTTCGAGAAAACTATAGATTGATATAAATTTTTGAATTGCTTATAAGATGTTTCTAAATATATAAGTGTGGAAGTAGATAGAAAGGGACTGATTGAAATGAGAGCATTGATAGCTATGAGTGGCGGAGTAGATAGCAGTGTGGCAGCTAAGCTTATGGTGGACAGAGGCTATGATTGCGTGGGCTGCACTATGCGCCTGTATGAAAATGATATAGTGGGAATGGATCTCATGGATGTATGCTGTTCTGTGGAAAATACCAAGGACGCCAGAAGCGTAGCTGACAAAATTGGAATTCCTTACAAGATATTTCATTATGAGAATAAATTCATAGATAAGGTTATAGAGCCTTTTGTGGAATCCTATGAGGAGGGAAGAACGCCGAATCCTTGTATTGAATGTAACAGATTTATGAAGTTCGATTATCTCCTGGAAGAGATGAGAAAACTTGACTGTGATTATATTGTGACAGGTCACTATGTGAGAGTGGAATATAATGAAGCCACCGGTAGATATGTATTGAAGAAAGCGATAGATTCTACCAAGGACCAGAGTTATGTACTGTATATGCTCACACAGGATCAGCTTGCACATACTCAGTTTCCTCTGGGAGAATTTACCAAGACTCATATTAGGGAATTAGCAGAGGCAGATGGATTTGTAAATGCCCAGAAGCATGACAGCCAGGATATATGCTTTGTTCCTGATGGAGATTATGTGGGATTCATGGAAAGATTTACCGGCAAGACCTACCAGGAAGGCAATTTCATCGATAAGGATGGCAATGTGTTAGGTCAGCATAAGGGATATGTGCATTATACAATAGGTCAGCGTCATGGCCTGGGGATATCTGCAGCTTATCCGCTGTATGTGGTGGATATTTTGCCGGCGACCAATGAGGTTGTAGTTGGAAGAAATGAGGATCTGTTCAAGAGAGAGCTTATTGCTACCAATGTAAATCTCATATCTGTTGATAAGATAGAAGGGGAAATGAGAGTGAAGGCTCGAATTCGTTATTCACAAAAAGAGCAGCCGGCAACGGTGACTGCTCTTGATGATAATACTATCAAAGTTGTATTTGATGAACCACAGCGCGCTATTACCAAAGGCCAGGCCGTAGTAATGTACGATGGTGATGATGTAGTAGGCGGCGGTATGATTATATAGTTTTTGAGAGAGGACCTATTTTGTTAGGTCCTCTATTAATTTCATAATAGTTGATATGGCATCCATCTGACCGCTGGCTTCCATTGCTGAGATGTAAGTCTGACGGTTTTGGTATACCTCATCAATGGTATTGAGAAGTAATTCCGGTGTTACTTCCTCCTCTTCTAATACAACGGAGAAGCCTTGCTTCTTAAATGAATTGGCATTGAGAATCTGATCTCCGCGGCTTGCATTTCTGGAAAGTGGAATGAGGATATTAGGCTTATGAAGCGCCAATAATTCACAGATGGAGTTGGCTCCGGCTCTTGCAACTACAATGTCTGCTGCGGCAAATAAATCCGGTAAATTCTCACTGATATATTCAAACTGAGCATATCCATCTACATTTTTTAAGTTTTCATCCAGGTTATTCTTTCCACACAGATGTATAATCTGATATTTCTTCAAGAGCTCATCTATATTCTGGCGAATAGCATTATTAATATATACAGAACCAATGCTGCCTCCCATGATCATGAGAACTGGTAAGTCTTTTGTGAAACCACAGAATTGATATGCGGCTTCTTTGCTGCCGTGCATAAGCTCCTGACGAATTGGAGAGCCTGTAAGAACTGCTTTGCCCTCAGGCAGATGCTTCAAAGTCTCAGGAAAGTTGCAGCATACCTTGCTTGCAGAAGGAATGGCAAGACGGTTCGCCAATCCCGGTGTCAAATCGGACTCATGAATAATGGAAGGTACTCGTCTGCGCTTTGCTGCAAGAATGACAGGGACGCTTACGAATCCACCTTTGGAGAAGATTACATCAGGCTTGATTTTCTTGATGATTTTCTTGGCTTGAAAATATCCCTGAAGTACTCGGAAAGGATCAGTGAAATTCTTCCATGAATGATATCTTCTGAATTTACCTGAATTGATGCCGTAGTAATCTATACCCTGATCTTCAATGAGACCTTTTTCGATGCCATTGTAGGAACCAATATATGATATTTCATATCCTGCTTCTTTTAATGCGGGAAACAGGGCAATATTTGGTGTTACATGTCCGGCTGTTCCGCCGCCGGTCATTATTATTTTCTTCATAATCTATTCCTTTCATTTTACAAGTCAATTGTAAATTGTTTTTTTTTCTTATCTATTTTACAATAATAATATTATTTTTGGAGATTATTTTATGAAAAAGAAGCATAAGAAGACAAAAACCCAGAAAATCTGGGGATTTCTAAAATTTCAAATGGTTCTTATTGTGCTTGTGGTGGCTGCTATTGCCTACTATTACGCCGGCGGATATGCAGCTGAAATCAGCGATATGAAGAAGGAGGCGGTATCCCTTGTGGCCAAGTCCAATGAGGATACCTTTAGGCAGTCTCAGACAAGTATAGCCTATGATGTAAATGACAATATACTTGCAGTGCTTCACGGAGATAAGGATGTGTTCTACATTGAGGATGAGGATATACCAATATATGTGAAGCAGGCTATTGTATCTACAGAAGATAAGAGATTCTACAAGCATGGTGGAATTGATTTTAGAGGAATCATGCGTGCGCTGGTGGCTATAATCAAGGAGGGAGAGATTACCCAGGGAGGTAGTACTATCACTCAGCAGTTGGCGCGAACAGTTTTTCTGTCAAATGAGAGAACCTGGCAGCGTAAGGTTGAAGAGATGTATATTGCTGTGGAGTTGGAGCAGAAGTATTCCAAGGACGACATTTTAGAATTCTATATTAATAATGTATATTTTGGAAATGGTTATTATGGAATTGAGTCGGCGGCAGAGGGATATTTTGGAACAGACGTAAGCCATTTGTCTCTGTCTCAGATGATTTATCTCTGCGCTATTCCCAACAATCCTACAACATATGACCCTAGGGTGAAGCCGGAAAATACTACCAAGCGTAGAGACAGAATTCTAAAGACTATGTTGGATTCTCAGATTATATCTGAGGAGAGTTACAATACTGCAGTTGCAGAAAATGTACAGGTCCTTCCGAAGGATTCGGAGCAGGTGGTAAATAATTATGCTGAGACCTACACATATTACTGCGCTACCAGAGCTCTCATGGAGCTGGAGGGCTTTGAGTTCAAGTCTCAATTTGAAAATGAAGGCCAGAGGACCAAGTATCAAAGCGATTATGATGCCCTCTATACAGAGTGTTATGAGCGACTTTTCTCTGGCGGATATCGCATATATACATCTATTGATCCTGTCAAGCAGGACGAATTGCAGAAGGCAGTGGATGAGAACCTGGCTACATTTACCGAAGTCAGCGAGGATGGGGTTTACGAGCTTCAGGGCGCTGCGGTTTGTATAGATAATAAAACAGGTATGGTGGCTGCTGTGGTTGGAGGTCGAAGCCAGGAACAGATAGGATTGACTTTGAATCGTGCATATCAGAGTTTCCGTCAGCCGGGAAGTTCCATCAAGCCACTTGTGGTATATACTCCTGCTCTGGAGAGGGGATATACACCTGATTCTGTGGTTGTGGATGAGCCTATAGAAGGTGGTCCGGTAAATGGTGATGGAACTTATTCGGGTTCTATGTCTCTGAGAAATGCAGTGGCTTATTCCAAGAATACAGTTGCCTGGAAATTATTTGATGAACTGACACCTCAGGTAGGTATTTCCTATCTGGAAAATATGGGATTTGTGAAACTTTCAAGCAGCGACAAGAGATTGCCTGCTTCAATTGGAGGATTTACCAATGGTGTGTCTCCGCTGGAGATGGCTAAAGCCTATGCTACTATTGTAAATAATGGTGGATATAGAAATCCGACATGTATAACCAAGATAACAAGTCCTTCCGGGGAGATAATATATCAGGCTGACCAGAAAGAATTGGTAATATATCAGGAGAATGCCTGCAGACAGATGACAGATATGCTTCGAAGTGTAATAGATTATGGTACAGGTAGAGGTTATAAGCTGGCTAATATGCCTTGCGCAGGCAAGACTGGAACAACCAATGATAACAAGGATGGCTGGTTTGTAGGATATACACCTTACTATACCACCAGTGTGTGGGTAGGTTATGATATTCCCAAGACTGTGCCAGGCCTTGGCGGTGGAACCTATCCGGGTAAAATATGGTATCAGTATATGAGCAGTATCCATAAGGATCTGCCGTCTATAGATTTCGTTAAGCCAATCAGTAATTATGAGCAGCCGGAAGATGCGAAGTATGCTAAGCCGGAGGAAGAGTTGGCGCCGGAGGGTGGAACTACACCTGACATGGCAGAGGGAAATATAGCTGCCACAGTACAGCCTTAGTCCGAAACTGGAGCGAAATCGACTTTGGGAGAAAATGATTGAAAAAACAGTATAAATGTGGGAAAATAGCAGTTGTGTGTGAGAAACTTAAATGTTTTTGTGAGAGAGTGATAAGAAGTAAGGAAGGACTAAATATTATATAGGTATTTAGTGGAGGAGAATCCCATGAAGGAATATGGATTTGGAGCCGATATTGGCGGTACTACAGTTAAGATGGGCTTATTCAAAAAAGACGGAGAGCTTGTTGATAAGTGGGAGATCAAGACAGATACAGCTGATAATGGCGAACATATTTTACAGGACATCGCAAATACTGTACATAGCAAAATGGTTGAGAGAAGCCTGACCAAGGATATGGTAGAAGGTATTGGCGTTGGTGTACCTGGAGCAGTAAATAATAAAGGTATTGTAAATAAGGCCGTAAACCTGGGCTGGGGCGTTAAGCCTATTGAGAAGGAGTTGTCAGATTTGGTAGGTTTGCCTGTTCGCGCAGGAAATGATGCCAATGTGGCTGCCCTTGGAGAGAACTGGATGGGTGTTGCCAGAGGATATGACAGCATACTCATGGTGACTCTTGGAACAGGAATTGGTGGTGGAATTATCATCAATGGTCAGATTCTGGCTGGTGCCAACGGAGCTGGCGGAGAGATCGGTCATATTATTGTAAATGAAGATGAAATAGAAGCTTGTGGCTGTGGTCACTACGGATGTATAGAGCAGTATGCTTCTGCTACAGGAATTGCAAGAATGGCTCGTAGAATGATGGCTAATTCTCTGGAGGATAGCACTTTGAGAGAATTTGGTGATGATGTAACAGCCAAGGATGTATTTGATGCAGCCAAAGAAGGCGATAAGCTGGCCAATGCAGTTGTTGATAAAATATGCGATTTGCTTGGAAGTACAATTGCGAAAATCTGTGATGTTGTTGATCCGGACGCTGTAGTTATCGGCGGAGGAGTATCCAAGGCAGGACAGATTCTGATAGACAGATTGCAGGAGCCGTTTAGAACAAGAGTGTTCCACGCATGCAAGGATACACCTATTATGTTGGCTACATTGGGAAATGATGCAGGAATTTACGGTGCAGTGAAGCAGATACTTTAAGCTGCACCTTTACGGGGTGTGGCTCAGCTTGGTAGAGCGCATCGTTCGGGACGATGAGGTCGCAGGTTCGAATCCTGTCACCCCGATTGATTATATTTATAAATATGGAAATTGAATTTAAATAGAAAATGAAATAAGCCCCTGGTACGAAGAATCGTGCCAAGGGCTTTAATATTTTATTTCTGGATTATGCCTGCATAGCCGTGGGTAATAATCTGGCTAGCATAATCAATCAGTTCCTCGAGAGGCATTGATGAGCCGCTAAGAAGCCAGTTTCTATAAATATAAGTAATACATATTGAGTAAGAACGGACAACATCAGGGTGCTTAGTCTTGGTGAAGAAGTTTGAGAAAGCATTGCTCTTCAATACTGCATCTGTTACTTCCTCGTAGAAGAAGTAGTAATGTGAATCACATAGAAGCTTCTTCTGTACATCATTACAGTTATCTAAGTAGTTGTAGAAAGTCTTTACACATCCTGCAACATCAAGGTTTTCTGCGCTTGTAGAAATTTCTGCCAAAATAGCTTCTACAATTTCTTCTTCTACTTCATGTACTAAATCTTCAAGACATGTATAGTGTAAATAAAATGTTTTTCTGTTGATAGTAGCTCGTTCGGCTAGTTCTGTGATTGAAATGTCCTCATAGTTGTGTGTGAGAACCATTTCATAGAAAGCAAGCCTGATGGATTTGAGTGTTCTGCGCACTCTTAAATCGGTGCTAGTGTGTTTCATAGTGTACCTCCCTGCTGACAAAATGTACTACGAAAAGTTGAATCTATTTTTACCACGCTAGTATACATTATTTCAAGAAACTATGCAATTAGCTGACTGTGGGAAAAATATGCCTATACAGAAATAATTTGTAAAAAAATATTAAATATTTATTAAATCCATTAAAAAGGGGTTGAAGATTAAAATGAATAAGTTAAAATATAGTTCAACGGCGAACAGTTCAGCTTGGAACAAATTGCGCACGATTTATTTTCTATAAGAAATGAAGGTGGATAAAATGCATGATGACAAGCCAAGATTATTGGCAGACAATCATTTATTTGGAGTTGAGACAAGGAAATATTTTGAAAAACTACAGGAGAAACGTGGCCTTGATAAGTCTGTGATTACACATGGGTGGATAATAGCCTATCTATACCATACGACAATTGTTGAGAAACAAAGTGTATATCAGAAGGACGTGGAGAAGAAGATGCATCTTCCTAGATCTACAGCCACTACCATATTGCAGAAGTTTGAGCGAGAGGGAATGGTTCGCCGAGTATCAGTGGATGGCGATGCCAGACTGAAGCGAATCGAACTTACTCCGGGGGGCGTGGAGTTCTATAACAACACCATCACGGATTTCGAGGAAACTGAAGCAAGAGCCCGTCGTGGTATCACAGATGAGGAGTACGAACAGTTTTTGAAAATATTAGACAAAATGAGAAGTAATTTTGAGAAGGAGGAGTGCTAATAATGGTAAAGAAATTAATGGCACACGTAAAAGAATATAAAACCAATGCCATATTGACACCGTTGTTTATGCTGCTTGAGGTGGCAATGGAGATGGTGATTCCACTTATGATGGCATCTATTATTGATGACGGTGTTAATGCCGGCAATATGGGTCATATATATAAGATGGGAATCTATATGATACTGATTGCTTTGGTAGGATTATTTGCCGGAGTAATGGGAGGTAGATGCGGCGCATTTGCCTCTGCAGGTTTGGCCAAGAATCTGCGCCAGGCTCAGTTTGAGAAGATACAGACTTATTCATTTAAAAACATTGATAAGTTCTCTTCTAACAGTTTGATTACCAGATTGACTACAGATGTAACCAATGTACAGAATGCATTTCAGATGCTCCTTAGAATAGGAACAAGAGCGCCTGCATCACTTATTGTAGCTTTGATTTTAGCGATTCGTATTAGTCCAAAGCTTTCTATGGTATATGTGGTTGCACTTATTTTCCTTGTTAGTATTATGTTTATTCTGCTTCCAAAGACCAGAAAGGTATTTAAGGAAGTATTTGAGAAATATGATGAGTTAAATGAATCTGTTCAGGAAAATGTATCTGCAGTTCGCGTGGTAAAAGCTTATGTCCGTGAACAGTATGAAACAGAGAAGTTCCACAGAGCTTCAAATAATATTTACAACATGTTCATCAAAGCAGAGAAAATCATGGTGGTGGCTATGCCAATTATGATGGGAACTGTCTATGCATGTATTTTGCTCATTAGCTGGTTTGGAGCGAAAGAGATTGTGGCAGGCGGACTTACAACAGGTGCTCTTATGAGTTTGCTTACATATTGTATGAATATTCTTATGAGCCTTATGATGCTTGCCATGATATTTATTATGATTACAATGTCAATTGCTTCTGCGGAGCGTATTGTGGAAGTTTTGGATGAGGTTCCAGATATTCATAATTCAGAGAATCCTGTTTATGAAGTGACTGATGGAAGCATTGAATTTGAAAATGTTAATTTCGGATACCATAAGAACGCAGAGGATTATGTTCTATCTAATATAAATCTGTCTATCAAGTCTGGTGAGACAGTGGGTATTATTGGTGGAACAGGTTCTGCTAAGACTTCATTGGTAAATCTTATTTCTAGATTATATGATGTCAATGAGGGTAGCGTGAAGGTTGGCGGAAGAGATGTAAGAGAATATGATATTGAGACTCTTCGCGATGAAGTGGCAGTTGTTCTTCAGAAGAATGTATTATTTACAGGAACAATCTATGAGAACCTCCGTTGGGGTGACAAGAATGCTACTGATGAGGAATGTAAGAGAGCGTGTCAGCTGGCATGCGCTGATGAGTTCATTGACAAATTGCCTGATGGATATAATACATTTATCGAGCAGGGTGGTACCAATGTATCCGGTGGACAGCGCCAGAGATTGTGTATTGCAAGAGCCTTGCTTAAGAAGCCAAAGGTTTTGATTCTTGATGATTCTACATCAGCAGTTGATACAGCTACAGATGCCAAGATTCGCAAGGCATTTAGAGAAGAGATTCCGGGAACAACCAAGTTGATTATTGCTCAGCGTATTTCATCTGTTCAGGATGCGGATCATATTGTTGTAATGGATGATGGTAAAATCAATGGATATGGAACTCATCAGGAACTTCTTGCCAATAATGAGATTTATAGAGATGTATATGAGTCTCAAAATGGAGCAGGCAACGGAGATTTTGATTCCACAGAAGGAAAGGAGGAAGCATAATGGCACGTACACCGAGAAAGAAACTGACCAAAGATGATTTTAAGCAGAATGCAGGCGCATTAAAAAGAGTATTTCAGTTTTTATTTAAATATTACAAGTTTCATTTTCTTGCAATTTTTGTTGGTATTGTAATCAGCGTTCTTGCCAATGTTCAGGGAACATTATTTATGCAGACTCTGATTGATGATTATATCACTCCTATGTTGCAGACTGGCAGCCATGATTTTGGCCCTCTTGCACAGGCTATCCGCAAGGTTGTAGTATTTTACGCAGTTGGTATTATAGCTACTTATATATACAATTACATAATGATATATGTAAGCCAGGGCGCTCAGAGGAAACTTAGAAATGAGTTGTTTGAACATATGGAGAAACTTCCTATAAAATATTTCGACACTCATGCACATGGAGATATCATGTCAACTTATACCAATGATATTGATACATTGAGACAGCTTATCTCCCAGAGTATTCCACAGATTTTTAATTCCACATTGACTATTGTGGCAGTGCTTATATCCATGATTAGATTGAGTTTGCCCCTTACAGGTGTCACACTTTTGATGGTATTTGTTATGTTCTTCGTAACCGGTAAGGTTGCAGGTCAGTCTGGAAAATATTTTACACAGCAGCAGAAGGATATTGCTATTGTAAATGGAAATATTGAGGAGATGATGAATGGTCAGAAGGTGGTTAAGGTATTTAACCATGAGGATGAGGCCATTGAGAAGTTCACTGAACTTAATGAGCAGTTATTTGATTCGGCATCAAAGGCCAATGCTTATGCTAACATCCTGATGCCAGCCAATGCTCAGATAGGAAATGTATCCTATGTGTTGGTGGCAGTTATTGGTGGAGCTTTGGCGTTGACAGGTGCTACAGGTCTTACACTTGGTAAGCTTGCAAGTTTTTTGACATTTAACAAGAGTTTCAATATGCCAATTAACCAGGTGTCACAGCAGTTGAACTTTATTGTAATGGCTATGGCTGGTGCTAAGAGAATCTTTGATTTGTTGGATGAAGAGCCAGAGGTTGATAATGGTTATGTAATGCTTGTAAATGCCAGAGAAGAAAATGGCGAGATTGTGGAGTGCGAAGAGAGAACTGGAAGATGGGCCTGGAAGCATTATCACAAGGATACTGATACTACTGATTATAAGTGGCTTGCTGGAGATGTGGTATTTGACGGAGTTGATTTCGCATATGTACCTGAGAAGACTGTATTGCATGATATCAAAATGTTTGCTGAGCCTGGACAGAAGATTGCCTTTGTTGGAGCAACAGGTGCAGGTAAGACTACTATTACCAATTTGATAAATCGTTTCTACGATATTGCTGATGGTAAGATCCGTTACGATGGTATCAATATTAACAAGATCAAGAAGGCTGACTTGCGTCGCTCACTTGGAATTGTATTGCAGGATACACAGTTGTTTACAGGAACAATTGCAGATAATATCCGATATGGTAAGCTTGATGCTACAGATGAGGAAGTTCGCGCAGCTGCAAAACTTGCCAATGCAGACGGTTTTATTCGAAGACTTGAGGATGGTTATGATACAGTAATTACTGGAAATGGTGGAAGTCTGTCCCAGGGACAGCGTCAGCTTCTTGCAATTGCCAGAGCTGCTATAGCTGACCCACCTGTTCTTATCTTGGATGAGGCTACAAGTTCTATTGATACCAGAACTGAGAAGATTGTACAGGATGGTATGGACAAACTTATGCATGGTAGAACTACATTTGTTATAGCTCATAGATTGTCTACTATCAGAAATAGTGATTGTATCATGGTATTAGATCAGGGACGAATTATTGAGCGCGGAAGTCATGAAGAACTTATGGCAGAAGGCGGCAAATATTACCAGTTATATACAGGAAAAATCGTAAATGCTTAATAGCACTACATATTGTGGAGAAAATATAGTATAATGATAGAAATTATTGATATGTAGATATGAAGCGTAAGGGATTTGGATAAATGATCAAAAAAAGAGATGTTTTGCGAATAGGGAAAATTGGTGTGGCTATTTGCATGGTGACAATCACCGCTTTTTTACAATCTCATACTGTGCAGGCTGTAAAGAGCGTTAATCAGATTCAGTCAGAGAAGAATGCTTTGCAGGAGGAATTAAGCGCGCTTGATTCTGATTTGGTAGCAATTGTCAGTGAGATGGCAGGACTTCAATCAGAGATTGATGAGATACAGCAAGAGATTGCCAACACAGAGATCGAGTTGGAAAATGCACAGGCGGCAGCAGATAATCAGTATGCTGCTATGAAGATTCGTATACAGTTTATGTATGAGAATAGTGGTGAAAATGTATTCTCGATTTTGCTTGAGTCAGGAAGTATTACAGATTTCTTGAATCGTATGGAATATGTAAATTCTGTATATACATATGATAAGGAAATGCTGGATAATTACGAGGCTACAGTTCAAGAGATAACATATATGAAGGAAGAGTTGGATGCTCAGGCAGCAGAGCTTGCCAGTGCCAAGGCTTCTATGCAGGCTGAGGAGGCGAATCTACAATCCATGATTGCCAGCAAGAAGGGCAAGATCAAGGATTTAGATTCTCAGTTGAAGCAGGCTCAGGAGTTGGCAGCAAGACAGGCAGCAGCTCAGGCTCAGGCGGCTCAGAGCGCTCAGGCGACCACAGCTCGTACATCTTCTCAATCAAGTGAGAATGTCAATGGTAATTTAAATCCGGGTTCCAGTGGTAATGGTTCAGCTATTGTAGCATTTGCTAATCAATTTGTGGGCTGCCCTTATACCTGGGGTGGAACTGATCCGACTAATGGCGGAGCTGATTGTAGTGGATTTGTAAGTTATGTATTCAGACATTTTGGATTGCTGGGTGGCAGATATACTTCTTATGGTCTCAGAAGCGTGGGCTCAGAGGTTAGTTATCAGAATCTACAGGCTGGAGATATTGTATGTTATCCGGGCCATGTAGGTATATATACTGGTAGTGGAACAATAGTTGAGGCACAGGATACTGCCCATGGTATTACAAATTACCGCTCTGTAAATTGCGGCAAGATTATTACAATTCGTAGATTGTAGAGGATTTACATTTATATGAAACGTATATTGAAAGTTATAATTGTCATCGCACTTATTGGTGTGATGGCAATTGCTGCATATTATCAATGGAATAGTCGGCAGAAGATTGACTTTGAAGATCATGTGTTAGATACAGCTTTTGTTTTGAATGGCGAAGAAGTCACATTTGGCGAAATGACCTTGTACATAGTATATGAAGAAAGGGTTGTAGAGGAAGAAGCTGAGATTTATAATCCGGATAATACTAGAGATTATTGGAATGCTCATGCCAATGGACAATTTATAAGAGTGGCAGCCAAGAAAGCTGTAATGGGTATGGCGATTCATACCAGGCTTTTGTGTCAAATGGCAGAAGCGGAAGGAATTACTCTGAATGCTGAGGATGAGAAGCTGTATCGATCTGCAGTATCGGATTTTTGGATGGATATGTTGGATCAACAGCGAGATAATCTACCTGTCAGTGAGGAATATATCTATCAGGAACTCAGAAATGTAGCTCTTGCTGATAAGTATCAGCAGAAGTTGGTTGAGGAAAATAGAGCCACCACGGCTTCTTATAATTGGGATGGATTATATTATGAGAGATTATTGGAAGAACAGGATTTGAAGATCAATGATAAGATGTGGGATAGAATGTCCATCGGTGATATAACCTTGACACATACCAAAACAAATTATATAAATGGTTTGGAAGATAAGAAGGATAATGAGAAATAGACGCAGAAAGAGAGAGATAACAATGAAAATAGGCAGAAACGACCCATGCTGGTGTGAAAGCGGAAGAAAATATAAGCAGTGTCATGAGCAGATGGATAGAAAAATCGAAGGTTATAGATTGGAAGGCCATATTGTACCTACTCATGATATAATCAAGAATCCTGAGCAGATTCAGGGAATTAGAGATAGTGCCAAGATAAATATTGCTTGTCTTGACGAAGTGGGCAAAAATATCAAGGTGGGCATGTGCTTAAAAGAAATCGATGATATTGTAAATAGAGTTACTAAGGAAATGGGTGGAATACCTGCTCCATTGAATTATGAGGGATTCCCATATAGTGTATGTACTTCGGTAAATGATCAGGTATGTCATGGTTATCCTCATGAGGATGTATTCCTTGAGGATGGAGATATTGTAAATGTTGATTGCTCTACCATTTTAAATGGTTATTATTCAGATTCATCCCGTATGTTTATGGTGGGCAATGTAAGTAAGGAAGATCAGGACTTGGTTAGAGTGACCAAGGAGTGTTGTGATTTGGCATTGGCCGAGGTTAAGCCATGGGCATTTATGGGAAATCTAGGAGATGTTGTAATGAAGCATGCAACAGCCAACGGATATACTGTAGTGCGCGAAATCGGTGGTCATGGATGTGGACTTGAGTTCCATGAGGAACCATGGATTGGATATCATACAGCTAGAGATACAGAGATGCTTCTGGTTCCAGGAATGACATTTACTATAGAGCCTATGGTAAATGCTGGAAGTGAAAGAATACATACCGATCAGGAAAATGGCTGGGAAGTATATACTCTCGATGGTGCTAAGTCAGCACAGTGGGAGTACCAGGTTTTGGTTACAGAAGATGGATATGAGATTCTGTCATATTAAGATATGTATGTAAAATGGGCAATGCGTGAGATTTTATTTTGGCGCATTGCTTTTTGTTTTATGGATAAGGAATAATTACATTAACTGTCGTTGGAGGCTGTTAGATTAAATAGATACAAGAGGGGATAGGCTATTGACTAGAGATAAGATATTGCTGGTTAATTCCAGAGAACTGTGTTATTACTCAGGAAGCTTCTTTTTGCAGCAGATGTGTGAGGCGCTGAGAAATGTGGGGGAGGATGCGGAGTATGTGACATTGTCGGATGAAGATGATTTCATTGCATTCATGGATAGAGTGGGGAAATCCTACAAGGCTATTATAGATATAAATTCCAAGATGCCTTATATGATTTTGGAGGATGAATCCAGATTGCTGAATCGTATAGATGCACCTTTTTATAATTATATTGTGGATCATCCGCTGTATCATCATCCGGGACTGGTATTTCCTATAGACAATTATCACGCCATCGGTATTGATAAGCGTCATGTGAAATATATGAAGGATTATTATCCTCACTTAAAGTCAGTTGGATTTCTGCCTATGGGAGCTACAGAACCATCCAAAAGAGTGGGCTATAAGAACCGACGAATACCACTTCTCCTCACTGCCACTTATGAAAATGAGCAGGGGATTCTGCAGGATTTCAGAAAACTGGCAGCAGGTCTGGAAGAGGGCAGATTTGATATTAATTATGAGGGCAATTACATGCCGGATGCTAAAGCAGAAAAAATTGGCTACAAAACGGCTTATAATAATTGCTATGATTTCAATCTCTTAGGTCGCGGTAAGCTCTTTTACGATTTGGGTATGAATCTTGCAGAAGTCATGTTGTCAGGACCTGTGGAGCGTACCATGGAAGAATGTCTGGCAGATATTATTTCACAGGAAGATTTAATGGAAGGAAAATATTTTACAAGAGAATTTCCTGTGCTTATGAATTATCTCTTTCTGGTTGATAAATATGTGAGAAATGTACATCGCCGCAGGGTGGCTGAAGAGATTGTAAAATCCGGACAGGAAATAACTGTAGCTGGAGCAGGATGGGAAATGACTGCATTGGGAGACTATGGCAAGGCTAATTTGATAGGACAGGTTCAGATGATGAATGTGTTTGAGTTGATGGGTGACGCCAAGACGGTTCTTGATATTAATCCGTTATTTGTGGAGGGAGTTCATGATAGAGTTACATCTGCCATGGCGGCAGGAGCTTATGTTATAAGTGATATGAATGTAGATGCCTTGGAGACAGATGAGTCAATCCTTGGACAATATAATATATGGAATTTGAGCAAGCTGCATGACGCATTAGAACTGTCGGAATCTGACAGAAAAGACAGGGCTCAGGCGGGATATGAATTGTATAAGAAGTCATATTCATGGGATTGTCATGCTAATAGTTTATTAAAACTCTTGAAAGATTAGCGCTCAGGATGTATAAAGGAATTACACATATTTACTAATGTGGCTAATTATATGGTGATGCATATAATATTTTTGAATATTTGGGGTTAATTCTAAAGTTGCGCATCCGATATATTATTTAGAAATATCTCAAATTGTAACTTACAATGACTATTTTACATAGGGTTTTTGCGAAGGAGAAAAGGAAAATGGTTATTGATTGTAAAGCAACACATGGAGGTGTATAGAGAAATGAAAGTAGAAGGAATGAGTAGTGTATCAACAAATTACCAGGGACAAGGAAGTTCAAGTGTAAGCTCAAATAAGGTTGTTAGCGCACCGGCTTCATCAGGAAGTGTCGTACCGAATCCGGTAGAAGTTGCCAGATCGGCTCCTCCGGCAGATGCGCCAGCTCAGAAAGGTTTTGAAATTTCTGAGAATACCAAAGTTCGTGAAGAAGGACAGGCTAGTAATGAGCAGATTCGTGAGGCAGTTGAGAAGATCAACAAGAATGCACAGAGCAATGGGGAAGCTGTCTTCGGAATTCACGAAGCAACTAATCGTGTAACTATCAAGATTATTGATAAGGAAACACGAGAGGTAATCAAGGAATTTCCACCTGAGAAGACTCTCGACATGATTGCGAAGGTCTGGGAAATGGCCGGCATCATGGTAGACGAGAAGAGATAGGAGGCGCGTATGGCATCACCAATTAGAATGAGTGGTATGGTATCAGGCATGGATACAGAAGCTTTGGTTTCTGCCATGGTTATGAACTATACCGAGAAGAAAAATAAATATTCCAAAGCACAGACCAAATTGCAGTGGAAGCAGGAAGCATATAGTACTGTAAACAGCAAGGTCTACAGCTTGTATAACAAGGTAAGTGCATTTAGATTTACCTCAGCATACAATATGAAGACAACCAAGGTGTCTGATACAACCAAGGCTACTATTACAGCAGGAGCCAAGGCAGTAAATGGTACACAGACGCTGCAAATTAATAAGACTGCTAAGTCTGGTTATGCAACAGGTGCTGAGTTGAAGAAGGGAACTACTGAGGATACTAAGTTATCAGAACTTGGATTTACAGGTAGCTCTACAATTACTGTTCGTGTAGGTAATACCAACAAGGATATTGCTGTCAGTGGAGATATGAAAATCTCTGAGTTGGTAGAGTCATTGAACAAGTCAGGAGTGAAGGCGTCTTATGATGCTAAGAACTTGCGAATGTTTGTAAGTGCAGCTGAGACTGGTGTGGAAAATGATTTCTCACTTACATCCAGTGATGCAAATGGTTTAATGGCATTGAAGGCAGTTGGACTTTCATTGAAGTCAGATGCCAATGATGCTACTTATCTCAAGACTGCATCTTATGCCAAGGGACTTACGGCTCTTGATGGAACTGGCAATATCGTGTCATATTACCAGTTGGATGCAAATGGAAATCTCCAGAAGGACAATGAGGGTAATTACATTGTAAATCCGGCAGTTGCTTCAGGAATTACAGATGCTGATATTCGTCAGGCTACCAAGACATCTATTACTGAATTGCTTACTACATTAAAGGATGCACATCAGGCAGTAGATGATGCTGAAGAGCAGAAGAAGACAATAAATGGCAATATTGCATATAGCAAAGCTTATGACGCTGTATATACAGATGTTCTTGATAAATTGAATGCATCAGAACTTGGTATGACCGAGGATGAACTGACAGCAAAGAAAGATGAACTGATAAGCCTTATAAAGTATAGTGACCATAATGCGGCTGCTGCACAATATTCATATTATGGACCAAACGGTGCTTATACTGATGAAAATGGTGTGGAGCATGCTGAAGGACCATATATCAATTATGAGAAATATTATAATAATGCAGCAGATGGAGCGGTAACTTTATCTGATAAGATTACAAGCCTGGGTAAAGAGTTGGGACTTGTAACTGAGTCAACAGGTGAAGAGCCTGAAGTGACAGAAGGTGAGGAAACTTCAACTGAAAGCGCATTAGATAAACTGAAAAGTGCTTATAGTGCATTGGCGGCTTATGGCGATGGAAGTAATTATACATATCTGACAGCATCTGATATCGAGGCTAAAAATGCAGAGATTGAGACTCTTGATGCTACAATTGCTGCCAACCAGAATACTATTGACAATACAGATGCTTCTTACTGGAATATAGAAGACTTTTCAAATGTGGATGTATCTGAAATGGCCAATACTATTGCTGATAAGATCATGACAGCCAAGAGTGTAGTTGAAGGCGGAATAAATCTGTCTGATTACTATAATGAAGGTGCCACACGTGTAGATGCTGAGGATGCAGAGATTGTATTGAATGGTGCAACATTTAAATCTGCAACTAATACATTTAACATCAACGGCCTTACAATCAAAGCTCAGGCTGTAACAGCTCCTGGAGAGACTATTCAGATTACAACAGATGCTGACAGTCAGGGGTTGTACGATAAAGTCAAAGATTTCTTGAATACATATAATGAAGTTATCAATGAATTGATGAAGCTTTATAATGCAGATTCTGCCAAGGGTTATGAGCCGTTAACAGATGATGAGAAAGACGCCATGAGCGACTCTGAAGTTGAGAAATGGGAGAAGAAAATCAAGGATTCATTGCTTAGAAAAGATTCGACAATAAGTGGCGTGATAAATGCAATGACATCATCTATGATGGCAACGTACAGCGTGAATGGCAAGACATATTCATTAGGTAATTTCGGAATTCACACATTGGGATTTTTGAACGCAGCCAAGAATGAGAATTATGCATATCATATAGATGGCGATTCAGAAGATAGTATAACATCTGGAAATCAGGACAAGTTGCTTGAAGCTATAACCAATGATCCTGAGGGTGTACAGGAGTTTATGACGCAATTGGCAAGTGGATTATATAAGGAGCTTGGCAATAAGATGCAGTCTACAAATTTAAGTAGTGCATATACAATTTATAATGATAAGCAGATGGCTTCTGAATATAGTAGATATACCAAAACAATTAAGACTTGGGAAGATAAGATAGCTGATATGGAAGACAGATATTACAAGCAGTTTTCAAATATGGAGAAACAGCTTGCTAGTATTCAGAGCTCAAGCTCATCAATATCTTCACTACTTGGAATGTAATAAACTAGGAGGAATAATCATATGGCTATGAATGGCGGATATGATGCATATGCTAAAAACAAAATATTGACAGCTTCACCGGCAGAGCTTACATTAATGTTATACGAGGGAGCTATTAAATTTACTAATATTGGTATTGTGGCTATTGAGAAAAATGATATGATGAAGGCCAATACTAATATACAGAAAGCAGAGAGAATAATAGCGGAACTTCGTGGAACTCTTGATATGAAATATGAAGTTGCCAAGGATTTTGATAATGTATATGAATATATCGGTTGGTGCTTACTTCAGGGAAATGTGAAGAAGGATATACCGAAGTTAGAGGAAGCCTTGAAACATATGCGAACTATGAGAGATACATGGAAAGAAGTTATGGAACTGAATAAACAGGGAAATGTATCTTAGGAGTAGCGGTATGATAGAACAGAATTATATTCAGATGCTCGAGGATAGTCTTGAGAAGAAAGTGGATATATTGAAACAGCTCCAGATTCTATGCAGAGAGCAGGCGATAATTTTGCAGGACGAAGATGCCGGACCGGAGATGCTTGATGAAAATATGGACAAGAAGCAGGCACTTATTGATCATATAGAGAAATTAGATGCTGGTTTTGAGGATGTATTTGCCAAGGTTCGGGTGGAGTTGGAATCCAATCGTCAGGTTTATGCTCAAAATATTTCACATATGCAGGAGCTTATTAGAGATATTACAGATCGAAGCGTCAATATACAGGCGCTGGAACAAAGAAACAAGGATTTGGCCAGAGATAGATTTCAAAGTGTGAAATCTCATGTGAAGGAAATTAGACAGAGTAACCAAGCGGCTACTACTTATTATAGAAATATGATGAATCTGGCTCATGTGGATCCGCAATTTTTTGATAGTACAAAATAAATTTAAAAAAATTTATTTTTTGCTATAAAGTATCGGAGAATGCGTCCGATATATAAATTACAAAGGCAAGATGACTTGCCCAAAGGTTTAGAGTCTGGGGTGTACGGCCAGGACAATAAACCTTCAACAAATCATTTTTATTAATTTATAACCGCTGTCAAGGATGACAGATGTGATTTTCAAGGAGGAAAAAATTATGGTAGTACAACACAACATGCAGGCAGCAAATGCTAGCCGCGTACTTAATGTAACAGCAAATCAGCAGTCAAAGAGCACAGAGAAGTTATCTTCAGGATACAGAATCAACCGTGCAGCAGATGATGCAGCAGGTCTTTCTATTTCTGAAAAGATGAGAAAGCAGATCAGAGGTCTTGACAGAGCTTCTACAAACGCTCAGGACGGTATCTCAGCAGTACAGACAGCTGAAGGTGCTTTAGCAGAAGTTCATTCAATGCTTCAGAGAGCAAATGAGCTTTCAGTTCAGGCAGCTAACGGAACAAATGCAACAAAGGACATCAAGGCTATCAGTGATGAGATTGTAGCACTTAAGACAGAAATGACACGTATCGGTGCAACAACTGACTTCAATGGTAAGAAGTTACTTGCTGGTGCTAGCACAACAATTTTCGTTGGATATCAGAAGGATTCAAACAACGATATTGCAATCACAGGTGTTACACTTTCAACAAAGGTTGCTTCACTTGGAGCAATCACAACACAGTCAGCAGCAAAGGATATGATTGGAAAGATTTCTGTAGCTCTTCAGTCAATCTCAGATGCTCGTTCAGCATTTGGTGCTGTTCAGAACAGATTAGAGCACACAATTGACAACTTGGATAACGTTGTTGAGAACGTAACAGCAGCTGAGTCACGTATCCGTGATACAGATATGGCTGATGAGATGGTTAAGTACAGCAAGAATAATATTCTTACTCAGGCTGGCCAGTCAATGCTTGCTCAGGCAAATCAGTCAACACAGGGAGTATTATCACTTCTTCAGTAATCAATAAGATTACTAGATTAAAAGTATTCGTACACAATGCTTTATTAAGGACCATGATTTTCATGGTCCTTATTTTTGTCTGAAAAAATTAGAGAATAAATGCCTGGAATAGAAGAATATTCAACATTTTTGAAAAAATATAAAAAATTTTTAAAAAAGGGGTTAAGGGATTTGAAATCAGTCCGATATATTTTGTGTAAAGCAAAGGATATGCTTACAGAAGTATCACATAATGATAACCGGTGTCAGATACTTCTTAAATTATAAGGATTTAATAATAATATTTTGAGAAAAGAAATAAAAACAATTCTTTATTTCATGGAGGAACAATAATATGGTAGTACAACACAATATGCAGGCAGCAAACGCTAGCCGAGTTTTAAACATTACAGCAAATCAGCAGTCAAAGAGCACAGAGAAGTTATCTTCCGGTTATAGAATTAACCGTGCAGCAGATGATGCGGCAGGTCTTTCTATTTCTGAAAAGATGAGAAAGCAGATCAGAGGTTTAGATCGAGCTTCAACAAATGCCCAGGATGGTATTTCGGCAGTACAGACAGCTGAAGGTGCTTTGGCAGAAGTTCACTCAATGCTTCAGAGAGCTAATGAACTTTCAGTTCAGGCAGCTAATGGTACAAATGCTACAAAAGATATCGAAGCTATTAGCAACGAGATAGTAGCTCTTAAAGAGGAAATGACACGTATTGGTGCAACAACAGACTTCAATGGTAAGAAGTTGCTTGCAGGTGAAGATACAACAATATTCGTTGGATATCAGAAGGATTCAAATAATGATATTACAATTGCAGGTGTAACACTTTCAAATAAGGTTTCTTCACTTGGAGCAATCACAACACAGTCAGCAGCTAAGGATATGCTTGGTAAGATTTCTGTGGCACTTCAGGCTGTATCAGATGCACGTTCTGCATTCGGTGCTGTTCAGAACAGATTAGAGCATACAATTGACAACTTAGATAACGTTGTTGAGAATGTAACAGCAGCTGAGTCACGTATCCGTGATACAGATATGGCTGATGAAATGGTTAAGTATAGTAAGAATAATATTCTTACACAGGCTGGTCAGTCAATGCTTTCACAGGCAAATCAGTCTACTCAGGGTGTGTTGTCATTACTTCAGTAGAATAACAGATGATATGATTATTAGACCACGCTATATTCATATAGCGTGGTCTATTTTTTAAAAAGCTATCAGGGATATAGGAATATGAATATGGATAAATATATTGATTTGATTGATGAAAACTGTAAATTGTTATGGCAAGCCAAAGCGGTTGATGAAGTTGAACTGATAAATATGATAAATGGCAGTACGGAAGAAATGATGGAAGGTGTGAAAAAAATGCTGTCGTTAGGCATTCAATTTCCGGTTCAATATGTTACTGATGGGTTGAGACATTTTGAGGAAGCAATTCAGTCGCAGGATAACTATAAGCTTGCTGATTTTTTGTGCTTTGAGTGGAAAGAGATACTCACAGTATATGATGAGATAATCGCTGAGATGTAGAGGTGGATTCATGAAGGAAATGCTGAAGAAAAACTATGAAAAATTGATTGAGACCCAGAAAAAGTTTGATTTAAAAATTGAAGCATATAAGGATTATCAAGACTTCGATGAGTATAAGTATGTCAGTGATGGTAAAGAATGGAATTTGTTCAGTGAAGTAGATATGGACAGAGCAGTTGATGCTTGGATGGAGCAATTCGATAAAGTACAGTATGATACCATTCTTTTATTATTTGGAATTGGTCATTATAAGTATTTAAACAGCTTGCGTTCTAGATTCCCTGATAATGCAATAATTGTATATGAACCATCAGAAGAGATGATGATAAAGTTTTTGGCTCATAAGGAGGCTGAATATTTTTTGGAGGATAACCAAAATTTTCATTTTATTCTTGGGGGAAAAAGAAAAGCGGATTTTAGCGAATTGATGAGCGCACTGGTGGCAACTAATACAAAGGATAAAATATGTATTGCTAACATTCCTAATTATTCTAAGATTTTTTCAGATGATTTTATGTTTTTTTATAAAATTATTAACGAAAGATATGAAATGGTTCAGGTTAATGAAAAGACATTGATTGAGCAGGGCGCAGAGCGTGTAGGAAATATCATATATAATATGCGCCATATGGTGGATGAATCCGGTTTGGATGAATTAAAAGTTGCGATGGAAAATCTTGAAACAGAGGATTGTACAGTTGTTTTAATAGCTGCCGGACCATCTCTTGACAAGAATATCCGTGAACTGAAAGAGTACAAAAATAAAGTCTTTATTGTGTGCGTTGATGCTGCGTTAAATACTGCGGTGAAAAACGATATTATACCGGATCTGATAGTGTCAGTAGATCCATACGTATATACTAAGGCTATTGAATCAGATAGTATAATAGGCGTTCCGCTTGTCGCAGATTTAGTGTCAAATCCTAAATTGCTTGAAGTTCATAAAGGACGAGTGTTTTATCAATGTTCAAACGCAGATTATCCGAGACGTGTAATGAGGGATTACGGTGCGGAATTGCTTAACATGCCGCATGGTGGCTCGGTTGCAAATGTTGCATTTTCTTTGTTGCTCTTCATGGGATTTAAAAGAATTGTTTTTATTGGACAGGATTTAGCATATCCCGGAAATCAATTTCATGCAAAAGATGCTTTTGAAAATGAAGGTGAGTTAGATTTAAATGATAATAAGTATTTCTATGTCGAAAGTATTGATGGAGGAAAAGTTCTTACGGAAACCAATATGAATGTATATAGAAAATTCTTTGAGAATCACATTAAAAGGCATCCGGACTGTACTTTTATTGATGCAACTGAAGGTGGCGCATTTATTGAAGGAACTGAGATAATGACGCTTAGGGAAGCTCTTGATGGATGTGACAATTTAGATGGTATAGGTTTCACTGAATTGATAAATAATGCGAATTATTGGCTTGATGACGAGCAAAAAGAATCCGTATTAGATGAAATGAGAAGTAGTTATGAGAATATCAATGCCCAAACTAACAAAATGAGAAATATGATTTCTGTATATAAAAAGCTTGGTAAACTTCTGAAGGAAGAAAAATATTGTTCTAAGGAATTTGCTAAAAATTATAAAAAAGTTACAGCATTTAATGAATATGTAGAGAATAACAGAGATGTTATGCTTTTGGAACTCTTTACAAACGGAGCTTTGGTAGAGTGCTTCAATTCCCTTTCTGAGTATGGGGAGACACATAAAGAAGAAATTGATATAATCATAAACAGTGGATTAAATATGATAAAAGGGTATATTGATGCTGGAGAAGAATTAAAAGAAGTATGGAAAGAGACTTGCGATAAGTACAAATTGCAGTTTTAAAAAAGTAAAGCATAAATGCTTCTGAGTTTGGAGTGCATAGATGGTCGGAAAATTGATTGAAATAAATGAATATGCATATGATACTGTGTATAATTTTCGCAGGCAATACTATTATACGGGGTGGAATGCCTGTACAAAAATAACAGAAAAGTTGAATGATGTAATAGATGATTGCGTGTTGACAGCGGGTGGAGATATTGTTCAGAGATTGGGATTGCCTGTTTTTTTTGATGCGATGGAGTCCGGCGATGAAATATTGATAGCTGATGTGTTAGAAGTACAATTTATTCCGACCATGGAAAGTATAATACAATTGCTTGAAATTGATATGTCGGATGTGAGCATTGATTATTTGACAAAGAATATCAGTGAGCTTAATAAATATGGGTATGAAAAGCTGGCTGAGATTATTATTGCAGCTAAGCCAAGGAACGACTGTCAATATATTGCTGAATATACAGCTGCAGGATATCCTACAATCAAGATAGTGGAAAATGGTAGTGAATACTACATGAGCGGAAATAATAACCCGGTTGCGGATGCATATACATATGCTGACGGTAATGTGAACGAAAGTATATATAAGTATAGTTTACTGGGAGTGGGATTGTTTTTTGAAGCTAAGGCCATGCTGAAATTGAGACCGGATATTGAACTTCGGATTGTGGAGGAAGATCCTTATCTTATGAAACTTGCGATGACTTATGTTGATGTGAGTGGAATAATTGAAGATGATAGGGTGAAACTTATAGTTGAGAAATATGCTGATTACATTTCGAGAATAGATGATGCTGATGGGCAGGTTCTTGTTAGAAAACCATCTATTAGACATATGTCTGATGATGCAGAGGCGGATGTAATTGCCAGATTCTTTATGAATAGTATGTCATTAGCTGAACAGCGACATTGGTTGGATCGAAATTATAGAAGAAATATTTTACTTAAAAATATAAAATCTGTTGATGAATGTGTTAATGATTTTAAAGGTAAGAAGGTGTATCTTGTGGCTGGCGGTCCTTCTCTGGACTTGGCTATGGAAATGCTGGCAAAAAGGGAGCAGGATAGTGTGGTGCTTTGTGTCGGAACATCTTTAAAGAAGCTTATGTCAGAGGGGATAACTCCAGAATATGCCATTATAACAGATGCAAAAGACAGCATGTATAGTCAACTACATGGTGTGATAGACAAGAAAAAGACTAAGTTGTTGTATTTGAGTACGGCAAATAATAAGGCTGTTGTGGATTTTGATGGAGACAGATATATGATATGCCAGAATGGTATGCCTGAAGCAGAAAAATATGCTAAAAGTCATGGTTATAAGTGCTTTAATACCGGCGGATCTGTATCTACAACTGCCATAGATATTTGTATTGGACTAGGTTGCAAAGAAGTGGTATGTATGGGATTGGATCTTGCTTTTACAGATAATAAAACTCACGCCGGCGGAACATTGGATGAAAAAGAAATTAGTATAAATTCTAATATAACCAAGAAGGTTCGAAGCGTGAAGGGCGAAGATATATATACTTCAGAAAATCTTCATTCATATCATGTATGGATAGAACATAGAATTGAAAATGTGAAAAACGTAAAATTTGTAAATATATCAAATGGGGCTTTTATTAAGGGGATGATGAACCTGCCTGTAAGTTGATTATTTTGCAAAAAAAAGGCGTAAAAGCTATACTGATAAATAGATAATTAAAAAGTTGCGGATACTGTTAGGAGGAGCGAAAAATGTTGAATGATAAGACAATTTTGATTACCGGAGGCACCGGATCATTCGGACATCATTTTGTAGATTATGTATTACAGAATTATAAGCCTAAGAAAGTTATTATTTATTCTCGCGATGAGTTTAAACAATTTCTGATGGACAATGATTATGCTCAGCATAGAGATGTTATGAGATATTTCATTGGCGATGTGAGAGATGAGGATAGACTTAAGATGGCCATGAATGGAGTGGATTACGTGATTCATGCAGCTGCTTTGAAACAGGTTCCTGCATGTGAATATAATCCAAACGAAGCCATCAAGACTAATGTAAACGGAGCTATGAATGTAATCAACGCGGCTCTTGCGACAGGAGTGAAGAAGGTGGTTGCACTGTCTACTGATAAAGCAGTTAACCCAATCAACTTATATGGTGGAACTAAGCTTGTATCTGATAAATTGTTTTGTGCTGCTAATGCATATAGCGGAGATGACGGTACACGTTTTGCAGTGGTCAGATACGGTAATGTAGCAGGAAGCCGAGGTTCGGTTATTCCATTTTTCCAAAATAAAATTGATAATGGTGAGACAGCCCTGCCAATTACAGATTATCGTATGACCAGATTTTGGATTAGTTTGGATGAGGGTGTCAAACTTGTTATAAAAGCTCTTGAGGAGGCTCAGGGTGGTGAAACCTTCATTTCCAAGATTCCTTCTTTCAAGATTACAGATTTGGCGCAGGCTATGCTTCCGGGATGTGAAATGCCTGAGGTTGGAATTAGAGAAGGCGAGAAACTTCATGAGATAATGGTGACTCGTGAGGATTCTATGCATACATATGAGTATGATAAGCATTTTATTGTATATCCTAATTACAATTGGTGGAGTGATAGCAAATTGATTCCGGGAGGAAAACTGGTGGCACCGGAATTTGAGTATTCTTCGGGTACCAATACTGAGTGGTTGTCAGTTGAAGACATCCGGAGATTGCTAAAAACGGATATAGATAATCATTAATTATAATAGCCTTCTTTATTGAATATAAAGGAGGCTATAAGTGATAAAAGAATGGGGGTTCGTTCATGGAAGAACTTGCAATAAATGGAGGAAAACCTGTAAGGGAGACTCCTATTTATTATGGACACCAATATATTGATGAAGATGATATACAGGCCGTGGTAGATGTGCTGAAAAGTGACTATCTAACTTGCGGACCTGCTATTGTGGCGCTTGAAAATAAATTATGTCAAATCACGGGCGCTAAGTATGCTGTGGCTATTTCAAATGGAACTGCGGCTCTTCACGCGGCATGTTACGCGGCCGGAATAAAAGAAGGCGATGAGGTTATTACTACACCACTTACTTTTGCGGCATCTGCTAATTGCGCTCTTTACTTGGGGGCGAAACCTGTTTTTGCAGACGTGAATCCGAAAACATATCATATTGATCCGGATTCTATAGAGGCACATATTACTGAGCGGACAAAAGCGGTAGTTGCAGTGGATTTTACAGGACAGGCTGTAGAACTTGATAGAATCAGAGATATTTGCATCAGGCATAACTTAATTCTTATAGAGGATGGTGCACATTCAATTGGTACTTTGTATAATGGTAAACCTGTTGGAAGCATAGCGGATTTGACTACATTTTCCTTTCATCCCGTGAAAACTGTTACAGGTGGAGAAGGCGGAGCGATTTTGACAAATGATGATGAACTGTATAAGCGACTCCTTCTGTTTAGATCCCATGGAATTACACGAGATGAAAGTTTGATGGATAAATCAGAAGAATATATGGCAGATGCAGATGCGACTGAAGAAGGCCCGGGACCGTGGTACTATCAGCAGGTTGATCTGGGATTGAATTATAGGATGACAGATATCCAGGCAACTTTGATATCGAGTCAATTGAACAAATTAGGGCAATTTAAAAACAGAAGAAGAGATATTGTAAATGCTTATAATGAGGCTTTTGATGGATTTGAAGGCGTGATTATACAGAAGGAGATTCCCGAGTCAGATACGGCAAGACATTTGTATATTATAAGATTGGATTTAGATAAATTGACAGCCGGAAGAAGACAGGTTTTTGATGCCTTAAAAGCTGAGAATGTATGTTGTAATGTGCATTATATTCCTGTTTATTATTTCCCGTATTATCAGAAACTTGGATATAAGAGAGGATTGTGCCCGAATGCTGAATGTATTTATGATGGGATAATAAGTATACCGCTATATCCTGCCATGACTGATGAAGATATAGAATCGGTTATAGGGGCAGTAAAGAAAGTTGTTACATACTATAGAAAATAATAAGTGCTAGATGATTCGGAGGTTAAATGTATGTCTTCCATTGCAATAATAACTGCCAGAGGGGGCAGTAAAAGAATTCCTAAAAAGAATATAAAGGACTTCTGCGGTAAGCCTATAATTGCATATTCTATCGAAGCTGCATTAAAGAGCGGGATTTTTGATGAGGTTATGGTTTCCACAGATTCAGAGGAGATTGCACAAATCGCAAGAAAGTATGGCGCGTCAGTTCCATTTATGAGAAGTGAGACAACATCAAATGACTATGCGACGACAGCGGATGTTATTTTAGAGGTCATTGATGAGTACAAAAAACTCGGAAAAGAATTTGACGATTTTACCTGTATATATCCAACTGCTCCTTTTGTGACAGAAGCAAAACTTATAGATGCGTACTCGTTGCTTCAAAATGATAATGCAGATTCTGTGGTATCTGTAGTTAAATATGATTTCCCACCACAGAGAGCATTTGTTATAAGAAATAATATGTTACAGTTTCAGTATCCGGAATGTCGTGATTCAAGGAGTCAGGATTTAGAGCCAATCTATCATGATTGTGGTCAGTTTTACATCTGTAAAACATCAGCTTTTATGAAAGCGAAGAGTCTTCTTACAGATAGAAGTGCTCCGTATTTCTTGAATCCGGAAGAGGTTCAGGATATTGATAATCAATCAGATTGGAATCTTGCAGAAATAAAGTATAGTACTTTTGCAAAGATAGAAGAACAGAAAGGGTTAGATGATGGGACTTTGTGATTATAAATCTGTAATTAAAATACGTGTTTTTGAAGAACTGATACTTGAACTATTTGGTCAAAACAAATTGTCAGGAACAACACATACATATATTGGTGAGGAGGCAACTGCGGTTGCCATAATGAAGCACGTTACAGATAATGATAAGGTTTTTTCAAATCACAGATGTCATGGGCATTATCTGGCATACGGTGGTCCGGAAGAAAAACTCCTTGCCGAGATAATGTCAAAGGAAACTGGATTATGTCAAGGTAGAGGTGGAAGCCAGCATATACATTACCGGAATTTTTATACTAATGGAATCCAGGGAGGTATAGTCCCTAACGCTGTAGGTATGGCTTTTGCTGATAAATATCTCGGGAAAAAGGCGAATACATTGGTGTTTTTGGGTGATGGTACTTTAGGACAAGGTGTGGTATATGAATCGCTAAATATTGCATCTGTTTATAGTATACCTGTAGTTTTTGTGATAGAAGATAATCAATATGCAATGAGTACAAAAAGAACAGATGTTATTGCGGGTGATATAAAGTCCAGAATAAGCGGATTTGATATAGAAACATTTGAAATCGAAAGTACAGATGTGGATGAATTAGATGCTTTTTTCTTAAATGTGTTTTCATATATTAACAAGGAACGCAAACCGGTTTGTGCCATAGTTCATAATTATAGATTGGCAGCTCATAGCAAGGGCGATGATACAAGAAATCCTGATGAAATTGCTGCCTATAAGGAGAATGACCCGCTGAAAATAATTGCTCAAAAAATAGGCGCGGACGAGGTTCAGTCAATAAAGAATGAGTATAGAAATAAGTTTGTTGATATAGTTGATAGACTTGAAAATGAAAAGACTATAAATCTGGTTTGCCCTAAATATAATCATAATAAGAGTGCAGAAACATTTGTATCAACAAGCGGAGAACGATATGTGGAGAGCATACGTGAAGCTTTTGCAGAGAGATTGAAATCGGATGAGCATATTTTGTTTTTGGGAGAAGATATTCGGGAACCATATGGAGGTGCGTTTAAAGCAACAAAAGGGTTGTCTATAGATTATGACCGGCAGATTATAAATATGCCAATCAGTGAGGCTTGTATGGCAGGATTGGCTGTTGGCATGGGGATGAACGGATTATTACCTGTTGTTGAGATGATGTTTGGTGATTTTGTTACCTTGGCATTTGATCAATTATTGAATCATGCTGCTAAATATTCATGGGTATATGGTGATGGCATAAAGGTTCCTATGATAATAAGAACTCCAATGGGAGCAAAGCGTGGATATGGCCCTACACATAGTCAATCGCTTGAAAAGTATATGATGGGAATACCTGGAATAAAAATAATAGCGTTGAATCTTGCAACTAATCCTAAAATGATTTATAAGCATCTATTTGAATCTATTGTTGAACCTACAATCGTAGTTGAAAACAAAAAGATGTATGGCCAAAAGAGCTGGGTGATTCAAAATGGGATGTATAAAGATTATGTTGTGAAAGAAATAAACAACTATGGATTTCCATCATTGCTATTTTCTATCGATCTAGATGCGAAGGCTGATTGCGTTGTAATTACATATGGAGGAATGGATGAAGAGACGGTAGAGGCGTCATATGAATTAATGTTAACAGAGGAGATTCAAGTGGATGTTCTCATGTTGACACAATTATCGCCTGTACCTATTGAGGATATAAAGGAAGCAAATCCGTTTGGTGTGCCAATTGTAACTGTGGAGGAAGGAACGAAAACATCAGGAGTTGGCGCTGAAATAATTTCGCAATGTGTAGAGCAGAATGTTGCAAAAAAATATGGTCGAGTTGCAACATATGATATGCCAATTCCGAATGGAATAGCATTAGAAAGTCAGATTGTGCCGAATAAAAAGTCGATTATTGAAAAGATTAAGGAGGTAATCGGAAGTGTCAAAGATTAAGATGCCGCGTCTGGGCGTAAACGATGATTATGTTACATTGGTCGCATGGCTTGTTGAAGATGGTAGTTGGGTGAAAAAAGGGCAAGTTATAGCAGAAGTAGAAACCTCAAAAGAGGCATCTGAAGTAAAATCGGATGCAGAAGGGAGCATTACATTTACTGCTAAAGAAGGCGAAGATATAAATGTAGATAGTGTTATCGCTTTAATTGGTGAGGGTGAGAAGCCGGAAGAAAAAGAAGGAATCAAAGATAATGTACGAATGACAGATAAAGCACGTAAATTGGTTGAGGATAATAAAATAGATATTACACTTCTGCCTAAGGATACATTAATAAGAGAGAAAGATATTTTGCCTTTTATAAAAAAAGCATATACTATTGCACCGACAAAGCAAAATGAGTTGTTATTGTATGGGGCGGGCGGATTTTCGAAAATTGCTATTGATATTTTGAAAGTATCACATGCATATAATACATATGGAATTATTGATATGGCTTACCCTGACTTGGATGATGTTATGGGAGTGTCAGTTGTTGGCGGTGATGTTCAACTACAAGATTATTATGATAAAGGATATCGTAAGGTCTTTAATTGTGTGGGTATAAACAGGAAAAAAGCTTATGATAAATTGAAGGAATATAATTTTGATTTTCCTAATATTGTACACGCGCGTGCTATTTTAGAACCGTCCGTATCTATAGGTGAAGGAAATTTGATATGCGCGGGAGCTATTATTGGCGCAGAGGCACAAATCGGAAATGATTGTGTAATTAATGCAGGTGCGATTATTTCTCATGATTGTATAATTAGTGATCATTGTCATATAGCATCTGGTGCTACATTGGCAGGCTTGATTACAGTGGGTGAAAATACGTTGATTGGACAAAATGTAACGATTTATTCAAGGGTAAAAATTGGAAATAATGTCGTAATTGAGAATGGATGTTCTGTATTTAAGAATGTGCCGGATAATACAGTTGTTAGGTATAATAGAGGTAATTAGTGTAGTATGACAGAAGGTTATGTAATAAATTCTACATCAGTTAATCCATATGATAATCTTGCTCTTGAAGAATATTTGCTTGATTTTTGCAAAGTAAATAAAAAGCCGATTTTGTACTTGTGGCAAAATGCAGATACGGTTGTTGTGGGAAAAAACCAAAATGTTTATGCAGAATGTAATATGGGATATATGAAGGAAAAAGGAATTATTCCTTCAAGAAGAATGACTGGGGGCGGTGCGGTATATCACGACCTTGGAAATGTTAATTATACCATTATTACGACGCGAGATAGTTTTGATATTGGTAAGAATACAGAAATAATTGTATTGGCACTTGAGAAATGTGGTGTCAAAGCATTTAAGAATGGTCGAAACGATATTTGTACAAGCAAAGGGAAGATATCCGGAAACGCATATTATTCTGATGATTCGGTTGGATTGCAACATGGAACGATTTTGTGGAACGTTGATACAGAAACTATGGGACATACATTAATTGTTTCACAGAACAAGCTTTCAAGCAAGGGTGTAAAATCAGTTCAAGCAAGGGTTTCAGATGTAGTGTCGGAAAATGATAATGTACAGATATCTGATATAAAGAATGCTATAACAGAGAGCTTTTTGGAGAATTTTAATATCGGGCAATATGATGATCATATCGATGTTGATGCTTCCTTTTTGAAGGAATTGCGCGACAAATATTCATCCGAAGAGTGGATAGGGGGTAAAAATAGAGATTATTCATATTCTCGAAAAAATAGATTTGCATGGGGAGAGGCTGAAATTATTCTTTTGCTTTCTGGAAGGATAATCACAGAAATGGATATTTATACGGACTGTATAGATTTGAAATTCGTGGAATTAGTGAAGAGCAGAATGAGATTTATGGTAGATTCTCCAGCACAAGCAGGAAGTGGATGCGAGCTTAATGAAAAGGATGACTACTATGAGTGGATGGTTGAATTTGAAAATTTTTTGAAACAGATATTTCTTGAACTTGATGTGGATTTTGTTGAATGATGAATGAGAGGTATATATGTTTGATGTAATTGTTATAGGTGGTGGCCCCGGAGGTTATAAGACTGCAAATCTTCTCGGGCTGCGAGGGTATAATGTCGCTATGGTTGAAAAGGATTATGTGGGCGGAATTTGTCTTAATAGGGGATGTATACCATTTAAAACGTATCTTCATACATCAGAGATTATTTCAGAGGCTAATAAATATATAAAAGCGAAAATTTTGAATGGACAGGACATAAGTATCAATCAAAAGAACCTATTGGATCAAAAAAATATAATTGTTGATGGATTGAGACGGGGGATTACCAATGGTTTAAATGCCTGTGGTGTTAAACTTTATGAAGGCGAAGCTCTATATTCTGGAAGAGCTGGAGATAATTATTTAATTAGTGTTAATGGAGAGCTAATTGAAGGGAAAAAGATTGTTATTGCCACCGGTGCAAAAGATGTTGAAATGGCAAGTATAAAAATCAATGGCAATATGAAGATTATTACGAGTAGTGAGATGCTCGAATTGTCTGAGGTGCCGAAACGAATTACGATTGTTGGAGCCGGAGCAATAGGTTTGGAAGCCGCTGCATATTTCAATGAGGTTGGAAGCGAAGTGTCTCTTGTTGAATACCGGGAGCATATTGGTGGAGGAATTGATTCTGATATTGCAGATGCTTTAGCTAGAATTATAAATAAAAAAGGTATAGATTTATATGTTAGTTCGACTGTTGAAGAGGTTGATGATAATAATGTATATGTAAAATGTGCAGATGGTTCGAGAATTAACATAGATTCGGAATGTGTTTTGCTGGCTGTTGGAAGAAAGCCGAATATCGACGAGAAGATGTTGGCGGATTTGAATATTTCATATGACGATAATGGAATAAAAATTAATGACAAATGTCAAACATGCGATGAAAATGTGTTTGCATGTGGAGATGTTACAGGACAATTAATGCTAGCGCATACGGCATATCGTCAGGCAAAAGTTATTGCAGATACAATAGATGGGAAAGGGTGCTCTATCGATTATCGTTATATTCCAAAAGTTATTTATATGCATCCTGAGAGTTTGAGTGTGGGACTTACAGAACAGGAGTGCATTGAAAATGGAATGAAATACGATACTCGTTCATTACCGATGACATATAGCGGAAAATATTTTGCTGATCATGGTAAAGATGGGGCAAAGGTAAAAATGATAATAGATGAACATCGCAGGATAATAGGCTTTCATATGCTGGCTAATGATTCATCTGAGATATCATTGGCAGCAGAATTGATGATTGCAAATGGGATGAGTATAGATGATATATGCAATTTGGTATATGCTCATCCATCTTACTCGGAAATAATAGGAGACGTGGCAGAATTATTTAACAGATAAAAGAGGTGATGAGATGTTGGATAGAAGCATCAAAATAGGGGATAGAGAAATAAATGAAGATTCTCCGACATATGTTATTGCGGAGATGTCGGGAAATCATAACATGGATTACGATAGAGCTTTACGGATTCTCTATGCTGCAAAAGAAAGTGGAGCAGATGCTATCAAGCTTCAGACATATACTGCAGATACAATCACATTGAATTGTGATGATCCATGCTTTCAGATTACTCAAGGGACTTTGTGGGATGGACGTACTTTGTATAACTTATACAAGGAGGCATATACTCCATGGGAATGGCAACCCAAATTGCAAGAGGTTGCGAAAGAAATAGGATTGGATTTTTTTTCAACTCCTTTTGATTTTACCAGTGTTGACTTCTTGGAACAGATGTCTATTCCGGTATATAAAATAGCATCGTTTGAGATGACAGATATTCCTCTTATAAGGAAAGTGGCAAAATTGGGAAAGCCGATTATTATGTCAACGGGAATAGCTACTTTACAAGACATAGAATTAGCGATTAATACATGTAAAGAGGTGGGAAACAATGATGTGATTCTGTTGAAGTGTTGTTCTGCTTATCCTACCCCATATGAAGATATTAACTTGAGGACTATGGTAAATATGGCAGATACTTTTGATTGCTTAGTAGGATTGTCAGACCATACAATGGGTCATGATGTTGCCGTTGCAAGTGTTGCAATGGGTGCAAAAGTTATAGAAAAGCATCTGACTTTAAGCCGGGCAGATGGTGGCGTGGACTCAGCATTTTCTATGGAACCACAAGAGTTTAAAGATATGGTTAATGGAATAAGAAACGTTGAAAAGGCGTTAGGAAAGGTTACTTATGAATTGACCGATAAACAAAAGGGCGAGCGAGAGCATGGAAGATCTTTGTTTATAGCAAAAGATATGAAAGCGGGAGAGATTTTAACGCCAGAAAACATGCGCTCTGTAAGACCTGCACATGGTTTACATACAAAGTATTACGATATGTTACTGGGTAAAAAAGTGAATAAAGATGTAAAACTTGGAACTCCGATGAGCTGGGACATTATAGATTTTGATTAGGGTGTTGATTTATGATTGTTTTTAGGGCTGATGGAAACTCTATAATTGGCATGGGTCATATTATGAGATGTATATCTATAGCAAATCAGGCGAAGAAAATGGGACATGACTGTTTATTTATTGTTGCTTCTGGAGATTGTGAAAGAATAATAAGTGCTGCAGGTCATTCTGTTAAAGTGATAGACTCTGATTATTTAAATTGGAGAGACGGCGAGCTGGATTTTGTTTTTGATTATTGTATTCCTAATATGATGATTGTGGATTCTTATTATATAAAAAAAGAGTTCATGGTTGGCTTACATGATAAATGTAAGAAGAATGAGACTAAGCTTGTGTATATTGATGATAGATGCGTAGAGGCATATGAATGTGATGTGTTAATTAATTATAATGTTTTTGCATCAAATATGGATTATGGCTCTATTTATGGCAATAATGACATCCCTAGAATGTTGATGGGAACAAAGTATGTGCCTCTTAGGGATGAGTTCTTTGAAAAAAAGAGAATGGAACTATCTGAGTTTGGAAAGAATATATTGATTTCAACGGGTGGAGCTGATTCTGAACATCTAACAAGTGCTCTGCTTCAGGTTGCGTCAGAATATAAGGATTTTGATTTTCATGTTGTTGTAGGTATGATGAATGAAGATAGGGATATTTTGAAAGCTGAGGCATTGAACAACAGGAACATTTTTATTTATGAAAATGTAAACAATATGTCTGAGTTGATGCTATCTTGCGATTTGGCAATTTCAGCTGCAGGATCTACATTATATGAATTATGTGCTATGCAGACACCGACAATAACATATGTTTTAGCGGATAATCAGGTGCCTGCCGCGGAAATGTTTGGTTCTGAAGGTGTAATTATAAATTGTGGAGACATCAGAAAACTTGGCAAGGATAAACTTGCAAAAAAATTGATTAAAGAGGCTGCTGCTTTGGCAAGAGATTATTCTAAACGTCAAGATGTTTATGAGAAAATGATTAAATATGTAGATGGTGGTGGGGCGAGAAGAATACTAGAAGAAGCATTATAAACATAGGATTGCAAAATAGTAGTTGGAGTAACTGGAGGAACCATATTATTATTTACCATGCTAGTAAAGAAATATGGAGGGCAGCATGAAACAAAAAAGAACCGCCACTCTGCAAAGTAGCGATTCTTTGAGCATATGCTCATATAAAAAATCAACACTTGAGCTGACCGCTTGTCGCGACATCTCTTTTATATTTGTATAATAACATGGTGGTTTGATTATTTCAAGAGGGTAAGTGTCTTATGTCTATTTCAGACAATATTTTTAGAATAATGCGTGAGCGACATATTACGCAAAAAGAATTTGCGAAACTGATAAGTGTCCCAGAGAGCACAATAAGTGATTGGAAACGTAAAGGCAAAACACCAGGCGCTGATAAAATAATGGATATTTGTAAAGTGCTGGATACTAATCCATATGATATCCTTCTAGAGCAATCTGAACAGACAGATTATATTGTGGTTGATTCAAAGTCTGATTTGGGACATTTGGTTTTGGATTATAATTCGTTGTCAACTAGAAGGAAGGATAGGCTCAAGGGCTATATAGAAGGGTTAAAAGGATAGTATACAGCAATGATTTCAGATTTTAATTCAGATTTATATTATCAGAATCCAAGTTATTTAGAACAATCATATCTTGCGGGAAGCTGTTAGCGTGATTTATTCTTCTAGCGTAATAATATTTGAAGATAATTAGGGGTGACATAAATGGGAGTAATAAAAATAGGAATAATTGGGACAGGTAGAATTGCAACTGAATTTATGAAAGAGTGTGACGAGGCTAATAACGCACGAGTAGTTGCAGTTTATAATCCACACATTGAGAGTGTGAGATATTTTGTGGAGAAGAATGAATTCTCAGATGAATTGCTGCAGACAGATGATCTGACAGAGTTGTTTGGTGCGGTTGATGCAGTTTATATTGCGGCGCCTCATGAATATCATTTTACATATTCGAAGCAGGCCCTCGAGGCTGGCAAGCATGTGCTTTGCGAGAGCCCGCTTGCGTTAAAGGGCGAGGAAGCTTTGGAATTATTTGAAATGGCAAGAGATGGACAGCTTATATGCATGGAGGCTATTCCAACGGCCTATTGTCCGGGATTTGCTGGTGTTTTGCGACTTGTTGAAGAGGGTGCAATTGGCAAGCCATATGATGTTGAAGCTACATTTACCAAAGTGGGAAATGCATCTGGCAGAGAAATGTGGGGACAGTATGCAGGAAGTTTTTATGAATTGGGAAGTTATGTGCTACTTCCGGTTGCGAAAATATTTGGCATAGAAAGCGAGCAGAGCTATGTGTGGTCAGTTGACTCGGTTACAGGCTGTGACTCTTATTCCAAAGTTACTATTACATACGAAGGCGTGAGTGCCACTGTGAAGACCGG
The DNA here is from genome assembly GCA_017470985.1 of Lachnospiraceae bacterium. Taxonomy (GTDB): domain Bacteria; phylum Bacillota; class Clostridia; order Lachnospirales; family Lachnospiraceae; genus JAILFK01. The sequence continues at coordinate 58,473 of JAFUXA010000012.1, forward strand.
CCTTGGTGTTAAGTCTGAGGGTGAGCTGATCGTGGCTGGCGATAGCGGCTATATCAAAGTGCCATCTCCTTGGTGGCAGACCAACAAGATAGAAGTTCATCATGAGAATCCTGACAAAGTTGAAGTTTATGAATCTGAATTTGCGGGAAGCGGTCTCAGATATGAAATGCGTGAATTTGCCAACAGATGTGATAGCATGGAGAAGAAGAAATCGGGAGTGGCTCCCGTTACAGTTACAGATGGAGAGGCTTGGAGCGAGTTGATGTCCAGTGCTAGTCTAACTGCTCAAGAGAGTATATGGATGGCTTACCAGATGGAAGTGTTTGCTGCTAGCCGCGCTGACAAAACAGTGGCAGATGATGACAATTATGCTGAAATTGCTGAGGCTCAGGGAATTAATATGCGCCCACTTAGATATTGGGGACATAGAGGTTGCTGCTATAGATATCCGGAAAATACTATTATGGCCTTTGAGGCTGCGGCAAATGTGCCTGGAATTACAGGCATTGAGTTCGATGTGCAATATACCAAGGACAGACAGCTGGTAGTAATTCACGATGAGAAGGTTGATAGAACAACTAACGGTACAGGCTTTGTTAGAGATTACACTTTGGATGAACTTCAGTCTCTTGAAATTACTCCATCTGGTCGAGATGAAGTATATGAGGTGCCGGTGGATAAGTTGGATGATATACATAGGGATGCACCTTCTCTTGCGTCAATACAGCCTGGAGATAGATTACATATTCCGACATTGAGAGAGATGTTTGATGTCATTGCACCATATTGCAAGAGAGATGGATTGCTTCTCAATATTGAGTTGAAAAACAGCATATACAGATACGAAGGTATGGAACAGATGGTTATGGATATGGTGAAGGAATATGGTATTGAGGACAATATTGTATACTCATCCTTTAACCACAAGTCAGTAGGTCTGGTTATGGAAGTGAATCCGGATGCTTCTACTGGAACTCTTGATGATGACGAATTAAACTGTATTGAGGGTATGAAAAAATATAATGCGGGTGGTCTCCATCCAGGATGCGCTGGAATGGCAGTGAATCCATCCACTGTTAAATGGATTATAGAAAATGATATTCCGGTTAGAATGTGGACTGGGATTGAGCCATTATTTGGACAGAGCCGCAGAATGCCTGATGTGGATCTGCGAAGATATGCCCTTATGGGAACAACGGATATTATTACTAATGCACCTGAGAGATACTTGAACAGTTAGGTCAATAAAACTCAAAACAATATTTGGAAAAGATTAGTAGATATTTTCATTTATTTTGCACAATGGACATATGAGATAGCGGGTGCTAGAATGGCGATACATGATGTAAGGCTTGTAATGTTCATTTACCACATTTCAAGTGTATTTAGTTGTTTTTAGAGTAGGTTATTAGGAGTAGTGTTGTGATATTCTGATATTTCTGCCTTACATATAAAATTATGTAATGAAGGAGGTGGAAGTATGAGCGAATTGACTAAAGAGTTTTTTATCCAGGTTCTCGATGACAGATTTGGCAGGTTTGAAAATGAGATGTCTGGAATGAGATCTGACATAGCTGAATTGAAAGAGGATGTGTCAGCCTTGAAAGAAGATGTATCCGGTTTAAAGGAAGATGTGTCAGTCTTGAAGGAAGATGTATCTGGCTTAAAGGAAGATGTATCGAGCTTGAAGGAGGATGTTGCAGGTCTGAAAGATGATGTTGCAGTTCTGAAAGAGGATGTTGCAGGTCTGAAAGAAGATGTGTCAGTCTTAAAAGAAGAAGTGTCAGTCTTAAAGGAAGATGTGTCCGGCTTAAAGGAAGATGTGTCCGGCTTAACGGAAGATGTATCCGGCTTAAAGGAAGATGTATCCGGCTTAAAGGAAGATGTGTCCGGCTTAACGGAAGATGTATCCGGCTTAAAGGAAGATGTGTCAGTCTTGAAGGAAGATGTATCCGGCTTGAAGGAAGATGTATCCGGCTTGAAGGAAGATGTATCCGGCTTGAAGGAAGATGTGTCCGGCTTGAAGGAAGATGTATCCGGCTTGAAGGAAGATGTGTCCGGCTTAAAGGAGGATGTATCTGGCTTAAAGGGAGAAGTATCCGGCTTAAAGGAAGATATGTCGAGTCTTACAGGAAGAGTATCTCGTTTGGAAACAGGAATGACCAGGTTGGAGGACAAAGTATCTGATCTTAGTGCGGATGTTCAGATTATCAAGATTAATCAAGAACATTATGTTGAACGATTGATAAATGAACTCCATGCTGTTTACAAAACAGAGTTTAATAAGTATGAAACCCACAACAATAATGTTAATGATCTTATGGAACATTCCAAGGTTGTTGATGACGTCATAGAAGATCATTCTGAGAGAATAGAGACTTTAGAAATTAAGGTTGGATAGATTTTTTGATAAATAATTTGCGGGAAAAGAACAAGATAATGAAGGCTATTATAATTGTATTGGTGATTTTAATAGTGCTAATTGCACTATATTTTTTGGCTATTATGCCTAGGATGATTCACCGTCCTGATTTTTCAGAATTTAAGCAGTGGGATTATGCTCATCGCGGCTTGTATGATAATGAGACTGATGCCCCGGAGAATTCTATGAAAGCATTTTCCAAAGCTGTGGAAAATGATTATGGAATAGAGCTGGATGTACAGCTGACCAGGGATAATGTGATGGTGGTATTCCATGACTTCTCTCTTGAGAGAGTATGCGGAGTGGATAAGCTTGTGAGAGAGCTGACTTATGAGGAACTGCAGCAGCTGACAATCCTCGACTCGGATCAGAGAATTCCTAAGTTTGAGGATGTTCTTGAGTTGGTAAATGGCAGAGTGCCACTTATTATTGAATACAAAATTCCAGGTACAGATCCATTGGTTTGCAAGATGGCCAATGATTTGCTCGTGGATTACAAGGGCATGTATTGTATAGAGTCATTTAACCCTATGGGTGTACTGTGGTACAGGCAGAACCGTCCTGATGTTGTCAGAGGAATTCTTTCGGACAATTATGTGAAGGAAGGATACAGAGAATATCCTGTCATTGCTTACGAAGTTTTGAGAAATATGCTTTTTAACTTTATTATTAAGCCAGACTTTATTGCCTATGATGTGAAATATACTTCCGATTTATCCAGAACAATATGTCAGAAGGTTTACAAGGCTCCTTCAGTAGCATGGACTGCGAAGTCCCAGGAAGATATTGATGCCAATGTAGATGACTATGATATTTTCATTTTTGAAGGATTTCTTCCACAATAATTGAACTTACTGGCGAATAAATGTACAAATAAATAGTGAATATGCGATTAAATAGTCTTACAGAGAAGCATATGTAGGACTATTTTTTATGTCTATATATTTGTGGAAATATTATTAATTTGAGTTTGTGAGAGGAGATTTGTTATGAAAGCTGTGAATTTAAAGTGCGAGCATATGCGAGAACCTATGGGCATTGACTTTGCTAATCCAACCCTGAGCTGGAACTGTCAGGGGGGAGTGACACAGAAAGCATATGAGGTGATTGTAAAATGTGCGGATGATGTAGTATATGATTCAGGGAAAATACAGTCGTCTGCTATGCAAATGAAATATCCTAATCAACTTCAAAGCCGTCAGAAGCTTACATGGCAGGTTAAGCTGTGGGATGAAAATGATATGGAGGAAACATCCGAAGAAGCAACTTTTGAAATGGGACTTTTGGATGTAAATGACTGGCAGGCTAAGTGGATTAATCCGGAGGAGAAGACAGAACCTGAGACAATTGCTCCTGTCAGCTATTTGCGCAAGAGCGTACATATTGATCAGGCTTCAAATGCGAGACTCTATGTTACTGCACATGGAATCTATGAAGTGAGTATAAATGGCAAGAGAGTTGGAGATTTTGTATTAGCTCCAGGAACTGCCAATTATGATAAATATATGCCATATCAGACTTATGATGTGACAGGGCTCTTGCAGTCGGGAGACAATGAAATTGAGGTTGCTATTGCAGATGGTTGGTATAGAAGTTATTCCGGTGTAGACGGAGATAGAAATTTATTTGGAACAGAGTTGGCGCTTCTCTTACAGTTGGAAAATGATGACCAGGTTGTATGTGTGTCAGATGAATCTTGGGAAGCTACACAGGAAGGACCTCTCAGAGAAGCTGATATGCAAAAGGGTGAAATCTATGATGCATCCAAGGAGGAACTGACAGGATGGCATGGAGTGAAGGTGGCTGATATTTCTATGGCAGAACTTGGTGCATCCAACACTGTGCCAATTGTGGAGCAAGAACATTTCACAGGAAAACTTATTAAGACTCCAAACGGTCAGCAGGTAATTGATTACGGTCAGAATCTGGCAGGATATATTGAATTTACAGTAACAGCACATGCTGGCGACAAAATCGTATTGACTCATGGTGAGGCTTTGGATGAAAATGGTAATTTCACTCAGGAAAATTTCCAGGATAGAAAGCGCCATAAAGGTGGCGGAACAGATCAGCGCGTGACATATATTTGTAAGGAAGGGGAGAACCACTACAAGACTAAGTTCTCTATCTGGGGATTCCAGTATGCCCTTGTGGAGACAGATGTTGACTTGTCAGATGCCACATTTACATCAATTGCAGTATACTCACAGATGGATGATATTGGCGAGTTTACCTGCGGCAATGAGGATGTGAACAAGCTGGTTCACAATTCAATCTGGAGTCAGAAGTCTAACTTCTGTGATGTTCCTACGGATTGCCCTACTCGTGAGCGAGCTGGTTGGACAGGAGACGCAGGAGTCTATGTTGATACAGGAATATATTTAGAGGATGCTTATCCAGTATATAGAAAGTGGTTGAAGGAATGTAGATTGCTTCAGGACAAGGAAGGCAAGGTGGCAAATATTGCTCCGTTGAACAGTAAACCAAGCTTCTTCACGGGGCTGCTTATGGGTTCAACTGGTTGGGGTGATGCCTGCATTATTGTGCCATATGCTCTGTACAAGCGATACAATGACATCTCAATTCTGGAAGAGAATTATGATATGATGCAGAAATGGTATTCATATCTGGAGAGCCGTGCGAAGAAGAGCGACATCAAGAAAATCTTCAAGAAGAAGAGCCCATATAGAAAATATATTATTGAGACAGGAATAGACTATGGAGAGTGGTGTGAGCCGGGAGTGGATTCCGCTGCAATGATGGGCAAGACTCCGGTGGAATCAGCCACAGCATATTTCGCAAAATCTGGTCAGCTGTTATCAGAAATCGCAGAGATTTTAGGACATGAAGAGGATGCAAATCACTATAGAGAAGTGGCGGACAATGCTCGCAAGGGATATATTGACGCATGCACAGAGGATGGCAAAATCTCTGGTGAGAGAATGGCTCCATATGTTCGCGCAATAGAATTTGGGTTGTTGGATGATAACCAGACACAGGCTGCTGTTGAGGATTTGAATAAATTGGTTGAGGCCAACAACTATCATCTGAATACAGGATTCCTTAGCACTCCATTTCTCTGTAAGGTTCTTGCGGAAAATGGTCATATAGATAGTGCTTACAAATTAATATTGCAGGATACAGCTCCAGGCTGGCTATATGCTGTGAAGAAGGGTGCCAATACAATCTGGGAGACCTGGGATGGAATTAATGAAGAGGGAATAGTGAAGGAATCTCTCAATCATTATGCATATGGTGCTATTACAGGTTGGTTGTTTGGCGGAGTATGTGGTATTAAGCTGGAAAATAATAGTATTACAATTAAGCCATATCCATCCGAAAGCTTAGGATATGCCAAGGCGACTTATAATTCTCCAATTGGCGAGATTGTAAGCGGTTGGGTCTATGAGGATGGAAGCGTGAAATATACATTTACCATTCCTGCAAATGCTACAGCTGAGGTGGAACTTCCTGACGGACGCAAGATGACATTGCAATCAGGCAGTTATGAGTTTTAGAAATATTATTTAAGATACAACAAAGCCATAGGTACGTTTGGTGCCTATGGCTTTATCTTTTTATATGTAAGTTTCATTTTTGGATTGTTGAATTTCTATAGATTTATACTTTTACACTTTGGAATTGCGCTTTCTGTATTCTCCAGGGGACATACCCACAATTCTTTGGAATGTATCGGAGAAATAACTTCTGGAATTAAATGATAATTCCAGGCTGATGTCCAAAATGCTGGTGTTGGTGGATTCCAATAATACTTTGGCCCTCTCAATTTTCTCCCGGGTCACATATTCGTTTACGCTGCAGCCCATTTCATTTTTGAATTTTCGAGAAAAATAATATTCAGAGTAGCCTGCTTTTGAAGCCAGCTCACTGATAGATATTTTCTCATTAATATGTGAATTGATATATTCGCAACTATTTTGTATGAACTTAGAAATGCCTAAATTTTCTTTTGCCTGCACGACATGAGAGAAGAATACTTCAGGAATCTCATGGATTAGGGTAGTAACTTCTGACATAGTTGTGCATGCCTCGGATCTGTCAGCATAATAATCGCATAAGTCATATGCCAAACCAGGAGATACTCCTCCCGATATTGCTGCGCGAGACAACAGCGTCAGCAGCACTAATAAATTATTCTTGGCAAATCTAATGGAATCCTTTGGATTATGTTTTACGCCGTCGCTTAAGGAAGATGACACATTCATTGCTTCCTTATAATCAGGATTTCCTTCAGAAAACAGCTTTAGAAAAGCCTGTTCTGACGCCCATATACCTAAATGGGAAGAACTGGTCATGCTAGTTGAATCCGGGCTTTGAGAACAGTTGCTTAATATATTAATGTCAGCGTATGAAAACAAATCCCCATGCAACAGATAATGAAGCTGTTGTGCATAGTTGGATATAATAGTATGAGGGATTATAGACATACGATTTAGTTGTCTTGAAACAATTGCCTTAACCTGTACAGATAGGCCTCGTTCATCCATTCGATTCTTCAACTCGTTGAAGGAATTCTCGCTGGTAAATGTAGGACCAATGACATATATCTTGTCTAATTTATCATTTTTTAACTCGAAATCTAAAACCCATAAGAGGTTAAGGAATGAATATGCATATGTTGTTACATAAGTCATGTCCTCAGATGATAGAAGCTCTGCAACCTGGGATTGAAAAAGTGTATCAAAACCCATGTAGTCATCATCAGGATAACTTGTATATTCCAATTGATAATTCTTATCATAAATCCATAAGGGAATCTTGCTTGTGTGTAATATAAGGTCGGCAAAAGCTTCGATGCGTTCTTTTTTGTTCATCAATTATTCCTCATATAAATAATCAGCTAATGTGTCATAATCAGAAGATTCTGCACAGCGAATAGTACCATTTTCCAATAAATCTGTCTGGCCTGTAATTGAGCAGAATACATATTGGCTTAAAGTAGAAGCGAGATTTAGTATGTCTCCTTCAGAAGACTCGTAGAATACATCGCCTTTACATTCTTTGATTGCAATTAAAAACTTGGCAATATCTGCATCTTTTTTTAATTTAATCATGACTGAAACACTCCTTTTTTGTATAGTTTTGTTTAATGTAATTATTATGAACGAAAACCATGAAAAAATAAAGTCCAAAGATACTCAGAAGATAAAGGATTTCTTGAATAAGTATATGAAACTTGATAAAATTAGATTGTAGCTTACTAAAGGGGAAACTGACTTATGGATAAAGTATTATTTATTGGTAAATTTAATGAATCAACTAAAAGCATTCAGAAGTATCTCAAGAATCAGATTAATGTACAGATGTGCTCTGAGAATATAGATATCGTCAAGAGTATGGTTCAGATGTACAAACCAAATGCCATACTTATCAACTTGAATGATCTGGAATATGAGAACAAGAATTTGCTTGAATATGTCATTGAGATTGATTTAAAGGCTTCTGTTTTGGTTATTGGAACTGAGTCAGAATGTCAGCTTTTTTCTGGGGAATTATTGTCGCCCAAATTTGAAGTGTTGAAGCATCCTATTTCCAATGATAAAATCATGGACAAAATTAATGAGCTACTTACCAATAAGAATTCAAGAAAAGAAGTAGAGGTAACACAGGACGATAGAAAGACTGTTTTGGTGGTGGATGACAGTCCGGTAATGATTAGAAGCCTTAAGAAGATGCTGGAAGAACATTATAGAATTACAATGGCAACTTCCGGAGAACAGGCTATGCAAATAATCGATAAGGACATGCCGGATCTGGTTATATTGGATTATGAGATGCCTGTCTGTGATGGACGACAGACTTTAGAGATGATTAGAAATAGAGAAGATGCGGTTGATTTGCCGGTGGTTTTTCTCACAGGTCATGGAGATGCGAAGCATATAAAATCTGTGCTGGCGCTTAATCCTGCAGCATATTTTCTGAAGCCGCCTATGCCGGATAAACTTCTTGAAGCTATTTCAAAACTGCTGAAGTAGCTACACACTATTATAAAGAGAGAATAGTATATAGATGATACAGAATTATAAATTGAAAATAAGTTATGATGGAACCCGTTACTATGGATGGGAACATCAGCCTGATCATGAAACTATACAGGGCAAGTTGGAAAATGTAATATCCCGAATGCTCGACATTGCTGTGGAAGATTTCAAGATAATTGGTGCTGGCAGAACAGATGCAGGAGTTCATGCCAAAGCCATGATTGCCAATGTGGTATTGGATTGTAATATGTCTCCTGATGAAATTAGAGACTATATGAACAGATATCTACCTGATGATATAGCTGTCCTGGAAGTGAGACGGGCTTCGGACAGGTTTCATGCCAGATATAATGCTGTTGGCAAGACTTATCGCTACACCTGTTTTGATGGACCAGTAAAGCCGGTGTTTGATAGAAAATATTATGTGGCATTGGATGAAGTTCTTGATATTGATAAGATGCGACAGGCGGCAGATTATCTGACAGGCAAGCATGATTACAAGAGTTTCTGCGGTAACAGTAGAATGAAGAAGTCTACAGTTCGTGTGGTAGATAAAATAGAAATTGTAAGAAGAAAGGGTTATGTATATATGACTTTTCATGGCACTGGATTCTTACAGAATATGGTGAGGATTCTGGTTGGTACACTTATGGAAGTGGGATACGGCAGAATGGAACCAGAGTATATGATTGATATACTTGAAGCAAAGGACCGCAAGGTGGCAGGACCGACAGCACCTGCCAAGGGCTTATGTCTGATTGAGGTTGATTATTGATGATGAGAGGTGCATGCGTATGTTGACGGTGGAGAGACAGAGAAAGATTCTTGATACTGTGAATAGCCAGGGGAGCGTGACTGTATCTGAGCTTATGGATGAACTTGAAGCTTCTGAATCTACAGTGAGAAGAGATTTGCAGGCTATGGATAGAGCCGGCAAGCTTATTAAAGTTCACGGAGGAGCGATTGCTTTAGGTGATAAATATGCAACCACAGATGATGAGGTTGAATTGAGAAAAGAGCGCAATAAGATAGAGAAAATGTCTATTGCAAAATATGCAGCATCCCTTGTGAAGGATAATGATTTCGTATATCTGGATGCTGGAACAACTACTGAGGAGATGATTGATTTCCTGAAGTGCAAGAATGCGAAGTTTGTTACCAATGCTATAGAGCATGCAAGAAAACTTGCCGGCAGAGGATATACTACATATCTCCTGGGTGGAGAGTTCAAGGCTGCCACGGAAGCTATTGTGGGAGATGAGGCTTTGGCCAATCTTGAGAAATATAATTTCACCAAAGGCTTCTTCGGAACCAATGGTCTTACAATGAACAATGGATTTACCACTCCTGAGCCCAAGGAGGCTATGATAAAGAGAGAAGCAATGAAGTCCACCAAAGAGGCTTATGTTTTGATGGACAGCTCCAAGTTTGATCAGGTTGCAGCAATTACATTTGCGTCGGCGGAGGACGCTGTGGTTATTACAGATAGAAGAGATAAAGGTAAATATAAAGGCATCAAGATTATAGTAGTAAAATGATGTGACTTATGAGCCCTACTTGCGTTATATGATTTGCACAAGTAGGGCTTTTATGTATTTTGTACAAATATCTCTGACGCTTTTTGGAAGAAATTTTGACCGAAAGTGATTGATTATGACGGAAAGTGGAAATATAATATATACATAAAATGAGCGACAGCTTATTTGAGCACATATGCGGAACAAATGAAATATGCAAGGAAGGAGGAGTATGAATATGATTTATACAGTAACATTTAATCCATCTCTTGATTATATAGTTTCGGTTGATAACTTTACTCTGGGCAAGGTTAATAGAACAACAGACGAGTTGATGTTCCCGGGAGGAAAAGGAATCAATGTATCAATGGTGCTGAAGAACCTCGGTTATGATAGTGTGGCTCTTGGCTTTATGGCAGGATTTACTGGGAATGAGATTATTCGTATGCTGGATGAGAGAGGAGTTATATCAGATTTCATTCATGTTGAAAAAGGATTATCTCGTATCAATGTAAAGCTTCGCAGCAACGAAGAGTCAGAAATCAACGGTCAGGGACCTGCAATTGATGCAGATGCTATAAGCAGATTATATGGCAAGCTTGACAAGCTGCAGGATGGCGATGTGTTGGTATTGGCAGGAAGCATACCGGATGTAATGTCTAGAAATACATATATGGACATTATGAAAAGATTAAACGGCAGAGGAGTGAAGGTTGTTGTTGATGCAACCAAGGATCTGCTGGTAAATGTATTGGAGTATAAGCCGTTTCTGGTTAAGCCAAACAACCACGAATTGGGAGAAATCTATGGCGTGACTCTGAATACAAGAGATGAAGTTGTGCCTTATGCAAAGAGAATGCAAGAGGCAGGAGCGAGAAATGTACTCATATCTATGGCAGGTGAAGGTGCTGTGCTTCTGGATGAGCAGGGTGAGGTACATATGTCAGAAGCTCCAAAAGGAAAAGTTGTGAATTCAGTTGGCGCAGGGGACTCCATGGTAGCAGGATTCATTGCCGGATACTTGGAATCTGGCAACTATGAAGAAGCATTTTACATGGGATTGTGCACTGGTTCAGCTTCTGCTTTTTCAGAAAATTTAGCAACCAAAGCAGAAGTTATTAAATTGAGGGAAACATTATAAGGAGGAGTAATAGGATGAAGGTAAGAGATCTTCTATCAGCTGAGAGCATTATGATTGGTGCATCTGCAACTGACAAGAAAGCTGCTATCGAGCAGGCAGTTTCCTTAATGACCAAGAGAGGAAACATCACCAATGTTGAGCAGTACACTGCGGGTGTATTTGCCAGAGAGGAAGAAGGAACAACAGGAATAGGTGAGGGAATAGCAATTCCTCATTGTAAGTGTGATGGAGTATCTGCTCCAGGACTTGCTGCAATGACCATTCCGGCAGGAGTTGACTTTGATGCACTTGATGGAGCTTCAGTTAATCTACTATTTTTGATTGCAGCTCCTGATACCAAGGATAATGTACACTTGGATGTGCTCAGTAGATTGTCAGTGCTTCTGATGAATCCTGATTTTTCAGATGCTTTGAAGGGTGCAAAGACAGCAGAAGAATTCTTGTCTATTATTGACAGGGCGGAAGAGAAGAAAGTTACTGAGGAAAAAGAAGAAGTGAAGGCTCCTGTAGCAGATAAGTTTATTGTTGCAGTAACAGGATGTCCAACAGGAATTGCACATACATATATGGCTGCAGAAGCTTTAGAAAAGGCAGCAGCAGCTGCTGGAGTTACTATCAAAGTTGAGACAAGAGGTTCTGGTGGAGCCAAGAATGTGCTTACAGCAGAAGATATTGCCAAGGCAAGTGGAATTATTGTTGCATCAGATACCAAGGTTCCTATGGAGAGATTCGCAGGAAAGCCTGTAAAGGAATGTCATGTAGCCGATGGAATCAGCAAAGCGGATGAGCTTGTGAAAGAGGCAGTGGCAGGAACAGCCAAGGCTTATGTTGTAAAAGAAAGCACAAAAGAGGAGAGTGTTAAAGATACAGCTGGTGATTCAGTTGGACACCAGATTTATACCCACCTTATGAGTGGTGTATCACATATGTTACCATTCGTTATTGGCGGTGGTATCTTAATCGCATTGGCATTTTTGCTTGATACATTAATGGGCTATGGAGATGTAGGTGGAAGCTTTGGTTCTGCAACACCAATCTCAGCCTTCCTTAAGTATATCGGAGGCCTTGCAATGGGACTTATGGTTCCAGTACTTGCAGGTTATATAGCTTATTCAATTGCTGACAGACCAGGTCTTGCAGTTGGTTTCCTTGGTGGTTTACTTGCTTCAAATGGAAATGCAGCAATTGCTGATTATGATTGGTCAAATGTTGGAGGATTTGCCAAGTTTGTACAGGACTTCGCCTTTGTAGGTGAAGGAAGTGGAAATACAGTATCAGGTTTCCTTGGTGGAATCGCAGCTGGTTTCCTTGCTGGATTTGTAGTTCTGTGGTTGAAGAAGATTACAGAGAATATGCCTAAGTCATTGGATGGAATTAGACCAATCCTTATTTACCCAGTATGCGGTACATTTATCGTAGGCGTTGTAATGTGCTTCATCTTGAATCCACTTATTGGACTTGTAAATACAGGATTATCAATTATGCTTACAGCAGTAGCTGCTTCAGGTATGATTTGGTTGTTGGGATTAATCCTTGGAGCTATGATGGCTATCGATATGGGTGGCCCAATTAACAAGGCTGCTTATGTATTTGGTACAGGTATGCTTGCTACAGCAGCTGATCTTACAGCAGCTGGTGCATCAGCAACTGATCCACAGGTTCAGGCTTGCTATATTGCAATGGCAGCTATTATGGCTGGTGGTATGGTTCCACCTCTTGGAATTGCTCTTGCTTGTATCTTCTTCCCAAAGAAGTTTACAGCAGCTGAGAGAGAAACTAAGATTTCAAACATCGTAATGGCATGTGGATTCATCACAGAAGGTGCTATTCCATTTGCGGCAGCTGACCCAGGACGTGTAATCCCTAGTACAATGGTTGGAGCAGGAGTTGCAGGACTTCTCTCAGCACTCTTCGGATGTACACTGATGGCTCCTCATGGTGGAGTATTCGTATTTGCAACTGTTGGTAAGCCATTCATGTATATCGTGGCTTGGCTTGTAGGTTCAATTGTGACAATGTTCATGCTTGGACTTCTCAAGAAAGATGCAGAGGCATAATACAATAATTTGATATAATGAAACTATCCAAAAGCAATATAGAATGACTGATAGGGGATTTCTATATTGCTTATGGTGGTTATATAAATAATTAAAATGGAGGACAATAAAATGAAGGAATTTGCATACACAATTACAGACCCAGAAGGTATTCATGCTAGACCTGCTGGAATCTTCGTGAAAGAGGCAGCAAAATATGCATGTGCCGTTACAATTTCTAAGGACGGCAAAGAAGTTGACGCTAAGAGAATCTTTGGGGTAATGGGACTTGGTGTTAAATGTGGAAATGAAATCGTATTGAAGTGCGATGGAGAAGATGAGGATGCTGCAATGGCAGAACTTCAGAAATTCTTACAGGAGAATATGTAAGAATAAATGACTGGTAATTGTTGTGAGAACATTGCGGGGTGCATAAATATGAGAGAATTTATTGGTAAGAGTGTGTTCAATGGTATTGCTATTGGCCCGTTGAAGATATTTAGCAAAGAGGAAAATGCTGTAAAGAGAATAAAGGTAGATAATCCTCAAGAGGAAATCGAGAGATTTACTCAGGCGAAGGAACAGGCTAAAGCTGAACTTGGTCGAATCTACGAGAAAGCTTTGAAGGAAGTTGGCGAGGCAAATGCTGCAATCTTTGAAGTACATCAGATGATGTTGGATGATTTGGACTACATTGAGTCAATCACCAATATGATTACAACTCAGGAAATTAATGCTGAATTTGCAGTTGCAACAACAGGTGATAATTTCTCAGAGATGTTTGCTGCAATGGACGACGATTATATGAAGGCTAGAGCAGCTGATGTCAAGGATATTTCCAACCGTGTAATAGGTATATTGCAGGGGAATGGTACTGGCGGTAACTTAGGTGACAAGCCGGTGATTGTAGTAGCTGAGGACCTGGCTCCAAGTGAGACTGTACAGTTGGATAAATCCAAGGTGCTGTCATTTGTTACCAGACTTGGATCTACAAATTCCCATACAGCTATTCTGGCCAGAACTATGAATATTCCGGCTCTTATTGGAATCAATTATCCAGAGGACTGCGACGGCAAGATGGCTATAGTTGATGGCGCTAAGGGTACATTGATTATAGATCCTGATGAGGATACATTGGCTAAATATACTAAACTTCGTGAGGAGGAGCAGGAGAAAGCCAGACTTCTTCTGGAGTTGAAGGGTAAACCAAATGTGTCAGCTGATGGTAAGGAAATCAAACTTTATGCCAACATTGGTGGAGTAGGAGATGTGGCTTCTGTATTGGCGAATGATGCCGGCGGAATTGGCTTGTTCAGGAGTGAATTCCTGTATTTAGAGTCAGATGATTATCCATCAGAAGAGCAGCAGTTCAAGGCTTATAGAACTGTAGCAGAAAATATGGCTGGTAAGAAGGTTATTATAAGAACTCTTGATATCGGTGCTGATAAGCAGGTGGGATACTTCAATTTGAAGAAGGAAGATAATCCGGCGATGGGCTATAGAGCTATCAGAATCTGTCTGGATAGATTGGATGTGTTCAAGACTCAGCTGAGAGCGATTTACAGAGCTAGTTTTTACGGTACAATCAGTATTATGTTCCCTATGATTATATCTGTAAATGAAGTGAGAAAAGCCAAGGCTTTGTGTGAGGAAGTCAAGGCTGAATTGGATGCAGAGGGTGTAAAATATGGCGAGGTTGAACTTGGTATTATGATTGAGACACCTGCTGCTGTTATGATTTCAGATGACTTGGCCAAGGAAGTTGAGTTCTTCTCAATAGGTACCAATGATTTGACTCAGTATACATTGGCTATCGATCGTCAGAACCCGGCATTGGATAACATTTATGATTCACATCATCCTGCTGTTTTGAAAATGATTCAGAAGACAGTGGAAAATGGTCATGCTCATGGATGTTGGGTTGGAATATGTGGTGAGCTTGGTGCTGATACTACACTTACTGAGACATTCCTTCAGATGGGAGTGGATGAATTGTCTGTCAGTCCATCCATGGTTCTCAAGGTGAGAAATCAGATTAGAAATAGTAAAGCTAACAAATGATTTTCATGGATGTCAGATATGCATTATATATTTGACATATAAGTGGAAAAAACAGATAAAAAAACTAATTATTAAAAAAAAGCTGTGTTTTTTCAGTTTAGAATTAACCTATAAAGTAGAAAAGTATAATTTTTTATCTAAAATATAGGGAGGATTCGAATTGAGAAATACAGCTTTTTTTAATGAAAATTGGACATTTACAAAAGAAGGTGTCTCTGAGCAGGTTACAATTCCACATACATGGAATGCTATTGACGGTCAGGGTACATCTAATTATTACAGAGGAACCTGTACTTATGAGAAGGATTTTGCAAAGCCTGAAATGAAGGATGGGGATGAGGTTTACCTGGAGTTTAGAGGTGCCAACTCAAGCGCTACAGTGGAAGTAAATGGCAAGGAATTAATGACACATGATGGTGGTTATTCTACATTCAGAGTAAATATTACTGAGGTTTTAGCAGATGATAATCATGTGAAAGTGTCTGTAGACAATGCTCCAAATGATAGAGTGTATCCTCAGAGAGCGGATTTCACTTTCTATGGAGGAATCTATCGAGATGTATATCTTATTGTAGTAAATGAGAATCATTTTGATCTGGACAGCTATGGAAGCAAGGGATTTATGATTACTCCAAATTTGGATGGTCATAAGGCTGTTATCGATTTCAAGACTTATTCTGTGGGAAATGCAGACAAGATTGTTGTTTCTGTAGATGGTGTTGGTGAAACAGAACTTAATATTGTGGAAGAAAATGGCAAGCAGGTTGCAACAGGAAGTATCACCATTGAGGGAGTACATCGTTGGGATGGTCTTGATGATCCTTATTTATACTCTGCTACAGCATCTATCTACAAAAACGGAGAGGTTGTAGATGAAGTTAGTGATAGATTTGGATGTCGTGAGTACAGCTTTGATCCACAGAAGGGATTCTTCTTGAACGGACGCAGCTATCCGCTTCACGGTGTATCCCGTCATCAGGATCGCAAAGATATGGGAAATGCTTTGACTACCAAAGAGCATGATGAAGATATGGACCTCATCCTTGAAATGGGAGCTAATTCAATTAGATTGGCTCATTATCAGCATGATCAGTATTTCTATGATTTGTGCGATGAGAAGGGTATTATTGCATGGGCTGAGATTCCATTTATCACAGTGTTTATGCCAAATGGTCGTGAGAATACAATCTCTCAGATGAAGGAACTTATATCACAGAATTATAATCACGCATCTATTATCTGCTGGGCTATTTCCAATGAGATTACATTGGAGGGTGTGACAGATGAACTTATGGATAACCACAAGGTGCTCAATGATTTGATTCATGAGATGGATCCGAAGAGAGTATCTGCTATGGCAAATCTCTTCCTTCTTGAGACAGACAGTCCTCTGGTACAGCTTCCTGATATTCGCGGATATAATCTGTATTACGGATGGTATGTAGGAGAGGTTGAAGATAACGATGAATGGTTTGATGATTTCCATAGAGAACATCCTGATACAGTTATCGGTTTGACAGAGTACGGTGCTGATTCTGTTATTACAAAGCAGTCACCAAAGCCTGTAAAGGGTGATTATACAGAGAGCTACATGTCAGTATATCATGAGCATATGTTAGAGATGTTCTCTACTCGTCCATATCTATGGGGAACTTATGTATGGAATATGTTTGAGTTTGCTGCAGCTGGTCGTGATGAGGCTGGAGATCCAGGAAAGAACCACAAGGGACTTATTACATTTGACAGAAAGCAGAAGAAGGATGCCTTCTATATCTACAAGGCATGGTGGAGTGATGAACCATTTATTCACCTTTGTGGCAGACGCTATCACGATAGAGTGGAAGACAATACAGAGATCAAGGTATACTCTAATCAGAAGTCAGTTACTCTGTACGTGGATGGCAAGGAAGTAGGTACGGTAAATGGTGAGCATGTATTTAAGTTTGAGGTGCCAATTAGTGGCGTGCATACAATCAAGGCTGTGTCTGGAGATTTGACAGATGAGATGGAAATTGCCAAGACAAATGAGCCAAATCCTGATTACTTCGCTGATCCACTCAAGGTGAAGAACTGGTTCGATGAGGATGCATCAGAGTCGGAATTGGATGATGATTATCTCTCTGTAAACAGTACCATGGGCGAAATCAAGGCATCACCTGAAGGAGCGGCTTTGCTTCAGCGCATGATGGCTGCTCAGTCTGACAAGACAGGAATGGCCAAAGGTGCCAAGATTCCGGCTGCAATGCAGAAGATGATTGACAGACAGCCATTGAAGAAGCTTATGGCACAGGGCGGCATGGAAGTGTCTGACGAAATGATTGCCCAGCTCAATGCAGCATTACAGAAAATCAAGAAGGTAAAATAGGCTGCTTATACGAATGGATTTTAGGACATATTCAAAAAACTCCTTTTTATAACATTTAATAAATGGCGAATCACTGTGAAAATGGTGGTTCGCCATTTTTTTGATGAAATATTTAAAAACTGCACGAAGGTGCCAGGGGATTTGATATGGTCTTTGTGATGATTTGAGGTGGAGATTTACTGTGGTATATAATAAAATATGTGAGTCGATAATAGAACAGGAGATACGTATTGTTATGTTAAATGATAGAGAAAATAATAGAAAATATAATGCTATAATCTGGGATTTGGATGGAACCCTTTTGGACACTTTGGAAGATTTAAAGGATGCTGTGAATTACGCCTTGAAAGCGCAGGGGTTTCCACAGCGTTCATTGGAAGAAATCAGACGCTTCGTGGGAAATGGAGTTCGCAAACTGATGGAGCGGGCTGTTCCTGAGGGGGAGAATAATCCTAAGTTTCAGGAGACCTTTGACATATTTAAAGAATATTATGATGGCCATAATATGGTGAAGACCCGTCCTTATGAAGGGATGATGGATTGCCTGAGACAATTTCACCAGGCTGGAATTCCTATGGCAATTGTAACCAACAAGATTCAGTCTGCGGCTGAGATGCTTCGTGAAAATGTATTTGAAGGATTGATTCCGCTTGCAGTTGGAGATGGTGTGGTTCCAACGAGAAAGCCAGATCCTCAGGGAGTACATTATGCCATGGAGAAGCTTGGACTTCATAAGGGAGACTATAATGTGGTTTATATAGGAGATTCAGAGGTTGATGCGGCTACAGCAGAAAATGCAGGCCTTGACTGCCTCTTGTGTCTGTGGGGATTTCGAGATGAGGCAGAGCTGGCAGATAAGCCTCATGTGGCTTTTGTGAGAAAACCGGCAGATATATTGGATTATATAGAAGTATAGGCGCGTATTTATTGATAAATAAAGTGTGGTTCTGTTATACTAATAAGATGGTTTGAGAATATTTTCAGTCGCTATAACAGATGATTATAATGGGGAGACCAGGAGGAGATAAAATGGCTCATAGCAGGGCATATTGTAGAATCTACCAATGGATAATGAATATAGGGATTAAGTTTGTGGATTTCAAGACACCTAAGCTTGTAGAAGGTGTTGATAGTTTTCACAGTATTCCTGATATATTAAATAATCGCAGGAAATGGGCACCTATGATTATCACAGGGCCATTTATGGGAAGCTCTAAGTTCGTGGAGGCCCTCTTTGAGGAGCTTTCTGAGAGAGCTGTGTTATATAACAAGGTGAAGCCTGACCCCACTTCTGCCCAGGTGGAAGAGATGGTGAATTTCTATCATGAGAATAATTGCGATAGCATAATTGCTATTGGTGGTGGCTCGTGTATAGATGCGGCCAAGGCAATGGCTGCAAGGATTGCCCGTCCGGAGAAATCTCTGGGGGATATGAATGGCGTTATGAAGGTGGGCCGTGAGATTCCATTTTTCATAGCGATACCAACTACTGCAGGAACTGGTTCAGAAACTACTATTACTGCAGTTATTACAGATGAAGAGACCAGTAGAAAATATACAATAAATGATTCGTGTCTGGTGCCGGATTATGCAATTATCGATCCGGTGCTTACAATATCACTGCCTAAGCATATAACTGCCCATACGGGAATGGATGCTTTGACACATGGTGTGGAAGCATATCTGAATGTGAACTATCAGACACCAACCACTCTGGCCAATGCTCGCGGAGCGGTTTCTACTATTATAGAGTTTTTGGATGAAGCATATGATAATGGAGAATCCTACGAGGCCCGTGAGGAGATGCTTCTGGCTGCAGATAGAGCCGGGGCTGCATTTACAAGAGCCTGCGTGGGAAATGTACATGCAATAGCCCATGCCATTGGCGGTATGTATCATTTACCTCATGGTCTGGTAAATGCAATTGTATTGCCCATTGTGTTGGAAGATTATGGGTCGGCGGTTTACGCCAAACTTGCCAAATTAGCTGATGAATGTCCCAAGGTATTAAATGGAAGCGACATCAGTGATAAGAAGGATATAAATTCTGCCCTGGCGCAGAAGATGAAGGCGGAAGCTTTTATTGAATATATAAGAGAGATGAACAGAAACATGGAGATACCGGAACATATTTCTCAGATTCAGGAGTCAGATATACCTACTATGGCTGCCTGGGCTGAGAGTGAGGCCAATCCTCTATATCCGGTGCCGGTTATATATGATCAGGCCAGATTCGAGGCAGTGCTTCGCAAGGTGGCTGGAAAGTAGGAGGTAGCACCTATGATAAATATTTACAAGACAGATAATGGCATAATATCAGAGATTGATACATATGAGTCTGGTTCTTGGATACAATTAACTACACCTACATTGGAAGAATGTGATGAGATAAGTAAGAGATATAACATGGATAGAGATGATGTGAGAGCGGCTCTGGATGATGAGGAGAGTTCTCGTATCAGCTTAGAAGATGATTACACACTTATCTTAGTAGATATACCAAGTGCTGAGACTAGAAATAATCGTAATTCATATACTACAATTCCTCTGGGCATATTGATTACAGAGGAAGTTATTATTACAGTGTGCAGTGAGGAGACAGCGGTTCTTCGTACATTTGTAGACAACAGAGTTAGAGAGTTTTCTACCAAGAAGCAGATGAGATTTACCTATCAGATTCTATACAATGTATGTATGGTATACCAGAGTCTGCTGCGTAGTATTGATCGCAAGAGAACTGCTATCGAGGAGAGAATAAATGAGAATACTGAAGATGTGGATTTGATCGATTTGCACGAGTTGGAATCCAATCTGGTATACTTTGCCACATCACTTCGTGCCAACGGCGTGGTGCTTGACAGATTAACCAGATATGGTAGACTTCGTCAGTATTCAGAAGATCAGGAACTTTTAGAAGATGTTATTATCGAGAACAAGCAGGCTATCGAGATGACTCAGATCTATAGAGATATTATAAATGGTACTAGAGAACTGATGTCTACAGTTATTAATAATAGATTGAATAATGTCATGAAGTATCTTGCTGCTATTACAATTGTAATGTCTATACCTACTATTATTTCAGGCTTGTGGGGAATGAATGTCAGTGGTAAATGGATGCCATTTTCTACCATGCCTTTTGGCTTTGAGATAATATGCGTGATTACTGTTGTGATTTGTGCAGTGGTAATGTGGGTATTGCATAAGCGAAAGATGCTTTAGAGAGGAAGAAGACAATATGTGTGGAATTTGTGGATTTATAGGAAAGACAAAGGATGAGTTAGATAGAGAGAAAACTCTTAATGCTATGATGGATAGAATTATTCATAGAGGTCCAGATCAGGAGGGCAAATATCTTAATGATTCAGTTGCTCTTGGATTCAGAAGACTGAGTATCAATGATTTGGATCATGGAATGCAGCCTATGTACAATGAGACAGGGGATGTGGCAATTGTATTCAACGGTGAGATATATAATTATCCGGAACTTAGAAAAGAGCTGGAAGCCAAGGGGCATGTATTTGCAAATAATGCAGATACAGAAAGTCTGGTTCACGGGTATGAAGAGTGGGGTACAGACCTTTTAAAGAAGGTTCGTGGTATGTTCGCTTTCATGATTTATGATATGAAAAAGGATATTATATTTGCTGCCAGAGATTTCTTTGGTATTAAGCCTTTCTATTATTCAAATGTTGATGGAGTATTTGTATTTGGTTCAGAGATCAAGAGCATAATTGAGTTCCCGGGTGTGAAGCGTGAGGTAAATGATGCAGCTCTTGAGCAGTATATGTCATTCCAGTATTCCGTGTTACCTGAGACTTTCTTCAAGGGGATTTACAAAGTTCCTGCAGGTCATTATTTGTGGTTTGAAGGCGATAAGATGGATGTGGTACAGTACTTCGATCCTCTTATGCAACCAGAGAAGAAGCCGGAAGGTTTGGAGAAGACAGTTGATGAAATAGAAGCATTGATTCATGAGTCTACACAGGCCCATATGTTGGCGGATGTAGAAGTAGGAGCTTCCCTTTCCAGTGGTGTTGATTCAAGTTATCTTGTTTCAGAATTTCCTGGTGAGAAAACATACACAGTTGGATTCCTTGATAAAGAGAGCAAATATAATGAGATTCGTTATGCTGAGGACTTGTGTGCGGCTCTTGGCAACAAGAAGAATATAAGCAAGACTATTTCTTCGGATGAATATTTTGATTCCATTCCAAAGATTATGTATTACATGGATGAGCCATTAGCTGACCCTTCATGTATAGCTCTGTATTTTGTAGACGAACTTGCTGCCAAGGATATCAAGGTAGTTCTCTCAGGAGAAGGAGCTGATGAATTCTTTGGCGGTTACAATATATATCATGAGCCATTTTCACTGGCTAAGTATCAGAAGCTTCCAAAGGGACTTCGCAAGGGCGTTGCTGCAGTTGCTGAGAAGATGCCTCGTATCAAGGGTAGAAATTTCCTGATTCGCGGATCCAAGGATGTGGAAGAGAGATTTATTGGAAATGCAAATCTGTTCTCTGTAAAAGAGCGTGAGTCTATCCTGAAATCAGAGCTTACTCATGTGACACCGGCAGAGATTGTTGCACCTTATTACAAGAAGTGTGAGGGCTTAAGTGATATTGCCAAGATGCAGTATATTGATATGAACTTCTGGTTACAGGGAGATATCCTCCTGAAAGCAGACAAGATGAGTATGGCTCATTCTCTTGAGGCTAGAGTGCCATATCTGGATAAGGTGGTATTTGAATATGCGAAATATCTGCCGATCGAGTACAAGGTAACAGATACAGCCACCAAGATGGCATTCAGAGAAGCTGCCAAGAGACATATTCCTGAATTCAGTGCCAACAAGAAGAAGCTTGGATTCCCTGTTCCTATCAGAGTGTGGCTCAAGGAAGACAAGTATTACAACAAAGTACTTGCAACTCTTACTTCAGAAGCTGCCAAGAAGTACTTCGACCAGGATGAAGTTGTCAGACTGATGGAAGAGCACAGAGATGGTAAGGCTGATAACAGCCGTAAAATCTGGGCCATTTATGTATTCCTTATCTGGCACAAAGTCTACATTGAGGACGATCAGGCCAAGAAGCCAGCATAAATCAGTTAGATAAAGTGGAGCTCTGAGAGCCTATAGCTAATTTAAAAAGATTAAGCGTAACCACTTGTTATTACGAAGTTTGAGAATTACAAATCAATAGTGACCGAAGCACTGTTCGACGCGCAATAGGGCTTTAGAACTTGCTTGCAAGTATCTTAGCCCTATGCGCTAGTTTGCGAGGTTACATTGATTTAATTCGAAAAACTGAAGTAATAACTTAGTAGTTACGCTTTTTTTAATTAGCTATAGGCTCTCGGAGCTCCACCCTATTTAATGCTATATATTGGAACGCATGTTGTTTATAGCTTGTAGGCTTCTGCCTGATTCAGTGTGCGCATGTCACTGTCGGCAGACATATATTCTAATTTGACATATGTACCATCTGCGCGGTATTCCTGCTCCAGTGCATTTCCCAGATCTAATAATTGACTTAACAGACTTCCCTCGCTGTAAGGTATGAGATATTCTGCAATTATACTCTGGCCGAAGAGAGAGTCTAGAATCATATTCATAAGTTCAGGTATACCAATGCCCTTTGAAGCTGCCATATGTATATGGTTGGCAGTAATGCTTGGCAGGTCTGACGCAAAGGCAGGCACGCGGTCTGCTTTGTTATAAGCTACAATCATAGGAATGTCTCCTGCACCGAGCTCTTTTAGAGTAGAAGCGGTGACTTCCATGTGCTGCCGGTAATATGGATCTGATACATCTACAACCTGGATCAGTAAGTCAGCATTGAGGGCTTCCTCCAAGGTGGAACGAAAGGCATCAATTAGATTATGCGGTAATTTGTCAATGAAACCTACTGTATCAGACAGATAGAAATCCGGCTTGTTCTCCGGAGTAATCTTTCTGATGGTAGTTTCAAGAGTGGCAAACAACATGTCCTGTTGCAGAACCTTTTTATGTTCATTGTCTAGTATTTC
This sequence comes from Lachnospiraceae bacterium, assembly GCA_017470985.1. Lineage (GTDB taxonomy): Bacteria > Bacillota > Clostridia > Lachnospirales > Lachnospiraceae > JAILFK01. Next base: position 82,047 of record JAFUXA010000012.1, read on the forward strand.
ATCATTTCCAAAGACAGACAGCATCTGGTTCATAACTGTTGACTTGCCGGCGTTGGTATATCCTACGAGAGCTACTTGGGGAATGGCAGAAGCGACGCGACTCTTACGCTGAGTCTGACGGTTTTGCTTTACAACCTTTAGCTCCTTTTTGCACTCTGAGATTCTGTGAGAGATATATCTCTTGTCTAATTCCAGCTTCTTCTCACCGGCACCCTTGTTGGAACGACTTCCACTTCCGCCGCCCTGTCGACTCATGGCTGTTCCCATTCCTGTTAATCGAGGAAGGAGATACTGTAACTTTGCCAGTTCTACTTGTAGCTTTGCCTCTCTGGTCTGAGCGCGACTGGCAAATATTTCAAGTATAATAGAAGTTCTGTCCATGATTGGCAGGCCTATTTCACTATTGAGATTTCTGGCTTGTGATGGAGATAATGAGTCGTCAAATATTATTAAATCTGCGTCTAGATTTCTGGCAGCAGTTTTGACCTCATCTACCTTTCCAGTACCAATGTACAATGCCTGGTGTGGAGCATCCAGACTTTGAGTGATGGTAAAGACCGGCAAAATATTACATGCTTCACACAGACTTTCCAACTCCTCAAGAGAATGGGAGAAATCCTTGGAATTTGGCAACTGCAGACCGACTAGAATGGCTTTTTCTCGATCATCATTTTCCAGATCACTGTATTCTATTTCAGCATCATCATTTTTAAAATAAATATTTGTTGTCATATATATGTCCTTTTATATATTATTAAGTTATTGAATAGGACTATAATACCATATAGTTATGAGAATAGTCGTGCTTATTTCATAGAATAAGTTATAATGTTTTTGTGGATAATTGTGATAGGCAATCTATGGAGGTAGAGAATATGACCAAGGCTTTATATGATATTGATCCATATAATACGAAATTTGATGCTGTAATTGTAAGTTGTAACAAGAATGAGAATGGAATGTATGAAATAGAGCTTGATCAGACAGGCTTTTTCCCTGAGCAAGGTGGACAGACACCGGATTTGGGCATTATTGAGGTGCAGAGAACTACTGTGGAGCGACCGATGGGTGACGGATTCCAGTTTGAGGTTGTGGATGTGCAGATACAGGATGGAGATATAATACATACTATCAAGCCATTGGTTGAAAGCCGGATTGATTCGGAATCAGAGCAGATAGCAAAGCTTCTGGCACCGGGCAATAATGTCAACGGATTTGTAGATTGGCACCATAGATTCAGCAATATGCAACAACATAGTGGAGAGCATATTTTCTCAGGTCTGGTTCACGGATTCTTCGGCTATGATAATGTTGGCTTTCATTTGAGTGACTCAGTGGTAACCATGGATTTTAACGGTGTACTATCAGAGGATGAGGTGGCTGAATTAGAAGGCAGAGCCAATGCTGTTATCATATCTAATCTTCCTATTAATATTTCATATCTTAAGACAGATGAGGAGAAGGCCTCGGTAGAATATAGAAGCAAGATTGATATAGAAGGAGATGTGAGAATAGTTACAATTCCTGATGTGGATGTGTGTGCATGTTGTGCGCCTCATGTGAGAAAAACAGGTGAGATCGGTATTCTCAAAGTTATGGGAGTTCAGAATTATAAGGGGGGAGTCAGAGTTAGTATACTGTGCGGAATGCGAGCCTTGGTTGCCTTTCGTCAGAATATGGCAATTGTAAATAAGCTGGTAAATGAGCTGAATGTGCCTGCTAATGATATTGTGGAAAATGTGCAGAGAATCCAACAGAATGTAAATGATTTGAAGTATTCTCTTAATAAATATATGTATGAAGATTTGCTTAGACAGGCTGAAGGAATTTCTGATGAGGAAGAGAACGCATACATTTTCACAGGGGATGTAGATAACAAAGCTATGCGGGAGTGTGTGAATTCCATGATGGAGCGACACACAGGCTATTGCGGAGTTTTTGCAGGAAATGATAGTAATTACAGATTTATAATTGGAAGCAAGACGAAAAACTGTAATGATGTGGTGGCTCTTCTTCGGGATAAATGTAATGCCAAGGGTGGTGGCAAACCTCAGATGGTTCAAGGAAGTGTCGAAGCATCAAAAGAAGAGATAGAGGATGTAATCAGATAGATAATATATTTTGGTATTAATAATGCGCGATATTATGTTAGGGTGGATAGCTATATTCACCCTAATTTTAATATTTTATTGTGCTAAAGTGAATTTTGTAGTATAATGACGGCGTTTGATACATATTTGAGGGAACTCAGATATATGAAGTATAGTTATAAATTTAAATATATTAGAAAGAAGGAGTAATTCACATGTTAAAAGTAGTTAAATTTGGTGGAAGTTCTCTGGCAAGTGCAGCACAGTTTGCCAAGGTCGGAGATATTATTCGAGCAGATGAGTCTCGAAAATTTGTAGTGCCTAGTGCACCTGGAAAGAGAAATTCCAAGGACACCAAAGTGACTGACATGTTATATAAATGTTATGCCAAGGCAGAAGCAGATGAGGACTTCAAGGATGTATTGAAGAAGATTAAAGAGAGATACAATTCAATTATAAATGGATTGAATTTGAATCTGTCTCTTGAGGAAGAGTTCAAGACTATTGAGAAGAATTTCAAAGCCAAGGCAGGATCTGATTATGCGGCCAGTCGTGGTGAGTACTTAAATGGTATCATTATGGCCAATTATCTGGGCTATGAATTTATTGATGCAGCTACAGTTATTTTCTTTGATGAGGAAGGAAACTTCGATTCAGAGAAAACTGACAAGGTTATGTCTGCCAGACTTGCTGAGGTAGAGAAGGCAGTTGTTCCTGGTTTCTATGGGGCAATGCCGGACGGTTCTATCAAGACATTTTCAAGAGGTGGTTCTGATATTACCGGATCCATTGTATCCAAGGCTGTTCATGCGTCGGTATATGAAAACTGGACAGATGTGTCAGGATGCCTGGTTGCAGATCCTAGAATTATCAAGGACGCTAAGCCTATCAAGGTTATTACATACAGAGAACTTAGAGAGTTGTCATACATGGGCGCTTCTGTGCTTCATGAGGATGCTATTTTCCCTGTTCGTCATGCAGGTATTCCTATTAATATCAAGAATACCAACGCTCCTGAAGATGACGGTACAATGATTGTGGCAAATACAGTTCAGAAAGCAGAATATACTATCACAGGTATTGCCGGTAAGAAGGGCTTTGTTGCTGTAAGTATTGATAAAGACATGATGAATGCTGAGGTTGGTTTCTGTAGAAAGGCTTTGTCTGCATTTGAAGATAATGGAATTTCTATTGAGCATATGCCATCAGGAATTGATACTATGACAGTCTTCGTACATCAGGAAGAGTTCGAGGGCAAAGAGCAGCAGGTTATCAGTTCTATCAGAAGAAATTGTAATCCTGATGTTATTGATTTGGAGGCAGACCTTGCACTTATTGCTGTAGTGGGACGCGGTATGCGTTCAACACGTGGTACTGCAGGCAGAATCTTCTCTGCACTTGCCCATGCCAATATCAATGTCAAGATGATTGACCAGGGTTCATCAGAGTTGAATATTATCATCGGTGTAAGCAACAATGATTTTGATAATGCTATCAAGGCAATATATGATATTTTTGTAGAGACACAGATTTAAAAAATAATCAGCATCCCCATTTTTGGTGGATGCTGTTTTTTGTATGAAAGCCATTATAGAATTGATGGGCAATACTCTTACTTTATTTCCAGTTTATATCCCAAACCTCTTACTGTGACAATTTCAAATGCGTCAATTCCATCTAATTTATTTCTTATTCGATTAATATGAGTCTTGATGGTAGAGTCGTCTGAATCCGTATCGATTCCCCATATGTCAGATAATAACTGATCTTTGGTAAATATCTGATTAGGATATGATAACAGTTTGTATAGCAATTCGAATTCCTTTTTTGGCAAATCTATAACTTCACCATCACCTTTAGTGATGCAATAGGAATTGGCATCGCAGGAGATATCACCAATAGTAATCTGCTGGCTGGAGTTAATGTTGGCTCGTCTGAGCAACGCTTCGATTCTCCATATAAGCTCGTCATAATTTACAGGTTTTGTCATATAATCATCTATACCGGAAGCGAAGCCTTCGCGCTTGTCGTCAAAACTGGCTTTCGCTGTGAGAAATATTACCGGAACATCGTTTTGATATTCTCTTAATATCTTCACCATTTCATATCCATCCATCTTGGGCATCATAATATCAGCTACAATCAAATCAATATGCTCTGAATAGAATATATCAATTGCTTCCTGACCGTTGTTTGCAGTTATTACATTATAATAGTTCTTGAGATGAGCTTTGGTAAGCAATTGAATATTTTTCTCATCTTCCACTACTAGAATTGTTGCCATAAATCGTCCTTCCTTCTGATAATTATAATTACATCTTATTATTAATAGGTAAACTTACGGTAAATGTTGTCCCTTTATCCAGAACACTTTCTACAGATATAGAACCGTGGCACAAAGTGACAACCCTGTTGCAAATTGCCAGGCCTAAGCCTAAGCCTTTCCCAGAGTGAGAAGAGTCGGCCTGGTAATATTTGTTAAATATATGTGCTATTTCTTCATCTGACATACCACATCCGGAATCTGTGATTTTGAAAATGATAGAAGGATTATCTCCAGATGTATTTTGAGTTAATGTTATTTTGATCACTCCATTTTCCGGCGTGAACTTAATAGCGTTGTTTAGCAGGTTGATCCATATGTGTTCCGTTAGAGTAGGATCTCCCACATAGTTGGTCTTATCTAAATCGATTTCCATATTTATATTTTTGCTAGACCAATCGTTCTGCAATAGAATGATGCAACGCCTTATTTGTTCACTTAATGAGAAGGTTTTAATGGCGGACTCGTTGATTTTCACCTGAGTGTCCAGCTTTGACATGAGCATTGTCTGTTGCGCCAAGTTGGATAGTCGCTCCGACTCGTCAGCAATTATTGTCAGATATTGTCTTTTCTCTTCTTCTGTCAGATTTTCTTCCAATAATAGATTTGCAAATCCGTTGATGGATACAATTGGTGTTTTGAATTCGTGAGAAAAGTCGTTGATGAAATCCTTTCTCAAAGTTTCAACACTTGCCAAGTCTTCTGCCATGGAGTTGAAACTGTCACTCATTTCTTTAAGGGGTGCCATACGTCGGCTGTCTAATCTGATGTTGTAATTGCCTTTTGCCACGGATGCCATTGCGGAGGTGAGTATATTTACCTTTTTAATAATTGTCTTGGAGAAGAAATATGTGAATAGTTCCATCATGAAAGCCATTGGCATCAGAATTCCAATACCGTCTAGAGGCTGATACTCTGTTCGACTGTCGAGGAAGGTGTAGAGCATGAAGTCTACAAATTCATAAGCCATAATCGATAAAACTGCAGGGACAATAGCCATGATGGCCATATAGTTTTGAAAACGTGTATTGTCAGGTCTAGAGGTTTTGTTATGATTTGCCATAATTTATTACCTTTCAAAAATTATTTTTCGTTTACTTATAATTTACTTTTTTATTGTATCTTGTTTTCAGTGAAAAACAAGTCACGAATTTGTTAAATAATTTTTAATATAGCGAGGAGGCAATTAATTATGGCAAAGACAAAGTATTTAGTAACAGGAGCTGCAGGATTTCTTGGAGGAACAGTATGCAGACAGCTTATAGATAGAGGTGATGATGTTAGAGCATTTGTACTTCCAAATGATCCTGCAATTAAGTTTGTTCCAGAGGAAGCAGAGGTATGTGTGGGTGATTTGACAGATGTTGAATCTCTGGAGAGATTCTTTACAGTAGAGGATGGCGTGGAGACAATTGTGATGCATATTGCAAGTATCGTAACAGTGAATCCTGAATTCAATCAGAAGGTTATTGACGTAAATGTAGGCGGTACAGAAAACATTATTGATTTATGCCTGTCCCATCCTGAGTGTAAGAAGCTGGTATATTGCAGCTCCACAGGTGCAATTCCTGAGATGCCAAAGGGAGAAGTTATTAGAGAAGTAGATAGCTTCGAGGCAGATGATGTGTTGGGCTGTTATAGTCAGTCCAAGGCTATGGCTTCACAGGCAGTATTAGATGCTGTCAGTGACAGAGGGTTGAATGCATGTATTGTACATCCAAGTGGAATTATGGGACCGGAGGATTTTGCAATTGGAGAGACCACAGGTTCTTTGATTCAGATTATAAATGGTGAGATGCCAGCAGGAATTGATGGTGGATTTAATTTGTGTGATGTAAGAGATTTAGCTGCTGGTACTATTGCTGCGGCTGATAAAGGAAAATGTGGCGAGTGCTACATCCTGGGAAACAAGGAAGTGAAGTTCAAGGATTTCGCTAAGATGGTTGCTGATGAAGCAGGTGTGAAAGCTCCTGGATTCTATCTTCCAATTGGAATGGCTAATCTAATGGCTGGTATTATGGAAAGAAAGGCAAAACGCAAAGGTACTAAGCCGGTTATGACCAAGTTCTCAGTATATAATCTTGCTCGTAACAATTGCTTTGATTCAAGCAAGGCCAAGAAAGAATTGGGATATACAACAAGATCTTACCAGGAGACAATTCATGATGAGGTTGTATGGCTTAAGAAGGAAGGTAAGATTGCCTAATGTTTTTGTAGTAGATTGTTATAAGTAATACAAAAAACACATGAGATGAATAAAAATTGAACATGGGATTTAACCGGAATGTATTAAGATAAATGTATCGAAAAATATAATTATTCTATACCCTACTCATTAGTGATTAAAATATGAAAAAGATACATTTGACTTTTGAAACCGGAAAAATCATATATATGCTGATGGCTGTAACCTTTGGGTTACAGCTTTTAGTGTGCTTGAAATTACAGGTGTATTTTGCTGGTGATGCCGCAATAGTTGCAGATGCAGCTTCAAACCAAATGAAGGGAGGTTTAAATTATTTTCAAATAATTTATTTCTTAAATAATCCTAATAATCTTGGTATGTTATATATAGATATGTTCTTTTTGAAGATATCACAGCTTCTGGGAACAAATCCTGTAATTATATGGAAAATAGTTGGAATGATGCTTGCAACAATTTCATCAGGGCTCACAGCATTTTTGACTTATTGGATTACAGATAATGCGAAGATGGCATATATCAGTTATGGGATATGTGCGTTTTTGATTGCTTGCAATCCGTGGTGTGTGGTGCCGTATACAGATATATATTCTGTGTGCATACCAATAGCGGTATTTTATACCTATGCGAAACGTGGCCAAAAAGGCATGTGTGGATGGAGGCGAGTATTGCTTCCTATTCTCCTGGCTTTTGTGGGGAGTTTATTGAAGCCTACAAATATCTTGCCTGGCATTGCGGTTATAATTGTGGAAGTTGTAAGTGATATGCATCATGAGAACAGATTGAATAGTTTAAAAAATCTTGGAATAGTTATTGTTGTGGCAGGTGCGCTAACTATGGGATTGTATCAGCTGGAAGTTAAGGGGGTGAATTATTCATATGATGAAGCCTATCTGAAGCCCTGGACTCATTATGTTATGATGGGATTAAACGAGAAGAAATATGGCAGATATTATAAGGTGGATGACGAGTATACCAACAGTTTTTTAACCAAGGAAGAGAAAATGGAGGCGAACTTTGAAGTTATAGAGCAGAGACTGACAAAAATGGGGCTTCCGGGATACTTAAAGTTTGTTGCCAGAAAGACTGTAAATACATATGGGGATGGAACATTTGCCTGGGGAATCTGGTCAAAAGATTATCGGCCGTTAACTTTGGAAAATATAAGAAATGTGATATGGCTGTCAGTACTTGCAGGATTAGGATTAAATATTATAGTGACAGTTAGAAGGAGGCTTCGAGGTATAACGGAATCGTTGGTGATTATGAATGTCATGCTTTGCTTATTGGTATGGATGTATCTGATGCTGTTTGAGACTGGTGCCAGATATGTATTTATGTTTGCTCCGTGCTATATATTAGCCGGAGTGTCGGGGATATATAGATTAATGGCTGCTAAAAACAGAAATAGCTGATGGGAGGGGAAATGGAAGAAAAAATAATTGATGATTGGCAAAATAAAGATGGCAGGAATTATCTGGTGGATATGTTAAAGGGCATGGCAATAATTCTTATGATACTGGATCATGTGTTGATGAAAGGGCGCGTTATTACATCATTTCACATGCCGGTCTTTTTTGTGCTTGCAGGATGCTATCTCAGAACCGATTCTGTAGGAGATACAATTATAAGCAAAGCAAAATCTCTACTTGTGCCATATGCATTGATTGGCTCCGTAACTATAATAATAGGTTTTATTAGACTGATGATTGGATATGGCTACACAGCCAATGCGGCTATTACTGTATCATTGAATAGATTCTATGGTCTGCTTGTGGGGGAAGATGTGTGGCTCTTGTGGTTTTTTATGGTACTATTTCTCGCAGAAATTTTCTATGTAATTCTAGTTAATACCATTGGGCGAAATAATTGGATCAGATGGTTCGTAATATTGCTTTTGAATCTGATAGGATACCAGCTGAGTTGTAGATTTGACAGTATTCCATGGCGCGTTGATACTGCATTGATATGTATATGTTTTGTGGCGGTGGGGTGTGAATTAAAGAAATATTTTCAAAAAATGATGCACATGATTTTTCCGTGTATTGCCGGAGCGTTAATCTGGTGCTTTGGATTGCCACATACCAAATTGGTTCTTTCTATGGGAGAATATGAGGGGTATCCATTTTGTATAATTGTGGCTTTGGCAGGAGTGCTGACCGCAGCTTATCTCTGCAGTTTTCTCTACCGTTTTACATTAATTAGAGATTTCTTGACTTTCTTTGGTAAAAATACGATTACGGTTGTTGCAATTCAAAATATATGTAGACAATTTATGCATTGGGAGCAGATGGTGGAAAATGTTGGTTATATAATCATGTTCGTATTGCAAATAATTATCTCATGCGTGGCGATTGTTGGGATAAATTATTTGAAAAAAAGCCTTTTATACATCAAGTAATGATATAATAACTTCTGAAGCATGAAGACTGTGAATGTAATATATGACATGTGTACAGATTATTGCTTTGAGAAAAAATTAAGGGATTGTTATTGTGAACTGGAGTACATATAAAAGACATAACATACAAATTGTGAAAGCACTGGCGACTATGGCAGTGATTCTAATACATACAACTACTTTCTGGGATTATGATTATCTGGTATTTCCTTTTATTGCCCCGTGCGTGGGTGTCTTTATTTTTTTATCCGGATATTTAACCAAGACGAAAATTGAACATGTGGGAACTTTCTATAAGCGAAGATTGGCAAAGGTGTTGGTGCCATATGTTATTTGTTCCATACTTTATTGTGCTGTCACAAGAGATTGGCATGACATTATACCTAGACTATTATTGGGCCAGTGCAACCTGACTTACTATTATGTCTTCGTATTTGTCCAGCTTATTGTGCTTACGCCTGTAATCGCCAAAATAGCAAGGACAGACTGGTATGTAGTATTACTATTTATCACACCTATTGCCATGCTTGTGGAAGAGATTCTTATCAGAAATGGAGCGTGGATTATATTTCCTGATAATATTAATAATTTCGCTGTGTGGATTACATATTTTGCTCTTGGTATGAGATGGAGATATTTGGAGGATTGCGGATCAGCTCAAGCTTCTGATGGGAATAAGATGAGAGTTGCTGCAGTTGTAGGAATATGTGTCACCATCCTGGGCTTGATATTACAGTATGCGGAGAGCCGCTGGTGGAAGGATTTTGGAAGAAATGATTTGGGCACTTCAATGGTGAAAATTTCAGTGTTCATAACGATTGTGGGGCTTTGTAATGTATTGTATTATTATATAAATGTTCGCGAGAGCAATGGTATTATTCGAAGGATTCTAAAACTTGTGGGGGACAAGGCCTTTGAATTGTATTTGTTACATCAATTTACCATGTATATCATAGGATTCTTCCCAAGAATATATGGATTGAATCCGTTTATTAAAATGATTATTGTGCTGGTTGTTACATTGGCGGCTATTTATATAATTGAGGGGTTATATAAAATGTTGCGCAAAATTGTCACCGCATGAAGTTAATCATTCGGGGAATAAATAATTAGTATAGAGGTTTGATTTAAAGTGAATAGAACAAAATTTAAGATAAGCCCGGCGTATATTATATTGGTACTGGCTGTATTAACATACATTTTTCAAATTGTTATTTTCTTGACGAATGAAAATAATTATGCTTACGACGCGCAATATGTTACGGAGATGGCGGTTGATTATGTATATAATCATATGCAGGATTGGCAGAAGATATATCTGATGAACAATCCAAATAATTTAGGAATAGTCTATGTTGCATCTCTCTTTGTTAGATTGGGCAGAATGACAGGGCTAAACGGATTGACTATAATGCGCCTCTTTGGCATGCTGCTTACTGTTGTTGCAGCTGTAATGGTGGGAATCTTTTTGGATAGAACCGGGGCATCGCCTGTGGTAGCTATCATGGGATTTTTGTTAACAGCCTTTCTAGTTTGTCTTCATCCGGGGGTTACAGTGCCTTATACAGATGTATATTCAGTCTTTTTCCCGATTTTAATTGCATGGATGTTCAATCGAATCAGAAGCCATGAGATTTTTGGATTTGGAGAATTTCTGGGGATTATGGTTGTGGTGGCCATTGGCATACTTATTAAACCTACCAATATATTTATGGCGGTGTCCATATGCATGTTGGAATTGGCAGGATGGATATTTGGAAAAATATCGTGGACGGAGATGTCTAAATGTATGTTGGCTGTACTTCTGGCTATGGTAGTTTATCTCTGTTTCAAGAGTGCTATTTTGGATCAGTTTGATTATCATTATAATGAGAGATATGAGAAGACATGGACTCACTATGCCATGATGGGATTAAATGTAGAATCTAATGGTAAGTATAATGTGGCAGATGATGATTATACTAACAGCTATGTGACTAAAGAGACCAAGGAAGCTGCGAATATTGCAATGATAGGGAAGCGCCTGAAGGATTTAGGACCTAAGGGATATTTGAAACTGGTTGCATCTAAAACCAAGGAATCCTATGGAGATGGTTTCTATGGCGCGGTATTCTGGTGCGGTCATAGTGATATTATATGGAAGCCTGCTAGAACGGCAGTGTGGATTGCAGTTATGCTGCTAAGTTTGCTGGCATTATTTATGGGAAATCCTTATTATAGAGGCGCCGGAGAGGTTATGCTAGAGTCATGCTGCTTGATATATTTTATTTACCTGACAGTGTTTGAAGCGGGAGCCAGATATTTATATCACTATGCTCCTGTATATATACTCCTTGGAATGATCGGAGTCCAGAAACTAATTAATTGGATAACTAAGAGGGACTGCAGGGTTGTTGCTGCATACAAGATACCAGGTGTTGATGGGCACAAGGATTATACTTTGGAACTAATTCAGCTGATATTTATGATCCTGTGGTTGATTTTTATTGGAGAGTCGGCACATTTCAGTTGGGGATATCCGACATTTTTCGCCTTGGCGGTGTTATGCGGTTATGGTGACTGGCGTGTAAATGGTAGAAATTATCGAACCAGAATCAGACCTTTCATCAGAATGATGATAGAGACAGTGTCTCTGATTGGTGCTTGCGGAGTTTGCTTTACTAATTGGAATATTTTCATTGGGATTAATCTGATAGATGAGATATTAAAAGGGATAGTTGTTTTGTGGGGAGGATTCTTTGTAATAAAGAATATTATATATTATGTCTTTGGATTTGTAAGAGGCATAATCATTACTAAGAAGAGCTGATAAAAGAGATGTGAATTAATATGACAGATATAGAGTACGAGCTTGTTAGAAGTAAACGAAAAACCGTTGCAATAGAGATTAAGCCTGATGGCACTGTGGTAGTTAGAGCACCAAGGTTGATGAGCAAGAGATTTATAGATTCGTTTATTGCCGAGAAGCAAAATTGGATTGAAACTCATCGTGAACAGATACTGAAGCGTAGAGCCGAGGTTGGGACTGTTGAACCAATATCAGAGTCTGAGAAGAAGGCTCTAGCCAAACAGGCTAAGTCTATAATGCCAGATAGAATTGCTAGGTATGCTCGGGAAATCGGAGTTACATATGGGAGGGTCTCCTATAGATTTCAGAGAGGCAGATGGGGAAGCTGCTCTTCCAAGGGGAATTTGAATTTCAACTGTATGCTTATGCTGACCAATGATGAGATTATAGATTATGTAATAGTCCATGAGTTGTGTCATAGATTGGAAATGAATCACTCCGCTGTATTTTGGAAACATGTGGAGCAAATTCTTCCTGACTATAGGGAGAGAAGAAAGTGGCTGAAGGAAAATGGTGGCCCTATATTGGCAAGACTGGATGCAACTGCACCAGGAGAAGAGAAGACTTATTACACTTATATGGTGAGATGCAATGATGATAGTCTCTATGTGGGTTATACGCCTGATTTGAAGAAGAGGCTGCGGGCTCATAATAATGGAACCGGAGCCAAGTATACTAAGTACAGAAGACCGGTTGAATTGGTATATTATGAAGAGTTTAATGAGAAGAGACAGGCTCAGAGCAGAGAAGTTTTGCTGAAACAATTGAGTCATAAGCAGAAAGAGAAGCTGATATTAGATTTTCGTAAACCAACAGATTTTTAAATGAAATATTAATTTATATATTGTAATAGAAAGAGTTCTGGATATATACAAGGAGGGCTGAATATGAAGAAAAAGAGAAGCATAGGATTTGTAATAGGATTTGTATTATTTACCCTGATATACTTCCTTCTTATAGAAATATACAAAATCACTATAGGAGGATGGATAGTGGCAGCAGGTATTTTGATTTGTTATTTCCTGCTTCATCAGTTTAAGCTTAGAGATAAGAAATGGTATTTGAAATTTTTAAGTTGGATTAGTCTGGCGGCATTATTATTTGCCAATGCCAAACTGTTTTGGCCTCCTACAATTCAGATTCCTGCAGTTGCCAACAAGGAACCGGAAGTTACTGGCGTGATTTCTGTAGAGCAGGGACAGTTGACTGGAGTATATAACGAGGATAAGTCAGTGGCAGTTTACGCGGGAATCCCATATGCGAAACCGCCGGTAGGAGAGCTACGTTGGAAAGAGCCACAGCCTGCTGACAAATGGGATGGTGTGAAAGCATGTGATACATTTGCACCAATGTCTATGCAGAGTCCGAATTCACCTATTTACAGTGTGGGGTCTCAGATTATTGGATATCACAATTATAAGTTCACTTTTGAGGACAATTACAATGAGGCTGCCAGTGAGGATTCACTTTATCTGAATGTGTGGACTCCAGCTGGAGTTAAGCCAGGTGATAATTTGCCGGTAATTGTATATTATCACGGCGGTTCACTTACTACAGGTCAGCCTTATTATCAGGATTATAATGGTGAGACTTTCGCGGAAAATGGAGTTATATTTATCACAGTCGGATATAGATTGGGCGTGTTCGGTTATCTGGCAACAGAGGAGTTGGCAGAGGAATCTCCAAATCATACTACAGGCAACTATGGTCTGTTGGATCAGATTGAAGCATTGAAGTGGGTAAATGAAAATGTAGCCAACTTTGGAGGTGATGTGTCAAATATTACTATAGCAGGCGAGTCTGCAGGTTCTTCTTCGGTAAATGCACTTTGTGTATCTCCACTTGCCAAGGGATTGTTCAAAAATGTAATTGCAGAGAGTAGTGGAATCACACCAAAGGTGCCATATCATACTTTTAGAACATATGACAAGGCAATCTCTACAGGCAAGGAAGTAATGGAGGAGATGGGCTGCGATAATATGGCCCAGATGAGAGAGGTTCCAGCTGAGAAACTGTTACAGACCAAGACCAACAATGGTTCTATGACTGTTGATGGATATGCAATTACAGAACAGCCATACCTTACTTATGAGAAGGGTGAGAATAATGAGCAGGCACTGCTTAACGGTTATAATGCAGATGAAGCATATGTATTTATGATGTTTGATAATAATTCGACCGCAGATACATATGTGGAGGATTTGAAGGAAATGGTTGGCGATTATAATAAGGAACTTGCCGAGATGTATCCGGCGGATACAGATGACGAAGCCAAGGCAAATCTCTATGAATTATATGGAGTAGCTTGGTTTACTTATAGTCATCATACATGGTCAGAGTATATGGCGAAGGAAAATAGAGATGTATATCTATATTATTTCAATAAGGACAATGGCGGTTTAGGGGTATGGCATTCTGGAGAAATCCCATATGCTTATGGTAACCTGGATTTATCATCAGGTAATTATGATGATGTGGATGAATATGTATCTGATACTATGGTGGCATACTGGACAAATTTCGCCAAGACAGGTAATCCAAATGCATCGGGACTTCCAAAGTGGGAAAGATATAATGATGACCCAACACAGATATTAGAATTCGCAGATGACATCAAGATGATAGATAATAAATATACCAAGACTTTTGAACTATTTGATAAATATATGGATTCTCTTGTGAAATAATGGTGCCAAAAAGTGTGGTAGATATGTGATTTATATAATAAAGCCGGTGATATAATGATTGAAAAGCAGATTAGAAATTTTGATTTAAGACAGATAGCAGATAGCGGACAGTGCTTCAGATGGAGGCGGATATATGCAGATTCAGAGAGTGTTATATATAGAATACCGGCTATGGGTTCATATATTGATGTGAGACAAATTGGAGATAGATTCTCATTTGCCTGCGATGAAAATGAATGGCAGAACAAGTGGGAGAAGTATTTTGATTTGCTGACAGATTATGACTCCATAGAACAAGTTATCGAGAACTCACAGGATTTACATCTTATTGAGGCATTTCACTGTGGCAATGGAGTGAGAATACTGCAGCAGGATATTTGGGAAATGATTATTACATTTATGATTTCTCAAAATAATAATATCAAGCGCATTGGAAATAGTGTGGATTTGCTTTGTAGGCGATGTGGTGGCAAGGTGGAGACGACAGGAGATTTCGGATTGCCTGTGGAGGAGGTCTATACATTTCCTAAGCCTGATGAAGTGCCACAGGAGCTGTTTGAGGATTCATCCATGGGATTTGGATATCGTGCTCCATTTCTCAAAGAGATGTATGAGTACGGTAGAATCAATCCTCAGTGGCTTCAGGAGTTAAAAGACATGTCATATGAAGAGGCTTATGATTCTCTTATTTCACACAAGGGAATTGGTCCCAAGGTTGCCAACTGCATATGTCTGTTTGGCTTACATCATGTGGATGCCTTTCCAATTGATACACATGTGAGACAGCTTTTGGATAAGTATTATGCAGAGGGTTTTGATTTTGATAGATATGCAGGCTTTGCAGGGATAATTCAGCAGTATCTGTTTTATTATGAATTATTAGAGTCTGGTAAATGATATTGGATGGGTGCAATAACCGGATGAATATAAGTAAATTAAGATAATTGGAGTGGAATTGTAATGAGTTTTAAGGTGTTAAATGGTGAAGAGATTGATGACAAATATCTAAATAAGGTAATGGGCATTGATGAGATAGTCTATGCTGCGGATGGTTATGTAGGTGAGCTGGAAAATATGATTGCCAGATATGAGGCAGAACCAAGACAGTTTATCTGTGTGGAGGACGAGGCAAATGGCAGACTTGCAGGATACATAAATTTCATTCCGTGTACAGATGGGCTGTATCAGGACATCAGATATGATACTGAAATAATTCGAGATGATGATATTGAACCGTCAGAACTACAGAAATGGCAGCAGGGCGATAATAATATATTCATTATCTCTATTGCTACAAATCCTGATTACAGAGACAGTGGTGTTATCAAAATACTGACAGATGCATGGATTGATTATCTGAATCATATGAATGATGCGGGTTATGGAATCAAAACTATAACTGCTACAGCAGTATCGCCTGATGGCAAAAAGGCTTTGAAGAGATTGCGGTTTATAGATGAGAGAGTGCTGAAGGAAGACGGTAATGTACTCTTTGTATGTGAAGGAGATGGTTTACGGAAGCTTATGGCAAATGACTTGGATTTTGGTAAATAGGAGAGGTCGATAATGGGAAGTTATAAGAAGGATATTTTCTTGATGATTCCACTGGCTGATAACAAGAATAATTGGCGATTGGATGAGATATTAAAACAGGCAAAGAAGAATAAGCGTGAGGGTTATGATTGGATTAAACAGCATGATGAGTTTGCAGCCACTTTAATGACTAAGTTGGAAGAAAATTTCCAGTATGAGTGCCGAAATGTAGTTGCAGATGAATTGGAAATGGCATACCTGGGTTCCTATGAATTTATCCATTCAACTGATGATTATCCGGATGCAGGGGAAGAGCCGGAGTGCATCGGATTTGAGAAATGTCATATGATTCTCACTCTCCATGAGCCTACGCATATATATGTGTTGACATTGGTTTTGCCGGATTGTAAATATGATGCAACACAGGTGCTTGATCAGATGAGTCATGAGAGCATGTGGATTAAGATGCCTGAGGACGCAAAGGGATTCCTGGTGAAAGAGAATCGTGAGAAGCTTCTTTATAATAATTACCTTGATATTTATAAATTCCTAAAATATAAATATGGTTTGTTGAAGTGTGGTGAGGCCAAGGCATTTGTTTTGTTATCAGACAGACCGGAGGAACAAGAATTCAAATGTATGATGGCTGGGGAGACCTATAACAGCATACACCAGGCATTTCATGTTGACAGTGAGAACTTGAAAACCATATGTGAAACAGACTATGCGCAGTATGATTATTATGAAGTATATATGTCGGAGACTGTAGTGGCTTGCGTTATGAAATCTTTTAACGATGATGTTGAGGGAAGAAATGATTTGACAGCTACATATGCATTTATAATGGTGCTTGTCATGTTCCAAAATACTTCTATTGTAAAGGTAAATATGCAGATAACCAATGCATTGGCAAATGATGGTGATATATCTCATGAACAGATATTGTCGCTGTATAGAAATTTTGGAAAGACTGTTAGATTTTGGGAAAAGCATAATTTTAAATATTGGGGAACTCAGCAGGAGGCCATGCAGATTATCAAAGCTTTCGGTAATGAGGAACTGCAAGAGACTTATCTGGAACATCAGAGCTTCTTAGAGCATATCGTGGAGTTGAAGAGTGCTCGCGTGTCAGAGAGAAATGGAAATATATTAAGCATTGTGGCTACAATATTGGCGATTATTCAGGTACAGGCTTTTGTGGTGGAGATGCTGGAGCATTTCTACGGATTTGTTGGAATAAATGCGGATTATGCCAATACCACATTTTCCACATTGATTATCTGCGGCACCATATCATTTGTACTTGTGGTGATATTGCTTAAGTATATGAGAGATAAAACCAGAAAAGGATCTATGCATATAAAGGAACTGAGAGATGAAGAAGAGTAAGAACATATTTTGGAATAATAGAATATTGTGGACATTGATATTGCTTGCCCTTGCTACCGGATTATCCTGCATCAAGGTAATAGTGTTGCCACAAGGAGGGTGCGTGACATATTTTGGTTTGTTGGCATTGTGGCTTATAACATTTGTATGTGGCCCAAAGTATGGTATTGCTTCATCTGTTATATTTGGTTTTATCCGACTTGGGTTAAATATCCTGACAGGTGAGTATGTAAATCCGGCAATAGGTTCAATTGTGTTAGAGTATCCAATTGCCCATTTGATGTTCTCACTTGGTGCGATGGTGCATGAACCAAACAATCCTGATGTGATACGTATTGATGAGAATGAGGCAATTCAGGTTGAACCCATGAAATTGAAGTTGGGATATGTAATGGGGCTGGTTGGTATGTTTGTATGCTACGTAATATCAGCTGAGATATTCTATCCAAATTACAGAGAAGGGTTTGCTGCGAATCTGTGGTACAACATAGTATATGATGGAAGTTACCTTTTGATAGAAGGGGTATTAACGCTGTTGGTGCTGTGTATACCTCAGGTTGCTGAATCTATATTTTATGTGAAATATGTGGCAAATAATATAGATGAGGATGATACCTTGGAGTGTTTCTAGTTTACTTACTGTTTACACAGGGGTGATATATTTACTTTAATCGATATAGATGGAGGGATATATAATGAGTGAAATATGTGTAATAACTGGTGGCGGAAGTGGAATGGGTCTCGCTGCTGCTAAATATATGCCAAAGGATAAAGTGATTGTAGTATCTGGTAGAACTATGTCAAAGCTGGAAAGAGCTGTTGCAGAGATTGAGGCAAGTGGACATAAGGCCTATGCACATACATGCGATACTTCGGATAGAAACAGCGTGAGAGAGTTGGCAGAGTTTTGTGCTGGATTAGGCAAGATTACTAATGTGATAAATGCTGCTGGACTGTCTCCGGCAATGGCAAAGCAGGAACAGTTAATTCGAGTGAATGCTCTTGGTACAGTTTATGTAAATCAGGAGTTTTCAAAGAAGATGGAAGCAGGTAGCGTGATTTTGGATGTGTCATCTAATTCAGCATATTTACTCCCTAAATTTCTAATAAATGAGAAACAGTATAAGTTGGCATTGAAGGATGAAGATAAATTTGTCCAGAAGATGATTAAGAAAAGTAATTTGGCAAAAACGGATTATAATAAAGCTGGATTTGCATATGCTCTCTCCAAGAATTTTGTCTTGTGGTATGCTCGATATAGTGCGAAGGAGTATGGTAAGCGAGGAATACGAGTATTGTCTCTAAGTCCGGGATTAATCGCTACGGATATGGGGAATCTGGAATCAGATAATGCTGGAGATATGGTATCTCAAACAGCAGAGAAGCGAATGGGTAAACCGGAAGAACTGGGATATGCCATTGCTACAGCTGTTGATGAGCGAAATGGATACCTGGCAGGCGTCGATATATTGTGCGATGGCGGAGCAACAACATTAAAGAAGCTATAATTTTATAAAAAAGAAATTAAACATGGCAAGGATTACTCTCTTTATTGGAAAACAGTAAAGAGAGTATTTTTTTGTTGCGATAAGAAATGCAGTTATTTAAAATATAAGTAACACAGTTAATAATTTATAACGAAAGGAATATGATTATTATGCAAAGACTTACAAAAGCACAAAGAAAAATTATGGATATTTTATGGAACACAGAGAAGCCATTGTCTTATAGCGAGATATGTGACATTAATTCTGAGTTAAATGTAAATACTGTACAGGCTGAACTTAGAAGGCTGCTTAAATTTGAATATATCAAGGTTGGAGAAATCGGATATAGCGGAACAGTGTTGTGCAGAAGCTATTTGCCTACAATGACTGCTGAGGAGTTCCAGACAAGATGCTATATTGATGAGATGGAGAAACTTAATAAGCGTCCAGCTGTTGAACTTGTATGTGGATTGCTTGGAGCAGAAAAGTCAAAGAAACAGAGATTAAAAGATGTAGCTGAATTAGAAAAGATGCTTGAGGAGTACAAAAAAGAGATTAAATAATGATTGATTTTACGGTTTCATCAGTTATAACAACAATTATAGCGTGTAATTTATTTATTGTATATATATATATATATTGTGTTGAGTAGTACCAAAAAAATAGTTGCTATCGGTTATAATGCAATAATAATTTCGATTATATTATTGATTATTCGATTGGCATTTCCGGTTGAGATGCTTAATATTAGTAGAAATGTATATTGGTCATATAATATATCCAAATATTTAGATGTAATGTGGAATGAAATTGGCGGTACTAGGATTCGAGTGGCGCATGTTCTATTATTTATATGGATGTTTGGATTTGCAATTAAAAGTGCATATTTAATAAGAGAGACAGTTCGATTTGATAAGTATATTTGTAAGAATGTAGTTGATGTTACAGCTGACAAAAACGTTAGAAAATGTTTAGAAAAGTATAAGAAGAAACGCCTTTTCAGATTGATTGTTTTGAGAACAAATAAGGTAGAAAGTCCTCAGATTGCTGGTTTATTTGTTCAAAAAGTTTTACTACCACAAGATATAGAGCTCTCAGATGATAATCTTGAATTAATATTAAGGCATGAGATTACCCATTATAATAACTGCGATTTATTGTTAAAATTTTTTGTTGCACTAATGAATTGTATGTTTTGGTGGAATCCAGTTACTTTGTTAGTTAGAAATGAAACAAATGAAATATTAGAAATTCGGGTTGATCATGAGATCGCGTCAAATAAAGAAACGACTATAAAGTATATGGAATTATTGGTAGCTTCTTTAAATGATAAAGCTAATAAAGAAAAAACACCTATTATGACACTTGCATCTAATAAAAGTATTCTGAAGAAGCGGTTTGAATATATGACTAGTTCGGGGAAAGTCTCGTTTAAAAGGTACTTTTATTTATTAATGACTGTATGTTTTTTTGTATTGTCATATATTTTTATTTTTGAACCGGACTATGTTGATGAAGATGTTCTTGAAGAAGAGGGTGCTGTATATCTTACACCGGAAAACTCTTACATGATTCATAAATCGGATGGCACATATGATATTTATTATAAGGATGCTTATTTTGGGAGCATTTCACAAATGGATGAATCCTTTGAGCGTATAAATGTTATTAATGAGAGAGATAAATGGTATGAGTACTTGTTGCCAGATAGTTTGGCAATTAGAGAGGATAAATAAAATAACGACACAATAATGATTGAATCTACAAATTAATAATGTTACAATAATCACGAAAGGTTCTTTCGTGATTATTTTATTTTGGAGAAATTATGAAATAGAATGTGATAAGAATAATTGTGCTCGTGATGAGCGTAGTAATAATATGAGATATACAGTTGTAAAACAGCATGATATTACTGATTGTGCTGCAGCCTGTATGGCGATGGTGTGCCTACATTATAAGAAAGAGACGACGATTACCAGTTTGCGAGATATTATGGGCACAGATATAAAGGGGAGATTTGTTTAGTGTTTTTTTTGACTGAGCCACCAGATTCTTTTTTTATACGCTTTTCATCTATGAATGATCAGTGTAAAGATAAGAAGCACACATAGAGAATAAGAGGATGAAGAGACTATGATTGCAACAACGTGGGATGCTGCATTTTAAATAAGTATGTATAAAAAGAGGTGTATATGTTAAAAAAACGATTTATCTTGAGCTGCTTCTTATTAGTTATATCAGCGATTATATCGATGTGGTTTTTTAATTTTTCAATAGGGATGTTTTTGATGATATATGCCTTAATGGAATTAATAACTGGTTATATAAAAAAACGGCATGGAAATCAGATGAGAGAGCTTAGACTAGAAGGAGTTTTGTTAATCATATCTTTGATTGGCTTTTGTTTAGTACTGATAGGGCGAATGAATATTCATAAAGATATCTTTATTGTGTTGGGAGCTTTTTTGTTTGCCCCATGTTTTTCCACATTATTAATTAAAGATTTTGTGTCATATTTAAACAAGCATAATAAAAAGTATCCTTAGGATTAGGGCGTATCGTTGAATTATGTGAAAGGAGGATTTTTACAATGAGGAAGACAAGAGAGGAGAGTGTTTTGTTGATTTGGGATTTGTTAGCAGAAATAGTAGTATGAAAAAGAGGCTTATAATAATTGGCATAATAGTATTTGCATTTGCATTTGGTGCATTGCTTTTAGCTATAAGTTTGCATATTAATCCGCTTCCGCAAAAGAATATTAATAAATATGATATTAAAAATACTTTTAAAGGGAGTGGCACGCTTGCTATTTTCCCGGATAGGGTTGATGAGAAAGATTGCATTAATTATTACTATTGGGAGAGGGAAGGCATCTTTGACACAGACTATCAGATTTATCTTGCGTGTAAGTATGATAGCTCAACTTTTGAAAGTGAAGTAAATAGACTAAAAGATATTAAATGTACCTACAAGTCAGAGGAGCATACAATAAAATACAACACGGAGGATTATATCTTTGATGCATATGAAACTATTAATAATTGGGATCGAGGATATGAGTATGCATTGATAGATGAAGCAGAGCATATAATTTATTATGTTCATTTGGAATTTATTAATAAGGACAGGGTGGTATTTGATCATAGTTTATTGCCAGATAATTATGCGGAGCATGATATGGATTTTATAGATGGATATAATATGTATGCTTATAAAATAAGTGAAAGTATGTATCATATTGTGGAATAGAAAAGAGGAGTGGTGAGCATGAAAAAGGAGAGGAAGTTACATATTGTAGTGACAATGCTGCTGTGTAGTATAGTTTTGACGGGATGTGCATCAAAGGCTACATCGGATGGTGTATCAGGACTTCGCGGTGAGATTTACTCGCCAGTTGTATATGATGGAAAGCTGTTTATTGCATCAGACAATGTTATGGATTTTGAATCATTTGATGTTGAACAATATGAACAAGAAGGAAAGTATCGGATTTATAGTACATCAAATGGGCAAGTTTTATATCGATACAATGAGAATAATCAATTATATGCGGATTCATCTCTGTTTGAATCGCAGGAGTATAGGCAGAATATGCTGAATAAAAAAGATTCTTTTGAGATGATCAAACCCAATATGCTAGGCAGGAGTATGGATAAGCATGCGGATATAATCAAGGAGATCTTGGTGAGTTTAAATGATATATATCCAGATGTTAAATATTCTGATGAAGAAATAAGAGATGCAGACTCAATTATATATGTATGTGCAAAAAATAGTGGTAATTATGCTAATGGCTCTAATTCATCAAATGCTTATGCAGCTGGCTCACTGTATTCTACAGAAATGCCTATGGTTTTATATGCTATTATGCTGAAGGAGAATGGCAAATGGTATTATGGAGATTTATCAAATGAGTTGGATGAGTCTGTGATTGAGAAATTGAATCTATAATGTGCTTTATATGAAATTGGGGGATAAACTTATGAAGAAGAAAATATTTTTGGGGATACTATTGATTGTGCTGGTGCTAGTTGGAGTTGGAGGATATTTTACAATCCATCCTAAAGCAAATACTGATGTTAGCAAGTATATGGACAAATCAGAATTCAGTGGAAACGGTAATTTGCTGATTTTTCCAGACAAAGTGAATGAAGGAGAAGTACTTGATTATTATTATTGGAAAAGAAGTGGAGTCTTTGATGATGATTATCAGATTTATCTTGTATGTAAATATGATGAGGATAAATTCCACGATGAGGTTAGTCGTTTGACTAATATTTCCGTTACATATAAGTCCGACATTCATACAATAAATAGTAATACTACTGATTATAAATTTAATGCATATGAAACTATTAATAATTGGGACTGTGGATATGAATATGCGTTGGTAGATGAGTCGAATAGAACAATTTATTATGTTCATTTAGAGTTTGTAGATGAAGATGAGGTGATATTTGACCATAGCTTATTACCGGATAGTTACGGAGCTGAATTAGACAATCCAATGGATGGATATAATATGTATGCATTCCAGGAAGGGGAAGGCGTGTATCATGTTGTGGACTAATTGGAGGAAAGGAATCTATGATTGAGTTTAAATGTCAAAAAATTATGTTAAAGCAAGTGGTATCAGTTGCAAGTGGGTTTTTTGCATTTTTGATTTTAGATTACTTAACGAATATTACAGGAGCATCCTACGGAATTAATTCATTTATATCCTTTGTTATTATGTTTTTGCTACTAGCAATTTGCCCTTATCTATCTTTTTTTAATCAGAAAGTGAAAATTGTGCGTGATGAAAGGTTTGTAATTGTTGTAAAAGATAATAAAGAGAGGCGTTATGAACATAATAATGAGGACGAATTGTCAATGCATGATTATAGTATATTTGTGAAGGATGTTAAGATTATGCTTAGTCTGCCTGGCAAAAAAATAAGTTTTATATTAAGTCGTGATGAAGGTGATACTGATGGCTTGGTTGATGCATGGAAATCCTTAAAACGTTAAAGCTGACATAATAGTTAAGATTGTTTTACGTATGTAGAAGAAGAGGCAGAGTTAAAACTCTGCCTTTTTCTTTAACCTATTTATTACAATAACCAATCCAATCGCTAACAGAATTGATTTGCTGATATTGTCTGCGATCATGCAGTACCAGATCTGATCAATTCCTAAGCTTAGAATTCTGACACAGATAAATGAACCTAGAATTCTGATTCCCCAACGGGTTATCAGCTCGATATAAAGTGGTGGTTTTGTTTTGCCTAGCCCGGCATATATACCATCCATTACAGCGGCGCTTCCGAAAATCGGTTCTGTAAATGCTACTATGCGTAATAGTCTGGTACCTGTAGATATTACAGTAGTATCTGTAGTAAATATCCCCATCATAAATTCAGCAAAAATGAATAACAACAATCCTGAAACACACATTAGAGTTATGACGGAAGTGAGGGATATTTTCATAACCTTCTTTACTTTAGTCATATCCGCTTCCCCTAGGGCGTTCCCAATCAGAGTGGATGTGGCTGCCTGCATGCCGTAGCCTGGTATATAGAACAATTGCTCAGCTGTAATAGCAATTGAATGTGCTGCGTATATTGTCGTATTCATGGACGATACGAAGCTGGTGGCAACCACATATCCCATACAGGATACTATCTGGGTGAGAACAACTGGTAGGGAGATTCTCAAACAACTACCCATTACAGTCTTGTTAAATCTCAAGGTGTTCAAATGGAAGTTCAAGGTCTTGTTTCGGATAAATGCAATGCACATTATAATACCGCCAATTGAATAGGATATACATGTGGCATAACCTGCACCAATAGCACCATATTTTAATACATAAATGAACACATAGTTGAGGACGATGTTCATTACATTTATAGATAGATTGATTTTCATTGGAGTCTTGGAATCCCCGGTGGCTCGAATTACTGAACCAAATATTGTCAGGCATGAGCGCAATATTAATGGCAGATTAATTAAAGTGAAATATAGTGAAGCATCATGTCTGATAGATTCTTCTGCTCCCATAACTATTGGCATAAATGGAGCAAATGCTACAGTGACTAGCGTCAATACTCCACCGACGATAATCGCTGTAATAGCAGCCTGGTTCGCTGCGGTTTCAACTTTCTGTTGATCTTTCTCACCGATTGCTCTGGCAATATAAGATAAGAAACCGATGCCGAAGGCATACATTACTGAACCCAACAACCATGTATAGGTAGAGCTGAGAGACACAGTAGCTGTGGCACGAGGACCGAGATGACCTACCATGGCAGTGTCTACATATTGAAGTATGGTGCCGAGGAGTTCTTCCAATACTGTAGGCCATGCCAGACTTATGAAAGCATATAATAAAGTTGATTTTTGGATTTTCTTATTTAATGTCTGTATCATAACACAGAGATTATAGCATAGATTGTTAATATATGGTGCTTAAGCTCAAAATATATTAAGACATAGAATCTGATAACGTTTTCAATTTGTACAAAAAACAGGTGGCAGCTTTGGAGGCTTTTCACAAAGTGAATGTAAAACCCGTCATAATTGTTGACAGTTTTAGTGCTTGGGTGTAAATTATATGCAGGTTCTGAAAACGGTTTCAGATAACGATTTCAGAAATCGTTTCGGAGGACGTATTTTAACAGAGGAAATATAATGGAGGGTATCAAAATGAAAAAAAGAATGTTGGCTGTCGCTATGGCAGCGACAATGGTTGCAGCTTGTTTCGCTGGATGCGGCAACAAGACAACATCTGGATCTAGTGATTCAGAAGGACAGGTTTACTGGTTGAACTTCAAGCCAGAGGCTGATGAGGCTTTGCAGGGAATTGCCAAGACTTACACAGATCAGACTGGTGTTCCTGTTACAATCGTTACAGCAGCAGAGGGAACATACAACTCTACTCTTACAGCAGAGATGGACAAGGATGAGGCTCCTACACTTTTTGTTGTTGGTAACCAGGCAGCAGTAAAGACATGGGGTGATTTCTGCTATGATCTGAAGGATACAGATGTATACAAGGAATTAACAACAGATGATTTCACATTATACGATGGGGACAAGGTTGCTTCTATTGGATATTGCTATGAGTCATTTGGTATAATTGTAAACAAGACATTACTTACAAAGGCTGGACATTCACTTGATGAGATCAAGGACTTTGATTCTTTAAAGGCAGTAGCTGATGATATTCATGCAAATGCAGCAACACTTGGTTTTGATGCATTTACATCATCAGGAATGGATGATTCTTCATCTTGGAGATTCTCAGGACATCTTGCAAATATGCCACTCTACTATGAGGCAGAAGCTGATGGATGGGATGGAATTTGTCCTGCAACTATCAAGGGTACATACCTTGATAACTACAAGAAGATTTGGGATCTCTATACAACAGATGCTAAGAACGACAAGGCAACTCTTGCAGATGCAGGATACGATGCTGAGACAGAGTTCTTAAATGGTGAAGCAGTATTCTATCAGAATGGTTCATGGGAGTACTCAGCACTTTCTGAGAAATATTCAGATGACGAGCTTGCAATGATTCCTATCTATGTAGGCGTTGACGGTGAAGAGAATCAGGGACTTTGCTCTGGTACAGAGAACTGCTGGGCTGTAAATGCAAATGCTTCAGAGGCTGATATCCAGGCTACTCTTGATTTCATGAAGTGGATGGTTACAAGTGATGAGGGTACAAAGTGCATGGCTGATCAGTTCGGTGTAATTCCTTACAAGGGAGCACAGGAGAATACAAACCTCTTCATCAAGCAAGGTGATGAAATGCGTGAAGCTGGTAAGTACACAGTTGATTGGACATTCAATCTTACACCAAATGTAGATGATTGGAGAGCAGGTGTTGTATCGGCAATCAATCAGTATGATGCAGGCGGAAGCTGGGATGATGTAGTATCAGCATTTGTTGACGGATGGGCAACACAGTACAAGGCTGCACAGCAGTAATTAGAGTATAAATAATAATAGAAAAACTCCTCTGGAGAAATAAAATACATATGTTAATTTACTGGGCGGTCACATGACTGTGACCGCTCAAATTATATAAAAAGAGGCAAAGTAATTATGAAAGAGAATAACAAATTAGACGTGAAAGTCACAAATTCAAGTATGGTAACCAGACCAATTCGTCGATGTTTCCCTATATTTCTTTTGCCAACATTTGCAGCATTTTTTATAGGATTTATATATCCTTTCTTAAAAGGTATATATCTGTCATTCTGTAAATTTGTTACTACTAGCAATGCAACTTTTATCGGATTCGATAACTACATCAAAGCTTTTAATGATGCCAGTTTCAGACATGCATTTTGGTATACAGCTTTGTACGCGGTGATTTCATTAGTTTTGATTAACTTAATTGCTTTTTTGTTGGCCTACCTTTTGACACAAGGGTTAAAAGGAACCAATATTTTTAGAACAGTATTTTTTATGCCTAATCTGATTGGTGGAATAGTATTAGGATATATCTGGAGTATGATTTTCAATGGAATACTTAGCAGATATAACACTTCAATCTTACTGGAGACCAAGTATGGTTTTTGGGGATTGATTGTATTGATGTGCTGGCAACAGATTGGTTATATGATGATCATATATATAGCCGGTTTACAATCTGTGCCTGGAGATTTAATGGAAGCTGCTGTAATTGATGGAGCTTCAAGATGGCAGACACTTATTCATGTAACATTACCAAATGTTATGCCATCAATTACAATTTGTATGTTCTTATCTCTTACCAACGGATTCAAATTATTTGACCAGAACTTAGCACTTACAGGTGGACAGCCATTTGAATTTATGGCTGATGGTACACAGGTTAGAACAACTGAAATGTTAGCATTGAATATTTACAATACATTTTATGGACAGGCTTCAAGTGCCAAAGGTGTGGCACAGGCCAAAGCGGTATTGTTTTTCATATTAGTAGCTGCAATATCATTGATTCAGCTTAGAGCAACAAAATCAAAGGAGGTACAGCAGTAATGAGCAAGAAATTACAGACAAAGACGGATACTAACAGAAAGAAAATGACAGTTACAGTATGTCTGGCTGTTGTATCAGTTATATATGTTATGCCACTTTTGATGGTGCTTATGAATTCTTTCAAAAATAACAGATATATCAAGACAGAAGCTTTTGCGCTTCCAACTGGAGAGATGTTTGTAGGAGCTGCCAATTATATTAAGGGAATGACTTTTGGTAATTATCCTTTTATGAAGTCAGTTGCATTTTCATTGATAATTACTATAGTATCAACATTTCTGATTTTGTTATGTACTTCAATGGCTGCATGGTATGTTGCCAGAGTAAACAGTTTATTCTGTAAGATTTGTTATTACCTATTTGTATTTTCAATGGTAGTTCCATTCCAGATGGTTATGTACACATTGTCCAAAACAGCAGATTCTCTGGACTTGAACACACCATTTACCATACCGATAATATATTTAGGATTTGGAGCTGGGCTTGCAAGTTTTATGTTTGTGGGATTTGTTAAGAGCCTGCCGCTTGAAATAGAGGAGGCGGCTGCAATAGATGGTTGTGGACCTCTTCGTACATTTTTCCTGGTGGTGCTTCCAATGTTGAAGCCTACAATGATATCTGTTGGAATCTTGGAGATTATGTGGATATGGAATGATTATCTGCTTCCTTATCTGGTGCTTGATAGAAAGAAGTATATGACAATTCCAATTCATATTCAGTATTTGCAGGGTAGTTATGGCTCAGTTGATCTTGGAGCAATTATGGCTCTTATTGTAGTAAGTATTATTCCTATAATTGTCTTCTACATGAGCTGTCAGAAGTATATTATTAAAGGTGTTGCAGCCGGTGCTGTGAAAGGGTGATGAAAATGAAAAGAAGTAGCGGAATTCTTATGCCAATTGCATCTCTGCCTTCACCATATGGTATAGGTACATTAGGACAAGCTGCCTATGATTTTATTGATTTTCTAAAGGATGCCAAGCAGACTTATTGGCAGATGCTTCCTGTTGGGCCTTTAAGCTATGGAGATTCACCTTATTCCAGTTTATCTGTATATGCTGGAAATCCATATTTTGTAGATTTTGAAATGCTTGAGGAAGACGGGCTGTTGAAGCCGGATGAGTATAGAAATATTGACTGGGGCAATAATCCTGACAAAATCGATTATGGCAAAATATATGAGAATAGAATGAAAGTCTTGTCAATTGCTTCGAAGCGAGGTATTGCGAGGGGAGAATTAGAATATAAGCAATTTAAAGAAGATAAATCAGAATGGCTAGATGACTTCGCTTTGTATTGTGCTGTGAAAAGGCAAAATGATATGAAGTCGTGGACAGAATGGCCAGATGATATAAAGCTTCGTAAGCCTGAGATTATGGACTTAAAGCGACAAGAGTTGGCTGAAGAAATTGAGATTTATAAATATGTCCAATATTTATTCTTTAAGCAGTGGAATAAAATGAAGGAATATGCAGCTCAAAAAGGTGTTCAGATTATAGGTGACATTCCTATTTATACTGCTATGGATTCAGCTGATGTATGGGCAGGACCACATTGGTTTCAATTGGATGAGCGAAATGTACCTGTGAAAGTATCGGGAGTTCCACCGGATGCTTTTACTGCAGATGGTCAACTTTGGGGTAATCCTCTGTACAGATGGGATAAGATGGAAGAGGATGGATATCGCTGGTGGATTAATCGAATAAAAGGTACCTTGTCTCTGTATGATGTTATTAGAATTGACCATTTCAGAGGTTTTGAAAGTTATTGGGCGGTGCCTTATGGTGACGCAACTGCCAAGAATGGTCAATGGGTAAAGGGACCTGGAATCAAGCTTATCAATGCGTTGAAGGAAGCTTGCCCAGATACAGAGTTTATAGCCGAAGATTTGGGATTTCTCACAGAAGATGTGAGACAGATGCTGCGAGCTTCTGGATTTCCGGGAATGAATGTATTGCAGTTTTCATTTGATGCAAGAGACAAAAGTGATGCATCCCCAAATGATTTCATAGAGAATTCTATTTGTTATACAGGAACTCATGATAATACTACAATGCGAGGTTGGAAACATGAGGCTGATGGAGCAGATGTGCGTAAGATGAAGAAGTTCTTTCACATTCATTTCTGGGATAACTTTAACTGGAAGGTAATTGATGGAGGAATGGCTACAAAGAGTATTCTATTTGTGGCACAGATGCAGGATTATCTGGAATTAGACAGTGATGCTAGGATTAATAAGCCTGGAACATTGCAGGGCAATTGGACTTGGCGTATGAATCCTGATGTGGATCTGAAGGCATTGGCAGTCAGAATAAAAGAAGTAACTATTAAGAACAATCGCTAAAGGGATATTTAGCGTAGTTTTGCGTTCCTTTACCTTGTATTTATTATGTGCAATAAATATAATAATGGAAGAAATTCTAATTAATAATTCCATTAACAGAGAGGGATAAGAAAAATGACAATCAAAGATATTGCGGCCAAGTGTGGTGTGTCAGTATCCACTGTATCTAGGGTGTTGAATAATCAGCCCTATGTAAAGCAGGATGTGCGGGAAAAGGTGCTGAAGGTAATAGAGGAGGAACATTTTGTGCCTCATGAAGGTGCTGCTTCTCTTGCAAGAACACAGGAAGATTCTATTGGGGTAGTTATTAGAGGTATCAAGAATCCGTTTTTTAACGAGATGGTATCTACTATTCTAAAGAGAGCCCATGAGCTGGGATACAATACATATTTACAACAAATCCGTGTAGGTGAAGATGAAATTGCAGAGGCGGCATCTCTGGCCAAAAGCCATAAGCTTAAAGGTGTAATTCTACTGGGAGGTAATTTTGATAGAACTCCTGAGGAGATGAAACAGATTGATGTGCCGGTTGTATGCTGTACATTTTCCAACATTTTCGGAGGAGTATCCAGCAAAGATTTCTCCTCAGTATGTATAGATGATGAGGATACTGCATACAAAGCAGTGACTTATCTGGCGTCTCAGGGACACAAGAAAATCGCTATTGTGCTGCCTTCAGTGGAGGATAAGTCGATTTCCGAACTGAGATACAAGGGCTACTGTAAAGCCATGGAGAAATCCGGATTGGATGTATATGATGATTTGATAATATCTACTGGAGATTATTCTATGGAGGCAGCTTATAGTGGAGTGAAAGAAGCTGTTGAAAATGGTGCGGATTTCACAGCGGCCTTTGGAATATCTGATTTGATTGCTCTTGCAACAATGAAAGCTCTCTCAGATTGCGGAAAGAAAATTCCGGAGGATGTATCTGTGGTGGGAATTGATGGAATAGATATGACATCATATTTTATACCAACATTGACTACTTTGGTACAGCCTAGAGATTTGATGGCCAATAGAGCAGTAGAAATAATTGCGCAGATTATAGAAGGTGAAGAAAACGGAGTCCACGAAATCGTGGATGCAGAACTTAGAATAGGCGAAAGCGTTAGAATTTTATAGGGAGAAGAACATGTTAAAGGAATTATTTGCAAAGTTGAGAGGTGTAGCTGCCTCCGAGGATACCTTGGAACACAAGATCGACAGTATCTTGAATGAATTATATGGTAAAAATTTGGATACAGCTTCAGAGCAGGAAGTGGCGGGAGCCCTTCTTACATTTACCAAGGCTTTGATGGAAGATATGCCAAGAGTTGCCGGAGAGAAAAAAGTATATTATATTTCGGCAGAATTTCTCATTGGTAAGTTGTTGTCAAACAACCTGATTAACTTAGGGCTTTATACAGAGGTTGATGACATTTTAAAGGCTCATGGGAAGAGCATGTTGAAGGTAGAAGAGTATGAGAGCGAACCATCTCTTGGAAATGGTGGACTCGGTAGATTGGCAGCATGCTTTTTGGATTCCATAGCAACTCTTGAATTGCCGGGAGATGGTATTGGATTAAATTATCACTATGGATTGTTTAAGCAGGAGTTTGAGAACAAGCTTCAGAAGGAAGTGAAGAATCCATGGATTGATAAAGAAAACTGGCTTACAAGAAGAGAGGAAAGTTTTGTTGTTCCTTTCAGAAAATATAATGTTAATTCAGTACTTTATGATGTGGCTGTACCGGGATATGAGACAGGGTCGGTAAATATGCTTCATTTGTTTGACTTGGATTCTATTGATGAGAACATTGTTCCTGAAGGAAGTATAGACTTCGACAAGGACGATATTGAAAAGAATCTGACACTGTTTTTATATCCTGATGATAGCGACAGAAAAGGACAGCTTCTGCGCATTTACCAGCAGTATTTTATGGTAAGTAACGGAGCTCAATATATTTTGGCAGACTGCAAGGCCAGAGGTTATGACTTGCACAAGCTATATGACCATGTGGTTATCCAGATAAATGATACACATCCATCAATGGTTATTCCTGAACTGATTCGTTTACTTCAGTTGGAAGGATTTACAATGGATGAGGCAATCGAGGTTGTAAGGCAGACATGTGCTTATACTAATCATACAATTCTGGCAGAAGCTCTTGAGAAATGGCCTATAGATTATCTGGAGGAGGTTGTGCCACACCTTCTTCCTATTATCAGAGAATTGGATAATAGAGTTAGAGAGACAGTTGATGATGCCAGTACATATATTATAGATGATACAGACAGAGTGCATATGGCTCATATGGATATTCATTATGGATTTTCTATAAATGGTGTGGCTGCATTGCATACAGACATTTTAAAGGATAGCGAGTTAAATAATTTCTATAAACTCTATCCGGAGAAGTTTAATAATAAGACAAATGGAATTACCTTCCGTAGATGGCTACTTCATTGTAATCCAGAGCTTACCTCCTTGCTCGTGGAGAAGATTGGACCGGAATTTAAGAAGGATGCTATGAAACTTGTTGACTTCGAGGCGTATAAGGATGATGATGACGTGCTTAATCGCCTCGAGGAAATCAAGCGTAGAAACAAGGTGGAGCTGGCTGAGTTTATGAAGTCTCGTCAGGGAATAGAGATTAATCCGGATTCTATCTATGATGTGCAGGTCAAGAGATTGCATGAGTATAAGCGTCAGCAGATGAATGCTTTGTATGCTATTTATAAGTATTTAGAAATTAAGGCAGGTAATAAACCTGAGACTCCAATTACTATGATCTTTGGTGCCAAGGCTGCTCCTGCATATATAATTGCCAAGGATATTATTCATTTGATTTTATGCTTGCAGGAACTTACAGCAAATGATCCTGATGTAGCGCCTTATTTCAGAGTGGTTATGGCGGAGAATTATAATGTGGAATATGCTGCCAAGATTATTCCGGCAGCAGAGATTTCTGAACAGATTTCTCTTGCATCAAAGGAAGCATCAGGCACTTCTAACATGAAGTTCATGTTAAATGGAGCTATTACTCTTGGAACAGAGGATGGAGCCAATGTGGAAATCAAGGATTTAGTTGGTGATGACAATATCTATATATTTGGTAAGAAATCAGATGATGTAATCAAGTTGTATGCTGAATCTGCGTATAATGCCGGCAAGATTTATGAAGAGGATGAGCTGATTCATAAGTTGGTAGATTTCATTGTGGGACCGGAGATTATGTCAATTGGCTGTGCTGAAAATCTGGAGAGACTGCATCATGAACTTGTAAGCAAGGATTGGTTTATGACACTTCTTGATTTGAGAGAGTATATTGATATCAAGGAGAGAATATATGCTGATTATGCTGATAGAAAGCATTGGAATCAGATGGCTGTGACAAATATTGCCAAAGCTGGATTCTTCTCATCAGACAGAACTATTGCGCAGTACAATACTGATATTTGGAAATTAAAATAATATTTTCAAGAAGAAGGGGAGCGTGACTTTTATGTCACGCTCTTTTTGGTGTAAAATGTGTATGAAAAAAGATTTGGAGATGTGTATATGCTTAGGAATAAACAGACTATAGTATTGAATATGTCAAATGAATGCCTTGATGCTCCATATATGCCAGATGATTGGGATGTCAGATTAGATTATTATGAAATGAGCGGAATCAATTGTTATCTGGATGATGAGTCGGGGAAAAATATTCGTGATGATTTGAGAAAATATGGACCAGAAGGAATACATTATATAGATAATGGGAACTATCATTATCTATCCCTACTATTTCTTGAAATGATAGAAGAAGATTTCGCACTTGTATTGTATGATAATCATCCGGATATGAAGCCACCAACATTTGGCGGGATTACTTCTTGTGGTGGCTGGGTCCTTGAAGCAGCAGAGAGGTTAGAGCATTTAAAGCGTATATATATGATAGGTATGGAATCCGCTTTGATTGATGAATTAGGCACCCTTCATGAGAAGGTGGTATATATAAAAAGCCATAAGGATGGAGATTGGCGCGAGCAAAGAGTGATTGATGGTATTACGAATGAGTATGAGCTGGTTGATAATGATATAAGTGAAGTGCTTGCAAATGAAAGTTTACCACTGGCAATTTCTCTTGATTTGGATGTGCTTAAGGAAGATGAATTTCAGTGTGGTTGGAGCCAGGGGATAATGACTGCAGCGGAGATGAAATCGCAGGTTGTGAGTATTATAAATAATCATGATGTGATTATGATTGATGTATGCGGTTGATAAAAAATCGGATTTATAAAAAACAGATTAATAAAAAAACGGATTAATGCAAAATGCATTAATCCGTTTTGTATATTCTAAGATATAAACTAGTTAAATAGCTTTTGACAAATTACAACTGTGGACCAGCTGATACAAGAGCCTTTCCAGCATCATTTGATGTGTACTTAACGAAGTTCTTGTTGAATCTCTCTGCAAGATCCTTTGCCTTTGTCTCCCATTCAGAAGCATCAGCATATGTATCTCTAGGATCAAGGATAGCTGGGTCTACACCTGGAAGCTCTGTAGGAACTTCGAAGTTGAACATAGGAATTGTCTTTGTAGGAGCGTTCTTGATATCACCTGAAAGGATAGCATCGATGATTCCTCTTGTATCCTTGATTGTGATTCTCTTACCAGTTCCGTTCCATCCTGTGTTTACAAGGTAAGCCTTAGCACCAGACTTCTCCATCTTCTTAACAAGCTCTTCAGCATACTTTGTAGGATGAAGCTCTAAGAATGCCTGACCGAAACATGCTGAGAATGTAGGTGTTGGCTCTGTGATTCCTCTCTCTGTACCAGCAAGCTTAGCAGTAAATCCTGAAAGGAAGTAGTACTTTGTCTGCTCTGGTGTAAGAATTGATACTGGAGGCAATACTCCAAATGCATCAGCTGAAAGGAAGATTACATTATCTGCTGCAGGACCAGAAGATACATTGTTAACTTCTGCTGCAATATTGTTGATGTGATCGATTGGATAAGATACACGAGTGTTCTCTGTTACGCTCTTATCATCGAAGTCAATCTTGCCGTTTGCATCTACAGTTACATTTTCAAGAAGAGCATCTCTCTTGATTGCGTTGTAGATATCTGGCTCAGATTCTTTATCAAGGCCGATAACCTTGGCGTAGCATCCACCTTCGAAGTTGAATACTCCGTTGTCATCCCAACCGTGCTCATCATCACCGATAAGACGACGCTTTGGATCTGTAGAAAGAGTAGTCTTTCCTGTTCCTGACAAACCGAAGAAGATAGCTGTGTGCTTTCCGTCCATGTCGCAGTTTGCAGAGCAGTGCATAGAAGCAATACCCTTAAGTGGAAGGTAGTAGTTCATCATAGAGAACATACCCTTCTTCATCTCTCCGCCGTACCATGTGTTGATGATAACCTGCTCGCGGCTTGTGATATTGAAAGCTACACATGTCTCAGAGTTAAGACCTAACTCCTTGTAGTTCTCAACCTTTGCCTTTGAAGCATTGTATACAACGAAATCAGGCTCGAAGTTCTCAAGTTCAGCATCTGTTGGCTGGATGAACATGTTCTTTACGAAATGTGCCTGCCAAGCAACTTCTACGATGAAACGAACTGCCATACGTGTGTCAGCGTTTGCACCACAGAATGCATCAACTACAAATAATCTCTTGTTGCAAAGCTCTTTCTTTGCGAGATCCTTTACTGTAGCCCATACTTCTTCGCTCATTGGATGGTTGTCATTTGGATACTCAGGTGTGTTCCACCATACTGTGTCCTTTGAGTTGTCATCCATTACGATGTACTTATCTTTTGGAGAACGTCCTGTGTAGATACCTGTCATAACATTTACAGCATCCAATTCAGTGTTCTGACCAATTTCATATCCTGTAAGACCAGATTTTGTCTCCTCCTCGAACAACTGCTCGTAAGAAGGGTTGTAAACAACCTCAGTTGTTCCAGTAATACCATGTTTTGTCAAATCGATATTTGCCATAGTTTTTACCTATCCTTTCATTTGTTTGTGATTTTAAAAAATCTTAACCGAGTACTATAATAAATTAGATTTGTATAAAAATCAATACATTGGCAGTATATATCGTTATTTTTTTAACAGAATGTCTAAATAGTTGCCACTCATTTGGATTGATTTCATAGGATCACCATCAATCCAGTTATTGTGTGTTTCAAGAACGATGGATTCCACCTGGTTGGCGCATGCAATATCAACCAGCGTCTGCAGATCCATATTACCGGTACCTAATTCCATGGCGCCGGATTTGAGAATAGGTGTCATGGCAGGACCAGTGATTCTAGATCCTCTATCATTTATGTGGTAGAGATTCATGCGTGTTCCTATCTTTTGCATTAGTGCTGGAACATTTATGCCACACTCCGTAGCCCAATAAGAATCAAATTCGAAATGTACATAATCTGGATTTGTTTCTTCTAGGATTGTTTCATAAGCAGATTTATCAGTGCCGGCGACTTTGAGGAAATCTACATTGTGATTATGATACATGAGAGTGATTCCGGCTTCAGCCAGTTTGGCTCCGCATTGATTCAAATCAGAACACAAGCCCTTGATAGCCTCTGGATCTGTATAGTCGAAACGGTACATGCCTGTGATGACAATGTTTTTGGTGTTGTATCTCTCACACTCTTCTATGATGGCATCAGGATTATTCTTGATGCCGTTTAAATCTTCATGAATGCTTATGATTTCAAGACCTGCTTCCTGTGCCAGTTCTAACCAATTGAATTTACCGCCGTTGCCTGTAGGCATGCCTGCAAATTTAGTTAGCATACGCACCATCATTGATGATGGACGAATCATAAATCCATTGAGCTCTATGCCATCATATCCTGCGGCTTTGATCTTCTTCAAAGTATCTAAAGCCTGGGATTCACTTTTGGAAATTGTTCCTAGCATTATCTGTTGTACACCTGTTTTCATATGTATCCTCCTGTATATCACCTTCTGCCATAGTGTGACTTTATATACACAATATGCATGGTGACTTAATAATAAACCTATGTTTTACAATATTATTATAGGAAGTGATAGGAAAAATAGCACACAGATTTTTCGCTTAAATGTACAGAAACTGGTTTTTGTTGGTGGAAAATTGCCCGTTGTGAAATGTATTTATAAAAGTACAAAATTGCATGGCAAATAACCCCCAGGGGGGCTTGTGAGAGGAACTATGCTTATATAAGATTATTTTCAGAGTTAAAACAACATGGAAGGGGATTATGTAATTATGCATATGGCAGACGCGCTTCTTGCACCAGCAGTTGCAGGAACAATGTATGTGGCATCTACAGGAGTAGCTGCTTATTCAATTAAGAAAGTTAAGATGGAAAACGATCCAAAGAAAATTCCGGTAATGGGAGTAATGGGAGCATTTGTTTTCGCAACACAGATGTTGAACTTTACAATTCCTGGAACAGGTTCTTCAGGACATTTGTGTGGAGGCATGATGCTTTCTGCATTGCTTGGACCATGGGCAGGATTTCTTACAATGATTGGGGTGTTATTGGTTCAGTGCCTGATGTTTGCTGACGGTGGATTGTTAGCCTTGGGAGCAAATGTATGGAATATGGCATTCTACGGATGTTTTATTGGTTCATTATTAATATGGAAACCAATTATGAAAAAAGGAGCTACAAAGGGTAAGATTGTAGGCGCTTCAATTTTGGGGTGTGTACTTACTTTGCAGTTGGGAGCATTCTCAGTAGTTTTAGAGACATTGGCATCTGGAATTACAGAGTTACCATTTAGCGTATTTGTAGCAACAATGCAG
Source organism: Lachnospiraceae bacterium (assembly GCA_017470985.1). GTDB lineage: Bacteria > Bacillota > Clostridia > Lachnospirales > Lachnospiraceae > JAILFK01. The sequence continues at coordinate 120,155 of JAFUXA010000012.1, forward strand.
CCTATTCATTTGGCAATTGGTTTTGTAGAAGGTCTTATCACTTCAGCAGTTTTGGTATTCATTCATGAAGCTAGACCAGAGATGCTCTGGGGTGTTGGTGGAAATGATAATTTAACATCTATTGATGTTGCTGATTCAAAGGGTAAGTTAACATTCAAGAAGACTATTGGTGTGCTTGCAATAGTAGCAGCAATTGCAGCTGGTATCGTATCACTATTCGCTTCAGCTTATCCAGATGGACTGGAGTGGTCTATGGAGCAGGTGGCAGGAACAAGTGAGCTTGAGGCAGCAGGTGGTGCTTATGATGTGGCCAACAATATTCAGACAGCAACTTCAATTTTGCCTGATTATGCTTTCAAGGGATCTGATTCTGTACTTGGTACAACAACATCAGGACTTGTAGGCGGACTTGTTGTCGTGTTACTATGTGTAGGTGTAAGCTTGGCTTTCAAGTTCTTCAAGAATAATAAAAAAGAAGCCAACGCATAGGGGATATGTCGACAATTGATAATAAGCTAAAAGCAATTTCAAATATAAATACTTTACAGCAACGAGACCAGTGGGTGAATCATCTTCATCCACTGGTTAAGTTGCTTTTGACATTTATATATATCATTTCAGTAGTTTCAATTAGCAAGTACAATTTGAGCAAAATGCTTGTATTTGCTATTTATCCATTTTTTTGCTTCAACCTGGCAGATTTGAACTTTAGGGATGCCATATATCGTATGAGATTGATACTGCCATTGGTTATGGTGGTGGGTATATTTAATCCAATATTTGACAGAGATATTATGCTGTATATTGGTGGAAATGTAATGGCAAATGGAGAACATGTAGGAGGGCTCGCAATATCAGCGGGAGTAATCTCTATGCTGACTCTCATGCTCAAGGGTGTGTACGCAGTGCTTGCAACCTATATCCTGATTGCTACCACATCTATAGAAGAGATATGTTATGCTATGCGCAAACTTCATGTGCCCCAGATTCTGGTGCTGGTTATTCTATTGATTAACAGATACATCTACATACTGGGTGAGGAAGCCAGCCGCATAATGACAGCTTACAAACTTCGTGCGCCATCTCAGAAGGGGATACATTATAAAGCCTGGGGGCCTCTTGTGGGACAGTGGCTGATTAGAAGTATGGACAGAGCTGAAACTGTATATGAAAGCATGCAGCTTAGAGGTTTTAATGGAGAGTACAGATATGTTGCTGACCAGAAAACCAGGGCGACAGATGTGATATATTTTATGGTATGGTTGGCGGTGTTTGCAGTATTTAGATTTACCAATGTGGTTGAACTGCTTGGAGGGTTGTTTGTATGAAAACTGGGATAGAGAAACATTTATTACATATAGAAAATCTGAGCTATCATTATGAAAATGATGAGCCTGTGCTGAAAAATATTAATATTGATGTGAATCAGGGGGAGAGCATTGGAGTGATTGGAACCAACGGAGTGGGAAAATCCACTTTGTTGAAACTTCTGGTAGGCTTGCTTCTGGATTATGATGGTACCCTTGAAGTGGTTAATCATCCTATGATTCGTGAAAATGTAAATCATATCCGTGAGCATATTGGATATGTATTCCAGGATTCGGATAATCAGCTCTTTATGACAACAGTTGGGGAGGATGTGGCTTTCGGTCCTATTAATTATGGTTTGCCACAGGATGAGGTGAATCGCAGAGTTGATGAGGCTCTTCGTCTGACTCATATAGAGCATCTCCGGGACAAGCATGTATACAAACTATCTGGTGGAGAGAAGAAGCTTGCATCTATTGCCACAATTCTGTCCATGGAGCCGGATATCATTCTGATGGATGAGCCATCTGTGGCATTAGATCCACAGAACAGGAGGCACCTGATTAATCTGTTAAATGATTTAGCTCCTATGAAGATAATAGCAAGTCACGATTTGGATTTTGTATTGGATACCTGTGATAGGGTGGTGCTTCTATATGAGGGCGAGATAATTGCCGATGGACCTGCTGATGAAATATTGAGGGACAAAGAATTGCTCGAATCCCATGGTCTGGAACTTCCAATCAGATATTATTATCAAGAAATTTAGAATATATGTAGAAATTAAAATGAGATTGATTGCAAATTTTAGCAAAAAAATTATTTTAGTACAATAAAGGATATGCTATATTATTTCTTGTGAAATGATATGGCATATTTTTAAATAAGTATTTATAGCAGATCGATATAAGGACAACGGATGAAGTGGCCTGATGAAATGCTTGAGTATATGCACATGAATAGTATGATCAAGGAGGAAGAAAGATGATTAGACTTGGAATTATGGGTTATGGAAATTTGGGACGCGGCGTAGAAGTTGCTGTTCGTGATGCTGCAGACATGGAACTTGTGGCAGTATTTACAAGAAGAGATCCTTCAAGCGTACAGATTTTGACAGCTGGTGTACCTGTAGTAAATGTATCAGAGGTAGCTGATTGGAAAGATAAAATAGATGTAATGATTCTGTGTGGTGGTAGCGCAACAGATTTGCCAGAGATGACACCTGAATATGCACAGATGTTCAACGTAGTTGATTCATTTGATACACATGCTAGAATTCCAGAGCATTTTGCAAATGTAGATGCAGCTGCTAAGTCTGCAGACAAGATTGCAGTAATCTCATGTGGATGGGATCCTGGAATGTTCTCTATCATGAGAACTTATGCCAATGCAATCCTTCCTGATGGCAAGGATTATACTTTCTGGGGCAAGGGTGTATCTCAGGGACATTCAGATGCTATCAGAAGAATTGATGGTGTCAAGAATGCTAAGCAGTATACAGTTCCTGTAGAATCTTCTCTTGAGGCTGTTAGAAATGGAGAGAATCCTACATTTACAACTCGTCAGATGCATACAAGAGAATGCTTCGTAGTTCTCGAGGATGGAGCTGATGCAGCTAGAGTTGAGAAGGAAATCAAGGAGATGCCTAATTACTTCGCTGATTATGATACAACAGTGAACTTCATCTCAGAGGAAGAGTTCAATGCAAATCATCAGGGATTAGCTCATGGCGGTTATGTATTCAGATCAGGTAAGACTGGAGCAGACAAGGAGCATAATCACATTATCGAATATAAGTTGACATTGGATTCAAATCCAGAGTTCACTACAAGCGTATTGGTATGTGTGGCTAGAGCTGCTTACAGAATGAAGGCAGAGGGAATGACAGGATGCAAGACTATCCTTGATATTCCACCAGCATATTTCTCAGATAAGAGCGGTGAGGAATTGAGAGCTCATCTCCTATAATTAGAATAAGCTCATGGACCAGCGTGCTATGTTTTATAATTTAAAATAAATATGGCCATGATGAGATATTGGCAAAAAATGGTATACGATAAAAATGATAGAGAAACTCTTTAGGGTACTGTGAGTGCCCCAAAGAGTTTTTTGTTGTTAGTAGATTATTCATTTGTTATATTAAGTGTAAGAAAATACGATGGATTATGGATGTTTTGTCCAAAATGTATTTTTGTATTTGATTATGCACAATAGACATAAATAAACTATGTTAATATATATGTGAAAAAAATAACAATCAAATGAGATGGAGTATACTTTATGAAAATCTATGTCACAAGACATGGTCAGACTAATTTAAATAAACAGGAGATTATGCAGGGCCGGGTGGATGAACCCCTAAATGAAACCGGAATCCAGCAGGCAAAACAGGCTGCCACCAAGGTGGAGAATATCAAGTTTGATGCTGTATATGCAAGTCCTTTGGATAGAGCTAGAAAGACAGCTTCTATCATCGGTCATATTGATGAGAAGGATCTCATAATTGACGAGAGAATAATTGAGGCAGAATTTGGTAAATATGATTTGAGAAAATATGGTGCAGTAGGGTTGTGGATGTCACTGTACTGGGGATTCCCTGAAATATTTCCTGCGCCAAAGACTGTTGAGACAGTATCAGAGATGGTGGAGAGAAGTTCATCATTTATGAGGGATCTGGAATCCAAGGATTATGAGAATGTGTTGGTGGTATGTCATGGTGGAATAATTCGTGCAATTTGCGGATATCTTGAGAACAGACGCAATGGCATAAAGTGGCGCCCGAGACCTCGTAATTGTGAGATCAGAGTGTATGAATATAAGGATGGAAAACACAGATTTATAGAGAGTCTGTCCAATGAAGATGTGGAATAAAATGCCCCTTGGCATTTATATATAGTGAGTGCATGCTACATGCATGTTGTGATTTAAAGTTTTTATAATAGTGAGTATGAAAGGAAACAAAATATGAGAGGAATTTACACAAATGTAAATGACATCCGTAAGAATGTATTTGCGGAAGTTGCAAAATTGTCTTATGAGTATGACGAGGGATTCGATATGGAGATTATGCATCAGCTTCCATACAAGATTATCCCTGGAACTGTTGCCAAGTATAGAGATAGTGCATTCTTGGAGAGAGCCATTGTAAGAGAGAGAGTTCGTCTTGCTATGGGATTAAATCTTCGTTCTTATGATGAGTACGATCCTATTACAGATGGTGTGGATGAATGTACCAAGGATGAGACATATTATGAGCCACCTCTTATTAATATTATCAAGTTTGCTTGCCACAAGTGTCCTGACAATGTAATGAAAGTTACAGATGCTTGTCAGGGATGTCTGGCCCATCCATGTAAGGAAGTGTGTCCAAAGGATGCAATTAGCATCTATGATGGCAAGTCTCATATTGATCCTGAGAAATGTATCAAGTGTGGTAAGTGTAAGGATGCATGTGCATATGGAGCTATTTTGAAAATGGAGAGACCATGTGCCAAGTCATGTGGAATGAAGGCTATATCTTCTGATGAAGCAGGATGTGCAGATATTGATTATGAGAAATGTGTATCCTGCGGTCAGTGTCTGGCAAATTGCCCATTTGGTGCTATTGCAGATAAGGCACAGATCTTCCAGACAATTCAGGCTATCAAGAGCGATGCTCCAGTATTTGCTGCTATTGCTCCAGCTGTTACAGGTCAGTTTGGACCGGATATGACTCCACAGAAGATTCGTTCAGGTTTCAAGGCATTGGGATTTGAGGATGTAGTAGAAGTTGCTATTGGAGCTGATTTATGTACTATTTCAGAGGCAGAGGATTTCGTTAAAGAAGTGCCAAATGAGATTCCGTTTATGGCTACATCATGTTGTCCTGCATGGTCTATGATGGCCAAGAAGTTATTCCCAGAGCAGGCAAAATGTATTTCCATGGCTTTGACACCAATGGTACTTACAGGTAGATTGATCAAGAAAGAGTATCCAAATGCTAAGGTTGCATTTATCGGACCTTGCTCAGCTAAGAAGCTTGAAGCTATGAGAAGATCAATCAGATCAGATATTGATTTCGTACTGACATTTGAAGAAGTTATGGGTATGTTTGAAGCCAAGGGTGTTGAGTTCGACAAGCTTGAGATTGATCATTCAATGCACGGTGCGTCTGCTGATGGTAGAGGATTTGCTGTTGGCGGTGGTGTAGCCCATGCTGTCGCTGAATACATCAAGGAGAATTATCCAGACATGGAAATCAAGATGGAGAAGGCAGACGGACTTGATAATTGTCGTAAGCTTCTAACCATGGCCAAGGCTGGTAGATACAATGGTTATCTGTTGGAAGGAATGGCATGTCCGGGTGGATGTATTGCCGGAGCTGGAACAGTTCAGCCTATTGCCAAGACTGCCAAGGCTATCAGTGATCAGATGAATTCTTCATCAATGCAGCATGCTTCCACAAGTGGTTATGCAGATATCCTTGAGACTCTTGAGGAGAGAGATACACAGGTTCCTGCAGAAGATTAATAAATATGTATATAATAAAGCGCGAGGCTCAGATAACGAGTCTCGCGCTTTTTAGCAATAAAAATCGCTTTTTTACTATTCCAGTTTAATTATTTATTGAGTGATTCAAGCTTACCACCCAGGTAATCTTCGAGCTTACCGTCTACTGTTGTCTCGCGACCATTTATCAGAATCATAAATGGCTTTTCATTGTTTGCATTTAAAGCGGAACGGTTTGCTGCCAGCATGTATGCATATTCCTCAGCCTGGTTATAAGCTTCAAAATATGAGCATCTATTGCCCATAGTGTGGTCTGATGTAATCCAGTATTCTTCCACTAAGACAATGCTTGGATTAATCTGACTAAGCTTTATAAATTTGTCCATATTATCCTGACGGACCAATTTATATTCTTTGTTTAATGAAGATAATTCCATATTTACACCTGTCCTTTCTCGAAGCTATTATATACTAATTTTGCAGAATTTAATACACTAATGTTGCTTTTTTGCCTCGTAGGCTTCAGCTATAGGCTCAAGTTTAGAGAAGGCAAGGGAACAGATTCCAATTACAGCAACCATAATCAATGGCAAAATAGCATATACTACACGAATCATCAATACAGCGGAATCTGGTTGAGACACAACATTTTCCGCAGAGATATAACCGGATAATTGAAGTAACCCTCCTGTGATAAATGCTCCTAAAGCTCCGCCCACCTTGGTGGCAAAGTTAGACAGGATTCCTGCGGAACCGTCCATTCGAGGTAAGCCCAGAATCTCGTTGTATGTACAGATGTTCATGATAAATAGTATTCCATAGTATGAAAGAGGGAGAGTAGAGAACTGTCCCATAATAAATCCAATCATAACGATAACTAGATTATCATTTCCCATGAAGCATAGGCCATAACCTGCAACTCCGATGATGGAGAAGAGGAATATCATCTTGCCCATAGAGTGGAGTTTATCCATGATTTTAGGGAAGAACATCATCAGCGGAAGAAGCACAATGGAAAGCATAGAGCTAAGTCCTAATAGTGATACATCTCCAATAACCCATTTGAAGAAGTAAGTTCCAGCAGCTAAGTTGACAATAATGTTATAACACAACATTATGATGGCAAAGAGCCATACATATTTGTTTTTTGAAAACATGGTAAATATTTCTTTGATTTTAACAGGTTCCTGACTGGATTCTGCATCTACACTCTCGTCTTCTTTGCAGAAAATGAAACGAAGTATGCCGATAAATGTGCCTGGAATCATAATAGCCGCTACAAGTCTGGTCCATCCTGCCGGGCTTGTGGCAATTTTGCCCATTAATACAGGGAATACAATTGCAAGTATCATTGAACCTGCCATAGAGACAATACCGCCATAAGATGCAACTTTTTTCAACAATACAGGATTGTTGGAGAAATGTCTGATGGTATATGGGTTGTTAGCTCCCTGACGCAAGGTTGTGAATATAGAAAATGTAAGTGTATACATTATAAATATCCATACTAACTTGAAATTGTATGACCATTCAGGGGAACAAGAGAATAATAATATAGTACATATTGTCATTCCCAGAATGCATAATTCATAAGGTCTTGCTTTGCCGAGCTTGGTATGTGTGTTGTCTACAATCCAGCCTGCAAGTAAATCAGTTATGCCATCTACAAATTTAGATGCGAGAAGGAGTGTACCTACTACACCGACATTTACCCCGAGGGTATCACTGGCGTAGATTGACAGGTAGTTTAACATAAGTAGGTTGATCCAGCTGGCTGTGATGTCGGAACTTTTCCACAACATCAGTCGACCAAAACCAAGTCTGTTAGGATCAGATTGTACATTGTGTTTTTCTGATTTCATTGTTATTGTTACCTCCAGATTCAATAATTTATAAATAATGGTGATTATTTTTGAAATAAAAAAGAACACCGAACAGTTCAAAATAATACAATAAGTGTTAGAATAAGATGATAAGAAATTGGTCAAGACATTTATAAATTGTATAATTTGAAAGGAATATTGCTATGAATGAGATGATTTTAAAGCGAAATGAGTTGTTGGCACAGAAGGTTATTAAAGGTTTGGAGTCCAGAAATATGACTGGACATTATGCGGCAAACAAGGAAGAGGCTCTTGAGATTGCCCTGTCTCTTATTGAGAGGGGTTCAAGCATTACCATGGGGGGATGCACATCGGCTCGTGAAATCGGCTTGGTAGATGCGGTATGTACAGATGAGTACAATTTTATTGATAGAGATAATTATGAGGATAAGAGAGCTGCAATGCTGGCGGCATATGATGCAGACTATTTCCTGGCAAGTGCTAACGCTATTACAGAAGATGGTGTATTGGTAAATATTGACGGTAATTCTAATCGAGTATCAGCCATTGCCCAGGGACCGAAGCATGTAGTCTTTATAATAGGAATGAACAAGGTCTGCCCTGATGTAGATTCAGCTATGAAGCGTGCCAGAAATGTGGCAGCACCTGTTAATGCCCAGAGATTTAATCTCAGCACTCCTTGCGCCAAGACCGGTTCCTGTATGAACTGCAAATCACCTGATACAATTTGCTGTCAGTTCCTTATCACCAGATACTCTCGCCATGAAGGCAGAATTCATGTGATTATGGTAAATGATAATCTGGGATTCTAATTGAAAATCTTAAATTTTTATTAATTGTTAGCACTCGCCCTTGACGAGTGCTAATTTTGGTGTTATACCTATTTTATAAGGAAAGAGGCCTTGATTTATTACAGTTTAATAGAGCCAAATCCTTGTATATACCAAGTAATATATATGAATTTGAAAATAAGTTTGGAGGTGAGGATGTATGAATATCAATAAGTTCACACAGAAGTCAATGGAAGCTGTATCTGCATGTGAGAAATTAGCATATGATTACGGCAATCAGGAAATTGAACAGGAGCATTTACTGCTTGCACTGTTGCAGCAGCAGGAGGGACTGATTCCAAGATTGATTGAGAAGATGGAAATCAATTTGGAACATTTCACAGACAATGCCATAAGACGAGTTGAGGCGAGAGTGAAGGTGTCCGGAGCAGGCCAAGTGTATGTGGGCAAAGATTTAAATAATGTCCTCATACATGGCGAGGATGAAGCCAAGGCAATGGGGGATGAGTATGTATCTGTTGAGCACTTATTCCTTGCAATGATAAAGAAACCTAACAAAGCTATTAAGGAAATGTTCAATGAATATGGACTTACAAGAGAGAGATTCCTCCAGGCTTTGTCAGAGGTTAGGGGAAATGTCCGTGTGACATCGGATAACCCTGAGGCTACATATGACACCTTGGAAAAATATGGTTACGATATGGTGGAGCGTGCCAGACAACAGAAGACAGATCCTGTAATAGGTAGAGATGCGGAAATAAGAAATGTTATTCGTATTCTGTCCCGTAAGACCAAGAATAATCCTGTGCTTATAGGTGAACCTGGTGTTGGTAAGACAGCAGCGGTAGAGGGACTGGCTCAGCGAATCGTCAGAGGTGATGTGCCGGAAGGACTGAAGGATAAGAGATTATTTGCCCTGGATATGGGAGCCCTTATTGCCGGTGCTAAATATAGAGGTGAGTTCGAGGAGCGTCTGAAGGCTGTTTTGGATGAGATCAAGAGCTCTGAAGGAGAGATAATCCTGTTTATTGATGAGCTGCATACTATTGTTGGAGCTGGTAAGACAGACGGCGCAATGGATGCAGGGCAGTTATTGAAACCAATGCTTGCCCGTGGAGAATTGCACTGTATTGGTGCTACAACTTTAGATGAGTACAGAGAGTATATTGAAAAGGATGCTGCGCTGGAGAGACGTTTTCAGCCTGTTATGGTAGATGAGCCTACTGTGGAAGATACCATATCAATTCTGAGAGGAATCAAGGATAGGTATGAAGTATATCATGGAGTGAAAATCACTGATGGCGCTTTGGTGGCGGCAGCTACATTGTCCAACAGATATATATCTGACAGATTCTTGCCGGACAAGGCAATAGATTTGGTGGATGAGGCTTGCGCACTTATCAAGACTGAGCTGGATTCAATGCCTACTGAGTTGGATGAATTGAATCGTAGAGTTATGCAACTTGAGATTGAGGAAGCTGCTTTGAAGAAGGAAGAAGACCATTTGAGCAAGGAGCGTCTGGAAAATATTCAGCAGGAATTATCTGAGTTAAAGACTGACTTGGCTACCAAGAAAGCTCAGTGGGATAATGAGAAGAATGCAGTGGGCAAAGTTTCTACTTTGAGAGAGGAGCTGGAACAGGCCAAGGCAGAATTGGAACAGGCCAGACAGTCATACGATCTGGAAAAGGCAGCAGAGCTGCAATATGGTACAATTCCAAAACTTGAGGAGGAATTGAATCAGCAGGAAGATGCATTGAAGCAGAAGGATATATCTATGGTTCATGAAGCTGTCACAGATGAAGAAATTGCCAGAATCATATCCCGTTGGACTGGAATTCCGGTGGCTAAGCTGAATGAATCCGAGAGAAATAAGACTCTGCATCTGGCAGATGAATTGCACAAGAGAGTGATTGGCCAGGATGAGGGTGTGACCAAAGTTACAGAGGCTATTATAAGAAGCAAGGCTGGAATCAAAGATCCTGCCAAGCCTATTGGTTCATTTATGTTCCTGGGACCTACTGGTGTAGGTAAGACTGAATTGGCCAAGACTTTGGCAGAAGCGTTATTTGATGATGAAAATAATATGGTGAGACTTGATATGAGTGAGTACATGGAGAAGTACTCAGTGTCTCGTCTTATTGGAGCGCCTCCAGGATATGTGGGCTATGATGAGGGCGGTCAGCTGACAGAGGCTGTGCGTCGTAAACCATATTCAGTTGTGCTTTTCGATGAAGTTGAGAAAGCTCATCCGGATGTATTCAATGTGTTGCTTCAGGTTTTGGATGACGGTAGAATTACTGATTCCCAGGGAAGGACAGTGGATTTCAAGAATACAATCATTATAATGACAAGTAATTTGGGCTCTTCATATCTGCTTGAAGGAATTGATGATAATGGCAATATCAAGCAGGAGGCAGAAGATATGGTAATGGCTGATTTGAGAAATTCTTTCAGACCGGAGTTTCTCAACAGATTGGATGAGATAATTATGTTCAAGCCATTGACCAAGGACAATATTGGTGGAATCATCAAACTTCTCATGGCTGATTTGAATAAGCGACTTGAGGATAAGGAAATCAAAGTTGAGCTTACTCCTGCAGCAGAGGAATATATTATAGAAAATGGCTATGAGCCTGCATATGGAGCGAGACCACTTCGCAGATTTATTCAGAAGCATGTGGAGACTTTGGCTGCGAAGTGCATACTGGCAGACGAGGTTTCTCTCCAGGACACAATACTAATTGATGTGTCAGAAAATGGACTGTATACCAAGGTGGTGCGAAGTTAATAAATAATTACATAAACAGAGAAATAAATGGACTTGTGAGGATTATTCGCCTTAGTCTTTGTGAAATTCGTACAATTGAAAAAGTTTAAAATCTACAAATTTTACAAAGGAAAATGAGTCTAAAAATATTGAAAAGCCCCATAAATCAAAATATACTTATAACCATAGGTTTTAGGTGTATGTGGGTAAGCCTAAGACGACTGTCGTGGGTATTTTATGGGGAAGATGTATATGGCTACTGGAAAGAGTATCAGGTTCGAGGAAATCGGTAAGGAAGACGATATTACAATTCGAGCCTACAATGATGATTGTCAAATTGAATTAAAGGCTATCTATACAGAGATTAATCCGGGTGTAAAGGATCAGATAGCAGCTGTTGCACATAGTGACAATTTTGTTCCTATTGAGATGGTAAATGTGCCTAATCGAAAGGATGCAGTTGTTTTATTTGCAGATGCGAAATGTTCATTGGAGGCACTGGTTAATCACAAAGGGCAATTGTATAAATTTGAAAATATAATTGTGCCAAGAGCCAAGATTGACAAGAAGGATACTATCCAGATCATAATGGGAAATCATCCTGGAGTAAGATACAACAGACGAAATGCTTACCGTGTTCCCTTGGGACTAGAAGGAAAACTAGTGTTGGATAAGGGTATGATGAATATTATTGTCCGCGACATAAGTGAGACAGGTGTAGGCATAATTGTTCCAAATGCATTAGAGTTAGATCGAGGTCAGGATGTTAGAATTCAGTTTTCTGATTATATCTACGTATTTGATCTTAAATCTAGAATCGTTCGAGAGGAGAAGCTCAGCGATACTCATAAAGTGGTTGGATTGGTTCTCTATCCTATGAAGAGCAATAATGTGGAGAGGTATATTGCCAAGAAGCAGGTTGAGAATCAGGTTAATAGTGAAGCGGCCAAAGCATAAGGCTGCGACACCAGTAATTGACATATGGGGTTAGTTGATTACAGATAATAGCAAGACGGTGGTCACTGCCTTGCTATTTTTTTGCCCAGATGAATTGCAGGGGAAGATGCATTTTGCAGGTTAAATGGAAGAAAAAGAATCAAAATGCAGGAAATGAACCTTAAAAATTCATTATTCCATAAGATGAGGCACAAATACGCCATTAAAATAGTCAAAATGCATAATTCATTTTTGCAAAATTCATTATATAATAGAAAAGGATGTTTTTAACATGTCTTAGTTACATGTTAAAACAGCAAAGAGGTAAAACTTATGGATCTATTCGATTACATGAGACAAGAGAACAAGAAGAAAGAATCACCATTGGCTTCTAGGCTTCGACCTAGAACTTTGGATGAGGTTGTAGGACAACAGCATATTATTGGCAAGGATAAGTTGCTTTATAGAGCAATTGTTGCAGACAAGCTGAGTTCTATTATTTTCTATGGCCCTCCGGGAACTGGTAAGACCACATTGGCTCAGGTTATAGCCAATACCACCAGTGCTAAATTCACTTCCATCAATGCTACGGCAGCAGGGAAGAAGGACATGGAGGAAGTGGTGGCCACAGCCAAGGATAATATGGGAATGTATGGTCAGAAGACCATATTATTTATAGATGAGATTCACCGTTTTAACAAAGGTCAGCAGGATTATCTGCTACCATTTGTGGAGGATGGAACCATAATTCTCATTGGTGCTACAACAGAGAATCCGTATTTTGAAGTAAATGGGGCTCTCTTGTCCAGATCAATTATTTTTGAATTGAAGTCACTGACCCAGGAGGATATCAAGACTTTGCTCTTGCGAGCATTGTCAGATAAGGACAGAGGACTTGGCTCTTATGAGGCAACTATTGATGACGATGCTTTGGACTTTCTAAGTGATGTGGCAAATGGTGATGCCAGAGCGGCTTTGACAGCCATTGAGCTTGGAGTGTTAACCACAGCTCCTGATGACACTGGTCATATTCATATAACTTTGGATGTGGCAAGTGAATGTATCCAGCGCCGGGTTGTAAAATATGATAAGAGTGGTGACAATCATTATGACACCATATCAGCTTTTATCAAAAGCATGCGAGGGTCTGATCCAGACGCGGCAATTTATTATCTGGCCAGAATGCTGTACGCAGGGGAAGATATCAAGTTCATTGCCCGTCGAATTATGATATGCGCTGCTGAGGATGTAGGTATGGCAGATCCTATGGCACTGATGGTAGCTACTTCTGCCGCGCAGGCAGTGGAGAGAATTGGTATGCCGGAAAGTCAGATTATATTGGCAGAGGCAGTAAATTATGTGGCCACTGCGCCAAAATCCAATGCTTCGTATCTGTCTATAGATGCGGCAATGCATACGGTTGCTTCCACTGTAACAGAGCCTATACCAACACATTTGCAGGATGCTCATTATAAATCTGCAGGTAAGCTTGGACATGGTGTGGGATATCAATATGCACATGATTATCCTAATCATTATGTGAAGCAGCAATATTTACCGGATTCTCTTGTGGGAAGTACATTTTACAACCCTACCAATATGGGATACGAGGAGAAACTTCGTGAATATATGGAACAGATTCGCCGGGAGGCAGAATAACACAGTTTATCACAAGGGATTGCGACCTTGTTGAATTATATAAGTTATAAAATAGAATGGAAAAGGAGAAATATTAAGATGCAGTCATATGCCACAATGTCAAAGGAAGAATTACAGCAGGAATTTGAGAATGTAAAGAAGATTTACAAAGAGTATCAAGGCAAAGGCTTGAAGTTGGACATGTCTAGAGGTAAGCCTTCTCCACAGCAGTTGGATTTGGGTATGGAAATGCTTGATGTAATTAATTCAAATTCTGATATGAAAGCTGAAAATGGAATTGATACAAGAAACTACGGTTTGCTTGATGGTATACCTGAGACAAAGCGCCTTATGGCTGAGATTATGGAGGTTTCTCCTGAGAATGTAATGATATTTGGTAACTCAAGCTTGAATACTATGTTTGATATGGTAGCTCGCTCTATGATTTTCGGAGTATGTGGAGAGACACCATGGTGTAAGCTTGATAAGGTGAAATGGTTGTGCCCTGTTCCAGGATATGACAGACATTTTGCTGTTACAGAACATTTTGGTATTGAGATGATAAATGTGCCAATGTCTGAGGATGGTCCTGATATGGATATGGTGGAGGAGCTTGTATCTTCTGATCCTGCTATCAAGGGTATCTGGTGCGTGCCAAAGTATTCTAATCCACAGGGTGTGGTTTACTCAGATGAGACAGTTCGCAGAATGGCAAACTTGAAGCCGGCTGCCAAGGATTTCAGAATCTACTGGGACAACGCTTATATTGTGCATCATTTATATGGAGCAGAGCAGGGCAAGCTTTTAAATATTATTGATGAGTGTGCCAAGGCTGGAAATCCTGATATGGTATACGAATTTGCATCAACATCAAAGGTGTCTCTTGCAGGTTCAGGAATTGCAGCTATTGCTTCATCAACTAAAAACCTGGATGATATGAAGCGCACCGTTACAATCCAGACTATTGGATTTGACAAGGTAAATATGCTTCGTCACGCCAGATATTTCCAGAATGCTGCCGGTGTTTTGGAGCATATGGAGAAGCATGCTGATATTTTGCGTCCAAGATTTGAGTTGGTTCTTGATACACTTGACAGAGAACTTGCCGGTAGAGGAGCTGGAGAATGGATTAAGCCAAAGGGTGGATATTTCATTACATATGTGACTTTGGATGGATGTGCAACTGAAGTTATCAGACTTGCCAAGGAAGCCGGAGTGGTAATGACAGGAGCTGGAGCACCTTTCCCATACCACAAGGATCCACATGATTCTACAATTAGAATTGCACCTTCTTATCCAAGTCTTGAGGAGTTGAAGGATGCTGCAGAAATCTTTGCAGTTTGCGTCAGATATGCAACTTTGGAGAAGTTACTTCAGGCATAATTGTGTGAAAATGATATAGATATAGGAATAACTATGGTGAAGAGCCATAGTTATTTTTATATGAAGTATGATACAATGTGATAGAAATCTTGGGGTATGGAAAATATTGTGCCCGGAGAGAAAGTATAGTTGTTATTTTAAGTTATTTGGGAGAGAAGAAAATGAAGACAATAGGTTTTATTGGTTGTGGTAATATGGGAAGCGCTATTGTGGGAGGAATTTTACAGGCAGATATAGCTGATAAGGAACATGTAATTGCTTCTGTTCATAGTAATTCATCCAGGGATAGAATTGAACAGGAACTTGGAATCAAGGCCACCCTGAGCAATGCAGAAGTTGCCAAAGCAGCAGATATTCTATTTCTTGCAGTGAAGCCCAATATGTTTGCTCAGGTAATTCCTGAGATAAAGGATGTGGTATCAGCTGAAACTATAATTGTGTCTATAGCAGCGGGACAGACAATTGAGGGAATAGAAGAAGCATTTGGTGGGGACATCAAACTTGTTAGATCTATGCCAAATACACCTGCTTTGGTTGGGGAGGCAATGAGCGCTGTTGTGCCAAACAATAATATTTTAGAGGACGATCTGTCAGAGGTTATGGCAATCTTTGAGAGCTTCGGTGAGGCTGAGGTTGTCTCTGAGAAGCTGATGGATGCTGTAGTTGGAGTGAGCGGATCATCTCCTGCATATGTATATATGTTCATTGAAGCAATGGCTGATGCAGCAGTTGCAGATGGAATGCCAAGAAGCCAGGCTTACAAATTTGCGGCGCAATCAGTTCTTGGTTCTGCCAAGATGGTATTACAGACTGGCAGACAACCTGGAGAACTGAAGGATGCAGTATGTTCACCTGGAGGAACTACAATTGAAGCTGTAGCCAAGCTGGAGGAATTAGGATTCAGAGGCACAATTATGGCAGGGCAGAGAGCATGCTCAAATAAATCAAGAGAAATGAGTAAGAGATAGATTATATGAAATATTATATTTCAGACTGTCATTTCTTTCATAAAAGTCTGCTTCACAGTATGGATAAGCGTGGCTTTGACACAGTGGAAGAGATGAATGAATATATGCTTGAAAAATGGAATGCCAAGGTCAGAAACAAAGACGAGGTGTATATATTAGGAGATTTGTCTTACGGCAATGATGAGGAGACAAACTGGCTATTGGAACGCCTGAATGGAAAGCTGTATTTAATAGAAGGAAATCATGACGGCAGATATCTGAAGAGAAGCGGTTTCAACAGGGATCGTTTCAAATGGGTCAAGGCTTATGCGGAAACCCATGACAATGGATGCAAAGTGGTAATGTGCCATTATCCCATTCCTTGCTATAGCGGACAATATATTCTGAACAAGGAAGGTAAGCCGAAGACTTATATGTTATATGGACATGTTCATGATACCCATGATGAAAAGCTGGTTCGACAGTTTCAAAATATAACCAGAAATACAGTTGTTAAGGACCGTGAGGGGCAGGATGTACATCTCCAGAGCAATATGATTAATTGTTTCTGTATGTATTCTGACTATGAGCCTCTCAGCTTAGAAGAGTGGATAGAATTATATAACAATAGGGTTTTTACAAAATAACGAAACATAGAATAAATATTTGGTTGATTTAACATAGCATGAAATATAAACCTCTCTTATAATTGCAACATAAAGCAATTGAAATAGGGAGGTTTTTTCATGGCTAATATTACATTAAAAAACATTTGCAAAACATATCCAAACGGCGCAGAAGCTGTAAAGGATTTTAATCTTGATATTAAGGATAAGGAGTTCATCATCTTCGTTGGTCCTTCAGGTTGTGGTAAGTCAACCACACTTAGAATGATCGCCGGTCTTGAGGATATTACATCCGGTGAGCTTTCAATCGATGGTAAGATAATGAATGATGTGGAGCCAAAGGACAGAGATATCGCAATGGTATTCCAGAACTATGCTTTGTATCCACATATGACAGTATTTGATAATATGGCATTTGCATTGAAGCTTCGCAAGGTTCCGGCAGATGTTATCAAGGAAAAGGTTGAGCATGCTGCCAAGGTATTGAATCTTACAGAGTACTTACAGCGTAAGCCAAAGGCTTTGTCAGGTGGACAGAGACAGAGAGTTGCAATGGGACGTGCTATTGTCCGTGAGCCAAAGGTATTCCTTATGGATGAGCCACTTTCTAACCTGGATGCTAAGCTTCGTGTTCAGATGAGAACAGAGATTTCTAAATTACATGATGACTTGGGTGCTACAATTATTTATGTAACACATGATCAGACAGAGGCTATGACTCTTGGAACCAGAATTGTTGTTATGAAGGATGGTGTTGCTCAGCAGATTGATACACCACAGAATTTATATAACAAGCCATGCAACCAGTTCGTTGCAGGATTTATCGGATCTCCACAGATGAACTTCATCGATGCTGTTGTTAAGAAAGTTGGAGACAAGGTTTATGCATCAATCGATGGCGGCAAGACAGATTTGTTGGTTCCTGCTGCTAAGGCCAAGGTTCTTCTTGAGAAGGGCTATGAAGGCAAGACAGTAGTATTCGGTATTCGTCCAGAAGATATCAATGATTCACAGATGTTTATCGAGACTGCACAGGAATGTAAATTCGAAGCAAAGATCAATGTATACGAGCTTCTTGGTGCTGAAGTATTCTTATACTTCGATTATGCTGGTGCCAAGGTTACAGCTAGAGTTGATCCTCGTACAACTGCTAGAACAGGCGATACAGTTACATTTGCATTTGATATGGAGAAGGCACACTTCTTCGATAAGGATACAGAGATGACAATTACAAACTAGTAACTCTTTTTCTACCCTTTTTCCACCGGATTTCTATATGGAGTCCGGTGGTTTTTCTTTGTCAGTAGATATGTATGTGAAAATGAACTTGGATTTCAAGGGGAAACTTGTGGGAGAGTAGAGGGTTTAAGGTGTCTTGCAAATTGACTATATATGCGTATTTAGCTAAAATAATAGAATTAACGGGGGTAATAATTTATGGACATAAAAACAGATATCAGACAGACTTTAGATGAATTGAACAGTGCTACAGGCATAACATTTTCCATGGACTCTGACATGTCTGAAGAGGAAACTTTGGAGAAGTTGAAACTGTTATTAAATCGATATAAGGGTGTAAATGGTTCCAAGGATGATTTCTATATAAGATTGTTCGAAGGCAAAATGGATGAGGCAGAAATTGCAGAGGGAACACGGAAATTCCATTTGAGTGAATCGGGATATAAGATTCTCTTCCTGTTGGATTTCAAGGATACTTATACTGATATGGATATTACAATTATCACTTCCTTATTCTATCCGGCGCCTGTGGATGTGATTCGTGTTGATGACAGAACTCTGTGTGTTATTCAATACAGTCAGGTGCGCCATGACAGGGAGAAGATAGAAGCTACTGCTCATGAAATTCAGGATATGATTGAGACTCAGTCCATGAATCCGGTTAGAATATCTTATGATGAACCATTTGTAGATTATAAGGAAGCTTCATATATATATAGGCATCTACAGCTCATAAGAAAGGTAGGACCATTATTTAACAGTGATAGATATGTATATGGCTATTATCAGATGGGACTTGAGAAGATATTATATCTGACAGATACAGATATTCTCACAGATTATTGCTTTGAAAATATGCCTGATGCCAATTTCAAAGAGCTGGATATGGAGACGGTAAATACTATCAGAACTTTCTTGGAGTCTGATCTCAGCATAGCTGAGACTGCCAGAAAATTATATCTGCATAGAAATACTCTGGTGTACAGACTGGATAAATTCCAGAAGGATACAGGACTTGATGTGAGAAAATTCCAGGACGCTTTCAAATGTCATATGGGATTTTTGATAAATAAATTGATATAAAATAGTAGAAAAGAGGACACAAAAAACATGAAGATGGAGAATAAAAGAGAAGCCCAGGAGAGAAGAGCTATTGAGAGAAAGAGAAAACAACAGGCAGCATTAATCAGAAGAGTGGCAATTATTGTTGTTATTGTTGCAGCAGTTGGCGGTCTTATAGGATATGGCATTTACGATAGTAAGCATAATACTACAGCTAATCAGGCTACAGAGAATACTCAGTCTGTAGACAATACATCCGTAACTGATAATACATCTGCAACTTTGAACACAGATACATCTCTTGAGGTGGCAAATGGAGATACAGTAAATATTCACTATGTAGGTTCTGTTGATGGAGTTGAATTCCAGGGTGGAACAGGTGATTATGATTTGGAAATCGGTTCAGGAGCATTTATCCCGGGATTCGAAGAGCAGTTGGTAGGAGCACATGTGGGAGACACTGTTGATGTAAAAGTTACTTTCCCTGAAGGATATAGAGATTCTGCAGATGCTGACGGAAACAAGATGGTATTGTCAGGAGCAGATGCAGTATTTACAGTTACAATCAATGGCATCTATAAGTAAGATTAAATAAGTGTTTATATATGAAAGGATGATTAAATGCAGTATATAACATTGGGAAGTACAGGCATAACTGTACCGCAGAATGGTTTTGGAGCCCTCCCTGTTCAACGAGTGGATTTTGATACAGCCAGGGAGATTCTTCGAGCTGCTTACGACGGTGGCATGCGATTTTTCGATACAGCCAGAGCCTATAGCGACAGCGAGGAGAAGATTGGATATTCCATCTCAGATATTAGAGATAATATTTATATAGCTACCAAGACAGCCGCCAAGGATGTAGATGGATTCTGGAAGGACTTAGAGACATCTCTTCACAATATGAAGACAGATCATGTGGATATCTATCAGTTCCATCAGGCGGAAGTAGTATATAAGCCGGGGGATGGAACCGGCATGTATGAGGCTATGCTTGAAGCCAAGGCAGCAGGCAAAATCAGACATATCGGTATTACAACACATAGACTGGGTGTGGCGCAGGAAGCTATTGAGTCCGGTTTGTATGAGACTTTGCAGTATCCATTTTCATATATTTCATCCGACAAGGAAATTGCATTGGTGCAGGCCTGCAAAGAGCATAATATGGGATTCATTGCCATGAAGGGATTGGCAGGTGGATTGTTAAATAATGCCAAGGCGTGTATGGCATTTATGTCTCAGTTTGATAATGTGATTCCTATCTGGGGTATCCAGAAAATGACAGAGTTAAATGAGTGGCTTGCATTTATGGATGATCCAATAGAGATGGATTCGGAATTGGAATCATTTATACAAAAGGAAAGAGAAGAACTGGTGGGAGATTTCTGTAGAGGATGCGGTTATTGCGAACCTTGTCCTGCAGGAATTATGATTCATCAATGTGCCAGAATATCTCTTATGCTTCGCAGAGCTCCATCTGATAACTGGCTGGCAGAGCCTATGCAGGAGGAGATGCGCAAGATAGAAGGATGCTTAAATTGTGGTGCTTGTAAGAGCAAGTGTCCATATAAGTTGGACACACCAAATTTGTTGAAGAAGAATCTAGAAGATTATAAACGGGTGCTGGCCGGAGAGGTTAGTGTCAAGTAGGAGGATATTATGATTAATCCAGCAACAATGGCCAAGATAATAAACGCCAAGAACACTTTTGAGAGAAATCATCCGAAGTTCGTTCAGTTTATCAAGGTAATATTTTCAAGACCTGTTGAGGAAGGAACAGTATTTGAAATTACGGTAACCAGACCGGGAGAGGAACCTATAACAACCAACTTCAAGGTGATGCAATCAGATTTGGATTTGATGAATTCCCTGAAGGATTTGCAGATGTAATGGAGGCTTTATGCAATACAGATTAGACAGATACGGTAACAAAATATCAGCTCTTGGTTTTGGCTGTATGAGATTTACCCAGACAGCCGGTAGAATTGATTTGGATAAAGCTGAAAAAGAGATTATGGCTGCCTATAATGCAGGTGTAAATTATTATGATACAGCTTATATCTACAATGGAAGTGAAGTGGCTTTAGGAGAGATTCTGGCTAGAAATAATATTAGGCAAAATGTGAATATTGCAACCAAGTTGCCACATTATCTTATCAAGAAGTCAGATAGTATAGAGAAATATTTTCAGGAGCAACTTACAAGATTGCAGACTGATTATGTGGATTACTATCTTATGCACATGCTTACAGATATTGATACTTGGAATCGTATGGTGAATCTGGGCATAAAGGAATGGATTGCTGAGAAGAAAGCTAGTGGAGCAATCAAGCAAATCGGTTTCTCTTATCATGGCAATTCTGACATGTTTATTAAATTGATGGATGCATATGATTGGGATTTCTGTCAGATTCAATACAATTATATGGACGAGCACTCTCAAGCTGGGCGCACAGGCTTGCAGTATGCTGCATCCAAAGGAATTCCAGTGGTTATTATGGAACCCCTCAGAGGAGGCAAGCTTGCCAATATCCCTGAGTCAGCTGCGAAAATTATTGCAGAGCATCCTGTGCAAAAGACTGCTCCTGCATGGGCTTTCAGCTGGTTGTGGAATCAGCCGGAGGTAACCTGCGTGTTATCCGGTATGAATTCTCTTGAGATGGTTGAGGAAAATGTAAAGACTGCCTCAGAGGTTGAACCGGGAAGTTTGAGGGAAGCTGATCTGGAAATGATCAATCGCGTACTTCAGGAGATTAATAAGAGAACCAAGGTGGGATGTACCGGCTGCAGATATTGTATGCCTTGTCCTCAGGGTGTGGATATTCCTGGAAGTTTTGCTGCATATAACCGTAAATACAGTGAGGGTTATATTGCTGCTGAGAAGGAATATCTCATGACAACAGCATTGCGTGCTACCGCAACCTGCGCAAGTAAGTGCATCGAGTGTGGAAAATGTGAGAGACATTGTCCTCAGCATATAGAAATTAGAAAAGAATTAAAAAATGTATCGAAGTCATTGGAAGGACCGATTTACAATATTGCCAGATGGGGGATTCTGAAGTTTCGTATGTATTAATGATTTGAAGAAACCAGGGAAGGGTGGTATTATATTCAATGTTTATAAAGCCCTTGGGTTTTGAATAATTAGAAATGACAGGAAATTAAGATGCAACTTTATATTGTAAGACATGGTCAGACTGATTGGAACAAAGTGAGAAAGCTACAAGGTCTGACGGATGTTCAATTAAATGAAAATGGCAGACAGGTGGCAATTGAACTGGGAGATAGACTTGAGGGGGATGGAATAATATTTGATGAAATATTTTCATCCCCTTTATCCAGAGCTTATGAGACTGCTTGCCTCATTCGCGGTAGGCAGAATGTGCCTATAATAAGAGATGAGAGGATTCGTGAGATTTCATTTGGTGTGGATGAGGGAATGGACTATGACACCTGGATGCGGGATGATAATCCTCAGAAAGTATTTTTTACAGAACCTCATAAGTACATACCTCCACAGGATGGTGAGACTATTGAGGAAGTTCGTGCCAGAGGAAGGGAATTCATTCAGCAGGTTATTGAACCTCTCTACGGACAGGCTGAACGAGTGATGATTGTAGCTCATGGTGCCATGAACAAGGGACTTATGTGCTATTTGGAAAATAATGATTTAGAACATTTCTGGGGAGATGGACTTCAAAATAATTGCGAGGCCTCCGTCTTTGAATATGATGGCCGGGTTTGGACTAAGTTAAAATAGGAATATAGCTTGAATTATAGAGGAAATCATTAATATAGAATGAAGCCTGAAATAAATTGAAATATAAATTTAAAAATAATGTTGACATATCAAAATAGATTGTGTACAATTCAATTACAAACAAGTTGTACACAATTTAATTTCGTTCAAACGAACAGGAGGTATGTATATGAATATTTATGATTTCACAGTAAAGGCTATGGATGGAAGTGATGTAGATCTCTCTCAGTATAAGGGAAAGGTTACATTGGTTGTTAATACTGCAACAGGATGTGGTTTCACACCACAGTACAAGGATTTGCAGGAAATATATGATGAGTTAAAGGATAAGGGATTTGATATCTTGGACTTCCCTTGCAATCAGTTTGCTGATCAGGCTCCTGGAACAGATGATGAGATTCATACATTCTGTACAGGTCGTTTTGGAATTACATTTCCACAGTTTGCAAAGATTGATGTAAATGGTGAAAATGCTGATCCACTTTGGAAGTATATTACTTCAAATACTAAGTTCGAGGGATTTGATGGTCCAGCGAAGCTTATGCTTTCTCCAATCGTTAAAAAGATGGACAAAGATTATAAGAATAATGGTAATATTAAATGGAACTTTACAAAGTTCTTAGTAGATAAGGAGGGAAATATTGTAGCACGCTTCGAGCCTACAAAGGACATGAAGGATGTAAGAGAAGCGATTGTTGCATTATTGTAGTAAGGAATTATGGCAGATAAATATCAATGTCTAAAATTGGATAATCAATTATGCTTTCCGCTCTATGCGGTTTCTAAAGAGATAGTTCGTAAATACAAACCATTTCTGGATGAGGTTGATTTAACCTATACACAGTACATTGTGATGATGGTGGTTTGGGAAGAGGAACAGGTGAGTGTCAAGGAGATGGGCAAGAAACTCTTCTTGGATTCCGGTACACTTACACCAGTGTTGAAGACATTGGAGAAGAAGGGCTTGATTGAGAGAACCAGATCCAAAGAAGATGAGAGAAATCTTATTGTGACATTGACCCCATCCGGCAAGGCTTTGAAGGACAAAGCTGTCAAAATACCAGCCCAGATTGGCGGCTGCTTAAATATATCACCGGAGGATGCCGTGGAACTTCATAAAATTTTACACAAGATTATGGAGACTTTATAATTACCATATAAGAATTGTAATTGCCAGTTTACCCTTGCGAGTTTGGCTTGGGTCGCTGGCAATTTTGCATTTACCGAAGCCTCTGACATTGATGGTATCGCCGGTTTTCACTGACTGGGCGTTGTTCTCCGCCAGCCTGCCGTTTATAAATACATTTTGTGCCCTGAATAAATCTATAGAGGCACTTCTTGAGAGGTTATACACCTTGGAGATAACAGCATCAGCTCTGAGGGACATAACCTGTATAGTCTTGGAGTCAGGCTCTTCAATTCCGAAATCATTAAGCATTTTCTCATATGAAGCAGAATCATATATGTCTATCAGATCGCATTTTACAGTTGTATGCTTGATGCGATTTAGATTCTCTATTATATATTCAGATATATTTTCCAGGCAGAATATATAAGCGTGATTACCGCAGACTTTAATATCTCCAATGGTATTTCGATTGATTCCCAGATTCATAAGGGCTCCAAGGAAATCTCTGTGAGTCAGATTGTCGGCAAACTTCTCTATAAGAGGGGAAGCCTGCACACAGTGAATAGGGAAAATTTGGTCATAACCGAATTCCGCCTCGCTTCCAAAACGAATGATGCATCTGTCTGCCATGTCATATCCACCGTAGATTGTTACACCTGCAAACTGCAATTCTCTCTCGGCTTTGTAATACTCAGCTAATTCAGGCATGCCGCAGAATTCAGTGAAGGTATAGCAGCTGCTGTTGTAACTTCGATTGGCCAGTTCTGATAATCTATTATGAAATTGTTGGATTTCCTTTTCATTGTCCAGACTCATAGTTTTTCTCCTGATTATGTGAAATAAATGGATTTACCTGCATATTATACATTATTTTACTTTGATAAAAATGAAAATGATAGAGAAATAAAATGAAATATGAATGCGGAAAAAGAAGAGAAGAGATATTGACAACAAATGAACATATGAATATAATTACATATGTACAAATGATATAGGGAGGATGCGTATGGAGCAGAATATAGAATATTTAGCAGCAGAAGTACACCAGGTACAGCAGGTTATGGATAATATGCCCGGAGAAGAAGAATTAATTGATCTGTCTGAACTCTTTAGAGTTTTTGGGGATTCTTCCAGAATCAAGATATTATACGTACTGATGGATCACAATATGTGCGTCAGTGATATTGCACAGATTTTACAGATGAATCAGTCAGCTGTCAGCCATCAGTTGAGAATTCTAAAGGATGCCAAGCTTGTGAAATATAAGCGCGAGGGCAAAACCATTTTCTATAGTTTAGATGATGATCATGTGAAGATGATTCTAAATCTGGGAATGGAACATATATCAGAAAACAAATAGGAGGACTATATTATGAAGAAGACATACGATATTGAAGTGGATTGCGCAAACTGTGCAGCAAAGATGGAGGAAGCTGTAAAGAATACTCCAGGAGTAGCAGATGCTACAATCAGTTTTATGACATTGAAGTTGAAGGTTGTATTTGAAGATGGAGCAGATGTGGATGCTGTTATGGCTGAGGCTTTGAAGAACTGCAAGACAGTGGAGGATGACTGCGAAATCTTTTTGTAAGAGGTGCTTATGAACAAGAAACAGAAGAATGTATTAATCAGAATAATAGTTTCACTGGTGCTGCTTTTAGGAATCGCTGCAGTAGATTATTTCTTACAGTTTAATAGATATATCCAGTGCGTCTTGTATATCATTCCATATCTTGTTATCGGATATGATATCTTAAAGAAGGCCTGGAAGGGTATTTTGAAGAAACAGGTCTTTGATGAGAATTTCCTGATGGCAGTGGCTACAATAGGTGCATTTGCCCTGGGAGAATTTACAGAAGCAGCGGCAGTAATGCTTTTTTATCAGATAGGAGAACTTTTTCAAAGCATGGCAGTGGGCAAGAGTCGCAAGAATATTGCAGCCCTTATGGATATCAGACCGGATTATGCCAATGTGAGAGTTGACGGACAGATTGAGCAGGTGGATCCTGACGATGTGGAAATCGGAACTGTGATTGTAGTAAATCCTGGAGAGAAGGTTCCTATTGATGGTGTGGTATGCCTTGGAGAATCAACTCTTGATACCAGCGCATTGACAGGAGAGTCAGTGCCGCGAACTGTGAGAGTGGATGATGAGATAATCAGTGGTTGTATCAATATGACAGGTCAGATTGAGATTAGAACCACCAAGGAGTTTGATGAATCCACTGTATCCAAGATTTTGGATCTGGTGGAGAACTCTGCCATGAAGAAGGCTAAGACGGAGAACTTTATCACCAAGTTTGCTAGATACTACACACCTATTGTATGTTACAGTGCTTTGGCGCTTGCCTTTATTCCTCCTGTGATTCAGCTGATTATGGGTCTTGAGGCAACCTGGGGTACCTGGATTATAAGAGCTCTTACTTTCCTTGTAATAAGTTGCCCTTGTGCTTTGGTTATATCTATACCACTTAGTTTCTTCGGAGGAATTGGATGTGCATCTTCCAACGGAATCCTGGTGAAGGGCTCAAACTATCTGGAAGCTTTGGCTGATGCCAAATATATGGTATTTGATAAAACCGGAACACTTACTGAGGGAGTGTTTGAGGTTACAGGCATCTATCCGGAAAATGGTATAACAGATGAGAGATTGTTGGAGCTGGCTTCTTATGCTGAGATTGGCTCTGCTCATCCTATTAGCATAAGCTTGAGAAATGCTTATATGAGTCGCACCGGAGTTGATTCTATGGATGAATCCCGTGTGTCCAATATTGAGACTGTTGCAGGACAGGGCGTGAAGGCTGTAGTGGCTGGTGCAGAAGTGACAGTGGGCAATAAGCTTCTTATGGAATCAAGTGGAATAGACATAAGCAGTGAACATTCAGAAGGAACTGTATGCTATATATCTGAAAATGGAGCGTATGCAGGTTGTATTGTTATCTCTGATGTAATTAAATCAGAGGCAGAAAATGCTCTGAAACAATTGAAGGCTAATGGCATCAAGCGCAATATAATGCTCACAGGAGACTCGGAGTCAGTGGCTAGAAATGTGGCATCAAGACTGGGTATTGATGAGGTACATTTTGAATTATTGCCTGGCGACAAGGTTGATGCCATGGAGGATATATTGAACCACAAGGGTGAGCAGGAGAAAGTGGCCTTTGTGGGAGATGGAATCAATGATGCGCCGGTTCTATCTAGAGCGGATATAGGAATTGCCATGGGAGCCATGGGTAGTGATGCGGCCATAGAAGCTGCGGATATTGTCCTGATGGATGATAATCCTGCCAAGATATCTCTTGCAATGAAAATATCCAGAAAGACTCTGAAGATTGTGAAGGAAAATATAGTATTTGCCATAGGTGTGAAGCTTATATGTCTGCTTCTTGCAGCCCTGGGTCTGGCAAATATGTGGTTGGCGATTTTCGCTGATGTGGGTGTCATGATTATAGCGGTTATAAATGCCACCAGAGCCTTGAAAATCCGTTTGTAGAAATATAAGAGAAATGTTTATAAATGAATCCCTTTGTGATACAATTTCCCTATGATTGGTTGTATCATGAGGGGATTTTCTCATTCTTGGAGGAAGTATGAAAAATAGCTTAAAAAATAAATTTATCTTAATTACAATTCTATCTTTTACTGTTCTTATGATGGTTGTAGGAGCAGTGGGATATACAACAGTATATAAGCTTGTGTCTGAACAGGAAGAAGAAGACATGCGCAAAATAGTGAAGATGACTATGGCGGAATATGACAGAATATATCCTGGAGAGTATGGTATACAGCTTAATGAGGACGGCACTTATATTGTATACAAAGGTGAAGAAGACATAAGCGATGATTATGTATTATTAGATTCAGTTAAGGATAATTTCGAATATGATATTTCTCTGTTTTGCAAGAATATAAGAGTTCTTACTACATTTGAGGATGAAAATGGAGATAGACTGAAAACAACCAAGGCTGCGACTACAGTTGATCAGGATGTAATAGATGGAGCCAAGGCGCATTTTTATAGTAATGTCAAAATAGGTGATCAGAGTTGTTTTGCATATTATGAACCTATATTTTTAAAGGATGGCACTGTATATGGCATGATTGGTGTATGTTGTCCTGCGACAACCGTTCATGATGGTGTCATCAGAGCTGTAAGTCCTTTGGCTGTAATATGTGCAATTACGGCAATTTTCTTCTGCATTATTTCTATTAGTTTCAGTAAGGCTATTATCAAGAGATTTACAGCCCTTAGTAAATTTATGAGAAGTGTTGCAAATGGTAATTTTATGACTCCTGTTGATCCGGTATTAAATTCTGATGATGAGTTGGGTGAAGTCTGTAAGGATGCCCGCAGAATGCAGAGGAATATTCAGGTGTTGGTGGAGATAGACACCTTGACGAAGTTGAATAACAGACGATATGGCGGAAACAGATTGAAGGTTGTAATGAAGAAAGCCGAAGAATCAGGAATGCCATTTTGTGTATGTATAGGAGATATTGATTTCTTCAAAAAGGTAAATGATACATACGGACATGACGCTGGAGATGAAGTGTTGAAGGCGGTAGCATCTGTATTGAATGCCAATATGAAAGGTAAGGGCTTCGTGGCCAGATGGGGCGGCGAGGAATTTTTGATTGTATATGAGATGGCGGATCTTAAGCCATCAGTGGATGCTTTGAATGACATGCTTCAGGAAGTGAGAGAGCTAGAGATTGTAAGCGGCGGTATTACTATCAAAGTGACAATGAGCTTCGGTATTATACAAGGTCAGGGGGGCTGGACAGAGGATATGCTGCTGAAAGCAGCGGATGATAATCTCTATTATGCCAAGACTCACGGTCGTAATCAGGTATATTATGGTCAGAGTGAGTCATAATATATGTACCGAAATACTTGCATAAGTTTGAATGCTAAAATGAGAAGAGATTAGAAATGATTTTTGATAGAAAGAAAATATTAGATGAGTTCGCCAGATATACCAATGAGTATGATGCGACAAATCCCAAGATTAAATTGAAAATAGATCACACATACAGGGTGGCTTCCTTATGTGAGAGAATTGCAAAAAGCATTAATTTATCAGCAGAGGATGTGGATCTGGCCTGGTGCAGTGGCATGCTTCATGATATAGGACGATTTGAGCAGCTGAGAAGATTTAATACCTTTGTGGACAGCAAGTCCATCGATCATGCCAGATTTGGAATTGAATTATTATTTGGACCTGATAGATTGATTGACAGTTTCTTTGATGATACAGAGAATGAGGAGTTCTTTCATTTGCTCTATACTGCAATCTATTATCACAGCGATTATAGACTTCCAGAGGAGTTGACCGAGAGGGAAGTGATGTTCGCCAATATTTTGCGGGATGCTGACAAGGTTGATATATTCAGGGTAAATATTGATACACCTTTGGAGGATATATATAACGTGACTACAGAGGAGTTGATGAACTCTCAGGTTTCACCGGAAGTGATGGAGGCATTTAGAGAAGAGCATGCCATACTTAGAGAATTGAAACATACAGCCATCGACAATGTGGTTGGTCATATGGCTTTGTTCTTTGAATTAGTATATCCATACAGCTTAGAAGCTACAAGAACACAGGGTTATTATGATAAGCTGTTGGGATTTGTTTCGGAAAATGATAGTACCAATAAGCAGTTAGAAGAAATACGGGGAATGGTAAATGAGTTTTATCAAAGAAAGAAACGGTAGTATTTTCAAAGATTTCTATATGAGATCCTTGGTATATATAATTATTGCATGGAGTTTTGTTATATCAATTATCTTGTATGTGATATCATTTATGAGTGTGCCCATGAGTGAAGGTCGTGAGATTATGCCTGCTCCACTGGTGGGGGTATATGAATTGGATGCCAGTGGGGAGATGGTTCCCTTTGATGATTTAAAAAGTATAGATATAGGGGATGCTTCTTCTGTTCGTGTCATAGGACATTTCACAGAAAATATTCCTGCAGGTCATAGAGTCTTTCTATACATGTATAGGGAATTTATCAAGGTCTCAGTAAATGGTGAAGTAGTATTTGATAATTCAGATGACTATAGACCTAGATGGGATTTCTTCGGAAGTGGTGGAGTCAAAACCTCAGACTTGATAGATATTACTATCTCCAAGGTTCCTAATGAGGGCTATGATGGTGCTGTATCGGAGCCCTTGCATAAAATATGCGTAGGAACACGATTTGGATTGGCTAGTGATAGAGTTAGGGCCAATGTTGCAAGTATAACAGTATGCTTGATACTATTTACTTTTGCCATTGGTGAGTTGATGGTGGCTTCGGTTTTGATTACAACCCGAAGGTCTGAGGCCAGAGGTTCTATATCCTGCAGTCTGGTGCTTCTCTTTGGAAGCTTCTGCTGCTTTATAGATTATGATTATATTACTTTGTTTATTGGGAATTACAAGGCTATTGGTGTAGTTGATATTGTTAACCAGGCTTTGTTGATACTATTCTTTCTTGAAAATATGTTTATACATATGAAAAAGAAAACATATGCCAGAATATCGCAGCTTATAATGGCAATATGGTGTGTGACCATTGTGATTTATGGTTTGGCTAGTGTGTATATCAGTGACATCAATACTATATTTTGGAATGGAGTGCTGTGTGTAATCGCAATAGTGGGAATAGCTATTGATGGGGTTTTGGAATACAAGGACTGTCAGTTTTATTATGAGAGAGTTGGTAAATATAATGGTGAGATGCTTTCCAATATTATATTGTCATGCTTTATCATAGTGGAGATGGGGCATTATATGTTTGCCCATAGTTTCCTGATTAGTGTATTTGAACTTGGTATATCAATATACGGCATAATGCAGTTTGCGATGCTTTTATATAGAACTGTTGAATTTGCTCAAAAGGCGCGTCAGTCGGATATTTTGGGGAAGCAGTTGATTGAGAATCAGATGTCTATAATGCTGAGTCAGATTCAACCACATTTTCTCTATAATTCCTTGACTGCAATACAGATGTTGTGTGTGAGGGATCCCAAGGAGGCACAGAAAGCATTAGAAGATTTTGCATCATATTTACGAGGCAATATGGATTCCTTGAAGAGCAATAAACCGATTCCTTTTGACAAGGAACTTGAACATACCAAGCATTATGTGGAGCTGGAATTGATTCGTCAGGGTGAGTATCTGGATGTGGAATATGATATTCAATATACTGATTTTGAAATACCGGCTTTGTCTCTGCAACCTATTGTGGAAAATGCTATCAAGCATGGGGTAGGTGACAAAGAAGAAGGTGGCAAAGTCCGTATAAGCGTTCAGAGGAAGTATGATGATGTATCAATTGTGGTAGATGATGATGGCGTCGGGTTTGAAAGCGCAGAGCCGGTAGATGATGGAAGAAGTCATATTGGTTTGGAAAATGTAAGACGCAGATTGTCTGACATGTGTGGAGCGACACTTGATATAAAGAGCAAACCGGGGGTTGGAACGCAGGTGACTATTACAATCCCTCTTGAGGACACGACATTGTTGTAAATTATTAGTGAGGAGAATGAAGATGGGAAATAATATTTTGGCAGTTGATGACGAGGAATTGGCAAGAGAGTCATTGGTTACAGCTTTGAAAGAAGTGTTTCCTGAAGATGAAATATTTGCCTTTGGCAAAGCTTCTGAAGCTGTGGACAAAACCAAGGAACTGGTGGAGACAGGTAAACTGGACTATGCTTTTTTAGATATCAGGTTGAGAGGAACTACAGGTATAGAACTGGCGAAAAGTATCAAGGATTTATCACCTCGTACCAAAATTATTTTTGTTACTGCATACAACGATTATGCCAGCGAAGCATTTGCAGTTTCTGCCAGCGGATATTTGCTAAAGCCGGTTACTGCTAAAGCAGTAATGCAGACGGTAGAGAAGTTAGAGGCTGTGATAAATGGTACACATCCAGTGGAAAGCGCCAGTGACGCAGGAGACAAGCAGTTGAAGGTTACAACCTTTGGTAAGTTTCATCCTACAATCAATGGACGTGAGATGGTATTTGAGCGAAGTAAGAGCAGAGAACTGTTGGCTCTTTTAATTGATCAAAAAGGTGTAGGAATTGCCAATGCGGAAATTGAAGCTTATCTGTGGGAAGATGCCATTGGTGACAAGAGAAAGAGTGGATATGTACAGAAGGTTATAGCTTCTCTTATGAAGACTTTGCGCCAGGCTGGTTTAGAGGATATTGTGGAGAAGAGATATAACTATCTTGCAATTAATCCCAACAAGGTGGATTGCGATTTGTATAAGTTCCTGGCTGGAGATGCTGTTGCAATCAACT
The DNA here is from genome assembly GCA_017470985.1 of Lachnospiraceae bacterium. GTDB lineage: Bacteria > Bacillota > Clostridia > Lachnospirales > Lachnospiraceae > JAILFK01. The sequence continues at coordinate 152,381 of JAFUXA010000012.1, forward strand.
CTTATTACGGGGTATATATGGAAGAGTATTCCTGGGCGGAGATGACTACAGGAATGCTTAGCAGCAAGGCTGGATTATACGACTAGATTGATAAAAGATACATATGGACTATTTTGGAGAGAACGTTGAATTATGAATTTTGATTACTATCAGGGAAAACGAGGGATAACATCTACAGGACTGAAAATAATAGCTGTAATAATAATGCTTATTGATCACATAGGTGCTTCTGTATTGGAGAGGTTTATTATGGCAAATGGGGCGACTGATGCCATGAATAGTTTTGATTTCAGTGGTCCCATGGGAAACTATATAATTGGGGATGTGATTGTTAGATTGTTTGGCAGGCTGGCATTCCCGATTTTCTGCTTCTGTATGGTGGAAGGATTTCATTATACCAGCAGCAGGAGAAATTACCTGAGCAGAATGGCATTGTTTGCACTGATTAGTGAGGTGCCTTTCGATTTTGCTCATAAATTTACCGCCTGGGATTTCTCACATCAAAATGTATTTTTCACATTTACTATTGCTATGGCAGGACTGTGGCTTGGAGAGATTATATGTGAGAAGAGAGGACCTAAGAAGGGCAATAAGCTAATAATGGTGGCAACTATGGTTGTTGCCTGTATAATAGCTTACATATTAAATACAGATTATGATATACTAGGGATTCTGACAATCTATGTTATGTATTTTGTCAGAGAAAGAGGCCGTAAGAGAACAATGGCCTGGGGAAGTCTGGTGCTTACTCTGGGAAATCCTATTGAGTTTACTGCCTTTTTAGATGTTATTATTCTACATTTCTATAATGGTAAGAGAGGGCGTGGAATGAAATATTTCTTCTATATATTTTATCCTCTGCACCTGCTTATATTGGGAATAATATGTGCATTTATGGGATTATAAATTAATAAGTGGAGATAATTATTATATGGGAATTAATATGTATCAAGTAATATGCCTGCTAATAGGATATGTCTGTGGATGTTTTCTTACGGCTGTAGTGGTTGTAAGATTGATGGCTCATGAGGATGTATTTCAGGTGGGTTCAGGAAATCCTGGAATGGCCAATGTAATGCATCGAGTGGGTAAGAAAGCTGGATTTCTTGTTCTGGCTGGAGATATACTCAAGACTTTATTAGCATTTGCTATCTCATATCTTGTGACAAGGGATTATCTGGCGGTGGGAACCATTCTTGCCATGGCTGGTTTGGGAACTGTGCTGGGTCACAATTATCCAATATGGCATAAGTTTAAGGGAGGCAAGGGAGTTACAGTAACTGTTGTCTATATGGTAGTGAGCCTTATTCCATGGGGAGCCATCATTGGAATTGCTGTAGGTGTATTTGCCATAGTGACAGGAGATTTATGGACAGCTGCTATTTTGGCGCCTGTGGTTGCTATACCTTTTGCTTTCTGGAACCAGGGAACCCTGGGCGGAATAGTTATGATTATCCTGGCTGTTATAATGATTGTCAAAAATATCGATGGTACTATCAAAGTTTTAAAGGGTGAGGAGTATCGCAGATTTAAAAAGAAGAGTGATAAGGATGAATAAAGAATTTTCTAGAAGTGCTCTCCTTCTGGGAGAAGCGGCTATAACGAGATTGGCAAAAGCTAGGGTGGCAATATTCGGAGTAGGTGGCGTAGGCGGCTATGTCTGTGAAGCGTTGGTGCGATCAGGTGTAGGCGCTTTTGATTTGATAGATAAGGATGTGGTGGATGTAACCAATATAAATCGTCAGATCATAGCGACTCAGTCCACTGTGGGAAGACCCAAGGTGGAGGTGATGAAGGAACGTATGCTGGATATTAACCCGGATGCTGAGATAGTTGTACATGAGTGTTTCTATCTGCCGGAAAATGCCCATGAATTTGACTTTAGTCAGTACGATTTCGTTGTAGATTGTGTGGATACAGTTACAGCCAAGATTCAGATTATTATGCAGGCCAAGGAAGCTGGAACTCCTGTTATTAGTTCCATGGGTGCAGGCAATAAGTTGGATGCCGGCAGATTCAAGGTGGCAGACATATACAAAACCAATGTGGATCCTCTGGCCAGAGTAATGAGGCGGGAACTGAAGAAGCGAGGAGTGAAGAAGCTCACTGTGGTTTATTCGGACGAAGAACCTATGACTCCTATAGCTGTTGCAGATTCTCTGGAGACTGACACATTAGAAGAGACCGCCGGACGAGTAAAACAGACCCCGGGGAGTATGGCATTTGTTCCAGGGGCAGCAGGACTTATTATTGCAGGAGAGGTTGTCAGGCAATTGGTGTCCACACAAGGGGTATGATATAATAATTACTAGATTAGACAGGATTGGAGGGGCAACATGATGGATAGATATGATGTGGTCATTGTTGGAGCAGGCCCGGGTGGAATCTACTCGGCATTCGAACTGGTAAAACAGAATTCAGACTTGAATATAGCAGTCTTTGAGAGTGGTAATCCGCTTGAGAAGAGAAAATGTCCTATTGATGGTGACAAGGTGAAAAGCTGCATTTCCTGCCCGACATGTTCTATTATGAGTGGATTCGGAGGTGCCGGAGCTTTCTCAGATGGAAAATATAATATAACCAATGCTTTTGGTGGAACTTTGTATGAACATATAGGCCGTGAGAAAGCCATTGAACTTATGGAATATGTAGATGACATAAATATGGCTCGCGGTGGAGAAGGCACCAGATTATACAGCACCAAAGATTCAGAGTTGAAGAAGAAATGTATACAGAATGAACTGTCTCTCTTGGACGCATCTGTTAGACATTTAGGTACAGATAAGAATTATATTGTCCTTGGGAATTTATATAATGAGCTCAAAGACAAGGTGGATTTCTATTTCAATACACCTGTGGAACATGTGGTGAGACTGGATGATGGTACATATAAGCTTATTTATAATCAGGGTCAGTCAGAGTGCATGGGTAAATACTGCATTATCTCTGCTGGAAGAAGCGGAAGTAAATGGATGCAGCAGGTATGTAAGGAGATGGACATTGAGTCTCTGTCAGACAGAGTGGATATTGGCGTGAGAGTTGAATTGCCTGCAGTAGTCTTTGAGGATGTAACCAAGGATTTATACGAGGGCAAGATTGTATATCGCACTCATAAATTTGAGGATTCTGTCAGAACATTTTGTATGAATCCAAATGGAGCTGTGGTAAATGAAAATACCAACGGTATCATTACAGCCAATGGACACAGCTATGAGGACAAGGAACTTCAGACTGAGAATACCAACTTCGCACTTTTGGTTAGCAAACATTTCTCAGAACCATTTAAAAACAGCAACGAGTATGGTGAGAGTATTGCCAGATTGTCCAACATGTTGGGCGGAGGAGTAATAGTTCAGAGATTTGGAGACTTAGAGAGAGGTCGAAGAAGCAACGACAAGAGAATTGCCGAGTGTACAGTCAGACCTACTTTGAAAGCAACACCGGGAGACTTAAGTCTTGTGCTGCCGAAGAGAATCTTAGATGGTATTATCGAGATGATTTATGCTTTGGACAAGATTGCACCGGGAACTGCCAATGAAGATACATTGCTCTATGGTGTGGAAGTGAAGTTCTACAACATGGAGGTTGCAGTGGATGACAAGCTTGAAACCAAGTATGAGAATCTCTTTGTCATAGGTGACGGCAGTGGAGTGACACATTCTCTGTCTCATGCGTCAGCGGCAGGAGTTTTTGTCGCACGAGAGATTATAGATAGAGTATAAATGATTTTAGATATCAAAACATAATAGGGTTTTATATGGTATAAATAATAGTCATAAGGACAAGAAGAGGGGTAAAGATGAATTACAAGATTAATACTACAAACTATTACACTAAGGAGATTTTTGAGATCAATAAGCTTCCTGCAAGAAGCTATTTCATTCCATTTGAGAATCGCTCACAGGCAGATGCGGTTGGAATTCTGGAGAAGAGATATTCTTCTTCCAAGGTTAGAGTGCTAAATGGCGATTGGGATTTCGTATTTTATCATAATCCAAATGACATGCCTGTTGATTTCAACACAGATGAGATTACATTTGACAAAATCAAGGTGCCTGGATGTTGGCAGATGCAGGGCTATGATAGACCTTTCTATCTGAATTCAAGATTTCCATTTCCTTGTAAGCCACCAGTGATTCCTACAACAGAGCCTGTGGGTAAGGTATTCTGCTGGCTGGGAACAGACTGTGGAGCAGGTCCACATTACGCTCGCCCACAGAACGAATATAACTTCGTAGGTGTGTATAGACACAATATCCATATGGATGATGTATCCAAGATTTATACATTGAGTTTCCTTGGAGTTATGAGTTGTCTGGATTTATATCTCAATGGAGAGTATGTAGGATATTCAGAGGGAGCACATAATACTGCAGAGTTCGATTTGACAGGTAAGCTTCATGAGGGTGACAATGAAATTGTATGTGTGATTCGCAGATGGAGTACAGCTTCTTACTTAGAGTGCCAGGATATGTTCAGACATAATGGAATCTTTAGAGATGTGCTTCTCTATGAGAGTGAAAATGATGACGTGCGTGATTTCGCATTTGAACCTGCATACAATAATGGCAGATATGATGCCAAGCTTACCATAGATTGTTATGGAGATACAGAAGTATCTGTGAAACTTCAAAGCCGTGCAGGTGATGCCAGAACATTGGATATATCTGAGAAGGTTCAGACAACTAATGGCAAGGCTGTAATAGATTTCAAGGATATGGATGTGACAGAGTGGAATGCAGAAGTTCCAACTCTTTATGATTTGTATATTGAGACACCACATGGTTGTATCAAGACAGCTGTGGGATTTAAGAGAGTAGAGATAGAAGGTAAATTATTTAAAATAAACGGCAGACTTGTAAAGCTTCATGGTGTAAATCATCATGACACATCTGCTGATACAGGCTTTACCATGTCTCCGGAACTTATGAAAAAGGATGTGGAACTGTGTAAGGAATTCAATGTGGATACAGTGAGAACTTCTCATTATCCACCGGATCCTACATTCCTTGAATTGTGTGATGAGTATGGTTTATATATTGTAGATGAGGCTGATATTGAGACACACGGATGCTTCAATCAGAAGTTGCCACCAATGTATGATCCTAATTACAATATTATATCTCGTGATCTTACATGGAAGGATCATTATGTAGACAGAGCGGTTCGTATGTATAGAAGAGATGTGAACCATCCTGCCATCATTATGTGGAGTCTGGGAAATGAGTCCGGTGGATTCGAGTGCCAGGATGCAATGTACGATTTCTTCAAGAGCGTATCTACATTGCCAATACATTATGAGGGAGCAATTCATTCCAAGAGAGAAGCTTATGATGTTGGCAGTGAGATGTATCCTACTCCGGAACATGTGCATAACATAGGGGCAAACATCCCTGACAAGAAGATTAAGTCGAGATTATATGACAGACCTTATTTCATGTGTGAGTACGCACATGCCATGGGAGTGGGCCCTGGTGGAATAGAGGATTACTGGCGAGAGATTTATGCCTATGATAATCTCATGGGTGGATGTATCTGGGAAATGATTGATCATGCAATCCATGAGAAAGATGGAAGATATACTTACGGCGGTGATCATAATGAGTATGAGCACGATAGTAACTTCTGTGTAGATGGTTTGTTCTTCCCTGATAGAACTCCTTCTACAGGTGCTCATTTGATGAAATATACCTATCGTCCAATTAGAGTAAGCAGGGTTGGAGATAGTAAATATGAATTCTTTAATACAACAGGATTCACATCGGGAGACGAGTTCGAATTACATTTCACATGGAATGATGGAACAGAAGTTGTAAAGACTGTAGATGTGAAACCTCTGGAGAAGGTAGTTCTTGACATGACAGCTGACTATGTTGAGAAGCATAGTGAGGATGAGTTTGTAACCATTAGATGCATCAAGAAATCAAGCGGAGAAGAGGTATCTGTGGAGCAGCTTGTTATTAACGAGAAGGTAGAGGCTGAACCTATTGAGAAGAAGCAGCTTCCTGAGACATTTGAGGTTTCAGATAATGGAGTGGTTACTATGAAGGTTGGAAACCAGGTAATCACTTCTGGCAATCCATATACTATTTTATGGAGAGCTGCTACAGATAATGATGAGGGATACTTCGCTGATGTGAAGATGAAGAGATTCATTGAGTCTACCACTGTAGTAAAGAGTGTGGAGCAGGATGCACACAAGATAGTAGTTGTAAGTGAGATTTCCGGTAAAGGATTCAAATCTCAGGTGACAGATGTATATGAGAATACTAATAAGGGAATTCTGGTTACATCTAAGCTTCATACATTGAAGGGCAAGAAGAATTATGGTAGATTCGGCAAGGCTTTCAAGATGGATGAATCTTTTGATAATATTAATTATTATGGAAGAAATGGTGAATCATATAATGATATGAAAGATCATACACAGATTGAAAATGTAACATGTAAAGTCTGCGATATGATAGAGCCATATGTTAAACCACAGGAAAGTGGAAATAGAATGGATACCAGATTTGTGACAGTTGATAATGGTAATGATAAGATTACATTTACAGCTGTAAACAAAGCTTTTGAGCTGGGTGTGAAACCTTATTCAGATGTGGAATTAAAGGATATGAAGCACCGTGAGGACGAGGTTAGAACAGGAACATATGTGACCATATCAGCATTCCAGGCAGGTATTGGTTCTGCAAGTTGTGGACCAGCTTGTTCCGAAGATTGCCGCTATCCAATGACCAGGGATTATGAATTGCAATTCCTGATTCAATTCTAAAAATATAGTTCATGCGAAATAATTACATGTGACTTTACATGTTGGGGGGCAGTGTTATGAACAGATATGATATTACTAAGTTTGACTTGGAGAAAAAATATATTCAGAACAGCCCGGCAGAAATGCCGGGAGGCTTTCTTGTGTACAGAGCAGACGACATTGGCGAGATTCTCTATGCCAATGTCGCTTTGCTTAATATCTATGGATGTAAGACTACTGCAGAATTTATGCAATTGACTGGAGGAGTTTTCTCAGGGATGGTTCATCCCGATGACCGCGAAGCTGTATTGGACAAAATAAATGGACAGATTCTATCTGATGAAGGTCGATATGATCAGGTGAATTATAGAATCTGTACATTGTCAGGAAAAGAATTATATGTAGCTGACTATGGCAAGCTTGTACATGACCCGGAATATGGGGATTTATTCTATGTATTTATCACTACCAGCAGAAGCAGATTGGACGGATTGACCGGTTTGCTGATGGATTGGTATTTCCTTGAAGTTGCAAAGGATGCGCTGGATGTAATGTACAAAGCAGGACATCTGCCGGTTATATTAAGTTTCGATTTCATTGGAATGAAAGGCTTTAATGGAAAATACGGACGAGAGGAAGGGGACAAACTATTAATTCAGTTTGCCAATCTTATAGCTGAGAAATTCACCAATGGCAGATGTTCCAGATTTGGTGAGGATCATTTCTATGCTTTTACCGATTCCAGAAATATAGAGAAGCGTCTAAATGAGTTGATAGTAGAATGCCACGAGTTTAATGGTGGTAGAAATCTTCCGGTGAAGATAGGTATCTGTAAATATATACCAGGGGTATCTGTATCGACATTATGCGACTGGGCTAATCTGGCATGTGAGTCCAAGAAGAGTTATTATTCATCAGGTTTTGAATGGTTTGATGATGATATGGCCAGAAATTTTGACAAGAGAGAATATATTCTGTCTCAGATAGATAGAGCCTTGATTGATGGTTCTATTCAGGTATATTATCAGCCGGTTATCAGATCTATGACAGGAGAGCTGGCAAGTTTTGAAGCTTTGGTCAGATGGCAGGACAAGAGATACGGTATGATTTCTCCGGGTGAATTTATACCGGTTTTGGAAGAAAATGGCTTGTCTTATAAAGTGGACAGGTTTGTAATAAATCATGTGGCAGCTATGTTACAGGAGAAGATATCTGTAGGAGAGAATGTTGTTCCTATCTCTGTAAACATATCTCAGACAGATTTTGAGATGATGGATCCTGTTGAAGTTTTAGTCAATGCAACGGACGAAAAAAGTGTACCTAGAGGCTTGATGGTTGTAGAGATAACTGAGACAGCCCTGGTATCAGATAATGGTATTATCAAAAATGCTATAGATAGATTTCATTCCTCTGGATTTGAGGTTTGGATGGATGACTTTGGCAGTGGCTATTCTTCTCTAAATGTGTTGAAGGACTATAGCTTTGATGAGATTAAAATCGATATGATTTTCATGAGAAATTTCGATGAGAAGTCCAAAACCATTGTGAAGGCAGCAGTGAAAATGGCCAAAAGTCTGGGCATACATACTTTGGCAGAGGGTGTTGAGAACAAAGAACAGATTAGTTTCCTTAGAGAGATTGGCTGTGAAAAAATGCAAGGATATCTATTTGGTAAACCTATGCCGTTAGATGAGGCTATCAGCAATGTTTATGGGCAAAATGTAGGATTTGAAACCAGAGCCCATGCCGGTTTTTACGATGCTGTAGGACTTAGAAATCTACCGGACGATTTGCCTGTAGCACTATTTCATTTTGCCAATAACCGATTTAAGTTGCTGTATCAAAATGAGAAATATAAAAAAATCATTACCAGTGATGAAGTTACTGGAGATGAAGCCATTGAATGGAATATGAATTCAAATCAGTCAGGTTTAAGTGTGAAATTCAGAAACCTGGCTAATAAAGCTTCCGCCAGTAATAAGCGGGAGTCCATGACTTTTGTAGATAGAAACCGGTATTATTATTTCGCTTTTGAGAAGGTGGTTTCCAAGAGAGATGAAGTTGTCCTGGAAGCGGAGATTCACGAGACTGACTACAGAGATATTGAGAAATTGGAAGGTCTTGATGTAGTATCTAGAAATATAACTACAATGTTTGATGCAGTATATTTGATCGATTATGAAAATGATACTGATACTGTAATCTATACTACTTTTGAGAATGAAGAGAGTGGAACTGTATATGAGGGGGCAGACGCTTTCTATGAGCGAAGTGCCCAGTGGCAGATTTATTATGATGATGTAGATAGATTTAATAATGAGTTTGCTAATAAAACTGCATTTACAAAATTGCTAAAAGAGAGTAATCAGGGAAGCTTCAGTGAGCAATTCAGGTTGAAAAACTCTCAGGGCAATTATGGCTGGAAAGAATTTATAGTTATAGCATTGCCTGAGTCAGGTGGAATGCGCTACCTGGTATGTATCCGACCGGCATATATTGAAGGCCAGGCTGATAAAATGGCTGTTATCAACAGGTTGGTAAATAATCTGGAAAATATATGTCCTGAGGATTCCGGTAGAAATTATGATTATATTCTTGAAGCTCTTATTCGTGATGCTGATATCAAGATGTTTTGGAAGGATACAGATCGGAGGTTCACAGGAGCCAGCCAGAGCTTCTTGAACTATTATGGTTTTAAGTCAGAGAAGGATATACTCGGTAAAACAGATGAAGATATAGGCTGGCATATCAATGACATTCCTTTTATGGAAATTGAGAAGGATATATTGGAACATGGCAAGGTCTACAAAAATATTCGCGGGGAAAATGTAATAAATGGTGTTCTCCACAATATAATGGCATGGAAATTCCCGGTGTATAATGCAGGTAGAATAACCGGCTTGGTGGGCTATTTTATAGATTTGGAGCAGGATATCGGTGAGGAGTCCGGGCTTCACAAGGTAAGTACAGTAGATGAGGCTACAGGACTTATGAATGTCTATGGCATGCTTCTGTCGGTGATTGGATATGACAACAATTTTCGGGAGAACAGGGAGGACTATGTCTATGCAACATTGCATATTAATGAATATGAATCCATTGTCAGAGACTTTGGAAGTGAAATCGCCCATGGTGTCAAGAAGCATGTATCAATTATTTTAAATGAAGTTTTTAACACCGGTGGAAGTATAGCGCATATAAGTAGTGGCGATTTTGCAGTTGCTATTAGAGGAATATCCCAGAATGAAATTAGCGAGAAGCTGGTTGAGTGTTGCAGGAGAGTGGAGGATGTTCATACAATCAATGGTCGAAAAGTAAGACTTTCCATGAGATATGGTTTTGCTTTCGGTTCTGAATATGAAAATGTAAGAGGCGTAGTGAAAACCTCAATGGATCGCTTGGCAGAGATGATCAGTGAAAAGCAGAAATTAATGATTGAAGAGATGGAAGAATTCGATTTGTATAATGATATTCCATTGCCATTTGCCATTATGCGCTTATGCTATGAAGATGAGGCCGGCGGGCCGAAGAGCGTGCCTACAGATTTGTCATTTGTCTATGTGAATAGCAGATATTGTGAATTGTCGGGTTATGGTGCGGTAGAGCTTGTCAATAAGCGATACATTGAGATATTTAAAAATACCAATGATAAATGGATGCAGTATGGCCAGAGAGCTTCAAGAGGAGAATTGGTAAATGAAAGGGCTTATAGTGCATCATTTGGCGGAGTTGTAGAATTTGTAGCTGCACCGGCAATGCGGGTTGGTGAAATGAGTGTGCTGTTCAAAACTATTGATCTCGGAAATAATGACAGGTATCAAAAGGAAACTGAGCTGGATACATATAAGATTGTATTCAAATCATGCATGAGACTGGAAAAATATATATATTTTGATGATGTAACCAATCTCGCTCTTGAGGAAATAGGAGAGATGCTTGATGCTGACAGAACATTTATCATTGAAAAAGTAGATGGTACCGCATCCATTATACATGAGTGGGTTAGGGACAAGCTGATGATAATTCCAAATGGTTCGGGTGAATCAGACTTTGTAGAGTTCAATGACTTCATGAAGGCCAGTGAGGAGGATGGACTTATTAAAGTCAATGATGTGCAGGAATTAAGAGAGAAGTATCCTATCATATATAATTATTTCAGATCCATGGGGGTATATAACAGCATAATGGCGCCTCTGTATTTGGCAGGAAGTGTCATGGGATATATATGCATTGATAATTATAATTTGGCTCAGGAATATGATATTAACCTGTTGGTAAAACTTTATGCCAAATATGTATCACGAAAAATTGCCAAGAAAATAGTATACGAAAACAGCAGGGCAAATAATGATGAAAAGGATAATGTGAAGACAGTTATATCCAATCATTCTCTGGCGGGAGAACTGGCTAGAGAGATTGCCGACAAGTTCGACTTTAGGAAGCCATTTGATGAGACCATGATAAGTGCACTTCAACTTGTTTTGGATAATGTCATGGCCGACAGAGTATATATATTAGAGATTGATAGGGGTATTGTAAATAATATATATGAGGTTTGCAAGGATGGAGTTTCAAGTGAGAGGAACTCATTGCAGAATCTGGAGTATGATAAATATTACAAGCCTTGGGAAAATATGCTCAAAGATGACAATCTGGTGGTTATTGAAAATGTGGATGTATTGAAGAAAATATCCCATGCAGCTTATGTGACAATTGCAAGGAGAGGAATCAGTCGAATGATAGCAGCTCCTTATTATTACAATGGCAAGATAATGGGATTTCTCTGTGCTGATAATTATGATGGAAGCTATTATCAGAAAACCAAGAGCATATTACAGATGGTCTCTAAAGTTATTGGAGCGAGGTGTGTAGCTAACTATTTCCAACAGGTAAATAGTTTCGATGACCTTACAGGAGTACATAATAGAAATGCCATGTTAAATCGTGAGGATGAGGTGCGACAGTTGAAGGAATCTGTCGGAATTGTATTTGCAGATTTAAATGGTTTAAAGCGTATAAATGATGAGCAAGGACATGAGGCGGGAGACGACTTTATACGAAGAACAGCAAATATATTAATTGATATATATGGCAGAGACAACATATTTAGAAGTGGCGGAGACGAGTTCATGGTTATACTTGCAGGATTGACCCTGGAAGAATTTGAACAATATAAGACTCGATTGAAGGACAGATTGGATGAGGAGCAAGCGCCGGAAGTGGCTGTGGGATTCCAGTGGGATAGTTCATCTCAAAATATTGACAAGGTCACCAGTCTGGCTGATAAACATATGTATGAAGACAAGAATCGGTTTTATATTAATCATGAGAGATATAGAACATAAAAAGCTTTTATTTAAATTAAAAAATAGTATAATAATTTTATATCGTGTTATGAAAAATTGAAAATATTAAAAAACTATCGGGGAGTTATGAGATAAAGACTGGAGGAAAACTTTAATGGCAGAAAAACAGACAAAGGTGAAAAAAGTAAAGAAAAAAGGAGCAGGAAAGCTTTCAATGTATCTTACATTGATTCTTTTTGCAATGATCCCAATGGTTACCTTGGGAGTTATTGTAGGAAGCTTCAGTGCACTCAAGGCAAAGGATGCTATTGAGGATATAACATATGATTATATGCAGGCACTGGCAGAATCTGAAGGAATGGGAATTGATGATTTGCTTGATACAGGTGATGATGTTATGACTACTGAGGGGTTACAGGATTATTGTGATGATGTTCATTTGGCTGGAATGCCATCATCATATTGTTATGTTGCAGACCCGGATGGAATCATGTTATATCATCCTACGGCTGAGAAGGTAGGAGAACCTGTTTCAAATGATGTTATCAAGGGTGTATGCGCTGATTTGAAAAATGGTAAGCGCGATGAGGCTGAGACAATATCATATAATTTCAATGGCTCACGTAAGTTGGCATCATATTATGTATCAAGAAATGACAAATATGTATTTGTAGTTTCAGCTGATGCAGCAGATGTTATGGGACCTGTATATCAATTACAGCTTACTATTGTAATTGTATTTGCAGTATGTGCAGTTTTCTTCATTTTCCTTGTTGGAGTAGTAGGCAAGAAGATTGTAGTTCCAATGGGCACGGTATCTTCAAGCTTAGAGCGTATGGCAGAAGGAGACCTTCGTGTTGACTTCACTGCTAAGTCCAATATACATGAAATCAAGGCGCTAATTATTGCTGGAAATAAGATGCAACAGGCATTATCAGGTTCAGTATCTACAATCAAGGGTAATTCAGATCCACTTAGTGGTGCAGTTATAGATGTAGACTCGAAGACAGGTAAGAATGTGGAGGCTATTTCACAGATTTCTACTACAATCAACGAGGTTGCTGATACTTCACAGGAAGTTGCAGAGAATGCTCAGACAATGGCAGAGAGAGCTTATGCTCTTGGAGAAAATATTGATGTCTTATCTGATAATGTAGAGAGACTCAAAGGCGCTGCAGAAGAAATCGGCAAGGCAAATAGAGACGCAACTCAGTATATGGATACAGTAATGGTTTCAAGTGATGAATCTGTTCAGGCAGTTAGAGATATATCTGAGAAGATTTCTGCAACAAATGAAGCTGTTGAAAATATTGCTCAGTGTGTACAGATGATTGAGGATATCTCTAGTCAGACAAATCTTCTTTCATTAAATGCATCAATAGAAGCTGCCCGTGCCGGTGAGGCTGGTAGAGGATTTGCTGTAGTAGCAGAGGAAATTCGTCAGTTAGCAGATGATTCAGCAAAATCAGCCAATGAGATTCGTACAATTGTAGAATCTATTACTCAGTTGTCAGGAGAGACAGTTTCTGCTGCAACTCATGTTGCAGAGATTATTACCAAAGAGCAGGAATATATTGGTGAGACACAGAATAAATTTGCAATTCTCTCAGAATCAGTTGATGTAAGTACAACTGAGATTGCAAGTATTGGCAGAATGACTACTGAACTTAGTCAGATCAAAACTGAGCTTACCAATGCTACAAGCAATCTGGGAGCAATTTCTGAAGAGCTTGGAGCAAGTGCACAGGAAGTTAGTGCTTCATGTGAGCATGTGGCTGCAGCTTGTACAGATACACAGGCTCGTACAGAGGAAATGCGTGCTATTAATGAGAGTTTAAATAGTGCAGTAGAATTCTTTACAGTATAGTAGATTTTGTTAGAACATATTATAAATAGTTTTTGACAGGAAGTGGTTGCATTTTGACTGCTTCCTGTTTTATATTTAAGCAATAGTAGTAGAAGAGGTACGTGTATAGGTATGTATAAAATAGCTATAGTGGAAGATGAAAAAGAGTGCCAGTCTGTGTTGGTTGATTATCTGAACCAGTATGAAAAGGAACGTGATGTGGCCATTATGCCTAGAATATTTAACGATGGAATAGACATAATGGATGATTATAGTGCAGATTATGATATTATTTTCCTCGACATTAGAATGAAGCACAAAGATGGAATGAAGACAGCTCAGGAAATCAGACAGGTGGATAATGATGTGATTATTATATTTATTACATCCCTGGCTCAGTATGCTATTGAGGGATACAAGGTAAATGCCAGCGATTTCATTTTGAAGCCTGTGAAATATAATCAATTGCAGCTCACCTTGGACAAGGCTTTGGAAACTATAAAAAAGTGGAAGCGTGAGAAACAGATACTGGTTGTAGATGGAACAGCTAAGCGCAAGATTTCCACAGATGATATATATTATGTTGAAGTTATAGATCATGATTTACATTTTCATACCAAGCATGGAGTTATGGTCCAGAAAAATACTACAATGCGTGCAATGGAAGCTGAACTTGTTCCATACAATTTCGCCAGAGGTAATAATGCTTATACCATAAATCTGAAATATGTAGAACTGGTAAAAGGCGACGAGGTAATGGTAAATGGCAACAGTTTATATATGAGCCGAGGCAGAAAGAAAGACTTCTTAAGAGCATTGGCGGATTATGTGGGAACAGAGGTATAGATTATGTTTAAATCCTTTTTATGTGAAATGCTGATTTCAATAATAGTCTTCATGATTCCTATGAATAAGCAACGAATGTATGTATTGAAATTTCTTGTTGCAAGTGGGGTGGCACTATTTCTTGTTGATATCAACAGAATGTCGTGGATGAAACCTATTTTTGTGCATACGAATATTATGCCCAATGCGGCGGGCTATATACAGGCGATTATATATTATGGCATGCATATATTGATTATGACAGCTATTATTTATATAACAGTAAGGGCAAGTCTGGTGGAGAGTATCTTTGTATTTTCATTGGCATATGCCACGGAGCATATTGCATATTGTATAAGAGTCCTGATTAATTATTATACTGCCTCCGAAATGGCAGATGATAATCTGATTCTATATTTAGGAATTCATGGGCTCGTATGTGTATTTGGATATTTGTTTATGGCCAGACCTATGACCAAGGACGGTCATTATAAGATAGATGCTATTAATTCAGTATGGATGGGAATTATGGTAATATTTCTGGTGCTTGTAATGAGTTTGATTTCATTTACCAGAGGCTTTCAGCATATACATGCCATATATGCAATTATGGCATGCGTATTGCTTTTGAGCATGGAGCGAAGTCAGATTATAGCCAGCATAGAGGAGGAAGAGTTCTCTGAGAGGGAGAGGCTGTGGGAACAGAAGCGAATGCAGTATGAAATCTCCAAGGATGCAATGGCTGTAGTTAATAGAAATTATCATGATATTAAGCATCAGATTGCTGCTGTAAATGCCATGACAGATGCAGATCGCAGACATGAAGCACTGCAGAGAATGGAAGAAAATATTGCTATTTATGATTCTGTTGTTCATACAGAAAATGAATTGCTTGATACTGTATTGACAGAGAAGCGACTGGCCTGCGGTCGAAAGCATATAACAATGAGTTGTATATGTGATGGCAAGGTGCTTCTGTTTATGGATGGGCTGGATTTGTATACATTGATGGGAAATGCTTTGGATAATGCCATTGAAGCTACAGAGAAACTACCGGAGAATCAGCGATTTGTTTCTGTGAAAATACAGAATAAGGTGGGGATGACTCTGGTGGAAATCAGCAACCCTATTAATCAGGAATTGAATATAGTTGAAGGTAAATTGCATACTACCAAAAAGGATAAAGAAGCTCATGGTTTTGGCATGAGAAGTATGAAAGAGATTGTAAAAAGATACGATGGAATACTGGAGTACAAGATATATCGCAACAATTTTGTGCTGAGACTCATTTTCCAGAAATAAAATCTGAGGTGTGAATGAAATGCATTTCACGAGATGTAAAATGCATTTTACGGGAAAGTGTCCCTCAATGGGATTTGATAATGTAAATTAAAGTCAAGGTTATGTTTGAAAAAGGCATAGTCTTGACTTTTTTGTATAGGAGGGTGAAAAAATGTCAAAGAAAAAAGAACAATCAATGGCAAAGAAGATTGTGAAAACAGTTCTTTCTGTGGTGCTGATTGTGGGCATGGTAGTTGGAATGTATTATGCCAACACACTTCTGGTTGATAACAACCGTATGGTGGACAACATGTCAGGCGCCAATGCCAAAGTAATTGATTCAAATGGTGTTGATACAAGTAAATACGATTTGGATTATTACAAGTCAGATTATAAAGATGAGGCAGAATTAAAGGCTGCCGAGCAGGCACTGGATGATCAGATTGCCAGTGAGGGAATGGTCCTTATGAAAAATGATGGGATATTGCCAATTACTGATAAGGATGTGACCTATAGTTTCTTCAGTGTGAATTCAAATACTGTAGCTACTCAGTCTGGAATTATGGGCACGGGCTCAGGTAATTTGAAGGAAGAGTTCGAAGCTTCAGGATTGAAGGTAAATGATACTCTATGGAAGTTCTACAGTGGCAAAACTTCTAATTACGGACTTGGTAGTGGATCTGTAGGTTTTGGTGATGATGAGGATTTCAAGATTAATGAAGTTCCTTTGTCAGAAATTGTTGCAGACAGCAAAGTTGTAGATAGCTTACAGGGTACAATTCCTGTATATGTATTCAAGAGAGTTGCAGGTGAGGGCCGTGATATGCCTAGATCAATGTACAATCACGCTGACAATCCAGAGGATCAGCAGAAGAGCTACATTGAGCCTGACAGCAAGGAATTGGAGATTTTATCATATCTGAATGATAATTTCGAGAATGTAATTCTCCTGGTAAATTCTAATGCGGCAGTTGAGTTGGATTGGTTGAAAGACTACCCACATATTACAGCTGTTGTTGAAGCAACATCTGGTTTGTCTCAGTTTGCTGAGATTGTAACCGGTGAGGCTAATCCATCAGGTAGAACTGTGGATACATATGTGGCAGATGCATCTAAGTCACCGGCAGCAGCTAACTTTGGTGATTATCAGTATTATGATGAGTCAGGAAAGGCTACAAAATATAACTATGTAACATACCAGGAAGGTATTTATGTAGGTTATAGATATTATGAGACAAGATACGAAGATGTAGTTATGAATACAGCCAATGTAGGTGAGTATGACTATGTATCAGAGGTATGTTATCCATTTGGATACGGTCTGTCATATACCACATTTGACTGGAGCAATCAGCAGGTAACATGGGACGGCGATAATTGCAAAGTAACTGTGGATGTAACCAATACAGGAAATGTAGCCGGCAAGGATGTGGTTGAGATTTATGCTCAGTCTCCATATACAGAATATGATAAGGCCAATAATGTTGAGAAGCCTGCTGTAATGTTGGTTGGATATAACAAGACTGAGGAATTGCAGCCGGGACAGAAGCAGACTGTTGAGGTAACATTTAACAAGAGTCAGTTGAAGGCTTATGATTATACCAAGGCCAAGACTTATATTTTCGATGCTGGAACATATTATATTACAGCTGCTACAAATGCTCATGCTGCTATCAATAATATTTTAGCAAAGAAGGGTTATACTACAGCTCAGGGTATGACAGAGGATGGTAAGGCTGACTTCGTAGCTGAATATGTACCTGAAAATGCAGAAGTAGATGCTACTACATATTCTATTGATGATTACAGTGGAGTGGAAATTACCAATAAGCTTGACTTCGCAGCAGGAGATACAACTTATCTCACAAGAAAGGATTGGACAGGAACATTCCCATCTCATGATGGTGAAGTTGGAGTTGTAATTTCAACCTGGGGTAATGAAATAAATGGAACAGATGAGGAAGGTAACCCTGCTTCATATGTATACTTCAAGAAGATTTCTGCAGATGAGATTGCAGCATTGGATGCATTTGATTCATTAAATGATGAGGACAAAGCTGCAATTACAGACAAGCCTGTATATGGCAAGAACAACGGTCTGACTCTTATTGATATGAGAGGTCTGGACTATGATGATGAAAAATGGAATGACTTGTTAGATCAGCTTGAGGCAGATGATTATTATTATACTATCGGTCGATCAGGATACGGTATTGAGGCAATCGAATCTGTAGATATGCCATTTGGAATGGATGCAGATACTGCCAACGGTTTGATTTACGGTGGAACTGGTAAATATTATCCAAATTCTATGGCTTTGGCTCAGACATGGAACCAGAAGCTTGCCAAGGATTATGGAACTATGATTGGAAATGAAGCTTTACAGGGTGGAATGAACGGATGGTATGCACCATCAATGAATATTCATAGAACACCTTACTCAGGAAGAAATGGTGAGTACTATTCAGAAGACCCATTCTTATCTGGTGCAGTTGCAAGCAATGAAGTTGTAGGATGTGCTTCAAAGGGTGTATATGCTTACATTAAACATTTCGCATTCAATGATCAGGAAAATCACAGAGGTGACAGAGACGGTCAGTTCTCTATTGCTACATGGTTAAATGAGCAGGCTGCCCGCGAGATTTATCTTGAGCCATTTGAGATTTGTATGAAGGCAGGAAATGTAGAAGAGAATTATCTTGCAGATAATGGAGATGGAACATATACTCCTTCAACAAGAGAGATCAGAGCATGTCAGGCAATTATGACAGCATTTAACAGAGTTGGTAATGTATGGACTGGAGGATGCTATCCTCTTATTACAGGAATTGTAAGAAATGAGTGGGCTTTCGATGGGCTTATTATCACAGATAATGCCAATACAGGCGTATTTATGGATTCAGTTCAGATGATTGAGTCAGGTGCAGATATTAAGCTTACATCTGCTAATGATTCAATGAGATTCGATTGGGATAAGAGGGATCCTGTTCAGTATCATTATGCTAGAGAAGCAATGCATAGAACACTGTATACTTTGGCAAATTCCAATGCTATGCAGGGTATGATGCACGGAATGAAGTTCGAGCATAAGGTTACAACAACTCAGATCGTCCAGAAAACAGTTAATATAGCTTTCCCTATATTGATTATCCTTCTGGTAGTTTTGAGTGTATTGAGATTTATTCCAAGAAAGAATAAGAATTAATACAGATTTATCACATAGTAGATAAGCAAATTGAGTGCACCTTCCTACGGACAGTTTCCGGGAAGGTGCATTTTATGTGTGGAAAATGACATTTCATGCCATGTTTAATACATTTGGCAAATAATATTGTAATGTATTATTGCAAGATAGAATCTAATAATCCTATAGTGGATACTTAATTGATAGAGGAGACAGATATGAAATATGAAAATATAATTAGCCAGATGTCTTTGGAAGACAAGGCGAGAATGATGTCAGGTAAGAATACATGGGAGACAGTTGATTTTGAAAAATATGGAATCCCTGCTATGAAAATGTCCGATGGGCCTCATGGAATGAGAACACAGGCAGGAGCAGGAGACCATCTCGGAATCAATGCATCACTGCCTGCCACATGTTTCCCTACTGCAGCTACAATAGCCAATTCATGGAATGAGGATTTAGGAGAAGAGATAGGAGAGGCTCTTGCCAAGGAGGCAATTTCCATGGGGGTCAGTGTTATCCTAGGCCCGGGATTAAATATTAAGAGAAGTCCTCTCTGCGGCAGAAACTTTGAATATTTCTCAGAGGATCCATATCTGTCAGGTAAAATGGCAGCTGCTTATGTGAGAGGAATTCAGTCAAAGGGTATAGCTGCATGTCCGAAGCATTTTGCAGTTAATTCTCAGGAAAGCAGACGAATGGCAATGGATTCTGTGGTGGATGAGAGAACTCTCAGGGAAATATATCTAACTGGATTTGAGATGGCTGTAAAGGAAGGCAAGGCCAAGTCTATCATGTCTTCATATAACGAGGTGAATGGCGTCTATGCCAATGAGAACAAGCATCTGTTGCAGGACATATTGGTGGATGAATGGGGCTTTGACGGATATGTGGTTTCAGACTGGGGCGGAAGCAATGACCATGCTTTGGGTGTGAAGAACGGTTCCCATCTGGAAATGCCTGGAACTGGTGATTCCGGTATGAAGGATATATTAAAGGGAATTGAAGCTGGTGTATTGACAGAAGCTGAACTTGATCAGAGACTAGATGAGCTTTTGGATGTGATATTTACAACTTATGAGACACAGGTTGAGTATGCAAGTCAGGCTCTTGATACTAGCAAAGTGAGACAGTTTGATGTGGAAGGCCATCATGAGCTTGCCAGAAAGGCTGCTGAGGAAAGTATTGTCCTTCTGAAAAATGATAGAGATATTCTGCCACTTAGGGGTGATGGAAAGATTGCAGTAATAGGTGATTTCGCTGTTGCTCCTAGATACCAGGGTGCAGGTTCTTCTCTGGTGAACACTTCTATGGAGCCGGAGAATCTCTGGGATGAGTTGCAGAAGGCTAATGTGGAAAATATTATTGGCTTTGCCAGGGGATATAAGAGAAATGCCAAGGTAAATAATAAGCTTATTGATGAGGCTGTAGAACTTGCCAAAGGTGCAGATGTGGTTTTGGTTTGTGCAGGCTTAGATGAAATAAGTGAGAGCGAGGGATTGGACCGCCGCCATATGGGAATGCCTGAGGCCCAGAATGCTCTTATAGAGGCATTGGCTCAGGTAAATAATAATATTGTAGTTGTAATATCAGCCGGTTCTGCCATTGAGATGCCATGGATTGATAAGGTGGCAGGAGTGATTAATGGATGCCTAGGAGGCCAGGCTGGAGCATCTGCCATGGTTGCCGCTTTAGTGGGAGCTGTTAATCCAAGTGGTAAATTAAATGAGACTTATGCCCTGAATTATTCTCAGACTCCTGCATATAATTATTGGCCTGCCAGGGAGAGAAGCAGTGAGCATAGAGAAGGACTCTATGTAGGATACAGATACTATAATACCCTGGGCTTAGATGTGAGATTTCCTTTTGGCTATGGATTGAGTTATACAGAATTCAGATATTCAGATTTATGTGTCAGCGATAGTGGAGTGGAATTTAAAATTACCAATGTCGGCAGTGTAGCCGGGGCAGAAATTCCACAGATGTATGTGTCCAAGAAATCAGATACTGTATTCCGCCCTGCAAGAGAATTAAAGGGCTTCACCAAAGTATATCTGCAACCTAATGAGAGTATAAATGTGGAGATTCCTTTTGATGACAAGACTTTCAGATATTTTGATGTGAATACCAACCAGTGGGAAATCGAGAAGGGCGAATATGAGATCATGATAGGTGCGTCTTCAAGAGATATACGAATGAAAATCAGTTATGAACCAGAGGCAACTACAGAGGCAGGACCTTATAGCAGGCAGAATCTGCCATCATATTTCACAGGAGATATTGTAGCTGTATCTGATGAGGAGTTCCAAAAATTGTATGGGGCAGACATTCCTGATGGCAAATGGACCAGAGAAATAGATTTCAATGATGCAGTATGTCAGCTGTACATGGGAAGAGGTATTCTGGGCAAGCTTATCTATGGAATACTGACAGCTCTTCTGAAAATATCAGAAATGCGAGGCAAGCCTAGTTTGAACCTGTTATTCCAGTATAATATGCCAATTAGAGGTTTCTCTAAAATGACTGGAGGGATAATCACAACAGATATGGCATTGGCGCTCACAGAGATGGCAAATGGTCATAGAATTGTAGGCACAGCACATTTTATTAAAGCAGCCATTACCAGAAGTTAAGTAATTGCATAAGTACTCCGTTAATAGTAATATAGAAGTAAGACACTAGGTCAAAACGGGAGTATATGTATATGAAAACTAAAGTAAGTCTTTTCAATAAAATAATGGCTTTCATTATGCTTGTTTTAATGGTGACAGGAATATTGAATTATATTATGCCAACATGGGTAAATGCTCAGGAGAAAGAGCCTGAGATTGTTCGTGTTGGCTATTTTTATAGTCATAATGTAATGGAAGGAATGTCTGACGAGGAGGAAAAGAGCGGATATGCTTATGAATATCTGCAAAAGGTGTCTTATTATACCAATTGGGAATATGAATATGTATATGGAGATTGGGATGAGATAATCAACAAATTCTATAATGGTGAAGTTGATGTTTTGGCAGGTGTTTCAAAATCCCCGGATAGAGTGGACAAGATATTATTTCCTGATTATCCTATGGGAAGTGAAAAATATTATATATATGTTCATAAGGATAGTCCTTTGGCGGGCAAAGATGTTAGCAGTTTAAACGGACGGGACATCAGTGTAAACAGAGGAAGCCTTATGGAGGAACAGCTTAGGAGCTGGCAGGAATCCTGTGGTTATGATATCAATATAGTGACTTTCGATGGAAATGAAGAAAGATTAGAGAATTTTGATTCAAGTAGTGATGGAGTGACAGTTGATATTGATAATACTGTTTCTGCTGATGATGAAATGGTACCGCTGGTGAGAGTGGGAGGATCAGATTATTATCTTGCAGTGGCGAAGAATCGTCCTGATTTGCTGGCGGAATTAAACAAGGTATTGGGAAGCATATATTCTTTTGATCCGGATTTTACACATACTCTTTCAGACAAATATTTTAGCAACATTGCTGTAAATAATCAGATGTCTGACAATGAAAAGGAGTGGCTTGCATCAAAAAATGAAATAAAAATCGGATATTTAAATAATTATATGCCGTTTTCAAGTAAAGGAGAAAATGGTGAGCCTCAAGGTGTAATATGCGATCTGATGGATGAGATGATGACGCAACTGGGAATTTCAAAAGGGTTAAAATTAGAATATATATCCTATGATGATTCCAAGAAAATGGTAGATGCACTGAAAAAGGATGAAATTGATATTGCATTTCCTGTAATCAATGATGTGTCCTGGGCTGCCAATAATAATATCTGTCTATCAAATGAAGTTATTTCTACTCAGATGAATCTGGTATATGCAGGTGATTATTCTGATTTGAGACTGAAGAAGATGGCTGTGAAGAAGGGTAATGAAATAGCATATGACTATCTGGTGAAGCATTATCCTGATGTGGAAGTGGTGGAATATGATACGGTGGATGAAGCTCTCGAATCAGTGGAGGCAGGTAAGACCGATGCTACAATCATCAATGAACTTCGAAAGGAAGGATATCTAAATAATACCAGGTTTAAGAATTTACATGTGGTGATTCTGTCAGACTCAAGTAGCAGATGCATTGCTGTAAATCACGGAAATGTGGCATTGCTTACAATTATTAACAGAGGAATAGTGAGCCTTCCAAAAGAGTATGTCATAACCAATACATATAAGTATGCCATGAGGCTTGCAGATTATACTCTAGATGATTTTGTTCATGATTATCAGAGCATAATAATAATTGTTATCCTGATTGTAGTGGCCACAATAATAGTATTGGTAAGAATCAATTCCACTATGAAGCAGAGAAGAGATTTCTTCGATCAAATGGCTCATAAGGATGGTATGACAGAATTGTACAACAGACGAGCCTTTGATGAGATTATGGATGGCTGGCATGACAAGGATGTAACCAAGGATACAATGATAATTGCCATGGATTTAAATGGTCTGAAGAAGACCAATGATACCATGGGACACGAAGCCGGCGATGAGTTAATAATCGGTGCGGCTAATTGTATGAGTGCAGTTCTTGGAAAATATGGCAAGGTATTTAGAATTGGAGGAGATGAATTCGCAGCAATATTACATTTGGATCCTTCTAAGCATTATGAGGTTATTCGTGATTTGCATGTGGCATTCAATAATTGGCAGGGAGAGATTTGTGACTCTCTGTCAGTGGCTGTTGGAGCCTGCAGTGGTGCTGAATTAAAAGGCATGAAACCCGGGGATATGGTGACAATGGCAGACGAGAGATTGTATATTCAGAAGGACTTGCATCACAAGATGATGAGGCTGAATGAAAAGATGCCAGATCAAAATCATATAAATATTTGGAAGATTTGCAATGTAAGTGCAACACCTATGTTGCGCTTACATCTTAGCTTTT
Organism: Lachnospiraceae bacterium; assembly: GCA_017470985.1. Classification (GTDB taxonomy): domain Bacteria; phylum Bacillota; class Clostridia; order Lachnospirales; family Lachnospiraceae; genus JAILFK01. The sequence goes on from JAFUXA010000012.1 coordinate 176,490, forward strand.
ATAAATTCAGGCAGATTTATAAATTTTTACAAATAGCATAAATTCAAGACTGTCAAAGTAAGTGCTACGCTTATTAAAGTGTTGCGTTTACTTTGACTTTTTTAATAGCTTCGGTTTGAGAATGATGTTAGTAGACGGTATTTCTTCGATGCCAAGGAGTATAAAGAAATCTTCTGGTAATATTGTTTTTGCTA
>JAFUXA010000027.1 GCA_017470985.1 Lachnospiraceae bacterium
TTTCATCTTTGTTCTATCCTTGGCTCCATCAGTCTCAATTCCTGAACTTACATCCACTGCAAATGGATTGAGATTTTCAATGACCTCACCGATGTTGGACAGATTCAAACCGCCTGCCAAAAAGTATTCTCTCTTAATTCCCTTTAATAACTCCCAGTCAAAGGTTTTGCCTTCACCTTTACCTGCATCAAATAATATATAATCCGCAATGGAATTCTCAGCCTGGATAATTGCACCTGAATTGTTTGACACTACGTATGCTTTTATTACTGTGATGCCATGTTCCTGAAGCTTTCGAATATATGTATCATCTTCTGCTCCATGGAGCTGAGCTATATCTATTATTCCTGATTCATGTAGGCTAATAACATTTTCTATATCTTCATCAACAAATACGCCCACCACTTTAATGTCTGCATTCAACTGCTGGCGAAGCTGTCTTGCTTTAGAAGGAGTGACATATCTGCGACTCTTATTCCAAAACACGAATCCCACGTAATCTGGCTTGATTTCATTAGCGTAGGCAATATGTACATCTTGATATAATCCACAAAATTTTATTTTCATATTTGCTTGATCCATTTCTATTGCCAGCTACCATTTCCTTGGTTTTTGGCTGTTTTGGTAGCTTGGCCATCCCTTAGCGGGCTCTTATATTGCCTTGCCGGCTACCAATTTCTCTCTTCTAAGCTAGTTTGGTAGCTTTCCCTTCCTCTCTTAGCTGCAATCTGAGTTGCTCTGGCTACCATCTTTCCTCTTTTGTGCTAGTTTGGTAGCTTTTCCTTCCTCTCTTAGCTGCAGTTTGAGTTGCTCTGGCTACCATCTTCCCTCTTTAAAGCCAGTTTGGTAGCTTTTCCTTCCTCTCTTAGCTACAATTTGAGTTGCTCTGGCTACCATTTTCCCTCTTTAAAGCTAGTTTGGTAGCTTTTCCTTCCTCTAATACCTGCAATTTCAGCTGCTCTGGCTACCATCTTCCCTCTTTTGTGCTAGTTTGGTAGCTTTTCCTTCCTCTCTTAGCTGCAATTTCAGCTACTCTGGCTACCATCTTCCCACTTTAAAGCTAGTTTGGTAGCTTTATGTCCCTATTGAGTAGCTTTTAGTTCTTGTAGCTTGGCCGCCTTGTCCTCTGCTCGCATGAGTGTCTCCCCTACAAGCACCGCATCCACACCTGCATTGCGAAGCTTACTCACATCCTCTGCAGTAGAGATGCCACTTTCTGATACATAAATCACATCTTGCGGAATCAAATCCCGAAGTCTTGCGCTATTGGAAGTATCTACAGAGAAATCCTTGAGGTTTCTGTTATTTACTCCAACGACTCTAGCGCCCACAGCCAAGGCTCTCCTGATTTCCGTCTCATCATGAGCTTCAAACAAAGCGCTTAAGCCCAGGCTTTCACATATTTGAAAATAATCTCGCAATTGTTCATCTGTCAAAATAGAAGCTATGAGAAGCACTCCCTTGGCGCCTAGCATTTTCGCTTCATAAATCATATATTCATCCACCACAAAATCCTTGCGAAGACAAGGAATGCTAACCTGTGATGCTATCTCTTGTAAATATTCATCAGACCCCATAAACCATTTAGGTTCTGTCAGCACTGATATGCAGTCAGCTCCAGCTACTTCATATTCTCTTGCTATATCTATGTATTGAAATTGTTCGGCAATGATTCCTTTGGAAGGAGATGCTTTCTTGCACTCGCATATAAACGAAATATCTCCTCCCTTCAAAGCCTTTTCAAATTCAAAATCTAACTTTGGGGAAGAAGAAGCCCCTTCTTTAACCTCCTCCAAAGAAACCATCTGTTTATTCTGTTGTACTCTGTATCTGGCATAATCCGCCAGCTGATCTAATATAGTCATCTACATCTCCATTAACACTAGACATCGATTCTAACCGTTGCTCACCTGTATGAACTTCTCCAGTGTCTCTAAAGCTTTGCCGGAATCAATTATTTCAGCTGCAAGCTTAACTCCATCTGCGAAACTATCTGCTTTGCCGCCAATGTATAATGCTGCTCCTGCATTGAGAAGAACTGCATCTCTCTTTGGTCCGGTTGCACCATTTAAAATAGCTCTGGTTATATGAGCATTCTCCTCTGGAGTACCACCTTTCAAATCCTCATTAGAGCACTTCGCCAATCCGAAATCCTCCGGTTCAATATAATATGTCTTGTACCAGCCATCTTTGATCTCACATATTTTGGTTGGAGCACTCATGGAAATTTCATCTAATTTATTGGTTCCATATACAACCATTCCTCGCTTGACGCCGAGACTTATAAGCACCTGCGCAAGCGGCTCAACCAAATACTCATCATAGACTCCAAGAAGCTGCATCTGTGGTGTTGCAGGATTAGTAAGAGGCCCTAATATGTTAAATACAGTTCTAAAGCCCAACTCTCTTCTAATAGCTCCTACATATTTCATAGATGTATGATATTTCTGTGCAAAGAAGAAACACATACCCACCTTCTCCAAAAGCTCGATGCACTTGTCAGGATCCTGGTTAATATTTACCCCAAGAGCTTCTAAACAATCAGCTGTTCCACATAGAGATGAAGCCGCTCTGTTACCATGCTTTGCAACCTTCATCCCACCTGCTGCAGCAACAAGAGCTGATGTTGTAGAAATGTTGAAACTGTGAGCGTTGTCACCACCGGTTCCAACAATTTCAAAAATATCCATATCCGTCTCCACCTGGGTTGCGTGTTCTCTCATGGCTGCGGCACACCCAGCAATTTCATCTGTTGTCTCGGCTTTGGCACTCTTGGTAGACAGTGCTGACAGAAAAGCCGCATTCTGGGTAGGAGTACTCTCACCACTCATAATCTCATTCATAACAGCATAAGCCTCGTCATAAGTCAGATCACCTTTGTTTACAATCTTTTCAATAGCCTCTTTAATCATGTCCAATCCTCCTTTTGTCCATGTACTACAATATGCCTGTATCTCTGCGAAGCTTTCTGTATTTGTGAGAAATGTAAAATCACATAATACAAAAAACGCCCCTGACAGAGATCTCATGTCTCCATCAAGGACGAATTTACCATCCGCGGTGCCACCTTGAATTCATAGCTTCGACACTATGCACTTAGCTAGATACCTATATATCTACGGCAATTAACGCATGCCTCGCGTCACAGAATACTCTGTATATAAAATATACATTTGACTGTGCCCTCAGGAGTCCATTCCCTAAGTACTATCTCACTGCATCCCACCATCGCAGCTCTCTATTGAGCCATCATACAGAGGTACTTCTCTCCGTCATCAGTTTAAAGCTTTATCAAATTAAAGATATGATAACACTGGCCAGATGCCATGTCAACATCTTTTTAATAAAAATGACGGGCGTATCGCCCGTCACTTGTTTTTTATTGTAAATTAATCATTACTCAGCTGTCATTTTTTACGTAAATCAATCATTACTCAGCTGTCACTTCTTCAACATCTTCTACAACATCTTCGTCAGCCATCAATGCCTTAGCCTTGGCAATTTCATTTTCATCCAACTTAAATGAATTAACATTTGAATCCATCTCTCCGGCCAAGTCAATCAAATTGCCAGTAGCAACATTACACTCATTGACAATCTGTTCCAATTCGGTCATTGTAGCTGCAGTCTCCTCTGTTGAAGCTGCATTCTCTTCAGCAATTGCTGACAAACCTTCAAGACCACCCATAACCTGATCTTTGGTTGCATTGAGGGAATCAACCTGAGAAGATACATTATCAATCTCAGAAGCTACATTACTGATTTCCTCTTTCAAAACTTCAAATGTATCTCTTGTTGTAGACAACTTCTCATTTTGATTATTAATCTCAGATCTTACACCTTCCATTGTCTGAACTGATACATTGGCCTTGGAAATAAGTTCCTCTACAATAGCACTAATCTTCTGTGCTGAATCAGCTGACTGCTCAGCAAGATTTCTAACTTCATCAGCAACAACTGCGAATCCCTTACCCTGCTCACCTGCACGAGCTGCCTCAATAGAAGCATTCAATGAAAGCAGGTTAGTCTGTGAAGCAATATCACTGATAATATCTACTACATTTCTGATTTCTTCAGCTGACTTATTAGTCTCAGCTGTCTGATCATATACATCATCAATAGATTTCTCTGTACGAGCACTTATCTCAGATAACTCTTCCAGAATATCATTCATCTTTCTATTCTGGTCACGCATTGAATTTGTACTATTCATCAACTGCTTAACAGAACCTGCAGCATCATCAAGAGCCTCACCCATATCATTCATTTCCTGTGCAATACGAGTTGTCTCCTGAGCCTGACTTGTTGCACCATTTGCAATTTCATCAACTGCCTGGTTTACACTTGTAATCTGATCATTAATCTTGTCAAAACTATTCTTGAACTGTCCTGAAAAATCATTTAACGAATCTGTAGATTCATGAATATTGGTAACTGTTTTACCAAGTTTCTGCACAAGTGCCTGTATAGCTCTTGCAATATTTCCAACTTCATCTGATCTAGAAGTAATCTTCTCAGGTAAATTGTATTGCAGATTTCCATCTGCCAAGTGATCTAGGTTGCCAACTGTACTTCCAATAGCCTTTACAATCATCTTAACCAATACATAAACCAAAATAGTTGACAAAATCATAATAGCAACCATACTTAGAATGATTCCCATTAGGTATTTATTATAATATGCCTTGATTGTAGAATATGGCACATTTGCCATCATACAATATAATCCACCACCAACTGATCTATAGTATGTATAGAATGGTTCTCCTGACCCCATATCCTTGGCATCAAAATATGTACCCACCGCTACAGCCTTGTTAACAGCTTCCATATTCACAGGAACATCTCTTGTAAATGTACTAATAAGAATGGTCTCGCCCTTAACATCAACCAATGCATAATTAACTCCACCAGTCTGTTCTTTCATTTCTTCCATGATGGTTCCAATTTCAGCGCCTTTCTCACCATAAGCTTCAATTCCCATCATCATCAGCTCATCCATCGCATAAGCATTTGATGCCAGCATGTTTCCTACAAGTTTCTCTGCTACTGTGTTTGTTATGAATGAAATAGCAAACTGCGCAATCACAAATAATACCAATAACGGCACTAGTGACATGGATGCAAATTTCCATAACAAATTAAGTCCTTTTTTCTTCTTCATAATAATCGCTCTTCCTTTCTGCTAGAAAAATCTCACACTTCTATTTTGTCACTAAATTTCTGCATTTGCAATGATTTTTACAACAAAAACTTTCATAATTTCTGATTATTCAATCTATAACAATTATCCATCTATCATGCCCATTTAACACGTGAAAAAGCTGATTTCAGACTCATTAATAGTCCAAAATCAGCTATATCAACTATATCAAATAATTACGATTTTTAATTACTGTTCATTCTTTCTGGCATTGATATTTTTATGAACCTGTACCATTCTCTCTTTATCCAGAATATAGAATCTCATGGCGATTACATTACACAGCCAACCAAGTATTGGGAATCCAAAGCATATAACCATTGTCATAACAAATATACTTGTTGTAACCGGATCACCCTGCTGTGGCATAACCTGCTTATATCCAATAAGTCCGAGCATAATTCCAACCAATGCAGTTGACAGGGACTTAATCAACTTTGAAATAAATGAATAAATACCATTTACAATAGCTGGTAAATATTTTCCAGATCTTTCTAATTCATAATCAATTACATCACCTCTCATGGCAGATGTAGCAACTGACAAGATATTTTTGCTGGCTGTTATAGCAATCTGAAGTACGATGTAGATAGTTGTTGGAATAAATGCAACAGATATCTGGCTCATTCCATCCTTGCCAAGTATACAGCAGAACAGAATCAAAACAGCTGAAAATGCTATACATATCCAAGACCACATTTTCGTTGCTTTCTTAACACCGATTTTGGCAATGAGCACACCTCCTGCAAATGCAGCAATCAGCCCAACTGTCTGGGTAAATGTACCAATCAAAGTTGTAGCCTGATATGAACCAATCAAAATTCCTGCCAACATAACATTTATAACTGATTGTGATGCACAGGACTGTGCGAATTTATCAGAAGCCAATGTGAGCATGTACATCTGAACAGGTCTGTTGTTCTTCAATACACTCCACATATCTTTGAACTTGACTTTGTCTTCACCTTTGCCCTGACCGTCAGAAGATAAAACTGTGAAAGTTTCCTTCACATCAGCTCTTCTGATTCCGTAGAATGTGAGGAGCAAAAACACGAGTGATGTTCCTACATAAATGTAAATAGCTTCCTTGAAGAATCCAACATCATACTGGTTATTATGCTTTGGCAAAACTGAAAATGTCAGGAACAAATTCATAATAGTTGGAGTTCCAAAAGACCATGCTGTATCAAAGAAAGCCATCATTGGTCTCTGAGTTGGATCATTTGTCAATACTGATGCAATTGTTCCTGATGTAACATTACACAAAGTATATCCGAGAGTATATATTACATATATTATGATAAATAATACCATTCCAACCATTCCACTAAAACGGTCAGAAGTCCATGAGAACAAAAGAAGACATGCAATAGCTTCCATTCCCCAGCCTATAGACATTAAGATACGAATCTTACCGTGCTTAGTCGCCGGCATCAACTCAAAGATTGCAGCAGCAATGGCATCTGTGACACCATCAAAAATTCCTACTACAGATAGAATCATACTAACTGTTACTACAGGTATGGCATAACCTGCATTTCCGATGTAACTTGCATACATTGATAACATGTAGAAGCACATCATAATACCATTTTGCGCCATAGAACATACCATTTCAGGTATGGTAACGGTACGGTATTGCACACCATCACGTTCACTGGCATTGGTCATTTTCTTTAAATTTTCTGTAAAACCCATTTTCCCTCTCCTATACATAGATTAAATTTTAGTAAGGTCCCAATCCCTACTAATTTGTTTAAGCTAATGCTATATCTATATATAAGAATTATGTAGGTTCAAACTAATTATAATTATTCTATTCTATACACATTTACAAAAAAATTATAATCTTCACTAAATCAGCCCATTATTTTCCGGCATCAATTCGCTCAAGACAGGTTACCACCTCACAATGAGATGTAAAAGGAAACATGTCAAATGGTACTATTCTATTCACCTTGTATTTTCTTGTCAGAAGTTTTAAATCTCTGGCCAGAGTCTCCGGATTGCAGGAAATATAAACCACTCTATCAGGACTTGTTTTCTTCACTGAATCTATGAATTCCTTGGTGCTTCCACTTCTAGGAGGGTCCATAATAACCACATCAAAATGTTCTCCCCTGGCAGCTGCCTCAAGCATATAATCACCAGCATCCTTGCAGATAAAATCAATATTTTTCACCCCATTGGCTTTGGCATTTTTGCGAGCATCTTTTACCGCATCACGGTTCAATTCCACTCCAATAACCTCTTTAGCCTCTTTGGATGCAATCATACCGATTGTACCTGTTCCACAATATGCATCAAGGACTCTCTCCGTACCAGTTAGGGCTGCCAGTTCAATTGCCTGTCTGTACAAATGCTTGGTCTGAACAGGGTTTACCTGATAGAAAGATTTGGAAGAAATGCGAAAACGCATGCCCATAAGTTCATCTACAATGAAACCTGGTCCATACAGAACCTTCTCATTCTCTCCCAAAACCATGCTGGTATTTCTATCATTTACATTTTGAACAACTGTTGTAATTTCAGGATGCTTCTTCAGAAGAGCCTTCACGAAATTATTTCTAGATGGCAGTACCGGAGATCCCAGTACCAGCACAACCATAACTTCTCCTGTGTTAAACCCTCTGCGGACTAACACATGACGAAGAAGGCCATAGCCCGTATCTTCATTGTATGGTTTTATCTTAAATGATGGCATCAATTCCTTAATATCTCGGATAATGCTTGTAGCAACCTTGTCCTCAATATGGCACTCTGCAATATCCACTATACGATGAGTCTTCTCCTCATAAGTTCCACAGACTATCTTGCCACCTTTGGCACTTCCAAATACTGCATGAACTTTATTTCTATAATTATATGGATATCCCATTCCCACTATATCTTCAACTTTACCATATGACTTCAACAGTTTATTTACAAATTTTTGTTTCTCTGCCAACTGCTGTTCATTGGTCAAATCAATATATTTACAGCCACCGCATTTTTTCTTGTATTTACAGGTCTTTTCTGCCATTAAAATATTAACTCCAAATCTTATATCTTATTTCACTGTTTTGGTTTCGGGAATATGTATATTTTCCCAATCAATCAATTCATCTTTGTAGAAATATTTATCATCCTTATCCCCAATCTCACGAAGCACCCTACAGGGATTTCCCACCGCAATCACATTGGCAGGAATGTCCTTGGTAACAACTGCACCTGCTCCAATAACGGAATTATCTCCAATGGTTACTCCAGGCACAATTGCCACATTGGCTCCAACCCATACATTATTACCAATATGCACATCTCGATTATACTGAAATCCCTTGGATCTAAGCTTAGGATTAATCGGATGATTTGGCGTAGCTATGGTTACATTTGGCCCAAACAAAACCTCATTGCCGATGTATATATGTCCGTCATCCACGCAGGTTAAATTGTAATTTGCATATACACTATTGCCCATATGCACATGATGACCACCCCAATTAGCATGAAAAGGAAGTTCAATATAACATCCGTCTCCGCACTCTGCAAAGACCTCCTTCATATATGCTTCCTTCTCCCTGGTTTGCGATGGTTTCAATTGATTAAATTCCCACAGCTTGTCCTGCCATGGGAATTGTTCATCCATTATCTCTTTGTCACCCGGATCATATACCAATCCAGCCTGCATCCTCTCATACATTGTCATATTATCGCTCATAATACCTTCTCCCAGCACTGTTGTTTCGCCACTTTGTTAGTATATTAATAGAAAATGCTGTCACCCAGTTCCAGAGTCTCAGCAAATTCAGCCAAACTGTTCAGCTCTTCCCTGGTCTGTCTGACGCATCCCTCCAAGGTTCGCTCCATATCCACATGGGTGAAATCCTGATATTCGATTTTATAATCGAACAGATCCATACCCTCTATGGCTATATACATATTATTATCACTGAATTTAAAACGAATATCTCCGTTGTATTTCTTATACAGTTCCTTGATGAGAGACATATACTGTGGTGTTAATATGTAAAATGTTTCCGCTTCATTAGCCGAATACACTGAGAAAATCTCATTGAATTCCACATCTTCAAGCTCTGTCTCCACCAGATTCCTGTCATATTTCTTCGGATTAAACACAGGCTTATCCCCGCCAAACAAGCCATGCTTCACCTTCCCATTTTCTGCCTCATTTGGAATGATATATAAGTTGTCCTTGAACTTCTTGAAGAAAGTGTATTTGAACAAGGCTCCCTTGAAAATGGTGGACTCATAATCATCTCCATCGGAATCGGTCTTGATCTCGTATGTTCTCACTTCAACATAGTCTAAATCAATATCATTATTGTTACCCAGGCGCATTTTCAATCCATCCTGGCTGTAATATCTGTTTCTATCCATTCTAAAGAGATTGCACTCACGAATCCCGTCAGCATCAACATTTTCCCCCTTAGGGAAATATTGAGAACCCGGGAAAATATTTTGCAAAACCTCCTCAAAATTATTCTTCTTGAATTCATCCTGTATGCGTTGCTTATCATTGGCGCGCTTAACAAATAGGACAATGGCTATTGTAACGCCAACCATAAATAGAAGGGAAAAAACTTCATGAAACGCAAGAATCACTATAATTCCAAGAATAATCAATAAAATAACTACCAACGGATGTTTAAACTTCTTGTCCTCCGGTGTAGGTTGTTCCATATTTTCTGCCATAACACATCACCTTAAATATTCATGGACAAATCCACATCAGATTTTCTAGTCTCATCAGCTTCAAAAAAAGTTT
>JAFUXA010000028.1 GCA_017470985.1 Lachnospiraceae bacterium
TTACTCTTGTTCCCATATGTATTATTCTTTATTGTATTCTTTGTAATTAATTCAATTATGTTGAACACATTGAACTACAATGATATGGGCAAGAAGAAGTGGGTAAATATTGTTGTAATGATGATTGTAGCAATTATCCCAATCAGTATTGTAATGCTTCTGCAGTACGGTAAGTTCTTCACAACAGGATTCATGAGATGGACTGATCCAGGTAGTATGTACATCGTAGGTTTGTATCCAATGTTTGTTATCTTACCTATGGCTACATTAATCAGTAGAAAGCTTTACAAGCTTACCAAGAATCCATATGTTGGTGCACTTGTAGTTGCAATCCTTTGTACACTTATGAGTGTTGCAAACAACCTTACATGGAAGTAAAAATTTAATACAATGTAACCAATTAGCCCCTCCACAAAATCCTTTGAGGAGGGGCTATATATTTTTATAGGAGGTATAAATTTATGTTAAAAGAATTTGAGTTTAAGTCATTTAATGAGAGGGACATGGTGCAGGCATGGATATATGGTCCTATGTCTGAGCCAAAGGGTATTATCCAGCTTATTCATGGATTTGGCGAGCATTCAAGAAGATACATTCATATGATCGACAGATTCCTTGAGGCTGATTACATTGTAGTATGTGATGATCATGTAGGTCATGGTAAGACTGCTATCGTAAATAATAATTCCTGGGGTAACTGGGGTGACAAGGGCTATATGACAATGCGTGAAGATGAACATACATTGACAGGTATTGCTAAGGAGATGTTCCCTGGATTGCCATATTATATCTTCGGACATAGTATGGGATCATTTATCACAAGAGATTACATGGCTAATTACGGCGATGAAATCGATGGTGTAGTTATCTGTGGTACAGGTAGACCATTCCCTAATGCGGTAAATGTAAAGGAAATGATAAAGGGATTTGTTGATGCCGGTAGAGGTGATTCAACTGATCCGGAGGCAGTTGGTGCAGTTCTTGGCTGGTTTGCAGACAAGATTCCAAATACTGTTGTTGGTAATGAGTGGGTATGTGGAGATCCATGGGTTCAGAAAGATCATATTGCTGATCCATTCAACGCATTTTCACAGCCTATAAGCAATAGAGCTCTATACTACTTCTCAGACATGTGTCTGTGTGTAGACGGCGAAGAATGGGCAAAAAAAGTACCTACAGATGTTCCATTCCTCAATATTGCCGGAGATGGAGACCCTGTAGGTGATTTTGGAAATGGTGTTAAGGAAGTAAGTACTTTCCTTGAGAACACAGGCCATAGTGTAAAGACAATTCTCTACCCTGGCCGTAGACATGAAATCTTCAATTACAAGGAAATCAAAGACCAGGTAATTGATGATATAATTAGTTTTCTTCAAACTTTATAAGTTTGTCGGAACTGTCATGACATAGCGAGTCGTTTAGCACTTTGATTAGATGAGCCATTCTATCTATTTCTTCATCACTCAACTCATCTAATTCTTCAAAGAATGAATTAAATAATTCAGGTGCAGCGGTCTCGCTATATTTCTGATATACCTTTCTTCCAAGCTTAGTTGGGCGTAATATAATACTTTTATTGTTATTTGCCAATCGATATTTCTCTATAAGACCTTGCTCGATTAAATGCTTGGAAAATAGAGTCATGGCACTTCTAGGTATTCCTACATCATATGCAATTTCTGACATAATTCTATTCTCATCATCATGTTCAATGAGACTTTCTAATATCTGTAGCTCCACGCATGTCATATTTGTTGATTCACCAAATGCAGAAGCGTTGTTGAGAGCTCTATTTACTATATTTGAATGTCTGGCAAGCTCCTTTACTACTCTTCTGTTTCTTCCCATCCATTTTAATTCCATTGTTACTATTGTTCCTTTCTTTTTAATTATTTATTTAACCCCTGTATTATATGCTATTTACGATTCCATTTTACAACATTATAGTTTTAAATAAAAGTTTTTAATTTACAATGTCTATTAGTTGTTGTTTTACATATTTACTCAAAAAATAACTGCCGCAGTGGAAGCGGCAGCTATTTAGGGGAAGAGCGGAGATTTAATTATGAGAAATTAAATCTTTTCAAACTTATCAATTTCATCGTTTAGATGCTCTGTCACCGCCTGATTGTTCTGCATTTCTGAATCAATATTGGAAATGCTGTCAACCAGATTGCAAGTATTCTGTGCTGCAGCACTAATACCTGTAGAACTTTCTGATATAGCTGTTGTAGTATTACTGATTAGTTCTGTCATAGATGAGATGCTATTCTTGATTTCATCTGACTGTTCCTGAAGTCTGGTCATAATTTCGCGAATATGATAAGCGTCATCTACATAGGTTTCTCCTGTTGTTACCATTGAATTGTAATCAGATATAATATCTGTATTCATATATTCCAGGAGAGTGTCAGTGTTGGCTACCAGCTCATTTACCGCATCATTTACCAGAGAAGATACTTCCTGGATGTTGTTGGCGGTTGTTTTACTGTTGTCAGCCAGCTGTCTAATCTCGTCTGCAACTACTGCAAAGCCCTTGCCTGCTTCACCTGCTCTTGCTGCCTCAATAGAAGCGTTGAGGGCCAATAAATTGGTCTGACTTGCGATGCTTAAGATGTCATTGGTCAGATCATTGATCTGAGTTACATTCTTGCTGTTCTCGATTGAGAGACGCAGAGTAGAAGTAATTTCAGATATAACTCGTTGTGTATTTTCCTGACTTCTTGAGGATGTATCCCTCAAATCTACTGCTCTTGAATTCATCTCATTTGAGAAGCTCAAGCCGTCTTTACTTGAATCAGCAATGACATTTACCTCATCATAGATTGAGTTGATATGTCCCTGAATATCGTCTGTTGTCTGAGTAACTGAATCCATACTTGCGGCAAGCTGCTGCATAATAGCAGAGGTGTCTGTTGCCTGCTCATTGGATGACATAATAGATGACATAACCGTCTGAGCTGATTCTGTAAGGGATACAGTCTCGTTTTTGATCTTCAAAGTGATTTCCTGTAGCACGGCAGTGTACTCATTTATACAATGTATAATTCTACCGATTTCATCCTTGCGGCCTTCTGCAAGTCTCAAGGTCAGATCTCCATGTCCGGAAGATATGCCCTCGGTTATGCTTTCCAATTCCTTGGTGGCCTGTACCAGAGGCTTCAGTGTCTGCTTAGACAGGATAAATACTATAAATACACCGATCAGAGTGATTATGATTGATACAATAATACCGGCTTTCACCAGGTTGTTGGTGATGGAATTGATCTCGTCCTTGTCTATGCAATATGCAACTTTCCATCCTGTGGATGCCACGCTTTCGAAGGCTACATACTGATCCTTGCCTGTAATCATAGAAACATAATCTAGAACTCCGGAATCCTTTGAAAGCATTGTGTTAATCAGGTTGGCCAATCCCTGATAAGATTTGTCTGTCTCTGCAGCAGTGAGAGGATTGATACTTAAATTGATACCTTCTCCAACAGTTTCAATTATTCCATTCTCATCTGCAATTACGCTACCATTTCCACTTTCACCTATAGCAAATTCAGCTGCATCTGTGTGACCTAGATAATTACCTTCCGGATCGATGATAAATGCTTCCACGCCTTCAGGTAACAGATTTCCAAAATCTGAAATTGAAACAGTACCGACTAATGCGCCGGTGATTGTACCATTGGCATCCTTTATAGGAACTGCATTGGATACGAATCTTGCCCCATCATTTACTGTTACGATTGGTCTTGTGAAACCTTGTCCTGTCTCCATAGCCTGGATAAATGCTTCATCGTTTACCTCATAGAGATTTAGATGCACACCGTACATAGGTAGAGAAGAATTACCTTCTGTATCTACATATAGAAGTGTGGTCCATATTCCTACCTGTGCCTCGTCTTCAGCTATTTGGCATCTCTGATCGAATGAATAAGCAGGATCTGTGAATCTCTGATCTCTTGCAAAGCATTCCAGCGTGCTTATGTTGGCGCTGAGCTTTAAGTCAATCTGTGAAGAAATCAGACTCGCCTGGGTTTGTAATGAATCTTTTTCCTGAGCCGTAAGACTCGACCGTGAGGAGTTGATAGATACAAAGGATAGAATTGTACATATCGCTATAACCAGCACAGCAAAAGAAATCATTAGTTTTGTGCTAATACTTTTCTTCATAAAAAACCTCCTAAATACTATATATAGTTGATTATAGCATTATAATGTTTGATTTTAAAGTATTTGTATAGAATGTGCACATTATGACAAAAAGTTACGATAAAGGGTGTATTATAGTTTGCTCGATAGTAGATTTTTGTCGAAAATGTATATAATCCTCGTGACATCATGACATATTGTTTAAAATAAAACAAAACGCGTTATAATAGTAGATACTGAGAATTTGAATAAGGAAAGAAGGTATAATTGAAAATGGTAAAAAGGGGTACGCAAATTGCAATATCTATAATGGCGTTTGTGGTATTGCTGGTTTTTACATCGAAGATTGGGACGTTTGTCTATAACAATGAGGCAGTGCGTAAACTGGTTACAATTGATTACATGAAGATGGTTTCAAAAGGAGGTCAACTTGTATCAGTTGAAAGTATGGATGGAAGCGTGGAGGATATGTGGAAAAGCGGTGACATCCGATTTCAGGCTGAGATACCATCTCAAGTGAAGCCCGGTGATATGGCGCTGATATATCTGCATAATGCAGATATTGATTTATATGTAATGCATAAGGATGAGGTACTGTCGAGACAGAGGCTTGAAGGAGAGGGATATCATATTGCAACCTTGCCTGATAACTCTGCAGGCCAGATTATCACCATAGATATTCATAAGAAGGTGAATGGCCCTGAGTGGCAGGTGGCTCCGGTGAGAATGGGGGGAGTTGGAGCTATTCTGGCTTATCTCATGAGTTACAGCTTCTTGTATATTATTATCGGCATAATACTGTTTACATTGGCAATTGGAGACTGCCTCATATGTATATTCCAGATATGGAAGAAGAACAAGGATCCCAACATATTCTTCCGTGGAGGTTATAATTTCTGCGTGGGAATGGATGCCATATGTAGAAGCTATATATTGTCAGTTTTAGGACTGTCCTACGATGCCAACATGAATATGAAGAAGCTGATACTGGTAATAGCGCCGTTTTTTATGACAGGGTTTGTGAGATATATCAGGAGGTCTAACAAGAAACTTCAGAAGATAATGAACGTGATTATGTTTACCATGGTGCCGGCGGTGATTACAATGCTGGTGCTATACAAGATAAGACCGGAACTCTTTGATATGATATTGCTGCCATATAATATATTTGGCTATGTCATGATGGTATGCATGATTATATATGACATAATGACCATTGAAGGAACCATGCTTTTTAGTGACAAGATAATATTTGCAGGGCTTGGATTTATAAGCATCTGTGCCAGCTATGATATATTTTCCATTGAGATATACAGACACAAGATGTCCATGTTTGAGCTGTTGAATAATGAGATGGTTCCTGTGGGATGTCTGGTGCTTACCATATGCGTGTTTATTGCAGTGTATTTAGAAGCTCAGGAGAAATTGAAGAAGCAGTTGGAGCATGACTTGCTTATGTCCATGGCTTACAAGGATGACCTGACACAGCTGTATAACAGGCGTAAATGTAATGAGATGTTCGAACAGATTAATAAGTCCGGTGGCAAATATCATTTCATAAACTTCGATATGAATGGATTGAAGAAGGTAAATGATAGTCAGGGTCATGATAAAGGTGATCTGCTTATCAAGACCTTTGCCAAGGCATTGAGGGAAGCTTTTGAAGGTGAGGAAAATATATATCGTATGGGTGGCGATGAATTCCTTGTGATTTTAGATGATACGGATAACGAGAAGATGGCGGTGTCCATCAAGAGACTTGAGAAGCTTGAACAGGATTACAGCCGCAAGCTTGGAATGGAAATCAAGTCCTCCTATGGTATAGCAGGCAGTGCTGAAGTGCCAGAATTTAAGAGTGAATCCATATATACTCTGGCTGACAGGCGCATGTATGAGATGAAGAAAACAAGCAATGAGTGATTTTACTCATTGCTTGTATTTTCGTAGTTGTTATATATTTTGTAGAACATTCTGATGAATTCATACTGCTCATCCTCACTGAGACCTGCCATGGCCTTGCGATCCAATTCGGCAAATATAGCTTCTGACTCATCTGCCAGCTTACGACCGTAATCTGTCATATAGATGTGATATTCCTTCTGATTTCGCCCTTCATGACGGCGCTCCACCATGCCTCGCTTCATCATACCATTTAAGATTGTGGTCAAGGCGCCGGGAGTGAGAAAACACCCCTTGGCCAGTTCTTTCTGAGTGACTCCATTGTGCTTTAGGAGATATATTAGAACCTTTGGCTGACCGGGAGATAAATCTGAATTTCTGATTTGTTCGTGAAGTATCTGATTGAGCAATGAATAATTTGCTAATAATAAATAATGATATCTAGTGTCCATAACTTTCCTCTTAATTTCTTTAGTTAGTTAAAGTATACCATTTATAAGTACAGGTTTAAACAATAATATTTCAAATGTCATAATATAACGATTAGTTGAATGTCAGGTAAAAATAATACTATATTTAAAGCGGTACAATCGAAGAAAAACAAGATGCTGATAAGAAATAAAAAAGCCGGTGTGAAAATTGACTTTAGGGCTATCACACCGGCCTTTCATATGTTAAATGAGAAATGTAACTATCTAAAATATTTATTGAAAAATTCTATGTAATAATCTTAGCCGAGGAATGAAGGACCAAGAGTGTTCTGGCAGATCATACCCATTGTAACAAGGGCGATACTGAAGAACAGACCAGGTATATAACTGTTGGTCTTTTGCTTCATGTACATTGAGAATCCCATAGCAATACCAAATTCAGGTACTAAGCTTATGAGAATATCCATGAAGAACGCAGCCATGTTGGTTTCGATAAATGGATGTGTAGTTCTCATTGTGATTTCGTGTACGATGAAGAGCAGAATCAATCCTGCCATACCTGTTACAATTGAGATTACAATTGCAAGACCAGGTCTCTTTGCCTCCAACTCTTTGTTCTTGCCAAGTGAGCTTGCAGCAAGAAGCAATGAGATAAAGAATGGAGCAAATGAGATGTAATATATTGGGAATGCGCCGATTCTGTATTTGCTGAGTGGACGCATACTCATTACCCATACATGTAAGTCTGTCACTGCATACTTGAATAAGAGTAACAGAATCATATAGCCTGCCATAAATATTACAGCGCCAAATACAAATGATTTAACGATGTACATAAATGAGAATCCTTCTCCGGTGTTTGAAGTAGCGAAACCGTAGCTTCTTACTGTACCTCCGTTCTTCTTACCATATACGTTGTGGAAAATCACAAAGAATATAATAAGTGCAATTGTGCCCAGAAGTCCCCATGCGAGGAAACCATTTGCCATAAATCCAATTCTATAAATAGATGGTGGCAAAACTTTAGCGCCGTTTCCTGTTCCAGGGAAGAATAGGATAACTGGCAGGAACATAAGAATCAATGTACTAACAATCCACTGTGGTGAACCTTTCTTGAATCCGGCATCTACATCCTGTTCTGCAGACTCTAAGATGAGGCTGTCAAATGGACCTGATTCAATAAGAACTGCTCCAAGAGTGAATAGGAAGATCAATGTACCAATGATTGCAATTGCAAGTCCAACAGGCTTCCATCCGTAGATCATAGATCCAGGAGCAATCTCATGTGGAGCTGGCATTGTCTTCATAACACATTCAACCATCTTCTTGATGAGCTTAGCGCTGATCTGGTCATCCTGGTGTGTCATGTTGTACATGTACATAACCTTCTGTGTACCATCTTCCCAGTTGCCGTATTCCTTGCCTACTTCAACCTTGTCTGTCTGGTACATCATGCAGAACCATGGGTCTGTCAAGATGTTGGTTACATCACCGATTCGGCTTGAGATACCTTCATCATGAGAAGCGATGATTGATACCCAGTTGAAGTTGTATGTAGGTGGAGCATCAGCAAACTGTACGTCTGTGATACAGATCTTAACCTTGTGATTTAATGCTGTACGGTAGCTGTATAGAGATCCCATAGAGTGACCTGCAATACCGATATTGTCAGCATCAACGAATTTGCTGTTTGCCAGGTAATCATAGATTGTACCAAGTTCCATTGTACCTGTAGGAGAAGCCTGATAGTTCTCTTCGATATTGACATCAGTGTCACCGACGCCGGCGTAATCAGCAAGTGCTACCACATATCCTCTTCTAGAGAATTCTGTTGCCCAAGGTGAAGCGATATCTGATGGGCAGTCACCACCAGGGCTGATAATCATTGCTGGAGCAGGAGCTGTTCTAGCATTTTCAGGAATATAGAGCTTTGCTGATACTTCATATCCCTTAGCATCTGTAATTGAGATGCGTTGTACGGTTACATTGCCATTTGTGTCTACCTTGTAGGAAATCAGTGCGCCAATGATAATGAGGCAGATTCCTACCAGTAAGCAAATGGCTCTTAACGTATTCTTTTTCAATGTTAATCCTCCTTTGCTTGTATCTGT
>JAFUXA010000029.1 GCA_017470985.1 Lachnospiraceae bacterium
GATAAATATTTTATATCAAACAACAAATCATTTGTCAACTACTTTTATCGTTTTTCGATAAATCCATAAATCTATCTTATTATTTATTCAATGTAATTTTCTCACATATTTCTGACATTTTCTCATATAAAGTCAAGACTCTTGGGAGCTATAGTTTCAAAATGCAATTCTCGTCCACAAAAAAGCCCTCTATTCAATTGGCGCTATTTATGAATTACAGGAATGCTCTAAACCAATTAATGTTTTTACTACATTCAGGATTTTTGCAAAACCATTTTCATCCGATAATATAGCACTCAAAAAATCCTTCTGAGAATTATTCTCAGAAGGATTCATAATTTAATCTAATCCAAACTACCAACTCCCTCACCCAAGCACTTCAGCACGCTTTTTGTTACTAAAATCGTAAATAACTCTTAACAGCTAAGTCCTTGTCATATCACTAAACTCCAAGTGCGTCAGTAACAATATATCCCGTATCTTCAGAAAATGTTTTTCTTTCGGCCTCCATGTTAGCAACCGCATTTACAAATGTATCATACTCTGCACCAAAATGTTCAAAAGCGGAGTCATCCATCGACACTGGTTTTGAAGGAATACTATTTATTACATTTTGAAGACGATTTTTCAATGTACCATATTCTTCATCATCACCACATATTTCTATAGCATCTTCGTAATAACTTTTCGCTTCATTAAGCAAATCAACTGCTCGGCATTCCTCTTCATATAACCCTTCATAATCCGTTGCACTGCCATCTGCAATCAAATCAATACCTGTACGCGCTTTAGCATTCCCCTTAGAAATACACTCTAAAATATCTTCTGTAGTCTCAGCGCTTTTTCTTGCACTACACCCACATAAAACAAAAGAAAACGCCATTGTTAAAGCCATAATTATAGTTACAATTCTTTTCATCTAAACCTCCTTTAAACACAATTATCAGATTATCATTTTCAAAATAACTTATCTAAATCAAAATGAAATCATCACTTGTTTTTGGTCACAAAATACAATGTCAATAAATATATAATTCCAGCAAGCGGATTTTCAACAAATAAAACCATTCCAATCAAAAAACAATAAACAGCATCTTCCTTTTCTCAACATAATATTATTTTATTGTTCTTGTGAATATATCTAATTTAAGTGATTATATTTTCTTATAAGCTTAATATTTTTTTCAATAAAATGTACTTCGGTTCTAGGATAATTTGGAATCATATACTCACCATCAAATTTAGCCAAATGGCATTCTCCTGTTTTCATACGTATTTCATAAAGAACATTTTCCTCAAGTCCTTTTCTATCAAATTCAACCCATCCTTCACTCATTTCCAAGATTCCTCAACTTCCCATTCCAAAGTATTAACGATTTAAGTTCACGCAAAATACAAATCATATAATTCAAGAAATCATAAACTTTATCTACACATCTCTTTATTCTCAATACGCTCCATCACCTTGATAGTACCACTTTCCATTTTTCTTATAATAATTCAAATCATTAATTTGCTCTTCTGTAATTTCTTGTGATTGATCAGGGCTATTATTAGCATACTTAATACTGGATACGCCGATTGCAGCAAGTAGTAATCCTGCGGAAACAAAGAATATACCAAACATAAAGACAATCAATGTAAACTTTTTACCCTCTTTAGGTAATTTTTTATATTCATTTGGCAGAATATCTTTATTAATAAGTTTCAAAATAAATATCCCTATAGCCATAAAACAAATCGAAATAACAAATGAAAAGACAACAAAGCCCATAATAATAATCCTCCAATAACTCAGCCACCGAATGGTGGCATTTTTATATATATGATACCACCATTTGGTAGCCTTTGTAAAGAAGGAGATTGCTTATGAAATATCAAAGAATTGAAGATTTAAGAATTGATAATGATTTAACTCAACAACAAGTTGCAGATATTCTTTTTTGCAAAAGAGAAGTCTATCGACGCTATGAAAAAGGAATTAGAGAGCTCCCATTATCTTATGCAATTACGCTCGCAAAATATTATAATGTCTCCATAGACTATTTAGTAGGTAGAACTAATAATAAAAATCCTATCTCTTAAACTATTAATATCAATACATCAAAAGTGATAACTTTCCCTACACATATAAAAGCCCTCCGAGGTCCTCAGAAGGCTTAGTCATACGCATTTTTCAGTTCACTATAAATCAACTTCCCGTAGAGCCTGATCAATATCCGCTATGATATCTTCCGGCTCCTCCAGTCCTACACTGAAACGAATAAATCCCTTTCTAAATTGTTCTGGATATAGATTAATTCTCTCATCATAACTTGGCTGAGGAAATATCAGGCTTTCATCATGACCAAGCGAGACTGCAAATGTTACTACCTTAAGCTTTGCGCAGAATTTTTCTATTGTTTTATCATCTGTTTCTAAACCAAATGATATTACTCCTCCAAAACCATTTCTCATCTGGCGCTTTGCCAATTCATGGCCTTTGTTGCTGACAAGGCCAGGATAAGAAACAAATGTCACATGTTCTCTCTGTTCAAGCCATTTTGCAATCTCAAGAGATGAATCATTAATGCGTTTCATTCTCAGAGGAAATGTAGCAGATCCTCTAAATATCTGCCATGCGTTAAATGGGCTAATAACCGATCCAACATTAACCTGGGCTTCATATCGGATTCTATCCATTGTATCTAAATCATTTGAAATAATTGCACCGCCCTGAGCGTCACCGTGACCATTTATAAACTTTGTAAGTGAATCAACAACAAAATCAGCTCCCAATTCCAATGGCAACTGATTATATGGTGATGCAAAGGTATTATCTACAGATAAAATAGCACCATTTTCATGAGCAATTTTCGCTATAGCCTCAATATCAGTCACTCCAACTGTTGGATTGTCTGGCGTCTCTATATGTACGAGCCTGGTACCTGGTGTTATAGCTTTTCGAACCGCATCAAGATCTGTCATATCTACCATGACTGTTTCAACGCCAAACTTATTATTAAATAGTTCGTGAAACATTCTATACACAGCCATATAACTCACATTGGGATAAACAACTCTATCTCCCGTCTGAAGCAATGTCCAAAAGAGCGCGTGTAACGCTGCAACTCCACTGGCAAGAACAATAGCATCATCCGCATCATAAAGTGCAGCAACTCTTTCCTCTAACCAATGTTGATTTGCATTTCCATTTCTGGAATACATCAACAAGTCTGTCGAAGAGTAATTAACTTGTGACAAATCATCTGGCAATTTATAACTGTTGGCCATATGAAGCGGTCTTCTAACCGCCCCTGTCTCCATGTCATAATCCGTTCCTGTGTGTATCGCCTGAGTTCCTATATGGTAATTCCTAAATTTATTCTCCTTTTTTGACATTTTTCTACATTCCTTCCTGATTTAACAATTCATCCAAACATAAATTTCTAGCCCTACATAATCATTAATTATAAAAGCCCAAAATATCCTTAATAACTTCACCTGCAATAATTAATCCAACTGTAGACGGAACAAAGGCTGTACTGCCGGGTATATCTCGTCTATCAGTACATTTTCTAGCAGCTCCTGGAGGACAGATGCAATTGGTCCTACAGCTTATTGACATATCTTCCACAGGCTTAATAGGTTTTTCCTTAGAATATACAACCTTGAGTTTCTTTACGCCTCTCTTTTTCAATTCTTTACGCATAACCTTGGCCAAAGGACATACCGATGTTTTATAGATATCTGTCACTTCAAACTGCGCAGGATTTATCTTATTGCCAGCACCCATACTACTTATAATCGGAGTTTGCGCCTCCTGAGCCTGCATAACCAATTGAATCTTCCCTGTAACTGTATCGATGGCATCCACCACATAATCATAATCCTCAAAGTTAAACTGATCCTGTGTTTCCGGCAAATAAAACATCTTATATGTATTCACTACTGCATCCGGATTAATCTCTTGAACTCTCTCTTTTGCTACATCTACTTTATACTTACCCACAGTTTTTCTGGTGGCCAGAATCTGTCTGTTAATATTTGTCAGGCAAACCTTGTCATCATCAATTAGATCCAGTGTTCCCACACCGCTTCTAGCCAACGCTTCCACTGTGTATCCTCCTACTCCCCCCACTCCGAATACTGCCACTCGAGCATTCTTCAATCGTTCCATATTATCAGCTCCAAATACAAGCTGAGTTCTTGAAAATTGATTTAACATCTTTTTAAATATATCTCCTGTTTTTATTTCCCACCAAATCGGTAGGTTATATAATCAAAAAAATACCTATAGTACCTATGGATTCAAATCTAATACCTCATTCATACTTCCCGTTCTATATCCAATTAAATCCATTGTCACATACTCGAATCCATATTCTCTGAATTTCTCTGTGATTTCTTTTCGCACATCCTCTGAAATCAGCTTATCAAATTCTTCTGGCATAATTTCAATTCTGGCAATCATATTATGAATTCTCACTCGAACCTGATGAAATCCCAAATCTAATAATAACTGCTCTGCCTTGTCTACCATGGAAAGCTTCTCTTCAGAAATAGTTTCACCATATACAAATCTAGAGGATAGGCAGGCAAAAGACTGCTTGTCCCATGTAGGTAGATTGAAATATTTAGACAGAACTCTTATTTCCTCCTTCGCAAAACCAATATGTCTCAGAGGACTTTTTATATCAAGTTCTGCAACTGCCTGAAGACCAGGTCTATAATCACCGTTATCATCGAGATTTGATCCCTCAACAACAGCATTGATTCCTTCTCTGGCTGCAATTCCCAGAATCTTCTCAAACAATTCATGCTTGCAGAGATAACATCTGTTCTTCGGATTATGAGAAAATCCTTCTATCTCCAATTCCTCCGACTGACAGATTTCGTGACGAATACCATTTTCCTCACAGTATTTTATTGCCTCATTTAATTCCCTCTTGGGAAATGAACATGAACTTGCTGTTACAGCAATGACTTTATCATCAAGGGCATCCTTGGCAGCATACAACAGAAATGTTGAATCTACACCACTAGAAAAAGCTACTGCCACACTACCAAGGGATTTTAAA
Organism: Lachnospiraceae bacterium; assembly: GCA_017470985.1. GTDB lineage: Bacteria > Bacillota > Clostridia > Lachnospirales > Lachnospiraceae > JAILFK01. The sequence continues at coordinate 5,061 of JAFUXA010000029.1, forward strand.
TATTCCTTTAATTGCTCATATTTATCAAATAATTCCTTTGATGGCTGTGTTATTATTTCCATTATATCCTCTCCTTCTCTTTTTATTATTTATAAAAACAACTAATATATGCCACTCCCATAATGTGTATCAAGCTGTTTTCTTTCATCTGTTCCATCGAAATTCAAATTATATTTTCAACATCATATCATATTTTAATACTTCTGCATACAAAAAAGCCCTCCGAGGAAATCCCCGGAAGGCTTAATTTTATAATTTGGGTTGGGCTGTTCGCATTCCCTCGTGCAAGCACTTCGGGAGGCCTCCGCTACGCTTCGTATTACTCGATGATTGAAGCAACACGACCAGAACCTACTGTTCTACCACCCTCACGGATAGCAAATGTAAGACCCTGCTCCATAGCGATTGGATGAATCAATTCGATTGTCATCTCTACGTTATCACCAGGCATGCACATCTCTGTACCTGCTGGAAGCTCGCAAACACCTGTTACGTCTGTTGTTCTGAAGTAGAACTGTGGACGATAGTTGTTGAAGAATGGAGTATGACGTCCACCTTCATCCTTTGTAAGAACGTAAACCTGAGCTGTAAACTTTGTGTGGCATGTAACTGTTCCAGGAGCAGCTAATACCTGTCCACGCTGGATTTCGTCACGGTTAACACCACGAAGAAGTGCACCGATGTTATCACCAGCCTGAGCTTCTGGAAGAAGCTTTCTGAACATCTCGATACCTGTTACAACAGTCTTGTTAACATCTTCCTTGATACCAACGATCTCAAGTTCGTCGTTAAGGTGAAGTGTACCACGCTCTACTCTACCTGTAGCAACTGTACCACGACCTGTGATTGTGAATACGTCCTCTACTGGCATAAGGAATGGCTTGTCTGTATCACGCTGTGGATCTGGAATGTACTCATCAACTGTGCTCATGAGTTCCATGATCTTGTCACCCCACTCGCCCATTGGATCTTCAAGAGCCTTAAGAGCTGATCCCTTAACGATTGGGCAGTCATTGAAGTCGTACTCTTCAAGCTGCTCTGTAACTTCCATCTCAACAAGCTCGATAAGCTCTTCGTCATCAACCATATCACACTTGTTAAGGAATACTACGATGTAAGGTACACCTACCTGACGAGAAAGAAGGATGTGCTCCTTTGTCTGAGCCATAACACCATCAGTTGCAGCAACAACGAGGATAGCTCCGTCCATCTGAGCAGCACCTGTGATCATGTTCTTTACATAATCAGCATGTCCTGGACAGTCAACGTGTGCGTAATGTCTCTTCTCTGTCTGATACTCTACGTGAGCTGTAGAAATTGTGATTCCACGCTCTCTCTCTTCTGGTGCCTTATCGATGTTCTCGAAATCTACCTTTGCGTTACCAGCAACTCTCTCAGATAATACCTTTGTGATAGCAGCTGTAAGTGTTGTTTTACCATGATCTACGTGACCAATAGTACCAATGTTACAATGTGGCTTGCTTCTGTCAAATGTCTCTTTAGCCATTTTAAAATTCCTCCTTAATTTATGCCCCCCCAAAATGGGGTCATTTTAATAGTTTAAATAAACTCTCGATACTCTTGATTATATAAAAGATATATCGATTTTTCAACCACTTTGTGGTTTATTTATTAGTTACCAGCGTGCTCGCTGATTACCTTATCCTGTACACTCTTTGGAGCTGGTTCATACTTCTCAAAGAACATAGAATAGTTTCCACGTCCCTGTGTAGAAGAACGAAGCTCTGTTGAGTAACCGAACATCTCTGAAAGTGGAACATATGCTCTAACGATCTTACCACCGCCGAGATCATCCATTCCTTCGATCTGTCCACGCTTAGCGTTCAAACTTCCGATTACATCGCCCATGTATTCCTCAGGCATTGTAACCTCGACCTTCATGATAGGCTCGAGCAATACTGCTCCACCCTGCTTCATAGCATCCTTCATAGCCATAGAACCAGCAATGTGGAATGCCATTTCTGAAGAATCGACTTCATGGTAAGAACCATCGTATACGTTTGCAGATACACCGAGTACTGGGAATCCAGCAAGGATACCAGCCTGAGCAGCTTCCTCAATACCCTCGCCTACAGCTGGGATGTATTCCTTAGGAATAGCACCACCGACTACAGTAGACTCGAACTTGAATGTCTCCTCACCATTAGGATCCATTGGCTCAAACTTAACCTTACAATGTCCGTACTGTCCACGACCACCTGACTGCTTAGCGTACTTGCTATCGATGTCAACTGGCTTTGTGATTGTCTCTTTGTATGCAACCTGAGGTGCACCAACGTTTGCCTCTACCTTAAATTCTCTAAGAAGACGGTCAACGATAACCTCAAGGTGAAGCTCTCCCATACCAGCGATGATAGTCTGACCTGTCTCCTGGTTAGTATGAGCTCTAAATGTAGGATCTTCCTCAGCAAGCTTAGCAAGAGCCTCGCCCATCTTACCCTGATCATTCTTGGTCTTAGGCTCGATAGCAAGCTCAATAACTGGCTCTGGGAATTCCATAGACTCAAGGATTACTGGATGCTGCTCATCGCAGATTGTATCACCAGTTGTTGTGATCTTAAGACCAACAGCAGCTGCGATATCTCCTGAGTAAACCTTATCGATCTCTGTTCTAGAGTTAGCATGCATCTGAAGGATACGTCCAACACGCTCTTTCTTATTCTTTGTAGCATTAAGTACATAAGAACCTGAGTTCAATGTACCAGCATATACTCTAAAGAATGCAAGCTTTCCTACGAAAGGATCTGTCATAATCTTGAATGCAAGTGCTGCAAATGGCTCATCATCAGATGAAGGAACTGTAAGTTCATTTCCTTCCATATCTGTACCCTGAATATCAGGTACATCTGTTGGAGCTGGCATGTATTCTACAACACCATCAAGTAACTTCTGTACACCCTTGTTCTTGTAAGCAGAACCACAGTATACAGGAACTGCCTCTGATGCAATAGTAGCTCTACGAAGAACAGCCTTCATCTCATC
>JAFUXA010000030.1 GCA_017470985.1 Lachnospiraceae bacterium
TCTGAAAGTGGGCTTGAATATCTATCTGTACTCATTCTAAACTCCTTTTTTGTAAAATGTTCTATCTATTATCACCGCTTATAAACCCGCGATAACTATTTTAATATGGAAACTACATTCTATCTAACTTCTTCTCCAGATCGGCTTCCTTGTCAAAATATTCTCCGCGGATATCTTCCTTTGGAGGCTCCATAGGATATTTACCATTGAAACATCCTGTACAAATCGGCAATCCCTCTGAGAGTTCCAAGAGTCTGCTCTCATCAAGATAAGCCAGAGAATCTGCTCCAATAATCTCACATACTTCATCTATAGTTCTATTGTATGCGATTAATTGCTCCCTCTCCGGTATATCTGTTCCGAAGTAACATGGCCACAGAAATGGCGGAGAAGAAATTCTCACATGAACCTCTGTAGCTCCAGCTTCTCTTAGCATACGCACGATTCTATCAGAAGTTGTACCACGCACTATAGAGTCATCAATCATAATAACTCTCTTGCCATTTACAGCTTCCTTCAAAACATTTAACTTAACCTGCACGCTTGATTCTCTGCTGCTTTGCTTTGGTTTGATAAATGTTCTTCCAACATAACCATTTTTCACAAATGCCGTTCCATATGGAATTCCTGATTCCAGAGAATATCCCAATGCGGCAGCATTTCCTGACTCAGGTACGCCTGTTACCAAATCCGCCTCAACATAAGAATCCTTGGCCAGATATTTTCCAGCCTTTATTCTACTTGTATATACGCTGACACCATCTATATGACTATCCGGTCTGGCAAAATATATATATTCAAATATACATCTAGCCTCTTCTTCCTTTGGTCTGCACATACTTTTGTCAGATTTGATTCCCTCAGTAGGGCTGATTGTAACCACCTCTCCAGGCTCCACATCTCTGACAAACTCCGCTCCGATTGTATCTAAAGCGCAAGTCTCTGAGGCGAGAATATATGCATTATCACGCTTACCAATACACAGCGGCTTGAATCCAAATGGATCTCTGGCTCCGATTAATTTACGAGGGCTGGCAACTACAAGGGCATATGCACCTTTTAATTTCTCACAGGCTCTGCGAACCGCATCCTCTGCTGTGTGACAGTTAAGTCTCTCACGAGCTATATGATATGCAATTACCTCGGAGTCAATTGTGGTCTGGAAAATGGCTCCTGAATAAGCCAGTTCCTCCCTCAACTCATTGGCATTTATAAGATTTCCATTGTGAGCCATTGCCAATGTTCCTTTGACATAGTTCAATACAAGAGGCTGAGCATTTTCTCGAGTTGATGCTCCTGCAGTAGAATAACGCACATGACCTACTCCAATATCACCCTTGAGCTTCTCTAAATGCTCGCCTTCAAACACTTCATTTACCAGGCCCATTCCTTTGTAAGAAGATACCTTACCCTTGGGACCATTGGTGTCACTTACAGCAATACCGCAACTTTCCTGACCTCTATGCTGCAAAGCAAAGAGGCCATAATAGATGGAAGATGCCACATCTGCTCCATCGAAATCATACATGCCAAAGACACCACATTCTTCATGAAGACCTGTGTCACAGGATTTGTCATAACTCAATTCCTTGCTCTGTTCTGACATATTTCCCATGAATTACTCTCCAAACTTCTTTCCTGTAAGCATCTCATATGCTTCCTTATACTTCGCAATTGTCTTGTCGATTACTTCCTGTGGAAGGAGGTAGTCACTATCAGGATTAGCCTTTAACCAATCACGAACGAACTGCTTGTCAAATGATGGCTGACCCTGTCCTGCCTGATATCCATCCAATGGCCAGAAGCGTGAGCTATCTGGTGTAAGCATCTCATCTGCAAGAACTACATTGCCTTCCTCGTCCAAACCAAACTCAAACTTAGTATCAGCAATAATGATACCCTTTGTTAAAGCATAATCTGCACATTTCTTATAAAGCGCAATTGTTGCATCCTTGATCTTAGTTGCATACTCAAGACCTTTGCCAGGAAATTCTTTCTCAAGAACTTCTACAGACTGCTCGAAAGAAATGTTCTCATCATGTAATCCGATCTCCGCCTTGGTAGATGGTGTGTAAATTGGCTCAGGCAACTTCTCAGACTCAACTAAGCCTTCAGGTAACTTAATGCCACATACAGTACCATTTTCCTTGTAACTTGCCCAGCCGCTTCCTGTGATATATCCTCTTACAATACACTCGATTGGAAGCATATTTAACTTCTTTACCATCATGGATTTTCCTTCATATTCCGGTGTCTGGAAAAACTCCGGCATATCCTTGGTGTCAACGGAAATCATGTGATTAGGTACAATATCCTTGGTGTAATCAAACCAGAACTTTGACATCTGTGTGAGAATAGCTCCCTTGTCCACAATCTTGTTCTTTAAGATTACATCAAATGCAGATATACGGTCTGTTGCAACCATAATGATGCTATCTCCATTGTCATATACCTCACGAACTTTTCCTTCCTTAATTGGTTTCATCTGTAGATCCTCCATCATATAAATTTTATTTTAAATCAGCAGAAGCAGACCTGACGAATCAGATCTGCTTGCTTATAATTTAACACTATTTACTTAACTACAAGAAGTGACTCGCCTGTCATATCTGCCGGCTTTGTCATTCCCATAACATCAATAAGAGTTGGTGCAATATCTGCAAGACGGCCACCTTCTCTCAATGACCAGTTAGGCTCTCCATTTACAAGAATAAATGGAACCGGATTTGTAGTATGAGCTGTATGAGGTGCACCTGTCTCATAATCAATCATCTTCTCTGCGTTTCCATGATCAGCGCAGATAAACATTACACCATTTACTTCCTTCAAAGCTTCTACAGCTTTACCGATAAGTCCATCAACTGTCTCAACAGCCTGAACAGCAGCTGGAATAACTCCAGTATGACCTACCATATCAGGGTTTGCAAAATTAATTACAATTACATCATATTTATCAGATTTAATTGCATCAACAAGCTTCTCACCTACTTCAGGTGCGCTCATCTCAGGCTTCAAATCGTATGTAGCAACTTCCTTTGGAGAGTTTACAAGGATTCTGTCCTCATCCTTGTTAGGCTCTTCCACACCACCGTTGAAGAAGAATGTAACATGAGCATATTTCTCTGTCTCAGCAAGACGGAGCTGCTTAAGCCCATTGTCTGCAAGGAACTGACCAAATGTATTCTTGATATCTTCCTTCTCGAAAGCAATTACCTTGTTAGGGATTGTCTCATCATAATCCTTGAAACATACAAATGTTGTTGCAATAAATTCTCTATCAAAACCTGTGAACTTGTCATCACAGAATGCTCTTGTCATCTCACGAGCTCTGTCAGGACGGAAGTTAAAGAAGATTACAGAATCTCCTTCCTTCACAAGTGAAAGAGGCACATCATTGGCATCCACAATAACAGTTGGCTCTACGAACTCATCAGTTACATCCTTGGCATAAGAATCTGCCATAGCCTGCACTGCATCTGTTGCATGTACTCCCTCGCCTGTTACAAGAGAGTTGTAAGCCTTCTCTACTCTATCCCAGTTGTTATCTCTATCCATTGCATAATAACGACCAGAAAGTGATGCAATCTTACCAACACCAATTTCATTCATCTTGTCCTGAAGCTCCGCAACATAATCCTTGCCTGATGCAGGAGGTGTATCACGACCATCTAAGAAAGCGTGTACATATACATTTTCCAAACCATTCTTCTTGGCCATCTCAAGCAAACCGTAGAGATGAGTATTGTGGCTATGAACTCCACCATCTGACAGAAGTCCCCACATATGAAGGTCTGAATTGTTCTTCTTGCAGTTTTCCATCGCCATAAGGAGCGCTTTGTTCTGGAAAAATGTTCCATCTTCAATATCCTTGGTAATTCTAGTGAGATCCTGATAAATAACTCTACCAGCACCAATGTTCATATGACCTACTTCAGAATTTCCCATCTGACCATCTGGTAATCCTACTGCAAGACCTGATGCCTGTCCCTGAACGAAAGGACAATTTGCCATAAGATCATCCATTACAGGAGTCTTGGCCATAGCAATTGCATTTCCCTCAGTCTTATCATTAAGACCATAACCATCAAGTACCATTAATACAACTGGCTTCTTACTCATTTTATAATCCTCTTTCTTCTTTATTTAATCATGCGTTACGCAATTATTATCTTATTTAGCACAAATACATTTACATTCTATATATATAGGTAAAAGTATTCAATGGACACAATACCCAAAATTCAAAAGAATTTTGGGTATCTACTTGACATTCATTTTATTTATTTTTCAAAACAACATTCTATTAAAGCCTCGACTCTAGTAAGAAGTAATATATCCTTCATTATTAATGTATACTCCTTCAGAGTAACTTGCCACATCTCTTAGAATTCTCTGGTAATCTTCACCATCTGTAAGCATCTGGATATAACCGTTTGAGAATCTGCAAGGAATCAGTTTGGACTCTATAGTTCCATCCTTTTTGATCACAAGCTGGGCTATGGCAGTATCATAATCTGCAGGCATTGAACCTAATTCTGTGAAATAGAAATTTCCCAGACTATAGAAAACCGGCACATCCTCTTTCACTTCAATTCCCTGTAGGCAGTGAGTATGACCTCCAATAATAGCATCCGCTCCGGCTTCTATATAAATATTTGCCAGACCCTTCTGATCATTTTCCTGTATATTCTTGCCCTCTGTGCCCCAATGAACAAAACATATTACATAATCCGACTTGGATTTTGCCTCTTGAATAGCTGCAGCATATTTGCTGGCTTCCTTGGTCTTTAGGACTCCCGGAGTTGTCTCTGTAGCTTCCTTTGTATAATTGTAGAATCTCTCAATCTGTGTTGCAGCTACGATAGCGATTTTTCTGCCATTTATTATGTAATAAACTGCATCATCAGCTTCATCTATATTTCTTCCTGCTCCAATTCGAGGAATGTTATTTGCATCCAAAGTATCCAAGGTATCAAGCAAACCTATCTCTCCAAAATCATATACATGATTATTGGCTAGGCCTGCAACATCGCAGCCCAACACTTCCAGCTGGCTTGCATACATAGGATTGGATCTGAAGGTAAATGGCTTGCCCGGCAATGCCTCTCCCCGAGTTGTATATGTAGTCTCATTATTCATTGTGAGAATATCTGCGCTTCGCATCTCATTTAACAATTGAGGCGAGAAGAATTCCGATATATCATTATTAACATTTGCCTTATAGAACTCACCCACTCCAGTGCCGTCAGCAAGAGAGAAATCTCCTGTGAAATCTAATACTGTCTCATACTCTGAGTTCGCCTGACGAGTGTAAGTATTTTTAAATGATTGCAGATTGTACCCCGTCTCCTGACAATAGTTGTACCACAACACATGTATGCTTGAACCAGAATGTTCAAACCATATATCAGGGTCCGATAGTTCCGAATAAGAAGCAATTCCCTTCAAGGTCTCAACGCCATATTTGGACGCAAACCAAGAGAGAAAGCTCTCATCCAATGTGTAATTTCCAATAAATTCTCTTGATGATTTGTTTAAAATTGCATCGTAAGCTTCCTCAGCTGATTTAATATCCAGTACTACTGGTTCTGCCTGAGCTTGCCCGAATAGACCTTCTCTAACACTCTTGAAGTGTGGTCGTATAATTGCATATCCAAAAAATGCATACCACACAACCATGGTTATAACAAAGATTAAACTAAAAGAAAAAATCCATGCAAACTTATGTGTTTCCTTTTCCATCCCCGTATCCTCTAATTTCTCAAAGTCATAACCATTTTACCATATATATTTTACTTTTTACAGAAAATCCCATAAATATAATGCTCATATGCAAAATTTAATTGTAATTATATAAAATATTACTTCAAGAAATCCTTGATCTGGTTATAAATAATATCCATTAATCTCACTCTTGCTTCTATACTTGCCCAAGCAATATGTGGTGTAATGATTAATTTCTCTGGATTTTTGATTTTACGAAGTGGGTTATCCTCTCTCATTGGCTCAACATCAAGTACATCTACTCCAGCTGCAGCAATAATATTATTTTCCAAAGCATCTGCCAATGCCTGCTCATCTATAATCGGTCCGCGACCAACATTTAACAAAACAGCAGTTTCCTTCATCTTCGACAATGCATCTGCACCAATAAGATGGAATGTATCATCTGTAAGTGGCGCGTGTATTGATACAATGTCCGACTCTCTCAGAAGCTCATCAAGCTCCACTCGTGGATAAGTATCATCTGTATGATTTCCAGTAGTGGAAAAATATGATACATCGCACCCAAATACTGTAGCAATATCAGCAACCTTCTTGCCAATATTTCCCAGACCGATAATCCCCCACTTCTTTCCAGCAAGCTCATTAAAATTCTTAGCAAAATGTGTAAACATCTCATCATTTACATATTTCTCAGATTTAACATAGTTATCATAATAAGCCAATTTCTCATATACATATAGAAGAAGAGCAAAGGTGTGCTGAGCAACTGAATCAGTAGAATAGCCCGCAACATTTCTCCACTCTATTCCTGCTTCAGCCAGATATTCCTTATCCAGATTATTAGTTCCTGTTGCAGTTACACATACAAGCTTCAGATTCTTGGCCTCTCCTATTGTATCTCTGTTAATAGGGGCTTTGTTTAAAATAATAATATCCGCATCCTTCACTCGCTCAGGGATATCCTCAGGATTTGAGAAATTGTACATTACAACTTCACCAAAATCATTGAATTTATCAAGGTTTAAATCCTCTCCGATGGTCTTGCGATCCAAAAATACTATTTTCATTTTCTGTTCCTCCAAAACTGCCAATCAATACTTTGATTAATTATCTGTGATATATCAAGTTAAATCAATAGGTATGTCAAATGTTTTCGAAATATTGACTACTTCATGGCATTTTTTTGCGAAGTACGCCCTTTCCTATTGTAAATAAATATTCTGATAAATAGAATGAAGATAATAACAAACACGATTTATAATGGAGGTTGAAAATGAAAATATTTATCGATACAGGTAAGATTGAAGAAATCAGAAAAGCAAATGATATGGGAGTCATCTCTGGAGTAACTACAAATCCATCTCTTATTGCAAAAGAAGGTGGACGTAGTCAGGAGGAAATACTACAGGAAATCGCATCAATTGTTGATGGACCAATCTCAGGTGAAGTTAAAGCTACTACAGTAGATGCAGAAGGCATGATTAAGGAGGGCCGTGAAATAGCTGCTCTTCATCCAAACATGATTGTAAAAATTCCTATGACAATCGAAGGATTGAAAGCCGTAAAAGTACTTAGTGCTGAAGGAATCAAAACAAATGTGACACTGATCTTCTCAGCAAACCAGGCTATATTGGCTGCTGAGGCAGGAGCTACTTATGTATCACCTTTCCTTGGGCGTCTCGATGACATTAACCAACCTGGTATCGATTTGATCAGAGATATCGCTGAGATTTTTGATATCTATGGATATGAGACAGAGATTATTGCTGCTTCTATCAGAAATCCAATTCATGTAACAGACTGTGCTCTTGCAGGTGCTGATATCGCTACAATCCCTTATGGTGTAATTGAGCAGATGACAAAGCATCCACTTACAGATCAGGGAATTGAAAAATTCCAGAAAGATTATATCGCTGTATTTGGAAAATAAGACATAAAGCCTTTTTATAAAATACTCAATCAGACAATAGCCAAGTAGGAAAGAATCCTTACTTGGCTATTGTTATATTTTATAATCGCGTCCATTCATTTCCACACACAAAACTTCTGGTATAGCTCCACCAAATATAAAACAGAGACTGTATTTATGTAAATAAATAAACAAAAAAAGCAATGCCATAAGCATTGCTAATAAATCTAATAAATAAAAAATGCCCAGTTCCGG
>JAFUXA010000031.1 GCA_017470985.1 Lachnospiraceae bacterium
GACAGGATTGAATCTGCATATTTGAAACTGGCTTTTCCTGTGCTTTGAATAGTGCGTCCGCAAGCTTCGTTGATTATATCCAGGGTAAAACCGTAGGTGCTGACCCATTTATCAATATAAGCAACCTCGGATTTTACAAGGCTACGACCTTGTATTCCCATGGCTTTCATAACTGAGTAGTGGCTTTGGCAGTGAATATTGGTTGTCTGCTTAGCTTTCTCTACAGTATCAATGCCTTCTTCGATCCAGTTAAGGGCAACCTTGTTCATGTAATATATGCTGCAATGGCCTTTTTCTACACAATATTCAACCAGGTATTCGATTAAATCAGCTGAGAAATGTAATTCCTCATACCATAAATAGATTGTGTTGATTTCATTTAATCCCAGAGGGTGACCCATATATCTCTCAGAGATAAATAGGATTTCAGAGCCCTCCTCGGTTTCTTTGAAACGGGCCATGCCATCTAAATCCATGCCTTGAGTTTTTGGGGCAACCGGTTCTGGAGCGCTGATATTTTCTGTTGCTTCGAAATCTGTTGATTTCAACTGTGTGCTGGAAGTTTGGCGCTCGTCCTCCGGCGAAATGACATTAATGCAGCTTATACTGCCAGAATTGTCATACTCCAGGTGGAGCAGATTCTTCTTTTCCCAGTACAGCAGACTTCTGCGAACATCATTTTCTGTGAGCTCAAGCTTGTCTGCAATCTGTGAAATGCTAATATTGCCATTTCGCTGACTTAAAGCGCGCAATAAATAAAGATATATTTTAACAAATTCTCCGTTTGCATTATGCATATATCTATCTATGAAAATGTTTGGTACACAGGTAATAGAACACTCCTGTGAAGTGCAAATTTTAATATCGTTCATTTCCAAAAAGCTCTCCTTTTAGCAAGATGGATTATAGCATAACCAATCACCTTTGAGAAGAGCAAAGTAATCCACCAAAGCCAGTAAAATCAAGGGGTTTCGAGGGTTGAGGGATTGTGGATAAATCGAGAAAATGCAGTAAAATAAGGCATAAAAAATCCACAATCCAACGTGGATAATACACTGGTGTGGATTGTGGATAGAGTGGATAACTACATGTTCAAAAGGTCCGAGCCGATGTTTACAACATCTCCGGCTCCCATAGTTATCAACAAGTCATGGTTCATACAATTTTTTGAAATAAATTCCTCAATTTCAGAAAAAGTAGGGAAGTAGTAACTTTCTACATTTTCTTTTTGTAGAAGTTCCAAAATGTTTTTTGAACTTACTCCGTAGATATCTTTTTCACGAGCGGCATAAATGTCTGCCAGCACTACTACGTCTGCTAAGGACAAAGCCTTGGCAAAGTCTTCAAGGAAGGCCTTGGTTCTGGTATATGTGTGAGGCTGGAAGATGCATATAATTCTATTGTGAGGATAGTTCTTGGCTGCTTCAAGTGTGGCGGCAATTTCTGTGGGGTGATGAGCGTAATCATCTACAATTGTTGCACCCTTATAAGTACCCTTTACCTGGAATCGTCTGTCTGCTCCTCCAAAGCTTTCCAAACCTTTTACAATATTTTCAGTGTCAATGCCCATCTGTGTGGTTACGGCAATGGCGGCGAGAGCATTTGATATATTATGCTCCCCTGGTATTTGCAAAGTGATAGCAGGAAGCTTTTCGCCATATACAACCGGTGTGAAGATGCCGCACCCTTGCTGGTTATATGATATATCTACGGCATGCACATCGTAGTCAGGATTCAGGCCAAAGGTAATAACTTTTGGAGAGTAACCTTCAGTGATCTCTTCAAATCTTGGAATACTTCCGTTGATAATGATATATCCATCTTCGGCAGTGTTACCTGCAAATTTGTGGAAGCTTTGGCGAATCTCATTAATATCCTTGAAGAAGTCCATGTGATCCTCTTCTACATTTAATATGACGCAGTATCTAGGATAGAATGAGTGGAAGCTGTTGGTGTATTCACAGGCTTCTGTGATAAATGTATCTGATTGTCCTACTCTGATATTGCTGTTAATGGTTTTGAAGATTCCACCAATGGAAATAGTTGGATCAGTGTTGGCCTCCAGCAGAATCTGACTGATCATGGAAGTTGTAGATGTCTTGCCATGAGTACCTGAAACGGCAATGGACTGATTATAATTTTCCATAATCTGTCCCAGAAGTTCTGCTCTTGTAAGCATTGGTTTACCTGTTGCCTCTGCTGCCTTATATTCTGGGTTGTCCGGATGAATTGCAGCAGTGTAAACGAAGACATCAATGTCTGCATCTACATTGGATGCTGATTGTGGATATGAGACTTTGGCACCATTTGATATGAGTCTCTTGGTTAAGTCGCTTTCCTTATTGTCTGATCCGGATATTGTAAACCCTTTGTCCAGTAGGATTTCAGCTAAGCCACTCATGCTTACTCCACCGATTCCTATGAAATGGACATGTATTGGGTTGTTAAAATCGATTTTATACATTTGAAATAACACCTCTTATTTAAATACATTGTTTATAGCGTACCTTATATTATAGCCTTATTGTGATTATTTTCAAGGAAAGAGCTTTTATATCCTGTGGCAAAAAGGATTTTTCAGACGTGAATATAAATTATATGCAAAATTACATACAATTATGGAATTTGTTGCACAAAAACTCGGGGTTATGATATACTTTTACTAAGACAGTCGGCTTAAAACGGGTGAGTTGATAATATGCATTTTTGCATGGTCTTCCATTTGGAAGATAGCTTGTATATTGTGCTAGAAAAGGGGTGACGAGATTATGGTACATAAAGAAATGATTGCCATGCTATTGGCCGGTGGGCAGGGCAGTAGACTTGGTGTCTTGACTTCAGATGTTGCTAAACCAGCAGTATCTTTTGGGGGAAAATATAGAATTATTGATTTTCCGCTTAGCAACTGTATTAACTCAGGCATTGATACAGTTGGAGTGCTTACACAATATCAGCCTTTGGTCTTGAATAGTCATATTGGTATTGGTATACCTTGGGACTTGGATAGAAACAGTGGAGGAGTTACAATTCTTCCGCCGTATGAAAGAAGTGACAATAGTGAGTGGTACACAGGAACAGCCAATGCCATCTATCAGAATATGAAATACATGGAAAGTTACGATCCGGACTATGTATTAATTCTATCAGGTGATCACATTTATAAAATGGATTATGAAGCAATGTTGGACTTCCATAAACTTAATGGAGCCGATGTTACTATTGCAGCAATTCCTGTTCCTCTTGAGGAAGCTAGTCGATTTGGTATTGTTGTAGCTGATGGTAAAAGGCGTATTACTGAATTTGAGGAGAAGCCTGCAAAGCCAAGCAGTAATCTGGCATCCATGGGTATATATATATTCTCATGGAATGTTTTGAAGGATGCGCTTATTGCGCTGAAGGATCAGTCAAATTGCGATTTTGGAAAGCATATTATTCCATATTGTTTTGAAAAAAATTGCAAATTATATGCATACGAATTCAATGATTATTGGAAGGATGTAGGTACCTTGGGTTCATATTGGGAAGCTAATATGGAGCTCATTGATTTGATTCCTGAATTTAATCTGTACGAAGAATTCTGGAAGATTTATACCAAGCAGGCCACAATTGAACCTCAGTATATTTCTGAGAATGCCTATGTTGAGAAAGCTATTATCAGCGCAGGGGCAGAGATATATGGTAAGGTCAGAAATTGTGTGATCGGAGCGGGAGTTGTGATTGGAGAAGGTACTGAGGTCCATGATTCTATTATCATGGCAGGTACTAAAATTGGCGAGAATTGTTATATAGAGAAGGCAATCATTGCAGAGGATTGTATTCTGGGTGACAATATTACAATGGGAACAGGAGATGAGGCTCCTAGTGAGTTGAATAAATCAGTATATTCTTTTGGCCTTGTAACAGTTGGTGCAAAATCAGTAATTCCGTCCGATGTGAATATTGGAAAAAATACAGCTATTAAAGGTGAGACATCAAAGGATGAATATCCGAATGGCAGTTTGCCTGCGGGAGGATTCATCGTGAAGGGCGGTGATGAGGAATGAAAGCTATAGGTATTGTACTTGCTGGAGGAGACAGCAAGAGAATGCAGAATCTATCGGACAAGAGAGCTGTATCTGCAATGGAGATTAGCTGTAGTTATAGAGCTATAGATTTTGTTTTGAGTAATATGACCAACTCTGGTATTCAAACTGTGGCAGTTTTGAGCCAGTTTAATGCCAGATCATTGAATGCGCATTTGAATTCATCTAAATGGTGGAATTTCGGTCGTAAGCAAGGCGGATTATTCCTGTTTACACCGACTATAACTCCAGATAACAGCTGGTGGTATAGAGGCACTGCAGATGCCATGTGGCAGAATATCAATTTCCTAAAGGAGAGGCATGAGCCTTATGTTATTATTGCCAGTGGAGATTGCGTATATAAGTTGGACTATAATGACATGTTAGATTACCATATTGCCAAGCAGGCTGATGTTACTATTGCCTGTGCCAAGCTTCCGGAATGGGAAGATGGCAAGAGATATGGTGTTGTTCAATTGGATGATAAGGGAGAGGTGATAAGCTTCGAGGAGAAGCCATTAGCTCCTAAGTCAGATATAGTATCAACAGGAATATACATTATAAGAAGGCGAACTCTTATAGAACTTCTGGAACAATGTAATGAAGAGGGAAGGTATAATTTCGTTACAGATGTCTTCATGAGGATGACAGGTTCTAAGAAGATTGCAGGATACAAGATTCCTGGATACTGGAGTAATATCGCCAGTGTGGAAGGATATTACAGAACCAATATGGATTTTCTGAAGAAGGATGTGCGGGATTTCTTCTTTCACGAGGATCCACCTATTTATTCGAAGTCCTATGATTTGCCGCCGGCCAAATACAACAACGGTGCCAATGTGAAAAATAGCCTGGTGGCAAGTGGATGTATTATAAATGGTACTATAGAGAATTCAGTAATATTTAAAAAGGTATTCATTGGAACAAATACAGTGATAAAGAATTCTCTTGTGCTAAATGGTGCATATATAGGTGATGATGTATATCTTGAGAATTGCATTATAGAAAGTAATGAGACTATTTTAAATGGATCTCGTTATGTAGGTGAAGAAGGCGATATCAAGATAGTTGCTGAAAAGCGAGACAGATACGATTTGGTATCAGAAGATAAAAGAAACGGGGAGGAATGATTTTATGCAGATCACAGACATTCGTATCAGAAAGATTGAAAAAGAAGGAAAGATGAAAGCAGTGGTATCTATAACTATAGATGGTGAATTTGTAGTTCACGACATCAAGGTTATAGAAGGCGAGAAGGGAATGTTTATAGCAATGCCTAGCAGAAAAACTGCTGAGGGAGAGTATAAAGATATTGCACATCCTATAAAGTCTGAGACAAGAGAATCATTGCAGAATATGATTCTTGAGGCCTATGAAAAGCAGATGACAGAATCTGAGTAATTTAATTAAAAAATGGCACAATAAAGCTCCTAACCATTTGGCTAGGAGCTTTTCTTCTGGCTCTATATGAAATTAAGCTTCTTTCTGTGCTTTCTTTCCGTATTTTAACTGTAAATCCTCATCTCTTAAACCTATTGTTCCATCAGCATGCTCGAAAGCTGCAAGCTCAGGATTTTCAGCCTTTTCTTTAGTGTAGTTTACATAGCCTGTAGTGCTGTGCTTCTGATTAGCCCAGATCTTATCTGCAACAGGACCCCATTCTTCAGCATAGTTATCGCATTTTGCACATAAGTGTTCTACAGTCTCATCACTTTCAGCATTTGTTCCATGTGCTCCAGTCTTTTCAACCATTTCTCTCAAGAGCTTAGGATTCTCAAGCATTGGGCATGGACGCAAGTGATTTCTGTTAAATGGCTGTCCCTCGTGGTATGCCTTGAAGAGAGGGCTCTGTAACATCTCAAGGATTGAGTTGTCATGAATATTTGTATTTGAGAAGTGGATAAATACGCAAGGCTCTGCGTCACCCTGTGCATTGATATGGAAGTAGTTACGTCCACCTGCAATACATCCACCTACAAATTCGCCGTCATTCTGGAAGTCCATAGGGAAGAATCCGATATCGTTATCTCCTGTGCGGACCCAACGGATTGTTTCTACCATCTTGGCACGCTGCTCAACTGTAGGCATAAGCTCTGGTACAGCATTCTGTCCTACTGGCATATAGTGGAAGTAGAAACCAAATCTTGCACCCTTGTCAGCGATGAAACGAAGGAATTTCTCGTCTGTTACAGCTTCAATGTTCTGTCTTGTGTAGCAGATTGAAGTTCCGTATACAATACCATATTTCTTGAAGAGGTCCATAGCCTTCATAACTGCGTCATAGTGACCATCTCCACGTCTTGCATCATTTGTTTCTGGTGAGCCTTCAATTGAAAGAAGGAATGTAATATTACCTAATTCGATAACTTTCTCACAGAACTCTTCATCAATAAGTGTAGAGTTGTCAAAGATTGCAAACATTGCATCGTTGTGCTCTTCAGCAAGGCGAAGGATATCTTTCTTGCGAACAAGTGGTTCTCCACCTGTCATCATGTACAGGTATGTACCTAATTCCTTACCTTCTCTTACAATCTTGTCCATGTCTTCATATGACATGTTGTTTTTATGTCCATATGTACCTGACCAGCAACCTACACAATGCATGTTACATGCGTCAGTTGGATCAAAAAGAATAAGCCATGGAATGTTGCAATCGTACTTCTTTCTGTTTTCGCGGATAAGTTTTGTTCCTCTGAAGAAAGCTTCATATCCTAAGTTTAATAAGAACTTTCTAGCGTACTGAGGATTTGTCTCATCTAATACTCTGTTAATGAATTTTACCCAGCGGTTGTTTGGATCTTTTACATACTCTTTGACAAATTCAAATTTTGCTTTGTCATCTTCTGATGAACCCCAGAATTTCTGAGCCTTATCAATAAGTTGTAAATATACTTTTGTTCTTGCCTCGTCACTGTCAGCGCCCTGGAGTTTTCCAACAATGCTGTCAATGAGCTTTTCGAAGACTTTACGCTCAGCTGCGTGCTGAGTTCTTTCGATCATAGAAGCCATAATACTTCCTCCCATTCTTAACCTTTTCTAATGTATTATTTCTCATTTAACACTTGTCAGTATATGAAAAACTAAAAAAATATGACATATACAAAGAAAAAAGTATGTTAGATACAATTATACATTTTCAAAGGTTTGTATAATTTAATATAGTTTGCCTGGTTGCCTATGGCTGATAGGGTATAGGAACTGGGTAAATTTTAAGTAAACTTTGATAGAAACAGTGTGATAAAAATCTAGTACCTTTATATAAGGATATGTTATACTATTTGAGCAGGTAGAAATATATATGTATTTTGACTGTTTGAGTTTATGAGATTTACAAGGCTGATTTGGAAGTTTAAGCTATACAACCCTTACACAGGAGGCTTAACGATATGAGGATAGAGGACTTAATAAGTACGTATTCAT
>JAFUXA010000032.1 GCA_017470985.1 Lachnospiraceae bacterium
ACTATCCCCTGAGACATTCCTTGTATATGAGACTTATCCACAACTCCTAGATCGTCTCCATTCATAATTTTATTATCAATCTCACGAAGACCCTGGAGCAATCTATGAAATCCCTCCTTGGTATCCATAACAGAAGTCATGGCAAGTACATAGCCAAAGGAACTCATCTCCGTCTCTATCTTGTAATTCTTTCTCAGAGACTCAGCCAACTGCGGTCCTGTAATATAGCCATTACAGCATATTACTATCTTAGATGGATCCCTGTCTTTATATTCATTCTCGTCTCCACTTTCAGACCATATGCTCAATGCCTGTAATGCTATGGCACTTTCATAAAATTCCTTTAGATTCTCTACATACTCCTCAAAAAGCTCTGGCTTTTCCTCCAACAGATTCATGCATTTACTTATGGAACCCATAAGTACATAGGATGGCGAACTGGTCTGAAACATATGTAGATAATCCTCTATTCTGGTTTCTGTCGCATTTACATGAATCACCGCAGTCTGAGTCATGGCAGGTAAAGTCTTATGAAGGCTCATAATCACATAGTCAGCACCTGACTTTACCGGATTTTCTGGAAAATATGAATTAAATCCCAAGTGAGCTCCGTGAGCAGCGTCAACTATAACTGCCATTTTCCTGCTATGAGCCAGTTTTACAATCTCCTGCAATGGCTCGACAAAACCTTCATATGTAGGAGATGTAACCACTATTGCCACAGCATCTGGATTTTCATCCATAGCTTCTCTATATCCCTGTAATCCCACAATGGTAGCCACATTTTCTTCTGTAACTCGAGGGGTTACATATGCCACCTGCAACCTGCGAAGAATCGCCCCATGATATACACTTTTGTGAGCGTTTCTTCCTACTATTATTTTGTCATTACATTTGCAACCGTCATATATAGCACATATATTTCCACAACTGGAACCATTTACCAAAATATAACTTCTCTTGGCTCCATAAATCCTAGCGATTCTCTCCTGCTCTTTTCGAAGTATTTCCCTTGGATGATGCAAATCATCGAAGCCGTCAATTTCTGTTATATCTATGGAAATAGGATCTGGCATGGTAATTCCCTGCCGCTTGTGTCCCGGCATGTGAAAAGGATATATTCCTTCTTTGCTATACTCTTCCAATTTATCTATTAACATTATAATTCCCTTTATCTGTTTGCTTGTATGCATGCTTCCGGCAATCAAGCATAACTAATCCAAATATCTGCCAATCTCAGGCATCCAATCCCCAAAAAATATTCTGTCTTCAACTACCGCTTCCCAGATTGGCTCTAAGAAATCATTGATTTTGTCCACAGTCTCCTGCCAGGTAGGCTCCATTCTCTTTTCCTTTTTGAGAAATGTCTTCCATTTCTTCTCCATATATTTATAATCCCTGTATCCATATAAAGTAGCATAGGTTTTTGCTTCCTTTTTAATATGAGCCTCGCCACATTTCTCATATAATATGTCTCTCATTTTACGACCTTCCAGAGAATGCATATTCAAAATCTTATAGGCCTCATAATAATGATACATATCATTTATAAGTTCCATCTTCTTCATAATCTCGCAGATGTGATGGCACAGAGCTTCTTCTGCTGGAAAATGTAGATACTCCACATTCTCATTATTCTCGCAAAGCAATTTATAAGTTCTGGTATATGGCAAAACTGAGGCGTCTTTTGTAAGCTTTAAACCTATTTCAAGAGGCACATATTTCTCCTCCAACTCCAGTTCAATATAAATGTGAGAAAAGTCAATACTATTTGTCCTATCGTCTTTTTTTACTGCTAAGAACTTGTAATTATTTTCAATAAAGACATGTTTCAGACAATCTTCAACCTCGGAAATCAGGTCTGACATGGATTTGTTTCCACCGTATACATATCTTATTGCAGTAACAGGTTTAAGTTTATATGTATCAATTCCAATATCATCTCCATTACACAGCCACATATTATTTCTCATGTTACTATGAGCAATGGCACTTACCGCCAACTCTGCTGTAGCTCCTGCCAGAAGATTGGTAAATGCTATATTAAGTTCTTCACTTTTCAATTCCAACAGCTTAGTACTAATCATCTATTTACAGCCATACTCCTATCATACTTTGAACTTTACCTGTGACTTTGCGTTCTCTGGCTATTTCCATCAATGCTGCCACATCTTTCTCTTCATCTAAGATATACTTCAAAATAGCTTTCTTGAAATCTTCTCTGTCCATCTTGTCCTGATATTTCAGACAATCGCATACCACTCTCTCCTTGGTAAATATTCCCATAGTATGACCTGCAACTTCAATTGTTGTAGCACCAATGGACATAACCTTCGGCTCAGTATAGTAAGGAATTACATTTGGATAATCTATTTTAAATCTTGATCTGGACTTGTTTTTGTCCACAGCAATGTGCCATCCAAAAGGCTTATTTTCCAAATATCCGTAATAATACAATGCTGTCTCCATAGTAAATATTCCATCTGGAAACATTTGAACAATTAATTCCTCTTCATTGCCCTTGTAACTTCGAGCAGAGTAGTATCCGTTTTTTACACGAATCAACTCTCCCTCCTCAGCCAAAGCCTTGACTCTTCTATAATCTATTCCCAAATCACTTATTTGAGCAGTGCGGACCAATCCATGGTTTTCCTCTACTAATTCCTGGATTCTCTCCAAATCATATATCTTCTTCTCTGCTCTACTAAGTTTAGTTATATCCATTTTGCCCACTCCTTGCTCTTTTATGTGGTAATTTTTCTCTAGTATTATATGATTTTACTGGGTTTCTTGTCAATTTCGTAATGGCTCCTTATTTTTTACAGAAATGTCCTTTTTATTATTGTATTTGTCTCTATTTTGTCCTATTATTATTTCAGACAGATTATTCTGTCCTTTTGTAAATATTGTTTGAATTATAAGGAGAAATATATGGCTACAACCAAGAATCCATCACGTGTGGAATGCGAAGATATTATTAAGAGAATTCTCATGACAGAAGTTCTTGAAAAAGGTAGAAATGAACATTTCAAAAATGCTACTGATTTCATGAACTATTTTCAATCTCTCTATCCTGCCAGTGACAGCTTAACCAAACAGGTTCAACGAGCAGTCAGAAATCTAAATATGCCAAAGGATGAAAATGGTTATTTCATTATTAACAAGACCAAACCTCAAATGGATCAGGACAAAGAGATTTCTCACATGCTGAAGAAGACTTCTGCTTCTTTTGAATCATTAGAGGACTGTGAGAAATTATTTCTGGCAGTGGAGCCAACTTATAAATCTTATCTGCTGCAACTGATTTCAGAATCTGCCACCTTTGAAAATACATATGTTACTATTGTTGATTCCAGCAAGGGTTTAATCTTCTATACACGAAACAAAAACAACCTTGGTATGCTTATAGACAGCTTATTAAGGTAAATTGTCTGACAATTTAACTACAATTCAACTTTGTTCTTAGGCTGCAAAAAAGACAACATCAGATATTGACGTTGTCTTTTCTTTGTCTTTTCCTGTATTTTAATTGTCTTTATCGTCTTCTTTTCTTTCGTCTACGATTTATTGTTCTGCTATTTCTTCTCTTATATGTCTTCTTTTTAATAAATCCCTGTTTAGCTTCTTTCTTTCTATGTCTATATAAGAAAATCTTACCTGATTGCATATATATCACATATATAATACCAGCTATAACTGCCATTATAAGGATAAATAATAATACTGTTTTAAAATCTATTCTAATATATTTAAGCTTTGAACCGCCGTGCTCGGCATCTACATTATTAAATGGATATGATACCTTGCCATCCGATTCATATATGAGATTTGCTGTTCCTACAACCCTATCTCCATAGCTATATACAGCCTTGGCCACCGCTTCTGAATCTTTCGGAGCCGGTGTCAATTGAACAGTTGTATCCTTAAATGATGCTGCCTTTGGCAATACAATAATATCATCCGGATTGATTCTGATAATATTACTTTGCTCTGAAAGCATTCCCGGGTTTGAATCCCCACCAATCTCTGATACAGATGTGTTATCTGCTACCTTATAAACTGTAAAATTTGCAAAGCAGTAGTCAAAGAGATTAATAGTATCTTCATAATGCCCAGGATTCTTAGCATTTAAAACAACACATATAAGTGTCATTCCGTCTTTTTTCGCATATGTCACAAGCGTATTGCCTGCCTCATCTGTATATCCGGTCTTTCCACCTATTGCATAATCATATATGTATTTAGAAGTCTTGTTCTTGCTGATCATTGCATGAGAATTATTCAAGTTATAAGCTTCCTTCTTATTATCAGCAGGAAGTGTATACGCTGTTGTAGAACATATTTCTCTAAACTTTGGAATTGAATAAGCTTCTCTAGCAATCAAAGCCATATCTCTCGCACTAACATAGTGATCCTTATTCGGCAATCCATTAGGATTTGCAAAATGTGTGTGAGTACATCCTAATTCTTTGGCCTTAGCATTCATCATATCAATAAATGCCGGCATATTGCCTGCCACATGCTCACCCAAAGCCCATGCACACTCATTTGCTGACTCTAGCATCATTCCATAAAGGGCATTTTCCAGAGTCATCTCTTCTCCAACTTCTCTTGCAATATGCGAGGTATCACCTTCGTTTTCGTATACTGCCTGCTCCGAAAAAACCACGGTTTCATCTAAATCGCAATTTTCCAAGCTGAGCAAAGCTGTCATAACTTTGGTAATACTCGCCGGATAATAAGCAGTATCAGCATTCTTCTCGTAAAGCACAGTTCCGGTTTCAGCCTCCATTACTATAGCCGCTCCGGATGATATACTCACATTACTTGGCCAATATGCTGCCGCCTTAGAGTCTATACTCAAAGTACCGATTGTCACAGTCAAAGCGCACAATCCGATACAGGTTCTCTTTATTAAATTTTTCAATAATTTCATTAGAACTCTCCAATTCTTTTTGATTCACAACTAATAGTATAATAGCAAGAATTTATGGACGCAACCCATATTTATCTAGATTTTTTACTTTTTTCTATTTCATTTTAATAGCCAATTTATATTGTAGCTATGTTATAATAGCATGGCATTTATGCAATTACATTTCACATAAGTAGAAAGGAAAACCTATGCGTTTAAGAAATATTCCCGGGGCAGATGAAGTTGTAGCAAATAGCCCTTACTGTATTCAAAATCCTGAGGCAAATGTTGGAAAATGGCATGACTTATTTCCAAAAAAGCAGGAATTACATATTGAAATAGGAATGGGCAAAGGTCAATTTATAATGAATATGGCCAAGGCTCATCCTGATATTAACTATATTGGTATCGAACGATATACCAGCGTAACCCTAAGAGCTGTACAGAAGATGGAGGCTTTGGTAGAGGCTGGTGAACATTTAGACAACCTGAAGTTTCTATGCTTCGATGCCAAGAATATAGATACTATTTTTGATTCTGGTGAAGTTGATAGAATATATCTCAATTTCTCAGATCCATGGCCAAAGGATAGACACGCCAAGCGCCGTCTTACTTCCTCAGAATTTCTGGCCAGATATAATAAGATATTGAAATCTGATGGTAGAATTGAATTCAAAACAGATAATGTTGATTTGTTTAACTTCTCTTTGGATGAAATAAATAACTCAGATGTATGGCATTTAGATGCACATACCTATGATCTCCATCATGATACTTCCTTAAATGAGGGAAATATCATGACAGAGTACGAGGAGAAATTCTCCTCTCAAGGTAATCCTATCTGTAAATTAATATGTAGCAGATAGTTTAAGACTGTCCATAATAAGCATTTTCACCATGCTTTCTATAATAATGTTTATCCTGTAGTTCCTGAGGAGCCGGTTGTACCTGCGGATTAATTAATTCAGTATTTGCCGCCATCTTCGCAACCTCCTCCAAGACAACAGCGTTGTGCACTGCTTCCATGGCGTCCTTACCCCAGGTAAATGGGCCATGGTTCTTGCATAAAACAGCTGGGGTTGCTACAGGATCTATTTTTTTCTCTGTAAAATAATCTGCAATCAACACACCTGTGTTCAATTCGTATGCTTCATCTATCTCTGCCTTGGTAAGATTTCTCACACATGGCACTTCGCCGTAGATATAGTCCGCATGGGTTGTTCCATAACATGGAATTCCTCTCCCAGACTGAGCCCAGGTTGTAGCCCAGGTAGAATGAGTATGAACTATTCCACCGATTTCAGGAAATCTATTATATAGCTCCATATGTGTAGCTGTATCAGAGGAAGGATTATAACGACCTTCCACCTTATTTCCCTCTAAATCTACAACTACCATATCCTCCGGTGTTAACTTGTCATAATCCACGCCGCTAGGCTTGA
>JAFUXA010000033.1 GCA_017470985.1 Lachnospiraceae bacterium
ATAGTCTTCATTGGTATATTTAACTGCATTGCTAAGGAGATTTAAAATGATTTGAGATATTCTCACATCATCACCCAGCAGAGTTGTTGGTAAGCTGCTATCAATCTTCAAATTGAAATCCAGGTTTTTAGCATGAGCTTTATCTAAAATAGTATTTACCAGATTTGTAATAAATTCCGTAGTATTATATTTTATTGGCACTAGAGACATGTGCCCGTCCTCAATTTTGGAGAAATCCAAAATATTATTGATGAGACTCAGGAGAATGCGACCTGAGTTGTCAATACCATTGGCATATTCCAGGATTTCTGCATCATTTGAGCGGCGTAATATCATCTCATTCATACCTAATACAGAATTGATAGGAGTACGGATTTCATGTGACATCTGTGCCAGGAAATCCGTTTTGGCTCGGGATGCAATCTCTAATTTATTAATAATATCAATTTCCTCAGTAACATCAGTGAAAATACATAAATAACAGAAAGGAGTTCCGAAATCATCCTTCAAAGCATTTAGTCGCATAGAATAAGAGTTATTATTGAATTTATCAGTTATACGAGTTGCGTAAACCTGATTTTTGGCCATTTCAAAGGCGATTGATAAAGCCTCACTATTGTAATTAAATAGTTTTTCAGGGGAATCCGTAGGAGAAATTCCTGCATCAGCCATTATATTTTTGCAATAGTTATTTACAATGGCAATATTTTTGTTCATATCAAAAACAATAATGCCGGCATCAATAAAATTCAAGAAATTCTCGGCAATATTTCCCATACGAATATCAAAATAATTCAGC
This sequence comes from Lachnospiraceae bacterium, assembly GCA_017470985.1. GTDB lineage: Bacteria > Bacillota > Clostridia > Lachnospirales > Lachnospiraceae > JAILFK01. The sequence continues at coordinate 800 of JAFUXA010000033.1, forward strand.
TGAACAGCGCCATACCATACTACGATGGTACAAAAAGCTGCACCTAAGCCGGAGGTTGAGAAGGCATGTCTACCTAAGGCAGGAAGAAATGTGTCCGGGAAGGAACCGAATAAGAATAGAAAGTTGGCAAAATACAAGAGTTTTACAAAACGATACTCTCTTTTAATCTTGCCTTTTCGAACCCAGATAATGGCAAGTAGAAGAAGCAAAACTGTACATAGAGCCACATATGCTGAGTGGAAATTTCTGTTAAAGGAATAGGCTGGATTCTCATCCCAGGTGGTCCAGTAACCCACTCTGACAAAAACATCTACGTCTCTGTGTCCAAAGAGAATCCAATCAATGAAAGTGACGATATGCATTATGATCTTGATGGACAAATCGATTTTACGAGGAAGATTGGCAAGCTTACAGCCCATAAAAACTTCCGTCATGACAAATACATCAACAGCAAGAATGCCGAGAATTCGAATATTATTGCACAAATTGAAATCCCAACACAAGCCAATGACACCATAGCAATAGCACCATATAGCAGATGAAATACCATACATCAGTAAGATAAAACTGGTTTCTTTCTCGTATTTAATATTTCTCCAATAAAAACTTACTCCCATAACAGCTGCAACAGTACCTACCCCAATAAGTATGCAGCTCAACATAATCCCCGCAGTCATAAAATATTACACCTTCCAAAATCGTTTTCTTGAAGTATAACATAGTAATAATTAATAGAAAAACATTTTAATAGGAAATAATAGAAATAATAGAAAAAAGATTTTTTGTGGTTATGAAAGTGGAAAATAGGAGTATAATAAAATTATAAATCTGATAATACTTATAGAGATTTATTGCTTTGAAATAAGGCAAATATTAAAACTTGAAAGAGGGGGCGAGATTATGGCAAATGAAGTATCAGTAAAAACCAGTAGGGAAAATGTTAAAATACGACCATATGAACATCGAACCAAGTATTATGAGGCAGGTCCACAGGGAGTGATACACCATTCTTATTACATGAACTGGTTGGAAAATGCCAGAATGGATCTAATGACTCAGCTGGGGTTGGGAAACAAGCAGATGGAAGTGATGGAGATTATGTCACCGGAACTGTCTGTGTCAATTGATTTTAGAAGTGCAACACATTTTGACGAGACAGTTATGATTGAGACCAAATTATTAGATTATGACGGACACGAAATGGAAATAGCATATCGAATATATGATAAAGCAACTGGAGAGGATAGAGCGGTTGCAAGAAGTAAGCATTGCTTTGTAAACAATTCAGGTGTACCGATTTCATTAAAGAGGGTGTATCCGGAGTTGGATACCAAGTTCTTTGAGTTTAATTAGAGAATTTGAATGAATATATGCCGGGAAGGAAATAAAATTCCATGAAAGGTATGAAATTAAAACATAATTTAATAACAGAAATAGATATAGAAAAACAGGAGGCTTTACCCTAAAGTCTCCTGTTTGTTTTATAAATATATTAAATGTTTCTTATTGTAATTTTGCTTCCAAAGCCTTTACAATCTGTGTGAAATTCATAAAATGAGAGGCTTTGATTAAGATTGTGTCTCCAGCCTTGATTTCCTGGAGTAATTCAGGCAAAAGAGCCTCTATTGTGTCAAAATGAATACATTTCACACCGTTAGCAGTGGCAGTGTTATGTATTTCCTCTGATAAAGAGCCAACTGTGTATAACAAGTCGATTTTATTGTCCGCAACAGCCTGTCCCACACTGCTGTGAAGAGCTGGAGCGTCATCTCCAAGTTCACCCATATCGCCAAGAACAGCAATCTTACGACCAGAAGCAGAAGCGAGTACTCCTAATGATGCTTTCATAGATACAGGGCCGGCATTATAGCAATCGTCAATTACAAGTATATCTCCGAGACGGATAATATTACTTCTTCCAGCTATGGTATTGCCTTTGGCGATTCCTTCTTGAATCTGGTCGGATGTTAAGCCCAGGCTCTCGCCGATAATAGCGGCAGCCATTGCGTTGTTGATATTGTGCTGTCCAGGCAGTGAGATATGTATATGCATATTTTCACCGAAGAGATCCAAGTCACAATCTATACCTTCTAAACCTTTGTCATCAATATTATCAGCATAGGCAGCGGCTGGCATACCATCATTTTCCAGAAGCGCCTTATCTTCGCGGCCAAAGAAGAAAATGTCCGCGTCTTCTGGCACGGCGTGGTAGGTTCCTGACGGAATTCCATGATGAATTGAACGAAGTTTTTCATCATCACCGTTTAATACCAGCTTCGGATGATTAGATAAATGTTCAAATGCTTCAGTTTTAGCATTTAACACACCATCTAAATCATGAAGGAATTCCAAATGGCATGGGCCGATATTGGTCATAACCAGATAATTTGGTCGGGCAATAGTAGAGAGTCGGTTCATTTCATCGAAATCAGATATACCCATTTCAACTACTGCTACCTGATGCTCAGGTCTTATTCTCATAATTGTAAGTGGAAGGCCAATTTCATTGTTGAAGTTGCCTTCAGTCTTGAGCACATTGTATTTTTCAGATAAAACAGCAGCCACCATTTCCTTGGTGCTGGTTTTTCCTACACTACCTACAATTCCGATAATTGGAATGTCCAAGGTGCTGCGATAATATGTAGCCAAATCCTTCAGGGCTTTGCCAGAATCTTCTATCAAAATATATGGTATTTCTTCCTCAAGCTTTCTCATTGAGAAGCAGATAGCCGCCCCAGCTTCGTAGGCTGCAGGTATGTATTTGTGAGCGTCAACCTTCTCTCCAATAAAAGGAACGAAGAGAAAATCCTTTTCAACCAGGCGATTGTCCATGACAGTACCCTGGATATAAGTGTTGGAAAGCTCATTTTGACGATCATTGTCCCAGGAATTAGGGAATATTAATTCGCCGCCTGTGGCGGTTACTACATCAGAAACTCTTAACATATGTTTCTCCATTTCTTATATAAAATATTAGATATGTCAATTATAAGCAAAAAACTATGTGATTCAAGAGAGTCACATAGTTTCCGTTGCATTTATTGATATTTTTTGAGAGAAATCTCAATTATTTTCTCACATAATTCATTGAAATTAATGCCAATTGCATTGGCTTCCTGAGGAAGTAGAGAAGTAGGTGTCATACCAGGAAGTGTGTTGGCCTCAAGGCAGAACATTTCTCCATTCTCACGAAGCATGAAGTCCATGCGGGCGTATGTTGTAAGTCCGATGGCAGTCATGGCTTCTTCTGCGTAGTGCTGCATCTCTTTGGCAATGTTATCAGGAATGTCAGCTGGACAAGTCTCTATTGCAGAACCTGCTTTGTATTTGTTCTTGTAATCATAGAATCCTTCGATAGGAGCAATCTCGATTACTGGCAAAGCCTTGCCTTCCATAACTCCCACAGAAAATTCCCGGCCTTCAATGTAGTCTTCAACAACAACTTCCTCTTCCCACATGAAGGCGTCAGCGAGAGCTGTTTTAAATTCATCTTGGTTTTCAGCGATGGATACGCCGATGGAAGAACCACCGCATGCAGGCTTGACTACACAAGGATATTTAACCTGTGCCAGAAGTTTTTCATCTAAATTGTCACTTTTGGAGATGCGAATTCCAGTAGGACATGGAATATTGTGTCTAATCATGAATTCCTTGGCAATGTTCTTGTTCATAGCAATGGCACTGCTTAGATAGTCAGTTCCGGTATATTTGATTCCGAACAAATCAAATGCTGCCTGAACCTTACCATTTTCACCATTTTCACCGTGCAAAGCCATAAATACAATGTCGGCTTTGCGGCAGATAGCAATTACATTTGGTCCGAAGAAACAATCGCTTTGATCCTTTCTGGAAGCTTTGACTTTCTCCAGGTCAGGAGCAATTTCAGAAATATTTGCTGTATCAACAGAAGCTTCCTCTGAAATTTCGAAAATATTAGATATATCGCACTCTTCGTCTTTGTATCCCATGAAAACGTCTAAAGTCAGAACTTTGTGACCATTTTCACGCAAAGCCTTGGCAACCATTGTTCCAGATTTGAAGGATACATCTCTTTCTGTGCTTAATCCACCACATAAAACTAATATATTCATGCTGGGTCTCCTTTTATGCATTTATTCTATAAATTAGTAAACATCTATGATGTCTTTTAAAATACTACTCCAGCAATGTGGAAAAATCAATGTGAAATTGTGGAGAGAATAAGAGAAAAAAACAATATCTAGTAGTATAAAAAAATAGGGAAATATAATATAATGGAATATGTTTATACGAAGGTGGGAGAGTCTGACGTAAATAAAGAAAGTGGGAGAATATACAAAATGAACATTCAGGAATTAAGAGAGACATTTAATGAGGTTTATGGTGAGGGAGGAGATATTAGAGAATATTTCGCACCAGGTCGAGTAAATCTAATAGGAGAGCATACTGATTACAATGGAGGACATGTATTCCCATGCGCTCTTACAATTGGAACTTATGGTGTTGCAAGAAAGAGAGATGATGACAAGATTCGTTTCATATCTGCTAACATCGATAACGCCAGAGTTACAGAAGTGAGTTTGTCAGATTTGGAATATGACAAGGCAAATGGCTGGGCAAATTATCCTATTGGAGTAGTTTGGGCATTTGACAAGAAGGGAATGAAACTGGATAAGGGATTTGACATGATTATCTGGGGAAATATTCCAAATGGTTCAGGTCTGTCCTCATCAGCTTCCCTTGAGGTACTTACAGGAGTTATTCTTCAGGATTTATATGGTTTTGATAAGCTTACAATGACAGATTTAGCTCTTATCGGTCAGTACTCAGAGAATAATTATAATGGTTGTAACTGCGGAATCATGGATCAGTTTGCAGTGGCAAATGGTAAGAAGGATTGCGCAATTTTTCTTGATACAAGTGATTTGTCATATGAGTATGCAAATATTAATTTGCCAGATGCCAAGATTGTAATTACCAACAGCAAAGTAAAACATAGCCTTGTTGACGGAAAATATAATGAGAGAAGACAGGAGTGTGCCAAGGCTTTAGAGCAGTTGCAGACTGTTGTTGATATTAAATCTCTAGGTGATTTGACAGATGAGGAATTTGAGAAATATAAGTCTGCAATCACAGATCCAGAAGTCTTGAAGAGAGCAAAGCATGCTGTTGCTGAAAATCAGAGAACTATCAAGGCTGTTAAGGCTTTGGCAGACAATGATGTAGTTACATTTGGTCAGCTTATGAATCAGTCACATATTTCACTTCGAGATGACTACAAGGTA
>JAFUXA010000034.1 GCA_017470985.1 Lachnospiraceae bacterium
TGGAGAACAAGCTTCTGGCGCTCGAAGCTCGAAAATTGGAAAAACCAAAATATTCTGGGAAATATTTATCACAGGAGCCATAATTATGTCTCTTGGAAACTCAGTGCTGTCTGGTTATATACAATACAAGACTCACACCCACAGTGGACAGGAAACTGCTGAGATTTATGACATTAGAGATTTCGTGAGAAATCATAATGACGACACATTTCTTGTGATGGAATCGGCAGCAGGTGAAGAAATGTTGGATACATTTCTCATGGATTGTGATAATCTAGTATATGCAAGTGAAGGCATATTGTTTGAGCAGGCCTTGCTTGGTGATACAGGAATTGATTTGGATGTGGCTCCGGTCTGGGGCAGAGATGTAACAGGTGGTGTGAATTATGATGACATTAGAGATATAGATTATGTCATTGTATTTACAGATGTATATGCCTTGAAGGGAGAGGCTGATGTAATTGGCGAGTACCCGGCAAATCAATGTGTGGTATATAAATTGCGAGATACAAGGCAGTTGCCGATATTTGCTCAGGCACAGTAATTGCTGGAGAAGAAATTATTAGAGAAGTAATTGCCAAAAGAAAAATTGCTGGAAGAATATTTGCTGGAGAAATAATTACTAGATACAATAATTTCTAGAAATAATAGATTTAGGAGTGAAATAGAATGGGAAAATATTTTGGAACAGATGGCTTCAGAGGCGAAGCAAACATGAATCTTACTGCAGATCATGCCTATCAGGTAGGTAGATTTCTGGGATGGTATTACACTCAGCTCAAGAAGCAGGCAGGAAGTGACGAGCATGCCAAGGTTGTAATTGGAAAGGATACTAGACTTTCTTCTTATATGTTTGAGTACTGTCTCATTGGTGGATTGGTTGCATCAGGAGCAGATGCTTATATGATGCATGTAACAACAACTCCTTCAGTGGCACATATTACAAGTGTGGATGATTTCGACTGCGGTATTATGATTTCTGCTTCTCACAATCCATATTATGATAATGGAATCAAGCTCTTCAACGGACAGGGCGAGAAGATGGACGAGGAGACAATCAGCTATGTGGAGGCTTACATTGATGGCGAGCTGGAGCTTTTCGGTCAGAAGTGGGACGAGGTTCCTTATGCAACTAAGGAAGGAATCGGTAGCACAGTTGATTATGTAAGTGGTAGAAATAGATACATGGGTTATCTGATTTCTCTGGGACTTTATAGCTTCAGAGACAAGAAGGTGGCCTTAGATTGCGCAAATGGTGCTTCTTGGAATGTGGCTCGTTCTGTATTTGAGGCTCTCGGTGCCAAGGTACTTGTTATCAATGCCGAGCCAGATGGAACTAATATTAATATGAATGCAGGAAGTACACATATTGAGGGACTTACTAAGTTCGTTGTGGAAAATGGTTGTGATTGTGGATTTGCATTTGACGGTGATGCTGACAGATGTCTGGCTGTTGATGAGAAGGGCGAGGTAATCACTGGAGATCACATCTTATATATCTATGGCAAATATATGAAAGAGCGCGGCAAGCTTACTAACAACACAGTAGTTACAACTGTTATGAGTAACTTCGGTTTATACAAAGCATTTGACGCACTTGGAATTGATTATGCCAAGACAGCAGTTGGTGATAAATATGTATACGAGTACATGACCAAGAATGGTTGCAGAATCGGTGGAGAGCAGAGCGGACATATCATCTTCTCTAAATATGCTACAACAGGTGATGGAATCCTCACAGCTTTGAAACTTATGGAAGTGTTGTGTGCGAAGAAGTGCAAGATGAGCGAGTTGCACAAGGACTTGGTTATCTTCCCACAGGTTTTGGAAAATGTGCGTGTAACAGACAAGACTGAGGCCCAGAATGATGCCAAGGTACAGGAAGCTGTAAATGCAGTGGCCGAAGCTCTTGGTGATACAGGTAGAATTCTGGTGCGTGAGTCAGGTACAGAGCCATTGGTTCGTGTAATGGTTGAGGCAGAGAGTCATGAGCTTTGTGAGAAATATGTAAAGCAGGTGGTTGATGTAATCAAGGCCCAGGGCTATGCAGTTTAGGTTTGAGCAGATGGATGAAGAAATCATTTGAGTAATCAGTTGTGATTTTAATTATAACGGACATTGTAGATGTTTATAAAAAATATTGAAATATTGGAAGCTCCGACAGGTCGTGTGACTTGCCGGAGTTTTTTATTATTTATCGCAGGCTAAATGTGAGATATAATTGGGGCAAATAGATTTTGATTTTATTTGACGTGCGTCAAATACAGAAAAGAGGATTGAGTGAATTATAAAACTGACAATCATGAGATTATAAAATTACATACGGGAAATGTGCCATATCTGTACTATCCGAGACTGGAGGAGATTGATTTTATAAAGCATTGTTTCACCACCAGAATGGGAGGAGTGTCAGAGGGGATTTTTGCAACTCTAAATCTGAGCTTCACCCGAGGGGATGATGAGAATGCGGTTATGGAAAATTATAGAAGGCTGGCTGCAGAGATTGGTTGTGATATAGGCGACTTCGTATGTACAGATCAGACTCATACCACCAATGTAATTAGAGTGGGGAAGTATGACAGGGGAAATGGAGTGACTAGACCGAAGCCATATACTGATGTGGATGGGCTTGTGACCAATGAACCTGGAGTGGTTCTGTCAACTTTCTATGCTGATTGCGTACCACTATATTTTGTGGATCCTGTTAATAAGGCGATTGGATTGTCTCATTCCGGATGGCGAGGCACTGTTCATCGTATGGGTCAGGCTACTATAGAGAAGATGGCCGAGGAGTTCGAGACAAAGCCTGAGGATGTAATTGCAGCCATCGGCCCGTCAATCTGTCAGGATTGTTATGAAGTGAGCGAGGATGTGGCAGAGGAGTTCGCCAGAGAGTTTGGAGGTGTGAGTGATTACAGTGGCGATACCTGTGATGATGGTTGGAAGTTAAAACTACAGGGGCGAGTGGCGGAGATTCTATCATATGGAAATGCACCAGGGAAATACCAGCTTAACCTGTGGAGAGCCAATGAGATTGTGTTGGCTGAGGCTGGGGTGAAGAAGGAAAATATTGTCACAACCAATATATGCACCTGTTGCAATCCGAAGGAGCTGTTTTCCCATAGAGCATCTCACGGTAAGCGTGGCAATCTGGGTGCGTTTATGTATATTAAGGAGTGATGTACTTTTATGACAAATCGTGATATATTATAGATAATATATTATCCATAATATGCAAAATAGGCGGTTTATAGATAATATATTATCTATAAACGGAGGCTGATAAAATGGCAAGAAGATATATATGGGAAACTCCAGATGAGATAAATATGGCATTGGCAAATAGAGTTCGAGAGATTCGTAGAAGAAGAGATATTACGCAACAGGAGCTGAGCGAAAAGAGCGGGGTCAGTTACGGTTCTCTTAAGCGCTTTGAAAGTACGGGGAATATTTCTTTGATTTCTTTAACCAAAATCGCTGTGGCGTTAGAAATGGAAAATGAGATTCGCCAGTTATTTAGTGATGTGACGTACAAGGATATAGAGGAGGTTATTCGTGGAAACAGGTAAACTGGAAGTATATTATCATGACAAACATGTGGGTACTCTTGCGGATGCAGCGAATAAAAAAGTGGCTTTTTCATATTCTGACGAATGGCTGAAAGATGGATTTCCGATAAGCCCATTTTCCCTTCCAATAGAAAAGGGAGTTTTTATTCCTTCAAATTACAATTTTGATGGGTTGTTTGGTGTATTTGCTGATAGTTTGCCTGATGCCTGGGGGCGACTTCTGTTGGATAGACTATTACTGAAGCAGGGCGTATCAGATATTGACATGCTAGAACGACTGGCTATTGTGGGAGATAGGGGGAATGGAGCGCTTTGCTATCGTCCGGGAATTGAGGTGAAGACAGGAATTGAAAGCAAAGCAGATATGTCGGTAGATGAATTGGCAGAAGCGTGTAGGCTCATTTTGGATGAAAATGACGAAAGCATGTTGGATGATATTTATCGCAGAGCGGGATCAAGTGGTGGCACAAGGCCTAAGGTGAACCTGGTGGAAGATGGAAGGGTATGGCTTTTGAAATTTCCATCTCATGATGATCCAATCGACATTGGCAAGATGGAATATGATTATATGAATTGCGCGAAGAAATGCGGTATTAAAGTGCCAGATTTTAAGCTGTTTTCATCTCGTAAATGTAAGGGATATTTTGCGAGTGAGCGATTTGACAATGTTGGGGAAGTTAGACAGCATATTCTAACAGCTTCAGCTATTTTAGAGACGGACTATCGAGTGCCAAGTTTGTCCTATGAGGCTTTATTGAAGCTTACTGGTATAATTTCTGCAAATAATATGGATGAGATTGAGAACATGTATCGTCTTATGTGCTTCAATATTATGTCGCATAACAGGGACGATCATGGCAAGAACTTTTCATTTGCATATGATGAGGAAAATGATGTTTGGAGCATGACGCCAGCATATGATTTGACATATAGCGAAACATATTATGGTGAGCAGACAACATCGGTAAATGGAAAAGGGGTAAATATTACTATTGCTGATATGATTGAGGCAGGTAAAAAAGCATCAATAGTAGAGAGCAAGGCAAAACGAATTGCTAAAGAAATAGAAGAGATTGTATTTGATGACCTGGGAGAGTATATATAATTGAGTTTTTAAAAGGAAAATAGGAGGGGGAGTATGAGAAATCATGAAGTAATTGCTGAGCAGAAACTGTTGGATGTGTATGGTGAAATCGCTGAGCCTGGTTGGGCGAGAAAACAGGTGTGGCAGTATGATAGAAGTGACATCAAAGCACCGAAGTTTAGGATTAAAGAATGGGATTACTATCTTATTGTGGGGGATGATTTTGCTGTGGCCACAACAATTTCCGATGATGGTTATGTGGGGCTGCAATCAGTGTCTCTGCTTGAGCTGGGGGATGAGCCGTGGGAACATACAGAGACTGTGTTAAATGTGTTCCCGATGGGTAAACTTCACATGCCATCCAATTCATCGGAAGGTGATGTGGTTTATGCAGATAAGAGATTGCATATGAGCTATAAGTTGCGGCCGTTAGGAGGTCAAGAGACTGTTACTGAAGCTGTGATTGCGAATAATGAGATGAATGCATCAGGTCTGATTCGTCATATATCGTGTCACTTTGAGAATTTCTGTGACGGCAAACCATTTGACTGCGAGATTGATTTGGCGCAACCGGATATGGATACTATGGTAATTGCCACACCTTGGGATGAGCGCCATGCCTTCTATTATAACCAGAAGATTAATTGTATGAGAGCCAGTGGTTGGGCGATGTACGACGGCAAGAGATATGAGTTCAACCCTGATAGAAATTATGGAACTCTGGATTGGGGCAGAGGAGTGTGGACTTATGATAATACCTGGAAGTGGGGCTCGGGAAATGCAACCGTTGATGGGCATAGTTTTGGTTTCAATATAGGATATGGCTTTGGTAATACAAGTGCTGCCAGTGAGAATATATTGTTCTATGATGGAGTTGCCCATAAGCTGGATGATGTGACTTTCAATATTCCTACAGATGAAAATGGCAATGATGATTATATGAGTCCATGGACCTTCACATCATCTGATGGACGATTCGAGATGGAGTTTACACCGATTTTAGATAGAGCAGCCTGTATGGATTTCAAATTTATTGTCAGTGATCAGCATCAGGTGTTTGGCAGAATGAGCGGCAAAGCTGTCTTGGATGATGGAAGGGTTATCAATGTGGAAGATATGCT
>JAFUXA010000035.1 GCA_017470985.1 Lachnospiraceae bacterium
ATACGGTGCCTTCTTCAGGTTCGACATAGATGTCAACCTCATTCATGTCCTCGTCGTTTACGCCCTGAGATAATGCGTCTCTTTTTATCATCTGTAAAATATTTTCCTCGGAACGCTCTCTTCCGGCATATTGGATTGTTATATTTTTCTTTGCTGTTGCGAATCCGCCGATTAATCCGTTAGCCCGATCTACGCTACATTTTCTAGCCATAATTTCTCCTCCCTCTTGTGTATGTAATACACACCATATGACGATATTTTACCACAATAAAGTGATAAATCAAAATTTATCTGAAAAATGGTAATTGTAATAGGATATTGCGTTTTCAGAGTGGTCTCTTGGGTGGTAAAACTGGCGCTGTTGTGATAAAATTTCTATCAGGTGTAAGTGTCTAGATTTTTAAGAAAAGGCATACGATTAGATGCTTGCAAGGAGATATAAGTATGTCAAAGAGGTAGAAATGGATAAGAAATTATTAACACTTGTTGTTCCTTCATATAATGAGGAGGAAGCGATTCCTTTGTTTTATGAAGAAGCATTGAGAGTTGAGAAGGAACTGACAGACATAGATATTGAATATCTGTTTGTAGATGATGGTTCTAGAGATGAAACCATGAGAGTGGTAAAGGAATTAAATGCCAGGGATCCTAGAGTACACTATGTATCATTTTCTAGAAACTTCGGCAAGGAAGCTGCCATATATGCAGGCTTGGAAAATGCAGCCGGTGATTATGTGGCCATATTGGATGCGGATTTACAGGATCCACCATCACTTCTTCCAGAGATGCTTGAGGCTGTGGAAAAAGAGGGCTACGATTGTGTAGGTTCCCGTCGTGTTACAAGAAAGGGTGAACCACCAATCAGATCATTCTTTGCCAGATGTTTCTATAAGTTAATGGGCAAGATTTCATCATCAGAGGTTGTAGATGGGGCCAGAGACTTCCAGCTTATGAACCGCAAGGTGGTAAATGCCATACTTGCAATGGGTGAGTACAACCGTTTCTCCAAAGGTATCTTTGGATGGGTTGGCTTTAAGAAGAAGTGGTTGGAATATGAAAATGTGGAGAGAGCTGCCGGAGAGACTAAGTGGTCTTTCTGGAAATTGTTTGTATATGCTTTGGATGGAATAGTAGCATTTTCAACAGCACCACTTGTTATTGCATCTTTTATGGGTATGCTGTTTTGCCTGATAGCATTTATTGCAATTATATTTATTATTATTAAAACAGTTATATTTGGAGATCCAACATCAGGATGGCCATCTATGGTATGTATCATTATGATGGTAAGTGGTATTCAGCTTTTGTGTATCGGTATTTTGGGACAATATTTGGCCAAGACATATCTTGAGACCAAGAAGAGACCGTTATATCTGGTTGAGGAAGCAGTATTGGCAAAGGATAAAGATATAAAATAATTCTTGTATAAGCATTAACATTTTTAAGGGGAAGGTGATAGCGTGAAAATCTTTGAGAATTTTGACGAATTAACAGAGAAGGCAAAAGAGTTAGAGAAATTTATGGGTCATCGTATAGAGGACTTGGAAGGCAAGGCTGTGGCAGCTGCGGGAGTTGTGAAGGATAAAGCGTCTTCCATAGACTTAAGTACAGTGGATTTACACGAGACCATTGGAGATGGATTTAATCATTCTGATATTTTGAGAGATGAATTTATGCTACATGGCGGTCTGGCTGAACAGGGATATGACTGGTGGTGGCATTCATTTACCGGACATAATGAAAAGACAGGAGAAGAGAAAGCTTTCTTCGTGGAGTTTTTTACAATAAATCCAGCCCTTGGAGGACCTGATCCTGTATTTGGACAGCTCCCTGAGAATCAACAGAAGGGAATTAAGCCAAGCTATATGATGGTAAAGGTTGGTGCCTGGGGCAAGGACCATGTGCAGTTGCATCGCTTCTTCGGTTGGGATGATGTGACAGTGAGACAGGATGCGCCATATCTTATAAGTGCAGACAACTGTTTCTGCTCAGAGACAAGAACTATGGGTATGGTAAATGTATCTGAGGAAGATGCCACAAATCATCCGGAATATATGTCTGATGCAGGCAAGATGTTCTGGGATTTAAAGATTGATAAGCAGGTGGCCTTCAATGTGGGATATGGTGCAGGAACTCCACTTCGTGATGCTGAAGCTTTTGAGATGTTCTGGCACGCAGAGGGTATGAAGACTGCATACGAAGGCAAGGTAATACTCAATGGAGAGACCTATATTGTAAATCGAGAAGATTCTTATGGCTATGCTGACAAGAACTGGGGTAAAGACTTCACAAGCCCATGGGTATGGTTGTCATCAAATAATTTGACAAGTAAGCTTACAGGAGCCAAGCTTGAGAATTCTGTATTTGATATAGGCGGCGGCAAACCAAAGGTTGGTAGATTTGCATTGGAAGGAAAACTCTTGAGTGCTATGTGGTACGAGGGAGAGCCTTATGAATTTAACTTCTCCAAGGTGTGGACTCTCACCAAGACGAAGTTTAAATGCAAGGAGAGTGATACTGAACTTCGATGGAAAATTATTCAGGAGACTCCGACTGCCAAGATGTATACTGATATCCGATGCAAGAAGGAAGATATGCTTCTGGTAAATTATGAGGCGCCGGATGGAGTTAAGCGTCATAACAGACTGTGGAATGGCGGTAATGGATATGGAACTATCACATTGTACAGAAAGACTTTGAAATTCAAGAATCCTGATTCCAAGAAACCAAAGTGGGAATGGGAATTAGTAGATGAGATTGAAGTGAGAAATGCAGGTTGTGAGTACGGTGAATATTGCTAGGAATGTTATCAGTGAAGGGAGAAGACTTATGAAAATCGGAATGCTTACAAGTGGTGGAGATTGTCAGGCTTTGAATGCTACAATGCGTGGTGTGGTAAAGGGACTGAGTAATAACATAGATGATTTGGAAATCTATGGTTTCTATGATGGTTATAAAGGATTGATTTATGGTAATTACAGATTGCTTGAGAGCAAAGATTTCTCAGGAATTCTGACTGTTGGTGGAACTATTTTAGGAACATCAAGACAGCCATTTAAACTTATGAGGGAACCTGATGAAAATGGTCTCGACAAAGTTGAGGCTATGAAGAATACATATTATAAGTTGAATCTGGATTGCCTGGTTATTCTGGGAGGAAATGGAACTCAAAAGACTGCAAACCTTCTTCGTGAGGAAGGGTTAAATGTAATCCATCTACCAAAGACAATTGACAATGATATCTATGGAACAGATGTGACTTTCGGTTTCCAGAGTGCTGTAAATATTGCCTGTGAGGCAATTGATTGTATTCATACTACTGCAGCATCTCATAACAGAGTATTTATCGTAGAAGTTATGGGACACAAGGTAGGATGGTTGACACTGTATGCCGGAGTTGCATCGGGAGCAGATATTATTTTGCTTCCAGAGATTCCTTATGATATGGACAAAATCATAGATGCTATTGAGAAGCGTCATAAAGCCGGCAAGGGATTTACTATCCTTGCAGTGGCAGAGGGAGCAATTTCCAAGGAAGATGCTGCTCTTAGCAAGAAGGAATTGAAGAAAAAGAGAGCGGAATCGAAATACCCTTCGGTATCATATGAGATTGCTGCTCGTATCACAGAAAAGACAGGTTCAGAAGTCAGAGTGGCAGTACCTGGTCACACACAAAGAGGTGGAAGCCCATGCCCATATGATAGAGTGTTATGTACCAGACTTGGCTCGGCAGCAGCCAGAGCTATTATGGATGGGGATTATGGCAACATGATTGCCATGATAAATGGAGAGACCAAGCGAGTGCCACTTGAGGATGTGGCAGGTAAGCTCAAGACGGTGGATCCGAATTGTAAAATGATAAAGGAAGCGAAGACCATAGGTATAAGCTTCGGAGACTAATAGATTTGAGGTAGAAGTATGTCATATATGGCATTATATCGTAAGTTTCGACCACAAAACTTCGATGACGTAAAAGGGCAGGATCATATTGTAACTGCCTTACAAAATCAAATAAAGGCAGATAGATTAGGTCATGCATATCTATTTACCGGCACTAGAGGAACTGGAAAAACAACAGTGGCCAAGATACTGGCCAAGGCTGTCAATTGTGAGAATCCTGTAAATGGAAGTCCTTGTAATTGTTGTCCTAGTTGCCAGAGGATAAATGAAGGCACCAGCATGAATGTCTTTGAAATTGATGCGGCATCTAATAACGGTGTGCAAAATATTCGAGATATAATAGATGAGGTGGCTTACGCTCCTACTGAGGGCAGATACAAGGTATATATAATCGATGAGGTTCATATGCTTTCTACAGGAGCATTTAATGCAATGCTTAAAACTCTTGAGGAACCACCAGAGTATGTTATATTTATACTTGCTACAACAGAGGTTCACAAGATTCCTATTACAATCTTATCTCGTTGTCAGAGATATGATTTTAGACGAATATCCATTGACACTATTGCAGATAGATTGAAGGAACTTATGGACAAGGAAAATGTGCCAGTTGAGGACAAGGCCCTGAGATATGTAGCCAAAGCCGGAGATGGCTCCATGCGTGATTCACTTAGTTTGCTGGATCAGTGTATAGCTTTCTATCTGGGAGAGGAACTGACATATGACAAGGTTCTCACAGTTCTTGGTGCTGTAGACAATGATATTTTCAGTAAGCTTCTGAGAACATTGTACAATCGTGATGTGACAGGCGCCATTGCCCAATTGGAGGAAATGGTTACTCAGGGTAGGGATTTACATCAGTTTGTTGTTGATTTCACATGGTATATGAGAAATCTGCTTCTTGTGAAATCTGATTCCAATATGGAAGATGTATTAGAAGTTACAAGTGAACAGATGTCTGCTTTGAGAGAAGAAGCTGAGATGATGGATGATGTTATGCTTATGAGATTTATTCGTGAGTTTTCAGAACTGTCAAATCAGATTAAGTATTCATCCCAGAAGAGAGTGCTTATAGAAATTGCGCTGGTTAAGCTTTGCCGTCCTGAGATGGAGCAGGATAACGAGGCTTTGATTGATAGAATTAATGCTGTTGAAACCAAAATAGAACAGGGTTTTAGGGCGGCACCGGTTAACACTTCCGTACCTGGTGCCCAGCAGAAAGCTGTCAAGGTGGAGAAGGAACCTCTGCCGGAGGCTTTGCCAGAGGAAGTGGAGGCCTTGCTTGGTAAATGGAAACAGGTGGTAGCTGCTTGTGGAGGAATGCTGAAGACTGTCCTCAAGGATGAAGGCACCATGGTTACCTATGAAGGGGGCAAGGTGAAAATTGTAGTAGATGAAATACCGGGTACCAAGTCAGTAAATGCTGATATTCTGAAGGAAGGAATGTGGATGGATGAATTACATCACATTATCGAGGAGCTGACAGGTAAGCATGTAGATATTATTTTGGAAAATAATGATACCGGTATGCCAGGTAAGAAACTGCATACAGATGCAGTAGAAGAATTTGCCAAGAGAGCAAATCTAGAAATAGAAACGGAGGATTTTTAAAAAATGGCAAAAAGAGGTG
>JAFUXA010000013.1 GCA_017470985.1 Lachnospiraceae bacterium
CATCCTGCCGGTTGTTTTTAATGCAGGAATGGAAGCAACGGGCGATATTGAAGCATCTGTCGGGATGACGATCAGGGTTCTGAAAAGTGAACTTATTCCATTGCTGGCAGGTTTTGTGGTCTGCGATCTGTTTGTGACTATAGGATGGATTGGAATGGTTATTAAGGGTATGCTTCCTGTTAAAAAATGGATGATCATATGTTGCCCTGTTTTTGGTGTGCTTTTCGGAAACTTACTTAATTTGATATCAGAAGGTCTGGATTCAGGAACTGAATCACTGGGATGGCTCATGTTGTATCTGGTTTGTGCACTGACTCTTACAGATAAGAGCAAAGATGAGCGTTG
Organism: Lachnospiraceae bacterium; assembly: GCA_017470985.1. GTDB lineage: Bacteria > Bacillota > Clostridia > Lachnospirales > Lachnospiraceae > JAILFK01. The sequence continues at coordinate 346 of JAFUXA010000013.1, forward strand.
AAGTCCTGCTTATGTGGTTTGTAGGGTTGATAATATAAAAAGGAGGCTGAATAAGTATGTATCATATAGAGAAAAACACAGTACAGGAGACGCTTATCATACCTTTGTATGGAAGAAAAGTTTGCTCTGAACACTTCCCTAATCTGTTCAAAGATCCAGAAGCAGAGCGTATATGTGGTATGCTGGATTATGACTTTGCAGAAAAGGGAAAAAAGATGGAAAGCGCAGCAGGTCTCTTTGGAGCACTGGAGGTTGCACAAAGACAGTATGACCTTGCATGGGAAGTAAAGGATTATTTAAAGAAAAATCCAGAGGCCACGGTGGTCAATCTGGGATGCGGGCTTGATGATACCTTTCGTAAGTGTGACAACGGAACATGCAAAGGCTATAACATCGATATGCCGGATGTGATCGCTGTTAGAAATGAACTGCTTCCTGAGAGCGAGAGAGAAAGAAACCTTGCTTTTGACCTTAACGACGAGACCTGGATGGATGAGATTGATTGCAGCAGTGGTGCGGTCTTATTTGCATCCGGTGTGTTTTATTACTTTAAGACCGAGGATGTGGAGGCGTTATTTCAAAAGATGGCAAAGAGATTTCCGGGAGCCGTTCTTGTTTTCGACAGTTGTAACAGGCGTGGAGCAAAGATGATGACCAAAACCTGGCTTAAGGAAGCCGGTATAACTGATGTTGACGCATTTTTCTCATTAGAAGATAAGAATGAGCTTAGAAACTGGTCCGGTGATTTTGCAGATGTGTCAGCAAAAAGCTATATGCGTGGATATAGGGATATATATAAAGATGTCAGTTTGTTTCATAAGCTGATGATCAAATTCTGTGATGGACTTGTTAAGATGCAGATTATAAAAATAACCTTCAAGTAAAAACATACAGGTAATGCAGTAGAATTTATTATAATAATTTAAAATGATTTTTCTTGACTTCGATAAGACCATCTTTTTTCATTTTGCCAAGTTCTTTTGAGAGAGCACTGCGTTCAAGATTAAGATAATCTGCAAGCTGTTGGCGGTCAAAAGGGATGTCAAACTCGTTGCTACCCTTTTTCAGGGATACGGAATTGAGATAAGCCATGACACGTCCACGGATTGTCTTTGGAGATATATGAAAACTTCTCCCGGATAAGTGCATATTTTTGTTAGCGGATATCATGAGAAGATTTGATATCAGTTTAAAGCTCCATAAGTTCATATTTGATGTTAGCTTTTTTAAACTGCCGACCTTAAAAAAGAGGATTCGGCAGTTTTCATTTGCCATGACATCAACTAAAAGAGGTTCATTCTCAAGCAAGGCATAGGTTTCTGCGAAAAAACCACCTTCACCAACATTACTTAGGATAGTCTTGTTCCCCCACATATCATTGCTTTCTATTGTTACATTGCCTGAAATGACAAGACCAAAAGAGTCAGTAATATCACCGGCACGCAAAATTATAGAATCCTTCGTATATGTTTTCTCTACAGAAGACAGCTCTTTAAGAGCAAGGTCAATTTCTTCAGGCATCATCCCGTTGAAGATGATGCTATCTTTTAACATATTCTTATCCCAAGACATAAAAATCATTCCTTTATTTAAAAATGTGGTTATAACAACATAATTTCATATTGAATCATACTATACTTGCATTATGAAAACAAGGAAAGGAATGGTGTAACGATGATAAGACAGATTATTCATATTGATGAGGAAAAATGTAATGGATGTGGCATTTGCGCTAATGCCTGCCATGAAGGTGCAATTGATATAGTAGATGGAAAAGCAAAACTAGTTAGAGAAAATTTTTGTGATGGCTTTGGTGATTGTCTTCCGGGATGTCCAACAGGAGCAATCACTTTTGAAGAAAGAGAAGCACCAGCTTATGACGAAGAGGCTGTAAAGAAAAGTCAGGAAATAAAGGCAAAGGAGATGGGGAAGCCAGTATCACGGCTTATGCAATGGCCTTGTCAAATAAAGCTTCTTCCTACAAAGGCTGATTTTTATGATGGAGCAAAGCTTCTTATTGCAGCAGATTGTACAGCCTATGCTTATGCAAATATGCATGAAGATTTTATGAAGGGAAAAGTAACCCTGATCGGATGCCCGAAGTTGGATGATATAGACTATACAGATAAGCTTACAGAGATAATTGAAGAAAATGATATAAAGAGTGTCAACATTGTGCGAATGGAGGTTCCGTGTTGCGGAGGACTCCAGCGAGCAGCAGAGAATGCTCTAAGAAATAGTGGTAAGTTTATTCCATGGCAGGTAGTAACAATATCTCGGAATGGAGAAATATTGATATAAAAATACTATATCATGAGGCAAGTATAATGAGCTATGCAGAATGAAAAGATAGGATAGACAGTTTTATTGACGAGTGTAACGCATGGGGTTACAATAAATATATGATAAAGTCATTTTCACATAAGGGACTGAAAGAGTTCTTTGAAGGGCAAGACGCTTATCTTGTAGATTATTTGGATTATCATTGAAGGAGGCTGATTTTATGATTAGAAAACCGACACATCCGGGAAATGTATTTTTAGAAGATGTAATGAAACCATTGGGGCTCACAATAACTGATGCAGCTAGAATGCTTGGTGTAAGCAGAAAGACTCTGTCTGAGTTTGTAAATGAAAAGAGTGCTTTGAGTCCTCAAATGGCAATTCGCATAAGCAAGGCAACCAATACATCAGCAGAAAGCTGGCTTAATATGCAGCAGAAGGTGGCTCTTTGGGAGGCTTCCCAACATGCTCCAACAAATGTAATACCGTTTCCTCAGCCAACAGCATTAGAAATGTAATTATTTCATATTAATAGGAACGGACATATATTTATGAGCAAGAGATATACACGCAAAAACAATTTGCCGGTAGCCATTGTTATAGCTGTAGTGATGGCCATAACCGGCTTTAATTCATTAAGGGATTCAGGTGATGAATCATATAAGCAGGCGCCTACCAAACTGGAGCAAACCCAAAACTATACTGTAGATTTTGATGATGATGCGGAAAATGATACTAATCAAAGCGCCAATGTGGAAGCTGAACCCTATGAAATATTAAATGATAATCAGCCAGAGTTTAGCGCTACAGAAAAGCAATCCACAGAAGCCTTTGAAAACTATAGTGAGCTGGATTCCCTTGGAAGATGCGGGGTGGCATATGCCAATATTTGCCAGGAAATCATGCCTACTGAGAAGCGTGGCGAGATTGGTATGATAAAGCCTACAGGCTGGCATACTGTAAAATATGATTTTGTAGATGGCAAATATCTATATAATAGATGTCATCTTATAGCCTTTTGTCTGGCAGGAGAAAATGCTAATGAGAAGAATCTGATAACCGGCACACGATATATGAATACACAAGGCATGCTTCCTTTTGAGGAAAAGGTGGCCAGGTATGTGGATGATACCAACAATCATGTATTATATCGAGTGACACCGGTATTTGAGAGAGATAACCTCCTGGCCTCTGGAGTTCAGATTGAGGCATACTCTGTGGAGGATGATGGAGCGGGAATATGCTTCAATGTATATTGCTATAATATACAACCGGGAGTTGAATTAAATTATTCTAATGGAGATAGTAAGCTGAAATAGTTTTGCTATCTCTTTTTTTTGACAGTAATATGTAATTGAGTGTGAATAACATTTTTTCACAAAAAAGGATAATTGATTTTGTGAAAATCACATACACGAAATATGGTGGTGTCAAGTAGAATATCCCCAATCCTTATGCTATAATTTACCATAGTTAATAAATTAAAAGGTTTTATTAATTAAGACCGGGGTGATTTAAAACTACATAGTTTAAGCTTAATGGAGGGGGTAATTACACATGAGCAAAACAACAAAAGGAGTACAGAATAGTTCTGCAACTCACGGTATCTCCACTAAGGAGAAGATGGCATACGCCTGTGGAGACTTTGGAGGTGTATTGACATTTTCACTGATTTCTTCATTCTTAACAATGTTCTATACAGATTGTATGCACATTCCTTTGGCACAAATCACAATTCTTATGCTTGTTGCCAGAATTTGGGATGCTATCAATGATCCATTATGGGGCGGATTCATTGATTCAAGAAAGCCTACTAAGGCAGGTCGATTCAGACCATATGTAATCGGAGCGTCTATTCCGCTTGCTATTGCAGCAGTATTGATGTTTACCAAGATTCCGGGATTATCACCACAGCAGTATTTGATCTACGCATATGTTACATATATCCTCTATGGAATGATGTACACTGGTGTTAATATTCCTTACGGATCACTTGCTTCTGTTATTACAGATGATCCACAGGAGCGCTCATCACTTTCTGTGTGGCGTTCAGTTGGAGCTGGATTTGGTAATATTCCATCTATGATTATCTTGCCAATGATTGTTTATTCTACAGCAGCAGATGGCAAGACCAAGATTTTGGAATCCAGCAAACTTACAGTTGCTATTATAGTAATTGCTATTTTATCAGTAATTATTTACTTTATTCATTTTAAGGGAACTACAGAGCGCGTACAGCTTCCACCTTCACAGAAGAGAGAAGGTAAGATGCATATCTTCAGAACTGTAGGTGATTTGTTCAAGAACCCACCATTTATTTTCTTGTGTATCACATCAATGCTTCTTATAGCTTTCCAGATGTATACACAGACAACTTACAATTATCTGTTCAAGAACTTCTATGAGAAGCCAAGCTTATTTGCATTTGTTACAGTATGTACATATGTACCTATGGCATTGTTCTTGCCTATAATTGGTAAGCTTGTCAGAAAGTATGGTAAGAAAGAAATCTGTGCATTTGGTCTTGCATTTGCAGCAGTTATTAACTTTGTAATGTATGCTTTGTCATTTGTTGGCTTATCACAGAATCCATACATTTTCATGGCACTTCTCTTCTTCTCAGGAGCAGGCCAGACATTCCTTACACTTGAAGTATGGGCTCTTGTAATGGATGTAATTGATTACCATGAGTTGAAGACAGGCCGTCGTGAGGAGGGTACATCATATGCGCTCTACTCATTTACAAGAAAGCTTGGACAGACACTTGCAGGTGTAGGTGTTCCAATTCTTCTTGGAGTAATCGGATACAATGTAAATGCAGCTGCACAGACAGCAGAAGTTACTGCCAGACTCTATACAATGGCAACTCTTGTTCCTGCAATCGTGCTTGTAGTTATGTTCGTATGCTTAGGATTTGGATATTCATTATCTAAGAAGAAACTTGAGGTAATGTATGCTGAACTTGAGGCTAAGAGAGCAGAGGAAATGTCAGAATAATAAGTTGATTATTTATGTATATATTTGATTTTTTAGTTAAAAAAACACAAAAAGACAAATCTACACATGGGAAAAATTTGACAAAAAAATAACTATTATTTACATGAGAGAGAGGATGCGATATCGTTATTTATAAGGTAACGAGTCGCATCTTTTTGTATATAAAATCGTCAAAAAAGTTGTGGTGACGATGGGAGAAGATGTGAAATAAAAACGGAGGGTATTTACATAATGAGCAGAATGGAATTCAACGTGCCAGGACGAGCTAGTAAGGTTCTGGAAGAACTCTACAAAGATATGGAACGCCGTATCGAGAGTTCGCCATTTGGATTGTGTCCTATTGACATGTCTCGAGCATTTCTTGAGATGTGCCATGCACAGTCCTGTGGAAAATGTGCTCCATGTCGAATTGGTCTCGGTCAGCTGAAAAATCTCATGGATGATGTGCTGGAAGGTCGCGCCAATATGGAGACATTGGAAATAATCAAGGAGACAGCGGAGACAGTTATGGACACAGCCGATTGTGCCATCGGTTATGAGGCTGCCAACATGGTCTACAAGGGAGTTGTGGGATTTAGAGACGAATACATATCTCACATCGAAACCGGAAAATGTACATGCAATTATAAGCAGCCTGTACCATGTGTTTCTCTGTGCCCGGCTGGGGTAGATATACCGGGATATATTGCACTTATTAGAGAAGGTAGATATGCAGATGCAGTTCGATTGATCAGAAAGGATAATCCTTTCCCTACAACATGTGGTTATATCTGTGAGCATCCATGCGAGGCCAGATGCCGTAGAAATATAATTGATGACGCGGTAAATATTCGTGGTCTCAAGCGTATGGCGACAGAGTTTGCGGGTTATGTTGAGCCACCAAAATGTGAGCCTTCAACAGGAAAGCGTGTTGCTATTGTAGGCGGTGGCCCGGGCGGATTGTCTGCTGCATATTATCTGCAGTTAATGGGACATCAGACAACTGTATTTGAAATTCATGAAGGATTAGGTGGAATGCTTCGTTATGGTATTCCAAATTACAGATTGCCAAAGGATAAGCTTGATAACGATATTCAGGCAATTTTAGATACAGGCGTTGAAATAAAATACGGCCTTAGAATCGGTAAAGATATAGAAATAGATACTTTGAGAAAAGAATATGATGCAGTTCTGATTACCATCGGTGCTTCAACAGACAAGAAGCTTGGAATAGAAGGAGAAGATGCCACTGGTGTTGTATCAGCCGTATCATTTCTGCGTGAAGCCGGTTGTGGTGGAGGAATGGACCTCACTGGCAAGGAAGTATGTGTTGTTGGTGGTGGAAATGTATCTATGGATGCAGTTCGTACTGCAATGCGTAAGGGGGCCAAGAAGGTTAGTATCATTTACCGCCGTAGAATTGCTGATATGACTGCTCTTCGCGAGGAGATTGATTCTGCAGCAGAGGAAGGAATCGAGATGATGACTCTCAAGGCTCCATCCAAGATTGAGAAGAACGAGGATGGTTCTGTGAAGGGCTTATGGGTTACACCTCAGATGATTAGTGCTATCAAAGGGGGCAGAGCTTCTGTGAAGCCTTCCGGTGAAGAGGAGTTCATGGTGCCTTGTGATGTGCTTATTGTAGCAATAGGACAGGATATTGAGACCAAGGCATTTGCCGAGGCAGGCGTACCAATCAGTGATAGAAATCTCATTCAGTCCAACAATGCAGGAACATTTGAAAATGTACCTGGTGTATTTGCCGGAGGAGATTGTGCAACCGGTCCTGCTACAGTTATTAGAGCTATTGCAGCTGCCAAAGTATTGGCCCACAATGTGGACGAATACTTGGGTTACAACCATATCATAACCTGTGATGTGGATGTGCCATCTACTAATACAGATGATAGAAAACCATGCGGTAGAGTGAATATGAATCTCAGACCTGCAGGTGAGAGAAAATGTGATTTCGAAGGTGTTGAGGAGCCAATGACTCTGGCTGAATGTAACCAGGAAGCTAACAGATGCCTGAGATGCGATCATTTCGGATTTGGATCATTTAAGGGAGGCAGAGCGATAGAATGGTAAATTTAACTATAGATAATATACAAGTATCTGTTCCGGAAGGAACTACTATAATGGAAGCTGCTGCACAGGTTGGAGTAGATATTCCAAAGCTCTGTTTCTTGAAAGAGATAAATGAAATTGGAGCTTGCCGCGTGTGCGTTGTGGAGGTTGAGGGCAAGGATAAGCTTATAGCCTCATGTAATAATGTGGTGGAGGAAGGTATGGTTGTATATACCAATTCTGCCAAGGTTAGAAAGCACAGAAAGACAATTGTGAGATTGATTCTATCTCATCATGATTGTAATTGCTCTTCATGTGTGAGAAATCAAAATTGTGCACTGCAGACAATTGCCAAGGATTTGAACATCCTTATGGTGCCTTACAAGAAGGAGATTTCAGACAACAATTGGGATAGAAGTTTTCCACTTATTAAGGAGGCTTCAAAATGTATTGATTGTATGAGATGTATTAATGTCTGTGAGAAGGTGCAGGCCATGAATGTCTGGGATTTGCTTGGTACAGGTTCTAGAACTCAGGTGTCAGTGTCAGGCAACAGGGTTATAAGAGATGCTGATTGTGCTCTCTGTGGTCAGTGTATCACACACTGTCCTGTAGGCGCATTGAGAGAGCGTGATGATACAACAGATGTATGGCATGCTATAGAGGATGAGACCAAGGTTACTGTAGTACAGGTTGCTCCTGCTGTTAGAACTGCGTGGGCAGAAAACTATGAATTGGATGAAGCTCATTCAACTATGGGCCATATGGCAGATGCCTTGAAGAGAATAGGATTCGATTATGTATTTGATACAACATTTTCTGCAGATTTGACAATCATGGAGGAAGGTACAGAATTTATTTCCAGATTTACTTCCGGTGATACAGCTGATATGCCGATGTTTACTTCATGTTGTCCGGGTTGGCTTAGAATGTTGAAGGCCAAATATCCAAATCTGGTAGGCAGATTGTCTACTGCAAAGTCACCTCAGCAGATGTTTGGTGCAGTTATCAAATCATTTTTCGCAGAGAAAATCGGCGTGAAGCCGGAAAATATTGTGACTGTATCAATTATGCCTTGCGTAGCCAAGAAAGAGGAATCTACTATGGAATTGTTCCATGAGGAATACGCAGGTCATGATGTAGACATAGTTCTTACTACAAGAGAATTAAATCGTATGATGGCAACAGCACATATTGCGCCAGAATCATTGGAAAAAATCCAGTGTGATGATATAATGCATGACATAACAGGTGCAGGTGTGATTTTTGGTGCATCAGGCGGTGTAATGGAGGCAGCTCTTCGTTCAGCTCATTATCTCATCACTGGACAGAATCCTGATCCAGAGACCTTCAAGGATGTGAGAAGCACTCGTGAGGTCGAGGGATATAAGGAAGCTGAATATCATATAGGAGATGCTGTAGTAAAAGCTGCAGTTGTATCAGGACTGGGGAATGCAGAGAAGCTTATTGAGAAATGTCTGGCTCATGAAGTACACTATGATTTCGTTGAAGTTATGGCATGTCCTGGCGGATGTGTAGGTGGTGGCGGTCAACCTATCCATGATGGTGAAGAGCTTGCTACACCAAGAGGCGCGAAATTGTATGAGTTGGATAGAAATGAGAAGTATAGATTCTCTCATGAAAATCCAGACGTTCAGAAGTTATATGAGAATTATTTTGAAAAACCAAATTCTCACAAATCACACATGCTATTGCACACTAGTCACAAAGTGGAGGGATTCTAAGTTATACTGGAGGGCTTTGCATGGAAAATGAATTTTTTGTTGAAGTAAAGAGAAACTTTGGTTTCGGTTGTATGAGACTGCCTATGGGAGTGGGAGTTAATAAGAGAGAATTTTCGAAGATGGTTGATTATTTTATTGACCACGGATTCAATTATTTTGACACTGCTCACGGATATTTGGCAGGGTTGAGTGAAAAAGCGATTCGTGATTGTCTGGTCAAGAGACATGACAGATCAGAATACACTCTCACCAATAAGTTGACTGGTACTTATTTCAAGAAGCAGGAAGATATCAGACCGTTTTTCGAGAAGCAGTTGAAAGCCTGTGGGGTTGATTATTTTGATTTCTATCTTATGCATGCACAGGATAAGAAGATATATGAGAAGTTCAAGGAATGCAATGCATATGAGGAGGCACTGAAGCTGAAAGAGGAAGGCAAAATTAAGCATTTTGGTATTTCATTTCATGATAAAGCTGAAGTGTTGGAAGAAATCCTGACAGATTACCCACAGATAGAAGTGGTTCAGATTCAGTTTAACTATCTGGATTACGAGAGCCCTTCCGTGCAGAGCCGTAAGGTATATGAAGTTTGTGAGAAATATAATAAACCGGTAATTGTAATGGAACCTGTAAAAGGTGGAAGTCTTGTGAATTTGCCGGATGATGCGGCAGATGTGTTGGATAAGCTCAATGCCAGCAGACGTACTAATTACAGTTATGCAAGTTATGCCATTAGATTTGCTGCAAGCTTTCCGAAGATGTTCATGGTTCTATCCGGCATGAGCGACATGGAACAGATGCAGGATAATGTAAGTTACATGGAGTTTTTCAAACCTCTCGACGATGAAGAGATGGATGCAGTGAAGAAAGTCTGCGAAGTATTTGACAATATGCAGATGATACCATGTACATCTTGCCATTATTGTGTCTTGGATAATGATTGTCCGAAGAATATACAGATTCCTGAACTTTTTGCTTGCTATAATGACAAGAAGATGTTCAAGAACTGGAATCAGAATATGTATTATAACCTCATGGTCAATGACAGTGGTAAGGCTTCAGATTGTATTGGATGTGGTAAATGTGAGCAGGTGTGCCCACAACATTTACCAATCAGACAATTATTAAAAAATGTATCCAGAGAATTTCATGGATAGATATTAATATGGTCTATTTCCTGACCAGATTATATATTTTTACAGCAACAGAGGCGAGCTCAGGCTCGCCTATTTTGTTGCATGCAGAAGTTATATCTTCTTCTGTGGTATTTAAAAGATAATCACAGATTATCCTCACCCCATTTTTTTAGGTTAAGTAGTATGGGGATTAGTGAAGTTGCTTTTGGCGTGAGAGAATACTCTACCCTGACAGGCATCTCATCATATTGAGTCCTTTTTACTAGGCCATCATTTTCCAGATCCTTGAGAGATTGTGCCAACATAGTATTGGTTATTCCGTATACTGAACGACGTAAATCTCCGTATCGTATTACTTCATTGTTGTCGATTACACATAGTATCATAATTTTCCATTTGCCACCGACAATGTTTAAAACTTTCTTTAGACCGCATCCATCTCCGGCTAAGTCATCGCAGAGAGGCTCTTTCTTATTTCTTCCCATTTTAATATCCTCCAATAATGTAATAAGTTTGATTTATGAGTGGCGGTAAGGTTTTCCTTACCAGGTTAATAATTTTTGCGTACTTGATATATTTTCCGTACCACTTATAATATATTAAGTCTCAACCAGAAAAAAATCAAATAGTAATTGTGGAAGGAATATATTGTATATGAGCAAGAGAAGAGCAACTGTGAATATAGAAGTCTGTGTTGCATGTGGCGTATGCGCCAATCAATGCCCGAGGGAAGCGATTTCTATTTACAGAGGATGTTATGCCGAAGTAGATACGGATAAATGTGTTGGCTGTGGAATTTGTGAAAAGGCGTGCCCTGCCAATGCAATAGAAGTGCGAGATATAGAAGATATGGAGGCGGAAAATGGCAAATAAAAAGAAAAATTGGTATGATTATCTATGGATCTGGTCCATTATATATTTTGCGCTGGGCTTTTTTAATATAATGTTTGCCTGGCTAGGATTAATTGATTTTGTATTACCTCTTATTTTTGCACTGGCAGGTGGTAATAAATGGTTTTGTAATAATATGTGTGGTCGTGGACAATTGTTCTGGATATTGGGAAGAAAAGCAAAATGTTCTAGGAAAAAACCTGCACCTAGATGGATTTCTTCAAAGTGGTTTAGATATGGCTTTATGATTTTCTTTTTGACAATGTTTGGAACTATGTTATTTCAGACTTATCAGGTGTTTGCAGGCGCATCTGGATTGAAACAGGTAGTAAAACTTTTTTGGACATTTAAGGTACCATGGCAGTGGGCGTACTCAGGTGGGACTTTTCCAGAATGGATGGTTCAGTTTGGCTATGGTTTCTATAGCCTGATGCTTACATCAACTTTGATAGGACTTATTGTAATGGTACTGTATAGAGAACGAACTTGGTGCACATTTTGTCCAATGGGCACTATGACTCAGGGAATATGTCAATTGAAAGCGAAGGGAGATAGTGAATAATGACAATAGAAGAAAGAGCTGATTTAGCAGCACAATTAAAGGCAACTGGACAGTGTAACTGCACTCAGTCAGTGTTAAGGGTTTTTGAGGACAAGATAGATGTAAATCCAGAAGAATTAGGAAAACTGGCTTCAGGATTTGCAGCTGGTATGGGATGTATGGAGAGTACTTGTGGTGCTTTGATAGGAGCTACAATGGTAGCAGGATGCATCACTGATGGAATGGGAACTCCTAGATATTCTAGAGAGATTATGTCGAAGTTCAATGATAAATGTGGCGCAACAATCTGCAAAGATCTCAAAGGAATTGAGACTGGACGCGTGCTTTGCGAATGCCCGGATTGTGTGAGAAATGCAGTTTTGGCCTTGGGTGAGACATTAGATATCTAACCTGTGATTATATTATATATTTTTACAGCAACAGAGGCGAGCTCGGGCTCGCCTATTTTGTTGCATGCAGCTGTTATATCTTCTGCAGTTGTATCATCGGAATTAATAACTGGCTTAATGCGGGACAGTAGATTATGTGTATGTCGGTAAATATTTTCGCGTTGCTCATCCACATATACATCCAACATATCGAGAGCAATATCAGGATTTACCCTGGTTACATACAGTGCACGATATAATCCAGCCAGAGGACAGATGATTTTGGCTATATCCGGCTTCATATCGCTGTAAGCAGCTCCGTATATCATAGAGAGATACTCGCCTCTGTTCCAGATGAGATCAGCCTTGCCGTATCTGAAACTCTCCATTAAGTTACGGAGGAAATATTTATAAATTGTATCTTTGTCGATTACATATTCCTGTTCTGCTTTAAAGTACATATTTTACCGCCTTATTTTCTTATATTATTTAGATTCTGGCATAATTGCCTTTGGATCACCCTTGGTAATTGTATTTACCAATAGTTTCCATTTGCCTGGTCGAGACATTTTGGCTTCATCAATATTTGGCAGGAGATGAAGGGCTTTGTTTCCTGCTTTATCCCAATGTGGAGCACCGTTATGATTTGGATTTCCAGTTTTGGCAAATGCTATGAGATAATCTATCATCATATCTGAAATCAGATAATCACAAGGTCTGTAAGGCCTATGGCTTTTGTCCAAAGTACCAAACATATATCTGATATCAGCAGAGTGAAATGCTCTGTTATCATCTTCTCCTGGTGCATCTATATCAAAATAGTATATGTATGCGCCCACTGATTTGCCGAATTTATTGCCAATAGCAGACATTATGATAGCATACATGTCATTATTGGTATAGCCAATCATATAATCAATAGGAAGTGGATTGTTGATTATTGTATCAACTGGCGCATCAATGAGATATCCATCTACAACAGGCATGGTATTGTAGGTATTGTCCTTTCGACGAGTTCGCAATTCCTCGATTCCTTCAAATATCTTCTTGGCATCAGCTTTTTTAAGTTCGGCAAAGGATTTGACACCTATGGTGTTCATCAGGTCTTCCCAGTATTCATTGGTATCAGATGCCATTCTAGGCAGAGCGAATTTAGGGAAGAGTCCTGCACCGGACATCATTACAGCGTGCTGGAATAATCCCTGACATTTATTATTTAGAACCAGATACTGAATGGAAATTGCTCCAGCGCTCTGGCCCATTACAGTAATATTTTCCGGATCACCACCGAAGGCTTCGATGTTGGCTTTGATCCACTGTAAAGCTTTGTACTGATCATCCAATCCGAAGTTGCCCTCATGACCGAATTGCTCTTTGATGGCAGGGTTGGTGAGATAACCGAAGATTCCCACGCGATAGTTGATTGTGACACATATAGCACCCTTTTGTGCCAGGGCAGCGCCATCAATAGCGCTATCATAATTGCATCCTGAATCAAAACCTCCACCATGAATAAATACAATAACAGGATAATTTTTGCCTACCATGGTATCGCTAGGTGTTAAGATGTTGAGATTCAAGCAATCCTCAGAATAGTTATAATCTACATTTTCACGAAATTCTTCATGATAGAATCTGCGAACAGGATGCTCCAGATGTTCAAACCAGATGCGCTTCTGTATGCAGGCGTCCCCATGACGAGTAGCATTGTAAACCCCATCTGCGCCTACTCGCTTGAGATTGTCTTCACTGACATTTGGAGTCTGAGTTACCTGAGACCAGTCGGTGATGAGAGTGGCATATTCAAATCTGTTGGCGTTGGCAAATTTTACACCGAGAAATTCGAAATAATCACCTTTGTTTAAACCTACAATTTTGCCACATTTGGTATTCAATTGAATTAATTCTTCCATTAATTTATGTTCCCCCTAATACATCAATAATAGATGGATTAATTATATCATATTATCCACTAAGTACAGTGGATTTTACCCTTTAATATTGGGAATTATTCCTCTTTTTTTCTTCTATAAAATGATGGAGAGTGACCGGTTTCTTCCTTGAAGTCCTGATTAAATTGTGGATAGGAATGATAGTTTAGGATTTCGGCTATTTGGCTGATACTATATGTGCTTGTGTTTAATAATAATAGTGCATGATTAATCCTTATTTTTCTGAAATATTTCTTTGGGGAAATACCTACCTCTTCTTTGAATTTGCGCGACAGATAATAAGGAGCGTAGTTGCACATTTTCCCGAGATATTCCAGCGAAAAAACTGTTGTAGGGTGGGACTTTAAAAAATCTATGCACATAAGGACTTCCTCTGAATATTTTTCTTTGGCTGATTTGTATTGGTGAACAAGTTCACAGTATTGTTGGTGTATTTCCCCATAGATAGTATTTAATCCAAGGGGAGAGTGTAGAGATTCTATCTTGTTGGTATATGTATCCAAAAGTCCGTAAGCAGTAATTGGGGATGCACCATTTGAAATGGCAGTGTGACAAGCTAATACTGCATAAGTGAGAGTTGAGTTTTGTTTTAGACGTAGTGGCTCTACCATTTTACTGTTTAAGGTAGGCATAAGGAAAAACGAGCCGGCGTCAGTAAGTTTTTTGATGGCTTCTGCGTTCTTCTCGGCTTTACCAGAGGCTACTTCATCCAGCATAAGTTTCTCACAGATGGCAATATGTTTATAGAGTAATTCCGAATCATCCATTTTGGTGTCTCCGGCATGGACCAAATCGGAAGCTTCCCCAGGATTATATGTTGGAGTAAAACCATTGCCATCATCTTTTAAAGTTTGAAAATCAGATAGTTGTATTTGTTCATGATTGATTCCATAGTGAAGCATGATTGCAAGATTACAGAATTCATGAAATCCCATAACAGGTAAGCCTTTCATGAAATTAAGTAAACGCTTCCGAGAGTATATGGAGGCATTAAGTTTCTCGTATTTTTTGAGACGGAGCTCCATCTGTGCATCAGAATATGGATTGTAGAAAACTGGTCCCAATATATAGATGTGAGAGTCGGCAGTATTTTCCACAACAACTTCCCATACCATACCAATATAGCTGCTTAGTATAAGGGGAGTACAAGATTTAGAGGCATAATTATATATTCTATCGAGATAATCTGACGCAGTGAAAAACATATTGGATAATATAGCTGATTCGCTGGATGAATATATGAGATTATGATTTCTATCGTAGACAATAATATTCAATCCTGAGATTGTGCCATACATATTCAAAATATCTTGTTTTGCTCTGGATATAGACTGCTTGCTCATTCTTTCGACTCCTGTTTTATAAAATGATATAAGGCTTGTTTTGAACTAATATTTCTATTTATGAAAGTAAGATAAATAGAAGTTTTAACTAATTATAGTATGTTTTGACCAAAAATAGTATAGAAAACTCTTGAAATGGGAAATATTATTGAGATAACAGATAGTTATGCATATAAGGAGAAGGCAATGAGAAAAATCAATATTAATAATGGATGGGAATTTATGTTAGGAGAAAAATCTAATTTCCCTATGATAAAAAATGAAACTAAAATTGTGAATTTACCCCATGATTTTATGATTGAATCTGATGTGGTAAATGGTTCGACTGGTAAAGCTGAGAGCGGATATTATCAGGGTGGAATAGGCACTTATATCAAGAAAATTACTTTGTCGGAGAATGAGTTGGCGGATGAAGTGCTTCTCAATGTGGAAGGCTGCTATGGTAAGACAAGGGTGCTTATTAATGGAAATCCTGTGGGAGGACATAAATATGGCTATACACCATTTGATATAGATATCCGTAAGTTCCTTAAAGTAGGAGAAAATGAGATTCAGATTGTGGTAAATAATAGCGATATGCCAAATGCCAGATGGTATACCGGTTCTGGTTTATATCGCGGAGTGAATTTGTTGTTTGCTCCTGCAATGCATATTGTGAATGATGGATTGTATGTATATACGAAAGAGATAGAGGGCAATGATATATTTGCTGTTGCAGAGGTTACTGTGCGCAATAATCAGAGCAAGGCATCTGGGGATACAGAAGGTTTATTGAAACTCACTGTGACAGAAAGAGACAGTGGTGAAAATGTTGCTACCAGATACCAGAAGTTTAGAATTGGGGCTGGAGATACACTTGTTGTAAAGCAGAATTTCTACGTGGAAAATGGTAAGCTATGGAACATTGATGAGCCCAATATGTATGATGTGACAGCGGAGATTGGAATTGTATCAACAGGTCAGGTACATATGTCAGTGAACCCTCGTCAGGAGATAATTGAATCAATGGAGTATATTGATTCTATTTCTCGTCCAACAGGTTTTAGAATTATTTCATGTGATGTGAAAAATGGTTTGAGAATAAATGGAAAGCCGGTTAAATTAAAAGGTGGTTGCATACATCATGATAATGGATTATTGGGAGCTGCAAGTTATTATGATGCAGAATATCGCAAGGTGAAGTTACATAAGGATAATGGATACAACGCACTCAGGTTGGCTCATAATCCACAGTCTACATGGCTTTTGGATATTTGTGATGAGCTTGGAATGATAGTGTACCATGAGGCTTATGATGTATGGAATCTGCCAAAGAATACATATGATTACAGCAATAATTTTGCTGAGGATGCTGAGGCAGAATTAGAGACTATAATTCGTAGAGACCGAAATCATCCATCAATTGTATTTTGGTCAATTGGAAATGAACTGACAGAACAGGGAGGCATGGCTGATGGCTACAAGGTGTCAGAGCATTTGGTTGAGGTTGTGAAAAATATGGATAATACCCGTCTTGTGTCAGGTGCTTTGTGTTCTTTCTTCAAGGGGTTGGATAATGAGGACAATGATAAATTCTGGGAAGTCCTTGCAAAAGAGGTGGCGTCTAAGGGAGGAAATATTGTAAATATTGATAATTCTTATGGCATGAAACTATGGTTGGAATACACTGGCCCATTTGCTTCAAAGTGGGACGTAGTAGGTTATAATTACCTGAATTATCATTATGAGTCTAGTCATGAATTATATCCGGATCGGGTTATCTGCTGTACAGAAAGTAAGCCTAGTCAGTTTGAAGAGTATTGGGGAGATGTGAAGCGTCTGCCTTATGTTATTGGAGATTTCTTATGGACTAGTATGGATTATATTGGAGAGGCTGGAATCGGACAGACTGCTTACTGTAAACCTGAGGAGGCTGAACAGGTGGCGCGTATGTTAAATGTAGTGACTTATCCATGGAGACTGGCCAATGCTGGTGACTTTGATCTGTGTGGAAATCTAAAACCGCAGGGAGTATATCATCAGATTGTATGGGGCAGTCAGGATACATATATATTTACGAAGAATCCACAGAATAATGGATTGATAGAAGCGATTGGCAGATATGGTTGGCCTGAGGGAGGACATCATTGGTCATGGGATTGTCAGGAAGGAGATGAAGTCAAGGTAGAAGTATATAGTGGTGCAGATGAAGTTGAACTTATATTAAATGGTAATTCACTGGGAAGGAAGGCTGCTGGATCTGATAATCATTTCAAGGCAATATATGATGTGCCATTTGAAAAGGGAGTACTGGAAGCTGTCAGCTACGTTGATGGAAATGAAATTTCAAGAGATAAGATTGAGACTGTAGGAACGGCAGCAGCATTAAAGATAACACTGGAAAACAATGATGCCTTAGCTGATGGTCAAAGCTTAATATACGGCAGAGTAGAGATAGTTGATGCAAATGGCAACTATGTCCCTACAGCGGAAGATGTGATGGGTAAATGTCATGTGACAGGTGCAGCATCTCTTGTTGGATTCGGTACTGGAAGAGGAAGAACAGATGAAAATTATACAGCTGGCGAATTTACCTCCTATGAGGGCAGATGGCAGTTTATAATTAGAAGTGGATTGGATGCTGGAAATGCAAAAGTTACAGTGGAAGCTCCAGGTTTAACATCTTCTGAAGTTGAAATACAGATAAAATAATTATTTGCTATTGATGATATACATAACACTTGTATATAATTAGCAAGATTATCTTGACAAGAATACAATATATGGTACTATGTTAGTGGTGACTAACTCAAAGAACGCCGGCGCATACCGGCGATTCTTTTTAGCGCATGGTTAGTTGCGACTAACCTGCTTATTCATTTATTGCTGGTCTTACAAATAAGCAAGTTGTTGTAATCTATATTGCCAGGTTGACTCGTATACATATTGATCAAGGGGAAACTGGCATGCGCAGGGTGGGCGCTGTAGCGTAGAAAATAGGAGAATGAACAGATGCCGGAGAAATATGTTATAGAACATTGTTCCCCAACACTTGCGGGAATTAAGACTGGAAATTTATTCAGAATACAACTGGAAGGCCTTTCAAACATTTATGACGAAATACGAGAGTTGAATAATATATTGTTGAGTAAGGGTTTGAGAACTGTTCCGGTTCAAATAACTGATAAGTATGCGCTTGTATACATTTACAGACCGGATTTGCTGGAAAGAGACTTAAAATGTCCGGAGGCCCTTGAGATATTACATGATAAAGGATACGCGTGTACAAGTACTATGAGTTGTCTGGTTCAATTGATTCGTCATTTGGCAGAGGACAATGAATTCCCTCATGAGATTGGATTGTTTCTTGGATATCCTCCATCTGATGTGAAACAATTCATGGCAAATCCATGCCAGGGAGTACAGTGTTCTGGTTGCTGGAAAGCATATTCGAATCCGGCGGAGGCTGAAAGAACATTTAACAGATATAAGAAATGTACTGAGGTTTATCGACGACTACATAAGGAAGGGAAGAGTTTATCACAGTTAGCAGTTAAGACACAGAAAGGAAGGTGCAGATAATGAGTAAAGTAGCAGTAGTTTATTGGAGTGGTTCTGGTAATACACAGATGATGGCTGATGCAGTTGAGGCTGGTGCCAAGGATAAAGGAGCAGAAGTAAGTGTATTTCAGGCAGTAGATTTTTCGGCAGATAAGGTAAAGGACTTTGATGGAATTGCATTTGGCTGTCCTGCAATGGGAGCTGAGGTTTTGGAAGAGTCAGAGTTTGAGCCAATGTTTGCTTCAGTTGAAAATTCTCTTGCAGGAAAGAAAATCGGCCTATTTGGATCGTATGGATGGGGCGATGGAGAATGGATGAGAGATTGGCAGGACAGAGTAAATGGAGTTGGCGCAAATCTTGTGACAGATGGAGTTATGGCCAATAATACTCCTGATGATAATGCTCTCGGAGAGTGCCGCGCTTTAGGCGGATATTTAGCATAGAAATTATATTAAGGGTGTGATATAAAATGGAAAATATTATTATTATAGCGATTATAGCAGTGGTTGTTTTACTTGCAATAAAGCCCACCGTTGACCATTTCAAAGGAAAAGGAGCATGCTGTGGAGGCGGTAGTTTAGTGCCGGAACATAAAACTCTAGATGGACCAATAATTGACAAACGTGTATTTCATGTCGAAGGTATGACTTGTGATAATTGTAAAATCAGAGTGGAAAGAGCTATAAATAGTATTGATGGAGTAGCTGCTAAAGTAAATCTGAAGAAGAAGACAGTTACGGTTGAATATTGCATCCTGGTAGAAGATGATGTAATTATAGCTGCTGTAGAAAAAGCGGGCTATAATTGCACCATCTAATAACAAAATACTTATTTTAGATACAAGCTATTATATATGAATGCTTGTTTAGAAGTTAATAGTTTCTGGCTCCTTGGTAAATGAGCAAAATGTTGCAGTTGCATTTTCAAAATAAAATACTGCTGTGTTGTCATCTTCTGCACTATACATCTTCTGTAATGCAGGATAGGCATCTAACATGGATTTCTTGGCCTCATATCTATCATCGAGTTTCAATTCACCGGATAATCGGATCCAATCTCCTTTTACCATAGCTGAAATCTCAACTTTAGGATTTGCCAGAATTTGTTTTGCCACATCCTTGGACTTTCCTGTCTGAATATATAACTTGTCCTCAAAAATATGTGCTGTACCAAATGGACGTACGCGAGGCTGATCACCGTCAGTTGTTGCCAGATAATAAGTTCCTGATTCCTTTAAAAAATCACATACTCGTTCAATGTTTCCCATAGTTGAATCCTCCTTGTTATATGAATTTATATGCCTGGTAAGGCATAACTAACTTTCTTATATAATGCCACTAAAGCAGGCCTTTGTATATAGTAAATTTGTTAAATTATATATATTCTTAAACAAATCTTAATGACTTCACATATTTATTCTTAAAATTGAATAGTATAGAATGAAAAGCGTAATAAATATTTTGCAAAATATTAGTGGAGATTATGACTATGTACAAAATACTTGTGTGTGATGACGAGAGAGATATTGTAAATGCTTTGAAAATATATCTGACGGGAGAGGGATATGATGTTTTAGAAGCCTACAACGGTTGCGAGGCCCTAGACATCTTGAACAGATGCAATGGAGTAAACTCTGATGGTACAGAGGCAATTCATCTGGTGCTTATGGATATAATGATGCCGCAGATGGATGGAATAGAAGCCATGGTGGAGCTTCGTAAATCATATAATATTCCTGTGATTTTGCTTACAGCTAAATCAGAAGATATGGATAAGGTGTTGGGACTAAATGTTGGTGCAGATGATTATATTACCAAACCATTTAATCCGGTGGAATTAATAGCCAGAGTTAAATCTCAGCTTCGCAGATATATGATGTTGGGCGGTGCCCAGATGCAGGTTGTACCTGAGGAAGAAGCTCGACAGAAGCTGATCATAGGCGGAATCGAGCTGGATGACAGATCCAAGGAAGTTACTCTGGATGGTGAAAACGTAAATCTGACTCCTAGAGAGTATGACATTCTGAAATTACTTATGAAGCATCCTGGCAAAGTATATTCCCCTCAGGAGATATATCAGGAAGTGTGGCAGGATCCGGCTTATGGAACAGAGAATACAGTGGCAGTGCATGTACGTCATTTGCGGGAAAAGCTGGAGTACGATCCGGCAAACCCTCGTTATCTCATAGCAGTGTGGGGACATGGTTATAAAATGTGTGATAATTGAGAGGAAGAATGAAATGTTTGAGAAATTAAAAGGAAAACCTTCGGCCAAAATATTATTTTTTGTGTTGTCAGTTTTATCAATAACATTTTCAATAGTAGAATTCGGCAATATATTGTTGAAGAGTATGCTGTTGGAATATGGAAGTGGAGACCTGTACAGAGAACTTCAGGTTGATTATATCGAGGATTATGTGCATGGGATTGAAAATATGTCGGATATCAGTATTTATCTGGGATTGGTAGTTGGTATAATATGCAGTATTTTCTTCTTTATAGGTTATATGACTATATCAGGGTACTATGTTGTAGATAAAGAGTTACAGGTTCAGAGACGTGGATTGTCAAAGATACCATTGGATCTAAATTTTGTTATATTCATGGTGCTAGAAGGACTGGCAATGAGTTTGCTGGCAGAGCTCAGTTATGTGCTTGAAATGGGCAGTAATATGGCCGGAATAATTGTGTTGATGATATGCCTCATTGCTGTGGCTATGGTGGTTGTAGCTTTGCTTTATGTCATGACATTGTCAGTGAATTTTAAGTTGCCACAGTGGTGGAGACATACGATTTGTTACAAGATTATTGATTTTATTTTGGGAATTGTGAGAAATGTGTCGGACAATATACGCTGTAATATGGCTCGTATAAAGCTTCAGCGACGTATATGGATGATTGTTGGGGCAGTAAGTTTTGCTGAGTTTATACTATTATTGGCATGTCTGGATACTGATGCGTACGGATTTCTGATTTTATTATGGTTTTTTGAGAAGATAATACTAATAGTTTTTGTTTACAGATTGATAAATCAATATGCCCAGATAAAGGATGCGACACAGAGAATATCCGAAGGAGATTTGGAGGCAGAAGTTGATACAACCAAGATGTTTATTGATTTGAAGGAGGAAGGAGAATATCTGAAGTCAATCAAAAACGGCTTGGATGTGGCAATCGAACAGCGTATGAAGTCAGAGAGATTTCAGACAGAACTTATAACTAATGTCAGTCACGATATCAAGACTCCACTTACTTCTATCATCAATTATGTGGATTTACTTGGCAAGGAGAAGTTGGAAAATGCCAAGGCTAAAGAATACTTAGAGGTGCTGGCTCGCCAGTCCCAGAGACTGAAGAAATTATTGCAGGATCTGTTGGATGCATCCAAAGCTTCTACAGGAAATGTTGAATTACATATGGAGCAGGTCAATGCTGGAGTACTTCTGAATCAGACTGTTGGCGAGTTTCAGGAGAAGCTTATGGAATCAGGTGTTGAACTTAATATCAAAGTGCCAAATGAAGAGGTGAGGATTTATGCAGACAGCCGCTACCTATGGCGAGTGTTCGACAATCTAATGAATAATATATGTAAATATTCTCAGAGTGGCACCAGGGCTTATATTAATCTGGAGAAGACAGATGATAGGACAATTATAACTTTCTTGAACATTTCCAGGGAACCGCTGAATATATCTGGCGAAGAACTGATGCAGAGATTTGTCAGAGGTGATTCTTCCAGAAATACAGAGGGTAGCGGATTGGGACTTTCAATCGCTCAGTCCCTCACGAAGTTAATGGGTGGCGAGATGCAGCTGTCTGTGGAAGGTGACTTATTCAAAGTTCAGTTGTTGTTTTAAAAAATAAAATAAAATTTATAAAATTTATCTATCAAAATGAGTTTTTTACAAAAAAAAATACCGTTCTACAATTTATATCTACACAACCATATTAATATTATTTTATAACCGGTTGTGAAAAAGGATTATAAATTGGAGGATGGTATTATGTCGAAGAAACCTTTGGGATTAGACAACAATGGGGTTCAAAGAGTTATGAGAAAAAGCGATTTCTTCGCTGATTCATTGGGGCAATTTGCCCTCAATGCTATTTCCGGTCTTGTGGGACAGCTTACTTATTTCTACACTGACAAGGTAGGAATGGCTGCTGGAGCAGTGGCAACAGTATTTTTTATCTGTAAAATAATTGATGCTTTTACAGATATTATTATGGGAAATATTGTAGATCACACTCCACCTGGACGAGAGAAGTATAGACCTTGGATTTTGAGAATGGCTATTCCGGCTGCAATTGTAATAGTTGCATTATTTACAGTGCCGGGAGGATTGCCGGATACAATGAAACTGGCATATATGTTTATTACAAACATTTTGCTTACAGCAGTAATCTATACAGCAATATGTATTCCTTATGCTTCTATTCAGGTTGTTAGAACCAACAGTCAGCAGGAGCGAGCTTTGATGGGCACATGGAGATCTGCAGCAGGCTATGTATCAGGAATGATTATTGCTATTGGTATTATTCCTATTACCAATGCACTTGGTGGTAATCAGAATGCATGGATTAAATTTGCAGTAGGATTTGCTCTTACAGTTGTATTGGCTTTGCTGATTTGTTATCTGAAGTCAAAGGAGACTGCAGCTGATTCCAAGAGTGAGGTACAGGTGGAAGATATTCATAACAATGACGAGGAGCCAGTGTCATTTGCCCAGGCTATCAGCAATCTGTTCCATAATAAGTATTGGGTGTTGGTTCTTCTAATGGGATTTATGGTAAATGTATCTTATGGTGTAAATGGAGCTTCAGGTTCATATTACTGTAAATGGATATATGGAAATGATAACCTGACAGCGATTCTAGGCGGTGTTGGACTTATTCCTACATTCCTGGGATTTGGTCTCATTGGAGTAATGGTAAAGAAACTGGGAGTTACCAAGACACTTAGACTTTCATTTATCATTGGAATTGTAGCGACAGCTCTTCGTATTATCGATCCAACGAACTTCGTATACAATACAGTGCTTGGATGTTTCAGTACATTTGCCACAATTCCTATGATGTGCTTGCAGGGTGTGTTGACAGCTATGTCTATTGATTATAATGAGTACAAATTTGGAAAGCGCATGGTTGCAACTTCACAGTCAGCATCAAGCTTTGGAATGAAAATCGGTTCTGGAATTGGAGCATCAGTTATTGGTTGGTGTCTGGCGGTGGCTCATTATGATGGATTTGCCACAGTACTTACACCTGCAGTAAGACAGGCTATTTATACATTCTGTATTTACATTCCATTGGCGCTGTTTGTTTTCTTATTTATACTTATGTTGAGATTCGATCTTGAGGCGAAGCTTCCTGAGTATAAAAAAGAGATTGAGGCACGTAAAGCAAAATAGTAAATGGGTAGTTTTGAAGAGGCTGGTTAAAATAAAATAGTTTAATAAGGCGGCTTTGTTGGATTTTTTCTGACAAGGTCGCTTTTTTGTGAAAAATTTACATATTTGTCATGGATTTTACTTATTTAGTGGAAATGTTTTGAGTGTATGATATTATAAATTCAGGTAGGATTGGTATTTGAAGTAAGGATGGAGAATCATAATGGGATACCAAGGATTCAATTGGATTGATTGCGGAATCTTCAAAAAAACAGATGGAATATTTCGCTGTTATAATGGTGACTTTGACAAGCAGAGAGGCTGCCGAGGAAGGGATGACTATACGCCAATATCTAATCAAGGAGAGATGTATACATGCAGCAAATCTGTTGAAGTATTCAGATTACGACCTGTCGACAATTGCCGAGTATTTCTGTTTTTCATCCCAGAGCCACTTTGGAAATCAGTTTAAAAAGGTTATGGGGATGACACCGAAGGAGTACAGAACCAGATACAAGAATACGTCGGTATATATTCCTGAAGAAGATAAAAAGTAAAATAATTTATATTCCGGGAAATGTGTTAAAATGATTATGTTATGAAACGTAATCACATTTCCTATAAAAAGAATAAATTTCATATAAAAAAGATTTGTGTATTACAGGCAGTAACATTGATGTTGCTGCTTGTAATTTTATGGGTTGGTGCATGCAAAGCTATGACTTACGCTGCACCTGCCAAACCAAGGGTAGACATTAGAGAGTACCTGATGCAAGAGACCGGAGGAAATAAGGATATCTCCGCAGAACAATTGGACCTGGATCTGATATATGAGCAGACCGGACTGGGACGGGCAGGCGTGGAGACTCTGATAAATGAAAACAGGTTGTACAAGATGGGATATATACAGGATTATTTCTACGGTACACCGGTTATTTCAGAATCCAGACTGAATGTGGTTCGACACCTGGAGAGAGTAGATGGAGTGTATGATGGAGAGATGCAGTCCGACTCACAGAATGCTGATGGCAAGACGCTTCTATATCCACGATTTGTAGTTGAGGACGGAGATATTATAGTGACATTGTCAAGCTACATCGGTGGATGGCGATATGGTCATACAGGGTTGGTTGTAAATGCCGATGAGGGGCTTGTTCTTGAAGCTATGACTTACGGAGAACCATCTCTTATTGAGAATCTGGGACACTGGAAGGAATATCCTGCATGGGCGATTCTTAGGCCAAGGAATCTGACCAGGGAACAACGGGCAGCAGTTGCAGAGTATGCTTATGATAATCTACGAGGTATTGATTATAGCCTGCTGGCCAGCACCAGAACTTCCGAGGTTGGAAAGCCGGGTGATCCACAGGCGTTGGAGAAAGCGGCGGACAATGGCACCCTGGTAAATGATGCAAATATCAGTCGGACCCAATGTGCTCACATTGCCTGGTATGCTTATTATCTGGCGGGGCTTGATTTGGATTCTGATTGGACAGATTATGTGACTCCGGCTGATATTCTGCGGGACGATGATTTGGAATTAGTATTGGAATATGGATTTTTACAGAATATATTTGAAGGGAGAAGGTAGAGAAAATGTCACTATCGGGTTTTATGTTTGGAATGATGGCTGGGAAGTCAGATAAGAAAAGGGATGCGAATTTGGTTTTTCCGGCGGATGTGGAAGCTATTCGCAATATCAATTATGCAGGAAATACAGATATATACAACAATTTGGATATATATTTTCCAAAGGGAACCCAAGGGTTTCTTCCTGTGATTGTCAGCTATCATGGAGGCGGATATGTCTATGGCACCAAGGAGATTTATCAGCACTACGGTGCATATATGGCAAGCCAGGGCTTTGTATTTGTGAATTTCAATTATCATTTGGCACCAAAATATAAATATCCTACTCAGCTTACTGAGGCCAATATGGTATTTAAATGGATTGAGTCCAATGCAATGCATTATCACATGGATATCAAAAATATCTTTGTGGTAGGAGATTCGGCAGGAGCGCAGATGATTAGTCAGTATCTGGCAATATTTACAAATGAGGAATATGCGAAGCTGTTTCCTTTTGAGGTGCCTCATGATTTGCGCATTCGCGCTGCAGGCTTAAACTGCGGTTTGTATTCTGTGCCAACAGGAGAGGGAGAGTCTCTGGATCGTTTCACCAAGGATTTAATGAAGGATTATATGGGAAACGATATTGCAAAATACGCGCAGATGAATGATGTGCTGGGAAATATTAAATCCAACTATCCACCATGCTATATTATGACAGCTGAGTATGATTTCCTGAAAGCAAATGCCAAGCCTATGTGTGAGTTTTTACAGTCTAAGGGCGTGGAGGCTCAGTGGAAATGCTATGGAACACCAGATAAGAAGTATATGGGGCATGTGTGCCATGTGAATATGAATCTGGATGAAGCCAGGGAGATAAATGATGATGAAGTGGCATTTTTCAGGGCTCATATAGTTGAATAAAGATAATATTTGCTATATTATTGCATGTGGAATTTATAAAACAGGAGGCAGATATGGGAGTATTAGATAATTTACAACCAACATCAGTTTTTAAATATTTTGAGGAGATATGTTCTATCCCTCATGGATCTAGAAATCTACAGCAGATAAGTGATTACCTGGTGAACTTCGCCAAGGAGCGTGGTCTGAAATATCGTCAGGATGAGGAATTGAATGTAATTATCTGGAAGGATGCATCAGCAGGTTATGAGGATGCTACACCTGTTATTATACAGGGACATATGGATATGGTTGCAGTGAAGGAACCAGGTTGCGCCAAGGATTTGGCAACAGAGGGATTGGACCTTGAAATTAATGGAGATTATATCTCTGCAACAGGTACTTCCCTGGGTGGAGATGACGGAATTGCCGTGGCTTACGCTCTTGCGATTCTGGATGATGACACATTGGCTCATCCTCCTCTTGAGGCAGTTATTACAACTAATGAGGAAATCGGTTTGCTTGGAGCAGCAGCTCTTGACACATCTGATTTAAAGGGCAAGATTTTATTGAATGCAGACTCAGAGGATGAAGGAATATTTACAGTGGCATGTGCAGGTGGCGCAACAGCTATTTCTGATATTCAGTTGGAACGTGAATCAACAGACCTTGACGCTATTGAACTCCATTTGCATAATCTCACTGGTGGTCATTCCGGAGCAGAGATTCACAAGGACAGAGGAAATGCTTCATATATTATGGCCAGAATCCTCATGAGATTAGATAGTAAGTTTGGACTTAGATTATATGCCATTGATGGTGGCGAGAAGGACAATGCCATCACAATAGAAAACATTGCTTCCCTTGTAGTAGGTAGTGCAACCAATGATGAAGTTATTAGCTTCGTAAATGAGTTATTTGAGGACATCAAGGCTGAGTATGCTGATACAGATCCTAATATGGCTCTTGATATCAAGACTGTTGCTGTTGGAGAGAATCTGACAAATGGTATATATGATGGGAATGTTATGACAGAGGAAAGTTCCATGTCTGTCATTTCTCAGATTATACATTTGCCACAGGGTGTTGTTAGAATGAGCCATGAGATTGAGGGACTGGTTCAGACTTCTATGAATTTAGGTGTGGTAAAGACTGAGGGCAATAACGCTCAGTTTATCTACTCTGTGAGAAGCTCTAAAGCCTCAGAGAAGAAACAGCTCTTAGAGTTGATTAAGCATATGACAGCTTATGTAGGTGGAACAACTATTATTGAAGGTGATTATCCGGGATGGGATTACAATCCTGACAACAAGATTGAAGGAATCATGGTAAATGAATACAAGAAGCTTTATGGAGAAGAACCAAAGGTTGAGGGCATTCACGCTGGATTGGAATGCGGTCTTATGATTGATAAGATGCCAGGATTAGAAGCTATTTCCTTTGGACCACAGATGCATGACATCCATACTTTCAAGGAAGAGTTATCCATTTCTTCTACAAAGCGCACATGGGATTTACTTATTAATACATTGGCAGCTATTCATTAGTGGATATAAGCCAGTTGGCAAATAGGCTTGTTGGGAAATAAGCCTGTTGGAAAATAAGCTTGTTAAAATCTGTATAATAATTTGAATATAATAAAAAAGCATCAGATGAATCTCTAGGATTAATTCCTAAAATCATCTGATGCTTATTTTTTTAAATTAGCAGGCGCTCTCGAAACGACTTGTGATAGTGCTGATAATCTCATCCTTTGGAATTCCAAATACGAGACTGAGCTCATTATAAGCTTCGTTTTCTGCATTTCTCAGATAGCGCTCATCAAGGGCAGTGATTTTCTTACCCTGCTCTAAGCGTTTCTTCTGTCTGATATAAATTGTCTTAATTACGCTGAACCAATTTGATAAGTCTGCACTCTTTAAGGCATCTTTGTATGTCTGTTCTCTTTGACGCTCATTTGACACTGTCAATTCAGCAATTTCTGGGATCTTGTCAATAATTGCTTTGGCACGTTCCTTTGTTAAGATACGACGTGTTGCAATTCTTTTATTATCCACTGGAGTATAAATCTTATCAGTCCCTGAAGTAACAGGAGTAAGAACATAATATAGACGATCTTCCTGACCGATGTCCAAATGAGTGATATCATTTACTTCATACACACCCTGACATCCATAAACTATCTGTTCACCAACTTCGTACATTTAATCACTTCCTTTTCTATACAACATTATAAAAACCCACTGCAATATATTTTGAAAGCGCATTGCTGGTAAGCAAATTGGCTTTAAAACCATATTTATTATTCAGTTTCTCAAACCGTGCTCATTTATCATAACACCGTGAGAAATACACCGTCAAGTGCAAAAAAGCATAGAAAATACGCATTTTTTGTTATAAAAATTCACAAATTTTATTAAACATAAACACGGAGGATGGCCTGGGAATTATACCTTAATACACGCGTGTTGTGTACAAAGACTTAATGCAATGTTAGAATCCTCTTCGTGTGAAAAATGAAAGGAGACATTGTTATGGCAATTCGTATAATTACAGATTCAGGATCTGATATGACTGTGGAGGAGGCCAAGGCGTTGGGAGTGATTCTTCTGCCTATTAATGTGCGCTTCGGAGATGATGAATATAAGGCAGGATATGATATGTCAAATGTTAGATTTTTTGACATGCTCATTGAGACTGATGAATTTCCCAAGACCAGTTCTATATCACCGGCAGTATATGAGGATGCATTTAGAGAAGTATTAGATTCAGGTGACGAGGCAATCTATATAAGTCTGTCCTCAGGCTTGTCGGGAACCATGCAGTCTGCCATGATTGCAGTGAGTTCTGTGGAGGATGAATATGGCAGGGCGGATATAAGTGTAGTGGATTCTAAAGGAGCATGTGGTACTCAATATATTCTGGTGCGCCAGGCTTTGGAGTACGTAGAACAGGGGCTTGATAGATATACCATTGTTGAGAGATTGCAGCAGGACAGAAAGCATACCAAGATTATAGCTATGCTTGACACTTTGGAATATTTACATAAAGGGGGCCGCATATCTGCAGCGGCAGCAACTGTAGGCAATATGTTATCCATTAAACCGGTTATTACTTTCGAGGATGGCCAGGTGAAATTGCTTGGCAAGGCCAAAGGTTCGAAAAATGCCAACAATAAATTGAAACAGTTTGTAATAGAGCATGGTGGAATAGATTTCAACAGAGAATTCATTCTGGTTTACTCAGGAAATGAAACACATTTATTGGACAAATATATTATAGACAGTGAGGAACTCTATGCAGATTATGGTGATGAACTTCCTCGTCTACAGATTGGACCGGTTATAGGAACATATGCAGGTCCTGGAGCAGTGGGACTGGCGTTTTTTGAAATGACAACAGAATCCTAGAGATGAGAATACTCTAGTCAAAATGTATAAGAATGATTTCAAAAGAAGGGGAATATCCTATAACATATAAGCCTGTGTCTGTGCTACAATTAATTATGTTTTTGAGAGATATTACAGATATTTTTTGTAATAGAAAGCGGTGATATTTTATGAGTAGACAGACCAGAGAAATGGATATGATAAATGGGAAATTGGCGCCTAATATTCTCAAGTTTGCTCTGCCTCTGGCGGCAACTGGAATACTGCAACAGTTATTTAACGCGGCAGATGTGGCAGTAATCGGCAGATTCGCCGGTAAGGAAGCCATGGCAGCAGTAGGTTCCAATGGTTCCATTATCGGGTTACTGGTAAATATGTTTGTGGGAATCGCTCTTGGTGCCAATGTAGTTATTGCCCATGCCACCGGTCAGGGCGATGAGGAGAGAGTTGCCAAAACAGTACATACTTCCATAGTTGTGGCAGTTGTTGGCGGTATCATTATGACATTAATTGGTGAGATAATAGCAAGCCCACTCCTTGGTGTCATGGGGGTGCCATCAGAAGTCCGTGATATGTCTATACTGTATTTGCGTATATACCTGTTGGGAATGGCATTCAGTTTCCTGTATAACTTTGAAGCGGCAATATTTCGTAGTCAGGGAAATACCAGATTGCCAATGGTGGCACTTACATTTGCCGGTGTGATAAATGTTATTCTCAATCTGATATTTGTAATTGGATTTGGACTTGATGTGGCAGGAGTTGCTCTTGCTACAGTTATTTCCAATGTAGTTAGTTCAGGTATATTATTTGTATATTTAAAGAAAGCCAATGGACCAACCAGAGTATATTTGAGTAAATTGCGCATAGACTGGGAAGTGTTGGCCAAGGTCTTGAGAATTGGAGTGCCATCTGGAATTCAGGGAATGGTATTTTCTCTGTCAAATGTAGTTATCCAATCTGCAATTAACAGCTTAGGAGCTACCATTATGGCAGCTTCTTCAGCAGCATTTAATTTAGAGGTTATAGCATATTATGTATTGAACTCTTACTCTCAGGCTTGCACGACTTTCGTAGGTCAGAACTTCGGTGCCGGACAATATGATAGATGTAAGAAAGTACTACAGAATTGCGCTTTGCTTAGTCTTATTTCAACAGCTGTAGTTTGCTCTGCAATCTTGTTGGGAAGTCATCAGCTGCTGGCATTATTTAATACAGATTCGGAAGTTATAGAAGCCGGAGCAGTCAGACTTCAGATTATCTTTGTAGCATATATATTTACAGTGTTACAGGAAGCTTTTACGGGATATTTGAGAGGCTTTGGCATGTCATTTATTCCGGCCTTGGTTACTGTGGTTGGAATATGTGGTACCAGATTGCTATGGGTATTTACAATATTTGATCATATGCCTACCTTTTATGTGTTGATGGGAGCATATCCTGTGAGTTTAGGTCTTACAGCATTTATAATCTGGTTGATTATAATGATTGTGAAACCGTCGAAGAAATATGCTAATAAAGCGGTAATATAGGAAGGTATTAATAGATGAACTTACTTACTATCAAGAATCTGTCCAAAGCTTTTACTGACAAGGTCCTTCTGGATGGAGTTGATTTCAGCCTTGAGGAAGGCGAGAAGGTCGGTATTATTGGAATAAATGGAACCGGTAAATCCACTTTGCTTCGAATTATTGCAGGGTTGGAAGAAGGTGACAGTGGAGAGTATATAAAGGGCAAGAATGTTGTTATCAATTATTTGCCACAAAACCCTGTCTTTGAACCCGGGCAGACGGTATATGAATACGTTGTGAAATATAATCAGGGCCATGATGATTCTTATGGAGCACTGGAGGGCGAAGCCAAAACTATTTTAAATCAGCTTGGCTTTGATGATGTTGATGTACCTGTTGACAATCTCTCTGGTGGTCAGAAGAAGAAGGTGGCTCTGGCGGCAGTGCTTCTGTCTAGAAATGAGGTTCTGATTCTTGATGAGCCTACCAACCATTTGGATCATCATATGACAGAGTGGCTGGAAGGCTGGCTGAAATCTTATCGTGGAGCTCTTATTATGATTACTCATGACAGATACTTCCTGGATCTGGTATGTAATCGAATAGTGGAAATAGATAAGGGAAAGCTGTATTCATACAAAACTAACTATGAGGGATTTCTGGAATTGAAATCTCAGCGAGAGGAGATGGCGCTGGCAACACAGGCCAAGCATCGCAATATTTTGCGCAAGGAAATTGCATGGATGCAGCGAGGAGCCAGAGCGCGTTCTACCAAGCAGAAGGCTCATATTCAGCGTTACGAGGCTTTGCGGGATGAGAAACCTGTGGAGATAGATTCCAATGTGGAGATTGAGAGTCTCTCCAGTCGTCTGGGGAATAAGACTATAGAGTTGGAAAATATTACAGTAACCTTTGAGGGAAGGACTTATATCAAGGATTTCTCATATAATTTTCTGAGAAATGATAGAGTGGGAATTCTGGGACCTAATGGTTGTGGTAAATCCTCTCTTCTGAAACTGATTATGAGAGAGTATGAGCCAGACACCGGAAGTATTGAAATCGGTGAGACGGTAAATATAGGATATTATGCCCAGGAAGCTGTTGGCATGGATGATAATCAGAAAGTTATAGATTATGTCAAGGATGTGGCGGAGTATATTCGCACAGAGGATGGATATATATCAGCATCTCAGCTGTTGGAGAAGTTTCTGTTTACAGGTTCTATGCAGTATCAGAAGATTGGTAAGCTCTCAGGTGGTGAGAAGAGGCGACTGTATCTGGCTAGAGTTTTGATGGGTGCGCCTAATGTATTGATTCTTGATGAGCCAACCAATGATTTGGATATTTCAACCCTGTATATATTGGAGGATTATCTAGATACATTTCAGGGCATACTTATTACTGTATCCCACGACAGATACTTCCTGGATAGAGTTGTTAATCGCATGTTGACTTTTAATTCAACTGGAGAGATAACCCTGTTTAATGGCAGTTATTCTGATTATTACAACAGTCATAGAGGTGAATTTGAAATAACTGTTGGCAGCAGGAATGTTAATAGTAATAATTCGGATGATAATCTACGTGATAAAGCATCAGAAAACGAAGATGCCGAAGAGACTCTGTCAGGAGCTGAAGCTTATAAGCAGCAGAAAGCTCAGAATAAGAAGCTGAAATTTACATATAAAGAACAATTGGAATATGATACTATCGAGGATGATATAGAAGCTTTGGAGAATAAGATTGCAGAGATTGATGAGCAGCTATCTGATCCAAAGATTGCCAGTGATTTCGTGAAGCTGAATGAACTTGGTGCTGCCAAGAGTGAATTGGAAGCTCAGCTGGATGAGAAGATGGATAGATATGTATATCTGGAAGAACTGGCAGAGAAGATTAAAGCGGGACAATAGTTCTTGCAGGTAAGAGGAGAAAATAATGTTACAGCACGAGATTTATAAAATATATGGTACAGACTACAAGGATATGACAATTCGGATTTTGGAGGAGTCTAATCTGCAGGAGGCTGTTCGTAACAAGGCTGAGGCCATGGGAATTAATGATGCAACCCAACTTCGCATTGGCATAAAGCCAAACCTTGTGGCACCTACTCCTGCCAGCTTCGGTGCAACTACTCATACGGAAGTTGTAGCCGGTATTATAGAATATCTTCAGGCTCGTGATTTTAATGATATTAAAATAGCAGAGGGCTCATGGGTTGGGGATAAGACTTCAGATGCCTATGAATTCTGTGGATACAAGACCTTGTGTGAGAATTATGATGTGCCTTTTGTGGATGCTCAAAAGGACGGACATCACACAGTAGATTGTAATGGGTTGGATATTGAAATATGTGATGTGGTAAATGATATTGATTTTCTCATAAATGTGCCTGTTATGAAGGGACATTGTCAGACCAGGATTACCTGTGCATTGAAAAATATGAAAGGTCTCATTCCCAATACTGAGAAGAGGCATTTCCACAGCATGGGGCTTCATCGACCAATTGCACATTTATCACAGGGAATACATCAGGATTTTATTGTGGTGGATCACATCTGTGGCGATTTGGATTTTGAGGAAGGGGGCAATCCTGTTGTCAGAAATTGTATTATGACTGCCCTTGATCCGGTTCTCGTTGATGCATATGTATGTAAGCTTATGGGACTTACAGTAGAGGATGTGGAATATGTGAAGCTGGCGGGAGAGATTGGAAGCGGAAGTACAGATGTAGAACACGCCAGAATCTATGATATAAATGAGGGCAATATGGACAAAGAAGCACCTCGTGATAACAAGGTGCTTCGTGTGAAATATGCCGTGAATGAAGTTGATTCATGTAGTGCATGCTATGCTAGTTTAGTGCCGGCACTCCTTCAGTTGGAGGAGGAAGGCCTCCTTGAGAAGCTGGATTCCCAGATTGCCATTGGCCAGGGACACCAGGGTGAAACCGGTAAAATCGGAATTGGTAAATGTACCCGCAATTTCGATTTCTGCGTTATGGGATGCCCACCGGATACTGAGCATATTTATGAGGAGTTGAAGAAGTATATCCTTGGATAACTACTGTATTGGATGAGTTCCAATATAGATCAGTTCCTCAACAACTGTCTCCATTCCTTCTAAGCTGACATGCTCATAAGGACCGTGGAATCCATATCCGCCTGTTCCTAAGTTTGGACAAGGCAATCCCTTGAATGAGAGTTGAGCTCCATCAGTGCCTCCTCTGATAGGACGGGAAATTGGAGCAAGACCTACAGATTGTATGGCATCTTTGGCCAGCTTTATAATCTCAGGATGTTTCTCCATGATTACAAGCATGTTCTCATAGGAATCTCGTATATTGCATGTGATATTGGCAGTCGGATAAGAGGCTGCCATTTTTTTGCATATATTTTCCACAACAACCTTGCGGTTTGCAAAGGAATCTTTGTCGTGGTCTCTCAGGATGTAGGCAAGTTTGGCATGTGCTACATCTCCTGACATTTCTATTAAATGATAGAAACCTTCTCTGTCTTCTGTATTGGCAGGTGTTTCTGATGCCGGCAGACTCTGAGCTATTTCTGTAGCAATGAGTGCAGCATTGACCATAATATCTTTGGCTTCTCCCGGATGTACATTGACACCATCGATTTCAATAGTTGCAGATGCAGCATTGAAATTCTCATAAGCCACTTCATCCTCGCTGTCACCGTCAACTGTGTAAGCGTAATCAGCTGCAAAGCCTTCTACATCGAACTTGTCTGGTCCTCGTCCCACTTCCTCATCAGGAGTGAAGCAGATATGAATCTCTCCATGCTTTATCTCTGGATGCTTCATAAAATAAGAAGCAGTGGTCATGATTTCTGCAACTCCAGCTTTGTCATCAGCACCAAGAAGTGTTGTTCCATCGGCTGTAATAAGAGTTCTGCCAGCTAACTTCTCGAGTTCCGGGAAGTCCTTCACTGAAATAACCTTGCCGGAATCTCCAAGAGTGATGTCCTTGCCGTCGTAATTTTCATGGATAATAGGATTTACATTTTCACCACTGTAATCAGGAGCTGTGTCCATATGAGCGATTAGTCCCAATACTTTGTGATTCTCCATTCCTTCTGATGCAGGAAGAACAGCGGTCACATAACAGTTTTCGCTTACATTAACCTGTTGTAATCCCAGGCTCTGCAATTCATTTTCCAAAATGTGAGCCAGGTCAAATTGTCTGGCTGTACTAGGTATATTTTCCACATCATCTTCGCTGGTTGTATAAATCTTTACATAGCGAAGAAAGCGTTCTAATAATTCTTCTCTAAAATCTGCCATAGTTATACTCCTTTTTTGCCCAATTTTAATGGTTTTTTGCACTGTAATTGTTTGATTTTGCAGTATAAGATAGTATAGCACTTTTTGTTAGAAAAAAGTGAGAAGTTTTGATATTAGATATGCACTTTATGTATAAAAAACTACAATTTATGCCGTTTTTGTATAAATAAGGAAATTATTTGCTAGTATATAATACGTATTATGGATGCAATAAAGCAAATAAGTATTGATGGAGGCATGATAGATGAATGCATTGAAAAAGGTTTGGGCAGATTTTGAAGGTAGACATCCTAGATTATCTAAATGGGTTAGAGAAGGTGGATTATTTCTTATATTTAGCAACCTGGTGACGGTTGTACAATATATTATTTATGCCTTTTTGCCTAGAGTATTAGGAGTGGGATTGGCTGGAATTGAGTGGAGTTGGCCGGCTATTCCAGTGGAATTGTTCGATATGAAGTTCACATGGAATGTTATAGGTTATGATGTGATATATGACGAGGCTGGAAATGTCTTGATAGGTGGTGGCTTAGGTTATTTGATTGCTATGCTTGTAGGATCTTTTTTGGCACAGGTTATAAATTTCCCTCTTCAGAGAAATATCACTTTTAGAAGTAAGGGGAATGTATGGTGGCAGGCTATGTGGTATTTTATAGCATGGGTTGTCATAACATTTATAGTAAATTCCATCAATTGTGTCTGGGTAGGATGTGCTAGTTCATTTGTTCCAGACTGGTTGTACAATATAGGTACCACAGTATTGATGGGTGGAATATCAATGGTGATATTCTTCTTTGTATTCAAAATAATCTTCCCAGAGGGAGAGGCAAAGAAGTAATGATTTTCTACCCTTCATTATAAATTCCTAAAAAACGGCCACATCTGCGTGATTGCGTGGATGTGGCCGTTGTGTTATTATGGCAAATGGTGCGTGAAGTGCTGTTAAATAATATTGGAATTAATATTAATAAGAGGGAATAATAGATGTTGTTATGGATTGCTGCTACTTTGGTAGCATTTTATATAAAAGGATTGTGCGGATTCGCAAATACCCTGGTGTTTGACGCTATATTGGGATTTGGCGTCAGTAATGTGGAGATTACTCCGGTGGAACTGGTGCTTGGTTATCCGACAAATGTGATTCTCACGTGGCAGAACAGAGATGAGTTGAAGAAACATATATTTGTACCAATTATGCTGATGGTGCTTGGTGGCAGTATAGTAGGCGCATTTCTCTTAAAGAGCTTAGATGTGCGATTATTGAAAATGATATTCGGAGTGGTAGTTACTTTGGTGGGAGTTGATATGCTTCGCAAGGAGTATACTCGCAAATCGAATCAGTCACCGAGATGGGTGCTTGCCATAATGGGCATATTGTCAGGACTTCTCTGTGGATTATTCGGAGTGGGAGTGCTTGTGGCTGCGTATGTGTCAGAGATTACAGAGACAGCTTCAGAGTTCAAAGCAAATCTGTCTATAGTATTTATTGCAGAAAATACAGTTCGAATAATTACATATATCATACTTGGAGTTATTACCATAGGAACCATAAAACAGGTAATTATATTGGTGCCTTTTATGCTTGCCGGATTGTTTGCAGGTATTTTCTCAGCGAAGGTATTGGATGAGAAACTTGTGAAGAAGTTGGTGATAGTGTTACTGATTATCTCGGGAGTAGTATTATTTATCAAGAATATGTAAGTGTAATATTAAATGATCAAATGAATAACAATTAAGAGAGAAATCAAATGATTAGATATAGAATAAAAAGTCGGTGAAATAGGTACTGGTCCTATTCCACCGGCTTTTTGTGGATATTAGATATGGTTTATCTCGAATGAATCGTGGGGTTGGTGATTCACTCATCTGATGTATGAAGTACTAGCCTAAGATAACTTCCACATCCATAACATCTGCGGAAGGGTTTAAAAGGAGGGTACCTTCCGGGAGGTTGTTACCATTTATTGAAATAGATTTAACACCATGTTCTACATGATTCGGGTTAGATACATGAATGTTGTATGTCTTGCCACGATATTTACGGGTTACTCTGTATTCAGTCATAGTAGAAGGAATACAAGGGTCTACACTCAAACCGTCATATGTTGGCTTGATGCCAAGTATGTTCTGACTTACTGTGGCAAATGTCCAGGCAGCAGTACCTGTAAGCCAACTGTTCTTGCCTTCGCCAAATGTTGGAGCATCTGCACCGGCAACCATCTGGCAGTAAGCATATGGTTCTGTTCTATGGATTTCACCGATTTCTTCAAGGAATACAGGATTAGTCTTGGTATAAATCTCATAAGCTCTATCACCATGTCCAACTGCAGCTTCTGCACATGCAATCCATGGATTGTTATGGCAGAAGATTCCAGCATTTTCTTTGTATCCAGGTGGATAAGAAGAAATCTCTCCAAGTTCCACATGGTATTTAGTATAAGCTGGCTGATTCAGCATGATACCATATTTGCTATCAAGTCTCTCTTTTACAGAAGCGAGAGCTGTCTCGGCTTTACCATTGTCAATTCCAATGCCACCCATGATGCACATGCCCTGTGGTTCGATGAAGATCTGTCCTTCTTCACATGTATGTGATCCCACTGGATTAGAGTTGGCATCATAAGCTCTTACGAACCATTTACCATCCCAGCCTGCAGTTTCAACTGCTTCTGTCATGGCTGAAATTTCAGAATCCAATATACTAATTATGCGATTTAATTCATCAACTTCAGGTAATTTATTTAAACTTGATGAATTCTGCGATTTGATATCAGCTATATGCTGGCATAAGTCCTTGAATTCCTTGCCGTATTTTACATACATTCCTGCAATAAATACTGATTCTGCAACAGGTCCCTCACTAGGTCCTGTAGTCTGGAAGCTCTCACCTGGTGTTTCTGAGAAACAGTTGAGGTTGAGGCAATCATTCCAGTCAGCTCTACCGATAAGAGGTAGTTTGTGTGGGCCTTTGTGGTCCATGTTATATTTGAAACTGCGACGCAAATGCTCGAAGAGTGGAGCAGCAGGAACTCCTGCGCGTCCTGTATCAAATTCGCACATCTCTTCCAATATGCTGTAATCACCAGTCTCGCGAATATAAGCGCAAGTACCGGCAATAAGCCATAATGGATCGTCGTTGAATCCTGAACCAACACCTAAGTTACCGGTCTTGGTAAGTGGCTGATACTGATGGTATGCAGAACCGTCAGGGAATTGAGTGTTAGCAATATCCAGAATTCTCTCTCTTGCTCGGGAAGGAATTAGATGAACAAATCCCAGTAAGTCCTGAGAACTGTCTCTGAATCCCATTCCTCGTCCCATACCGCTCTCGAAGTAGCTGGCGGATCTGGACATGTTAAATGTAACCATACATTGATACTGATTCCATATATTAACCGATCTGTTGAGCTTCTCATTATCGGAAGTGAGAGTGTAAACAGATAATAATTCATCCCAGTACTTCTTCAATTCATCGTAAGCAGCTGCAACATCTGCATCTGTCTTGTATTTGTCGATGATTATATGAGCAGGCTCCTTGTTAATTACATTTGGAGCGATGAATTTTTTCTCAGCAGGATTCTCACAATATCCTATTATAAATATGAGAGAAATGCTCTCGCCAGGTGATAGATTTATTCTCTTGTGATGACTTCCGATTGGTGACCATCCGTGAGCTACAGAGTTGTTACAATGTCCGGCTTTTACAGCATCCGGATTGGCAGGTCCGTGGTAGAAGCCCTGGAATGTAGCTCTGTCTGTATCGAAATCATCAATTTCAGTATTTACATGGTAGAAAGAGAAGTGATTGCGTCTCTCTCTGTATTCTGTCTTGTGATATATGGTGCTGCCCTCGATTTCAACTTCGCCTGTAGAGAAGTTTCTCTGGAAATTGGTTGAATCATCCTCTGCATTCCATAGGCAGAATTCTATATAGCTGAAAAAATCAATTTCCTTATTAGAATCGGAAGCATTTCTCAATGTAATCTGGTTGATCTCACAATTATCATTTACCGGTACGAAAGCAAGAAGGGAAGTCTGTATACCATTCTTGCTGCTTATAATCTTTGAGTAACCCATACCGTGATGGCATTCATAAGAATCAAGTGGAGTCTGTGTAGGCTGCCAACCCACATTCCAGATGTCAGAACCATCATTTATATAGTAGTAACGTCCATTGCTATCATATGGACTATTATTATATCTGTATCTAGTAAGGCGAAGAAGCTTCGCATCTTTATAGAAATCATAACCTCCGCAAGTGTTGGAGAAGAGACCGAAGAATTCGTTGGATCCTAAATAGTTGATCCAAGGAAGTGGAGTCTCAGGTGTTGTGATGACATATTCCTTATTAATGTCATCGAAATATCCGTATTTCATAGAACCTCCTAATTATATATTGTAGTTTTATATGATATTCGTTTTAGACGAAAACACCCTATAATCAGTACGAAACATGTAAAATATGGGGTAAACCCTGTGTTTTCAATAACGAATACGATTTCGTAAATTACTTTTATTATAGGATGAACCGGACAAAAATCAACTAAAAAACTGCGAAAAATCCTCGAAAATAGCGAAATTAGTAAAAATATACAAGAATTATCTGACATATTTGGAGAGTTTCGGTTGTTGACTTAATCGATTTCGTGAATTAGACTAAAGGTATCGAAAACGATTTAGTGTTTTAAGGATTTAGCAAAGGGAGTTAATGAAGATATGGCTACGATCAAAGATATCGCAAAAAGGTGTGGCGTTTCCATAGCTACTGTCAGCAAAGCATTGAATGGTTATGAAGACATTAGTGAAGCGACCATAGCCAAAGTCCTAAAGGCGGCGGATGAACTTCATTACATGCCGAATTCAGCTGCCAGACAATTGAAGACCAATAGTTCTCATAATATAGGAGTGCTTTTTGTAGATGATACACATTCCGGTTTATCACATGAATATTTTGCTTCTATATTAAATGGTGCTAAGGATGAGGCAGAACGGTTGGGATATGATATTACCTTTATTAGTCAAAATATTGGTGGACGCCCAATGTCATTTCTGGAACATGCAGTCTATCGCAAATGCGATGGAGTACTTATTGCCTGTGTAGATTTTAAATCACCTGCAGTAATACAACTGGTTGATTCAGATATTCCGACAGTCAGCATTGATTATGTATTCAATAATCACAGTGCGATAATGTCCAACAATATAGAAGGGCAATATCTATTAACAAAGTATCTTATTGACTTAGGTCATAAGAATATCGCTTTCGTACATGGAGAGAAGACTTCAGTTACGGAGAAGCGACTAGTAGGTTTTTACAGAGCTTGTAAGGAAGGAGGGGTAGAAGTTCCTGATGAATATGTTATCGAGGCTAGATATCACCATACCCACGATAGCGCCAGGGCAACAGAAGTTCTGTTAAATCTAAAGAATAAACCCACAGCGATCATGTATCCGGATGACTATTCATTTCTGGGAGGCAGACAGGTCCTCGAGAATCACGGCATATCAATACCGGACGAAATGAGTGTTACGGGATATGATGGTGTCAAATCTTCTCAAGTGCTTAGACCGAAGCTCACCACCTATCAACAGGATAGTGATGCAGTTGGCAGAGAGTCAGCGAGAAAACTTATTGATATTATCGAGAATCCCAAGACTAGTCTGATAGAACAGATTAATGTGGATGGTAAAGTACTGGAGGGAGGCTCAGTCTCAGCTCCAAAACACACAAACTAGGAGGTAATTTATAATGAAGGGTTTTATGAGAAAAGCGTTAGCCGTATCAATGGCTACCTTAATGGTAATTCCTATGGCTGCATGCAGCAAATCAGCAGACTCTGCTTCAACAAGCGGATCTGCATCAAGTGGTGATGACCACTATTTAAATATCTGGTGCTGGAACGATGAATTCCAGAGCAGATTCAATGATTTCTATCCGGAGGTTAAGGAAGTTTCAGCAGATGGTTCTACAACAACTTTAAATGATGGAACAGTTGTTAAGTGGACTATCAACCCAAACGAAGGAAATAACTATCAGAACAAACTTGACGAAGCATTACTTGCTCAGGAGAGCGCAGCTGATAATGATAAGATTGATATCTTCTTGGTAGAAGCTGATTACGCTTTGAAGTATGTTGATACAGATTATACACTTGATGTAAAGAAAGACATCGGACTTACAGATGCTGACCTTGCTGATCAGTATCAGTACACAAAGGACATCGTTACAGATTCTAACGGTGCTCAGAAGGGTACTACATGGCAGGCTACACCTGGACTTTTCGCATATCGTCGTTCAATTGCCAAGGATGTACTTGGAACAGATGATCCAGAGCAGGTACAGGCAGCACTTGCTGATTGGGATAAGTTTGATGAAGTTGCTAAACAGGCTAGTGACAAGGGTTACAAGATGTTGTCAGGCTTTGATGATTCTTATAGAACATTCTCTAACAACGTAGCAAATCCTTGGGTAACAGATGGCAAGCTTACAGTTGATCCAATGATCATGAAGTGGGTTGATCAGACAAAGAAGTATACAGATGCAGGTTACAACAACAAGACATCACTTTGGGATGACAACTGGACAGCAGATCAGGGACCAGATGCCAAGGTATTCGGATTCTTCTATTCTACATGGGGAATCAACTTCACACTTCTTGGTAATGCATTAGCAGATGAAGATGCAGCTAAGGAAGTTGGAAATGGTGCATATGGTGACTGGGCAGTTTGCTATGGACCAGCTCCTTACTACTGGGGTGGTACATGGATCTGTGCAGCAAATGGTACAGACGACAAGGATCTTATCAAGGACGTAATGCTTAAGCTTACATGTGATAAGTCTATCATGGAGTCAATTACAAGAGATCCAGATGTACAGGATTACACAAACAACAAGACTGCTATGGATGAAATCGCAGCAGATACAACATATTCTTCAGAGTTCCTTGGAGGACAGAACCACGTAGCACTCTTTGCTGAGACAGCTCCAAAGATTGATATGTCAAATTGTGGTCCTTATGATCAGGGATGTAACGAAGAAATTCAGAAGGCATTCAAGGATTACTTCACAGGTACTGTTGATATGAATGGTGCAAAGGCTAACTTCGAGAAGGCAATCAAAGAGAAATATCCAGATGTCAAAGAAGTTGTATGGCCATAGGCTGATATAGTATTTAGTTTTTACTAAGTAAATAAGTCACGGTGCATGCATCATGTGTGCACCGTGATAATTTTAAGAGAGAGAAAGAGGTTAATGAGATGTCAGAAAAAGACAATAAAAAACGCTATAAAAGCGTGAGCTATGCCAAGTGGGGATATGTATTTATCTTGCCGTTCTTTCTGGCATTTGCGGTTTTTCAATTAATACCTATGATATCTACTGTGTTCTATAGTTTTTTTGAATATTATAGAAGTGGATTGAAAATAATTGGACCTACATTTGTTGGATTAGATAATTATAAAGAATTAATACAATCTGATTTCTTGAAGTATACAGGAAATACACTCCTTTTATGGATTGCAGGTTTTATACCACAGATTGTCGTATCATTAATTCTTGCAGCATGGTTCTCAGATGAGATGCTTAAGCTCAAAGGTAAGCAGTTCTTTAAAACTGTAATATATATGCCGAATTTGATTATGGCCAGTGCATTTTCAATGTTGTTCTTTGCATTGTTTTCAAATATCGGTCCTGTAAATGGATTCTTGATTTCTTCAGGAATTGCCAAGAACGGAATTAGTTTCTTTACCTCAGTCGGATGGACAAGAGCTCTTATTGCTTTGATGAACTTCCTTATGTGGTTTGGAAATACAACAATTTTGCTCATGGCTGCTATTATGGGTATCAGCCCATCACTTTTTGAAGCAGCGAAGATTGATGGTGCAACCAGCACACAGATATTCTTTAGAATTACATTGCCAAGCATTAAACCAATCCTTGTATATGTATTTATTACATCAATGATCGGTGGTTTGCAGATGTACGATGTTCCACAGATTTTGACAAATGGAAATGGTAATCCAGACAGAACTTCAATGACACTTTTGATGTTCTTGAATCATCATCTGTATAGTAAGAACTTCGGTATGGCAGGTGCTCTTTCAGTTATCTTGTTTATTATATGTGCAATTCTTTGCTTATGCGTTTACTCGACAATGAATGAAAAAGACGATTCAGCGCCAAAGAAAAAGAAGGCAAAGAAGTAGGACAAAGGAGGTAACATAATGAGCGATAATACAAATAAGAAAAAAGTGAAGGAACATGTACGTGTTACTCCAAGACTTATAATTTCATATATAGTATTGGCGATACTTACATTTTTGTGCTTGTTCTTCTTTTATATATTAATAATTAATTCAACACGAAGCCATATTCAGATACAGCAGGGATTTAGCTTCTTACCTGGAGGACATTTCCTGAAGAATTTCTCTAATGTAATAAATGATGCGAAACTTCCGATACTGACAGGTTTGAAGAATTCACTTATTGTATCTACATGTGCAGCAGTTCTGTCTTGCTATTTCTCGGCTTTGACAGCATACGGTTTGTACGCATATGACTTCAAATTGAAAAAGGCCGCAGTAGTATTTATTCTGTTAATTCTGGTAATGCCAACGCAGGTATCTGCACTTGGTTTTATTCAGTTGATTACCAAGATTAATTTGATGGATACACTTTTCCCACTGTTTCTTCCTTCAATTGCAGCTCCGGCAGTATTCTACTTCATGTATTCATATATGCAGAGTTCCCTTCCTATGGAACTATTGGAAGC
Source organism: Lachnospiraceae bacterium (assembly GCA_017470985.1). GTDB lineage: Bacteria > Bacillota > Clostridia > Lachnospirales > Lachnospiraceae > JAILFK01. The sequence continues at coordinate 45,036 of JAFUXA010000013.1, forward strand.
TGCGAGAATTGATGGATGCAGTGAGTTCAAGACATTTAACAAGATTGTGCTTCCAATTATGAAGCCGGCGTTGGCTGTACAGGCAATCTTCGTATTTGTTAGCAATTGGAATAATTTCTTCATGCCAGCATTGGTTATTTCTTCAAATGACAAGAAGACACTTCCAATCCTGATTGCAAGTTTGCGATCAGCTGATTTCCTGAAGTTTGATATGGGAAAGATTTACATGTTTATCCTATTGGCGATTGTTCCAATCATTATCGTGTACATCCTGCTTTCTAAGTATATTGTAGCAGGCGTTACACTTGGTGGTGTAAAGGAATAATATATATTGAGGGAAGTATTATATAATATAAATATCCCCTGAAGTATAGCTCATAATCTAAGTTGGGATTGTGAATATACTTCGGGGGATATTTTTATGAAATTATTGCTTGGCAGTGTTGAATTATTTTTATTTAAATAAAAGAAAGGGCCGCCGCATTAGAAGAAAAGTAAAGAGGGTACATATCATTAACCATCCGGTGTGGCAGCCCTTTTTTAGTGAAATATATTAATAGATAAGCAATTACATATGTTTTTTGAAAAAGGAAAGGGTTTGATCCACCACAGTGTTTGCTTCCGGGAGAAGACCGGCAAGAATTGGGAATGCATGAAAAGCATCGGGCCAGCCCTCTCCTTCCACTTTTCCTCCAGCAGCTGTGATTAATTCCTTTAATTTTTCGGAGTCTGCCGCTAAAATTTCGCCCTTATCCCAGGCAAAATAAGCCGGTGGGAAATTTTTATAGTCAGATAGAAGAGGATTACATATAGGATCAGACAATAGGCTGTCGTTTTTAAAATAAAAATCCTTTAACTGCTGCATTGCATTGGGGGAGAGTGAAATATCGGTGGAAGCATTTTTTTCCCAATCTAAGGAGTAATCCCAGGCACAGGGAGTGGAATAAAGAGCGACAGCGTTTGGAAGTCTTAAATTGTGTTTCATAGCAAGTAAAGTAGTGGTTAGTGTCATATAGGCTCCGCCGCTTTCACCCAGAACAAAAATTGGTTTGTCAGGATATCGGTTCAGTAGTTCCTTATATCCAGCAAAGCAATCTTCCTGAGCTGCGGGAGCTGGATGCTTTGGGGCTAAGCGATAAGAAGAGGTGTAGGTAACGTAACCAGTTTTAGAGGCCAATATAGATGCAAAATGACGAGATGTTTTTGCGTTACCGGCAACCATTCCACCGCCATGGATATAGAATAGTATTGCGGATTCGTCTACTTCCTTTGGAATACAGACTTCTCCCTTCATAGTTCCTAGTTTCACCGGTCGAAATGTTACGTCAGGAGCGTTTTTTAATGTAAGAAGTGAGAGATCATTTGTAATACGCATAACATAGGGATTTATTTTTTTGTTATTATTACTGATTCCCTGACGATTGTATTGTTTTTTCATAACAGTTTTCATGTATTTCATAGTTTCACTAGCCATAAGTTCCTCCATTCTTTAAAAACTACATTTGTTGACTTTTGCTTTGTGATAAGTATAAAATGGTGGAAACAAAGATTCAATGCGATATTTTCAATAAACAACAATTTACGGGAAGGATGTAGATTTATAAAATGAAAACAAGATCAAACAAATCGAAAGAGGGATTACAAAAGGAGCTTATCCGACTAATGAAATATAAAAAAATCCAGGAGATTACTGTTACGGAATTGTGTGAAAAGGCTGATATTAATCGTTCAACGTTCTATAAATATTATGCACTACCACAGGATGTAATGGAAGAATATATAAAAGAAATGTATGGGGAAGGGATTTTGATTATGACTGAACATTATAAAGGTGATACAGAACAAGTGCTTTTTCATCGATTTGAAAAAATGTGTCGATTGTACTTTAACAGGACACTGGAATGCCGGGATGCGATTGCAAATAATATACAGTATTTTTCTTCCATGCAAAATCGCTATGATGTAGCAAAAAGTTATTCAAATATATCTACAGAATTGCGTTATAAAGGCAGTTTCTTTTGGGGAGGGATTAGTAGTGTGATTCAAAACTGGCTATTTATAACCGGTGATGAATCACCGGAATATATTGCAACTTTGTTGACAAAGATGTCTATGGATTTTTGCAAACAAAATCCGGAAGCATATGTATTTTTGGGCTTATCAGCTCCACAGTCTGGCGGAGACATGGAAAGTCTGTAATAAGGAACATGATAAGGGAGTGTTATTGTGAATGTCTTATTTTTGCTACAGTATCCAAAATCAGTTCTTCCGCATTTTTTACATGATCTACACGAAAAAAATAAGTGGTGATATGAAGAAAAGTATTTAGCATATATTGGGCAAATTCCTTATCGGTATTGTTATTTTTCAGGTAGTCTTCTAATAGTTCTACGATCATAACAGCAGTTAATCGTGCTTCTGCTTTAGATAGTGTTTTGCTATCTTTTATCAGTTGTTGGGTGTATAAATCTATCATTTTCTCTTTCAAGTTAAATTCTTCTGTTTTAATAGAAAATAACCGAAGGATAATTTCTTTTTTGGAAACAATATATTCGTACAAAAGCATGTTGATGGTTTCCAATGACATATCATTTTCTTTGGTTGTTACGGTAATCATATCTATCATTTCCGATACGATAGTTTCTTGTGCTCGTTCTAATATTTCATATTTATCAGAAAAATGCTGATAAAAGGTAGAACGATTTATTCTTGCCTCATCCAAAATATTTTGTACAGTTATTTTCTCAAAGGATTTTGTTTCCATAATTTCAAATAGAGCATAAGTAATATCTCTATCAGTTCTTTCAAATTGATTGGTTCGTCGCATCATTCGTCTCCTTTTCTATTTGATAACCCAATAATATCATACAAAGTGTTCGATTAGCAAACAATAAATCCATTTTATCTCTTGTTGAGAAGTCTTTTAGAAATTATGATTTAACCAGAATAAAAGCAAATCATTTCTTCGAGAGAAAGTTTTTTGAAATGGAATGGAGGTATTTTTATGGCTAGTAAAGAAATGGAAAGTTTAAAACAAATTATGCAGCAGATGATGGCAGCAGGGTTTGCACCAAAATTTGATGGAAGTGCAGATGCGATGCAGCTTCGTAAGGTAGTACAGCAGGCACAGGATAATATGGCTGAGATTACCGGAGTAAGCTTTATAGATGATGAGTTTGCCGGAATCGAATCAGAGATTAGTATGCCTGATGATGCAAAGGATGACTATATTGTAGTTTATATTCACGGAGGTGGATTGATTTGTGGAAATGCAAAATCATCCAGAGGTTATGCATCCATGTTGGCAGATGAGTGCAAGCGACCTGTCATATCTTTCACTTATCGCTTGGCTCCGGAAAACAAGTTCCCAGCAATGACAAATGACAGCTATGATGTGTATAAGGCTGTTACCGAGCGCTATCCTGATAAGCCTGTTTATTTAATAGGGGAAAGCGGAGGTGCTTATCTTTGCCTGGCAGTAGCTATGATGGCACGAGATACAGGAATTAAGATGCCTGCGGGTATTGTACCCTATTCTCCTCCGATTATTTTTAATGATGATATAGACAGAAACTTTGATGGAAATAAAGATTTTACCGTAAAACCGGATTCCTTTGTCTGGTTAGGAGGATTGGCAGCGGAGAGCACAGAAGCAACCAGAACAGAAAAATATTTAAATCTCACTTTAGATGATTATCACGATTTTTGTCCTGTTTTTTTAGCATGGGATGAGAGCGAGACATTATCCGTGGATTCTATATGGCTAACGAAAGCTTTTGAAAAGGCAGGTGTAGAATATGAAGCCTATTCCTACCCAGACTGCTTCCATGCATTCGCTACTACAGGCAGGGGAACACCAGAAAGTTATGAGATTATGAAAAATACTGTTAAGTTTTTTGACAAGCATAAATAAAATTCGAAATACAGTATATATGGGCAGATTTTTTATCTGCCCAATACTTTAATGGAGGATAAATTATGAGTAAAAAAATTACAACGGTATGCGGAGATATTGAGCCGAAAGATTTGGGAGTGACTTCGCTACATGAGCACACCTATTTGGATATGAGTATTTCCAGAGAGTTTATGAAAAGATATTTTCCTGATATACCAAAGGAAAAATTGGCATTTCGTCCAGAAAATTATACTTTTTTAAAGTCAGGAACTTATCTCATGTCTAATGATTTGGCAGAAGTTGACGACGAAGAATTTTTGATTAAGGAATACACCTATTTCAAAGAGGCAGGTGGAAAATCTGTTTGTGATTGCTCACCATGTGGAAGTGGAGGAGATATCAATAGAATTGTTTCGCTATCAAAAAAATTGGATTTGAATATTATATGTGCCACTGGAATTTATACCTTGACTTCCCGTCCGCCGGAACTATTGGGAAAAGACGATGCATTCTATTACAATTATTTTAAAAATGAAGTGAATAATGGAAGAGACGGAACAGATATTCGCCCGGGTATGTTAAAATGTGCCATCGCGACTATGGATGCAAACGGAATCATGGATGGAGAACTGGCCGGGGTAAGAGCCTGTGGAAAATTATCCGGTGAAACAGGACTTTCTGTTCATATTCATACAGATCCTAACATCCCCGGAGAACTTGTAGTAGAAACAGCAAAACTGGCAATCTCTTCAGGTGCCGAACCGGATAAAGTACATATTTGCCACATGGATAATCGGTTGTGTGCAGATGTACCGGTGGCATCTTATCTGACGGATAAAAACCTGGCTAGAAATGTGAGCGTAGAGACGCAAAAACAGCTGCTGGATTTGGGGGTTACTATCGGGTTTGATACTTTTGGAATGCCACTGACAAATGATAATTATTTTGTGACAGAGGACATTGATCGCTTAAAAGCACTTCTTATTTTACTGGATGAGGGTTATGAAAATCAGATTACAGTTGGATGTGATTTTTCAAATAAGCTTTTGGGAAGAAGTTATGGAAGTCACGGAGTGGCAAGAAGTTTGGAATATCTTATCCCTATGTTAAAAAAATATAACAAAGAATCCGCAATTCAAAAGATTTTTGTAGAGAATCCGGCGAGAATTTTGGCATATTAAAATGAAATATAAATGGAGAAGAAAGAGGCATAAAATGGAAAATAATAAAATTATTTATAAACGCGCGAAAATGTCACATATTGCTTTTTCGCAATTATTTGGTGCTGCATCTATGTGTTTTTACATGCTGATGACATATGCTACATATATTGGTAATGTTAATTATGGAATAATAGTTGCTGTTACAGGAGTAATTATTACAGTATCCAGATTATTTGACGGAATTACAGACCCTTTAGTTGCGTTTATCATTGAGAGATTTGATTCTAAATTTGGTAAAGTACGAATATTTTTATTTTTTGGGTGGGGTATCATGGCTTGTGCTACTACATTAATGTGTAATATAGGGCCGGGACATTTGAACGGTATCCTGGGATTGATTTTCTTTGTTGTGTGCTACGCTATTTACATAATCGGATACACTTGTATGGGTATTGCCGGAGCGATTACCGGAAATATTATGACGAATGATCCACGCCAGCGTCCTACTATCTCGGTTTTTGGAACAATTTATTCTTATCTTGCACCCATGCTGATTTCTATCATTTCTATGGTTGTGCTCTTACCCAAATATGACAATCAGGTGGGACAGGGATTCTTAGCAGAATTTAATTTGGTTGCAATTGTAATGGCGTTCATATTTTGTCTCTTTGCCTGCCTTGGAATTACACCTTATGATAAACCGGAAAACTTCCGGGGGAATGTGGAAAAAGAAAAAAATGATAAAACTTCGTTTCGAGATATTGTAGCGCTTATCCGTGATAACAAGGAGTTACAGAGATATATGTGGGCCGCCGTTTCAGATAAATTGGCACAGACTGTAGGCTCCGTATCAGTTGTTTCTGTGATGCTTTTTGGTATTATGATTGGAAATTACAGTATTTCCACTATTCTTTCCACAGTGGCCATATTACCTGGCATTATTTTCGCCATAATTGGTGCCAAGCTGGCAGGAAAGAACGGCAATAAAAAGACTATGGTGGATTGGACTTGGGTATGTCTGTTCCTGAATATCTTATATGGTCTGTTTTTACTGTTTACCGATACTACAAAGATTACGGTTGCGTTGATTCCATCCATTATATTTTTTGTTTTTACGTTTGGAAACAACGCCGTGAAAATGGTGGTGTCTACAGCAACAAATGCTTATCGAATGGATGTAGTGGATTATGAGTGCTATCGTTCCGGTAATTTCATGCCTGCAACGGTTTCAGCAGCGTATAGTTTTGTGGATAAGTTGGTGTCTTCCCTCGGAGCCACCATTGCAACAGGAATGATTGCACTGATTGGATATACGGACACTGTACCTCAAAATGGGGACCCTCTGACAATGGGGGTAAAGATAATGACGGTTCTTTTGTTATGTGGCTTCCCGATTCTAGGTTGGGTGATTACTCTGATTGCTTTGAAAAACAGTGAACTTTCTAAAGAAAAGATGGAAGAAGTGCAGAGAACCATTAAAGAGCGTCAGACAAAATAAGGGTTTCATACTTATATATTTAGAAAATAGAAATTCCCATATATGTGGTAGTCATATATGGGAATTTTTTTAAGACAATCCATTCAGTAGAAGATAGGAGAAATTATTTGTTATATAAAATTATTAAAAAACAGGGTTATATATTATATATAAATAAAAATGGAAAGAAAATATCATCTGCAAATGGCAAAATCATAGAGCAGGATGGAGCTGTGTTTAGAGATTTAGAAGGAGATGGGATTTTATATCCGTATGAAGATTGGAGAAATTCTTATGAGGATAGAGCAAAAAATTTAGTTGATAGAATGTCTGTGGATGAGATGATTGGCCTGACTCTTCATACGACATCTCAACCGGTTCCTGCTATGCCTGGTCAGATGGAAAACGTCGGGACTTATGGAGGTTTAAATTATTTGGAAACCAAAGAAATTAAACCAAGCAGCTTGACAGATCAACAAAAAAGTTTTATTGAACAAGATGGTATCCGGCATATATTGGTATCAAATTATGAGAATATAGATACTATGGTGGAATGGGTAAATAATTTGCAAGCGAAAGCAGAATCAAATCATCATGGCATACCTGTTAATCTATCAAGCGATCCACGACACGGTGCAGATGGGGATAGAGTTGAATTTAGAAATGTATCTCGTGACGTATCCAGATGGCCAGAGGGTCTGGGAATGGCATCAGTTTTTGATAATGATATAGCTTATGACTATGCAAAAACAGTGGCCAAAGAGTATCGGGCTTTGGGCATAACGACTGCTTTGGGACCGCAGATTGACTTTGGATCAGATCCAAGGTGGTTTCGAATACAGGATACGTATGGTATGGATGTGGATTGGGTTACGCAACTTGCTCAGACCATTTGTGATGGATTACAGACAACAGATGGAGAATCTGACGGTTGGGGGGAAGAAAGTGTAATTGCAATGTGTAAGCATTGGCCGGGAGGAGGAACAGGCGAAGGTGGAAGGGATGCTCATTACCCTTTCGGAAAATATGCAGTATATCCGGGGGATAATTTTAAGACGCATTTGAGACCTTTCACTGAAGGAGCATTCAAATTGAAGAATGGAACGAAAACGGCTGCTGCGGTGATGCCTTACTATAATGTGCCATGGAATCAGGATAAAAAATATGGTGAAAATGTCGGAAACGCATATAATAAATACATTATAAAAGATTTGTTGATTGAGAAGTATGGATATGAAGGCGTTATTTGTACAGACTGGGGAATTACTAAGGATATGACACCGCATGTGGGTATGTACGTTATGGGTGGTAAAAGTCACGGTGTTGAAGGAATAACACAGCCACAACGTATATTGAAGTTGATGGATAATGGTGTAAATCAATTTGGTGGATTGGATGATAGAAAAGTTGTTGATGAGGCTTATAAGCTGGGAGTGGGGAAATATGGTTCAGACTATATGAATAATCTGCTATATATATCAGCATATAAGTTAATTTTAAATATGATGAGGTTAGGTCTGTTTGATAATCCATTTATCGACATTGCAAAGGCTAAAAAAATATTTGGTTCAAATAAAAATAGAAAAAAGGGCATTGAGGCACAGAGAAAATCTCCTGTTCTTTTGAAAAATAAGAATGATGTGTTACCTATAAAAACATTTTATGAAAAAGTAAAGGTATATATACCTGTGCGACATGTAGATTCTTATTATGGATTTGTTAGAATGAAATCTAAAGCCATGGATATGAATCCTGTAGATGATAAAGTAGTAAACAGATATTTTAGAAGAATAGAAAATCCCGATGATGCAGATGTTGCGATTGTTTTTATTGATTCCCCCAGAGGAAGAAATGGATATGAGTATGATATGATGAAAGAAGAAGAGCAGAAAGATGCCGGATATTATCCGATTAGCCTGCAATACAGACCATATACCGCTAAGTACGCGAGAGAGGTAAGCATTGCCGGAGGTGACCCGCGCGAGATGAATTCTAATCGCAGTTATAAGGATAGAACTGAAGTTACAGCCAATGAGATGGACTTGGATTTAATTTTAAATACGAGAAAAGTTATGGGTGACAAGCCCGTGATAGTGGTATTGAGGGTAGAACGCCCTACTGTAGTGGCTGAATTTGAAAAGTATGCAGATGCAATTATAGTTGATTTTGGCATTGATAAAGAAGTGTTGTTTGAACTAATTACCGGAAAATATCCTATATGCGGTAAACTACCAATAATAATGCCTGAATCAATGGAAACCGTGGAAATACATTGTGAAGACAGAGTAGATGATATGAAGGCTTATATAGATGAATGTAAGCATGAATACAAGTTGCATTTTGGGTTATAAAAAGATCCCCACTAGAAAAAAATAGGCGTATCAGCTCCAAAGTCTAACAGAGACGTGGAAAGACCATAATGGCGGTCAGGCATCTTATCTGACGGATAAAAACCTGGCTAGAAATGTGAGCGTAGAGACGCAAAAACAGCTGATGGATTTGGATGTCACAATTTATAGGTTGTCACATTTGTTGTGACAACCATTTTTTATAAACTTTTTTAAAATATGATTTATCATAAGAAAATAAATCGGCAATATAGTCTATGCTATATATGTGATTTTTTAACAGAATATCTGCTTCTTCCATTTTAACGTTAGTAATATATTCAGATATTGTGAGTCCGGTTTCACAATGAAATTTTCTTGAGAGATATGTTGGATTTAGACCAACCTGGTTTGCCAACAAGTTTAAAGTAATCTTCTCATAGCGATTTCGTTGGATAATCTCCATGCAATGTATTACTTCGTAAGAATATATATTGGAATTATGTTCTACGTATAGTTTATGAACTTTTGTAGATGTAGCTATAATTAAATGGTGTAAATCATTTATAGAGTTGGCTTTTGCGATTTCGATAAAGGCTTGACGTCGAATGGTATCAATAATTTCATTAGGCATACCATGGTTGCGGCCATATAATTCAATAAGAGCTATGCTGTAACCCATATAGAGTTTAGCTAATTCTAAATCCCTCTCCATAGTGAGCAATAGATCTTCATAATAATCATCTTTTTCTAGTATATTTTCAAAGTTCAGTTCTGTATTGTTTGAAAAAATAGCCGACAACCATTTGTTGCGTGTGAGTGTGGTAAAAATATCATAACGTGGAGTTCTTGATTCATGCTCTTTAAAAATATTATATTCTTCGTCAAATAAGTTATTTTTATCTGTCATAGTATTCCTTCCTAACACGTGGTTTGTTGTTTGAGAAATATGACTTTTATTATTATGATAAGATTGTGAAAAAAAGTAAAAATATTCCCTGAATGTAAAATAACTCAATATTAACATTCAGTCAAGCATTATTATTAGATTGTAAATATTAGAATCATTATATAGTAAATGGCAGGAGGGTTATTATGAATTACTATTGTAATCCAATAAATTATAGTTACAAATATCAATTTAATAAACTGGAAGATGGAAGAGCATCTGTATCAAGAGAAGGTGCGGATCCGTCTCTTATTAGTTTCAAAGGGAAATACTTTATATTTCCATCTATGACCGCAGGTTTTATTTATAGCGATGATTTGTGTCACTTTGACTTTCATCCTTTTAAGAATCTGCCAGCTTATGATTATGCTCCAGATGTGAGGGTGTGTGGTGATTATTTATATTTCTGCGCTTCAAATCATGAAAAAGGAATATATTTTAGAACAAAAGATCCATTTTTAGATGAATATGAGATGATAGAGGGTGATTTTGTTTTTTGGGATCCAAATCAGTTTTTTGATGATGATGGTAGGATGTATTTTTTTTGGGGGTCATCAACAATCGAGCCACTTTATGGTATTGAGTTAGATCCTGTAACCTGCAAGCCTATTGGCGAGAAGGTAGAACTGTGTTACATTGATGCTGCAAAAAAAGGATTTGAGAGAACTGCTGAGAATCATATTCCAGCCAGAACCCAGGAAGAAATAGATGTCATCATTAATGATATGAAGGGGAAAGGGATGGCTGATTCTATGATAGAGTCAGCTATGGCTTATATAAAAGGATCGCCATACATGGAGGGCGTATGGGTAGATAAGCATGAAGGTAAATATTATTTACAATATGGAGCTAATGGTTCGCGCTTTAATGTCTATGCGGATGGTGTATATGTAGCAGATAAGCCTCTTGGTCCTTACAAGTTGGCTAAGAATAATCCATATTCTTATAAGCCGGGTGGCTTTTGCCCTGGGGCTGGTCATGGCTCAACTATGGAAGATTATTATGGAAATATATGGCATGTAGCTACTAATCGAATATGCGTCAATCATAATTTTGAAAGGCGAATTTCTCTTTGGCCGGCAGGTTATGATGCAGATGGGGAACTATTTTGTAATCAACGATTTGGAGATTGGGTAAGACCCGTTTTGAAGGGAAAAACTGATCCATGGGAGAATCCGCAATGGATGCTTTTGTCTTATGGTAAAACTGCAACTGCCTCATCTGAACATTCTCCTAAATTAAATAGAAAAAATGATGAGGGTACATTAGTCGAAGATCGATATTATGATGCTAATCAGGTGTTAAATGAGGATATTAGAACATGCTGGATGGCATCAGAGGACAATTATTCACAGAGCGAAGCTGATATCAGATTTAATATATCTGGAAAGGACAATGATGAGTGGATACAGGTAGACTTAGGCAAAGAATATGATGTATATGCTGTTCAGATAAATTTTGCAGATGAAGGTATGGTATCAGAATTACCGGATGGAGCTGATTTTATTGGAGCGTTGCATCAGAAGCGATTTATTGATGAGCGAGACCATAAGACCAATTGGTTATTGGAGGGTTCAGTGGACGGCGTAGCTTATTACACTATTGAAGACAAACGGAATGCTGATACGGATTTACCACATGATTTAGTTGTACGAGATAATGGATTTAAATGTAGATATGTAAGGCTGAGCCATATATCTCTACCATATAATCAAGTGCCTACAGTGTCAGGGATTAGAGTGTTTGGATTGGATAAGGAAAAAGAACCCCCGAAGAGTATTAAAGCATGCGAAATTGAGTTATCATGGCAAAGTGAGTTGGATCTAAATGTTAGTTTCCCTAATAATTCTGATGCGCTGGGTTATGAAGTGGAGTGGGGATATAGCGCTGATAAATTATATCATAGCTATCAGATATTTGATAATCAGGTTAATATCGGTGGATTGGTGTTAGGCCAAGATGTATATCTTAGAGTGACTGCATTTAATGAAGCGGGAATTACTGAGGGAGAGATAGTAAAAGCTTAATGGTTTAATAACAAAATCACTTGCATACTAAATCATCCATGATATAATAAATCGATGAAAAGTAAGTGTAGTTACAGGTGGAGGCAGTGTTGCTTGAAACAATATCGTATTGCAATTGTAGAAGATGATAGAGATTATGCTTCATATCTAGCATCTTGTTTAAGTAAATATGGCGAGGAAAAGGATTGTACATTTTATGCCAGAGTATATAACAAGGCAGAAAGCTTCATTGATGCATATACCCAATCTGCAGATATTATCTTCATGGATATAGATTTGGGTCAGGGCTTCATGAATGGAATGGAGGCCGCACGCAAACTTAGACAGATTGATTCGGTTGCGTTATTGATTTTTGTTACAAATATGCCTCAATATGCTCCTGAGGGTTATGATGTTGATGCGTTGGATTATCTGCTGAAGCCGATTAATTATGGAAGCCTGTGCGTAAAACTTGATAAAGCGTTGAAATTGTTACAGGAGCGACAAGGTGTTCCTGTGAAAATCAAAGAGAAATCCGGTACGAGAATAGTTCCTTCTAATGAGCTTATGTATATAGAAGTAATGGGACACGATCTGACATATCATACCACTGATGAGATTGTTACCGCCTATGGAGGACTTAGAGAGAAGGAAGCAGAGTTGGCTGACTACAATTTTGTGAGATGTTCTGCATCTATTCTGGTTAATTTATCCTTTGTGAAGGGGCTATATGGTGATGAAATAGCTGTGGGAAATGAGCGATTGAAGGTTGGTCGCTCCAAGAAGAAAGCATTTCTAGAACAATTAAATAAGTATTTGGGAATATAATAAGTTGTAAATTATGTTGTGAAATATGTAAATTATTCCACCGCAATTGAAACTCCTGATATTGATTCGTTAATATATTAACGACAAGATGAGATAGTCTTGTTGTTGATGGAATCAATATAGGAGTTTTTTAATGCGCCAAATTATTAATATAAATAACAATTGGAAATTTCAATTACATGGCCAGTCTGAGCAAGATGTGAACATACCACATACTTGGAACAATGTAGATGGTCAGGATGGTGGTAATGATTATTTAAGAACTGTTGCCACTTATTCCAAGAACTTTGAGACTCCGGCTCATACAGATTCAGAGGATGTATTTCTGGAGTTTAATGGAGTTAATTCAGAATGTCAGATTTTTTTAAATGGCAGCAAGCTATATGAGCATGCTGGAGGATATTCTACATTTAGAGTAAATATTACAGAACATTTAACAGAAGAAAATCACTTGGAAGTGGTGGTAGACAACAGACCAAATGACAGAGTTTACCCACAGAAAGCTGACTTTACTTTCTATGGAGGCATCTACAGAGATGTGAATCTTCTTGTGGTAAGCAAGCATAGATTTGATATAGAATACTTTGGCGGTAGCGGTGTGGAAATAAGTGCCAAACCACAGAATAATTACAGAGATGCTGTGGTAAATATCAAAACCTGGAAGAATACATCTACTGCCACTACTATGATTACAATCTATGATATGGAGGGCAATGTAATTCCATATCAGGCCGTGATTGTAGAAGAAGATACATGTAGTAGTACTTCTTACAGTGGGGATGAAATACTTAATTATTATGAGAATTTGGAAATCGAATTAATAGATATTCATCTGTGGGATGGAGTGAAGAATCCTTATTTATATACAGCTGAGATTGCTCTTATAGATAATGATGTAACAGTAGATGAAGTCAAAGTGAGATTTGGAATCAGAGATTTTCATTATGATGCCAGAAGCGGTTTCTATCTCAATGGCAAATCATATCCACTCCATGGTGTATCAAGGCATCAGGACAGGAAAGATATTGGAAATGCCATTACAGATGAGATGCATCTAGAAGATATGAATCTGATTTGTGAGATTGGAGCTAATACAATTCGTTTGGCTCATTATCAGCACAGTCAGTTTTTCTATGATTTGTGCGATGAGCGAGGAATGATAGTGTGGGCTGAGATACCTTATATCTCAGAGCATATGCCTCATGGCAGAGCAAATACAATCACTCAGATGAAGGAGTTGATCGTACAGAATTACAATCATCCATCTATTGTCTGTTGGGGGGTGTCAAATGAGATTACCATTTCAACCAGGAATAAGAAGGATATGTTAGATAATCATCATTATCTCAATGATTTATGTCATGAAATGGATTCTACCAGATTCACCACTCTGGCTTGTTATGCAATGTGTGGTCCGTTTAATCCGGTTGCACACATTACGGATACGGTTAGTTGGAATCTATATTTGGGATGGTATGTGCCGGGATTGTTTTTAAATGATTTGTGGATGAGATTCTTCCACCTGGTATATCCAAACAGAGCATTGGGCTATTCGGAATACGGCTGCGAAGGTATGCCGAATCTGCACAGTGAACATCCTCGCAGAGGAGATCATACAGAGGAATATCAGGCCAGATATCATGAGTATATGCTTAGATGCTTTGAGAGAAATCCATATCTCTGGGCTACTCATGTATGGAACATGTACGACTTTGCTGCAGATGCCAGAAATCAGGGTGGAGAGCCCGGCATGAATCACAAGGGGCTGGTGACATTTGACAGAAAAACCAAGAAAGACAGCTTCTATGTGTACAAGGCATGGTGGAGTGATGAGCCATTTGTTCATATAGCTTCTAAGCGCTTTGTTGACAGAACCAGAAACAGAATTACTATCAAGGTTTATTCAAATCAAAATGAAGTGAGTCTGTATAAAGATGGCATACTTCTAGAAACCAAGACAGGTCAGCATGTGTTTGAATTCAAGGTAAAACTTGATGAAACTGGTGATGAGCCACATGCAGATCATATTTTCCGGGCTGTAAGCGGCAAATTGGTTGACGAGGCAATCTATCGCAGAGTAGATAAGCCAAACAGAGAATATAAGCTCAAGGACGTAGGCGATAAGGGCGCCAACTGGGCTGATACTAATTAAATTGGAGTTGGAAAATGAAAGATTTAAATACGCAGAGCGAACAGGCGCAGGATATAAATAGAGCAAAAACTTATCAGTTGATGTTGTTTCCGCTAAATAACGGAGCAACCAATGTATATTACATTCTGGTGTTATCATACATTGCAACTTTCGGATCAAATGTATTGGGGCTTGGAGTGCTGTTTGCATCTGTGATGGTTACAGGCATGAGAGTGTTTGATGCATTTACAGATCCTCTGATTGGAGCTTTGATGGACAGAACCAACGGTAAGTTCGGAAAGTTCAGACCTTTCATGATTATGGGAAATATTATTATGGCTCTCAGTATAATGGCCATGTATATATTAACACCATATATACCGGCTGATATGACCTGGGCCAGATATGCAACCTTCGTATTGCTATATGCTGTGTGGGTAATTGGATATACTTTCCAGACATCATGTACCAGAGCAGGTCAGACAGTACTTACATCAGACCCAAATCAGAGACCACTATTTACTATTTTCAACACAGTGGGCTCCTTGCTTGGAATGGGTGTCATGCAGTTTTTGGCTCCTATAATCAGAGCCAATGTGGCAGATTACGGCAGCGTGGAATTCTACAAAGTACTCACACCAATCGGTATAGGAGTATCGGTGATACTTACCATACTTGCTGTCATAGGTATCTGGGAGAAGGATCAGCCGAAGTACTTTGGAATTGCAGGAACCAAGGCTGACAGAGTAAAGATCTCTGAGTACTTAGAGATTATCAAGAATAACAGCCCAATGAAACGACTTATGATTGCCGGAGCCGGATGCAAGTTGGCTCTCTCAATAGCAACCAACACAACAGTACTTTGTATGTTATACGGATGCATGATGGGCAACTATGATGGATTATATCTGCCGATGATGATAATCGGTTATGTATTCTCAGTTCCATTTTTCCTGATTACGGTAAAGACCAGTCAGAAGAAAGGACAGAAGGCTTCTTTACTTCGATTTGTTACACTGGCGCTGGTTTGCTATATTGGAGTATTTGTTCTCCTGGTTCTGTGGAAACAGGGTGTACCAGGATTTAATCTGACACTTATGTCTGAAGGACATATTTCAATTAACTTATATACAGTTTTATTTATTATACTGTTTGGCTTAGGCTATGGAGCATATTACTCTACAGCAGATATGCCAATACCAATGGTTGCAGATTGCTCAGATTATGAGACATACCGTTCTGGTAAATATATACCGGGAATTATGGGAACACTTTTCTCATTGGTAGATAAGCTGGTATCATCTCTATCTGCAACAATTGTAGGAATAGCAGTAAGTGCTATAGGAATTTCATCTCTTCCAACTGCAGAGACACCGTATGCCACAGGTATGAATGTAGTTGTTATTATACTTTTCTGTGTTTTGCCAATGTTGGCTTGGATTATTACAATAGTAGCTATGAGAGGATATATTCTCACCGGCGATAAGATGCGTGAAATCCAGGAAGTGAATGCAAAACGTAAGAAAGCTATAGAACAGGGCGCAACACTTGAGGAAGCCATGGAAGAATACCAATAGGAGGTTAAAAAGGAGGTAAAAATGAAAACATTATTTCAAGACAAGGCAAAAGGTTATATTTTGACATGTATAACTATCTTAATGGCTATCGTGACAGATATAGCTTATGCCGTAATCTACTCTAGTACGAAGTATATTTCGTGGGAGGGCTTTTGCATTATCATCGCTGGTGTAGTTCTTTCAATCATTTTATATGCATTGAAATTACATAGATTCGCACCTACAGTCATGATGATTAGCGTATTTGTAGCATTACTGTTTCATGTATATTATATTTATTTCTTTATTTCATCAGTAATGACAGGAATACAGTTTTCGGGATTCCCGATTAGCTTTTTCGTGAACTTTATACTTTTCGGAATCACATTGATTCTAAGCATTATATGCGTATTCTTACCTACTGAGAAATAAGGGAGGTTAACAATGAAAGGAAAAATAGTTAGAAAGACATTGGCTGTTGTCAGCTTGCTTATGTCAGGTGTGTTATACACAGCAACAGTCATTACTGAAGTAAATGCCAAAAACATTTCCAGTGTATTTGGCGCTAAAACATATGATGTCGTTAATGAAAACTTTGACGACGACGCGACTTATTATAAGTCAGAATATGATTCAGTGGCAGATCTTATGAAGGATGGTAGAGAGACTGCAACAGAAGTTTTGCAGGAAGGTGCTGTTCTTCTGAAAAATAATAATAATGCACTTCCACTTGCTGGCGGAAGCAAAGTAAGTCTGGTTGGAGTTACTTCTTATGATCCTGTATATGGTGGTACAGGAAGTGGTTCTATCAGTGCAGAGGATGCAATTGATTTTTCAAAGTCACTTGAGAGTGCTGGATTGGAAGTTAATCCTACATTGAAGAAGGCATATACTTCTGAGGAATGGGCACAGTACAAGAGAGGTAGTGATTCCAACTTTGGAAATACTGTATTGAAGATCAACGAAGCTCCATGGGATGTTGTTGATAAGGCAGCAGGCGATAGCCTGGTACAGTATGGTGATGCAGCAATCTTTACTGTAGGCCGTGTTGGTGGTGAAGGTTATGACCTTAACAACAAGGAAAATGATGGCGTTGATAATGGGGATGGTCTGGGAAATGATTATCTTGGACTTAATGCCAACGAGTTATCAGTTCTTGAAGGATTAAAGGCTAAGAAAGCTTCTGGAGAAATCAAGAAGATTGTAGTTCTTATAAACTACGCAGGTATGCTTGAGGGAGATTTCCTCAAAGATGATGCAATTGATGCTGCTATGTGGGTTGGCGCTATGGGCGTCGGTGGAAATGCCGTTGGTAAGCTCCTCACAGGAGAGGCTACACCATCAGGTAGACTTCCAGATACTATGTGGATGAATAATGCAGCAAATCCTGTAAATGTAAATTACGGTGCATTTATTTATGATAATGCTGGTGATTACAATGTGCCTAGTGATATGGGAACAGGTATGTATCCTGAGGTTACACTTGCTTCATATGTTGTATATCAGGAAGGTATGTACTTAGGCTACAGATATACAAAGACTCGTTATGAGGACAAGGTACTTGGAACAGAAAATGTTGGAGACTTTGCATACAATGATGTAGTTGCTTATCCATTTGGATATGGTTTATCATATGCTGATTTTGAATTGTCTAATACTTCAGTAGAGAAGACTGGTGACAGAGAATACACAGTATCAGTTGATGTAAAGAACACATCTGACAAGTATTCTGGTAAATGCTCAGTTCCAGTATATGTATCAAAGCCATATGGTGATTATGCCAAGACAAATGGTATTCAGGTACCATCTGTTGAACTTGTAAACTTTGAAAAGACCAAGGAGTTGGCTCCAGGTGAGTCACAGACTCTCAAGGTTGTACTTGATGAGAAATATTTTGCATCATATGATGCCAACAATGCCAAGGGTTATGTTCTTATGGATGGTGATTACTATGTAGCTGTTGGCGGTAACGCTCACGAGGCAGTAAACAATGTACTTGCTGCTAAGCAGGCAAATGGTGTTGCTGTAAATGTAAGTGAGATGGTTGGTAAGGGTGACAGCTCACGTGTTGCTAAGTTTGCTCTTACATTTGACAAGGATAAATATGCTGAATCTGACGCTGTATCTATGCTTGATGGCGAGTCACATCAGAAGGTTACAAACCTCTTCGACTTTGCTGATATCAATAAGTATGAAGGTGCTGGAGACAATCATGTAGATTACTACAGCAGAGATAACTGGAATGCAATTTCTATGGATATGCAAAATGGTCATGCAACTGTTGAGATGACAGAGCAGATGGCAAAGGATATCTACGCACAGGTTCCTGAAATGACAGGACAGTATAATAACGCAGCTGGAGTTCCAAAGGAGTACCAGCAGCCAATTCCAGAGGATGATGGAGAATATCCAACATACGGAGCTGACAATGACTTGAAGCTTATTGACATGAGATATGATGAGAATGGCAATGAGATTAGCTTCTTTGATCCAAAGTGGGATGAATTCATGGATCAGCTTACATGGGATGAGACAATGGCTATTCTTGGAAATGCCTTCCATGTAACAGAGCCAATTGAGAGTATTGCTAAGCCAGGAACTAAGGACGAGAATGGTCCAAACGGTTTCGGTGGATGGGCATTTACAAATGGCTATTATACAGGTAGAGGTTACATGTATAGAACAGAGAATCAGGCTGGACATGTAAACGAAGATGGTACATATACAGCTGAGGCTGACCAGAATGGTTATAAGACAATGACAGGTTTCCCTGCAAATGGTATTGTAGCAGCAACATTTAACAAAGAGTTAGCTAACATGGCTGGACAGATTATCGGCGAAGACGGTCTGTGGGCTGGATGTAGCGGATTGTACGGACTTGGAATGAATATTCATCGTTCACCATACCTGGGACGTACATGTGAGTACTATAGTGAGTGTGGTATGCTTACAGGTATTATGGGCGCTGCTGAGACTAAGGGTATTGAGTCAAAGGGTGTACATGTATACAACAAGCACTGCGCATTAAATGATCAGGAAAACACTCGTCACGGTGTAAGTACTTGGGTAAATGAGCAGGCTCTTAGAGAGATTTACTTGCGTGGATTTGAATTGCCAATCACAGATGGTGGAGCATTTAACACAATGGCTTCATTTGCAAGATTTGGTGTCCAGGCTGGTGCTGGTTGCAAGGCTTTGGCAGAAGACTTCCTTCGTGGAGAATGCGGTATGAGAGGTATCATCGTAACAGATGCTTACGGCGATATGAATGGTAGCCAGAATATCGATCCTTACTTCGAGATGGTATATGGTATCTACTATGGTGGTAGTGATGTACCTGATGGTTCTCAGCCTATGTCTGAGGGACATTACGAAAAGTTCAAGAAGGGTTACAGCCAGATGGCATGGCAGATGAGAAATGCTGCTAAGCGTGTATGCTATCAGACAGCTTGGTCAAATGCTATGAATGGTATTGATGAAAATTCAGAGATTGAAAAGATTGTACCTACATGGCAGAAGATTTTGAAGAATATAGCAAAAGTTGTATATGTAATCTTTATAATAAGTACTTTGTTTACATTAATTGATGTTATATCAGACGAGAAGAAGAGAGCACAAAATAAGTAAGATTTTTACAAACTCTCCTTAGCATAAAATAAAGTGGGGCGGTGATATTATCATCGCTCCATTTTTTATATTGAATAAAGAGATGATTATAAGATATATTGTATACAAGACTATTGGTCTATTATTTTATGATAGGTGGAGAATATGATAAATTATATGATTATTAACTATGAACTCCTGGGCTATTTTGTTGAGCTTATATTAGCTGAATTGTTATTCTTGCATGCATTTGACAAGAGAGCACTGTTTGCCATGAGATTTATGGTAGCAACTGTTGTAGGAATGCTGGTATGTAGCCTGCTGGGAGTACAATGGGCATACAGGCCGACTTTATTGAAGTTTATATGTCTACTAGTGGTGATTTCCATAAGTGTATTTGACATGTATATAAGCTTTCATGCCCGTTTGGAACTTATTATTTCTGCCAGTATTGCCGGAGTTGCAACTCAGCACATTGCCAACAAGACAGTGAATATTCTTCGGATATTTCTATTTGGTCCACGTGATGCATATAGCACTGATTTATGGATACTGCTTTTGACAGAGGTGACTACTTTGGTTGTGATTTATACTATTATATATTTCCTCTTTGCCAGAAATTATGGTGCTGTGTCAAATGATTTCAGGAGTATACTTGTATCCTTTGTTATTGTGATAATGTGTATCGGTGTAAATCGACTGGTGGCTGATCATAATATTTCAAATATTTATTACGAGGTGGCTACAAGTATCTATGCCATATTGTGTTGTTTCTTTTCACTTACAATACAGTTCTATATATATAAGTGGCATGAGGAAAAATCAGAATCAATTATTATCAAGAACTTGTTGGATGCTTCTGAGAAGCAATATGAGCAGTGGAAATCCATGGAAGAGTTCACCAGTATCAAGATACATGATTTGAAACACATGCTTGATAGAGTGGAGAGAATATCCAGGGAAGATAATGTGGCTATTCCGGATTTGGAGCCTATCAGAAAATCCATAGAAGGCTTTAAACCTCAGGTAAGGACTGGAAATGAAGTTATAGATATTCTCCTTCGCAATATGGTATCTCTGTGCTTACAGCAGGATATACGATTTAATTGTGTAAGTTATACAGATATGCTGGGAAACTTCGATAGTATGTCATTATATTTTCTCTTTGCCAATGCAATCGATAACGCAAGGGAAGCTGCTGATAATGTCACATCAGCTGATAAGAGAGTGGTGGATTTGAGTTTGAAGCAATTTGGAGATTCTATTGTTATTCATATCTGGAATTATTTTGATGGAAATATTACTTATGAGGATGCTCTTCCAACCAGTACCAAGAGCGATGCAGGACATGGTTATGGATTGAAGAGTATCATGACTATAGTAGATTCCTTTGAAGGCGTAATGAGCACAGATGTGGATGGAGATTGCTTCCATCTCAATATTATTTTACCGTTATAATAGTATTCACCTCATAACAAAAGGGACATCCATTTGGATGTCCCTAAATTTATGTGCTTTAAAACGTGAAATGTTTGTTTGGAAAAAAACACATGCTGTTTTGATTTATTTAACAATTACTGTGCAGCCTTCTCAGCATACATGAAGTACTTCATACCGTATACAGTTGTATAAACACCTGTTACGTTAGCCTTCTGCATATAGATGTCGTTGTAGTAGTAGATAGGAACTACAGCATATGTATCCATAAGCATATCTTCTGCCTGGTGCATTAACTCAACACGCTTAGCGAAGTCTGTTGTTGTTCTGATCTCATTGATAAGAGCATCATACTCTGACCAGTTCTGTGGAGCAGAAGCGATAGGCTCCTTACCAAGCTGTGGATCATTGTTACCAGAATCTGATGTGAAGATCTCAAGCATGTTAACTGGATCATTGTAATCAGCTAACCAACCTTCACGAGCGAATGTGTACTTACCAGCCTTACGATTGTCAAGGAATACCTGCCAATCCTGTGTCTCAATAGACATATCAATTCCGATTGCCTTGAGATCCTGCTGCATGATTTCTGCTGCAGCCTTGTGTCCTGGGTTGTCATTAAGTACGTATGGTACTGTGATTACTTCGCCGTTTAACTTAAGTACGCCACCATCAAGTGTGAATCCAGCGTCTGTAAGTGTCTTTGTAGCTTCTGCTACTGCATCAGCATTTGAAGAACCTGTCTCAGCAGCCTTGTAGTACTCTTTGATCTCGTATGTTGATCCGTTACCATCAGCCATTCCTTCTGGTACGAATGAACTTGCAGGAACCTGTCCTGTCTGACCAACCTTCTCTACGATATCGTTACGAGAGATAACAAGTGAGATAGCCTTACGAAGTGCAACTGCCTGATCAGCTGTCATATTCTTGAAGAGATCAGCGTTTACATTGAATGCTGCGTAGTATGTTCCAAGATTGTCCTCGATGTAGAACTCTGGGTTGTCCTTAAGATTTGGAATCTCATCTGTTGGAACATCATCGATGAAATCAAGATCTCCTGACTGGTAAGCAGCATATGTAGCTGTTGCATCAGCAGAGAGCATGAAGTTCAATGTCTCAATCTTTACGTTATCAGCATCATAGTAGTTTGGATTCTTTGTATAAGTCATAGATGACTCATGCTGCCAATCTGTAAGAGTGTAAGCACCGTTACATACGAATCCTGGCTCCTGAGCCCATGCTCCAGGGTTCTTTCCATCAGGATCTGCAGCTTCTACACCAGCCTGGTATACAGGGAAAAATGTAGGGAATGCCATCAAATCGTTGAAGTATGGACATGGACTAGTTAATGTAATCTGCAACTGGTAGTCATTTGTAGCTTCTACCTTCAGAGTACCATCTTCGTTACGATCGATGATATCGAAAAGGTAAGCATAGTCAGCTGCTGTTTCCTCTGCAACAACACGATTCCATGAATATACGAAATCCTTTGCTGTTAATTCTTCACCGTTAGACCACTTTGATTCAATAAGGTCTACAGTGTATACCTTTCCATCCTCAGATACAGTTGGCATAGCCTTTGCTAACTGTGGAATTAATTCCTGATTATCCTTAGAGTATGTGTAAAGTCCTGCAAATGAGTTTACTGCAAGACATCCACCATCAACTGCAGAGTTGAGTGCTGGATCAAGGTAAGCTGGCTCTGATGCAAGATTGATCTTTAATACTGATGTTGCATCCTTGCCATTTCCTTTACCGCATGCTGCAAGTCCGAAAACCATTGCGCAGCAGAGTGCGAGTGCAAGAATTCTTTTCTTCATTTTATAATCCTCCCTTTTTTAATAAATGAAAAAACAATATATTCAAAATGTGACAGGAAAATTCCAAACACTTTTCCTGCGCAAAATGAATGCATATTAGGTTGTGGAAATATTTACCACGTATATAATATGATACATTTATTATAAATAATATGAGATTTTATGCAACTAAAATTTTAATATTTTAACACACGAAAATCCACACTTGATTATTATCGATTCCAGCAAGCAACCATATGGCCATTTCCACGATCTGTAAGTTCAGGCATCTCCTGTGCACACTTGTCAGTAGCATACTTACATCTTGTTCTGAATGGGCAACCGGTTGGCATACGAAGAGGAGATGGTACATCACCTTCTAGTACGATACGCTTGCTCTGTCTGGCTGTATCTGGATCTGGAATAGGTACAGCAGAGAGCAGTGATAATGTATATGGATGTGTTGGATTATTGAATAACTCATCTGAGTCAGCAATTTCCATCATTTTACCCAGATACATAACTGCAATTCTATCTGATATATGTTTTACAACAAGGAGATCATGGGCGATAAACAAGTAAGATACGCCAAGCTTCTCCTGAATATCTTCAAACATGTTGATAACCTGAGCCTGAATTGATACATCGAGAGCTGATACAGCCTCGTCACATACAATAAACTTAGGATTAACTGCAAGGGCACGAGCGATACCGATACGCTGTCTCTGACCACCTGAGAACTCATGTGCATAACGCATAGCATGCTCTGCATTAAGTCCTACAAGTTCCATAAGGTCAAGGATCTTCTTACGGCGCTCTTCCTTGGTAGAATACAACTTATGAGTGTCAAGAGGCTCACCGATGATGTCCTCTACAGTCATACGAGGGTTAAGTGATGAATATGGATCCTGGAATACCATCTGCATTTCCTTGCGGTAAGGAAGCATATTTACATCAATATTGTTCTCGCTATCGTATAATACTTCACCATTAAATGTGATTTTACCTGCTGTTGGCTCATATAGACGCAGAAGAGTACGACCTACTGTAGTCTTACCACAGCCTGACTCACCAACAAGTCCAAGTGTCTCACCTGGCTTAATAGAAAATGATATATCATCTACAGCCTTTAATGGTATCTTCTTGAATCCCTGAGATACAGGGAAGTATTGCTTTAAATGCTCTACTTTGAGCAAGTATTCTTCATTCTTATTCTCTGACATTTTAGGCCTCCTCTGACTTTGCTAATTCTGCAACATTCATCCAGCAACTTGCGAGATGATCTTCCCCAACACGATATTCCTCTGGCTTTTGTGTAAGACAAATCTTCATTGCATTCTCGCAACGAGGACAGAAAGCACAACCTTCTGGCATGTTAAGTAAGTTGATTGGAGTACCTCCAATTGGAACCAGTCTCTCGTTCATTGTCTCAAGACGAGGGATTGAACGAAGAAGTCCCTTGGTATATTCATGAGCAGGAGAGTAGAAGATTGCATCTGCGGTTCCACGCTCACATACACGACCACCATACATTACGATGATTTCATCACACATAGATGCAATAACACCTAAGTCATGAGTTACCATGATGATAGCCATGCCTAATTTCTTCTGTAAATCCTGCATAAGCTCTAGAATCTGTGCCTGGATTGTAACATCAAGGGCAGTAGTAGGCTCATCTGCAATAAGGATATCAGGCTCGCAGCAAAGTGCCATAGCGATCATTACACGCTGTCTCATACCACCTGATAATTCATGAGGATACTGCTTTACACGGCTTTCAGGCTCATTTACACCTACCAATGTAAGCATCTCAATGGCTCTTGCCTTGGCTTCCTCTTTAGTCTTGTTAGTGTGAAGCAATACAGCTTCCTCCAACTGATATCCTACAGTAAATGTAGGATTAAGAGATGTCATTGGATCCTGGAAGATGATAGAGATTTTCTCACCTCTGAATTTAGACATCTGCTTCTCGTCCCATTTTGTAATATCTTCACCATTGAAACGTACTTCACCCTCAGTGATTCTACCTGCATCTGCCAGAATCTGTAAGATAGAGTACGCTGTTACTGATTTACCTGATCCGGATTCTCCTACGATACCAAGTGTCTTACCTGGTGCCAAATTAAAGGAGATACCATTTACAGCTCTTACTTCACCATTGTCAGTAAAGAAGCTTGTATGAAGATTATCTACTTCTAATATGTTCTTAATTTCATCACTCATTTTTCGTTTATCTCCTTATTAATCTAATTTTGAATCGAATGCATCACGAAGACCATCACCAATCAGGTTCAGTGCTAATACAATAAGCACGATAATGATTGCTGGAATAACCAGACGGTATGGATATGACTGCATAGCCTGACGAGCATCGTTGGCAAGTGAACCAAGGGATGTAAGTGGGGCTGAAACTCCAAGTCCAAGGAATGATAAGTAGCTCTCTGTGAAGATAGCACTTGGAACCTGAAGAGCAGTTGTGATGATAATTACTGACAGGCAGTTTGGTAAGATATGACGGCGGAGAATTCTGCCGTTTGGTGTACCGATTGCCTTGGCAGCAAGTACATATTCGTTATTCTTGATTGCAAGGATCTGACCACGAATGAGTCGTGCCATAGTAACCCAGTATAATAAACCGAACACGAAGAACATTGAAAGCATGTTGGCTCCGAGCTTGGCAAATATTGTTCCTTTGATAATTGGAGCAAGTCTCTCGTTAAATACTACTGACAACAAGATGATAATAAGCATATCAGGAAGAGAGTAGATAACATCTACAATTCTCATCATTACCATATCAACCTTACCACCGGCATATCCAGAGATTGAACCATATACAACACCTATGATAAGTACCATGATAGCTGCAAGCACACCTACTGCAAGGGATACTCTGGTACCATAGATACAACGGATGAAATAGTCACGGCCAAGCTTATCTGTTCCGAATAAATGTGGGAACAAATGCTCTCCAGTGGAAGCCATGTAAGCTTCTTCCTGTGGTGAGTATGTCATTGGTGCAAGGTTTGTTGCTGTTGAATCTGCAACACCATTTATAGAGATAATCTCTTCATATGTATATGGGCAGATGTGTGGTGCAATTAAAATGATTACAAGAATTGCAAAAAGCACAATAATACTTCCCATTGCAAGATGGTTCTTTCTGAGACGACGCATACCATCTTTGAAGAATGTGGTTGACTCACCCATTACATCCTGCTGTTTCTTCTCTTCATCCGTAGCTTTACGGAAGTCGTCATTGTTAAATTTACTTAAATCTATCTGAGCTGAGAGGAGTTGTCTCTTCTTCAAGCTGTTTTCCATATTTGGCATTTTATCTTCCTTTCTATCTGTAAAATGTAGGCAAGTTCATTAGTTGAAATTGATTCGTGGATCAATCAACTTGTATGCAATATCTGTAAGCAGGTTAGCTACAACCATAAGAATTGCAAGGAATAATGTAACAGCCATGATAGTTGTGTAGTCACGGTTTACGATACTTGTTACAAATGCTGTTCCAAGACCACCGATTGTAAAGATGTTCTCTACAACCATTGAACCTGTGAGGATGTAAGCAACCTCAGGTCCGAGATATGTAACTACAGGAATCAATGCATTTCTCAAAGCGTGTACAAAGATTACTTTAGCCTTTGATACGCCCTTGGCTTTTGCTGTTCTGATGTAATCCTGATTGAGGGCATCAAGCATAGATGTCTTGGTAAGACGAGTGATGTATGCCATAGGATATACACTAAGAGCAATTATTGGAAGTACATAGTTTGGATTATATGAATTCCAAACAGGTATCCACTGTAACTTCAGGCAGAATACAAGCATTAAAAGAGTAGCCAATACGAATGACGGCATGGCCGTTCCCAATGTTGTAAAGAATACTATGATTCTATCTGGTAATTTATTTCTTGTAAGTGCTGCGATTGATCCGAGGATTACGCCGATGATAGTTGCAACGACAATAGCGCTGAAACCAAGCTTAGCTGAAATCTTGAATCTAGAAATCATATCTGGCCAAATCTCGCGACCGTTCTTGAGGGATACGCCCCAATCACCATGTGCGATATTGCCCATATAGATGAGATACTGCTGACCTACAGGTTTGTCCAGATTGTATCTGGCTTCCAGTGCGGCCTGTGCTTGTGGACTGGTTGCTTTTTCTTTATTGAAAGGTCCACCAGGTATAAGCTCCATTACGAAGAAGGTAATGGCACTAACGATTATGATTGACATAATCGCAAGCAAAATTCGTTTGATGATGTACTTAGTCAATTTTTTTCTCCTTTATTATATAACAATTTCTTCTTGCTGCTTTAAAGCGGTAAAATATTAAAAGTTTAAACCTTTAAATAATTACTGCGTTAAAAACATTTTGCATAAAACCAAAAGAAGTACAGATTCGAATGAATCTGCACTCCATTGTGTTTTGATTATGTGGGACATGATTTATTTGAACGCAAACAGGTCACAGGTATCATGGCACCAACAAAAGATATTATAGATACTAAAGCGATTTTGGTCAATGATAAATTTGTTATTAAAATACCATAAACATTGCACATTTTTACCATTTTTGATATAAATATTTGGTTGAACCCTTGATTTTACAAGGGATTGCGACAACGCGTTAACACATGAAAGCATGAAATTGTTTTTTATAAATACATATTATATAAGGAAAGGAAGGAAACAGATATGAGCTCATTGCGGCATAAATATATTGGAGATAAGGCTTTTTACAAGCATGTATTATATATGGTTATACCCATGATTCTACAGAATCTTGTCACGAATTTTGTAAGTATGGTTGATAATATTATGGTAGGACAATTAGGAACTGCCCCTATGAGTGGAGTGTCTATTGTCAACCAGTTTGTATTTGTAGCAAACATTACAGTCTTTGGTGCTGTATCCGGCGCCAGCATATACGGGACTCAATACTTTGGCAAAGGCGATCACGAGGGACAGAAGTTTACATTTAGATTCCGTCTCATCGCGGTGCTTATTATAATAGGAATATTTGCAGTTGTTTTTGTTGAGTTACAGGAGCCACTTATTAGATTGTTCCTCAGCAAGGATGATTCTATTGAGATGATTGAATCCACACTTGGATTTGGTAGAGATTATATGGGAATCATAGTATTGTCTTTGTTCCCTTTCGGGATAGGACAGGCTTATGCCAGTACAATCAGAGAGTCTGGTGAGACCAATATCCCAATGGTGGCAGCCTTCTCTGCTGTGGGTGTAAATCTGTTGCTGGATTATGGCTTGATATTTGGAAAACTTGGAATGCCGGAAATGGGTGTAAAAGGTGCTGCAATTGCTACTGTAATTGCTAAGCTTATTGAAGCTGCTGTTATGATTATATGGACTCATACACATCTGAAGAGAATGCCTTCTGCTGCAGGGCTTTATAGAGGTTTCTATATTCCGAGAGAGGTTATTGGCAATATTATTAAAACAGGAACACCTCTTTTATTGAATGAATTCCTGTGGTCATTTGGTATGGCAGTGGTTGCTCAATGTTATTCTGCCCGTGGTATAGATGTGGTTGCTGCAAGAAATATTGCCAACACTTTGACCAATCTGTTTAATGTTATTTTCATCCAAATGGGTGGCTGTATTGGCATACTGGTTGGCATGGAATTAGGAAGTGGCGATTTAAAGAGAGCAAAGGATGTGGATAACAAGATGATAGTATTCAGTCTTGCTCTCACAATTATTATTGCCATGGCCATGGTTCCTGTAGGATACGCATTTCCAATGATGTATAAGACAGAACCGGTGGTTAGAAGCCTGGCAACTTATTATATATTGATATCTGCTCTTGCTATGCCAATGTGGTCCTTCACCAACGCAGTGTATTTTACATTGCGAAGTGGTGGCAAGACTTTGCTTACATTTATATTTGACATGGGATTAACCTGGACTGTGATGATTCCTACAGCCTGGTTCTTGTGTTATAAGACCAATATGGATATACATCTGGTCATTGTATTGGTTATGTTTACGGAAATGATCAAGGTTATTATTGGATTCTTTATGGTGAAAAGTAATCTTTGGCTTAACGATTTGGTGGGAGATGAAAGATAAATCTGAAAATTGATGAAAATATCAGATAGATAGTTTATAATATACATATGTTTATAGAGTACATACGGTCACTACAGTGGTGTTCGTGTTACTGGCGTGTAAAATGTGGGGACTGATTATGAAAAGGGAATATGACGAGACTTATGAGAGAACTTATATAATTGAACATTTGGATGATGCTATAGACAATGGAGAACTGGTTGTTTATTTCCAACCTGTGGTTCGCGCTTTGACAGAGAAGATTTCCGGTTTTGAAGCGTTGGTTAGATGGATAAGTCCTGAATTAGGTTTTCTGCCACCAGATAGATTTATACCTATTCTGGAGGAAGAAAATCTTGTTTCGCATGTGGATATATTTGTTATATATGAAGTCTGTAGGATTCTTCGTAAATATGAGGATAATGGACATGGAATTGTGCCTGTATCCATAAATCTGTCTGTTTTGGATTTGAATGCTATGGATATGTGTCAGGTGCTCATAGATGCCACTGAAAAATATAATATTTCCAGAGAGATGCTTCATGTGGAACTGACAGAGAGAGTGTTGGCCACAGATGAGAAGCTTGTCAGAGACAGGATATTCAGATTTCATGAAGAGGGTTTTGAGGTGTGGATGGATGATTTCGGAAGCGGTTATTCCACTTTGAATTCTCTCAAGGATTATGAGTTTGATGTGATGAAGCTTGACATGAAATTTCTCTCATCAAATACAGAGAAGTCATGGAACATACTTCAATCCATAATAGCTCTCGCCAAAAATATTGGTGTTGGTACTGTAGCTGAAGGGTGCGAAACAAAAGAACAGGTGCAGATGCTTCGCAGTATTGGTTGTGACAAAATCCAGGGATATTATTTTGGCAAGCCTATGAGTGATGATGAGATTAATAAGCATATAGAGGATACCAATCTGGCTGTTGAAACTGCCTGGGATGCCAGTTTTTATAATCATGTGTCCGGCGTTGAATATCCAAGATGGGTTGCAATCTGCATAATGGAATTTGATGGAGAAACTTTGAAACCCTGGTATGTGAGCAAGGATTATGCGAAGAATCTCAAGGAAGTGCAGATTAAAAGTTATAATGAATTTGAGACAGCTATTAATTCAGCGGATGATGAGAATGATTATAATACAATCTTCAAGAATCGTTTTAAGAGCGTGAAGGTGGGAACAGAAGAGGCATTTCTCACAGAATACAGAGGCGTGTATCTGTCGCTGAAGATCCTCAAGATTTATGAGGAAGGTCAGCGTTATATTGTCAGAATATCAATAATGAATACCCATATTATTGCTGGTAGCCTTGATTATAAAGCGGAAGAGCTCAACGAGGAAAGACTGGGTGAAAAGCCAAAGAAGCATCAGACTATAATGATAGTTGAGGATGATGAAATTAACAAATTGATGATGGCCAACATGCTGAATGAGAGATATAACCTAATTCTTGCCAA
Source organism: Lachnospiraceae bacterium (assembly GCA_017470985.1). Lineage (GTDB taxonomy): Bacteria > Bacillota > Clostridia > Lachnospirales > Lachnospiraceae > JAILFK01. Next base: position 75,764 of record JAFUXA010000013.1, read on the forward strand.
TGATGGTTTAGAGGCTATGGAGATCTTTGAGGAAAAAGGTCATGACATAGATTTGATAATGCTGGATATGGTTTTGCCCAAGATTGATGGCATAGGTGTTATTAAAAAAATCCGTAGAAGCAGTCATGATGCCAATATTCCTATTATTGCAATGACATCTGCCGTTAATCTGGAAAAGAAAATATTTGAAGCCGGAGCAAATCAGTTGATTGCCAAGCCATTTGATTTACCGGAAATTGTATTGGCTCGTATTGAGAATGTTCTTCAATTGGACCAAGTAAATAAATTGATGAGATTTTCAAAACTGGATTATCTGCCAGCAGGTATAGTTGTATGCAAGTCAGATTATGATGAGACACTTCTGTATGCGACAGACAAAATGATTTATATTTTTGGTTGTTCGGATTTAAAAGAGTTTATGGAGTATTCGGGAGGATATTTCAATAACATTGTATATGAAGAAGATTTGGATATGCTTCTGGCAGAACTGGAAGACTTCAAAAAAAGAAATGGTGAGGAGATTCATCTGAGATATAGAATAAAAACCAAAAGTGGTGAAATCAAATATATTAATGATTACACCAAACTGGTTATAGATTCGGAGTATGGTGATCTGTATTATTCTATAATTGTCGAGCACTAGCCGGCGAATAAAACAGAAAGTTGAAAGTGTTATAAATGATTGATAAGGTGACAAATTATAATATTTATTTCGATGTTTGCGCAGTTTTATTTGACCTTGTATTCCTGATACTTGTTGTGACAAGGAAGAAGGTAAAAGGGCGCAGAGACAGAGTGTTTATGTATATGGTATTGACCATAATGATTGCGGCCATGATGGAGGTAGGCACATCTCTTATTAGAAATGGTGATTGGATTATGTCCAATTACTGGAGGACTATAATAAATGTATTGGCGCATTTCTTCCAGAATTCAGTATCTTTTCTTGTATACATGTATGTGCTACAGATTTTTGGCGTGTTGAGACATTTGTCATTTAAGAGAAAAGTATTCATTAGTATACCGGAAATGGCTTTGATGATTTTTTTGCTTGTACCGCAACTTAGAAGACTTATTTTCTACTATGATGAAGCTGGTATATATCAGAGGGGACCGGTTAATAAATGGTTTTATTATTGGGTGATTCTGGTATATACCATTGCAGGAATCTGTGCTTTGATGAAGTATAGAAATAGAATATCTAAACAGGACTTTATGGCAATTTCACATTTTGTTATTGCTATGATTCTAAGTATTTTTGCAGAGGGATTTTTCCCTGGAATGCATCTTAGGATTACTATTTTCCTGCAGTCTCTATGTTTCTTTGGAGCATATATCTGTCTGGAAAATGATGAGGAAGCCATCGATAATGAGACCGGTTTGCTTAGTAGATATTCATTGTGGAATGATTTGGGACTCATGTATGAGTCTGAATATTCATCTTATTTGATTTCTGTAAATGTCAATAATTATGAATATTATTTACAGACAATCGGTTCTAAAAGAATGAATATTTTGCTGAAAAATGTCAGTCAATGGCTTGCAAAACTTTCCAGCGATAAGGTGAGTGTATATCACCCAAAGAGTGGTACATTTGCTCTGGTTTTATATGATTTTGATAGAGATAATGCCCTGAAATTTGCAGATAAAATCAGAGGCAGATTCATTGATGAATGGATTGTAGAAGGAGCAAGCGTATTCTTTCAGCCATTGGTGAAAATGACAGGAGTTCCGGAACAGATATGTCAGGATGATCAGTTATATGCTTTCATTGAAAACGGGAGCATCGAAGGTATGATAATGAACAGTGTAAACTTCATTGATGAGGTGAGCACAGGTCAGCGAAGATTACAGATTGAAATGGCATTGGATCGTGCTATCAAAAATGATACATTGCAGGTTTATTATCAACCGATATATGATGTGGCAACTGGAAGAATTCGTTCTTGTGAAGCCCTGGTTCGTATGTATGATGAAGAATTGGGTATGGTTTCACCGGAGGAGTTCATAAAAGTTGCAGAGAAGACAGGACAGGTTAACTTCGTAGGCGAGATTGTATTTGAAAAGGTATGTCAGTTCTTGAAAGAGTACACACCTCAGAAATACGGAATGGATTATGTAGAAGTAAATCTGTCTACTGTAGAATGTATGAACCCATTGGTTCCATCAACTATTAGAGATTTAATGAATAAGTACGGGGTGGATAAATCTCAGATTAGTCTGGAGATTACTGAGTCAGCGGTAATTCATAATAAGGAAACCATGGCAAATGTTATGGACAATATGCAGCGTGCAGGATTGTCATTTGCATTGGATGATTTTGGTACAGGAAATGCTAATTTCTCATATGTGCTTGATTATAATTTTGATATTATCAAAATTGATAAGACATTTCTGTGGGCTGCTGATGGAAGCGAAGAGAATGCAGCAATTTTAGAAGCAATGCTACAGCTTATAAAGGGGTTGAAGAGAAAAGCTGTTGTAGAAGGAGTTGAAACAGAAAAGCAGAGAGATTATCTTGTTTCAAAGGGAGTAGAGTTCCTACAAGGTTATTATTATTCAAAACCTTTACCGGAAAGGGAGTTTATAGATTTTATAAGAAGATATAATTAGTAACACCATTTGTTTGATATTTATGGGAGACTGCTGTTATGAAAGATGCTGAATTATTACTTGATTCCATAGTAGAGAGATTTGTATCTGTCCATGTTATTGATATGAAGAATGCTACAATTGTGGGGCATAAATCCACTGAAATACTAGATTTGTTGCTGGAGCGAGATGGAGATTTACAGGAAAAACTGGATGGATTGATAGAACACATGGTATCAAATGAACATAAATCTCGCATGAAGAAATTTGTTGATCTGTCAACTATGAAGGAGCGCCTGGCCAACACTGACAAGGTTACCATGATGTTTCTGGGTACTCAAAGTGGCTGGTGTGAAGCTGCATTTATGCGTATGAAAGGATATGAGCCGGATGAAATGATAATTCATGTTGTGGAGAAAATCAATGATGAGATTCTCTACAAAGCCAATGTGATGGCAGCTTTGGCCAAAGATTACGATATCATTATGGATATTGATATTCAAAATGAGAAAATGAATGTCTATAAAATGGGGACTGAGTTGTCTGATAAGCTTTCACGATTGGTGCGGGAGAAAACTTATAATCAACTTATAGAACTGTTTTTGAAGAATGAGGTATCCGATGAGGATAGGGAGCGCATGCGCAAAATAGTGTCCTTGGATTATATATCATATAAGTTGTCCAAGAGTCAGGCTTTTGCAGAGACATATTTGAACAGTAAAGGTCATTACTATAGAATGAAAATTGCTCGTAAGGATGATGATGGTGATGAAGTATTACATGCTCTTATGGGATTTACAGACATAGACGAGAATGTGCGAAGAGAAAAAAATGCAGAGCGTGAGATGCTTGATGCATTAGGAATGATTCAAGGTCTAAGTTGGGAATATCATACTATATGGGCAGTTGATAAAGAAAATTTACGAATGAAACTTATTCGTTCTTCAGGCAAATCGACTATTCAGGCTGCGCTTCAGATGGGAATGGACACCCTGGATTATGACATAATGTGTGGCAAATATATCAATAAATATGTGGACCCTCAGGATAGAGAGCGATTGAGAGTCGAGGCTTCATCAGATCGTGTTTTGGAGAAGCTGGAAAACGGTCATTATTATGCCATAAACTATTTGCGTAGAATCCCTTCCGGTGAAGTGAGTTATCACCAGATGGCTTTTGTAAATGCTGATACACAGGACGGAAAGAAGCAGTTTGTCTGGGGATTTAGAGATGTAGATGAGATGCTCAAGGAAGAGATTATGAAACGGGAGGAATTGGAAAATGCCAAAGCCCTGGCAGAGGAAGCCAATGCTGCCAAATCCAGATTTCTCTTCAATATGAGTCATGATATTCGAACACCACTAAATGCAATAATTGGTTTTACTGATTTGGCAGAGAAGAATCCGGATGATTTTGAAAAGAATGCAGAGTATAGAAAAAAGGTCAAATTGGCTAGTAAGCAATTGCTGGATATCTTGAATAATGTGTTGGAAATGGCCAGAATTGAGAGCGACAAGTTGGTTATTGATGAAGAATTGACCAACGCCCATGAATTCTTTGAGACCTGGACCACCGTTTTTGACGGCGAATTGCGTAAGAAATCTCAGACCATGCATGCCAATGCTGATGTTGAACATGTATTTCTATATTTGGATAAGACACATTTGACAGAGGTACTGATGAATGTGGTAAGCAATGCAATTAAATATACTCCTGAGGGCGGAGAAATATGGGCAACCATACAGGAAGATGAATTTACAGAGGATTCTATAGAAGAATTTGGTTTGTATGAAGATAGAAAATGCGATGCCATAATAAATGGATTATTACATTCTCAAAATGTATGTGTTATAGAAACCAGGATTAAAGATAATGGAATAGGCATGTCAGAAGAGTACTTAGAGCATGTATTTGATCAGTTTTCTCGAGAGAGGGATTCTTCAAATAGCGGTGTTCAGGGAACAGGACTTGGAATGGCTATTGTCAAACGTCTTATAGATCAGATGCATGGTACTATCAGAATCAACAGCAAGGTGGGAGAAGGTACTGAGGTTGTGATACGAATACCTCATAGATACGGAGCACAAAATGATTTTGACAGTTATGGCAAAGAATCAGATAACTTACAGCTTCTGGCCGGCAAGAGATTCCTACTGGCTGAGGATAATGATATTAATGCGATGCTTGCAACGGAGCTTCTAGGTATGAATGACATACAAGTTGAGAGAGCTCAAGATGGAGTGGAATGTGTAGACATGGTGAGCAAAGCTGAGGCGGGATATTATGATCTGATTCTGATGGATATACAGATGCCGAATCTAAATGGATATGATGCTGCCGGTAGAATCAGACGAATGGAGGATCCTAAAAAGGCAAATATACCAATTTTGGCAATGTCAGCTAATGCATTTAAGGAGGATATACAGCGAGCCTTAGATGCAGGGATGGATGGGCATATTGCAAAGCCTATTGACACCGAGAAAATGTTTGCAGTTATTCGAGAGGTGCTGAATAAATAGTGTCCTAATCTTGTGCAGTTTGGTTGAGTATAATTAAGGGGCTAATTTAAAAATATGGGGGATAAATAATATGAGTGTAAAAGAAAAAAAGAACAAAAAAACATTTCAAAATTCTAAGAAAGGAATTGGAATTCGCGAGCAGATGATGCTGAAATTGCTGCCGGTTATTATATTGGCAACAGCTTTGCTTACTGTAGTGAGTGCTGTAAATAGCAAGAATACTATTAATACTCAGGTTCAAAATACCATGAAAGCAGAGCTATCTGGTAATAGTGCCCAGATTAATTCCGATCTGGATACAGTCAGACATCAATGTGCAAATCTGGCACGTGAAGTTGGAATGCATTATGAGAGAACAACAATGGATGAGTTTGGCCGAAGCTTCGGAGATGCCATCAAGGATAGTGATATTATAAATGGCGCCGGCATCTGGTTTGAGCCATATGTGTATGATGCAACACAGCAGTACATGGGACCATATTGGTATAAGGATGGAGATGCAATTGCTGAAACTTATGAATACAGCAATGCAGAGTATGATTATTTCAAACAGGAATATTATGTAAATGCTGTGGCACTGCAGCCGGGAGAAACCACAATTACTAATCCATATTATGATCCATCTTCTGGTACAGTAATGGCAAGTTGTTCTGCACCGATATATGCTCAGGATAAGTGCATAGGATGCGTAACCTGTGATATTACATTGGATACAATGGTTGCCATCGCTTCTGCCATAAAAGTTGGTGAAAATGGTACAGCCCTTATGATTGATTCAAATGGTACATACATATTTACAGATGATGATGCCAAGGTTCAGGATGGAGTGAAAATTTCAGATGATGAAAATGCTTCATTGGCGAAGGCTGGAGCAGAGATGCTTGGCAATGAAAGCGGGCTTACAACATATGCTGCCAAGAACGAAACTTATAATCTATATTACAATACAATTCCGGGTGTAAACTGGAAGTTGGCAATTCGTATGCCACAGTCTGAGATTAATGCGCCTGTGAAGAAACTTACAATGATACTTATTACAGTTGCAATTATTGCAACTGGTGCTATTGCTATTGTGATTGCCCTTATTGCCAGTGGATTGTCCAAGACATTGAACAAGGTAAAGGCATTTGCCATGGATTTGGCAAAGGGTGATTTTACAGTTGAGAAGATTGAGACCAAAAGCAGAGATGAGCTGGGACTCATGAGTGGCTCTCTGAATGAAATGTATGAGAGTAACCGAGATGTGATTAGTCGTATTTCTTCTGGCTCTGCCAATGTAAATGACTCATCTGAGAAGATGAACAAGGTGGCAAGTGACCTGTCAGTTAAATTTGGAAATATTCATGATAATATGGGCAAGGTAAATGATGCCATGATGTCTACAGGAGCTGCCACAGAGGAAGTTTCAGCTTCTGTAAATGAGGTGAATGAGTCTGTCCGTTATCTGGCTGATGAGACATCCAAGACTTCAGAGGAGGTTGAGGTAATATTAAAGCGCGCTGCTGAGGTGGAAGAGAATTCCAGAAAAGCATATGAACATGCCATTGCAATTGTTGAGAAATATGGTGATGAGTTGAAGGAAGCCAACAAGCGTGCTGAGATAGTAAGTGAGATTGGAGATATGGCCAATAGTATTGCAGATATTGCCGATCAGATAAATCTGCTGTCTTTAAATGCTTCTATTGAAGCTGCCCGTGCCGGAGAGCATGGTCGAGGATTTGCAGTTGTTGCTTCTGAAATCAATAAGCTTGCTACAGATACTGGAGATGCAGTTGAGAGAATTAAAGTTACAATCGATGGAGTTCAATCAGCATTTAAGTCAATGAGCGGAGGGGCAAATCAGTTGCTTGATTTCGTTCAGGAGACTGTTGCGCCTGACTATGATAATTTTGTAAATGTGGGTGTGCAATATGGAGAGGATGCTACTGCCTTCAAGAACCTGGCAGATAAGATTGGAGAGATGGTAGATACAATTACTGAATCTATGGATCAGGTAAATGATGCCGTTGCCAATATTGCTGAGTCTGCGCAGGATACTGCGGCTAACTCTGCCGAGATTACAGATACTGTTGATGAGGTTTCTGTGATGGTGGATGATGTGGAAGGAATGGCTACAGAGCAGAAGGATGTGGCTTCAGATCTTGCCAACATTGTGAGTCAATTTAAGTTATAAAATTTATAGGAGGATGTTTCTTGATAAGAGAAACGTCCTCCTTTTGTTATATGGGAAAATTACACTGATTATATCAGCGGGGATATTGTAATTAAATACCCATGGAGAAGGTATTTATATAATAGAAGGAGGATTAAGCTATGAAAGTGTACACAACAGACAAAATCAGAAATGTGGTCGTATTGGGACATGGGGGTTCTGGTAAGACGACGCTGGTGGAGGCTATGGCTGCCATTAGTGGAGCTGTGCCGAGAGCTGGCAAGGTAGAAGATGGCAATACTTTATCGGATTTTGGAAAAGAAGAAATTCGCAGGCATATCTCAATTGCTACATCTGTTGTACCGGTGGAGTGGGATGATTATAAGATAAATGTGCTCGATACACCGGGATTCTTTGATTTCGAGGGCGAAGTTGATGAGGCAATGAGTGTTGCTGATGGAGCCATTATTGTGGTTTCGGGAAAAGCTGGTATTGAAGCTGGAACAGAGAGAGCCTGGGATCTGTGTGAGAGATTCCATTTACCGAGAATATTTTTCATCACTGACATGGATATTGATTCAGTATCATATCGAGAAGTGGTGGAGAATCTGACGGAGATGTATGGCAAGAAAATTGCACCATTTAACATGCCTCTTCGAGAAGAACAGGAATTGGCAGGCTATGTAAATGTAATTCAAAAGACAGCATTTCGATATAAGGGAGAGGATGCTGTGGAGGAGGAAGTGCCGGAGTATTCTCTAGAATATATGAATCAGTATAATGAGACTCTTATGGAAGCAGTGGCAGAGACTTCTGAGGAATTTCTGGATAGATATCTGGCAGGGGATACATTTTCCGAAGCAGAGATTCGCGCAGCAGTAAGAGGTGCTATATCAGATGGTTCTATTGTGCCGGTGGAATCAGGAAGTGGAGTGAATGCGAGAGGTGTATATACATTGCTGGATGATATTGTGAAATATATGCCTTCTGCAGACAACAGACAGATGCTTGGAATTAACTCTAAGACCAATGATATATTTGAGGCGAATTTTGATGTTCTGAAGCCAAAGACTGCATTTGTATTCAAGACAATTGTAGATCCATTTATTGGACATTACAGTCTGATCAAGATTCGCTCAGGCGTTGTAAAGGCTGATGATCTCATGTATGACAGTCGTACTTCATCAGAGATTAAGATAGGTAAGCTGTATGTCCTTCGAGGAAACAAGGCTACAGAAGTTCCGGAACTTCATGCTGGTGATTTAGGTGCATTGGCTAAGCAGACATCCATTGCTACAGGAGATACATTATCAACCAAGGCTAATCCTATAGTCTATCCTAGCATGGATTTGCCGACACCTCTTACAGTGCGTAGATGGAAGGCGGTCAACAAAGGAGATGTGGACAAGATTGTAATGGCTATGGCTAAGTTGCAGGCAGAGGATATGACTTTTAAGTCAGTGACAGATCCGGCTAATCATCAATCTCTGATTTATGGAATGGGTGATATGCATTTAGAGATTATATTATCCCGATTGAAGAATGAATACAAGGTAGACCTGGAAGTATCTGAACCAAGAGTGCCATTTAGAGAGACCATCAGAAAGACATCGGATGTGGAATACAAATACAAGAAGCAGACAGGTGGACATGGACAGTATGGACATGTGAAGATGAGATTTGCTCCAAGTGGAAGTGACGAGCCATATACATTTGACGAGGAAGTAGTAGGCGGCGCTGTGCCAAAGAATTATTTCCCGGCAGTTGAAAAGGGAATTGTGGCTGCATGCGAGAGGGGACCATTGGCTGGATATCCTGTAGTAGGTGTCCATGTGACTTTATATGATGGCTCTTATCACTCTGTAGATTCTTCGGAAATGGCATTTAAAACGGCAGCAGAGCAGGCTTTCAAGAAGGGATTTATGGAAGCTGGTCCTGTGCTTCTAGAACCTATCGTAACCCTGAAGGTTACAGTGCCGGAGGTTTATATTGGCGAGATTATGGGTGACTTAAATAAGCGCCGCGCTTCAGTGCTTGGAATGACTCCTGATGGCACCAAGCAGATTATTGAGGCGGAGGTTCCTCAGATGGAATTGGCAGATTACTGTACAGTGCTTCGATCAATAACAGGTGGAAGAGGCGAGTACTACTATGAGTTCGCCAGATATGAGCAGGCACCGGGGGATGTGCAATACAAGGCAATTGCTATTCATGAGGAAGAGATGGCATCTGAAGAATAAAATATGCATCTTTTAATGATATGTGTAATAGGGTATAATGATAAAAATGCGTTTCAGAAATATAAACACATAATTATAAGGAGGATGGCATGAAAAAAGGGACAGTAATAGCAATTGTTGTTGGAGTAATTGTAGTTATATTATTTTCACTGATTGGTGGGTACAATTCTCTTGTTAGCAAGGAAGCAGAGGTTGAGCAGCAGGCTGCCAATATTGATACTCAGTTACAGAGAAGAGCAGATTTGATTCCTAATCTGGTAAATACTGTAAAAGGTTATACAAATCACGAGACAGAAGTATTTGCCCAGGTAAATGAGGCTAGAGAGAAGTTGATGTCTGCTGGCACAATGGCAGAGAAGTCTGCGGCAAATGATGAGGTTTCAACAGCTTTGGGTAGACTTATTGCAGTTGCAGAGAATTATCCGGAATTAAAATCTGACAAGGTATACATCGATTTAATGGATGAGCTTGCCGGCACAGAGAATAGAATTGCCAAGGCAAGAAAAGATTACAATGAGGTGACAACATCATATAACAAGGCAATCAAGAAATTCCCTGGCGTATTATATGCAGGAATCTTCGGCTTTGAAAAGGCTGATTTGTTCGAAGCGGCAGAGGGCGCAGCTACAGCACCAACAGTTGATTTTGAGTAAGCATTTAAATAAGCAGTAGGTATTCTATGGGTATCTACTGCTTATATATTATGAGCAGATAAATATAAAGTGGAGAGAAGATGGGAAAAAGATTGGCTATATTAAGTAGAGAAGAAAATAATAAACATAAAAAGAAAAAGAAAGAAGAAACAAAAAGACGCATAATAACTGGTCTGATAACATATCTTATCGTTACAGTAATATTTACGATAGTTCAGGTTTCAGAAGAGCCGGAAGTGGTACAGGGAGATATTGGGCAGGTAGAGGCTACAGATTATTTCTTTGTAGATGATTATAGTGGCGTATTAAATGAAAATACTGAGAAGTACATTTTTGATAAGGCTAGAGCATTGTATGAAGATACGGGAATACAGATTTGTGTTGTGACTGTTCCACATACAATGGGATATGATCTGGAATCATTTTCCAACATGCTGGCAAATAGTTGGGGAATCGGTGATGCAGATGAAGATAATGGAATACTTCTATTATTTACCACTGATGAGGATGATCCACATGTCCGACTTGAAATCGGCGAAGGAATGGAAGGCACTATTACAGATGGTGCCGCAGGTAGAATCCTTGATAAGTATGCTGTTGATGACAAAAACGATGGAAAATGGAATCGCGCAGCAGGCAATACATTTACAGAAGTATTGAAGGTGGTTGCAGAGGAGTATGATGAGGATTTATTGAAAAAGGATTCCTCTATTGCCATGAGCAAGAACTGGGGAGATGGTAAATCTGATACTGAAAATACATTTGCTGATGCAACTTTTCCTGAGATTGAATATGAAGAGGTGCCTGAGGATGAGAGAGGCTTTGAAGGTTTCTTGTTGAAACTGGCTGTAGCTGCATTTTTCTCTTTGTTTGTAACGCCATTTGTGCTTATACTACTGTGGGTTGGTGGCGCAGGCGGAAGTGGTGGCTCTTATACTGGCGGTGGCGGCTTTGGCGGCGGCGGCTTCAGTGGGGGCGGCTTCAGCGGAGGCGGCGGCTTCAGTGGGGGCGGCGGTTCCTTCGGTGGCGGTGGCGCCAGCCGATGATGTGAAGCGTACATCAACCATAGACTCGAGATCAGACACAGTCCAAAATAGAAAAAACTAGAAAAACCACCGTACTGCCAGACTTTTGATTTCCTGGCAGCCAATACGGTGGTTTTTTAGTGGTTAAGAAATTCTACTTTCAAATATGCTTAAGTTGTTGGCATTTACCATATATGTGCCTGTATCGGTATAGCGCGATATGGATTTACCATCCCAAATGTCAGATAGCATCTGCAATGGCACAGAACCCCAGGCAAATGGACGCTGGGCAATAGCTGTAGATATGTGGCCTTCTTTTATTGCCTCGGCTACTGATTTGGTGAGATCCACAGTGACAACCTTATATGCGCCTGGATGTCTCTTGAGATAGTCGCAGTAAGCTAAGCCCCAGCCTACGTTGGTTGCAAAGAATACATCCACACTAGGGTTGTTTTGCAATACCTGCTCAATATATGTATCTGCCTCTGCCTGAGTCGGTCCGCCAGGAGCTTTGAACTCAATCAAATCAATGTTATCGTGGCGGCTGATTTCTTGATTGAAGCCTGTAGAACGATCACGGATGGCATCAACTATATTGTCTGACCATAGGTTAGTGGCAACACATCCGCCTTGAGACAGAATATCTGCAACAGCCTTGGCTGAATCTACACCACATTGTATTGAGTCAGTTCCAACAACACTTTCATGTGTTACACCAGGAAGAGCAGACTGCAGGAATATAATCTTGATATCTTGTGCATTGGCCTTCTTTAATCTGTCAGAGATACTTGGACTGGCAATGGCTGAGATTACAATTGCGTCAAAATCATTTTCCAATACATAATCCAGGAAGTCCGCCATTTCTTTGGTACCTGCGTCACCGCGTCCCTTTGGTGCAAATACTTCGATGTCATATCCCAGGACTTTAGCAGCATTATGAGCCTCCTGAGTTGCAGGCATCCAGAAAGGATCATCTAAATCCCAGATCATTGCAATTTTTTTCTTCTTCCTTTCGGTGAAGGAGGTTTTGATAATAGCGTTGCTATTGCTTATATTTTCAACCTTTTCATTTAAAGTGCTGGACATCTGATTCAATAGTGAAATTTGATTGTCTAGCATAAATGTCTCGCTGGCAACCTCCTGAGTGGAAGCGGAGAACTCTTGAATGACAGAGTTGATATTGGTGACAGAATCTACAATAGCATCTTTGTATTCGCTGATTTCGTCAACACCAGTACCGAAGTTTTTCTGCTTCAAAACAAAGTCATCAATGGATGCACCAAGTACTTCCATTGTCTCACCCACAGCTTCAATAGCTTGAGCCTGACTGTCAAATGTATCTTTGGAAGTAGTCATGGTCTTGCCAAGTACATCAAGTTCGTTTGTTATTCCATTGATAGATGTGCTGATGGACTCGCTGGCTTCCTGACTTTGTACAGATAGCTTTCTGACTTCCTCAGCTACCACTGCAAATCCTTTTCCTGCTTCACCGGCGCGGGCTGCTTCAATGGATGCGTTTAAAGCCAACAGATTGGTCTGAGATGAAATCTCATAGAGCATCTGAGTGACTTCAATAATGGCGGTAATCTTTTCTAATAGGATATTAATTTCCTGCTGAATTGAATCAATTGCCTTCTGGTTTTGCGATTGATTTTCCTGCAAAGCATGAATAGATTTTTTGCTATCCTCATTTTGCTTGGACATCTGTACTGCCATTTCTACAAGAGCTAAAGAATCATCTTGCATCAACCCCATTTTCTCTGCAAGATAGTTGGCGATTTCAAGGCAGTTACCCACATCTTCCGCCTGCTTCTGAGCACCCTGTGAAATGAAGTCGGTAGAGTTTTGCACATTTTTGGAAGCAAGTTCAATATTTTCTGAAATACCATTCAGCTGATCTGATACATTGCTTACATCTGCAAAATCTTTCTTCAAAGTGGTGAAATATTGCTTATATTGGCGGTATATTTTCACCATCTCCGGACTGCTTTTTCTGGACAGAGCGTCATCACTGTCAGGGACTTCCTGCATGAAATCCCAATTGATAAGAGAATTTGCTATAGTTTGATAGTTACCCTGTGGTGTGTTTTGTCTTTTTCCAATCAATTTTCCTTCTCCTTTGTGTTAAAATCCTCCTTATCAATTTTTATACCCCATGTTAATCAATTAACGATTATATGTGAAAATTATACCATAGTAGAATTATTTGGAAAACTATTTATGGCAAATATTTACGAAAATTAGATGATATTCAAGCCTCTTGGAAACTGAAAAGTCATGAGTGTGGTATAATTAGACAATATACAGATGTTATGTGAAATATTATTTTAAATAGTGGAAATAGGGTATAATGTTTTTAATGAATAGGGGCAACGATAGAATGGCATTTTAAATATACAGTAATATTTGAAACGCCATAAAAGGGTGAGTATCAAATTGTAAAAATGAAAAAGTATGGGAGAGTGAAAATGGAACAGAATAAAGTATTGGAAATCAGACATTTCTCAAAGTCCTATGGTGGAGCGGTCAAGGCATGTGATGATGTGTCTCTGTGCGTGGAGAGCGGTGACATTTACGGTTTTATAGGCCACAATGGCGCTGGAAAATCTACAACAATTCGTGCTGCAGTGGGAGTGCTGGATTTTACAGAAGGAGATATTTATATTAATGGACATTCGGTCAAGGATGAGCCTATGGATTGCAAGCGAGTTACAGCTTATATTCCAGACAACCCTGATTTGTATGAGAATCTCACAGGCATTCAATATCTGAATTTTATTGCGGATGTATTTGGAATTGGTGCTGGTGATAGAGAAGCGCGTGTGAAGAAATATGCGGAGGCTTTTGAAATAACTGATGCACTTGGTGACGCAATCAACTCATATTCTCATGGAATGAAGCAGAAGCTGGCGATTATATCGGCTTTGATTCATGAACCGAAGTTGCTGGTGCTTGATGAGCCTTTTGTGGGGCTTGATCCCAAGGCAACATTTACCCTGAAAGAGATAATGCATGAGATGTGTGAAAATGGCACGGCAATATTTTTCTCTACTCATGTGCTTGATGTGGCGGAGAAATTGTGTAATAAGGTGGCCATTATCCAGAAGGGGCATATAATAGCAGCCGGAACTATGGAAGAATTGACGGAGGGACACTCTCTAGAAGAAGCATTTCTGGAGGTGGTTAGTCATGAATAATATACTTTTGAAGAATATGCTTTTGTCTACCAGCCAGTTAAATATTTTCCGCACTACGAAGGATGAAAAAAAGAAAAGAAAGATCGAAGGCGCATGGGTAGGCATGACAGTTATCTATCTTATGATTATTGTATATAGTTTTCTATCTTGTATAGGATTTGGCGGTATTGGACTTATTGATATTGCACCAATGATTTGCGCTATGACCATAAGTGGATTGGCATTTATATTTACCATATTCCGAACCAACGGATATCTGTTTAATTTCAAAGAATATGACATGATTATGTCGCTGCCCTTTGGGGAAATGGAAGTGGTGGTCAGCAGATTTGTCTATATGTATATTAAATGTCTGCCATGGTATTTAAGCGTGTCACTGTCCATGCTGGTTGGCTATATTATTTATGCAGAATTTAGCCTGATTAGCATTGTCATGTGGATTGTGCTGACAATATTTGTCCCACTTATACCTATGGTGGTGGCTACATTTCTTGGCTTTTGCGTGGCCAAGATTAGTTCTGGCTTCAAGAAGAGAAATATTATAACAACAGTTTTGACATTTGTTGTGGTAGCCGGATCTTTTGGCTTGAACTATGCAATCAACAAACTTTTTTCAGATGGCATGGTTAGACAGACTCTGGAAAATATATATGCAGTAAATGAGAAGATGGGGCAGGTGTACATTCCTGCGAAATGGTTTGCAGATGCCATAAATAATGGAAACATCGTAGGGGCATTGCTTTTAATAGGTAGTAGCTCGGCGTTATTTGTCATTGTGGTATATGTTATTGGCAAATCTTACCGCAAGATTAATTCAATGCTGAAATCCCATGCGGCTTCAGGTAATTACAAAATGTCTCGCCAGAAGACCAGGTCTGTGGTTCAGTCAATTGCTTACAAGGAGTTTAGACGACTTCTGGGGTCTAGTAATTATCTGGTAAATGCTACTGTGGGAGAGCTGCTGTCATTGGCCTTGGGCATAGCTGCCTGGGTTATAGGCTTTGATGGAATAATTAAATTTATAACAAATGGTGCTCCTGTTACAACGCAGATGGTGGCACCGTCAATTCCATTTATCGTATATTTTCTAATTGGCATGGTGGCAACAACAGCTTGTTCGCCATCCTTAGAGGGCAAGAATTATTGGATTGTGCAGAGTCTGCCGATTGACAAGAAGGTATTGTACAAAGGGAAGATGCTATTTAACATGTATCTGACGGTTCCATTTATGACATTTGCCATATTATCTCTGTGCATAACGGGACATATGAATGTGTTGAATACAGTATTGGATGTAATTTTGGGAATCGCCCTGTGCGCATTTTCCACAACATGGGGCTGTGTATGCGGAGTGAAGCATATGAGGCTGGATTGGGAAAATGAAATTGAAGTGATTAAGCAGGGCGCAGCCGTGATGGTTTATCTGTTCCCAAATATGATTGTGACCATGATTTTGGTTGTGGTAATGGTATTGCTTGGATTGGTGGTAAATCATTTGCTGATTACTGTTGTGTGTATTTTGGTGGTTACTTTGTTGGCTGTCTTGTGTTATTGGAGAGTGATGAAGTTAGCAGAAGAATAAAGCTAGTTTCAGTCGTCTCTGCGGGCGCCACCTACTATGAGAACTAATCGAAGGAGTTGCAAAATTGTTGTGAAAAGAGCTGCTACATATGTGAGAGCAGCGGCTTTCAACACTTTTGTAGCTCCTTTGTGTTCTTCTCCTTCTAAGATATGACTTGTTTCTAATATGCGAAGTGCACGCTTGCTGGCGTCAAACTCCACAGGAAGGGTGATGAGCTGGAAGAGCACAACAAATGTGAATAACAATACGCCGACTTGTGCCAATGGTGTATTACCAATTATCAAGCCAATGATAATTACAGGCCATGAAATCCATGAACCGATGTTGGCAAGTGGAACTGATGCACCGCGTAGTTTGAGAGGAGCATAGTTCTCCTGGTGCTGAATTGCATGACCGCA
Organism: Lachnospiraceae bacterium; assembly: GCA_017470985.1. Lineage (GTDB taxonomy): Bacteria > Bacillota > Clostridia > Lachnospirales > Lachnospiraceae > JAILFK01. The sequence continues at coordinate 92,122 of JAFUXA010000013.1, forward strand.
TTCATGGGCTGCAACACCAATTGCTGCAATACTGGTTTGCCCGTATACAGAGTCTGATAGGCGAAGTACTTTCTCATTTGGAGAATAATAATCTGTCAGATTTCCTCTGACTCTCTCAATTGTCACATCATATATTCCGGCAGAGTGTAGAATCTGTTCTGCCACCTGGTTGGATGTGATATTTCTGGCGCTTCTTATCTTGTCATATTTTCCATAAGTGGCCTTGACATTCATTGCTGCAAGTCCACTGATCAAAGCTCCGATAATAATCAAAATATATGTTGGGTCATAATAATATCCGTAGTACATGTAAGAACCTCCTTGAATATGTCACATAAATTTCTAATAACTACAAATTCTGATAAACTATAAAATCTAAGAACTATTATAAGCGTTTTGAATAGAATTATTAAGAACTATTATAAGCGTTTTTGATAGAATTATTAAGAACTATTATAAGTGTTTTCGATAAAAATATTAACAACTTGATAAGTGTTTGGCGTGTTTGGCGCAAGATGCGGACAAAATCACAGAAATCAGCAAAAACATCTGTATCCGCAGCAACATCCAGTGAGTTGGTACAGATAAAATCGCAGGAATCTGCTAAAATATCCGTATCTGCTTGAGCAATGGGAGAGAAAGTACGGATAAAATAATAAAAATAAAATGAACCATATGCCCGCCTTGCGACAATATGTCTATGTAAGGGCAAAAACCTGTTGGTCGACTAAGTAGGGGAAAGGAAGAAGGATAACTTGTAATGAATAATGATGAATTTGAGCAGTTTATCAAGGTCAATGGAGCAGATATTCTCAGGTTCTGTAGAATGACCTGCGGAAGCAATGACGCAGGAGATGATCTATACCAGGATACAATGCTTAAGCTGTTAGAGAAACTTGATAAAGTTGATAATCAACAGAATGTAAGAAGCTATGCCTTGTCCATATCTATTTTGCTTTGGAAGAACAAGAAGAAAAAGTATGCGAATCGGAAACGGATTGTTCCTATGATAAGTCTTGACTCTATTGATGGCAGTACATCTCAAGCTAAGCAGGTATATTTGACAGAGGGAAGTGTTGCGATTCAAGAAACAGAAAGTGCTCCGGAGGAGCGCATTCTTCAGGAGGAGACATGTCTGATTGTGCAACAGGTTGTTGCGGGATTACCGGAGAAGTACCGGATTCCGGTATATCTATATTACTCTGCTAATATGCAGATGTCGGAAATCGCAGAAGTGTTACAGATACCTGTGGGAACGGTAAAGAGTCGTATGAACAAAGCAAAGAGCATATTAAAAAAAGAATTGGAGGCGTTAGGATATGACAGATGATAGATTGGATCAGATCTTAAAGCAGGCCCTTGCTACAGAAATTGATGACAGTGAAATTCAAGTTCGGAGAAAGAAGAGGGAACATAAGATGAATATGAGAAAGATTTTGGCAGGTTCTTTGGTGGCATGTGCAGCATTGGCTATGGTTGTGGCTGGAGCAAACTTCAATATATTCAATACCAAGAGAGGTAGTGGCGATATTGCAAGTAATTCAGCTGGAAATATGTTTGCCATAACAGCCCGTGCGGCAGAATTATCAGGTGATGTTAATTCAGGGGATGTTATGAGTATGTATAATGAAATAACATATGGTACTGGCGGCTTCACACCACAGACCTTTGCTATTTCTGGAGAAAATATTGCCAAAATTAAGTTGTCTACGGATAAATGTGAACTTTATAAAGTTACTCATGTATATCCGGAGGACAGTCAATTTGACAAGGCTCAGAGAATGGAAGTTGGTGAAGATACAGATTATGTAGCGGTATATAACAAGGAACCTGAGGAAGGTGGCGTTGTCATGAGCTTCGACTATTTGGAGGCAGTGGGCAATACATATGAAGGAGATTATAATAGTGATGTTCTCTTCGGAATGTATATACCTGATGAGCTCCAAAGCACTAATTCGGATTTGCAGGCGTCTTTTCGTGAAGATGTTGACCAGTTGAGTGATGCTACAGTGACCATAGAAGTGACTTATACTGATGGTAATGTTGAGGTCCATCATTATACATTAAATGTGGGCAAAATACTGGTACCAACAGATGAAGAAGGAAATTGTCAGTATGATAAATTGAGCAGATTTCTGACACCGGAGGAGGAGAAACAGGAGACTAACAATATATATGGATATCTTCCTGTTAGGATAGACTAGTGCGACCGGAAACCCAAATGACAAAAAAATCCCACTAGTTGACAATATGTGTTATAATAGCTGTGAACCGAGAGCTCCTGGAAGGGGGCTCTCTTAAGCTTTTTAAAAAAGGGAATTTTAGGGAAGATATGATTATAAAAAATCAGTTACACATCGTCTTTTATGGCGCAGCACTGGCAATTAGTGTTACAGTGCTTTTATTTACTATAGTGCAAAAGCGAACAGACCGACCTCAGAATAAGTGGTTTGTGACAATGCTTGCTATAGTAATTGCGAATGCTATGTCTGCAACAGGTAGCGCATTTATTGAACCACGTTTATCTGAGAGTCTAGAATATGTCAAGCCGCTCTTATATTTTCAAAATGCGTATTTTATAGTTCATGCCGGTCTGGCTCCGGCTTTGTATAACTATGTTCAATGTGTCACGGGAAAGGCCGGAAGAAAGAGTCTAAAGAAGAAAACTATAGAAAATATTCCATTTATTTTTATAGAAATATTTACAATGTTTAATCCGATATATAACAACATATTCTACTATGATTCCAATATGGTATTTCATAGAAACTGGGGAGAATATCTCTTATATGGAATAGCCGGATTATATTTTGCATTATCGATTGGAGAATTGTTGTTTTCATGGAGAGCGATTACTTTTCGTCGAAGAATCGCATTGACATATTTCTTCATGTTAGCTCTTGTTGGAATTCTGGCGCAGTTGTTTTTCATAGATATTAAATCTGAATTGTTTGCCGAGGCATTGGCTATGATGGGGGCCATGCTTGCAGTTGAAAGTGAGGATGATCGAGTCGATCCGGACACCAATATATACAATCGAAGAGCTATGCAGATGGATTTGCAGAATGCGCTTATTATGCGAGATAATCTGCCTCTGATATATGTGAAAATATTAAATGCGCATATTATTGAGAGAATTACCCGTTCAGCAAATGATGATGTAATGGCAATAGCTTGTTCTGATTATCTCAAGACTTTAATTCCGAGATATCACATTTACCATCCAAATGCGGAGACTTTTGTCTTGATGTGCAGTGGAGTCTATAGTCAGCAAATAACCGAGATGGCTCAGAAGATAAAGAAAAGATTTGAGCAGGAATGGATAATTTCCAACACGTCTTTTTATCTGGAAGCTGCTGTTATTGAAGCTACATTGCCGCATGATATAAGTACGGATGATGATGCTTTCTATGTGGCTGACAGTATTATTCCTGAAAGTGTGGGAAAAAACAGAGCTGAGTTGGCATGGATTATGCGCCGGGCTGAGATTGAGAGAACTATCCGAAATTGCGTATTAAATAATAGTTTTGAGGTGTATTATCAGCCGACATATGATTTGAAAAATTATAAACTTTATGGGGCAGAGGCCTTGGTTCGTATGACGGACAAATCTATCGGTTATGTATCGCCGGAGGAGTTTATTCCAATTACTGAGCAGATTGGTCTGGTGGATCAGATTGATGATTTTGTAATACACGAGGTGTGCAAATTTATACGAAGTGGGGTGCCACAAATCAATGGTATCAAGGCTATAAATGTAAATCTGTCGGTAATCCAATGTATGCGACCGGGATTCTTCGAACATATCATGAGCATTGTTGATTCATATAATCTAGATCGCAGCATGTTGAATTTTGAGATAACTGAATCAGTGGGAGCGGAAGATTATGCCACCCTTTCTGAGGTCATTCACAAAATCAAAGGGGAAGGTTTTGCATTTTACATGGATGATTATGGTACGGGTTATTCCAATATGGATGGTATTTTCTCACTGGAATTTGATGTTATCAAAATCGATAAAAGTATATTATGGAATGCCCAGAAGGAGTCCCGTGGACGCGTGATTCTGGAAAATAGTATTCATATGATTCACGATTTAGGATGTAAGGTTTTGGTTGAAGGAGTTGAAACTGAAGAACAGGTTGCAATGCTACAAAACTATGGTGTGGATTATTTGCAGGGGTATTATTTCTCACAACCTGTATCAAAGGACAGATTTGTGGAATTTATTGGCGCTCAAAAAAGTTAATGAGATAAATGCGGTTTCAGACTGATGCAAATGTGTAACAGTGCTGAAATCGCTTTTTATTTTAAAATTTAATTGGAAAATATTTGTCTTTCTTTCTTTATCATTGTAAAATATAGAACAAGAAACTTATGAGACTTGAACTGAAAATTGGAGGAAGGCTTTGAAAGCGAAAAAACGTAAGCGCATTGGCGTTATTAACGGGATACTTGTATTACTTTTGTCAGTATTATCATTGGGAATAGGCCTGGCAACAATCATTTTATACAGGGAAAATGTGAAATGGATGCAAGGAATGTTTATTGCAATGGCTATATATCTGGTGCTTGCAATTATATTTCTTGTAATCAATTGGTGGGACGCGCTGTCAACCAATCATGAGTTGGAGGCTGTGCGCAAAATAGCATATTCCGACAAGATGACCGACCTGGAAAACCGTCGTGCATATGATGAGTATATATCTCTGTTAAATGAGAGGATTATAGCAGGTGATATAGATGAACACCTGCTTGTGATGATGATGGATGTAAATGGTTTGAAGAAAACCAATGATATCTTCGGACATATTGTCGGGGATGAATTGTTGATTGGCTCGGCTGAGTGTATAATCAAAGCCTTTGGCGCATATGGCAGATGTTTCAGAGCCGGAGGAGATGAATTTATTGTAATCGCCGTTATGGAACCGGAAATATTTGAAAAGAGAAAAAATGAGTTGATTAATAATCTGGCCAAATGGCAGGGAAGTCGCATAAATGGAATTGAAATTTCTATTGGCAAAGTAAACCTGAGCGAGTATCCGGGAGTGACTATGGAAGAGCTTATTGACATAGCAGACCGTAGAATGTATGAAGACAAGCAGCATTATTACGCAAGTCAATTGTCTGTGACAGAGGACTCCAAAGTTGATGTGAATAGATTGAAATTCGCAGATGATTTTTCATTGACTAAATATACTATGCCGATTATTCAGCAGATGGCTGAGGTTATACCGGGAGGATTCTTCATTTACCGTGAAGATGCCAAACGTGAGATACTATATTTGAATAGAAAAGTGTTGGATATCTATGGATGTGAGACTAGAGATGAATTTATGGAGCTGACTGGTGGCACATTTCAGGGAATGGTTCATCCAGAGGATTTTGATGAGATTCAGAAATCTATTGATATGCAAATAGACGATGAAAATGGTGATGGAATGGATCATGTAATCTATAGAATCATCCGTAAAGATGGCGCAGTGCGAACAGTAGATGACTATGGACACTTTAGTCATTCGGATGATTATGGCGATATATATTATGTGTTTATAAATGACATATCAATCCACAATTGTAATGAATCAGCTGTCAGAGAAATCTGAGCCAGCTGATTTTTTATGCGATTGAAATCTTCTAACTCATCTTCTGAAATAACTCCATCTGCAGTGATTTCTATCAAGCGATCTTTCTCACTATTTAATTTGTTGAGAGTGGCCAGCATTTCAAGAGTTATTTGAGATAAATCTTTTACCTCTACATGAGGTATGTATTCTTGCCCCAGTGGACATTTTGTAGAACAGTAATAGTTACATAAATCAGGGCGTCTATAGGCGTCAGCCATTGCCAGAATCTCATCTGGATGCGGTTCTGACTTTTCACTTTCAATTTTTTCAATTCTACTTTCGGAGATATATTCCATGCGCGCTGAAGCTTCTGCTCTTGTTAAATCAGCAGCTTCTCTGGCAAGTTGATATTCATTTTTGTTTTCTTTTGTAGATTTGCGTCCCATAGATTACTTCTCCTATGTATCTGGATTATTAATGGTTTACGCCTGTGTTGCAACCATGGTCATATTATACTTCTATTTTGCTAAAACAGCAAAATAGAAATATTTATCCCACGAAAACAATTGTTTACGCAAGGGAGATAAAGAACTATTATGTTTATAACAAAACACGAAAGGCGGTGAGTTAGATGCCTATTGAATACAGGTTGTTTTTGTGTAAGCTGTTAAATGAGATGAAGAAAAACGAAGCATGTAGTCGGAGAATAGGAATATCTGATGAATCCACCTATCGTGGAAAGAAAATAGCAGATATTTCAAAATCGAATGAATATGTGCTTAGATGATATATAAGTGAGGAACAGAGAAATGAATAACATGGAAGAAAAAGAAATAAGAGAAGCTATATATGCTGCCGATAATGCTTTGGCTCATTTGGATTCAGCTAAGACTTATTTAAATAAGGCAAGTAATTGGGGAATCATTGATATCTTCGGAGGCGGCTTGTTTACCAACCTTATGAAGCATGAGAGAATGGGGGAAGCTGAGCGAGAGATACAAGAAGCTAAATATGCATTGCAGAAATTTAGCAGAGAATTACAGGATGTAACAGGTTATAGCTCAATTCATATTGATGATCTGATTACTTTTGCAGATTTTATATTTGACGGACTTCTGATGGACATAATTGCTCAGTCGAAGATTTCAGAAGCAAAGAGTCAATGTGATGAAGCAATACACAAGGTTTCGGTTATTAAAGCAGAGCTACAGAGCAAACTGAAGTAGATGTATTATTCATGATAATAATATATGACATGAATTTGAAGCTGGAACTGTTGATTGGTTTGAAAGGAGATTTATTATGTTACTTACAATTATTATGTTGATTTGTATGATAGGTATTTTTGGAAAACTACTGGGATTCGCTATTAAGATGGCATGGGGATTGACCAAGATATTATTCTCATTTATTTTCCTGCCATTCGTTTTGTTGGTATGTATATTTACCGGATTATTTTACATAGCTGTGCCAGTGCTTGCCTTGGTAGGTCTATTTACCTTAATTTGTGCAGTTGCGGATTAAATAATATAGTGATTGTCAAATACTCCCTTGCTACGAAGATAGTAGCGGGGAGTATTTATTATGATTATTGTGTTATAATGAAACAAGTTGAGAAATATTTTACAAAATGTATTGAGGATTGGGGAAATATTTATCACATAAAAAGGTTTGAAAATGAAAGCAAAAGACAAGACAAATGTAATGCGTGTTTTGGACGCCAAGAAAATAGAATACAACAGTCATTTCTATGAGCCGGATGCATCCTTGAGCGGTGAGGAAATTGCAGGCATACTGGGTGAGGATTCTAAGTGTGTGTTTAAGACTCTTGTGACTCAGGGAAAGAGCGGTGGATATTTCGTATTTGTAGTACCTGTTATGACAGAGCTGGATTTGAAGAAAGCTGCCAAGGCAGCAGGAGAGAAATCTGTATCCATGATAAAGCAGAAGGAATTGTTGCCTCTGACCGGATATGTCCACGGCGGATGCTCGCCTATTGGAATGAAGAAGACATTTCCCACATTTATACATGAGACTGCTATAGATTATGACAAAATCTATGTTAGCGGAGGCAAGGTTGGAGCACAGATTGAAGTCAACCCACAGGATTTAATAGATGTGTGTAGAATTCAGATTGCGGATATTGTGGTTGAATAAATGGGGATAGGAAAAGGAGAATTATATGGGAAAGTTTAATAATGATGGATTTGAGGATGTGCTTGGATCTGACTATGATGATTATCTAAACTATGATTATGAAGATGAGTACGAGAAGAAGTTACAGAGTAAGTTCCGAGAAGTCTTCAATGGTGAGTATGCGGGAGAGGACAGCAATCCAGAGCATCATGTGGAAGAGGGAGAAGATAGCAACCCAGAGTACCATGTTGAAGCGGGAGAAGATAAAAATCCTGAGTTTCATGTTGAGCCGGAGGAAGATGTAAAACCAGAGTTTCATGTTGAGCCGGAGGAAGACAAAGTCCCGGATTATCATGTGGAAAATGACTCTAATATTTATGCAGAGTATGCTGCCACTGAGTCTGATGAGTATGATGACGAGGAGGAGTATGGCAGCGAGGAGGAGTATGGCAACGAGGATGTAGATTATGCAGGATACAGCGGCACATTTCCTGATAATACTAAAATCAATGGCAAGAAACAGCGCATGAAAGGCGGCACGTGGGGCAAGATAATTGCTGGCTTGTTGCCGGTTCTGATAGTCTATGGTATTTCGGTTGGTATCGACCACATAAGTGATTTTATTGATGGCGATGATTATGAAAGCGAATACGAATACGAGGACGAAGATGAGTTAGATGAAGATTTAGAATATGAAGATGAGGTTGTGGCAAATGTTATGTCTGATCTTGAGAAACAATGTTTTCCAATGGATGGCGACGCAGCTGCAATTGAATTTGGTTATGATGACGAGTTGAAATTAGTTTTCCTTGGGGATAAATATGATGAGTATGGAGATATGTATTATGAGTACGATTTATATTACATAGCAGATGATGAGTTTTATCTTTTTGCATATTATTTAGAAGATGATTCTAGTTATGAGGGAAGTTATTATTTCTCATGCACTCTGACCAAGGAGGGCGACACTTATACGCTGAGTGAGCTGGATACAGAGGATAGCTTCGTTCAATTTGACAAATCTACTATGCTGGGAGAGGCTGAGAGAGATGAACTCCTAAAGCAGGAAGAATTAAGTATGATGAACTCCATGAACGAGATGGAAGAAAATGATATGAAACAATGATTTGGGGTTAACATATAACAGATATATGTCGATATAAAACTGTAATTTAAAATGAGCTAAGGAGAGCGCACTATTCAAAGGAATGATTTCTTGAATAGTGTGCTTTTTTACTTGGTGTTTAAATGTTTTATGTCCCTTGGACCGTATGGGGAGGGACGCGGCCCTGAACGATTGATGGGTTGCAGAAGGGAGATTATATGGAAATTGGAGGTATTGGATCAAGAGTCGGTATGCCATATTTTGTTCAGAGAAAGCAGAATATAGAGCAGAGTGTAAGTGCTGGTGCAGTTGCGGGAATGCCGGCTGATGCTATGGAAATGTTTGCATTTTGCCAATATGCTGATGCTACTGGAACCGGCGTGGATGATAAGTGGGGGAGTTGGCATGCTCTTAAATTCTTTGCTTCCCCAATGGAGGCGTTAGAGTACAAGTCATTTAATGATGCAATGTACAAGAAGCAGGATTGGACCATGGCTCTTGCGGGAAATGCTGATTATTCATTGAAGAGTCAAAGTACAGGTGAGACATTGGATGTATATGATGTATTTAAAATGTTGAAAAGTACTCTGGTTGAACAGCATAAGCTCACTGCCAAGGATACCAAGGCTGAGGATGACTGGCGCAAGATGGAAGATGAGAAGTGGCAGAAACTGATTGAGAGAATTGACAGATATATCAATGCATCTGTAGAGGAACTGAAGAAGATTCGTGAAGCTCAAAACGAAGCTATCAATGTGGCGGCATCAGAAGCTCCGGCTGATATGAAATCACAGGCTGTAAATATGGCTATGCAAAATATATTGTTGAGTGGGAAGATGGGCCAACTGTCAAAGGTTTATGATGAGATGGATGAAATCTCTGAGAATGCATAATGTGGGAATGCCAATTATGTGATTGTTGTTTCCTGAGAGTTTGGGTATACTAGTCATAAGGATTAATGTATAGGAGGAGACTAACAATGAAGGCAATTATAGCTTATGTATCTACTCATCACGGCAATACCGAGAAGGTTGTGAATGAGATCAAGAAAGAGTGTGGTGTGGAGGCATTTAATGTATTGGAAGAGCCGGATAGAGATTTGTCAGATTATGATTTGATTGGATTGGCTTCTGGTATATATGGAGCTCAATTCCATCCTAAGATGGTTGCTTATGCCAAGGAACATTTGCCACAGAACAAGAAGATTTTCTATATTATGACAAGTGCTTTGGACAAGAATTTCAGTAAGTCAATGGCGGGAGCAATCGACGGTAAGAACGCAGAGATTGTTGGCACATTTTCATGCAAAGGATATAACACTTTTGGACCATTTAAGCTTGTAGGTGGTACTGGCAAAGGTCATCCTGATGCTACAGATTTGGCAAATGCAGTTGAATTTTTCAAGGGTATTGCAAAATAATTATCTGGCCGAGGAAAATATGACCATACAACAATTGTTTGAAGAGTTACAGACCAAAGATATTATTTGCTGGGGAAGCGGTAAACATTTTCGTAATATCACATATGAACGGTGGATTTCGAAATCTGCTAAGGACGCAATGGAAAATAGATATAAGGAAATTGAGAGATTTCTGTCTAATAGAAAAACACACTAATCCTTTTTGCGAGGTAGTGTGTTTTTTGCTTTTTGTGATTTGTCAAAATGAAATTGACAGAAATTAAGTCCTGATATATAATTTTGTCAGAGTGAAAATGACAAATGGGAATGATATTATTAATGAACTGAAGAAAATAAAAGATACTATACGAGGAGCAATAGATTATGAAAAAGATTAAGACATTAGAGGATGCATTAAACAGAATTGGTGAGTTGGAGCGCGAGAACGCCAATTTGAGAGAAGAATTGGCGTATTATAAAAAGAGAAAGGCCAGCGGAAGACAAAGACATAATGCAAAATGGACTGCAATTTATAATGACTTTGTAGTTTGCTATGAAAAAGGAATGTCACTGGTGGAAATAGCAGATCGTAACAATTTAAGTGAGCGTAGTATGTATCGCTATTTGGCATATTATAAAGAAAATAAGGATGAGAAAATATAGTAACTGAATCTATAATGTTGCCGAAAATGAAAATGACAATTAGATGTGATGCTGTTTGTTTTAGAAATATTATGATGATATAATGAGGGGGAGAGTTATGGAGAATTTATCTGCTGCAAAAAAGCAATATTTTAGGCTACAGGATAATAGGGTTTTAAAACTAGTTGAAGGCATGACACTTTTTGATGATGATTTGATGACTTTGGTTTTTGATCAAAATGTGAAAGCTGTAGAGTTAGTATTGAGGATTATTCTTGGTAGACCGGTTCATGTTAAAGAACATCATGTTCAAGAGGAACTGAGAAATCCGGTTGTAGATGGTAGAAATATCACATTAGATGTTTTAGCTGTTGAAGATGATGGTACAGAGATTGATATAGAAGTTCAGGGAAATTCAGCTGGTGCGAATGTAAAAAGAGCCAGGTTTCATAGCGCTTCTATGGATTATCGAATGCTTAAGAAAAATGAAGATTTAGGGCAATTAAGAGATTCTTATGTTATCTTTATTTATAAACATGATAAATTTGGAAAAGGATTACCGATATATATAGCAAGACGAGTAGTTGATGAAACAGGGGAATCATTAGATGATGGTTCATATATTATATATGTGAATGGGGCGTATAAAGGAAATGATGAGATAGGGATGCTGATGCAAGATTTTCATTCATTAAATTCTGAAGGCATGAATTATAAAGAATTAGCGGATGGTATGCAGCATTTCAAAGAAACTGGGAAAGGACGTGATACTATGTGTGAAGCAGTAGAAGAATATGCAAAAGAGTATGCGATTGAGAATAAAATTCTTAATGTGAAAAATCTTATGGAGAATATGAATTGGACGCTAGATCAGACGCTGACCAATATGGGAATTACAGATCAGGAGCGAGAAATTATTATACAACAGCTTCAGAAATAAAAAGACTAAAGTTTTAGTCTTTTTATTTTGATGTAGCATGTCAAAATGGGAATGGCATATTATAAAGAAAATAAGGATGAGAAATAAGAAGGGCTTAATTTAGATGAGATATAGAAATTTATTATTCGACTTAGACGGGACACTTACAGATTCATCTGAAGGAATTATAAAATGCGCAATTTATGCATTTGAAAAAATGGGAATTGAAGTTCCGAACATGGAAGAATTAAAAACTTTCATTGGACCTCCACTTGGAGACAGCTTTGTAAAATATGGCGTGGCAGAAGCAGATAGAAGCCGCAGTGTAGATATATTTCGCGAGCGCTATATTCCTATTGGTAAATATGAGAATAAACCATATCCTGGTATGATTGATTTGTTAGCTAAACTTAAAAACGAGGGATTTAAGTTATATGTTGCAACTTCTAAACCAGAAAAGACTGCCAAGGAAGTGCTAGCACATTTTGATATGGATAAATACTTTGATGAGATAGCCGGAGCTACAATGGATGGTAGCCGTGAGAGGAAAGAAGAAGTTATCCAGTATTTACTTAACAAAGTTGATAAAGTGGAAAATGATGGTGATACGGTTATGATTGGCGATACTGCCTTTGATGTTAGAGGCGCTGCAGAATTTGGAATTCCTTGCATTGGTGTCACATGGGGATTTGGTGATCTAAACGAGATGCGAGAGGCAGGTGCAATCGGTATCGTTGATACCATGGAACAATTATATGAGATGGTAAAGTAATTGCGTTCAGTCATGTATTAGCATGACTGATTTTTTCTAAGGCCATTAAAATGATGGTAAAAATTATGTTTTAAACCATTATTTTAATGGTTTTTCTTTACAATTAGTTGATTTGATGGTTAAATAAAAGAGAGGTGATTGCTATGATAGAGAAGTTAGCTGTTCCCAAATATACAACGGCGCAAGAAATAAAACATGTTAGAAAAATGCTTGGGATGACACAAAAGGATTTTGCGGTACTTACTGGTTATTCTAAGCCAAGCATAGAACGACTAGAAACAGCGGATAAGCCTGTTACTGGACCAATTGTATTACTGGTGAAGATGCTTATGGAAAATCCTAGTTATGTAGAATCACTTACAATTCCAAAACAGGAGTACCCGAAAAGAATGTGGTACATGTATAAGGATAAAATATGCACTCTGATTGATGTAGATGATAGACGCCAGAAAGTGTCAATAAAGAATTTTGTAGTCAATAATCAGTTTAAGGCATTTGGTGTAATAGAAAATCCAAGTTATGCGGATTATTTGTCTTTTATTGAATCGAGATGCTTCCCTAGAACGAGAAACTATATGAAGATAATGTTAGAATCTCAAGATATACCATATTACGACCCAATGTTAATTATTAAGAAAACAAACGGTCGTATGGCAGAGGATGATTTTTGGATAAAGTTTGAGGAATAAAACTATGGTTGAACTTACATCAAAAGAGATGAAATACTTGGATAGAACATCGTCAAAAGGAAATCAATTTAAATGGAAGCAAAGTGGTATATGGTATAAGGCTGATTATGCTGGATATGAGGGGCTGGCAGAATACATGGTATCACATTTGCTTCAGTTGTCTGATATGGATGATGATGAATATATTTTATATAATCCGGTTCAGATTAAATATAAGAACAGAGAATTTTGTGGGGCTTGTAGTAATGATTTTATAGAAAATGACTGGCAAATTATTACGTTAGAGCGTCTTTTCCTTCAGATACATGGAATGAGTTTTTATGAATCAATATGGAAAATCCGAGATGTAGAAGAACGATTAAGATATATGGTGGATCAGGTAGAAGAAATAACTTCAATAAAGGATTTTGGAAAATATATTTCAAAGCTGATGACTATTGATGCAGTATTCTTGAATGAAGATAGACATCTGCATAATGTGGCGGTATTGATGAATGGACAAGGAGAGTACAAATTATGTCCAATTTTTGATAATGGAGCATGTCTGCTTTCAGATACTACAATAGATTATCCACTTGATATAGATGTGTTTAATTTGCTTGGAGAGGCTCATAGTAAGACAATAAGTCGAGATTTCGATGAACAATTAGATGTAGCGGAAAAACTATATGGAGAGAATCTTAAGTTTAGCTTTACAAAAAAAGATGTAAAGAAACTTTTGGAAAAACAAGAACTTTATTCCAAGGAAATATGTGATAGAGTAGAGACAATTATTTATCAGTCTATGCGAAAATATCCGTATTTATTTAAAGTGTAGAGGGGAAAGAAGATAAAGCATAAAGATTAAACTATTAGTTTATTGATTCTTATGGGTGTTTATGATATTCTGATTTAACGCTATATAGGGAGATGGCGTGATTACAGGAATAACTAGTGTCAAGTAGAGTGTTCGGGAGTGCAATCTAGGAGGTATGAATATGGAATATCCAGTAATCAATATGGAAGCAACTGGTGCTAGAATTAAGTTGCTGAGACTAGAAAGAAATATTAGCGTGGCTCAAATTGCCAGTTTCATGGGTGATGTTTCAGAACAGGCAATTTATAAATGGCAACGAGGACAGACCTTGCCAACCGTTGACAATTTATTTGCATTGAGCAGATTATTTGAGACATCCATGGATAATATAATTGTAGAGTATGAAGAGGACGAGAAATCGTCCTCTTTTTCTAACTATACCTTTATTTCATTTTCAAGTTAAACTACAGGTTCATTGTGCTGCTCAACTCGTTGAGATATTATAATCATGCAAGATAAATCTTGCGAACAACAAAATATTGCACTTAGCAAATTAATATCCTAGTGTAGATGCAAGACCATGCAGCTAGGACGCACTGCATTAAAAGGATAAGCAAGGCGGATACGACTTGTGAGAGCCTACTTGATATTGGTAACAATGTCATGAGAGAAGCGAATGCTTCAAATTCTGGGTGTGGTGCATTTGCTATCGGTAGAGCAAAGGTAGAACAAACTACTACCTGTCGCAATTGACGCTCCGGTGGAGAATAATCCTTGAATACTATGAAGCTGATTACTTAGTAGGATCCTGAGGAAATATCATAAAAGGCAGGTAAAGCGGGTGGCCAATTGAGAAATCAATTGGTAGAAAAGTAGAAGTTTGTCTGAGTAGCCAAACGCTTTCAAATTCAAATAAGAAGAAACAGTATTGTCTCTTTTTGAGACATTCCTTATGGTAATGTGAATGGTTGGTGAAAAGTGGAGGTATCATTCCTCTGAGTGCTTGTAAGCTTATGCTTTAGGGTCTATAGCGGTAGTCGACGGGCTGCTTGCTCACGTAGATCTTCATTCTGACTGAATATGCTCGAGATAGTAAGTGTAAAGGGAAGCCTTATTAGTTTGTTAAGTGCAGTATTTTGATTTGGGAAAATATTTATACCGCTATTTTCCATAAGGTCTGCTTGATATCATAATATAGTCGGATAGAGCGAGTCTGACCAAATACTATTATTTTGCATTCGAATACCAGTGTATTATTGCAGACAGAAATTCCATCGGGAGTTGTGTGGGTTCCGGTCCTGGGCAGCTCTCGATATTCTTTTATGGTAAATATTTGATAGACGCCATCTTCATCAGTTACCCGAATTCGCATGGGTATAATCTCGCCGTCTTTTGTATGCTGACAAATTACATCTATGGTTTTTGGTGACATTTTCCCCATGATTACAAAACTCCTTTCTGACTACTTGGGAAATTATTATAGAACATATGTTCGATTTTGTAAATAGTGATTGCTTCTATGTTATAATTATTAGAAATTACAATGGTTACTTTAGAAAATGTGAGAGTGAA
This sequence comes from Lachnospiraceae bacterium, assembly GCA_017470985.1. GTDB lineage: Bacteria > Bacillota > Clostridia > Lachnospirales > Lachnospiraceae > JAILFK01. The sequence continues at coordinate 107,719 of JAFUXA010000013.1, forward strand.
TCTGTCGATGGAATTTGGTTATAATCAGTTGCATGATTTTTTTGAGGAAATAAAAAATAAGGATATTGTCTGTTGGGGGAGCGGAAAACATTTTAGAAACATTACATATCCATTCCTAAAAGAGAGCGGATTGTTGGCAAATCTTAAGGGCTTTGTTGAGACACAAGCTGCTGGTAAATTTCACCAGGCAAATCCAAGTGCGAAGTCCCCAGAGATTATAATTTATGATAGAAGTTATGAAATTATGAGCCGCGAGAATTTGGCAAAGCTCGATAGGCAGCAGACAATTATTCTCGTCACGGTCGCAGGCTACAAAGAGATTTTATCGCAGATTCGATGCGACAAGCGACTGGCTGATTTTGCGGTTATACCCTCTATTTATGTAGAGGCGCTCTATGAGGTTATGCAGATGTTGTCGGCAAATAAGCCGCCGCAGAATTTTCACAAGAATGATAATCCGGTGATACCGAAAATAATCCATACATTCTGGTTTTCAGGAGAAGAGATTCCAGCGGAATATAAGCTGTGTCTGGAATCCTGGCGGAAATTCGCACCTGATTTTGAAATAAAGATTTGGGATTTGGATTCATATAAAGCAGAAAATTGTGAGTTTTTTGAACAGGCTATTGCTCATAAAAATTGGGCCTTTGCATCGGATTACGCCAGAGTAGATGTGCTTCGCAGATATGGCGGGGTGTACATGGACATGGATGTAGAGATGTTACGACCTATTGACGATCTGCTTTACAACGATGCTTATATGAGCTTCGAGTCTATGGGCCGAATTGAGTGTGGGTCTGGAATGGGAGCCAAGCCGGGAAATAGAATTATAGATGAAATATGTAAGAGTTATGAGAATAGACCTTATCTCAAGGCAGATGGCTCTTGGGATAATTCGACTTGTCCAGTGCGATATACACAGGTGATTGAGCAACATGGATTGGAGAAGAACGGAGGATTTCAATTTGTGGATGATATAACCATTTATCCATTTGATGTGCTCACCTGCAAGAGCTTCGATACGGGAATTATTTATAATACAGAAAATAGTTACACTATCCATCACCATAACGGCAACTGGGTGCCGGGTTCTGCAAAATGCGCTATGGAAAATCGTTATGCTGAAATTAGGGATTTTTTGCTGTCGCGTAGTTTGTTATAATTAGGGTAAGTTGATAGGTTCCCAGGTTCAAACGAAGGAGAAGATTATGGAAAAGAAAGAGTATAAGAAAAGTTATTGGGGATTGATATGGCTGTTTATAATTTATTTTGTTGTGCTTACAGGTGCTGTATTTCTGCCTTACTCTGCTAAGATAATGACATTGGTAACAATGAATATTTCAACAATATGGTTTGTGGCGCTAACATTTGTCATTTATAAAACAGAGAAGATATATTGGTACACAGGTTTGTTTTACGAAGATGTGAAGGACTTGCCATCGGAAGTCAGAAGGGAATATGGCAGGAGACACGTGGTGAGATTTGCGTGGTTCGCATTGTTTTATCTGGTGTATTCAGCAGTGTCTTATTGGCAGAATTTATCAATTGCCATTGATATAACTGTTATGTGTGTAGGAGTGATGGCAGTTGCCATAAGCACTATGAGAATTAAGTTGGAGTAGGCTGCTGAAATTGCAGTAGGAGCAGTGGCTAAATATATGGATGCTCATATTAATTTGTGTTGCAGAAGAAAAGTAGGAAGTAATTCCTACTTTTTTTTGTACTTGTGCGCCTAGCGGCGCACGTTTCTAACGGGTTAAAGTCCCGAATCCGCCCGGTAGTGGGAAGGATATAGCCGAAGGCAAGGGTGTCCATCGCGAGGTGGAATCTGAAGGAAGCTGGATGTGGGGAACATACTAACC
>JAFUXA010000014.1 GCA_017470985.1 Lachnospiraceae bacterium
GACTGATAAGCAGTGGCTTCTATGATTTAGCCACAGCCTACCAGTCTGTGCACGTCAACTATTGAAAGCGCCGTATACCGAACGGTACGTACGGTGCTGTGAGAGGACGGGAGCTAATCACTCCCTTCTACTTGATTTATAACGATATGCCTGACGTATCATTAGTATATATGGAGGCTTAATTTTATGGAAAAAGTAGGTGTAATTGGAGCTGGAAGCTGGGGATGTGCGCTGGCTTTAAATCTTCTGTCAAATGGACATGAAGTTACAATGTGGACACATAGAGCATCACAGGCTCAATCCATGATAGATACACATAGAAATGATAAATTACCTGAGGCAGTTCTTCCGGATAATCTGGTAATTACAGCAGATTTGAAAGAGGCAGTCACAGGCAAGACTATGATAGTCCTTGCTGTTCCTTCTGTAGCAACACGTTCTACATTGAATATGATGAAGGCATATGTGAGCGCTGATCAGATGATATGTTGTGTCAGCAAGGGTATAGAAGAAGAGACTCTTATGGGACAATGTGATATTATCGCTGATGTGTTGGGACAGAATCAGAGGATGGGTGTCTTGAGCGGACCTTCCCATGCTGAGGAAGTTGTGAAATGTCTTCCTACAGTTGTAGTTGCTGCTGCCGTTTCAGAAGAATGGGCTACACAGATTCAGAATGCATTTATGAATGAGGTGTTTAGAGTATATACCAGCAGAGATGTGGTAGGAACTGAGATTGGCGCTTCTCTGAAAAATGTCATTGCTATTGCTGCAGGTATTTCAGACGGACTGGGTTATGGTGATAATTCCAAGGCAGCTTTGATAACAAGAGGTATTAAAGAAATATCAGAATTGGCCATTGCTATGGGAGGTCAGGTTGAGACTCTCAACGGTTTGGCTGGAATAGGAGATCTGATTGTAACCTGTTCAAGTGTACACAGTCGTAATCGCAAAGCCGGTATGCTTATAGGTCAGGGAATGTCTATGAAGGATGCCATGGATCAGGTACATATGGTTGTTGAGGGAGTATATTCTGCCAAGGCTGCTTATGCTCTTGGAAAAAAATACGGGGTTACCTTGCCAATTATTGAGAAGGTTAACCAGATACTATTTGAAGGATTGGATCCTCGAGTAGCTGTTACAGAGCTTATGCTTAGGGAGAAGAAACCGGAGACAGGCTCATTCTAATATGCAAAAATATTTGACTATGGGATATATGGATGATAGAATACACATTAGATACTAGATATTGTATCTGTCGGATTTATATCCAAATATATATAGGTTAAAGGAAGTATTATGAATATTGATATTTTAACATTATCTGATTCTGCCAGATTACCTGAGAGAGGTAGTGATATGGCGGCAGGTTATGATTTATTTGCTGATATTACAGAGGATATAATTATTGATCCTCATACTACAGCAATGATTGGCACAGGATTGGCAGTTGCCATTCCAGAAGGATATTTCGGTGGTATATTTGCCAGAAGTGGTTTGTCTTCCAAGGAAGGCTTAAGACCTGCAAATTGTACCGGAGTAGTTGATGCTGATTACAGAGGTGAGATAAAAGTCGCTTTACATAATGACAGCGATTTTGAGAGAACTATTACACCAGGACAGAAGATTGCTCAGATGGTTATCATGCCATTCTTGTCAGTTGAATTTCAGCAGGTTGAACAGCTTGATAATACAGAGCGCGGCGAAGGTGGATTTGGTTCAACAGGCAAGATGTAACATTTTCACAGGCATAATGTAAATGGAGGAGTTAATTATGGAAAGTAGAAGAGATAATTTAATGGAGAATATCAGTGATAGATTTATTAAGTTCTATTCTCAGAATGATCGAGCTATTAATCTCAAGGCTATGCCAGGTCATTTTGCTACCAGTTCTTCACATGTAAACTATTATATTGATATTACTAATCTCAAAGCTAGAGCCAAGGAAGCAAGAGAAGTTGCCAAGAGCATGGAATCATTATTATTACATCATGTAACTACAGTTGATACTATTGTATGTATGGATGGAACCAATGTAGTTGGCGCTTATTTAGCAGAGGAATTAGAGAGAGGACATTTCTCAAATAATAATAAACATGAGACTGTATATGTAATTGAACCAGAGGTGAATTCAATTGGACAGCTTATGTTTAGACAGAGTATTCGTATGGCTGTTGAGGGCAAGAATGTATTGGTATTGCTTGCCACATCTACAACAGGTGAGACTTTGAAGAAAAGTCTGGAGTGTATAGAATATTATGGTGGAAATATTGTAGGGGTTACTGCAATATTTGGTGCCATGGACAAGGTGGGACAGTATGAGGTCTTCCCGGTATTTACACCGGAAGATTTGCCAAGTTATGAAACTTATGCTCCATCTGAGTGTCCTTATTGCAAGAAAAATATTCCTATTACAGGAATTGTAAATGGCTATGGTATGTCATTATTATAGAGACTAATCATTGGAACTTGCATATTTTTAATAAAATAATTAAACTATCAGATTGCGTCAGATTTATTGCTGGCGCATTCTTTAGGTAACTTAGGAGGCAATATTAAATGGCTAAAAAACAGGAATATGGTGCGGATAGCATTGCTGTACTTGAAGGCTTAGAGGCTGTTAGAAAAAGACCAGGAATGTATATCGGCAGTGTGTCTAGAAAGGGATTAAACCACTTAATATATGAGATAGTAGACAATTCAGTTGATGAACATTTAGCAGGATTTTGTAAAACTATTTATGTAACTTTGGAAAAAGATGGTTCTTGTACTGTTGAGGATGATGGTCGTGGAATTCCAGTAGATATGCATTCCAAGGGTATGCCTGCAGAGCGTGTGGTTCTAACTACACTTCATGCCGGAGGTAAGTTTGACGACTCTGTATATAAGACCAGTGGTGGATTGCATGGTGTAGGTTCCTCAGCGGTAAATGCCTTGTCTACATATTTTGATATTCAGATTTCCCGTGATGGATATATACATCATGATAGATTTGAACAGGGAAAGCCTGTTATGGAATTGGTGAAGGGATATCTGCCTACTATTGGCAAAACCAAGAAAACCGGAACTAAGATTAACTTCCTTCCGGATCCAACTATTTTTGAGAAGACTAATTTCAAGGAAGACGAAGTGAAAAGCCGTCTGCATGAGACTGCCTATCTGAATCCCGATCTTACAATTATCTATGAGGATAAGCGCAAGGATGAAGTAGAACATATAGAATACCACGAGCCAGCTGGACTTACAGGTTATGTACAATATATTAATCGTAATGAGGAAGCTGTACATGATGTTATATCATTTTCCGGCGAGAGCGATGGAATCCAGGTGGATATAGCATTTCAGTATGTCAACGAATTTCATGAAGATATTACTGGTTTCTGTAATAATATCAGAAATGCTGAAGGTGGAACTCATATTACAGGTTTCAAGACAGCATTTACCACAATTATAAATGGATATGCCAGAGAGTTGGGCATATTGAAGGACAAGGACCAGAATTTCACTGGAGCAGATGTTAGAAATGGAATGACTGCTGTAGTATCTATCAAGCATCCAGATCCTAGATTTGAAGGGCAGACCAAGACTAAGCTTGATAACCCAGATGCTTCCAAAGCAGTATCCAATATTACTTCTACAGAACTGCCATTATTCTTTGACAGAAATCTCGAAGTATTAAAGTCAGTTATAAGCTGCGCTGAGAGAGCTGCCAAAATCAGAAAGCAGGAGGAGAGAACCAAAACTAATTTACTTACCAAGCAGAAGTTCTCTTTTGATCAGAATGGTAAGCTTGCCAACTGTGAATCCAAGGATGCTTCCAAGTGCGAGATTTTTATTGTAGAGGGAGATTCTGCGGGAGGATCAGCCAAGTCTGCTAGAAATAGAATGTATCAGGCTATTTTGCCTATTAGAGGAAAGATTCTAAATGTGGAAAAGGCAAGTATAGATAAGGTTCTGGCAAATGCTGAAATTAAAACCATGATCAATGCCTTTGGATGTGGATTCCAGGAAGGCTATGGAAATGATTTTGATATTTCTAAGCTTCGCTATGACAAGATTATTATCATGGCTGATGCGGATGTGGATGGAGCTCATATTGCCACATTACTTCTGACTCTATTCTATAGATTTATGCCTGAACTTATATTGGAAGGACATGTATATATTGCTATGCCTCCACTTTACAAGGTTATTCCTAGTCGAGGAGAAGAGGAATATCTATATGATGATGCTGCTCTTGAGAAATATCGTAGAACACACGAGGGAACTAATTTCACTCTTCAGAGATACAAAGGTTTAGGAGAGATGGATGAGGATCAGTTGTGGGAGACAACTCTTGATCCGGAGCGCAGAATGTTGAAACAGGTACAGATTGATGATATAAGAAATGCTTCTGATGTCACAGCTCTTCTTATGGGAAATGATGTTCCACCTAGAAGAGAATTTATATATGAGCATGCATCAGATGCTGAACTGGACATATAATTTGATGTTGAACCAGACATTCACATTTATGGAATAATACAGATTATGAACTTATCAGGAGATAGATAATGAAAGTCGAAGAACAAATTATTCAAACTGAATATTCGGAGGTTATGGAGAAAAACTATATAGATTACGCCATGAGTGTAATCGTGTCCCGTGCACTTCCAGATGTCAGAGATGGTTTAAAGCCTGTACAGCGTCGTACTTTGTATGATATGTATGAGCTGGGAACTAAATATGACAAGCCGCATAGAAAATCAGCCCGTATCGTAGGTGATACCATGGGTAAATATCATCCACATGGTGACAGTTCTATTTATGGTGCATTGGTTGTATTGGCTCAGAAATTCAAGATGGGATTGCCTCTTGTAGATGGTCATGGTAACTTCGGTTCAATCGAGGGTGATGGAGCTGCTGCCATGCGTTATACCGAGGCCAGATTGGAGAAAATCACTCAGGAGACATATCTGGGAGATATGGATTTGAATGTGGTTGATTTCGTACCAAACTTTGATGAGACAGAGAAGGAGCCTGAGGTATTGCCTGTTCGTGTGCCAAATCTTTTGATAAATGGTGCTGAAGGTATTGCAGTTGGTATGACTACATCTATTCCTACTCATAATTTGGGAGAGGTAATTGATGGTGTAATTGCCTACATGAAGAATCCTGATATTAATACAGAACAGATGATGGAATACATCCCAGGTCCAGATTTCCCAACAGGTGGAATTGTAACCAACAAGGATGAGTTAAAGGCTATTTATTCTACCGGTCAGGGTAAGATAAAGATTCGCGGTAAGGTTGAAATTGAAAAGGTAAAGGGTGGCAAGGAGAGAATTGTTGTCACTGAGATTCCTTATACCATGATTGGTGCCAACATTGGTAAGTTTCTAAATGATGTATATTCTCTGGTTGAGCAGAAGAAGTTAAATGATATTGTAGATATATCTAACCAGTCATCTAAGTCCGGAATTCGTATTGTTATCGATTTGAAAAAGGGCGCAGATGCAGATGCTGTATGTAATATTTTATACAAGAAGACCAGATTGGAAGATACCTTTGGCGTAAATATGTTGGCTGTTGCTGATGGCAGACCGGAGACTTTGGGTCTTGTTCCAATTATCAGACACCATGTGAACTTCCAGTATGAGTTGGCTACACGCAAATATACTACTTTGCTTCGCAAGGAGAGAGATAAGAAGGAAATCCAGGAAGGATTAATCAAAGCTTGTGATGTTATTGATTTGATTATTGAAATACTCAGAGGTTCTAAAAACATCAAGCAGGCCAAGGATTGTCTGGTAAATGGTAATGTAGAAGATATTAAATTCAAGTCTGAACAGTCCAAGACTGATGCAGCTGGTCTTAGATTTACAGAGAGACAGGCTGATGCAATTTTGAATATGAGATTGCATAGATTAATTGGTTTGGAGATTGAAGCTCTTCGCAAGGATTACGAGGAGACAATGCTCAATATCCAAAACTACACTGATATCTTAGAGCTCAGAAGCTCTATGGCCAAGGTTATTATCAAAGATCTGAAGGCAGTGAAGAAAGAATATGCCAAAGAGCGCAAAACTGTAATTGATAATGTGGCAGAAGCAGTTATTGTTGAAAAGCCAATAGAAGAAATAGATGTTGCAGTTTTGATTGACAGATTCTATTATGCCCGAGTTATTGATATGCCTACTTATGAGAGAAATAAGGAGACTGCTGATTCTGAAAGTAAGCATGTAATCTTCTGCAAGAATGTAGATCGTCTTGTTATGTTTACGGATAAGGGAACCTTACATACCATCAAAGTATTGGATTTACCATTTGGTAAATTTAGAGATAAGGGACAACCATTGGATAATAATAGTAATTTTGATGCCTCATCAGAGGAGAATCTATTTATAGAGGCTATACCAAATATTATTGGCAAGAAGCTTGTCTTTGGTACAGCAATGGGTATGTTGAAGCAGGTTGACGGTTCAGAATTTGATGTTGCAAGAAAGACTGCCGCCGCTACTAAATTAAATGATGGTGATTCTGTATTAGCTGTTGCCATGGTACAGGATGATATGACAATTGTAATGCAAAGTGCCAACAATGTATTCCTGAGAATTGACGCATCAACAATTCCTGAGAAGAAGAAAGGTGCTGCTGGTGTTAGAGGTATCAAGCTTGATGCCAAGGATATATTGACTAATATTTATTGCCTGGCTCCAGGAGATAATATAAATGTCAAAGTGAAGGGCAAGGCAATTGCACTGAATAGATTACATATTGGAAATAGAGATACAAAGGGCGTTAAGAAATAATGTCATATATTGATGATGGAAAATCATTTATGGAGAAAGCCGCAGGATATGGAAGCATACTGGGGCTTTCTACTATATATGAGTTAATGAACAAATTACATAATCCACAGGATGATTTATCTATAATTCATGTGGCTGGTACCAATGGCAAGGGTTCAGTTACCTGTTTTTTATCTAATATTCTCATGAAAGCCGGTTATAAGGTGGGAGTATATACTTCACCTGCTGTATTTAGCGAGTTTGAGAGATATAGAATAAATGGCAATAATATATCTGAATCAGATTATTATACTCTTGTAAATGAAATTGCAGACTGCTGTGAGGATATGACAAATCATCCAACTATATTTGAGGTGGAGACCGCTTTGGCTTATTTATATTTTGCCAGAGAACAGGTGGATTTTGCCATTATTGAAGTTGGTATGGGTGGAGCTGAAGATGCCACCAATATTATGAAGCGTAGCTTATGTAGTATATTTACCTCCATTGGAAGAGACCATATGCAATTTCTGGGAAATACTCTGGAGGAGATTGCATCTGTCAAAGCTGGTATTATGAAAAAGGGCTGTCAGTCTATATCCATATGGCAGGAGTCCTCAGTTGAGTCGACTCTTCGCAGTAAAGCCAGTGATATTGGAAGTGAAATAACTTTTGCAAATCGGGATAAAATGCAGATTCTATCACTGACACCAATTACATACAATTATGGTAAATATAAGGATGTAACCCTTAATATGATGGGAACTTATCAGTTAGATAACTCAATTCTCGTCATTGAAGCAGTGGAGGCATTGAGGAATCAAGGAGTGGAGATTTCAGATTCCTGCGTATATGAGGGGCTTGCCATGGCAAAATGGCCTGGAAGAATGGAGTGTATTTCCACTAAACCGCTAATCTATATGGATGGAGCTCATAATTATCCTGCTGCAGCTAGATTGCTTGAAACTATCGATGAAAATTTTACAAATAAATCTATAACTTATATAATAGGTATACTTGGTGATAAGGAAAGAATGAAGATGTTGGAGATATTACTTCCTAAGGCCAGTGATATTATTACCATAACTCCTCAAAATGCCAGAGGCTATGATTGTAAATCCCTGGCGAAGGATATTAAATCTCTAGGTTATGAGGTATGTAGTGCCGAGACATTAGAGGAAGCTTATGATATGGCTTGTGATAAATGCAATGATATAATTTTAGCATTTGGTTCCTTATCATATTTGAAAGATTTTGCTGAAGTAGTTGGAAAATAAGATAGTATGGCTTACATTGATATATTATTAAAAGATAATAAATATAAAAAAGATTTAGATACCCTGTGTGCTTTAGAGGCAAACAGGGTATTTTGCGGGCATGACTTAACACATTTTCAGGAAGTAAGTCGTATTGCCAAAATTATTAATAAAGAGAATAATTTATCTATAGATGAAGATGTTATTGATCTGTGTGCATATTTACATGATATGGGGCGCATAAGTGAGTATAATGAAGGTATTAATCATCATGATGCAGCTTATGAATACGGCAGGGAAATGTTAGAATCCTTAGATGTTTCAGAAAATGTTTTAGAAGAGGTGCTTTCGGGTATCAGACATAGCAGACATAGATTTGATGCCAATAAGCGCTATAACAATAGACAGGATTTGAAGACTTTGGATGATATTATTTCATTTGCTGATCATTTCTCCAGAAAATGCTTTGACTGTGAAGCGGCAAAGGATTGTAAATGGAGTCAGAGCGAACGCATAATGAGAGAATACTTTGATTAATAAATAACTAAAATATATGTGACAAAAGGAAAAACAAATCATGACAAAAATAATGGGAATTCTAAATGTAACACCAGATTCATTTTCTGATGGAGGAAAGTATAATCATCTTGATGCTGCTTTGATTCATTGTGAGGAAATGATAAAGGCAGGAGCTGCAATTATCGATTTTGGCGGGGAATCTACTCGTCCAGGATATGAGAAGATTTCTGATGAGGAAGAAATTGACAGAGTCCTTCCGGTAATCGAGAAAATTAAAGAAAACTTCGATACTACTATTTCTATTGATACTTACAAATCAGCTGTGGCTTCAGCTGCTGTAAAATCCGGTGCAGATATAATAAATGATATCTGGGGATTGCGTTACGATGATAAAATGGCCTCTGTTGTAGTAGATACTCAGGCTGATTATATTATGATGCATAATAGATTGGAAAATAATCCTGCCTGGACTATGTCTGACTTTATGGATATGTATAAGGAAGATATAAATTACGCTTTGTCAAAAGGTATAAGTAGGAATAAAATAATATATGATCCAGGTATTGGATTTGCCAAGACTCAGGACCAGAATGTGGAAATACTGGCTCATTTGGATGATATGAGACAGCTTGATGTTCCAGTTTTACTTGGAGCTTCACGAAAGTCTGTCATTAATTATGTATGTAATTTGCCAGTTGATGAGAGATTGGAGGGAACTCTGGCTACTACAGCTGCAGCTGTACTTGCTGGATGTGAGTATGTGAGAGTTCATGATGTGAAAGAAAATTATAAGTTTATTCAAATGTTTGATGCTTTGATTAAAGCTAGAAATAATTAAGAGAAAGTTGTAGGAAATGGGACAGATAGTAATTAACGGACTCAATGTCTTTGGACATCATGGGGTTTATGAACAGGAAAAAGCCAACGGTCAGAATTTTATTATAAATATTGTTGCTGAAACTTCTTTTGAGGAAGCTCAGAAGAGTGATGATTTATCCAAGACAATTGATTATGGCACAGTATGTATATTTATCAAGAAATATTTTGAAGACCATGCTTATGATCTGTTGGAAAAAGCGGCAAATGAGTTGGCTTTAGAGCTTATTTACACATTTACAGGAATTGATAATCTGACTTTGGAAGTATTGAAACCAGATGCGCCAATTTCTGCTGAATTTGACAATGTAGGTGTTCGAATAAATAAGAAATGGACCAAGGTTGCTATAGCTCTTGGAAGTAATATGGGAGATAAGAGTGCTTATCTGGATGGAGCAATGGAGAAACTTTTAGAGTATCCTCAGATTAGAAATCTAAAGGTTTCAGATTATATTGAGACAAGTCCATATGGTTATACAAATCAGGAGGACTTCTTAAATGGAGCTGCTATATTTGAGACAATCCTATCTCCATTGGAATTGCTTGAGCTTCTCAACAAGATAGAAGATGAAGCAGGCAGAACCAGAGAGATTCACTGGGGCCCTAGAACTTTGGACTTAGACATTTTGCTCTATGGAGATGCAGTTATTGATAGTAGAGAGTTGACTGTTCCTCATATTGATATGTGTAATCGTGCCTTTGTTTTGGCACCATTGAATTTGATTGCGCCGGGAATGGTTCATCCTGTTAGAAGACGAACTATCAGAGATTTATACAATCAGTTGGTTGACAGTTCAAAAAATGAGGAGAAATGATAGATGCCTAAATCAAGGATAATATTTAACAGAATAATTCAGCTTATATATCCGCTGTTTGCTTATTTTCTGATTTACAATTCCTTGTATATGCTTACAAATAATATATGGGGTGGCTTTATGCCACCTCTGTTTTGGCTGGGAGTATCAGCTGCAATTACAATTGTTGTCATATTTTTTATATATGTGCGACTGCCTATTGTGAGAAACACTAAATTTTATAACAGGGATACCTTTAAGTGGGAAATCCTTGGAATTGTTGCTGTTGTATTTGTTGGAATTCTGTTAAATGTATTATTTACCAAGCTGGGAATTTTACAAATATCAGAATCCTATACAAAAGCCAATGAAGTGTTATATAGTGGAAATATAATCTGTAAAATAATAGTTAACTGTATGCTGATTCCAGTGCTTGAGGAATTGGTATACCGTGGTTGTATATGTGGTCAGTTGAAAATGTGGCTTGGTATGTGGCCTGCTGTAATTATATCTGCTTTAATTTTCGGTATGATGCATATGAATCTGGTGCAGTTTCTATATGCTTCAGTTATGGGAATTGCATTGGGATATGTATACAGTAAGACGGATAAATTACATCTGACAATTCTGGCCCATGGCCTTACGAATTTAGTTGTTGTACTAACAACGATTGTGGGGGGATGAAAATGAAGAATGATAAATATGTAAAACCAAATGAAAATCCAAATATTGTAGGAAATATTGCCATAATATTTACATCGATTATTATGATACTTCTGGGGCTGGTGCTGATTATGTGTCAACAGGTGAAGATGATATATTTCTGTTATGGAGCAGGTGGCTGTCTGTTATTGTGGGGAATATGGCTTATTAGCAGATATTTCTTACGCAGAGAATTCAGACAGACTACCAATTATGGTTTTTCCTTTGGGGTACTGTTGGTAATATTGGGAGCAGTGAGTCTCATTCGTTCCAAAGAAATTGCAGCATCAATTCCAAATTATATGGGACTTATGGTTTTGGCCATGGGTGTTGTAATGCTTCAAAACACAGTACAGTTGAAGAATTTAGAGGGAAAGACCTGGATTCTTAGTCTGATCTTTTCCATGAGTGCATGCTTCGCATCTGTTATGATATTGCTTGATTTATGGAAGGTTATGTCTAGATGGCCTGTGGCATTATATGCAACTCTTATTGCAACAGGAGCATGTTCATTATTGTCATTAATATTTGTAGCAATTAGAACTTCTAAATATCACAAGTCTGTGGCTGTTGAGCTGGATCGATATATGGAAGAGGGAGATGAATGGTTCGAGGGATTACAGTCTTTTAGGACAAGCAGTGAAGACGATTCTGATATTGTAAAGGGCAATGTGGAAGAATCTTCGGTTGATGAAGGTACTGATAATAATTCTGATATATTCGAAGAATAATATGGGGGGACGAAGTTATGGCAAATATAAGTGATTACCTGGAATGGAGAGGAGATATCCCATTTACCGCAGATCCTTTTAATGAGGTTGATAATCTGATTTTATCAGAATTGGCCTATACCAATTTCGAGGGCATTGTAGGAGACAATGGCCTGGATGACTTTGTGGATATCAAAGATGTATGTAAAACATTCTTTGAGAAATATACTGAGGAAGAGATTATGGCTCAGAATTCATCTACCAAGGTGGCTCCATTTCTCATGAAGAAGATGATTGATGGTGTTCGCTTTAACAGTTTGAAATTGTGCTGCTATATAAATGATATAGATCAAGATAAGCAATCTCAGTTCTCAGTTGTTACTTATATTCTGCCGGATGGCTCTTATTTCGTAGCCTTCAGAGGAACGGACAATACTATTGTAGGCTGGAAGGAAGACTTCAATATGTCTTTTATGTATGAGACAGAAGGTCAACTTCGTGCTGTGGAATATTTGAATACGCATTTTAAAGGGCTCTTTAAGAAACTTAGAGTTGGAGGGCATTCAAAAGGCGGTAATTTTGCTGTATTTGCCTCAGCTTTTTGCGAACCTGATATCAGTAGAAAGATTATCAATGTATATTGCAATGATGGTCCGGGATTTCTTCCTGAGATTATGAAGAAGGAAGGTTATCAGAAGATTAAACCAAAGGTTATAAGTACTTTGCCTGAGGAATCAGTAGTGGGAATTCTTCTGGAAAATGAAATGGATAACCGGTTTGTATTGAGCTCTCAAAAGGGGCCGATGCAACATGACCCAATGAGTTGGCAGATATTGCGAAATAGATTTGTGCTGACAGACAATCTCAAGGAAACCAGTGTGATGCTGGATAAGACATTAAAGAATTGGATTTATGGTTTGACACCTGAGGAGAGGAAGGAATTTGTAGATACACTATTCGGCATTTTAGAGTCCTCAGGAGCTCTGACACTGGACGAGCTTACAAATAATAAGATGAAATCCATGCAGGAGATGGGTAAGTTTCTCAAGGATTTGTCTCCGGAACAACAGACCATGATGGGGGAAGTTGTGAAGAGATTTATATCTTCAGGAAATGCAACTCTTGCCAATACTATGCAAAATAATATGGATATTTTCCAGAATAAATTTCACTCATTTTTTGATAAATAATTGATTTAGTGAGAAATAATGAGATATATAGAGGAAACGAGAGCATATGAGAGATATGCCCTAGTTTCCTTTTTGATTATTAGTTGTATTTTACAGGAAGGAAAACTATTATATTACTTGTGTTTAGCACTCGATAAGTTGGAGTGCTAACAAAGACTTAAGTATATTTTATAGGAGGTATATATATTATGAAATTAGTACCACTTACAGATCGTGTTGTATTGAAGCAATGCGAAGCAGAAGAAACTACAAAATCAGGTATTATTTTGGCTAGCGCTGCACAGGAGAAGCCACAGGAAGCAATGGTTATTGCTGTTGGCCCAGGCGGAATTGTTGATGGCAAGGAAGTTCAGATGCAGGTAAAGGTTGGTCAGAAGGTTATCTATTCTAAATATGCAGGAACAGAAGTTAAATTAGAGGGCGAAGATTATATTATTGTTCGTCAGAATGATATTTTGGCTATTGTTGAATAATCAGTGGAAAGAAGGTAATTATCATGGCAAAAGAGATTAAATACGGAGCAGAAGCAAGAGCAGCTCTTGAAGCTGGTGTTGATAAGCTTGCAAATACAGTTAGAGTTACAATTGGTCCTAAGGGAAGAAATGTTGTATTAAGTAAGTCATATGGCGCACCACTTATTACAAATGATGGTGTAACAATCGCAAAGGATATTGAGCTTGAGGATGAGTTTGAAAATATGGGCGCTCAGCTTGTAAAGGAAGTTGCTACCAAGACAAATGATGTGGCTGGTGATGGTACAACTACAGCTACAGTTTTGGCTCAGGCTATGGTTTCTGAAGGAATGAAGAACTTGGCTGCTGGAGCTAATCCTAATGTACTTAGAAAGGGTATGAAGAAGGCAACTGACAAGGCTGTTGAAGCTATTTTGTCAATGAGCCAGAAGGTTAATGGCAAGGAGCAGATTGCCAAGGTTGCAGCTATTTCAGCTGGTGACGAAGAAGTTGGTAACATGGTTGCAGATGCTATGGAAAAGGTATCTAACGACGGTGTTATCACAATTGAAGAGTCAAAAACTATGCAGACTGAACTTGATTTGGTAGAAGGTATGCAGTTTGACAGAGGTTATATCTCAGCATATATGGCAACAGATATGGACAAGATGGAAGCAGTTCTTGATGATCCATATATTTTGATTACAGACAAGAAGATTTCTAATATTCAGGAGATTTTGCCACTCCTTGAGCAGATTGTTCAGAGCGGTTCTAGACTTCTTATTATTGCTGAGGATGTTGAAGGAGAAGCTCTTACAACACTTATTCTCAACAAACTTCGTGGTACATTTAACGTGGTAGCTGTAAAGGCTCCAGGTTATGGTGACAGAAGAAAAGAGATGTTAAAGGATATTGCTATCTTAACAGGTGGACAGGTTATTTCAGAGGAAGTTGGATTAGAATTAAAGGATGCAACTTTGGATATGCTTGGACGCGCTAAGTCTGTAAAGGTACAGAAGGAAAATACAGTCATTGTTGATGGCGAAGGATCAAAAGATGAAATCGCTCATCGTGTATCTCAGATCAAGGCTCAGATTGAAGAGACAACATCTGAATTTGACAAGGAGAAATTACAGGAGAGACTTGCTAAGCTTGCAGGTGGTGTTGCTGTAATTAGAGTTGGTGCTGCTACAGAAACAGAAATGAAGGAATCTAAGCTTCGTATGGAAGATGCTTTGAATGCTACAAGAGCAGCTGTTGAGGAAGGTATTATCTCAGGTGGTGGATCTGCTTATATTCACGCATCAAAGGAAGTTGCAAAGCTTGCTGATACACTTGAAGGTGATGAGAAGACTGGTGCCAATGTTATTTTGAAAGCATTGGAAGCTCCTCTTTATTATATTGCCAACAATGCAGGTCTTGAAGGATCTGTTATTATCAACAAAGTTAGAGAATCAGCAGTGGGAGAAGGATTTGATGCTTACAATGAGAAGTATGTGAACATGGTTCAGGCTGGAATTTTGGATCCTGTAAAGGTTACAAGAACAGCTTTGCAGAATGCTTGTTCAGTTGCATCTACACTTCTTACAACAGAGTCAGTTGTTGCTGATATTAAGGAACCGGAACCAGCAATGCCAGCAGGCGGAGCCGGAATGGGCGGCATGATGTAAATATTTATAAATACTGCTTCCTTTGTAAAGGAGGAAGCGGTATTTTTTTGTGGCTTTGCAACTTGTGTCAGTATATCAAATATGATAAAATTTTATCCGTGTGTTAGAGAATTAACATGCATTCAGAAAGGAAAAATTTATGAGCAAAGTTGCAATTTTAACTGACAGTAATTCTGGTATTACACAGTCAGAAGCAAAAGAATTAGGTATATATGTGTTGCCTATGCCATTTTACTTTGATGGTGAACTGTTTTATGAAGATATAGATTTATCTCAGGAAGATTTCTATTTGAAATTAGCTGAGTCCAAAGAAATTACAACTTCTATGCCTCTTGTAGGTGAAGTTATGGATAAATGGGATGAGCTTCTTGAGGAATATGATGAAGTTGTATATATTCCAATGTCTAGTGGCTTGAGCAGTTCTTGTGAGACTGCTTATATGTTGTCACAGGATTATGATGGCAAGGTAGTTGTTCTTGATTTACAGAGAATTTCTGTAACTATGAAGTTGTCTGTATTTGATGCCAAGAAATTGGCTGATGCAGGTAAGAGTGCTTCTGAAATCAAGGATATACTTGAAGCTACAAAGATGGATTCATATATCTATATTACAGTCAATACATTGGATTATTTGAGAAAGGGTGGCAGACTTACTCCTGCAGTTGCAGCCATTGGAAGCTTGTTGAAAATCAAGCCTGTATTACAGATTAGAGGCGAGAAGTTAGATAAGTTCGCTATGGCCAGAACTATGAAGCAGGCTAAGCAGACCATGCTTGATGCAATTGAAAAGAATATTACTGAAGATTTAAAGGACCCAACAGGTGAGAACACTGTAATCGCCATTGCACATACCAATAATTATGAGGCTGCATTGGAATTTAAGGAGGAAGTGTTGAAGCGTTGGCCAGATAGAGAGGTATGGGTTGATCCATTATCACTTTCTGTATCTTGTCATATAGGTCCAGGTTCTCTTGCAGTTACATGTACCAAAAGACTGGATGTATAATATATTAATTTGCTTTTAAGGAGGATTACCATGGTAAAAGCTGTAGTAGGAGCCAATTGGGGCGACGAAGGAAAAGGAAAAATCACTGATATGATGGCAAAGGATGCGGATATTATTGTTCGTTTCCAGGGAGGAGCAAATGCTGGTCATACTATTGTAAATGATTACGGTAGATTTGCACTTCATACATTACCATCAGGTGTGTTCTATGGACATACAACAAGTGTTATTGGAAATGGTGTAGCTCTTGATATTCCAAAGTTATTTAAAGAAATCAAGAGTATTGTTGATGAAGGAGTGCCTGCTCCAAAGATTTTGGTTTCTGACAGAGCACAGATTGTAATGCCTTATCATGTCCTCTTTGATCAATATGAGGAGGAGCGCCTGGGTAAAGCTTCCTTTGGTTCTACCAAGTCTGGTATTGCTCCTTTCTATTCTGATAAATATGCCAAGATTGGTTTCCAGGTTCAGGAATTATTTGACGAGGAAACATTGAAAGAAAAAGTTAAAAGAGTATGTGAGACCAAGAATGTACTTCTTGAGCACCTTTATCATAAGCCTGCAATTAATCCTGATGAGTTGTTAGAGACTCTTCATGAATACAGAGATATGGTTGCACCTTATGTTGCTGATGTTGGAGTATTCTTGAATCAGGCATTAAAGGATGGCAAGACAATCCTTTTGGAAGGACAGCTTGGTACATTAAAGGATCCAGATCATGGTATCTATCCAATGGTTACATCATCATCTACACTTGCTCCTTATGGATGTATTGGTGCGGGACTTCCAGCTCAGTCAATTGAGCAGGTTGTTACAGTATGTAAAGCATATTCTTCTGCAGTAGGTGCTGGAGCATTTGTCAGTGAATTATTCGGTGATGAAGCTGATGAGCTTCGTAGACGCGGAGGAGATAAGGGTGAATTTGGTGCTACAACAGGTCGTCCTCGTAGAGTAGGTTGGTTTGACTGTGTGGCTAGTAAATATGGTTGCCGTATGCAGGGAACAACAGATGTTGCATTTACAGTTCTTGATGTATTAGGATATCTGGATGAGATTCCTGTATGTGTTGGTTATGAAATTGACGGAGAGGTTACTACAGAATTTCCTGTTACAACAAAGCTTGAGAAGGCTAAACCAGTATTCAAGACTTTACCTGGATGGAAATGTGATATCCGTGGAATCAGAAATTATGATGAGCTTCCAGAGAACTGCCGCAAATATGTAGAATTTATTGAGGAGCAGATTGGATATCCAATTACAATGGTTTCTAATGGACCTGGAAGAGATGAGATTATTTATAGAAAATCAAATATTAAATAGTCTAAGTTAATTATATTAACACAGATTTTTTACCTGATATATTTTTGATGATTTAATCAGGTTTATGAAAAGAAGGTCTGCGGGCCTTCTTTTTGTTTGGTATTTAAACATATGCATATAAATTAGGGGATTATAAACATACATTATTCATATTTGATTCATTTTTGACACACATGAAATAATTAAAATTAAAAATATATGTACAGTTACCCTAAATGAAGAAGGAGGATAAATAAATTGCTAGAAGTACAAAATATTGTCAAAACTTATGGCGATGTAAATGCTGTAAATGGTATAAGCTTCAAAGTTGAACCTGGCAAGATATATGGTTTGTTAGGCAAAAATGGTGCTGGCAAATCTACAACTATGAATATAATGACAGGCTATATTGGGGCGACCAGCGGCACGGTGACAATTGATGGTCACGATATTTTCAAGGAGGCAGGCAAGGCCAAGAAGCATATTGGTTATCTGCCGGAAATTCCACCTTTATATACAGATATGACTGTATATGAGTATCTGGAATTCTGCGCCCAGCTGAAGGAAGTTCCTAAGAAGGAGAGAGACTCTGTCATTTATGATGTTATGACACAGGTTCAGATTGATGATATTGAAAACCGTCTTATCAAGAATCTATCTAAAGGTTATAAGCAGAGAGTCGGTCTGGCTCAGGCTTTAATCGGATATCCGGATATTATAATTTTAGATGAACCTACAGTTGGTCTTGATCCATCTCAGATGGTTGAGATTAGAGAGCTTATAAAGGAATTAGGTAAGAGTCATACTGTGATTTTAAGCTCACATATTTTATCAGAGATTCAGGCTGTGTGCGATTATGTCTTTATTATTGATAATGGTAGACTTATTGCAAGTGACTATGTAGAGAATCTGGCTTCTAATCTAAATTCCACTACAGAATTGATTCTGTCTGTGAAGGGTGATGAGAATTCTATTAGAGATATTCTGGAAAATATTGATGCTATCAGTGAGTTTAATATCTCTAATGGTGAAAATGGTTCTCTTTGTCTAGTGCTGAAAATGAATTCAAACAGTGATATCAGAGAGAATTTGTCCATGGATTTGGCAAAGGCTGGTATTGTAATCCTTGAAATGAAGGAGAACAAGCAGTCTTTGGAAGATGTATTTATAGAATTAACAGAGAAGGAGGAGAACTAGAATGTTGGCTATATTTAAGCGTGAAATGCGCAGTATGTTTCATAACGTCTCAGGTTTCCTTTTTCTTGGTATAACTCTGGGATTATATGGATTATTCTTCTTTACTTATAATTTATCTTATGGATATCCTTATATTGCATATTCATTGTCCCATATTGCATTTGTATTCTTGATTACTGTGCCAATTCTAACTATGAGAATACTGGCCGAGGAGAAGAAGAGCCGTACTGATCAGTTGTTGCTTACTTCACCTGTTCCAATGATCAAGATTATGATTGGCAAGTATTTAGCTTTGGCATGTACTTATACAATTGCTGTTTTGATAATTGCTATTTCGCCTGTTATTATGCGAATCTTTGGTGAGATTCCAATGGGTGAGAACTATGTTGGATTGTTGGGATTCTGGTTATATGGTCTGGCTTGCTTAGCTATTGGTTTATTTGCTTCATCCCTCTGTGAAAATGTGCTTATTTCAGCTATTTTATCCTTTATTTTTATATTCATTGGATATTTAATGAATTCTATTACAAGTGCACTTTCATCTAATGGAAATATTTTGACTAAAATTTTAAACTGTTATGACATTTATACTCCTTTGGATAAGTTCTTCAATGGTATTTTGACTATTCCAAATATTGTATATTATCTTACTTTGATTGTTATTATGATTTTCCTGTCATGTCAGTCATGGCAGAAGAGAAGATGGACAATCAGCAAGAAGATGCTATCTACATCAGTCTTTTCAATTGGAATGATTGTGGTTGTAATAGCTGCATCAGTTGGTATTAATTTTGGGGTTAGACAGATTCCTAATACTTATTCTGAAATTGATACAACAGAGAGCAAATTATATAAGATAACTGATGAGACCAAGAAGTATTTACAGACTTTGAATCAGGACATCAATATATATGTTCTTATTCCAGAAAGCAAGAAAGATGCTAATGTAGACAAGACATTGGGTTATATAAGCAGTGCCTCAAAGCATATCAAGGTATCTTATATTGATACTGATGCTAATCCTACATTTACACAGAAATATTCCGATAGTACTATTAATCCAAACAGCATTATTGTGGAATGCGGTGAGAAATACAAGATTATCAATTATGGTAGCACTGATTATCAGATGATGGATTCTGAAATCTATACTTATGAAGTTGATCAGAACTCTTATAGTTATCAGATAACTGAATATGACTGTGAAGGTCAGGTTATGGCTGCAATTCAGTATGTGCTTTCTGATTCTAATACAGTTGCTTATGAACTTACAGGCCATAATGAGGTGGGCATTTCAGGTGATTTCCAGGAAATATTTGCCAAGAAATTTGTGGATTTAGAAGTTTTGGATTTGTTGAAAGAAAATGCTATTCCTGATGATTGTTCTGCTTTATTTATTATGGGACCTCATTCAGATTTGTCTGCAGAGGATGTGGCAAAGATTGAGAAGTATTTAGATAATGGTGGTCAGGTATTTGTATCCTTAGATTATGCTTCGATTAGTAACGAGACAAATCTCCAGTCATTACTGAAATATATGAATATTCAGCCTACAGAGACTTTGGTATATGATCAGGATGAGTCTTATTATATCCAAAGTGGTGTATATCTATTGCCTGAGGTTATAGATACTGATGCCACAACTGATATTGCAGGTATGTCCAAGGTATTAATGCCTTATTCAGTTGGCTTGACATATACAGGTGAAAATGCTGATGCATGTACATCATATCTGTCTACTTCTGACAAGGCTGTAGCCAAGTCTATGGCTAATCTTGACAATGCTGCCAAGAATGGTGATGCTTCTTCTCTATATACTGTTATGGACGGAGATAAGGTTGGACAGTACAGTCTGGCTATGACTGTTGTAAATGATGCTAAGGGACGCATAACTGTTGTTGGTTCATATGTTGGATTGTCTGATGTTATGGTTTCAACTAATGGTGATACAGCCAATAGTACAGTATCTGGTAGAAATGCAGTATTATTTAACGGATTGGTAAATGGTTTGATTGCAGACGATGGAAATGCAGCAAATGCTATTGTTATTCCTGCCAAGAATTATAAGATTTCTTCAATTACAGTATCTGAAAATGCGAGACTTGTATATGGATTGATTTGGGCAATTGTAATGCCTCTTGCTATAATTATAATTGGTGTGGTTATCTGGATTAGACGCAGACATTTATAATTTGATATAATATTTGTATGTTGCAAATATTTATTACCGGGGAGCTTGAGTTATGAATCGTTATAAAAAGTATGCAATTTATTTCTATTACATAATAATGCTTACATCTTTTGGCTTTGAGCTTACCATGATGGCGGAAATGGTTGATGCAATAGAGGGAAATTTAGCGAGTATACAGCATATATTATTTTCATTTCTGTTGGGCCTTGGCTTCTTATTATTTGGTTTGACCAGAAAACTAATAAAGCAGTCTCAGGGGAGACAGATTTTGATGTTCTCTGTAAATGTGGTTTATATCCTGATGATGGTGAGTACATTTATGGATATTATTGCTTTTAGAAGCATATACTGGATTTTAATACTTATGATCGGTTATTTGGGCGGCGCTGTATATTACATTGTTATGGTGAAAATGCATCAGATACAAAGAGGCATATTGATTATGTCTATTGGAATTGCATTGCCATATTTCTTGCAGGTATGTCTGCAGCCTATTATAAATAGTAGATTTGCATATACAGTTGTATTTATTTTGCTGTTTATATTGATATCGGTGTTGCTTATCAAACCGCCGGAATGGGTAATTGAAGATATGTTGCCATATTCTTCTGAAAAGGAAGATTACAGTATTCCCACAGGAAACAGACTTAGAAGGCTTATTGGAACATCCGTCATGATGATAGTATCAATTGGAATTGTGGAGATGAGCTGGAGTGATGATTCCGTTGTAATTACGCAGTTTTATGAAATTCCAAGAATAGGTATAGTGATAGCCATGCTAAGTGTGGGATTTGTTGCTGATAAGTTTGGATGGAAATATGTGGAACGACTTGTGATATTGTCGCAAGTATTTGTTTTTGCCGCAGTCTATGGATCTCAGTTTGCTGAATTTAGACTATTTTTGTTTAATTTTTGCGCAGGTATATACAATGCATATTTGATTTTAGGATTTTGGACATTGGCTCCATCTACCAAAAATCCGGATTTATGGGCATCCGGTGGACGTATAGTAGCCATGATTGAGACGGTATATTTTTATATTGTTCAGGATGTGTCAGTAACAGGAAATTATTTTATGATTCTGATTCAGGCTTTTGCTGTGACCTTGCTTATTGGAATATTAATGACTCAGATGCAGGAGATTTATCCTGTGTCTTCAGAGGAAAATGATTTTGATTATTTTTGTAACAAGTATCATTTTACACCGCGAGAAAGAGATGTGATGATGGCAATATTGGAATCGGACGAAAAGGCCAAAGCGATATGTGTTGATTTGGGATTTTCAGAGCGAATGTTTTATAGATACATAAAACAGATGTCCGAAAAAACCGGTGCAAAAAACAGAAATACTTTGGTAAATTTATATCGGGAATTCAGTAAAATCAGGTAGGTTCAGTAAAATGAACCTACCTTTTTTCGTATTATAATTGTAATCTTTCCTTATCAGTGATTAGTGGCAGAGTAATAATTCATTGATGGACTTTATTAGCAAAGGAGGAAGATTATGAGAAATAAGAAAAAAGTATTAGGCGTAGTTTTGACTATGATGCTTGTTGTGGCTTCGGTTGGTTTTGTATTTCCTGCAAAGGATGCTTTTGCTGCAAATGTCACAGATGTGGTTGTCAGATGTTACAGTGAAAGCACCGGGGATTATGTTGTCGATAATACATTGACCGGTACTGTAACAGGAACCAATCAGACCATACCTGCAGCATCAATTTCAATTGATGATTATTGGCCGATGAACGGTGGAGCAACACCGGGAAATGGCTACGATATTGTAGTTGAATATTCTTTTGCATTTTGCGATTCTGCTTCAGATGCGGAAAACGCTATGGCTGCAAATAATGGTCAAGATTCGACTACAGGAATGCCAATTCCTAAGTATACCGGTCCTGCAACAATTACAATTCCTGTAAAGGATGGTTATGTTGGTACAGATGCAGTTATAACTGATTATCCTTCTGAGGTAACTATCAGTAATATAACAACAACAGAACATAGTATTACATTTACTACAGATGAGATTGGTTTATCTTACTTTTCAATAGGTGTTGAACTGAAATTTGAATCAAATGCATCTTCGGGTTCTTCCGGCGGATCTGATTCAGGTGGTGACACCGGCAGTACAGACAGTTCAAGTACAGGAACGACTGATGACTCAAGTGCAGGAACTACAGATAGCTCTGGTGACAATTCCGGTGAAAATAAGGACGATGCAACTGCTTCTGACAATACAAGCAATCAGTCAGGAGAAAGTACAACACCACAGACTACAACTGATACAACTGCAACTCCTGCAACAACACTTACAGAGGCACAGCAAGCAGCAGCAAATGCAATGGCTGCAGCAGTTGTTCCGGCTTCTGTAGTAGCACCAAGCGGAAGTGGAGTTACTATTGTAGGATATGCAGCAATTACAGATGATAGTGTTAATGAATCATTATATAATCTTGCAACAAATATTGAGACTTTAAATGGAAATCAGGGAAATGTAAACATTTTATCATTACAGAAATTTGAATTAAATGCTTCCGGTAAAGGAAGAGTAGTGATAAATATAGGTACCGCTTTTGTAGGCAAGGTTGCAATTGTGGCACATTTACATAACGGACAATGGACCATGCAGCAGGTTATTGTAAAAGAAGACGGTACCATTGATCCATATTTTGAATCTTTCTCACCTATAGCAGTTATGGTTACCAATCAAACAAGTACCATAGCAGCGCTGGCAACAAACGAACCTGGTGTTGCTAAAGCTGCAGCACCAAAAACAGGTGAGGGAAATTATCTGTACATAGTATTTATATTGGGAGTACTGGCAAGCGGTGCATTGATTGCCGGTTATAGAATTAGAAAATATTAATATAGATTAAAAAGTACATACTCTGTCAAACTAAAAAACGAGGAGTGATTATATATATTACTCCTCGTTATTTTTATCCTTGGAAACGGATTTTATCATTAAATTAAGTAACCATAATACAACAGGAATCATAATAGTAGCAGCAACTGCTCCAAGCAGATAATTCATGGTGTTGGCTGGTTCAAATATGGCTACAAATAATGTGAGACCATATAGACCTACCAATAATACAATTCCGATGATGGCTAATATCTGTCTGATTTTCTGTAACATTTCTCCCTCCAATTTCACCTCTTGCCGGTTGTTTTATATCTGTAAAAATACTAATTGATTATATGAATTAATAATCAATGTGTCAAATGGAGACTATTTATTTTTTGACACATATATGCTACTATGAATAAAATTTTTGTTTATCAAAAAAATAATTAAAAGGTGGTAATTTACAAATGGCATTATTAGAACAATGGAGAGAAATGGCATATGACCAGGGAAATCCTGATTTGGAGAATTTCTGGATTGAGTATTTCAAGTTTGAACAGGGAGTTTATGAGCAGTTACTTGCAGCACCTGATATGGTTGTAAAGGGAACAGTGAAAGAACTTGCTGACAAATATAATACTGATATTATGCATATGACAGGATTTTTGGATGGAATCAATGAGTCACTTGTTGAGGATAATCCAATTGATACTATGGAAGAAGACACAGTTGTTTCTCTTGCATTTGACAAGGAGAGACTGTACAAGAACATGGTAGATGCCAAGGCTGATTGGTTATATACTTTGAAGCAGTGGGAGAATATCTTTGACGAGGATACAAGAAAGCGCCTCTACAAGGAGGAGAAAGCTTCTCATACAATTAGAAATGAGAAGAAGGTTGGAAGAAATGATCCATGTCCTTGCGGAAGTGGTAAGAAGTATAAATTCTGTTGCGGTAAGAAGAATAAGTAATAGTTTGTTATTTACAATTTGACTTGGAATAATTAGCTTTAGCAAAAGGAGGATTTGTTATGGGACAGTTTATTATGAGTTTATTGGTTTTAGCAGTTGGTGTATGCCTGCTTGTGGGTGGGCTCAAAGCCAGAAATAAAGCTGCCAAAGATGGCAAGAATAAGCTTGTATTGCTGGTTATTAGTATAGTAGTTATAGTTTTGGGTGTGATTTCTATTGCGACCAATTGTTTCTACACACAGGATATTGGAGAAGTGATTGTAAAGAAGAATTGGGACGGTGCTCTGCATGGGCAGACAGAGGATCCTGGTTTCCATACCAAATCTCCATTGGAGACATGTATTACATACAACACCAGAAATATGCTTATTAATTTCTATGGTTCATCAGATGAGACTTCATATGATTATGATGGTGGTTCTGCTCAGGGACCACAGGTAACAATCAATGATAAATCTGGTGCATCTGCTGATATTGATATTCAGGTGGTATATTCTCTGAATCCAAGTGCAGCAACTGATTTATATGCTAATTATGGTACACAGACAAATTATACTCAGTCTTATCTTGCAAATGATGTTCGAAGCGTTGCAAGAAAGGTATCTGGTAAATTTGATACAATTACAATGCTTACTGACCGTTCTCAATATCAGAACGCAGTACAGGAAGCCTTAAAGCAGAAATGGGAGTCAAATGGATTGAATGTAGAACAGGTTTCTGTTCAGGAGGTTCGTTATCCTGAGGCTATTACACAGAAATATGCCGAAGCTCAGTCTGCTGAAATTGCCAAGGCTCAAGCATTAAATGAGCAGGAGACAGCCAAAGTCAAGGCTGAAACCAAGAAGATTGAGGCACAGGCTGAGGCTGATGCCAATAGAATTCTGGATGAGTCACTGACTGATAAGGTTCTTCAACAGCAGTATATTGATGCTTTGAAGGATATTGGTGAAAATGGTAATTTAGTTGTTGTTCCTGAGGGAAGCCAGCCTATTGTTTCACCTCGATAGACAGTGAAATTAATAATATTTAGCTGATAAAAATAGACTATACCGATTTTGGGTATAGTCTATTTTTTATATGATTATTAATTTATGTTATTTATTTATAATGCTTTGTAATGTATCAAAGAATGTTGGATAAGAGATGGCAACACAGTTTTCATCATCAAATGTTGTCTCACCATCAGCGACTAAACCGGCAATTGCGAAAGCCATTGCAATTCTATGATCTGATTTGGTTTCAATAGTACAACCATGCATATTATAGGATGCTGTACCGTCATCATTTATATAATTTTGACCATGTATAATCATGCCGTCATCTGTGGCTTCACAGGCTACTCCCATTGCCTTGAGATTGGATATTACTGAATTAATTCTGTTGGATTCTTTTACTTTTAATTCTGAAGCATCTGCAATAATAGTATCTCCTGATGCTCTGGCTGCCATAACAGCAATAACAGGGATTTCATCAATCAATGTAGGAATTAAATCTCCATCAATTCTGGTTCCTTTTAAATTAGAAGTACTTATATGAATATCACATACATCCTCACCTGACACAGTTCTGGCATTGAAATACTCAATGTTTGCACCCATTTGCTCGCATACTCTTAATATTCCTGCTCTAGTAGGATTAGTATTTACATTTTCAATAATAATATCTGCATTTTCACAGATAAGACCGGCTACAATAAAATAGGCTGCAGAAGAAATATCTCCAGGTACAATAATATGTTGTCCTATTAGATGTGGGTGGCCGGAAATAGTGGCAGTAGTATCTATTGATGATACATTTGCCCCGAAGCCTTTCAACATCAATTCAGTATGATTTCTTGATAACACCGGTTCAGTAACTGAAGTCTCTCCATCACAGTATAATCCTGCAAGTAGAATACAAGATTTTACCTGAGCAGATGCTACAGGTGAATCGTAATGGATTGAATGCAGGTTACCTCCTCTGATTCTAAGAGGAGCACAGTCATTACCTCTTAATGATGTAATATCTGCTCCCATCATTTCAAGTGGAGTCATGATTCGTCTCATTGGTCGTGATTGTATTGACTCGTCACCATTTAATTCGCTTGTGAAGTTGCAACCGGATAAGATTCCACTTATAAGGCGAGTGGTAGTTCCGCTGTTTCCAACATCAAGTACATTTTTAGGAGCATTTAATCCGTATAGACCTTTTCCATGAATAATTACATGATTGTCCTCCTGGACTATATTGATGCCCATTTCCTTGAAGCAGGAGATAGTGGAGCGACAATCTGCTCCGTTGAGAAATCCATCTAATTCTGTTATACCATCAGAGATGGCTCCAAACATTACACCTCTGTGGGAGATGGATTTGTCTCCAGGAACTCTTATATTTCCTTTTATAGAATTACTTTTGGTTATTTTAATATTATTAGATTTTTTCATAGCTTTATTTATTCTGTGTGTATACCTTGTATGTGTCTGTTAGTGTATCTATTGCTGCATCCATGGAAGCCTGATCATAGGTCTCTATTCTAAGAACACCTTGTTCAAATTCTCTGTTATGTACGATGCCTATATTTTTGATATTGATATTTTCGCGAGCCAATATTGTGGCTACTGTTGCAATACCTCCGGCTTCATCCTCCAAATCCAGGTAGAATTCATAAGCCTGAGGTAGTAAACCTGTATTTTTCACAGGCAGGTTGTCTCTATAATTCTTGGCCTCTGAAAATAGTTTGTAGGTTTCATCCTCAGAATTATTTTCAATAGCTTCCACAAATTTATTTAGACTATCAATATATAATTTATAAGCGTGAAGAATTTCTTCTCTGTTGGTAGCGCATATATGTTGCCACATGGTAGGAGAGGAAGAAGATATTCGAGTTATATCTCTGAAACCTCCTGCGGCTATTGTTTTGAGTATGCCATCTGTATCTGCGTCCTTCACATAAGATACCAGGGAAGCTGAGATTATATGTGGCATGTGACTAATGCATGCCACAGCAAAATCATGTTTCTTGGAATCCATTGTCATAGTCAAAGCTCCGAGGCTTGATATGAATTCATCAAAATCCGCAAGGATTTGTTTATCCATTTTATCTGTATAAGTGAGAATGTAATATGCATTTTCCAAAAGTGTGGTGGTGGCATTGGCATAACCTGTTGATTCTGCACCTGCCATAGGATGACCACCTATAAATTGATTGTCGATACCATATTCAATTGCAGCCTGGGTAATGTCGCCTTTTACACTGCCTACATCTGTAACAAGACAGGATGGCTTGATAATATTTTTCAAATCCTTGAGATAAGAAATATTGAATTTTACAGGACTACATAGGAATATAATATCGCAATCTGCAAAATCTCTGTTATCTAGTAGAGTCTGGTTGGAGATAACTCCGTCCTCATAAGCTGCAGTTACAGTGCTTAAACGGCCGGCTGTTGCTATAATTTCGATTTCTGGATATTTTGCTTTGATGGTTTTGGCAATGGAACCTCCAATTAATCCCAGGCCAATAAAACCGATTTGTGAAATATTCATATTTTTTAGTCCTTATTTATTAGATGTTTATTGATATTTATTAATATTCAATTCAAGTTTTTGAATTGTTATAAAAATAGTAACGATTATGAGCTTTAAAGTCAACTAAAATAAGGATTTTACAAGGTTATTTCATAGGCGATTTTCTTGACAAATAATGGGTGTATGTTAAAATCTTCTTTGTGTAGATTTTTATAAACTAAAGTGTATAAATATACGATTTTAATAGATTCAGGAGGAATTGAAATGGCAGCGACATACAATCATAAAGTGATTGAGAAGAAGTGGCAGAAATATTGGGAGGAGCATGATACTTTTAAAACAGACGTATGGGATTTTAGCAAACCTAAGTATTATGCATTGGATATGTTTCCATATCCATCAGGAGTAGGACTTCATGCAGGTCATCCAGAAGGATATACAGCTACAGATATTATGTCTCGTATGAAGAGAATGCAGGGATATAATGTATTGCACCCAATGGGATATGATTCCTTCGGTTTGCCTGCAGAGCAGTATGCGGTAAATACTGGTAATCATCCAGCTGGATTTACAGAGCACAATATTGAGACTTTCTCTAAGCAGCTTAAGGAATTGGGATTTGATTATGACTGGTCCAAGATGATTGCTACATCAGATCCTAAGTTCTACAAGTGGACTCAGTGGATTTTCAAGAAGTTATATGAGGCTGGTTATGCAAAGCATATTGATATGCCTGTAAACTGGTGTGAAGAGTTAGGCACTGTTCTGTCAAATGATGAGGTTATTGATGGTAAGTCAGAGCGTGGTGGCTTCCCGGTTGTGAAGAAAATGATGAAGCAGTGGGTTATCGACCAGCAGGCTTTTGCAGAGGAACTTCTTGATGGATTAAATGAAATTGATTGGCCAGAGTCTACCAAGGAGATTCAGAGAAACTGGATCGGTAAATCAACAGGTGTTGAAGTTGATTTCAAGATTGTAGGTGGTGGAGAATTCTCAATATTTACAACATGTATTGAGACTATTTACGGTATTACATTCATGGTTCTTGCTCCAGATGGAGATATTGTCAAAGGTCTTATGGCTAGAGTTGAGAATCCTGATGAAGTTCAGGCATATATCGACGAGACATTGAAGAAAAATGATTTGGATAGAACAGATTTGAATAAGACAAAATCTGGATGTCCATTGAAGGGTATATATGCAATTAATCCTGTAAATGGCAAGGAAGTACCACTTTATATAGGTGATTTCGTTCTTGCAAGTTATGGTACTGGTGCTGTTATGGCTGTACCAACTCATGATCAGAGAGATTTCGAATATGCACAGGCTCATAATCTGGAGTATATACAGGTTATTGAAGGTGAAGGCGCAGATGTATCTGAGCATGCATTTGAGAAGCAGGATTATCTTGGCAAGGGTTGTACACTTATTAATTCAGAAGAATTCAATGGTTTGACAGTTGAGGAGGCCAAGGTAGCAATTACCAAGAAGCTTGTTGATTTAGGTGTTGCTCGTGAAAAGGTTAATTATCATTTCAGAGAGTGGATCTTTGCAAGACAGAGATACTGGGGCGAGCCAGTACCTTGTGTATATAAGGAAGATGGAACAATTGAGTTCTTGCCAGATGAAGAACTTCCTGTAGTTCTTCCGGAACTTGAAGATTACAAGGGGAAAAATGGTCAGGCTCCTCTTGAAAATGCTGTGGAGTGGAAGCAGTATGACAAGAATGGCTTAAAGGGTGTTCGTGAGACATCTACAATGCCTGGTTCTGCCGGATCATCATGGTATTACATGAGATATATTGATCCTGATAATGATGAGGAATTTGCCAATCAGGAATTGCTGAAGCACTGGTTACCTGTTGATTTATATGTTGGAGGTCCTGAGCATGCTGTAGGACATCTGATGTATTCTAGAATCTGGAATAGATTCTTGTATAACAACGGATTGTCTCCAGTGAAGGAACCATTTAAGAAGCTGGTACACCAGGGTATGATTCTCGGCGAAAATGGTATTAAGATGGGTAAGAGATTCCCAGAATTTGTTGTTAATCCAAGTGATATTGTCAATGATTACGGTGCAGATACATTGAGATTATATGAGATGTTCATGGGACCACTTGAGGTTTCTAAGCCATGGAATTCCAATAATGTAGCTGGTGCCAAGAGATTTATTACCAGAGTATATACATTCTTTACCGAGGCAGAGAATATTGTAGATGACAATGATGGTTCACTTGAGAAGATTTACCACCAGACTGTCAAGAAGGTTACCAACGATTTCGAGCAGTTAGGTTACAATACAGCTATTTCTCAGATGATGATTTTCGTAAATGCTCTGTACAAGGCTGGTAAATGTCCTAGAGAATATGCAGAGAACTTTGTAAAGATGTTCTCATGCATCTGCCCACATGTAGGTGAGGAAATCTGGGAGATCATGGGTCATACAGATACAATCGCTTATGAGCCATGGCCAACTTATGATGAAGCAAAGACTGTTGAAAATACAGTTGAAATTGCTGTGCAGATTAATGGTAAGACCAAGACAACATTGGCAATTAATGTAGATGATGCCAAGGATGATGTTCTAGCCCGTGCAAAGGAAGCTTTGGGTGATAGACTTTCTGGAAATATTATCAAGGAAATCTATGTACCAGGCAAGATTGTTAATATCGTTGCAAAATAAATTGTTATATAAATCAAAAGCTAGATTATACAAGGAGAAATACAATGAGCAAAATTGAGATGAAGACACCACTTGTTGAGATGGATGGAGATGAGATGACAAGAATTCTCTGGCAAATGATCAAAGATGAGTTATTGAATCCATTTATTGATTTGAAGACTGAATATTATGACCTGGGTCTGGAGCATAGAAATGCTACCAATGATCAGGTTACTGTTGATTCAGCAGAAGCTACTAAGAAGTATGGTGTTGCTGTTAAATGTGCCACAATTACTCCAAATGCAGCTCGTATGGAAGAGTATGATTTGAAAGAAATGTGGAAGAGTCCAAATGGTACAATTAGAGCTATTTTGGATGGAACAGTATTTAGAGCTCCAATTATTGTAAAAGGTATTGAGCCTTGTGTAAAAAATTGGAAGAAGCCAATTACAATTGCCCGTCACGCTTACGGTGATGTATATAAATCAGTTGAGATTGATGTGCCGGGTCCCGGTACTGCTGAGCTTGTATTTACAGGTGAGGATGGAACAGTTTTGAAAGAGACAATCCACAACTTCAAAGGCCAGGGAGTACTTCAGGGACAGCATAATTTAGATGACTCTATCGAGAGCTTTGCTAAGGCTTGTTTTGCATATGCATTGGATCAGAAGCAGGATTTGTGGTTTGCTACCAAGGATACTATTTCCAAGAAATATGATCATACTTTCAAGGATATATTCCAGGAGATTTTCGAAGCAGATTACAAGGATGCTTTTGAGAAAGCAGGAATTACTTATTTCTACACTTTGATTGATGATGCTGTTGCCCGTGTTATGAAGTCTGAGGGCGGATACATCTGGGCTTGTAAGAACTATGATGGTGATGTAATGAGTGATATGATTTCATCAGCTTTCGGTTCACTTGCTATGATGACTTCAGTTCTTGTATCACCTACAGGCGTATATGAATATGAGGCTGCTCATGGTACAGTTCAGAGACATTATTACAAGCATCTCAAGGGCGAGGAGACATCTACTAACTCAGTTGCTACAATCTTTGCATGGTCTGGAGCTCTTAGAAAGCGTGGAGAGTTAGATAATCTTCCAGAGCTTATGGAATTTGCGGATAAGTTGGAGCAGGCTTGTATCAAGACAATTGAGGATGGCAAGATGACTAAGGATTTGGCTTTGATTACATCTATGTCTAATCCAACTGTATTGAACAGTAAAGATTTCATTGTAGAAATCAGACATACATTAGAAGGAATGTTATAAGGAGATAATAAAATGATTCTATCCTGCCAGGGAATTACAAAATCATTTGGCACGGACAATATTTTAAATAATATTTCCTTTCAGATAGACCAGGGTGAGAAACTGGCTATTGTAGGAAATAATGGAGCTGGTAAATCTACTTTGCTCAAGATTATAACAGGTGAACTTGGCGCTGACGAAGGAAATGTAGTATTTGCCAAAGATACCACTGTAGGTTACCTGGCACAGTATCAAAACGATGCTGCGTCAGGTACTATTTATGATATTGTATATTCTGCCAGAGAAGACATTATAAATATAAAGAATCAGCTTCTTGACATGGAAGAACAGATGAAACATGTCACAGGAGAAGATCTGGACAATCTGTTGGTCAGATATCATTCCCTTACAGATACTTATGAACATATGGAGGGTAATACCTATGATTCACTTGTATCAGGTGTTTTGAGGGGTCTGGGATTTACAGATGAGGATTTCTCCAAGAAAATGGATGAACTGTCTGGTGGTCAGAAGACCAGAGTGTCTCTGGGTATGTTACTTGTGAAGAAGCCTGATATTTTGCTTCTGGATGAGCCTATTAACCATCTGGATCTCAGATCTATTCAGTGGTTGGAGACTTATTTATCTAATTATAAAGGTGCAATGATTCTTGTTGCCCATGATAGATATTTCCTAGATAAAATAGTGACCAAAGTTCTGGATATAACCCATGGACTTACTCATCTATACAAGGGAAATTATACTGCTTATGCAGCTCAGAAAGCAGATATTTTGAAGACCAAAATGCGAGAGTATGAGAAGCAACAGGCTATGATTGCTCATCAGCAGGAGGTTATTGATAAGTTAAAATCATTTAACAGAGAAAAATCAATCAAAAGAGCTGAGAGCAGACAGAAGGCTTTGGATAAGATTGATGTTATAGATGCTCCAATTATGGAGGAGAATCACATGAAACTTACTCTTGAGCCGGAAGTATCCAGCGGTAAGGATGTGATGGATATTCACAATCTGTCCAAGAGTTATGACGGTAAGGTGCTTTTTGAGGGCTTTGATTTTCTCTTACAAAAAGGCGAGCATGTGGCTATTATCGGTGACAATGGAACTGGCAAGACCACTTTATTAAAGATTATAAATGAAGCGGTTACAGCTGATACAGGTGAGATTAAGCTTGGTTCAAATGTCCATATAGGTTATTACGATCAGGAACAGCAGAGATTGGATGATAGCAAGACTTTATTTGATGAAATTGCTGATACATATCCTAATATGAATAATACCAAAATCCGTAATTGTCTGGCGGCTTTTCTGTTTACAGGTGATGATTGTTACAAGAGAATTGGTGATTTGAGTGGTGGAGAGAGAGGACGAGTTGCTCTGGCTAAGCTTATGTTATCAGAAGCAAATTTTCTGATTTTGGATGAGCCTACCAATCACTTGGATATGGAATCCAAGGAAATTTTGGAGCAGGCATTGAATTCTTATACAGGAACTTTGCTTTATGTATCCCATGACAGATATTTTGTGAATCAGACCGCTCATAAGATATTAGAGCTGGATAATGGTCATTTTGTAACATATCTGGGCAATTATGATTACTATCTTCAGAAGAAAGAGACTATTATTGATAATTTCGCCAAGAATTCGTCTGAGGATGTTGGAAAAGCTGTTATACCAGAGGGATCTGATGGTAATATTTCCAATACTTCGGGAAATGATGGCAAAGCTAATTGGGAAGCTAATAAGCAGAAACAGCGAGAAATTACCAAAGCTAAAAGAGAACTGGAATCTATTGAGGCGAGAATAGAGGAAATTGAAAATAGAATTTCTGATATTGATAATGAATTTATGCAGGAAGATGTTGCTACAAATTCTGCAAAACTCAATGAGCTGACTAATGAGAAAAATGGTTTGAGTGACGAATTGTCCGGCCTATATGACAGATGGGAAGAATTGGAATCGTTAATTTCTTGACACATTGACAGTTTTCGTTGAACAAAATATAATTTATATACAACGATTTTATAAATACTCTGAATTAGAGTTTGTTTTACAAGATAATATTAGGAGAGTAGTAGAAGTGGAAAAGGATATATCTCAAGCAGTCATTAGAAGAATGCCTCGATATTATAGATATTTAGGAGATTTGTTAGATGCAGGTGTTGAGAGAATTTCATCTAATGATTTAAGTAAAAAAATGCATGTTACTGCATCACAGATTCGTCAGGATTTAAATAATTTTGGTGGATTTGGTCAGCAGGGATACGGCTATAATGTGAAATATCTATATGATGAAATCGGCAAGATTCTCGGTTTGACAGAGACTCACAATATGATTGTAGTTGGTGTTGGTAATTTGGGACAGGCTGTTACCAATTATGTGAAATTTGACAAGTTGGGATTCAAGATTATCGGATTATTTGACTCAAATCCTGAGAAAGAAGGCCAGGATGTAAGAGGTATGAAAATCATGATGATGGAAGATTTGCCTAAATTTGTAAAAGAGAATAAGGTTGATATTGCGGCTCTTACTTTGCCAAGAGCTTATGCTGAGAAGACAGCTAGAGATCTGGTTAATTTAGGTATTACATCTATCTGGAATTTTGCTCATGTAGATTTGGATGATATAGATGGTATTGTAGTTGAAAATGTACATTTATCAGACAGCCTTATGAGATTGTCATACAATGCTTTAAATAATAAAAATATCTAAAAAGCTGAAATTGGGGTGGTTTGAGTGGAACAAAAGAATTTTGCAAATGCTATTAGTAGTGCCAAAATTCCTATTCTTGTACTGGATCAAAAATGGCATCGTCTATTTGCATTATCAGGTAAACCCGATGCTGTGAAGGATCTAGAGAAAAATGTAAATGATGCTCTTGCCCGTCAGGGGAAGTTGACTCAGGAACTGAAGGAATTGAAGAAAGTCAAG
Organism: Lachnospiraceae bacterium; assembly: GCA_017470985.1. Lineage (GTDB taxonomy): Bacteria > Bacillota > Clostridia > Lachnospirales > Lachnospiraceae > JAILFK01. The sequence continues at coordinate 34,826 of JAFUXA010000014.1, forward strand.
AATGACCTTATGCAGGGCATTGTTGATAACATGGATGAATCTCAGCAGGATTCCAACAAGAAAAAGGAAGAAAATAAGCGACTAATTGAGGAAGTCAACGAGAAAATGGCTGCCGATGAAGACGAACTTATGGAACTTCCTAAGCTTATTGCGGATTATAACAAAGGTCTTATGCTTGAAACCATGACCTATTGTTATGAAAGGCTTAGAGTGAATTATAATGAGGCTGAGGAAATAGCTGAATGGATTAAACGGGTCAGAGTTGATCTCAAGAGAAATATTATCAAGAAGCAGAATCGAGAAATCAACAATAAGGAAATATATGCTTATATGCATGATATATTTGGCAAAGATATTGTTGAAATGTTCGATGTGCAAAACAGTGATGTGGAAATTACAACTGGTGATGCTATTGTTGGAGATACAAGTGATTCTAAGCAATTGTCCCAGGGTGAAAATTTTGACACTGATAACAAGGATTTGGAGAGTCAGCCCGAAGAACAATCAGAAGATAGATTTGATGAACAAAATTCTAATGAGCAAGACACTCAAGAACAATGAAATAGTAAATGATAATACAGGTCTATATGGGCCTGTATTCTTTTATATGGATGAAAATGGAGGGCTTATATGAAATATTTATTGAATGCTTCTGAAATGAAATGTGCGGAGTCTTATACCATAAATGAAATAGGTATTTTGTCCCTTGTTCTAATGGAAAAGGCTGCTGAGTGTGTTGCAAAATATATTGCAGAAAATTATAAAATCCAAGATAAAATATGTATTCTATGTTCTGGTGGAAATAATGGGGGAGATGGATTGGCTCTTGCCAGAATACTGGTCAATAGCGGATATTCAGTTAGCATTTATTATGTTGGAGATGAGTCCAAGGCGACAGAGGAAAACCTGTATCAGTTAAATATTTGTCGGAAACTTAATCTGAAATTTATTGCTGATGTATATGATTTGGAGGATGTAAATGTATATGTGGATGCACTTTTTGGAATTGGTTTATCAAGAGATATTGATGGAAAATATAGGCAGTTGATTGAATTTGTTAATTCCACCCATAAGGATGTGATTGCAATTGACCTGCCTTCAGGTGTTTCTGCAGACGATGGTAGAATAATGGGATGTGCTATCAATGCAGCTGCCACCATCACCTTTGGCTATGCCAAGATTGGAAATGTAATATTTCCCGGCAGAAAGAACTGCGGCAAGGTGGTTTTGGCTGATATTGGATTTGATGACAGAGGATTGATTGAAGCGAAACCCAGTCATTTTATGTTAGAGCAGGATGATTTAAAATATTTACCTCAAGCCAAAGTTGATGGACATAAAGGAAGTAATGGTAGAGTCCTGTGTATTGCTGGAAGTCAGGAATATGCAGGGGCTGCTATTTTGTGTACTAAGTCAGCAATGGTTACAGGGGCGGGCATGACATATTTATATACTCATGAAGCTATAAAGCCTTGTGTTGTTGATGCATTTCCGGAAACCATAATCAAAACCTACCAGGAATTAGATGAGGATGGTCTGAATTCAATTATGTCTAAGGTGGATTCTATTGTAATCGGACCTGGACTTGGAACTGATGAGACTGCTGTGGAAATTGTGAAATATGTATTGCAAAATGCCAGAGTTCCAGTTGTTGTTGATGCAGATGCCATCAATATTTTGGCTCGTCATATAAATATAAATCTATCTGATTTAGAGGCGGAAATAATAATTACTCCTCATATTGGGGAGATGAGCAGATTTGTTGAAGCTGATATTAAAACAGTAGAAGAGAATATGATTGATATTGCCAGAAAATATGCTTTGAAAAATGCTATTACAGTTGTTTTGAAAAACGCATCTACTGTCATTGCGCAGCCAGATGGCAAGATTTATATTAATCCATCAGGAAATCAAGGTATGTCTGTAGCCGGCAGTGGAGATGTGCTGGCAGGAATTATTGGAAGTCTTATTGCGCAGGGAGTTGGTAGTGATATTTGTGCTCCTTTAGGAGTCTATTTACACGGTCTTGCAGGTGATGCAATGGCCCTGGAAAAAGGTTATCATGGATTGCTTGCCAGTGATTTAGTGGACGGAATTATAAAGGTGTATAAAGAACTTCATTTGTAGTGTACAAACTTGAAAGGCACTGTCAAAAATGATAAACTTGAAATGTTAAAAAGAAAGAGAAAAGAGGATATAGATTTATGTCAGGACATTCAAAATTTGCGAATATTAAGCACAAAAAAGAGAAGAATGATGCTGCAAAAGGAAAGATTTTCACAATTATTGGTAGAGAAATTGCAGTTGCAGTTAAAGAGGGTGGTCCAGACCCGGAAAATAATAGTAAACTTCGTGATGTAATTGCCAAGGCTAAAGCCAACAACATGCCAAATGATACAATTGAGCGTGGAATTAAGAAAGCTGCAGGTGATGCCAACTCTGTAAATTACGAGAGCGTAACATATGAAGGATATGGTCCAAATGGTACAGCAATTATCGTAAAGGCTCTTACAGATAACAAGAATAGAACTGCTGCAAATGTAAGAAGTGCATTTACAAAGGGTAAAGGAAATATGGGTACTCAGGGATGCGTATCTTTTATGTTTGATGAGCGTGGTCAGATTATTATTGACAGAGAAGAGTGCGATATGGAAGCTGATGATCTCATGATGATCGCTTTGGATGCAGGAGCAGAGGACTTTAACGAGGAAGAGGATAGCTTTGAAATTCTTACAAGTCCAGAAGATTTCTCAGCTGTGCGTGAAGCTTTGGAGAAAGAAGGGATCCAAATGGCAGATGCACAGGTTACAATGATTCCTCAGACTTATGTTGAGCTTACAGATGAGCAGGATATCTATAGCATCAATAAGCTTCTTGGGTTACTGGATGATGATGATGATGTACAGGATGTATATCATAACTGGGATGAATAATTCCATATAAATATGAGGGGTGTTTCTTCTATGCGAAGAAGATGGGAGGCTAAATGAAAAAAGTACTTTTTGCATCAAGTGAATGTGTTCCTTTCGTCAAAACTGGTGGATTGGCTGATGTAGTTGGAGCACTTCCGAAGGAATTTGACAAGAATGAATGGGATATAAGAGTGGTTTTACCGGATTATACTTGTATTCCTCCTCAGTACAGAGATAATTTCGAATATGTATGTCATTTTCAGATGAATATGGGACCGTATATCGGTGATAAATATGTTGGTGTTATGAAGTATGAATATAATGGAATTACATTCTACTTTATAGATAACCTGGAATATTTTGAATGCTTCTATCCATATTCAGATGCAAGATATGATATAGAAAAATTTATATATTTTGACAAGGCAGTATTGTCTATGCTTCCTTTGATTGATTTTCAACCAGATATTATACATTGTCATGATTGGCAGACTGGTTTGATTCCTGTTTATTTGAAGACAGAGTTTGCATCTAATCTATTCTTCACAAGTATGAAGAGCGTTATTACAATTCATAATTTGAAATTTCAGGGTGTCTGGGATATCAAGACAATTCAGGGTATTTCAGGATTGCCAATGGATGTATTTGCTCATGGTAAACTTGAATTCAAGAAGAGCGCCAATATGTTAAAAGGTGGAATAGTTTATGCTGATTATATTGCAACTGTCAGCGAGACTTATGCCAATGAAATTCAATCAGCTTATTACGGTGAAGGATTAGATGGATTACTATATGCCAGAAGACTGGATATGAAAGGCATTATAAATGGTATTGATTATGATGCTTATAATCCAATGACTGACAAGGCACTTTTTAAAAACTATGGACCTGATGATTTTAGAACCAATAAGAAAATCAACAAGACTAAGCTTCAGGAGATGCTTGGACTTACTGTTGATAAGAAGAAATACATGATTGGTCTGATTTCCAGACTTACTGATCAGAAAGGTCTGGATTTAATTAATTATTGTATTGAGAGACTGGTGGATGATAATACACAGCTTGTGGTTATTGGAACCGGGGAATCAAAGTACGAGAATATGTTCAGACATTATGCATGGAAATATCCGGACAAGATTTCTGCTAATATATGTTATTCAGAAGATTTGGCCAGAAAGCTCTATGCTGCTGCAGATGCATTTCTTATGCCGTCACAGTTTGAGCCATGCGGATTGACACAGTTGATTTCTTTCAGATATGGTACCGTTCCAATTGTCAGAGAGACAGGTGGATTGAAGGATACAGTTATTCCATTTAATGAATATGAGCACACAGGAGATGGTTTCTCCTTTGCTAATTACAATGGTGATGAACTGTTAAATGCTGTTAATTATTCCAAGTTTGTATATTTTGAGAAGAAGACTGACTGGAACAAGATGATAGATAGAGGAATGGCCAAAGATTATTCCTGGAAGAATTCAAGAGCTTATTATGAGGGCTTGTATTCTTATCTGATCGGTTAATAGTAATAGAATATATTCTGAATAATTTGTTGTATTTGGATTTATATTTATATAATAACAACAAGGGCGAATGAATTGTTTGATTAATAATTCATTCGTCTTTCTTTTTGCCATATTTTCACAAGATTTGCCCATTCATAATGACATAAACTACAAAATATGGTATTATTTAACTTGTGATTTTATGATAATAGGAGAGATATATGTCTATATTTGAAGCCATACTTTTGGGAGTTGTTCAAGGCTTAACTGAATTTCTGCCTGTGAGCAGTTCTGGACATTTAGCTTTGCTTAAATTGATATTTGGTATCGAAAGTGACACTGGGTTACTTTTCGATGTTTTGCTGCATATAGCTACATTGATTGCAATATTTCTTGCATTCTATAAAGATTTATTTGCCATGATACGGGAAGGTCTTATGATTATTGTGGATATAATCTGTAATTTAGGCTTATTTATAGGGAATATTTTCAAGGAAAATAAATCTCCATATCGAACTATTATCAAAAACAGTTACAGAAAATTTGATATTTTGATTATCATTTCTACAATCCCCACAGCTATTATGGGATTGTTTTTGGAGGATTATATAGAACTGGCATCAACAATTCTTGTTGTTCCAGCTGTTTGTTTGATAATCACAGGCATTATGTTATTTATGTCTGATAGAATTCAAAATACAACCAAGACACCTAAGGGGACATCTTTTGTTGATGCAATCTTTGTAGGCGTAGCTCAAGGATTTGCAATATTACCTGGTATTTCCAGATCAGGAACAACAATTACTGCTTGTCTGGCATGTGGATACAACAGGAAATATGCTGTTAAATATGCATTTTTTATGTCTATTCCAGCTGTACTTGGTGCGGCAATTCTGGAATTAAAGGATGTGTCTGTGTCATCTATTGATTCATCAGTATTAATAAGCTATGGAGCAGGGATGATAGCAGCTGCTATTGTTGGTTTTATATGTATTAAGGGTATGATCTTTCTGGTGAGAAAGCAGAAATTCACTATATTTGGTATTTACTGCATTGTAGTAGGACTGGCTGCAATTATAGTAAATACTATGGGTTTAATCTAGATTTTGGAACAGGAGTTATTTCTTATGGCTGGTAAAAAGAATAGTACAGCTTCAAGAACAACTAAAAATAGTAAATTAAGTAGAGCCAAGACTTCTTCAAATAGCAAGAAATCTACATCTGGTAAAACATCTACTAGAAAAACTTCAACTAATTCACGAGGCAAGAATACTAATAGAACTACTTCAACCAGAAATAAAAGCCAGAATAAGACTAATATTTCTAACAAGGTTGTGGCTCAAAATGGCAATGTATTCCAGGAATTAGATTCTGACCAGATCAAGAAGCTTAAGGAAATGGTTCTTTGGGCTAGTATCTTGATTGGTTTATTGATTTTTGTAGGAAATCTGGGTTATGGCGGGGTTGTTGGCGGCGCCATCAGTGGATTTTTCTTTGGAGTCTTTGGACTTCTGGCGTATGTTATTCCGATTATTATTGTTATTACTGCATTTTTCGTTGTAGCAAACTGGGGTAATAGCAGAGCTGCAAGAAGACTTGGTTTTGCATTATTAATCACATGTTGTTCTTGCCTTACATTGGAATTATTGGCTCATGAGGCAGATTTTGTTAAGCCAACCATGGCATATTTATACGGATATGAAAATAAAATCGGTGGTGGTTTTGTAGGAGCACTTCTGGCAGGGCTTCTTATCAGAGGTTTCGGTCTTATTGGTGCTTATATAATTGATATCATTGCTTTGATTATCTCTTTTGTAGCCTTTAGCGGAGTATCAATTCTCCAGAACAAGGCATATGGTAAGAAGGCTCGCAGACGCAGACATAATGATGCTAATGAGGCTCGCGAAGCCAGATTGGATAGAATTCAAAGAGACAGAGATACTCAGGAAGCTCAGATGAAGAGAGCAGCAGAAGGTGATATACCTAGACGTCAGCGCAAGATTTCAGGTGTAGCTTTCGACACATCCATTGCAGAAAATGTTCCAGCTATGGATGGAAGCGATGATGATTTAAATGAGCTTACAGCTGGAATGAATGATGTGGAAATTGCTGATGTGAATCGCGTATCTCTGAAATCAAAGGGACGTAAGTCTCGCAGTGTGATTAAGGAAGCAGCAGTTTCAGATACAAGTAGTATTTCGAAGGCAGCTGAGGCTACAACTACAAATAAAACGGTTTCAGCCCCATCTGATGTTGCTACAAGAAGAAAGGTGAATATACCTGCAAATGATGCTCCTGTCAGAACTGAAGCTGTTAATGATGATATTGTAAATACACATGAAGTGAAAACCAGACGCCCACAAAAGACTGCTGAGAGTCAGGCGGAAGTTGCTGCCAGCACCAAGGCAGTGGATAAGGAAATTGCATCTATTTCCAAGAACCAGAAGGGCAATTATAAGAAGCCTTCAATGGCATTGTTGCACAAGAGCGCAGACAATGGTTCTGGTATGACAGCGGAAAAGGTTAATGAGACTGCAGATAAGCTAGAGCGTACTTTAAAGAATTTCGGCATCAATGCAGTTGTAGAAAATGCAACTTGCGGACCTGCAGTTACCAGATATGAGATTAAACCAGAGGACGGTGTAAGAGTAAATCGTATTACCAATCTTGCAGATGATATTAAATTGAATCTGGCCGTAAGTGATATCCGAATTGAAGCACCAATTCCTGGTAAAGCAGCTGTTGGTATTGAAGTTCCAAATGATAAACGTGCAGTTGTTTCATTTGAGGAGATTATTAATTCCAAGGAATTCCAAAATGCTGAATCCAAGGTTACTTTTGCAGTGGGTAAGGATATTGCGGGAAATATTATTACAGCAAATATTGCCAAGATGCCTCATTTACTTATTGCAGGAACTACCGGTTCAGGAAAGTCGGTCCTTACCAACTCAATTATTATGAGTATTCTATACAAGGCTGACCCTGAAGAGGTTAAATTCATTATGGTGGATCCAAAGGTTGTAGAATTCAGTATCTATAATGGTATCCCTCATTTACTTTTGCCGGTTGTTACTGATCCAAAGAAAGCAGCTGGAGCTTTGAATTGGGCTGTGAATGAAATGGATCGTAGATATCAGTGCTTTGCCAATGCCGGAGCCAGAGATATCAAGAGTTTCAATGATAAAGTAGCCAGAAATGGTGGCAAGTTAGATTTACCAATCAATAATCAGGGAGATACTGAAGAAGTCGGTAGAATGCCTGAAATAGTAATTATAGTTGACGAGTTGGCAGATTTGATGATGGCTGCAGCCAAGGAAGTGGAAGAATCTATATGTCGACTTGCTCAGAAGGCCAGAGCGGCAGGTATGTATATGATTCTTGCTACACAGAGACCTTCTGTTGATGTTGTAACCGGACTTATCAAGGCGAATATGCCTTCGAGAATTGCCCTGTCAGTTAATAGTGGAATTGATTCCAGAACTATTATAGATATGACTGGAGCAGAAAATCTCTTGGGTAATGGAGATATGCTTTATTATCCTCAGTCTCTGACTAAGCCTATTCGTGTGCAGGGAGCATTTGTCAGAACAGAAGAGATTCAAAATGTTGTTGATGAAATTAAGAACACAAATAACGAAATAGAATATGATGAAAATATTATAAAAGCTATAGAAGCCGGTGGTGCTTCAGGAACTGGCGCCACAGCTATTGATGGCGGCGCTGGAGGTTTTGATGATGATCAGGATCAGTATTTTGCTGAAGCCGGCAGATTGATTATAAGCAAGCAGAAGGGTTCCATTGGAATGCTGCAGAGAAACTTCAGAATTGGTTTCAACAGGGCAGCCAGAATTATGGACCAGTTAGAAGGAGCTGGGGTAGTTGGACCTGAACTTGGAACCAAACCTCGTACTGTGCTTATGACTGCTACAGAATTTGAGATGTATTTAAATCCGAATTTTGTACCGGATGCTGGCGATGATGCTGTTGGTATTGGCAGTGAAGCTGAATATCCTATATCCGAGGATATTGATTAATTGGTGAGTAAAGCAAATTGCTTTATTATATAGTATTTAACATATAAAAGGAGTGTTCTAGAGATGAAGAGTGATATCGAAATTGCACAGGAGGCAGTGATGCTTCCGATTACAGAGGTTGCTAAGCAGGTTGGAATAACCCAGGATGATTTGGAATTGTATGGCAAATACAAAGCTAAGTTGTCTGATGAGTGTATGTCCAGACTGGAAAATGCTCAGGATGGTAAACTTGTATTAGTAACTGCTATAAATCCTACTCCGGCTGGTGAGGGTAAGACTACAACAAGTATTGGTCTTGCTCAGGCTATGGGTAAACTAGGAAAGAATGCGATATTGGCTCTTAGAGAACCTTCTCTAGGTCCATGTTTTGGTATAAAAGGTGGTGCTGCAGGTGGCGGATATGCCCAGGTAGTTCCAATGGAAGATTTGAATCTGCATTTTACAGGAGATTTCCATGCTATTACTTCTGCCAACAACTTATTGGCAGCTATTTTGGATAATCATATCCAGCAGGGCAATGAACTTGGAATTGATCCAAGACAGGTTGTCTGGAAGAGATGCTTGGACATGAATGACAGAGTTTTGAGAAATGTTGTTGTAGGTCTGGGTAATAAAATGGATGGAATGGTTAGAGAAGATCATTTCGTAATTACAGTTGCTTCAGAAATTATGGCGATTCTTTGCCTGGCAAATGATATGCATGATTTGAAGCGCAGACTTGGAAATATTATTGTAGCTTATTCCTTTGATGGCAAGCCTGTAACAGCTAATGACTTAAATGCAACTGGAGCTATGGCAGCTCTTTTAAAGGATGCTATCAAGCCTAATATGATTCAGACTTTAGAACACACTCCTGCATTGGTTCACGGTGGACCATTTGCCAATATTGCTCATGGATGTAACTCTGTAAGAGCTACCAAAATGGCATTGAAAATGGCTGATATCTGTATTACAGAAGCAGGATTCGGCGCTGATCTTGGAGCTGAGAAGTTCCTTGATATTAAATGTCGCAAGGCTGATTTAAATCCTGATGCAATTGTACTTGTTGCTACAATTAGAGCGTTAAAATATAACGGCGGAGTTGCCAAGGATGATTTGAAAGATGAGAATCTTGATGCTTTGAAGAAGGGTATTGTAAATCTTGAGAAGCATATAGAAAATTTACAGAAATATAATGTGCCTGTTGTAGTTACATTAAATTCATTTGTTACTGATACAGAGGCTGAGACTGAATTTGTTAGAAATTTCTGCGAAGAGAGAGGATGCTCATTTGCCTTGTCTGAAGTTTGGGAGCATGGTGGAGATGGTGGAATCCAGCTTGCCAATGCAGTATTGGATGTCTTGGAAAATAAGACAAGTAATTTCAAACCTTTATATGAGGATGATATGCCTCTTACAGACAAGATTGAAACAATTGCCAAGGAAATCTATGGTGCAGATGGGGTTACTTATTCACCTGCTGCCCGCAAGGAATTGGAGAGAATCACTTCCCTTGGAATGGGACATTTCCCTGTATGTATGGCCAAAACTCAGTATTCATTATCAGATGATGCCAAGAAGTTAGGTCGTCCAAGTGATTTTGAGATAAATGTTAGAGAAGTATATGTATCAGCTGGTGCTGAATTTGTAGTTGCAGTTACAGGTGCTATTATGACTATGCCAGGTTTACCAAAGAAACCGGCTGCTTATGGAATAGATGTAACTGATGAGGGTGTAATTACAGGATTATTCTAATAGAAGTGGGATGCTTATATGATTTGTCAGAAGTGTAAATCAGAAATTGAATCAGGTAGTATTTTCTGTCCAAAATGTGGAGAGGCTATTCAAATAGTTCCGGATTATAATATTTTGGATGATGACTTCCTATACTCCATGGTAGATAAAAAAGAAGAGTCGAAAAATGCTGATGTTGAATCTGTTTCTTCTAAAACTAATGTTTCAGAAGTCAAAGATAAAAACTGTAATAAAACTTTGATTCAACATTTAAAAGATCCCAATAACAGAAGATATGTAATAGCATCTGGTGTAGCCACATTATTTATTATATGTATATCCATTGTGCTATATGTTAATTCCTATTCTTATTGTTTTAAAAAGGCTGTGAAATGTGATAAGTCAGGGGATTATAAGAATGCATGTGAATATTATCTCAAAGCTATCGGTAGAGATGATACTCAATATGAAGCCTATGAAGCTTTAGGAATTGATTATTATAATCTGGAAAAATATGAAGATGCTATCACTTATTTGAATTATGCTATTGATATTAATCCAGAGGCACTAGATTCATATGATTATATTATTAAAGCTTATTTAGCAATTGGTGATTATGAATCTATTAATAATCTCAAGAGTACTGTGACAGATTCTGATATATTAGCTATCTTCGATGATAATGTGGTATCGGCTCCTGAATTTAGTATATCAGCTGGTAGTTACAATGATGATTTTGATTTGGAATTGTCATCCAGCAAGGGTGATACCATTTATTATACAACAGATGGATCAAATCCTATCAGTTCTAATACCAAGATGGAATATACTGAGGCTATTAGAATTGAGGAGGGAGAAACCTGTATCAAGGCTGTGTGCCTGGATTTAAATGGAAAATATTCTCAAGTTGTCACTGCAAAATATAATGTAAAATATTCCAAGCCGGATAAACCTGCTGTTTCAATAGAAAATGGAAGTTTTACAACAGAAACATTTATCACAGTAACTGTTCCAGAAAATTGTAATGTATATTATACATGGGATGGCAGCGTGCCAAATGAGTCATCAAGTAAATATGTGGAGCCTATTAGAGTTATTGAGGGTAATAATATATTGTCCCTAGTTTCCATTGATGATCATGGCATGATCAGTGATGTTTTAGAATGCAATTATAAATATTTACCATAGGATAATTCAGATATGAATATTACGATTTTATGCGTGGGTCAGATAAAAGAAAAATTTTGTAGAGACGCTATAGGCGAATATTCCAAGAGATTGACCAGATATTGCAAGTTGAATATCGTTGAAGTCAATGATGAGAAGACCAAGGAGAATCCCAGTGATGGCGAGAAACAGATTATACTACAGGCTGAAGGAGATAGATTACTTAAGCATATCAAGGATAATGATTATGTAATTTCTCTAGAAATACTGGGCAATAAACTGGACTCCGTTAAATTTTCAAATAAGATTGAATCCTTGGGGCTTAATGGAAACAGTAATATAGTTTTCATTATAGGAGGTTCCCTTGGATTAGATCCTAGAATTTCTAAGAGAGCAGATTATAAAATCAGTTTTTCTGATATGACCTTTCCGCATCAATTGATGAGAGTGGTATTGTTGGAACAGATATATAGAGCTTTTCGTATTATGCGAAATGAACCTTATCATAAATAGTTTAGTAAGAAGTATGGATTATGAAAGAAGAAGAGATTTTATTACAGATTCCAATTGAACATATTAGCAATATTTTCGGTCAGTTTGATAGAAATATTCAAAATATTGAAAAAGCCCTGAATGTAACTTTTGTATCACGAGGAGATGACTTGAAAATCCTGGGTGCCAAGGAGAATATTGAAGCCGGGTATAGAATCATAAATGAGATGATTGCTCTGGCTAAAAAGGGTGTGGAAATTACAGACCAGGAAGTGAATTATTTGTTGGGGATGAACAAGAATAATATTGATACTTCTGAATTGGTTAAACTGCAGGATGATTGTATATGTCATACAACTCTTGGTAAACCAGTAAAGCCAAAGACATTGGGACAGAAGCAATATGTGGATTCCATCAGAAATCAGATGATAACTTTTGGAATTGGCCCGGCGGGTACAGGAAAAACATACCTTGCCATGGCTATGGCTATAACAGCTTTTCAGCGAGAGGAAGTCAGCCGTATTATTCTCACTCGTCCTGCTATTGAAGCCGGAGAGAAATTAGGATTTCTACCAGGTGATTTACAGAGCAAGGTTGATCCATATTTGAGACCTTTATATGATGCCCTTTATCAGATTATGGGTGCAGAGAATTTCAATAGAAATATGGAGAAAGGCCTGATTGAGGTTGCACCGCTTGCTTATATGAGAGGTAGAACTTTGGATAATGCTTTCATTATTTTGGATGAGGCTCAAAATACTACACCTGCTCAGATGAAAATGTTTCTTACCAGAATTGGTTTTGGATCTAAGGCTGTTATTACAGGTGATGCAACACAGAAAGATTTGCCTGCCGATGCTACATCAGGTCTTGATGTAGCTATGAAAGTTCTGAAAAATGTACCTGAGATTAGCATATGCAATCTCACTGGTGCGGATGTAGTTAGACATCCACTGGTTCAGAAAATTGTACATGCTTATGAAGTATATGAAGATAAGCAGAAACAAAATTCCAAAAAAAATAACAGAAAGAAAAGCATGAAGAATGATTAATCCATCAAAGAGATTGAAATATATTCTAGGCATGATTTTCATATTTGTCCTTGGAAATATTTCTTTTCTATATAAGAAAGAATTGCTTTTGGATGATATTTTAGGAATATTAGCCATTAATATAGCATTTCTTGTAGTATTTGTATTTTGTATTTCAATAAAAAGAATAGATAATGTGCTTCCTATGGGAGAGGCAACTGACTATGGCAAGATATTTGCTTCCGTATTATTCTCATGGATTTTGGTATATGCTTTCAGCTATTGCCCCCAATATTTTGTGCCGGTTATCTGTATATCATCCCTTCTTTCATGTGTGTTAGGAGATTTAGATAGTCTGTGTCTCACATTATATTTCATTTGCATCCTATGCTTTTATTGTCAGCTTAGTAATAATATCTTGTATTGTTATCTGCTGGTATCGATTATTGGCACAATGCTTGCAAATGTTATGAAATGGGCGACTCAGAGAGAGAAGATTTACCTGTATATAATTTATTTTATAGTAAGTCTCATTTTCCCATGTATATTCTATTACAGAGCCAATAATAGGATTTCTGAGAAGGAAATAATATTTGCTTTTATTAATTCTATTGTATCTGTGCTTATTATTATTATTGCATTTAGCAGATTACAGAAGAGAGTACAGGAAGAAGTAAGAGGCAATTATATGAATCTTATTGATGAGGATTATCCATTGGCTAGAGATATTAGAGCTTATTCCATGGCAGAATATGCCCATGCCAGAAGAGTATCTAGATTATCTGCCAAATGTGCAGAGGAAATAGGCGCAGATGCCATGCGCTGTTGTGTGGCTGGTTTCTATTATCGTCTGGGCAAGATGGAAGGTGAGCCTGAAATTGATAATGCTTTGAGATTGGCCAATGAGCATTGCTTTCCGGCTTCTGTCATGGAAATCATGGAAGAATATGGATGCATTATCAGAAAACCTCAGACAGTTGAATCTGCTATTGTACATATGGTTGATGCCCTGGTTCAGAAAATGGAAGTGTTGGATGCAGATACAATGTCAAGTACCTGGAATCAGGATATGGTAACATATCAGACCTTAAATGAATTATCCGGTGCTGGTTGCTATGATGAGAGTAAATTAGGTATGAACCAGTTCTTGAAAATAAGAGAATGTCTTGTTGCGGAGGATATTTTAGAATGAAATATTTATTTGAAGAAGAGGTAGAAGTGCCATTTGACTTTGATTATAAAGAAGTGGCAAAACAGGTTATTGATATGGCTTTGGATATGGAAGAATTCCCATTTGAGTCAGAGGTTGATATTACTTTGACGGATGATGCAGCCATACAGGAGATTAACAAGGAATTCAGACAGCTGGATAAGTCTACTGATGTATTATCTTTTCCACTGATTGAATATAAAAATGCGGGTGATTTCTCTGATTTGGAGAATCAGGATGATATCTTTAATCCGGAATCAGGGGAAGCAATGCTTGGGGATATTGTTATCAGTGTGGAACATGTCTTGAAGCAAGCCGAAGAATATGGTCATTCTATTAAGAGAGAATATGCTTTCTTAATTGCCCATAGTATGCTTCATCTAATGGGATATGATCATATGACTCCTTCAGAAGCCAAGGTTATGGAGGAGAAACAGGAAAACATTTTAAATGCTTTAAATATAACTAGGGAGGAATGAATTTAAAATGAAAATTGCAAAAACAAAACTTATAGCTATTATAGCTGGTGTGGTTGCTGCACTTGCTATTGGCGGCGTTGTTATCTACAACGTTACAAAACCAAAGGAAGAGCCTGTGGTTAAGACAGAGAAGAAAGTTGAGGATACACATAAGGGTGAGATGAGATCTCTCCTTACAGGTGAGTGGGTTCCGGCAGAGCAGGGCAAGAAGAGACCTGTATCTGTTATGACAGAGAATATTCCAGTTGCTATGCCTCAGTATGGACTTAACAAAGCCGGTGTTATCTATGAGTGTCCAATGGAAGGTGGCCTTACAAGACTTATGGCTATCTACGAAGATTACTCTGGTTTGGATAAAATCGGTAATGTAAGAAGCTGTCGTCCATATTTCGCATACTTCGCAGGTGAATTCGATTCTGTTTATGTTCATTTCGGACAGAGCGTATTCGCATTGGAAGTTTTGGAGAGCGGTTTGGTAAATAATATCAGTGGTCTTGATGGTTCTGTAAGCTCAACATTTTACAGATCAGACGACAGAAAAGCTCCTCACAATGCATATGTAAGTGAGGAAGGTATCAAAGAAGGTATTGCCAAGAAGGGTTATAGAGATACTTATGATGCAAATTATAAGGGTCATTATCTCTTTGTAGAAGATGGCAAGGAGAATAATCTTGATAAGGGTACAGATTGTAAGGCTTTGAGATTATATTATCCATCAAATACTCCTTCATTTGTATATGATGACAAGACCAAGACATACAAGAGATTCCAGTATGGAGATGCTCAGATTGACAAGGTTGATGAGAAGCAAATTGAAGTAAAGAATATTATTTTACAGAATGTAATTAGTGATGTATACGATTCGCCTGAAGGATATCTTAATCTGACAGTTTCTGGTTCGGGTGAAGGTAAATATATTACTAACGGTAAAATGATTGATGTTACATGGACTAAGTCAACAGAGGATGGAATTACTCATTACTATGATTCAAATAATAAGGAAATTCAATTGAATCCTGGTAAGACTTGGGTTAGTATTATACAGAATCAGTATGCTGATAGAAATGTATTTTCAGCAACAGCTGATGGATTAGAATAATTCATTTCTAATATTTATACTATTGTAGATTTGGAGATTATATCTTGAATAACAGGGCGAGAAAAAGCGACACAAATTTCATAGTTCAAGGTTCAATTTTGGCAATTGCGTCTATTATAAGCCGTATTGTAGGACTTATATATAGACTGCCTCTGACAGCTATTATTGGCAAGACCGGAAATGATTATTATGGCACAGCTTATAGTATATATAATATTATGCTTATCATTTCATCTTATTCACTGCCTCTTGCAGTGTCTAAGCTTGTATCTGCCAGAATGGCTGTGGGTCATGCCAGGGATGCTCTCAAAGTATTCAGAAGCGCCATGATATTTGCCATTATCAGTGGTGGAGTTGGAGCTTTGGTTGTATTTTTTGGAGCTGATTTCTTCGCCGGAACTTTGTTGAAGACTCCAATGAGTGTGCTGGCTTTGAAGGTGTTGGCACCAACCTTATTTGTTGTAGCTATTTTAGGTGTATTCAGAGGATTCTTCCAGGGATTAAATACTATGATGCCAAGTGCCTTTTCACAGATATGTGAGCAGATTTTAAATGCCATTGTATCTGTAGTTGCTGCTTACATGCTATTTTCCTATGGTAAGAAAGTGGGAGCTGTTCTTGGTGATCCCAACAATTATGCTGCTGCTTATGGTGCAGCTGGTGGTACCCTTGGTACCTTGTCAGGTTCTATTCTGGCACTGGGAATAGTTATATTTATCTATATGGCTTACAGAAGAAGGTTTAAGAAGAAACTGATTCGAGACCATAGTAGAAATCAGGAATCCTATGGAGAAGTCTTTCGATTATTATTGCTGACAATTGTTCCTGTTCTTTTAAGTACTGTAGTATATAGTTTGAGTACTCTGATAGACCAGGGTGTGTTCAAAAATATAGCTGTATTACAAGGTTATGATGCCAAGACCATAAGTGAGTGGTGGGGCGTGTATACTGGTCAGTTTATTGTACTTACCAATGTACCTATATCTATTGCTTCATCCTTGGCTGCTTCAAGCGTGCCAAGTCTGTCTACAGCATATTTTGCCAAAGACCATGATAGAGTAAATCATCAGATTAATCTGGCTACAAGATTTATTATGGTTATTGCAATACCGTCTGCTGTGGGAATGGCTGTACTTGGCAAGGCTTTGAATCTGTTGCTGTTTGCTGATGGTGATGATACCACTATGTACATTATGGTTTTAGGTACTATTTCCATTGCATTATTTGCTTTATCTACTTTGACCAATGGATTGTTACAGGGAATCGACAAAATGAAGATTCCTATTATAAATTCAGTCATTGCAATACTTGTGCATGTAATATTCCTTATCATTTTAATGGAATTCTTTGACTTGAATATATATGCTGTTGTTATTGCCAATAATATATACGGTTTGGTTGTATGTATATTAAATGATATAGCTCTGAAGAAATATACCAATTCTTCCCAGAATATTGAGAAGACTTATATTATTCCAGCTATTTCTTCAATAATCATGGGCATCAGTGTGTATATAATATATAAATTATGTTATACTCTGTTGCATTCCAATGCCGTATCTACAATTATAAGTATTGTTGTTGGAGTGGCAGTATACGGTATACTTCTATTGAAAATGAAGGGACTTACAGAAAATGAACTTATGCGTATGCCGAAAGGAAATCTCATTGTCAGCTTATGCAGGAAGTTTCATTTGATATAGGTGCTTGATATGGGAAAAAATATTTTAGAATATGATATTTGTATAATTGGAGGAGGGGCTTCCGGTCTTATGGCTGCTATAACTGCAGCAAAAACTGGGGCCTCTGTCCTTGTGTTTGAAACAAACTCAGATTTGGCTCATAAAATCCTTGCAACGGGCAATGGTAGATGTAATTTTACCAATTCCAATATAAATTCCGCTGCATATCATAATTATAATTATGAATATGTGGAGGGTGTATTTGCTCAATTTGGATATGAGGATACTTTGAAATTTTTCCTGGAGGAAAATGTGCTTTGGGATAAGCGAGGAGAGCTGTATTATCCCCGAAGCAATGAGGCTTCAACTATAAGAGAAGCTTTGGTTAAGAGGGCGACAGATTTAAAAGTAGAATTTATATATGAGCGCAAAATTAAATCATTTCATACAACTTCAAGTGGTTTTATAATTGATCAGGATATAAATCCAGTGCATTGTAAATCTCTTATTATAGCTACTGGAGGCAATGCTTCCAAAATACCGGGAAGTAATGGTGACGGATTCTATTATGCTTCATTATTAGGTCATAATGTGATTTCGCCTCTTCCTGCTTTAGGTAAACTTATTATTTCTGATAAATCTCTGACCAAAGTATCAGGAGTGAGAACCAAAGCCAGAGTCAATACTTATGTGGAAGGACAATTGATTGAATCCCATGAGGGAGAGCTTCAATTTAGTGAAGATGGAATTTCTGGAATTGTAGTATTTCAGGCCTCCAGATGTATATCCAGAGCAATTAATGAAGGTAAAAAACAATGGGTGGAATGTGATTTTCTTCCGGAATATACTGATGAAGAAGCCAGGGGCATGCTTCAATCCCGACTTCAAAATGATAAATCTATAGATGCATTAAAAGGTATTGTTCCAGAGAAACTGACAAGATATATTTATAATAAATCTCAGGGAGAGTTGGAAATATGTGTGAAAATATTTAAACATATGACATTTGTCCCTGTCAGAGTTGATGACAAAACTGCCCAGGTGACAACCGGAGGTGTTGATATGACAGAGATTCATATGTCATCTCTAGAATCGAAGATTCATCCAGGATTATATTTTGCAGGTGAAGTGCTGGATGTAGATGGTATTTGTGGAGGTTATAATTTGCAATGGGCCTGGAGTTCAGGCTATGTTGCAGGTCGTCATGCCAGTGAAAGATAGGTTAAATATATGAAAAATGCAATTATATTGAATCAATTGAAAATAGAATATAATGCTGATCTTTCAAATATGAAAGGCATCATCGCTCACAGTCTGCGAGTGAAGAAGGAAGATATCTATGATTTTGAGATTTTAAAGAAATCTATTGATGCCAGAAAGAAACCTGATATTTATTATATTTATAAGGTTCGAGTTATTTTTGAAGAGAACAAGTCACATCTTATAAGTAAGGTTTTAAAGAACAACAATGTGACGGAAGATAATCTGGTGGAATATGCTATTCCACAGGCAGGAGATGTAAGTCTAAATAAACCTCCGGTTATTATCGGTATGGGTCCTGCTGGACTTTTTGCAGGATACATTCTGGCTCAGGCAGGTTTTAAACCAATTGTGTTAGAAAGAGGCCGAGATGTAATTAGCAGACATGAGGATGTGACACATTTCTGGGAGACTGGAGAATTAAATCCTGAGTCAAATGTGCAGTTTGGAGAAGGGGGAGCAGGTACATTTTCTGATGGCAAACTCAATACCCTTGTAAAGGATAAATTTGGAAGAAATAGTTATGTGCTTCAGACTTTTTATAGATTTGGAGCTTCTGAAAATATTTTATATGATGCAAAACCTCATATAGGCACAGATGTGTTAATGCAGGTTGTTTCAAATATGCGAAACGAGATAATCAGACTAGGTGGTCAGGTGTTATTTGAATCAAAAGTTTCTGGATTGAACTTCGACGATAATAAACATCTCAAAGGACTGTATTACAACGAATCCGATTATATAGATGCAAATGTGGCTGTATTGGCTATAGGCCACAGCGCTCGTGATACATTTCGCATGTTATATGATTTAGACATTGATATGAAAGCCAAGGAATTTGCAGTGGGATTTCGAGTTGAACATCCTCAGAGTATGATTGACATATCTCAATATGGCAAAGAGTTCAAGGATTTACCAGTTGCAAATTATAAATTAACAGCAAACTTAGATAATTCCAGAGGAGTATATTCATTTTGCATGTGTCCTGGTGGATATGTGGTAAATGCTTCCTCTGTTCCTAATAAATTGGCTATTAATGGAATGAGTTATTCTGATAGAGCTTCCGGTAATGCCAACAGTGCAATTATTATTTCTGTTGGGCCAAAGGATTATGATATGTCTGATCCACTATCGGGAGTTCGCTTCCAGGAAGAATTAGAAAACAAGGCTTATAAGTTGGGAAATGGAAGTATTCCTCAACAATTATTTGGAGATTTCGAGGAAGGTAAAGTCAGCACTGCCTATGGAGAATTTGAATCAAAAGTATGCAAAAACACTTGCTTTGCCAATTTGAGAGAATTGTTAAATGATGAATTGAATGAATCATTTGTTGAGGCGATGCATAGATTTGGACGCAAAATACATGGTTTTGACAGAGCGGATGCTATTATGTCCGGCATCGAGAGCCGTACATCTTCCCCTGTGAGAATTACCAGAGATGAAAGCTTTGAGAGCAATTTCAAAGGTTTATATCCTTGTGGCGAAGGTGCAGGATATGCCGGTGGAATCATGTCAGCAGCTATGGATGGAATGAAAGTAGCAGAAAAAATTATTGAAAAATATAAGGTGAATTATGAATAGTAAAGAAGTTGATTTTGATAAATTAACACCAATGATGCAACATTATCTCAATACCAAGAAGGAGTATCCAGGTTATATTTTGTTCTACAGGCTGGGAGATTTCTATGAAATGTTCTTTGAAGATGCCGAGACTGTATCAAGAGAACTTGAACTCACACTGACAGGAAAGAGCTGTGGTTTAGATGAGAGAGCTCCTATGTGTGGTGTTCCTCATCATGCTGCGGAGAGTTATCTCACCAGATTAATCGAAAAAGGTTATAAGGTGGCAGTGTGTGAACAGGTGGAAGATCCTAAGGAAGCCAAAGGAATGGTGAAGAGAGAGGTGACTCGAATTGTCACTCCCGGCACCAATATGGATGCTGCAGCTTTAGACGATGGCAGAAATAATTATATAATGGGTATTTTCTATGATGGAGATAAATTCGGTTTATCTATATGTGATGTTTCTACTGCAGATTTCTTCGTTACAGAAGTGGATTCTGTGAGAAACTGTATGGATGAAATCAATAAATATCAGCCATCAGAGATTGTATGTAATGAGAATTTCACTATAAGTGGAATAGATTTGTCTGATTTGGAAAATCGTATGCAGATATCTATTTCTGAGTTAGATGCCAGATATTTTGATGAGAGATTGGCAATTGAATTATTACTGGAGCATTTTAAAGCTTCTAGATTATCGGGACTTGGTCTGGTGGAATTCCCTGTGGGAAGTGTATCTTCTGGAGCTCTTCTTAAGTATCTGTATGAGATTCAGAAGAATAAGCTGGAACAAATCAATCAAATCAAACCTTATATCAATGGCAACTTCATGTTGATTGATTCTTCAACCAGAAGAAATCTGGAATTGATTGAGACCTTGCGTGAGAAACAGAAGCGTGGTTCATTACTTTGGGTATTGGACAAAACCAAGACTGCCATGGGAGCCAGAATGCTTCGAAGTTATATTGAACAGCCTCTTACAGATGAGGTGGAAATCAAGAAGCGACTTGATTCAGTTGATGAACTTACTGCGAAGCTTATTCAAAGAGATGAGTTGAGAGAGTATTTGACACCGATTTATGATTTGGAGAGATTGAATACCAGAATCATTTACCAGACTGCTAATCCTAGAGATATGCTGGCTTTTAGAAATTCTCTCAAGATGCTTCCTGCCATCAAAATTGTATTAAATGATTTTACTGCTGAAAATCTCTGTGGTTTAAATGAAGAGATTGATGACTTGCGAGATATTCACAAGATGATTGATGATATGATCTGTGAGGAGCCACCTATTTCTGCCAGAGATGGAGGCATAATTAAAGACGGTTATTTCGAAGAAATCGATCGACTTCGAAAGGCTAAAACAGATGGTAAGACCTGGTTGGCTGAACTGGAAGCCAAGGAGCGTGATCGCACAGGAATTAAAAACCTCAAGATTAAATACAATAAGGTCTTTGGATATTATCTGGAAGTAACTAATTCTTATAAGGATTTGGTTCCAGCAGATTATCAGAGAAAACAGACTCTTGCCAATGCAGAGAGATATTTTACCCCAGAGTTGAAAGAGCTTGAAGATACCATTCTTGGAGCGGAAGATAAACTTCTATCTTTGGAATATGAGCTTTTTAAGGAGCTTCGAAACAAGGTTGCCACACAGGTTATCAGAATTCAAAACACTGCCAAGGCTATTGCAGCTTTGGATGTATACTGCTCCCTGGCTTATGTGGCTGAGAAGAATCATTTTGTCCGCCCAAAGGTTAATACCAAGGGTGTGATTGATATAAAAGGTGGTCGTCATCCTGTTGTTGAGCAGATGATTGAAGGTAATATGTTTATTGACAATGACACTTATCTTGATAATCGCAAAAATAGATTTTCTATTATTACAGGACCTAATATGGCAGGAAAATCTACTTATATGCGACAGGTTGCTCTCATTGTATTAATGGCTCAGATGGGTTCATTTGTTCCTGCAAAATCAGCAAATATCGGTGTATGCGATCGAATATTTACCCGAGTAGGCGCATCTGACGATTTGGCTTCAGGCCAATCTACTTTCATGGTGGAAATGAATGAGGTTTCAAATATCCTAAGAAATGCCACCAAGAATTCTCTGCTTATTTTGGATGAAATCGGTAGAGGAACTTCAACCTTTGACGGTTTAAGTATTGCATGGGCTGTTGTGGAGCACATCAGCAACAACAAGATTTTGGGAGCCAAGACATTATTTGCTACTCATTATCACGAGTTAACTGAGTTGGAAGGCCGCCTGGAAGGGGTGAACAATTACTGCATCGCTGTTAAAGAAAATGGAGATGACATCGTATTCTTGCGAAAGATTGTTCCGGGAGGAGCAGACAAGAGTTACGGTATAGCAGTTGCCAAGCTTGCAGGTTTACCTGATGAGGTGGTTGAGCGTGCCAATAGAATTGTAGAGCAGTTGGTGGAAAATGATATTGTAGATATCGCCAAGAATATTTCTCTTGAAGGACAGACAGTAAGTGGCAAAATTAAGACGAAACCTCTTGATGATGTAGATAAAGCTCAATTATCCTTCTTCGATACAGTGAAAGATGATGATATTATTGACGAGTTGAGAAATCTAGAGATTTCCAAAATGACTCCTATAGATGCCCTAAATATATTGAATGAGTTACAGGTGAAGGTGAAGAATAGATGGTAAGAAAAAATATCAATGTATTAAGTCAGGCTACAATTGATAAGATTGCTGCAGGAGAAGTGGTTGAGAGACCTCTTTCTGTCGTGAAAGAGCTTGTGGAGAATTCTATAGATTCCGGTGCCAGCGCTATATCTGTGGAAATCAAGGATGGAGGTAAATCCCTGATTCGCGTTACAGATAATGGTTGTGGTATTCCGAGAGATCAGCTGGCTTTGGCTTTTTTGCGCCATTCCACCAGTAAGATTGATGATACATCTGATTTAATGGATATACATTCATTGGGTTTTCGCGGTGAGGCGCTTTCCAGTATAAGTGCAGTGTCCAGAGTTGAGCTTATTACAAAACCACAGGATCAGTTCATGGGCAGCAAATATGTCATGGAAGGTTCCAAGGAAGTGGGACTTGAGGAAGTAGGAGCTCCTGATGGAACAACTATTTTCGTTTATCAATTGTTCTATAACACTCCTGCCAGAAAGAAGTTTCTCAAATCAGATACTACTGAAGCTAATTATATTGTGGAAATGATAGAGAACCTGGCACTTTCTCATCCTGATATATCATTTTCTTTTAGTGTAAATGGTAAGGAGAAGCTGCATACCTCAGGAAATGGAGCTTTGAAGGATTGCATTTATCAGATATGCGGTAAGGAAATTTCGGACAACATACTCTATGTAGAAGAGGAAAATGATAGATATGTAATTAATGGTTATATTGGCAATTCTACTATAGCCAGAGGTAACAGAAATCTGGAGAACTTCTACATAAATGGAAGATATATCAAGAGTTCTCTATTATCAAAGGCCGTAGAGAATGCTTATGTAGGATTTCTTATGCAACATCAATATCCATTTTGCCTGTTAAATATTAATACAAAAGAGGCCAATATTGATGTAAATGTACATCCTACCAAGCAGGAAGTTCGATTTGATGACGAGATTGAAATAAGTGATTTGATTTATAAAATAGTCAGGGACAGATTGAATTTTCGGGAGGATATCAAAGATGTATATCTTGAGGAGGATAAATCTGCCAAAGTAAGTTCTGCTTCAATTCTGTCTGATTTGGAATACAAGTCGGTACAGCCTTTTGAAAAGAATAAAATGGCTGCAGTGAGGGAGAAACTTATTGCTGAAATTCATAAGGATTCTCCTTATGAGAGACAATATAAGGATTTCTATGAAGCTAAGGATGCTGTCGAAGAAGCGGAGCATAAAGAAACGGATTCCAACTTAAATGTCAATAGTTATGTTGATACTAATTTAAGTAATGATATCGATGCTATTGCTGATGCTAATGCTAACATATCAACAACTGCGCCACAACCTCAGAAAATCATATATGAACAGGCTAGTTTCCTGACTCCGGAGGCCAAGGCAAAACATAAGATTATAGGCCAGTTATTTGATACTTATTGGATGGTTGAATATCAGGATAAATTATATATTATCGATCAACATGCGGCTCATGAGAAGGTACTATATGAGAAGACTATGAAGAAAATTCATGAGAAAGAAATGACTTCTCAGCTTATCAGTCCTCCAATAATCGTATCTCTTACAACCAAAGAGAGAAATCTTATTGAGGAATATATGGATTCTTTTGTTGGAATTGGATTTCAACTGGAAGATTTCGGTGGAAACGAGTATGCTATTACAGGTGTGCCTGGAAATATGTTCTCCCTGGATTGTAAATCAATATTCCTGGAGATTTTAAATGATTGTGAGAATATCAAGCCTACTGATTCCTATGATATAGTCCTTGAAAAGGTTGCAAGTATGTCCTGCAAGGCTGCAGTGAAAGGTAATGACAGGCTTTCAGTGGCAGAGGCAGAGGAATTAATAGATGAGTTGTTATCTCTGGACAATCCATATCATTGTCCTCATGGAAGACCTACAATTATATCCATGAGTAAATATGAGTTGGAGAAGAAATTTAAGAGAATCGTATGATAATTTCGGAAAGGAATTACATGGAAAAGAAACCTTTGATTATTATTGCAGGTCCTACTGCAACTGGAAAAAGTGCATTGTCCATAAAGCTTGCCCATGAAATAAATGGTGAAATTATATCCTGCGATTCCATGCAGGTTTATAAATACATGGATATTGGTTCTGCAAAAATCACTCCAGAGGAAATGGATGGAGTGAAGCATTATCTGGTAGATGAGCTTATGCCTGATGATGAATTCAATGTGGCAAGATTTATTGAAATGGCCAAGACTGCCATGGAAGAGATATATTCCCGAGGTCATATTCCTATCTGCGTAGGTGGAACAGGTTTTTATATTAATGCATTGTTATATGATGCAGACTTCAGCGGCGAGGAAGATGCTGACGCTTTACAGATTCGCCGGGATTTAGAATTAGAATTAGCTGAAGTTGGAAATATTAAAATGCATGAAAAACTTGCGTCTATCGATGAGGTGAGTGCAAGAAATATTCATCCTAACAATGTAAAGAGAGTTCTTAGAGCTATAGAATTCTATGAGATTCATGGCTATCCAATATCCAAACATAATGAAGAGGAGAAGGCAAAGGAATCACCTTATAATTTCTGCTTCTTTGTATTGGATGATGAGAGAGAGAAGCTTTATGAGTCCATTGATACAAGAGTTGATAAAATGGTAGAAATGGGGCTTTTAGAGGAAGTCAAGAATTTATATAACATGGGATATACTGCAGATATGGTTTCCATGCAGGGGCTTGGATATAAGGAATTATTTCCAGTAATTGAAGGCAAGGATTCACTGGAACATGCTGTGGAAATTATCAAGCGTGACACCAGAAGATTTGCCAAGAGACAATTAACATGGTTTCGTTCCAAGGATGAGACAATATGGATTAACAAGGCTGACTTTAACTATGACAGCATACAGATTTTAGATTTTATGAAAGATAAAATAAAAGAGCAAAATATTCTTTAGAGAGGCAATAAAATGTATAAAGAATTTGGTATAGATGACAAAATAATTGAATATGGCAAAAAAATTGAAGCAAAACTTGAGGATAGATTCAAAGCTATCGATGAGGTTGCAGAATATAATCAATTGAAGGTTATTGCTGCAATGCAGAAGAACAAAGTTAGTGTAGAATGTTTTAATACAGCAACAGGATATGGCTATGATGATGTGGGTAGAGATACCTTGGAACATATTTATGCAGATGTATTTCATACAGAAGATGCTCTGGTTCGTCCACAGATTACTTGTGGAACCCATGCCTTGGCTCTTGCCTTGATGTCAAATTTGCGTCCGGGAGATGAACTTCTATCACCTGTAGGTAAACCATATGATACTTTGGAAGAAGTTATTGGAATTCGACCTTCTAAAGGTTCTCTTGCTGAATATGGTATTACATATGCTCAGGTTGATCTTCTAGAAAATGGAGACTTCGATTTTGACGGAATCAAGAAAGCTATAAATGATAGGACAAAACTTGTTACTATTCAGCGCTCCAAGGGATATGCCAGCAGACCAACTCTGTCTGTTGAGAGAATAGGACAGTTAATCTCATTTATCAAAGAAATCAAACCGGATATTATCTGCATGGTTGATAATTGTTATGGTGAATTTGTGGAAAAGATTGAACCTAGCGATGTGGGAGCTGACATGATTGTAGGTTCTCTTATAAAAAATCCTGGTGGTGGTCTGGCTCCAATTGGTGGTTATATTGCTGGAAAGAAGGAATGTATAGAAAATGCGGCATATAGACTTACTTCACCGGGTCTCGGTAAAGAAGTGGGGGCTTCATTGGGAGTTATGCAGTCTTTCTATCAGGGATTGTTCTTTGCTCCAACAGTTGTTGCCAGTGCTTTAAAAACGGCTATTTTTGCTGCAAATGTATTTGAAAACTTAGGATACAAGGTTATTCCAAATTCTACAGAATCAAGACACGATATTATACAGGCAATTGAATTTAACAAGCCGGAGGGACTTATTAAATTCTGCGAAGGAATTCAGGCTGCAGCACCAGTTGACAGTTATGTAACACCTGAACCTTGGGATATGCCTGGATATGATGATCAGGTTATTATGGCTGCGGGAGCATTTGTTCAGGGCTCATCTATTGAATTAAGCGCTGATGGTCCTCTCAGAGAGCCTTATACAGCCTTCTTCCAGGGTGGTCTTACATGGTATCATGGCAAGCTTGGAATCCTTATGGGACTTCAAAAACTTTGCGATGCCAAACTTGTGATGGATATACAGTTATGATAGAATAAAAATAGTGTTTTTTAACGGATGGAGGATAAGATTTTGAGCAATTCATATGGTATAGATATGGGTACAGCAAACCTTAAAATATACAATAATAACAATGATGACGTGACAAGTATCAAGAATACAATTGCCGTGGTTGATAAGAATGAAATGTATGCATATGGTGATGAAGCTTATGCAATGTACGAGAAGGCTCCTGAGATGATACAGGTGTCTTTCCCTATTGTCAGCGGAGTAATTGCTGACTTTGATAATATGCAGACAATGCTTTTTAGTGCACTTGAAGAGAAGGCAGGAGCTAAATTAAAAGGTGCTGATGTTGTATTAGCTGTTCCAACAGGAATTACTGAAGTAGAGCAGAGAGCATTTTATGAGATTTTCTCTAAATCTAAAATCAAGACACATAGCATTTCTTTATGTGAGAAGCCTCTTGCTACAGCACTTGGAATGGGATTGGATATTACACAACCTACAGGTATTATGGTTGTAGATTTCGGTGCAGATACAACTGAAATATCTGTTATTTCTCTTGGAGGATTGGTTATTACAGAGCTTCTTCCATTTGGTGGAAATCAGTTGGATGAAGCTATTGTGACATATATGAAGCGTAAATTTAATCTGGTCATCGGTATGAAGACTGCTTGTCAGTTAAAAGAGCAGATTGGTAGTGCTATGCCAGGTAAAACTGATACATATACAGTTGTTGGCCGCGATGTTGTAAGCGGACTTCCAATTGAGATGGAAGTAAGTGCCAAGACGGTATATGAGGGAATCAAGTCCAATCTTGAATCCCTATGTAATTCAATCAAGATGCTTTTGGAGAAGGTTCCACCAGAACTTGCCAAGGATGTGGTTCATTCAGGAATTTATCTCTCAGGCGGAAGCTCAAAGATTGATTCCCTTGATGTATTATTCAAGGAAGTAACCAATATTGATGTAAATATTGCTGACAATGCAGATAATACAGTAGTATTGGGATTGAAAAAGGTCCTTACTGATTCTAAATACAGTAAGTTTGGACATGGTATGAAACCACGTATTTTCAAATAATAATTAAGGATTAGAAGAAGATGAATAGAAAAGGTAATTTTCTGCCAAGTAAATATTTGCTGATTATCCTTTCTGTAGTTTGTATTATGCTTTTATTTACAAGCTATGCCACTGGATATTCAGGAGAACCATTTAGATCTATTGCCAATTATATATTTGTACCTATGCAAGAGGGTCTGGACTATGTGGGAAATGTTATTTCTATCAGTAGTAATGATACCAAGACCAAAGAACAGCTCATTGCAGAAAATGAGAGATTACAGCAACAGGTTGATGAATTATCAAATCAATTAACTCAGACTCGTCTGCAGCAATCAGAGTTAGATACCTTACAGGAATTATACAGTCTAAGTCAGACTTATTCTGATTATAAGACTACAGGAGCTCATGTTATTGCCAAGGGCACCAGCAATTGGTTTAATACATTTACCATTGATAAAGGAAGTGCCGATGGCATTAAGGTAAATATGAATGTAATTGCCAGCGGTGGATTGGTTGGAATAGTAACTGAAGTTGGCAAGAATTATGCTATTGTTCAATCAATCATTGATGATACAAGCAATGTAAGTACAATGATGTTATCTACCAGTGATAATTGTATCACTTCAGGAAATCTTGAGACTATGACTGATTCTGGTTGTATTAAATTCTCCGGATTATCTGATCCTGATGGAAAAATCAATGCAGGTGAATCAGTAGTCACTTCGAACATCAGTAGTAAATACATACCAGGATTATTAGTTGGATATGTAACTACCATAACTGATGATGGCAATAATTTGACAAAGTCTGGAACAATTACTCCTGTGGCTGATTTTAAACATTTACAGGATGTGCTTGTTATTATGCAATTAAAGGAGACTGGAAAGTGATAGAGATTAAAGATGTTATAAAATACATTATTTCAATTATAGTCATAATATTTGTAGCATTTCTTTTACAGACATCCGTGTTTCCTGGCTTGAAATTAGCATCTGTAACACCTAATTTTCTTGTGGCAATTACAGCTACTTATGGTTTGATTCGCGGTAGAACACAGGGCATGAGTGTTGGATTTGCCTGCGGAATAGTTTTAGATTTCTTCAGTGGTTATTATTTGGGCTTTTATGCCTTGATCTTTTTATATTTAGGTTTCTTGAGTGGGTTATTTAAGAAATGGTTTTTCGGTGATGATTTTAAACTTCCAATGTTTCTTATAGGAATTATTGATATAGTTTATGGAACTGTTATTTATTTTATATTCTTTTTCATTCGTGGTGATTATTCCTTTGGCTTCTATTTTATGAATGTAATAATGCCAGAGGCTGTATATACACTTATTGTTGGAATATTTGTATATTATATTATCTTAAAGATAAACACCAGATTGGATAAGAGTCAAAGCAGGAGTACTAGAAGAATTGTTTGATGAATTTAAAGATTTTATATTAAGTAAATTAGAAAATAGAACCAAAGTAGTATTTGCTGTATTTGTTGTTTTTTCTGTTTTATTGATTTTTAGACTTTTCATTTTACAGATTGTAAAAGGCCAGGCATATCAGGATAATTATGATTTGACCGTAGAGAAGAAGGAAAGTATACCAGCTACTAGAGGTCGAATATATGACAGAAATGGACAGCTTCTGGCATATAATGAATTGGCTTATGCTGTAACAATAGAAGATAGTGGTACTTATGATGATACTGAGGAGAAGAACAAAGCTTTAAATACTGAAATAGCTGATATTATTACCAACTTAGAAAAGAACGGTGATGCTATTGATGATGAATTCGGTATTACCAGAAATTCTAATGGTTCATATGAATATACCAGTTCATCAAATACTGCCATCAATAAATTTCGTGCTGATATATTCGGTTATGCCAATGTGGACGATTTGAAATACAATGATAAGTTAAATATTGATGAGTCTACTATATCTGCTAGTGATTTGATGGAATATTTAATGGGTGAGAATAAATATGATATTCCTACATCCTATGATGATGAACTTAGATATAAGATTTGTATTGTGAGATATAATATTTCACAGAACAGCTATAAGAAATATATTGCTACAACAATTGCAAGTTCAGTAAGCGATGCCAGTGTTGCATATATTAAGGAAAATATTAATACATTAACAGGTGTGGATGTTGAAGAGAAATCCATTAGAAAATATGTGGATAGTGAATATTTCGCTCATATTATTGGATATACTGGTACGATTTCTACATCTGAATATGAAGAGTTATCCAAGGATGATGAGAATGTTGAATTATCAGATGTGATTGGTAAATCTGGTATTGAACAGTATATGAACAAATATTTATCAGGAACCAAGGGTGCTCAGACGGTATATGTAGATAATGTGGGTAGTATTATTGAGGTATCTGATTATACTGAAGCTGTTCCTGGAAATGATGTATATCTGTCAATTGACAAGGATTTACAGGTTGCTGCTTACAATGCATTGGAGAAGGAGATTGCAAGTATATTGTATTCTAAGATTTCCAATGTAAAGACTGCAGGAACAACAGCTGATGAGTCAGATATTATTATTCCAGTGTATGATGTATATTATTCTTTCATAAACAACGGATTAATTGATACATCTCATTTTGAGTCGGGAGATGCTACTGCTACAGAGAAATCTATATTAAATGCATATAATGACAAGGAAGCTTCAGTTCTGGCTGAACTGAATAATCAGTTGAAGCAGGCAAATGGCACTGTATATAATCAGTTACCAAAGGAATATCAAGAGTATTCAACTTATATTGTCACAAAACTGAAATCTGAAGGGATATTTGATTCAGATAAGATTGATTCTTCTGATGAGAAACAGATTCAGTGGACTAATGAGAATTTAAGCATCAATGATTATTTGAAATATGCTATTGAAAATAACTGGATTGATATTACCAAATTCACTCAGAAGTCCAAGTATGAGGACACTGATGAGATTTATAATTCTCTCGTTGATTTCGTCCTTGAGGCACTAAAAAGTGATACTAAATTTGAGAAATTAGTATATAAATATGTGATCCAGCAGGATATTGTAACAGGTAATGAATTATGTGCTTTGTTATATGAGCAGGGGGTGCTGCCTGAGGATGAAAAAACTCATGACGCTTTGCTCAGTGGTGGTATTTCTGCTTACGGTTTCGTACTTGATAAGATCAAGAATCTGGAACTTACTCCTGGCCAATTGGCTTTGGATCCTTGTTCAGGTTCAGTTGTTGTAGTAAATCCCAAGAATGGTGATTTACTAGCTTGTGTATCCTATCCGGGTTATGACAACAATAAATTGGCCAACAATGTTGACTCAAAATACTATGCTTATTTGAATACCAGCTTGTCAAATCCATTATACAATTATGCTACGCAGCAGAGAACGGCTCCGGGTTCAACCTACAAAATTGTAAGTTCCTTTGCCGGCCTTGAAAATGGTGTTATTGACACATCTACATTGATTAATGATGAAGGTGTATTTGAAAAGGTTAGTAATAAACCTAAATGTTGGGCTTATCCAAGCAACCATGGAGAAATAAATGTATCTTCTGCTTTGCGTTTCTCTTGTAACTATTTCTTCTACGAAGTAGGTTATAGATTGGCAGGCGGAGATAATAATTATAATGATGAAGCAGGTATTAAAAAGATTGCAACTTATGCATCATTATTTGGATTGGATTCCAAAACTGGAATTGAAATTCAGGAGAATACCCCTGAAATTGCTACAGAATATCCTGTAATGGCAGCTATTGGACAGTCAAACAACAACTATACAACTGTATCTCTTGGAAGATATATTGCAGCTGTTGCAAACCGAGGCAAGGTATATAATTTAACACTTTTGGATCATGTGGAGAATTCTGCAACCAAAGAAGTGTTAGAATCTTATGCTCCATCTATCAAAAATGAGATTAATACGATTTCTAATAATGAATGGAATGCTGTAAATGATGGTTTGAGACAGGTAGTAGAAGATCTGAGTGCATTTGACAATGTAAACTATCAGGCTGCAGGTAAGACCGGAACAGCTCAGCAGGTTCATACCAGACCTAACCATGCGCTGTTTGTCGGATATGCACCATATAACAATCCTGAAATTGCAATTGCAACTCGTATTGCTTATGGTTATAGTTCAGGAAATGCTGCACTGGTTTCTTCTCAGGTTATGTCTTACTACTTTGGTGAGGCATCTTTGGATGATATTAAACAGGGTAATGTGGGAAATATTACCACCACCAACTCTGTTACTGATTAATATAAATTAGAGGCAATTATGGAAAACTCAGTAGTTATTAAAAGCAATCAAAATGGAATAACCTTGATTTTAGATCCTGACTTAGATTTCGAGCAGTTGGTGCGTGATATATGTGCTAAATTTGCCAATAATCGCAGATTCTTTGGTCAGGTGGAAATGGTTTTGGAAATTGAAGGACGAGATGTGTCCGGTCGAGAAGCGGCTGTTATAGCTGAAGCTATTCAGCTTAATTCCGATATTACCATTCCATTGATTATGGAGAAGAACGAATTAAAGGATAAGCGCATGATGGAGATGGCAGATCGTTTCTATTATGACAGCGTATATGATAATGCCAAGATTATCAGAGGTTCCATAGGAAATGATAAGAAAATAACTTCTGATGGAAGTATTGTAATTCTTGGAGATGTAAAAGCTAAAGGAAGAGTTGAAGCCGCAGGGAATATTATTGTATTCGGTACGGTCTATGGAGAAGTTCATGCCGGTTATCCCGATAATAATTCCTGCTATATCATAGCCAATACTATTGAAGCTGATGAAGTCTCAGTTGGCAAATATAGAGGTTCTAGTGAGCCAAAGAAGAAATTATTTCAAAAGAATAATAAGACAGATCCTATTGTAGCAGCAGTATGGAGCAAGAAACTTATATGCGAATCTATGTCAATGGGTCTGATTAAGCGCTTGAATTAAAGGAAGCTTATATTATGATATTATTAAAGACATACAAATTAAAAAATGTTAATTTTAAATTGATTGTATCTGTTATAGCCATAACCATTCTGGGAATTCTGATTATCGGAAGTGCTAATCCTGATTTTCAGAACAAGCAGATTATTGGAATGGTTCTTGGAATAATTGTAATGGTGGCTGTGGCCCTGGTGGATTATGATTTTGTATTACAATTCAGTTGGGTATATTATTTTATAGTAAATGCTTTGCTGGTGTTGGTTTTGCTTATTGGTAAAAGCGTTGGTGGAGCTACACGATGGATTGAAGTCGGAATTCGTTTCCAGCCTTCAGAATTAGGTAAGGTGCTGTTGATATTATTTTTCGCAGCATATTTGACACAGCATGAAGATGAAATTACAGATAGAATATTTATTGTAAAAACAGCAGCGATTGCTGCTATACCTTTGGCTCTTATTTTGAAGGAGCCTGATTTGTCAACTACAATAGTTACATTTCTTATAATGGCCAGCCTGTTATTTATTACAGGATTAAGCTATAAACTGGTTGGTATATGCCTGGCTATTGGAGTTCCTTTTATTGCTGCAATAATAATTCTTGTATTGCAATTCGGAGAGTCTATATTTGGCTCTCATGCATATCAGGCCCGTAGAATTCTGGCTTGGCTTAGACCTGAGGATTATCCTCAATATGCATATCAGCAACAGAATTCCATAATGGCTATTGGTTCTGGACAGTTCCTGGGTAAAGGCTTGGGAAATGATAGTGCAGAATCCGTAAAAAACGGTAATTATATATCAGAGCCACAGACTGACTTTATCTTTGCAGTAGCAGGAGAGGAGCTTGGATTTATCGGTTCTGTTATAATTATATTATTATTGCTTTATATAACATATCAATGTATAGAGGTTTCCAAGAAAGCCAAGGATCTGTCAGGCAGACTTATCTGTATTGGAATGGCTGCATTAATTGGTTTCCAGAGTTTTGTAAATATCTGTGTTGTAACAGGATTAATGCCAAATACCGGATTACCTCTGCCATTTGTAAGTTATGGTTTGACATCTCTCGTAACCTTATATGCAGGGTTAGGATTTGTTTTAAATGTAGGTTTACAGCCTAAGAAATATTAAGATTAAGGGGGCTTACTATAATGAATATTGGATTAGTAGCACATGATTCAAAAAAGAAATTAATGCAGAATTTCTGTATAGCATACAGAGGTATTTTGAGTAAAAACGATTTGTTTGCTACTGGAACTACCGGTAGATTAATCGAGGAAGTGACCAATCTGTCAGTACATAAATATTTAGCAGGACATTTGGGTGGTACACAGCAATTAGGTGCTCAGATTGAACATAACGAGATTGACTTAGTTATTTTTCTTCGTGATCCGCTTACAGTAAAATCTCATGAGCCGGATGTAAATAATATTGTCAAAATCTGTGATGCCAATAACATACCTTTGGCTACAAATTTAGCAACAGCCGAATTGCTAATTAAGTCTTTGGATAGAGGAGACCTTGAGTGGCGTGAAATGTATAAATAAATTTATATCTATTGCTTTAATTGCTATTCTCACCATGTCATTTTGGGGATGTGGCAAGAAGACAGAGACAACATATCAACTTGAGGCAACTTCAGCTGCCTATGGCCTGGTAAATGCTCCTCAGGAGGATTTAATAAGATTCTTTGGAGATGATAAATGTATTACTGCAGAGGATAATTTTGGATTGAATCAGGTGGATTCACAGGTTGCAGGCGGTGGTGGTGTATTTAATCTGTCCACCAAAGAAGTATGCTATGCCCAGAATATCTATGACAAAATGTATCCTGCTAGTACAACCAAAATATTAACTGCTTTGGTTGCACTTGAGTATGGAGACTTAAATCAGATGATTACTGTCAGTGAATATGCTGCTGATCAGGATTCTGATTCATCTGTTGCCAATCTAAAAGCCGGAGATGTTATGTCACTACAGGATTTATTATATGGTCTTATGCTTCGAAGCGGAAATGATGCAGCTATTGCAATTGCAGAAGGTATTTCTGGAAGTGTGGAAGAATTTGCCAAGTTAATGAATCAAAAAGCAGCGTCTCTTGGAGCTACTCATTCACATTTTGTAACTCCACATGGTCTTCATGAAGATGATCATTATACAACTATTTATGATATGTATCTGATTACATCTGAAGCTATTAAAAATGAGACATTTGTAAATATTATATCAACTGCAACTTATGACACCAGTTATTCTACTGTAAATGGGGAAGCTAAAACTCAGACATGGAATAATACTAATCACTATCTGCTGGGCACTTCAAAAGCTCCAGAAGGTTTCACAGTTGTAGGCGGTAAAACAGGTACAACCTATGAGGCGGGATATTGTCTTGTATTATATAGCAAAAATTCAGCAGGACAGGATATCATATCCATTGTCTACAACGCTGATTGCGCCTTGAATTTATATTATTTAATGAACGAATTGCTCTATACTTTTGCAGAGCCTAAATAACGGAGAGAGTATTGAAAACTGATAATAATCCCACAAACATTGTCAAATTTCATAAGAAGATACAATTAAATATCGGTTTCGTTATCTTTGGAATATTCATGTTATATGTAATATTCCATGTTTTTACCTATTTAACCAAGGATAATATCAATATTTACGAAGTTACCAATGGTACTTTGTCAAATAATAATGTATATCAGGCCCTTGCCATTCGTCAGGAAACAGTGGTAAATGCTGAGATGGATGGGCAGTTACTATATTATTCTGCCAACTTAGATCAGGTGGGAGTGAAATCCTATGTGTATTCCATTGATACAACAGGAAATATTAGTTCTAAAATGAGTGAGAAGACTAATGAACTCTCTCAGTTGTCAAATACAGATTTGGCCAAGCTTCAGAATCAAATTGGCGGTTATATATTTGACTATCGTGATAATGATTTCAATAAAGTATATAATTTCAAGAATGATATTGAATCCAGCTTACAATTATTTTACAGAAATACAGTAAGCGAGGAAATGACAGCTACTATACAGGCGGCCATTGATGCTGGTACTTTTAAATATTTCACAGCTCCTGAGCCTGGTATTGTAGTATATCAGTTGGATGGTTATGAAGGATTATCTCTTGATACATTTTCATCTGAATCCTTTGATACTGGTAATTTAAATATACAGAATTTGAAAGCCAATACCACTGCATCAGCTTCACAACCTGTATATAAGCTGGTGACTTCTGACAGATGGAATCTGGTATTAAATGTGGATGATGCTACCGCAGAAGTTTTGGCCCAGGAAGATTCAAAATATGTAGAAATTAAATTTGTAGAGGACGGTGCTACCACCTGGGCTTCATATGAATTTATGGAGAAGGCTGGAACCAAATATCTGATACTAAGCTTAGATGACAGCGTTGCAAGATATGCCAATAGCAGATTTGTCAAAATAGAATTGTTGTTAAATGAAAAGAGTGGTCTGAAAATCCCAAATTCATCCATTATAGAAAAGGAATTCTATATGATTCCTGAGACATATCTTTTCAACGGTGGTGATAATACTGATTCAGCCTTCATGGTTCGAGATGGTTCAAAAGATACTCTTGTATTCCCGGATATTTATCATGAGGAAAACGGTTATCTATATGTGAATCCTGCGGATTTGCCAAAGGGCAGTGTATTAGTTAAACAAAATTCTGTTGATACTTATACTGTAGGATCTGAAGTGTCATCTTTAAAAGGTGTATATTGCGTAAATAAGGGGTATACAACATTTAAACAGATTGAGTTGTTATATCAGAACTCTAATTATTCTATTATCAAGAATAATACAAGCTATGGTTTGGCTTTGTATGATCATATAGTATTAAATGGTTCAGATGTTGAAGAAAATTCAATTATAAATTAATAGAAAGGCAGTATTTATGTTACAGGATAATTTACAAGAGATTGAAAAGAGAGTACAGGCGGCTTGCGATAGGGCTGGTAGAAGCAGAGATGAAGTTACATTAATTGCGGTTAGTAAAACCAAGCCTATTACTGATTTGACTGAAATCTATAATGCAGGTGTTAGAGATTTCGGTGAAAACAAAGTTCAGGAATTAACAGATAAAATTGAGAAGATGCCTAAGGATATCAAATGGCATATGATTGGCCATCTCCAGCGAAATAAGGTGAAATATATTGTAGACAAGGTAGAGCTTATTCATTCAGTAGATAGCTTTAGATTGGCTGAAGAAATCAATATACAGGCTAAGAAGAAGGGGATTGTGGTTCCAATTCTTGTTGAGGTCAATATTGCAGAGGAAGAGAGCAAATTCGGAGTATCAAAAGAAGATGCTATGGAATTGGTGAAACAGATAGCTACACTTGATGGTTTGACAGTGAAAGGACTTATGTCTATAGCACCATATGTTGTGGATTCTGAAGAAAATCGACCTTATTTTCACAAAATAAAGGATTTATCTGTTGACATAAGCAACGAAAACATAGATAATGTATCTATGGATAT
The DNA here is from genome assembly GCA_017470985.1 of Lachnospiraceae bacterium. GTDB lineage: Bacteria > Bacillota > Clostridia > Lachnospirales > Lachnospiraceae > JAILFK01. The sequence continues at coordinate 72,375 of JAFUXA010000014.1, forward strand.
TTTATCCATGGGAATGTCTGGAGATTTTGAGGTTGCAATTGAAGAGGGAGCCACAATGGTTCGCGTTGGAACAGGAATCTTTGGCGAGAGAAATTATAATAAATAAGTTATAGAGGAGATTTTATAATGGCTATTTTCGATCGCATGCTTGATGTTATGAACTTAGGCGACGATGATGAATATTATGATGATGAAGAATTTGAAGAAGAAGACTACTATGATGATGAAGAGGAAGAGTCAGAAGGATTCTTTTCTAAATTCTCCAAGAATAAGAATGTAAGCGAGGATGAGCCGGTTCAACCTAAAGAGAAACAACCGGTAATTAAATCAACTCCAAAAATAACTCCTATGAGGAGCCCTAGAAAGGCGACGAATAAAACAATGGAAGTATGTGTAATTAAACCATCTTCTTTTGAAGATGCTAGAGAGATTTCAGAGACATTACTTGCGGATAGAACAGTTATTTTGAATATGGAAGGTATCGATTTAGGCTTAGCTCAGAGAATTATCGATTTTACTTCTGGATGCTGTTATGCAATTGATGGAAATTTACAGAAAGTAAGTAATTATATCTTTATTATTACTCCTGCAGCTGTTGATATATCAGGAGACTTACAGGGTATAGTAGATGCCTTCGATTTCTCTGGTATTCAGACTGGATTTTAAGAACATTTTGGAGCATCAGATTCTATAGAACCTGGTGCTCTTTTTATTTTTACAAAAAAGGAGACCGCATTAAAATGGCAAAAGAACTAATAGTAAATTACGAGAATCAACCTTGCTATTCAATTTATATAGATAATAGCTATGATGCATTTTGTGACAAGATAAATGATATTCCTAACTTCAAAAAGTCAAAAACATGCATTGTTACAGATTCTAATGTGGCAAATATTTACCTAAATGATATGGTCGAATTTGCAAAAAATACATTTGAGCAAGTATTTACATTTATTATTCCTGCTGGAGAAGCTAATAAAAATCTGTCTGAAATAGAGAAATTATATGAACATTTAATAATTAATCATTTCGATAGAACAGATTCTCTCATTGCTTTAGGCGGAGGAGTAGTTGGAGACATGACTGGATATACTGCAGCTACATATTTGCGAGGTATAAACTTCATTCAGGTTCCTACAACTTTACTTTCTCAAGTGGATAGTAGTATAGGTGGTAAGACGGGAGTCGACTTCAATCAATATAAAAATATGGTTGGAGCATTTCATATGCCTAAATTGGTTTATATTAATACCTCTACAATCAAAACATTGCCAGAAGAACAGTTTCAATGTGGTATGGGAGAGATAATTAAACATGGTCTTATTAGAAATGCCAATTATTATCAGTGGTTAAAAGATAATTACCAGGATATTCTCAATTTAAAAGATGATTCTCTGGCGGATATGATATATGAAAGTTGTTTGATCAAGAAAAATGTTGTGGAAGAAGATCCTACAGAGCAAAGTATCAGAGGTTATTTGAATTTTGGTCATACAATCGGGCATGCCATAGAGAAGCTTTCTGATTTCAAATTGTATCACGGTCAGTGTGTAGCTATTGGAATGGTGGCGGCAAGTTATTTATCCAAGCAACATGGAAATATTACCGGAGAAGAATATATAGATATTATCAATACTATTAAGCTGTATAATCTTCCTGTAAAATGTTCTCTTACTGATTCATCTGCAATTTTAAGTGCCACAAAATCAGATAAGAAAATGATTGGCAATAAAGTTAAATTTATTCTATTGAAATCAGTAGGTGATGCATATATTAATACTGATTTAACAGAGGAAGAATTACTAGGAGCTATAGAAGAAGTATTATGATAAAGCAAAATAAAACTAAATTATTATTTATAGATTTAATTATTGCCATAATTGCTATATTTCTAGATCAAATCACTAAGTATATAGCAACAATTAATTTGGCTGGTAAAGAAGATTTTATTATCATTCCAGGTGTATTACAGTTTAATTATCTGCAAAATACTGGAGCAGCCTTTTCTATATTAACTAATCACATGACATTGTTTTATATTTTAACGCCCATTTGTTGCGCCTTAATTATCTATTTATTAATTAAGATGCCAATGACAAAGCTTGGTCTTATAATAAATTTTGTTTTGACATTTATATTTGCTGGAGCTATAGGGAATTTCATAGATAGAGTAGTTAATTCATATGTTACTGACTTTATCTATTTCTCATTAATCAATTTCCCGGTATTTAATGTGGCAGATATATATGTGACATGCGGCGTTATTTTATTATTTATTATATTGATATTCTGTGTTGATGATGATAAATTTAATTCATTTTTAACAAGTATACGTGGAGGAAACCGTGGCAGAGATTAGTGATATTTTCTATATAGACAATGAGTATGTAGGTTGTCGCATTGATAAGGTTCTGTCTGAAATGTATCCTGACAAATCAAGAAGCATTATTCAAAAATATATTGCAGATGGTGATGTCACAGTGAATGATGCGATAGTTAAATCTAATTATAAGTTTAAAACTGATGATAAAATACAAATTATTGAGCCAGAACCTGTGGATGTGGAAATACAACCGGAGAATATTCCTTTGGATATATTATATGAAGATTCTGATGTGCTTATAGTAAATAAACCAAAGGGTATGGTAGTTCATCCGGCTCCAGGTCATTACACGGGAACATTGGTAAATGCAATAATGTATCATTGCAAAGATGAGCTCTCTGGAATTAATGGTGAAATAAGACCGGGAATTGTCCATAGAATTGATATGGATACAACTGGAGCATTAATCATATGTAAAAACGATTCTGCTCATAATAAGATAGCAGAGCAAATCAAAATCCATAGTATTAATCGAATCTACAAAGGTATTGTAATAGGAAATGTAAAAGAAGATGAGGGAACCATCCATACAACCATCGGTAGAAGTCCAAAAGACAGAAAGAAAATGGCTATTGATGTAAAAAATGGAAGAGAAGCTATAACTCATTATAAGGTAATAAAGCGATTTGACAGATATACTTATATGGAATTTAAGCTTGAAACCGGAAGAACCCATCAAATTCGCGTTCATATGGCCAGCATTGGTCATCCTTTGCTGGGTGATCAGGTTTATGGTCCAAATAAATGTCAATTTAATTTACAAGGACAGACTCTGCATGCAGAAGTTATTGGATTTGTTCATCCATCTACAGGCGAGTATGTAGAATTTAAAGCACCTCTTCCAGATTATTTTCAGCATTTGCTTGATATACTATAAAAGAATCAATTAAATAAAACATAGATATTTATTATAAGAAATATAGAAGATATAAAAATGGGATTATGTTAGAGTAATTAAGCTCTAAACATAATCCCTTATTATTTAAAAGAATCTAAATACACCGAATACAACACCAAGTATTTGACAGTCAGGAACGATAATAGGATCCATATTATCATTTTCTGGCTGTAGTCTAACATGACCATCTTCCTTATAGAAAGTCTTCACTGTGGCTGAGTCATCTACTAAGGCAGCAACAATTTCACCATTTCTTGCTGTGTCCTGTTGTTTTACAATCAAAGTATCGCCGTTGAAAATACCGGCATTTATCATACTGTCACCCTTGACTTTTAACATGAAAGTCTGTTGATTAGGCATATATTCAGCTGGAACAGGGAAGTAGTTGTCTATATTTTGCACTGCTAAAATAGGCTGGCCTGCAGCTATTTCGCCTACAATAGGAACATTTACAACCTCTCTGCGAGTTAAATTAAAATTCTCATCAACTATTTCTATAGTTCTAGGTTTAGATGGATCTCGTCTGATATATCCATTCTTCTCTAATGTTTCCAAATGAGAGTGAATAGAAGATGTGGATTTCAGATGAACAGCATCACATAATTCTCGAACAGTAGGAGGATATCCTTTGTTGAGAATTTCCTGCTTAATATAATCTAAGATTTCCTGTTGTTTTTCAGTGATTCTACCGTATCCCATAAATGATACCTCCAAATTAAGTATATATGAATTATATCATACTCAAATCAAAAAACAAACATATATTCCGAAAATTTGTTCGATTTTGTATTGACAAACGAATGTTCGGGTGGTATTTTATCTTTAGAACGAATGTTCGCATAGAGTTTAATGTAGATTTTTTGGAGGAGATAATGCTATGAATTCAAAGAGAAGAGTAATTGGAAATTATAATTTGAAATTAGTGTTTGTTATAGCTACTATTGTTGCGGTAATTACAGTATGTTTTTCAATTTCGACAGTTGGTAAAGCTCAGCAGCAGCATGAATTATTATCCTATTATGAAAGTGTACAGATTCAACCTGGAGATACATTATCTTCTTTGGCTCAGAAGTATTATATAAATGACATTGGTGACTTTAATAAATATGTTAATGAGATTAGAGAATTAAACAACATTTCAGGTGATGATATTCATGCAGGAGAATATGTTACTATTAAATACTACGAAACTGCTTCAAATTAACATATTTTGTTGTATTTCTCTCCATTTATTATTATAATCTACTATATATTGGAACTGGAGATGAAATATGTTACGATTTTTCTATGTAATTCTTATGAATGTTAAAAGAGCGCCATATCTTATCCCTATGATGCGACGAATGGCTGCAAATAAAGAGAAATATACAGAAGAGCAGAAATACCATTTGATGAAGAAGATGGTTAACTATATGAAGAAATCCGGCGGTATTACTACAGAAGTATATGGAAAGGAGAATCTTCCTAAAGAGGGCGGCTATGTTATGTTTCCTAACCATCAGGGTAAATATGATGCTTTAGGTATTATATATGCCCATGATAAGCCTTGTTCTTTTGTAATGGATAAGGCTAAATCCTATTCTTTCCTAGTCAGAGAGATTGTAGATTTGCTTGGCGCCAAGAGATTAGATTTAAAAGATATACGCCAGAATTTAACTATAATTAATGAAATTGCTGACGAGGTTAAAGAAGGCAAGAAATTTATCTTATTCTCTGAAGGTGGATATGGTCATAACAAGAATGTGGTTCAGGAATTTAAACCTGGAAGTTTTAAATCAGTTATGCGAGCAAAAGCTCCATTGGTTCCAGTTGCTTTAATAGATTCATATTTACCATTTAATAGTTTGAAATTAGGACCAGTTACTACTAAAGTTGTTTTTCTTCCTACAATTTATTATGAAGATTATAAAGATATGAAAACTGTGGATCTTTCTAACTTGGTTAGACAACAGATTATTGATACTATTAATGAATATCAGGGCACTTGACTGTGAGATAGTGCCTTAATTATTCTAAATAGAACTATCGGATAAATATCAGTTTTTCCGATAGATTGTATTCAAAAAAGCCTGTATTTATGCTATAATGCCTATATAAGCTGTTTTTACATAATTATTATATGTATTACAATTGATAAGATTTACCTATGCATAATTAATATAAAGCATAAATGTAATTTCCATATAGAAAGGATTATCTCCCATGGGAAAAGATTCAGATTATTACAAGAATAAATCCAGAATGCAGAAACTCAAACTTAGAGAATTAATTGAAGAACTTCCTACTTGTGCTGCAGATTATATTTATAGCAAAGAACTTGTAACTCAACCAAGTACATTAATTTCATATTCATATGATTTGCTTACATTTTTTCGCTTTTTAATAGAGAAAAATCCTACATTACATAATAAAACTATAAAAGAAATTGATTTAAAAGTTCTATCACAGATAGATTCTCAGGATATTGTTGAATTTCAGCGTTATTTAGAATTAAATGTAGATCCTAAAGGAGAATTTCATGAAAATGGCAAACGAGCTATTGCCCGGAAAATGTCTCCTTTAAGAGGTATGTTTAAATATCATTTAATGCATAAGAATTTGCCTGAAGATCCTACAGCTTTGGTGGAGCTTCCAAAGCTTAAAAGAGATAAAAATATTATTAGAATGACAAATGATGAGGTTGTATCTCTATTGAGCGCTATTGAGACTGGAACTGCACAAATGAGTGATCATCAGAGAAAATATTGCCAAAAGACTCAAAAACGTGATTTGGCCATTCTTACATTAATGCTTGGTACCGGTATTCGTGTATCTGAATGTTGTGGCCTTGATTTAAATGATTTAGATTTACATTCAAATTCCATGATTATTGTACGTAAAGGTGGCGGTCAGGACGTATTATATTTCGATAATCATATTAATCAGGTATTATCTGACTATATTGATAACGAAAGAAGCCTCATTAAGCCTTACGAGGAGCATGAGAAGGCTCTCTTCTATTCTATTCAGGGTAAGCGAATCAGTGTAGATTCCGTAGAGAATTTGGTGAAGAAATATGCCAAAATTATGGTGCCTAACAAGAAAATTACACCCCATAAGCTTAGAAGTACTTATGGTACAGCTCTATATCGTGAAACTGGCGATATTCGTCTTGTAGCGGATGTATTAGGCCATGAAAATGTTAATACAACCGTAAATTATTATGCTGCTATGGAGGACGAACATAAACAGCAAGCTGCCGGAGCTGTTCAATATAATAAGCAAAGCAAATTAAAATAATCTACATAAAGACTTACTTAAGCTATACTAATATATAAGACCTAAGAATAAGCCAACTTAATCTTAGGTCTTTGTTTTTTTATCATCAAATATTAATATTATAATTCGTTGATATCAACGTCGATACCATCCTGCCAGATTTTCTCCAGATTATAGAATAATCTATCTTCCTCAGAGAAAATATGCACGATTACATCTTCATAATCCATTAGAATCCATGTAGAATTGCGATTTCCTTCAATTTGACGAAGTTTAACGCCATTTTCATGCATTGTTTTATCTACTTCATTTTGCATAGCCATAAGCTGATTCTGGTTATCACCGCTTGCTACAATGAAGTAATCAGCCATTACTGATACATTTCTTATATCAACCACTTTGATATCCATAGCTTTCTTATTATCCAAAGCTTCATATATCATTTTAACCATTTCATTAGTTGTCATTTGTCTTTCCCTCCACTAGTTTCTTGAAATATTCGTATGTTTCTAAAGTCGTCTCATCCATTGAGTCAGAATTCTTGGATAAATATTCAACGGAATCTTGTAAAATCATATAAATGCATCGATCTATATTAATATATGCCATATGGCGTATTTCATCCAATCTAGGGGCTTTATCCCTGCCAGGCTCTATATAATCAGCTACATAAATTATTTTGTCTAATATAGACATATTAGGACAACCGGTTGTATGCCAGGTAATAGCATGTAAGATATCCTCGTCATTTATCTCATATATTTCTTTGGCAAATACACTACCAACCTTTCCGTGTAACAAATGAGGATATTTAGCTTCGATATCACTTATTGTAAGTCTGTGAGATTTACATACCTCAATGCGTTCCTGGTCTGATATACATTTTGCACAATCATGTAGAAGTCCAGCAATCATGGCATTTACATAAGGATATTCATATGCATAAGCCAGATTGGCTGCTGTATGCATGACACCGACAGTATGTTCATACCGGCTGGTTTTTAAAGCTTCCTTCACTTTTTTATCAATTTCACCAATTTCATATAATTCGTGATGAATCTGATATAAATTGTTTTTATAAATATAGCTCAATGCATTTGCTGGTATATATTTCTTTAACAGGTTTCTGTTATAAATATCTCTTCGAAGTTCTGAAGAAGAAATATCTATTTCATTTACATGAAGAGGAATAAAGTCCTGGTGAAACATCTTTTTATATTTTTGAATTGTCGCATCAAAATCAGTACATTTCACGCTTGTTGACTTATCAATCAACATCTCCTGCTCTGTCCAATTAGGTCTTTTGGCAACTATTATCCTGGTATATTTACATATTTCTTCAGGTTTAACCCATTTGGTAAAATTCCAGAAGGAATCCTCGCCAATTATGAAGTAAAATTCATGCTGGTCTTTATATAAATCATGTAATTCTTGAAATGTAACATATGAATAACCAGGCTCCTTACGATTAATTTCGATATCACATACCTTAAATGCTGGATTATCACTTATGGCGAGACGCACCATCTCCAATCTCTCCATATTTGTAATATTTCCTGGAGTATGTTTATGTGGCGGTCTGCCATTAGGCATAAACCATATTTCATCAAGGTTACATTCCTGCAATGCTGCTTTTGCAATATTTATATGTCCAATGTGAATTGGATTAAATGTACCACCTAAGATTCCTATTTTCATAATATAAGCCTCTATTTGGGCCATATAAGCCCTTATTATATCTCGATGTGTATTTTATAAGCTGTTACTGTGGTAATGTCAATTTGGGCTTTTTAGCAGCTCTATAGAGTACAATTTTCTTTCCAATAACTCTAACTACTTCTGAATGTGTTCTTTCAGCAATAACATTGGCGATTTCCTTAGGATCATCAAAACAGTTTTTTAATACAGCTATTTTGATAAGCTCTCTCTTTTCCAAAGCTTCATCGACTGCAGAAATAATTTCAGGTGTCAGAGATGCTTTGCCTATGTTAAATAAAGGATTCATTTGACTGGCCTTGCTGGATAAGAAGGCTCTCTGCTTATTATTTATCATAATTATCAACTCTTTTCTGTGTATTTGGATTTATTTGTAGTAATCGAAAACAAGACCATACATTCTAACTGTATCTCCATCTTCGATTCCCTTCTCTTCTAATTCCTTGAGAATTCCCTGTTCTTTCAAGAATTTCTGGAAGAATAGGAAACCTTTTTCAGAATCAATATTAGTATAGCCCAACATTTTCTCAATCTTCGGACCTTCTACAACATATTCGCCATCCTCATTTATTTCAACTGTGTAAGGTTCATCTGTGAAGAAATGAAGTTCCGGATCAAACTCCTGCTCATATACAGTGGTTTCTTTTGGACATTTCTCCAATAAGCCTGCCACATGATATAAAAGTTCTTTCACGCCTTGCCCACTTACAGCAGATATGGAAAATACATCAATTCCCTTTGGATTAAATTCCTCTTTCAGAATTGAAACTACATCTTCTGTATCTCCCTGATATACATCCATTTTGTTGCAGGCAATAACCTGAGGTTTCTCTAAGATTGCAGGATCATAAGCTTCTAATTCCTTGTTTATAGCCAAAATATCAGCCAGAGGATCTCTACCTTCTACAGATGCACCATCCACCATATGGATAATAACCTTGGTTCTCTCAATATGACGCAGGAATTCATGACCTAAGCCGATTCCCTCAGACGCACCTTCAATAAGTCCAGGAATGTCTGCTATAACAAATCCTTTGTCACCATCTAAATCAACTACTCCCAGGTTTGGATTGAGAGTTGTGAAATGATAGTTGGCAATCTTTGGTCTTGCATTGGTTACTCTAGAGAGAAATGTAGATTTGCCAACATTTGGGAAACCTACTAGTCCCACATCAGCTATAACCTTTAGCTCCAACTGAACTTCAATTTCAATAGCTTCACCACCTGGTTGTGCATATTTTGGAGCCTGCATTGTAGATGTGGCATAATGCTGATTACCAAGACCGCCTCTTCCGCCTTTTAGAATAACCTGGCGTCTGTTATCACCGGACATATCAGCTATAACCTTGCCGCTGGCTGCATCCTTGATAACTGTTCCCTCTGGAACTTTTAATATAAGATCTGCACCATTTGCTCCATGGCAGTTCTTCTTGCCGCCCTCTTCACCTGGTGTTGCTGCAAATTTGCGTCTGTGTCTGTAATCGGTAAGTGTATTGAGACCTTCATCCACTTCAAAGATTACATCTCCACCTTTGCCGCCATCGCCACCATCAGGGCCACCATTTGGCACGAATTTCTCTCGGCGAAAACTTACATGTCCATTTCCACCTTTTCCTGATTTAATTATGATTTTTGCACGATCTGCAAACATAATTAACCTCCATTCACTGTATGTATAAATAGCATAGTTACTATAATGTTATCGTAGTTCATAAACAGATATATCATATATATAGCATAATATATCATTTTTCTATAATAAATCTGAAAAATAATATAGACTCGGCTAAATAAATAGTCGAGTCTATAACATAAAATCTGATTTTAGTTTTCGCTTGCTACTGGATAAACACTAGCCTGCTTCTTGTCACGACCCTTTCTTTCAAAGCGTAACACTCCATCAACTAAAGCGAATAATGTATCATCACCACCGATACCTACATTTGTACCAGGATGAATCTTTGTACCACGCTGTCTATATAGAATATTTCCAGCCTTTACGAACTGTCCGTCAGCTCTCTTGGCACCTAATCTCTTTGACTCTGAATCACGTCCGTTCTTTGTAGAACCAACACCCTTCTTGTGAGCGAAAAATTGAAGATTCAACTTTAACATGTCTACACCTCCTTGTAGTTTAGTGTAATATACGATTTACCGTAATCTTTTTGAATTTCTGTCAAGCCCAAAACCATAACATTCATAAGAAGCTTAGACTCAGAAGATATATCCTCGGTAAATCTAAACTTTATGAAATTTGAATCATTTTCTTTTGTTTCCAAAGAAAATGCATCCTCAGTATATTGCTCAATACCATTGATGGTATTGATGATCAAGACAGAAACAGCCGAGCATACAATATCGCGTCCGCGTCTTGCAAAACCAGCATGTCCGCTTGATTCTATACCGATATATTCATTATTCTGGTTTTGTAAAATCGTTATTTTAATCATAACAATTCCAATCGATTAACCATTAATCTTTTCAATCTTAACCTGTGTGAACGCCTGTCTATGGCCGTTCTTGTTGTGATAGCCAGTCTTTCTCTTGTACTTGTATACGATTACCTTCTTACCACGACCTTCTTTTACAACTGAAGCCTCAACTGTAGCTCCGTCAACTGTTGGTGTTCCAACTTTGAGCTTCTTGTCTCCAACTGCTAAAACCTGATCAAAAGTAACCTTTTCTCCAGCTTCAACACCAAGCTTTTCAATGGTAATGATATCGCCTTCAGATACTTTGTACTGCTTACCACCTGTTGCTATAATTGCGTACATATGGCACCTCCTATTATCATTACTCGCCAGTTACGGTGAATCCAAAATGGATTTCTTGAACCTCACTGTGCGGCATACCTTGATATAATATCATGTGTCTATAGATTCGTCAACACTTTTACAGATTTAATCTTCTATGAATTTCACTGACCACTTCTCTTCCTTTGAAAATGATAGCGCCAACAAATACAATAACGCTTAATAGTAAAGCGATAATCCATAAGAATGGACAATCCTTTTTCATAATGCTAAGGGAAATGTAAGGCAAAACTCCTATCAATACATTTGACAGAAGATAAATCATTGCATTGCCACTTTTATCTATCATAGCAAGAACAAAATTTGCAATCATAGTACCTATCAAAACAATAGGAACTAGGAATACTAAAACCCAGGATAATATTCCAAAGAAATATGCAGTAATTGAAAGCATTAAAATCACAATAAATACAAATAATGTAAGTATTCGAGATGATGAGAACCCCTTTTTAAACAATCGCATTATTCCAAATTCAAAGGCTAAAAGCCACATGAGAATAATCAAGCTCCAATGGAAAGTAAATCCCGGGAAAGGTCTAAGTTCAAAGAGAAAATCCAATCCCAGAGCCACAATTACTGCAGTCCATACAATAAATGACTGTATTTTAAATACCAGAGACTGAAGCTGCAATATTGTCTGTTTTGGAAAATATGCCTGCTCTCCTTCTCCCTGAAGCTTACTCTGACACAGAGGGCATTTCTTTAGATTTCCACCAACTTCAGTTTTACAATATAAACAAGTCTTCATTATCGAATCACCTCCGTAGCATTTACTTTTACTTTAATACCATCCTCAGTTAAATCTCTGACGAAATTCTTGATAACAGTTGTATTAGAGTAAGGAGAGCTAACTCCCAATGTCAGTTTTCCATCAAAACTGGACATGGAGGAGAACATATTGTCAGAACTACAGAAGGCACTATAGTTCTCAATCTCTCTTGCCATTTCAACAGGAGGCTTCTGCACTCCTAAGTTTGATAAAACCAGAGACACTTTCTTGTCATTCATTTTTGAACCATATTTTACCACCCACTGTTTGATAAACAGCGGCACCGCTCTGACAGGAGCTACATATTCCATGGTTTCAAAGTTGTCCATCTGCTTCTTGATATTATCCTCGCTGAGATTAGTCTTCAATTTCTCATCAAACTCTCTGGCTAAATCATCCAGGGATATTTCTTCTGTAAATATATGACTTACATTTACATTGTTGAAGAAATTTCTGGAAGTTTGTGATGGATAATAATTCCTCAAATTAACAGGTAAGGATATAGTCACCGGCATCTTGCGTTTTCTAGGCGGCATATCCTCACTTAGTGAAATCATATATCTGGCTCCAATATAACTTGTTAAAGACACGCCTATTCTCTTGGCTTCTGCCAAGACTTCTGCAGTATCCATCTGTATTTCAAAAAACTGCAACTGATCATAAGGCAGTTTTAAGCCCCCTGGATGATAAGCTTTTTTCAATGATGATCCAGATAATCCCATACTTCCAAAGAATTGCTTATAACTATCCTGATTTAATTCATCCTCTGATGCTCCGGAATGAATCATAGTATTATCAAATTGATTTGGATGTCTCAAATGCAGATATTCCAATACAATAATATTTAAAAATTCCAAGGCCCCTGTTCCATCTGAAATGGCATGAAACAGATCCAGATTAATTCGATTGTGAAAATATGTAACCTTATAATGAAGCATATTTCTGCCAGGCATATACAAAATCGGACATACTCTTCCACTTTCCTCGGACACTACAGGTTTCAAATCCGTATCTTCCATGTAATGCCAGAATAATCCCCTGCGAATACGAACCTGAAACTGTGGTCTCACCTGAATGGCATTTTCCACAGCTTCCTGAAGCATTGATGGATCAATTTCTTCTTTCAATGTGCAGCTGACTCTCAAGGTTCTAGTATCTCTTTTGGTAGCTGTAGCAAGAAAAACTTTGGCTACATTATCTACTTTATACCAATTTTCTCTACTCATTTCTTCCCTCACAATATATTTCTCTCGAGACAAAAGCAGCAAGTCGTTTCATGGCTCTTGTTGCAATAGGCAGAGGCATCTGTTGATATACATGCCATCCATCTTTTTCAACATCTAATTCTGTTCTTATCCCGTTTTTTTCTAATTTCTTATATAATGATGCGCTATCCTCGTACAGAATTTCATTTTTGCCAACCTGTATATATGTGGTTGGAAATCCTTCGAAATCTCCATATAAGGGACTAAACTTAGAATCGCTATAATCTGCGTCTTCACAACCGGTATAAGCCTGTCTTACACTTTCAATAAATTCCGCATTTAATATAGGATCTTTGTCCTTATATTTATCATAGGATTTGGATGATGCAGTCATATCTGTCCAGGGACTGAATAACAACAGACATCTGGGAATTTCTATACCTTCTGTCAAATGTTTCTGTACAAAGCACAAGGATAGATTTCCGCCAGCCGAATCCCCGGCCATAATAATGTGTTTAGGCGAATATCCTAGTGATAATATGTATTTCCACATAATATCAGTATCTTCCAATGCCGCAGGATATACATATTCCGGTGATAATCTATATTCATATGAAATCACAGTAAAACCTGTGGCAAGAGCTAATTTAGAAGCCAAAATACGAGCGTATTTTAATCCACCACAGGTATAACCGCCACCATGGGCATACAATATTACATATTGAGGATTATGAGCCATTTCCGGAGTTATTTTCTCACAGGCAATAGCATCCACCTCAAAGTCCTCAATTTGAACCTCTGAAGAAGGTGCAGCCAACTTTCCTGCCAATTCCATAGCAGCCCGCTGTCTCTTCAATTCCTCAGGAGTCAGAGAATTGCCACCAAAGGAATTAACCGCCTTCAAAGCTTTCATTAAGGGATCATTTAAATTAATTTTTAAAGCCATAGCTCCCCTCGCTTATTCTATTTCAAAATCTGATAAATTGATTTTGAAGTTTTCTTCTTGGTAACTTCAATAAGGCCAAGTTTGGTATAATCTAAAACCTGTATAAATGAGCTAACCTTAGAAGCATTATTTCTGAAATACTGTAGTAATTCAGTTTTCTGATCATCATTTTTTAGATTAATAAAATCTACAATAATAATTCCACTAATATTTCTTACTATAAGTTGCCTGATTATCTCATCACATGCTTCCTTGTTCACTTCAAGGAAATCCATATTTTTCTTGATGTTTTTGCCGGTATTTACATCTATAACAGTCATGGCCTCTGTGGGTTCAATTACCAGTGAAGCCCCTGAATTCAACCATACTGTAGGCTTAATCAGTTCCATTAGTTGATGCTCAATAGAATATAATTTATTCATTGAATAGGACTCGTCTGTATATAATCGAATAGATGGAGCTGATAGATGATATTTCTCAAAGGTTTGATTCAAATAGTTGTGGCTTACTTCAAAATCATAAACTTCAGATTTGTCTGTGACAAATTCATCAACTGTCTGTAATTCCTCTGAACTGATTTCATCAATAAATCGATAGAGTTGATTTTTGCCTTCTTTTACAAGTGTAAAAGCCGCCTTAGATTCACTGCGCTTTATAAATTCATTAACCTCTCTACATTTATCTTCTATGGCATTTATTAAATCTGATAGGGCCAAATCTCTTGCACTGGTACGAACTACAATACCATAACCATATTTTTCTATAATAGGATTTAACTTCTCTTTCAACTCAAGTCGTAAATCCTCAGGAAGTTTTCTGGAAATACCACAAGATTTGTTGCCGGTAGTTATTAAAACATGTTCTCCATGGAAGGACAGATTAGTAGTAGCCACAGCTTTCTTGGTTTTAATGGCATCTTTTTCGATTTGAATTAATATCTCATCCCCCTGGCATAATCTGTCATTGGAAGCAAATTTATGAGTATATATTGGTTCCCATTTATTCTCTAAGGGACAATATACACTCTTGCCGTCTCCAATATCTACAAAGGCTGCATCCAGATTCTTTTGAATAGAAGCAACCTTGCCTATATATATATTTCCAATTAGAGATTTATATTCATCCTTTTCCACAGATAATCTCTGAAAATGATTATTGGAATCCATAAGGGCAGCAATATTTACTTTAGAATCATTAAATATTATATCTGTATAAATAATTCTATTTCTAATCATATCTATTCCTACAATTCATATCCCACATTATCCAAAGAGATTAAATTGCCATCCTCATCCCGGGTCAACATGTCAACTCTGTGAATGAAAAATGATGCTCTCTCCTGTGTCTCAATCCCAAAGGATTTAAAGAAATGATATAAAGCAAATTCAGGCTTTATATTATCATTACTTCCTGTGGAAATATTAATTTCAAATACTATCTCAGGACGAGTTTCTAATGTGTCATCAAAATCAGCCACATTCTCACCTGATACAATATCAAATTCATAAATGAGAGGCTTCAAATCAACTTCTCTCTCACCTTTTTTCGTTTTCTTTACTACGTTAATAGAAGTTGCATTATCATAAAAGGCAACCTTCTTCTCCTTCAACTCATCCAGTGAAAAAGGGAAGTCTTCTGGATGCTTATATGTAAGAGTATATGTGGAAGCTTCCACTGAAGCCATGGCATTGGTGGCCTTCTCTGGTAAATATTTCACAGATTCAATGTCCATCTCCTCTACCATTTCATTGGAAATAGCCTCCAAAATTGTCTTGCAAGGCACTTCCTGGGTAAGCTCAATATCCATATATTCTCCGGAGCTGGTTAATCCCACTCCTAAAGGAGCCGCAAAAGACATGATCTGATGGGGATTAAAACCTTCGGAATATTTGATAGGAATTCCGCTTCTTCTAATCACCTTTTGAAAATATCGCATTATATCCAAGTGTCCTACATATTTCATGGCACCTGACTTTGAGAATTTAATTCTTGCCTTCATAGCATATACCTCCTCCAAAAGACTTAGCGCCACAACCTGAACACTGTGCTCTACAATTTTGTGTTATAACCTGTTCATTTACAGCTCTGTTCCATTCACGCTTCATGAAATTCTTGGTAACACCAATATCAATGAAGTCCCAAGGGAGAATCTCATCCAAATCTCTCTGGCGGTAAGCATAGAAATCCAGAGAAATACCGGTTTTTTCCATAGCTTCATCCCATTTCTCACAATGGAAATAATCTGACCATGCATCAAATATACAACCTGATTTATAAGCTTCATAAATGGCCGCACTAACTTTGCGATCGCCTCTTGCAAGTAAGCCTTCTAAGACTGTAACATCTGCCTCATGCCAGTTATATCTGAGGCTCTTATGATTAAGCTGAGCATGCATTGTATCATTTACAATTTTGGCTCTTCTTAAATATTCCCCCTTCTCATACATTGGAGCCCATTGAAATGGGGTAAATGGCTTTGGAACGAAGAAGGATGTACTCATGGTAATCTGACATTTACCATTTCTTTGATCTTTTGGAATCTCATAATATCTGACAGCAATGTCGTTGGCCAATTCAGGAATAGCCATCATATCTTCTTCTGTTTCCGTTGGAAGGCCAAGCATGAAATACAGCTTTACTTTGTTCCAGCCTCCTTCAAAAGCCTGTCCTGCACCATTTAAAATGTCATCTTTGGTCAGACCTTTGTTAATTACATTTCTCATACGCTGAGAACCAGCCTCAGGGGCAAAGGTCAGACTGCTCTTCTTAATATCCTGAACCTTGCTCATAACATCAAGAGAAAATGCATCTATTCTAAGAGAAGGCAGAGATATATTTACACCATTTTTGCAGCAGTCATCAATAAGGAAATTAACCAATTCAGGTAATTGAGTATAATCACTTGAACTGAGAGAGCTAAGTGAAATCTCTTCATGTCCTGTTGAAGCCAGCATTTCTTTGGCATAGCCTTTTAGCACATCCAATGATTTCTCACGATTTGGTCTGTAAACCATGCCAGCCTGGCAGAATCTACAACCTCTAATACAACCACGCTGAATCTCTAGAACAACTCTATCCTGTGTAGCGCGCATAAATGGAACTATTGGCTTGGTTGGATATGCACCCTGGTCCAAATCCATAAGAACCTGACGCTTAACTGTAGCCGGCACATCCTCATAAATTGGCTCAAAGGATTCAATTGTACCATCCTCTTTATAAGATACTGTATACATCTTTGGAACATAGATTCCAGGAAGTTTGGAAGCTTCATGCAAGAATTCATCTCTGGAATAATTCTTTTGATTATGCATCTCCTTATATAAATCCAGAAGTCTGTCGTAGCTTACTTCTCCTTCTCCGATATAGAAAATATCAAAGAAATCAGCAATTGGCTCAGGATTATAAGTACATGGGCCACCACCAATTATAATGGGATCATCATTTCTTCTATCCTTGGCCCAAATTGGAATTTGAGACAAATCTAGAATCTGTAAAATGTTGGTATAACACATTTCATATTGTAATGTTATACCGATAAAATCGAATTTTTTTAACTCATCTTGGCTTTCTAAAGCAAATAATGGAATATTATCTCGAACCATTATCTCATGTAAATCAGGCCATGGTGAATACACTCGTTCGCAATATACATCATCGCGACGATTTAACATTTCATATAAAATCTGAATTCCAAGATGGGACATACCTATTTCATATACATCCGGGAAACACATGGCAAATCGAATATCCACCTGGGAAGGGTCCTTCATAACCACATTCATCTCATTACCCAAATAGCGGGCAGGCTTATCGATTTCCATCAATATATCATCTGACAAAGCAAGTTTTTTCATATAAATATCCTCTCCAATTGAGATTAAAAAATGCAGCTCATATAATATGAACTGCATTATTATATCATAGAATTACAACTTAGACTAACTATCTCTGAGAAAGCTCTCTGGTTATATCTTCCCATGTGATATTATATTTCACCATAAGAACCATCATAAGATATATAAAATCAGACATTTCTTCTTTAATACCTTCATTTCCAGGATTCTTGGCTGCTATTACAAGGGAAGTGGCTTCCTCACCTAATTTCTTGAGAATCTCGTCCTCTCCTTTATCGAAAAGATAATTAGTATAAGAGCCTTCCTTAGGATGCATACGACGCTCTACAATGATGTCATATACTGTTTCAAATATTTTCAGCGGATTCTTTTCTGTATATTCCTTCTTTACAATCTCATTAAAGAAACAACTGTAAGATCCTGTATGGCAAGCTCCACCAACCTGTGAAACCTTGGCCAAAATTGTATCAAAATCACAATCCGCTGATAAGCTCTTAACATATTGATAATGACCGCTGGTATCGCCTTTTACCCACAATTCCTCACGGCTTCTGCTCCAGTAAGTCATCTTGCCGATTCTAATTGTATTATCAAAAGCCTCCTCGTTCATGTAAGCTACCATAAGAACTTCCATGGTTTGGAAATCCTGTACTACAACAGGTACAAGTCCATCAGAGTTAACTTTTAAATCACTCCAGGTAAGTTTTGGCTCAAAATTATCCATCTTGATTCCTGCATCTGACAAGTCACATTTCAGCTGCATAACATCAGCTTCCTCTCGATTATTCAGGAAATCACCACAGATGCCGCGGATTTTGTCAGAAGATAATTTCTCTTTGATATATTCAAAATCATATTTTGGCACATCTAAAATGTAAGGAACATCTGTCATGCCCTCTAAACTTAGCATCAATGCATCATTATAAATAATCAATTCATGCACATTATCTTCAAGGAAATCCTTGGTTTTGAAAATGAAATCAATAGTCTTGAGAGATACCAAAATCTTATCCTGACCATATCTCTCACTTGCAGCCTTGAGAAGCTCAACTGATTCAGGTTTTGAACCATTTAATACAACTTCTACACAACCGGCGTAAATGAATTTCTTCACATCATCAAGTCTTTTGATATTTCCGCCTCCGGCAGTTTTGATATCAATTGTTCTATTGATTTCCTTGATGGTTTGAATATTCTTCTCATGCTCATCATAAGTATCTGATAAATCATAACAGATAATTTTATCAATACCACTGTCATTATATAATCTAGCTAATTCTAATACATCCATCTTGTTATCAAGATGCTGTGGATCTTTTACAGCATAACCATCCTTAATATAGATAGTTGCTACAATATTTTTCTGCTCCATTTTACAATACTCCCTTTGTAGATAAGATATCTAAAATTCTAGGATCATTGGTTGTAGCCATATCAAGTGCTTTGGCAAATGATTTAAACATAGCCTCTGCCATATGATGATTATTGCCCTCCTTCATAACCTGAATATGGAGATTCATACCAGCAGAATAGGAAATGGCATAGAAGAATTCTTTAATCATCTCAGTATCCATATATCCAATTCTATCTGTGGTGAAATTAGCATCATATGATAAATAAGGTCTGTTGGATAAGTCAATTGCACACATAACAAGAGATTCATTCATTGGCAATATACAACTACCATATCTTTGGATTCCCACTTTGTTGCCAAGAGCCTGTTTTATTGCATTTCCTAATACAATTCCGCAATCTTCTATAGTATGGTGGCAATCTACATTTAAATCTCCCTGAATATCTACATCTAAATCAAATAAACCATGACGAGCAAAGCCCTCAAGCATATGATCAAAGAAACCAATTCCAGTTGAAATATTCGA
The DNA here is from genome assembly GCA_017470985.1 of Lachnospiraceae bacterium. Lineage (GTDB taxonomy): Bacteria > Bacillota > Clostridia > Lachnospirales > Lachnospiraceae > JAILFK01. The sequence goes on from JAFUXA010000014.1 coordinate 92,097, forward strand.
TTTTCCTGTACCATCAATATTAATCTTTATAGTAATATCTGTCTCTTTTGTCTTACGAGAAATCTCAGCAATTCTATTTTCTGACACCTTGGTTTCCTCCTAGATAAGTTTATGTCGCATAATAATTTTACTATTATATCTACTATATAACAAATAAAATTTTCTATAAATTAGGTCTCCTCGAATCTGGTTCTGATGGAGTTGGCATGGGCAGTTAATTTCTCACATTCTGCAAAAGCTACAATATCAGGATAGATTTCCTGTAAAGCCTCTTTGGAATAACTTATAATACTTGATTTCTTAATAAAATCATCCACAGAAAGAGGTGAGAAGAATTTAGCAGTACCATTGGTTGGCAATACGTGATTAGGACCTGCAAAATAATCTCCCAAAGGCTCAGAACTATAATTACCAAGGAATATTGCTCCTGCATTTTTGATCTTGGTCATTGTGTCAAATGGATTGGCTGTAACCAGTTCCAAATGTTCTGATGCAATCTCATTTACTGCATCAATGGCATCATCCATATTTTCAGCAACCAGGATATAGCCATAATTATCCAGTGACTTAGATATAATATCTGCTCTTGAAAGTTTCTGCAGGAAATAATCTACCCATTGAGATACCTCCTCAGCCAGCTTCTTGCTTGTTGTTATTAAAATGGCAGAAGCCATCTCATCATGTTCAGCCTGGGAAAGTAAATCAGCAGCAACAAATTTAGCATTGGCAGTCTCATCAGCAAGAACCAGTATCTCACTTGGACCAGCGATGGAATCAATACTTACATAACCAAATACAGCTTTTTTAGCCAGCGCTACATATATATTTCCAGGACCTACAATCTTGTCAACCTTTGGAATAGACTCAGTACCAAAAGCCATTGCAGCAATGGCCTGTGCCCCACCAACTTTATAGATTTTATCAACTCCTGCTTCTTTGGCAGCCACAAGTGTTGATGGATATACTTTGCCTGATTTATCACATGGAGTTGTCATTATAATTGTATTAACTCCAGCAACTTTAGCAGGCATTACATTCATAAGCACTGATGATGGATATACAGCCTTTCCTCCAGGAACATACACTCCCACTTTATCAAGCGGAGTAACCTTCTGGCCAAGTATAATTCCCTTGTCATTGCTGTCAAACCAGCTGTTTTGTTTTTGAAGGCTGTGATAATCTCTAATATTTACCAACGCCTTTCTGATTACTTCCAAAAGCTTGGAATCAACTAAATCATAGGCTTCCTTGATTTCTTCCTCAGTAACCTCAATATTGGTCTCATCAATGGAAGCTCCATCAAATTTTGCAGTGTATTCAAATACTGCTTTATCTCTATTTTCTTTTACATTTGAAATAATATCATTGACTCTGGCCTCAAACTCACCGTAACTGTTTGGGCTTCTCTTCAATAAATTATCTAATATATCTGATGTTGTATTCGGATTTAAATCTAATATTCTCATATTGCCTCCAATTGTAATTAATTCTGTCCCAAGGTCCCCTTCAAATCAGCAATAAGCTTGGTTATTCTCTCATTTTCCATCTTCATACTAACCTGGTTTACAACCATTCTAGCAGACAATGGGCATACAACCTCGAGCACATCCAAACCATTCTCTCTCAAGGTGTTACCTGTTTCTACAATATCCACAATCACTTCAGACAAGCCTACTATTGGAGCCAATTCAATAGAACCATTTAGTTTAATAATCTCTACTGTCTGATGTTTCTGATTATAGAAATAATCCTTAGCTATTCTAGGATACTTGGTTGCAACTCTAATAAGTTCCTGATGATTCAGCAAATCCTGGGCACCCTTTGGTCCGCAGACACACATTCTACATTTTCCAAAGCCTAAATCCAATACTTCGTATATGTTTCTGGCTTCTTCCAAAATAGTATCTTCGCCAACAATACCCATATCAGCTGCTCCATATTCTACATATGTAGGAACATCCGGTCCTTTCGCCAGAAAGAATCTCAATTTATATTCCTCATTGACAAATATTAGCTTTCTTGTATTAGGATCCTTCATCTCATCGCAAGTGATACCTATATTTTCAAATAATTCCAATGCCTTCTTGGCCAATCGCCCCTTTCCAAGAGCGATGGTCAAATATCTATCATTTCCCATAATATATACCTCATTTAATCAAGAATAGTAAAACATGTTTCAGGATAATCCTGTTGAATCTTTACGGCCGCTTCCTTTGAAGACACTCGAACCATAGTCACATCTTTGCCAGCATTTCTCATTTCATTGGTAGTAGCCACAGCTTCTTTTAACTTATTAGAAGTATATAGCAAAACTTCCGGATTCTCATCCTGGAAAATGTTGATTTTCTGACGCTCCATAGCCATTAACAGCTGGTCTATATATATGGCAAAACCAATAGCCGGAGCTTCCTTGCCATAATAAGATAACAAATCATCATATCTTCCGCCTCGAACAATAGGCTCACCACTTCCATAGGTATATCCTCCAAAGAGAATGCCTGTATAATACTGATATGGGCTTACCATTCCAAGCTCAAAGGAGATATATTTTGAAACTCCATAAATCTCTAAAATATCGTACAAATCCTCTAAATATTTCAATGCATTATAAATCTGAGGATAATTCTTAGCCTTGTCCAAAAACTCCTGCCATTCATTTGGGCAGTTGTACATCTTGCCAAGCATGGTAAATATTTCTAATAAGTCAGCAGAGATATCCTTGCTTTCCAAGAACTCTTCCACTCCATAGAAATTCTTGTTGGTAATCAATGCTCTAACTCTGTTTTCTGATTGCTCATCAAGTTTGGCTGCCTGCATTAATCCCTGAAAAATATCTACGTGGCCTATGCTTATTTGAAAATCAGCCAGACCAACCTTCAACAGGTTATTTACAGCCAAGGCGATTATTTCACTGTCAGCATCAATGGAATTATCTCCCATGAATTCACAACCTAATTGTGTAGATTCCTTTAATCTACCCTGATAACTGTTATTATTTACAAATACATTGCCATAATAGCTAAGTCTCACAGGCTTGATATCAGGATCAAAGAACTTCGATGCAGCTCTTGCTATTGAAGGTGTCATATCAGGACGCAAAGCCAGTGTATTACCTTCTCGATCGAAGAACTTATACAACTCTTTGGATGGAGTTGTTCCTACTTCACTGCCAAAAATATCAATAAATTCAAAGGAAGGAGTCTCTATAAAAGAATACCCGTATCTCTTTACAGTCTCCTCCATAGTATTTATCAGAAAATGTTTATTCTTACATTCTTTTCCATATATATCCCTCACACCCTCCGGTGTATGTAATCTTGAATCATTCATATTCTATCTCCTATATCTTTACTTTGGTAAAGTGGTAAATAACTAAACAAATTATATTAAAGAACCCCTACAATGTCAAGATGAAATATCCTATGGTCTATTGTTTAAATCCAATTGAATCATGTCCAGATATGGAACTAAAACTTCAGGCTTAGATTCAAAGAAATATTTGGAGTCTAGCTCATCGAATCTAATACTTTTACGACCGCCATTTTCAGCTCTATCCCAATACTTTCGCAATTCATTGTAAGTCATATAATAATATATATTTCGCTCTGTAAATAATATTATAAGAAAAGCAATCCCCTGCTGTTTTTCAAAATCACCCATAAAGCGAACCTGGTGTTCATGTACATTTTGCAGAGGAAATGTATCCGTCTTACTCTCCTTGGCATCGAAGCACACAGGAATTCCTTGTACAGCTCCTATATAATCCACCGTACTTTTCTTTTCAAAATATGCCAATGTAATCTGTCTTGTGGAATGATTGATTTCTACAGGTGTAATAGGTGTAGGTATCTTCTGTATGAGACACAGATTGTTATTTGCATAAGTTTCATTTGTTCTATTTATTAAATCTTCTAAGCCTGAACCCCTTAGGCCCCTAGAATTCCATGTTGCCATTATATTTCCTCACATTATTTTATAAGCCTGTCAAATATATCCGGTGTTGGAGCAACAAATTTATTGCCATCTTCAAATTCAATTGAATAGGCATGCAGCAACTGGGATTTTACTCCATACTGTTTCTTGGCTCTAGCATTTAAGGCTTCAACTCCATATTTATAATCCCCGATAATCGGATAACCTATTGATGACAAATGCGCTCTAATCTGATGGGTACGACCTGTAATAAGATGCACTTGTACCAAAGTATATCTGCCACTTGTCTTAAGAGGTACAATATGAGTCTTGATTTCCTTGGCACCTTCCTGAAATGACTTTAGGATTTGCACCTCATTGGTCCCTTCATTTTTTAACAAATAACCTGATAAATCAATCTCTCTATCCAACTCACCTGCAACAATTGCATGATATATCTTCTTACAGCTTCGCTCTTTCAAAGCCTGGGACAGATATTGTTGACCTTTCAATGTCTTCCCGGCCAGAATCAGACCAGAAGTATTTCTATCTAATCTATTGGCAATGGATGGTTTGAAACCATGAATAGAATCCTCATTTATCTGCTTCGTTTTCATAAGATAAGACAGAATCATCTCATTGATTGATATATCTGATGCCGTAGCCTTTTGAGACAGAACTCCTGCAGGTTTATTTACAATTAATATATCCTTATCCTCATAAATGACATCTATATCAGAAGATACATCAAGGAAAATATCCTTGCTTGCACCTTTTAATTTAGCAAAAGTCTCATCTGAGAAATAGACTTTGATACAGTCATTTTCATTTAGAATTTCTTTGCCACTAGCCTTAGCATCATTTAATTTTATATTCTTTTTTCGAAGCATCTTGTATATAAATCCCATGGATGCCTCTGCAAAATATCTGATTAAATATTTATCTAATCTTCCACCTGCATCGGCGGAAGTGATTATTATTTCTTTCATATTATCTCGCTATATTTATCTTTTCCTTTTATTCTTAGCCTTTAATTCGTTATGCTTTGAATTAATCTTGGTCTTTGATCCGTTATGCTTTGAATTATTTTTGGACTTAGAATTATTTCTTAAATTCTTGTCATTATTAGCATTTGGATTTTTGCCACCATGAAATTTTTTGGTATTAGCAGTCTTGCCGGTTTTTATCTTCTTGCCTGAATTAGTATTCTTGGAGTGAAGCTTTCTAGGTGGAATGAGACATTTCTCATCAAAACCTATTAAATCCTCTCTATGAGTCTTCAACAAAGCTTCTTTTACCAAATCATAATTTTCTGGATTACGATACTGAATCAAAGCACGCTGCATGGCTTTCTCATGAGGATTATGTGTTACAAATACAGGCTCTAAAGTAGCCGGATCGACTCCGGTATAATACATACATGTTGACATTGTAGAAGGTGTAGGATAGAAATCCTGTACCTGTTGAGGTATATATCCTAAATCTCTAATGTACTCAGCTAACTCCACTGCTTCCTTCAGTGTTGATCCCGGATGAGAAGACATAAGATATGGAACAAGATACTGCTTCATATCATATTTATCATTTATCTTAAAATATTTCTCAATAAAACGATTATATACAGATACACTAGGCTTACCCATATATTTTAATACTTCATCAGAAATATGTTCTGGAGCCACCTTCAACTGACCGCTCACATGATATCTGCACAATTCTGTAATGAATTCATCATTGTTATCAGCCAATACATAATCAAATCTGATACCGGATCTGATAAATACTTTCTTCACACCCTTTAGTGAACGAAGTTTCCGAAGAAGAGAGATATACTCTTTATGATCAACTTCTAAATTCTTACAAGGTGTAGGGAATAGACATTGTTTGTTAGGGCATACTCCATATTTCAATTGCTTCTGGCAGGATGGCTTTCTGAAATTAGCTGTAGGTCCACCCACGTCATGGATATAGCCTTTGAAATCTGGATCTTCAATGAGAATCTTGGCCTCATTAATAATGGATTCCTGACTTCTCGTCTGTATAATTCTGCCTTGATGGAATGTCAATGCACAGAAATTACATCCACCAAAACATCCCCTGTTGCTTATAAGGGAGAATTTCACTTCTCGCAAAGCAGGAATACCACCCTTACTTTCATACATAGGATGATACTTTCTGATATAAGGCAAAGCATATACATCATCCATCTCAATCTGAGATAAAGGCTCCCCTGGTGGATTCTGAATGACATATACATTATGAGGATACTCTTCATACATTGTCTTGCCTGTAAATGGATCCGTATTAATATGCTGTATATTGAAGCTCTTGGCATAATTTATCTTGTCCGCCAACAATTCCTCATAACTTGGAAGCTTTATACCATCAACTACCGTATCAGTATTTCTGGCCTTGTATACAGTTCCTGGGATAAATGTTATATCAGATACATCAATGCCTGAATCCAATGCTTCAGCAATGGCAATTACTGATTTCTCTCCCATTCCATAAGATATAAGATCAGCACCGGAATCCAATAGAATGGATCTCTTCAATTTATTAGACCAGTAATCATAATGAGCCATTCTTCTCAGGCTCGCTTCAATTCCACCTAGAATAATCGGCACATCTTTGTATGTTCTTCGAATCAAATTACCATATACTACACAGGCATAATCAGGTCGATGTCCCATTTCTCCTCCAGGAGAATAATTATCAAAATCACGATGTTTCTTGGATACAGTATAATGATTCACCATAGAATCCATGTTTCCTGCAGATACAAGAAAACCAAGTCTAGGCTTGCCCAAAACTGTTATTGATTTAAAATCTTTCCAGTCAGGTTGAGCAATAACACCTACGGTGAAACCATGGGCCTGAAGCACTCTTGTAATTATTGCAACAGCAAAAGAAGGGTGATCTACATAAGCATCACCAGATACATATACAAAATCCAACTGTTCAATATTTAGTTCTTTCATATCCTGTTTGCTAACAGGCATAAATCCATTTGCCATTATAATAATCTCTCATCTGTATAATCTATAATATAATAATCAGCCATCTGATTTTTGACCTCATCCACATCCATGGAATAATCATCTCGAACTGCGCAAGTCCTCATACCGGCACTAATACCAGCCTGAAGCCCTGGAATAATATCCTCAAATACCAGACACTCCTTGGGATTCACATTGAGATTGTCTGCAACAGATAGATAAATATCAGGAGCAGGTTTACCAGCTCCCACCTCATCTCCAGTCTTGAAACAATCTATATATTTATCCAGATTTAACGCGTCAGTTACCGCATCCAACAACTCTCTGGAATTACTAGTGGCTATTCCCGTTTTAATGCCCCTTGTTTTTAGATTCTTCAAGAAAGACTCACAGCCTTTTTTGAAATCCACCTTATTCTCATAGGTTTCTCTGGCCATTTCATTCCAGGTATCCATCATTTCCTCAATAGAATCTGTTATATTGTAAGTATTCTTGAAATAAATGGCAGTTTCTTTCATACTCATTCCTTCAATATTCTTCTGCAGATTTTCATCCATTGGAATATTATGAAGCTTGAGATAATCTATATCAATCTGCTTCCACATCCACATTGAATCAACCAAAGTTCCATCTAAATCAAATATTACCGCTTTTATATCCTGCAACATATTCTAATTCTCTCTCATTCATTAATCTATATTCTCCAAGAGGTAAATCCCCCAATTCGAATTTACCCATGGTGATTCTTTTCAAATATATAACCTCATTGCCAACAGCTTTTAGCATTCTCTTGACCTGATGATATCTGCCTTCCTTAATTATCAGATATATCTCATTAGATTTATCCCCTCTTAAAACCCCGGCAGGAAGTGTAACTTTATCATCCCCTATATCAACGCCATTTTCCAGAGAAATAATATCTTCTTGAGAAATATCATCCTGGCATTTCAGGAAATATGTCTTATCTACATGCTTTTTGGGACTTAATAGTCTGTGGGACAGATCACCATCATTTGTTATAATAAGCAATCCTTCAGTATCTTTGTCCAAGCGCCCTACTGTAAACAAATCTCTGGTATTTACATCCTTGAAGTATTCAAATACCGTCTTATTGTCCCTGTCCTCATTGGCACAGACACAATCTCCCGGTTTATGAAAAATGTAATATGAATATTTCTCATAGGATATTTTCTTATCATCAAAAAGAACTGTATCTGCAGATTCTAAAACCAAATAGCCACAGTCTGTGATAACAGTTCCATTTACCTTTATACGATTATGCTTAATAAGTTTCTTTACTTCACTTCTGGTACCTATACCAGCCTGTGATAAATATTTATCCAGTCGCATGTCCAATCCTTTGTATTAGTATAAAATAAGCGGCATCAAAACGATGCCGCAATATTATATTTATGACTTATTAAAAAAAGATTCAGGAATATCTATTGATGGTAAATCATCTTCCTCATTTTTTGATTCTGTTGTTGGATTCTTCTCAACAGATTCATTTACCGGCTTCTCTGCAGGCTTTGGAGCAGGTGCAACAACCGGTGTAGGTTCTGGTGTCGGATTAAGTTCCTGTCTATTGGCAACAACAACATCCAGATACTGCTGCATTGTATTCAAATATGTCTCAGTTCTAGCCTGTGTTGTCTCCATAGAATTGGTAAGAACAATCTCAATATTTTTCAACAACTCATCCGTATATGCAATAGCGCCCTGTCTGATATCATTGGCATCAGCTGTTGCCTTATCAAGCATATCCTGAGCATTCTTGGTTGCAAGCATAACAACCTCATTAGCCTTAGCATAAGCTTGCTGCATAATCTGATGTTCACTAACCAATTGATCTGTCTGAATCTGAGCCTGAGCAATAATTTGATCAGCCTTGTTATGGGCGTCAGCAAGAATTGCTTCCTTATTGCTGATTATCTTCTGATATCTTCTGATTTCCTCAGGAGTTTTAGAACGAAGTTCTGACAATAAGCTTTCTAATTCATCTCTGTTGACTGTGATCTTTGATTGTGAAAATGTAGCCGGCTTGCAACTGTCAATATAATCTTCGATCTCATCAATGATTTCCTCAATACCACTACTAGCCATTTTCTTTTCTCCTTATTTCTTGAATTTATCTTCTACCATAGGAACAATCTCCGCAGGTACAAATCTACTTATATCTCCACCGTATGAAGCAAACTCTCGAACAACAGTTGAACTCAAATATGAATACTGTAATGAAGTTGCCATAAATATGGTTTCAAGTTTATCATATTCCACCTTGTTAGTCTGGGCAATCTGGATTTCATAATCGAAATCAGTAACTGCACGAAGGCCACGAATTATAATAGTGGCATCCACTTTCTTGGCGAAATCAATCAACAAACCTTCAAAGGACATAACCTTCACATTATCATAATGTTCTGTCATCTTACGAATCATATCTACTCTCTCGTCAACGGTAAATAATGAATTCTTGGCACTGTTACATAACACTCCAATAATGACTTCATCAAACATTTTGCTTGATCGTTCTATTATATCCAAATGTCCAAAAGTAACTGGGTCAAAACTCCCAGGATAAATAGCTCTACTCATTTCCTTTTACTCTCAAAAAAATATGTTTATTAGTTTTATATAATTTCTCTTTTATTATATCGTATCCTAATTCAGATATAAAGTTAAAATCCGTCTTTAAATCAGCCTCAATAATAATATAGCCATCTTCAGCCAATAAATGATTATTTGAAATCAATGTCAAAATCTCTCTCTCATATCCAGCCTTATATGGCGGATCTGCGAAAATAATATGAAAAGTCTCACCTTTCAAAGAATTCAGAGATGATTTAAAATCCCCTTGAATCACTTTAGACTGGTCTTGTAAATCAGTGAAATTAAGGTTTTCATTTATCACTTTAACTGCTTCTCTATTATTTTCAATGAACCAGGCAAATCTGGCGCCACGGCTTAGGGCTTCAATTCCCATCTGACCGCTTCCAGCGAACAAATCCAAGAAATTTGCATCGTAAATATCATCAGAAATCATATTGAATAAAGTTTCTTTTATTCTATCTGTAGTTGGACGGGTCTCTAAACCTTTTATGGTTTTCAGATTTAATCTTCTCTTACTTCCTGCTATTACTCTCATTAATTCCCTCGTAATAATCCATACATGATTCTAATAATTGAAAGGCATCTACTACAGTCTGTTGGCGAACTTCATGCCTATCTCCTTTATAGGTACGCTCAATAACTCTGATTTCAGAACCAAAAGCACAACCTATATATACTCTCCCAACAGGGGTTTCTACAGTTCCTCCATCAGGACCTGCTACACCTGTGACTGACAGGCTGAAATCTGCTGATGTTCTTACTAATACGCCTTGAGCCATCTCGCCGGCCACATTTGCACTGACAACACCATATCTATCAATGGTCTCTGGTAAAACTCCAAGGTTCTTGATTTTGGCCTCATTTGAGTAGGTCACAAAACCTTCTTTAAAACAATTAGAAGAACCAGGAACCGCAGTAATTGAACTGGCAATCATACCACCTGTACAGGATTCTGCTGTAGTTATCGTATAATTATTCTGATTCAATCTATTAACAAGAGACTCTGGAAAATACATTATTTCTGTTCCTTTAATACATCTTTGTTTTTATACAGATAATCAATAAGTGATACAACTGTAAGAACCAAAGCGATATACATGAGAATCTGTCCCAATGTGAAAGCTACAATATGGTTAATATTTGCAACCATTACAATAATCATAAACATCTGAAATACAGTCTTGAATTTGCCCCAATAGCTGGCAGCAATTACAATTCCGTTATCTGATGCAACCAATCTGAATCCGCTGATTACGAATTCTCTGGCTATAATAATAATTACAACCCAGGCTGGAACCTGTCTGGTCTCAATGAGACAGATAAGAGCTGAACAAACAAGAAGTTTGTCTGCCAAAGGATCCATAAATTTGCCGAAATCTGTAACCAGATTATATTTACGGGCAATCTTGCCATCCAACATATCTGTAAGACTGGCAATAATAAATATTGCATCTGCAATATAACGGTTTATTGAGTTCTCTGGATTAATTAAAAGTACTACCACAAAAAATGGAATGAGCAATACTCTAAAGATTGTTAATTTGTTTGGTAAATTCATAATAGTTCTCCTACTAGATCATATTCATGCGCCCCAGTAATTAATACCTTTACATATTCACCCGAAACTAATTCTCTATCAGAATTAATGAAAACAAAACCATCAACATCAGGTGCATCTCTGAAACTTCTGGCAACAAACACCCCATCCTCAGGAATTTCGCCAACAATGAAGACTTCCATCTCTTTGCCAATGAAGTTCTCATTGACCTCCATAGAAATCTGCTGTTGCAACTGCATAACCTCATCCACTCGTGAAAGCTTAACTTCTTCTGGAATCTGATTATCAAATTCAGCTGCAGGTGTATTTTCCTGTCTTGAATAAGGAAATGAACCTAATCTGTCGAATTTCATATCCTCTATAAATTTCAAAAGTTTCTCAAAAGCTTCTTCCGTCTCTCCAGGAAATCCACATATTAATGTGGTACGAATACATATATCAGGCATTTTCTCCCGCAAAGCTTTTACAATATTTCTAATATCAGCTTCGTTGGTTTTTCTACCCATTCTGCCTAATATTTCATCATCACAATGCTGAATAGGCATATCAATATAATGACAAACCTTTGGATTTGAAGCCATTACATCAATTATTTCCTCAGTTATTTCTTCCGGATAACAATATTGCAAGCGAATCCAATGAATTCCATCAATCTCGCTTAATTTATTAAGCAATTCAGGTAAAGCTTTCTTGCCATATAAGTCTGTACCATAGAGGGTTGTCTCCTGAGCTACCAGAATTAATTCTGATACTCCGCCAGCAGCCAACTTAGAAGCTTCAGCTATTATCTCTTCCATGGGAATACTTCTGTAATTTCCGCGAATAGAAGGAATAACACAATATGTACAATGCTTATCGCACCCCTCTGCAATTTTGAGATGAGCATAATGTCCGCCTGTTGTAACAAATCTACCTTCAGAATTATCTGGTAAACCTTCCAATGATTTAATGTATTCTCTATTATCTCCTGAAAGAGAATTATTAATAGCCTCAACAATCTCATCATAGGAATTGGTTCCTACTATCGCATCAACTTCAGGAATCTCACGACGAATATCATCAGCATAGCGTTGAGCCAGACAGCCACAGGCAACCAAAGTTTTCAAATTACCTGTTTCTTTTAACTGACCTAATTCTATTAAAGTATTAATACTTTCCTCCATAGCGTCACTTATGAAACAACAAGTATTTACTACAATAACATCAGCTTCATTTTCATCATCAGTCAATACGAAATCATGCTTAACTAGACGAGATAACATATGCTCAGTATCTACCAGGTTTTTATCACAACCTAGTGAAACAAATAATAATTTCATTACTATTCCTCTGTAGCCTCACCATCTGCATTCTCTTCTGCAGCCTTAGCAGCTTCCTCTGCAGCTTTCTTGGCAGCTTCTTCAGCAGCAATTCTTGCAGCCTCTTCAGCCTCAGCCTTGGCAATTTCAGCTTCCTCATCTGTCAAGATCTTCAGCTCACCTTCAAAAAGCTCTGTTACAGCTGTTGAAAGTGGTTTATCTCCCTGCTTTGTCTCAATAAGTGTCTCATCACCATCAATAATCTGTCTTGCACGCTTTGCTGTTGCTGTAACAATGCTATAACGACTATTTACAACTGGCTCCTCACCGATTTCCTCTGCATTATCATTTACTACTCTCATTAATTCAACATAAGATGGATGTATCATTTTATATTAACTCCTTTCAAATTTCTTTAAATCTTCTTTAATGATATTTATATTTTCAACATTTCTAGCAGTTCTTAAATGTTCGCTTGAAATGATTGAATACACATTTTCCACAGCATTTTCCAACTCATCATTTACAACCAGATAATCATACTGACTCATATACTGTGATTCCTTGGTAGATATGGCAAGTCTCTGTGCAACAACTTCCTCAGTCTCTGTTCCTCTGCCCAGCAAACGCTCTTTTAAAGCATCAGCAGATGGTGGCATAACAAATAATAAAACAGCTTCAGGGAAAATCTTCTTCACCTGAAGAGCACCCTGTATTTCGATTTCGAGAAGAACATCTTTACCTTCATTAACCAGCTGTTCAACATAAGACTTTGGTGTGCCATAGGAATTATTGTTAAATGTAGCATATTCCAACAATTCACCATTTTCTATCATGGCATCAAATTCTTCTCTTGTTTTGAAGAAATAGTCTCTGCCATCTTCCTCACCCTGACGTTTCTGTCTTGTTGTAGCAGAAATAGATAGATTAAATTCTCCAGGATGGGATTGTAATAAATGTTTCATAATAGTACCTTTGCCAGCACCAGAAAAACCAGACAATACAATTATCAAACCTTTCTGTTTCATATTGCATCTTCCTCCTTCTTATAATCAGCCTGTTTAGTTCTGCTTGCAATAGTATCTGGAACCAAAGAAGAGAGAATCACATGGGAATCTGTAATAATGACTCCTCTTGTTCTTCTGCCCTGAGTAGCATCAACAACAATCCCATCCTCCTTGGCTTTCTGTACAAGTCTCTTCACAGGGGCCGAATCAGGTGTAACAATAGATACAACCTTGTCGGTATTGATTATATTTCCAAATCCTATATTTACAAATGACATAATTACTCCAAGTTCTGAATTTGCTCACGAATCTTTTCAATTAAAGTCTTGAGTTCAATTCCAATATTTGCAATTTCTATATCTGTTGACTTTGAGAGAATGGTATTAGATTCACGATTCATTTCCTGGGCAATGAAATCAAGTTTTCTACCAACTTCATCATTACCTTCTAACACCTTCTTGGTCTCATTAACATGAGAACGAAGTCTCACCATCTCCTCGTCAATACATATCTTATCAGCATAAATTACAATCTCAGAGGCGATTCTATTCTCATCAACATTTCCTTCACCCATAAGATTTGTAATCTTCTCACGAAGTCTGTCAGAGTATTCCTGTACTATTTCAGGGCTTCTGCGCTCCAAAATATCAACATAAGAATCCATCTCTTCAACCTTGGCAATGAGATCTGACTTTAGTCGTTCACCTTCCGATTCTCTATTCTCAATAAATTTATCTGTAGCAAGTTCAAGTGCCTTCATGAGAATATTAGATAAGTTCTCCTCATCCTCCTGCAGATCCTCAACTTCAAAAACATCAGGATATCTGGATAGATGGCTTGTTTTAATATCAAATTCAAGCTCCATCTCCTGAGACATTTTCTTCAGATTATTCAAATACATATTGGCAATCTCTGAATTATATTTAACAGAAATAGCAGCTTCCGCAGACTCTTCAATATTTATAAAAATATCAACCTTTCCACGAATCAATCTACTCTTCAGATAGTTTCGAACATCTCCCTCAAATGCATTTAGCTTTCTAGGCATTTTAATATTCAAATCCAAAAAACGATGATTTACTGATTTCATTTCCACAATAATCTTGTGAGTTGAATCCTCAAATTCACCGCGGCCGAAACCTGTCATACTCCTTGCCATAAGGTGCCTCCACGAAATAAATTAAACCTACGACACTTGTATATAATTACATAAAAATGTCATCTTTGCATAGATATTTTTATTATATAAAAGGGATTACAAAAGGTCAAACAAATCCACGAAAATCTGTGAAAAACTCCTTCTTTTTCCTTTAATTTTTCAACTTTTTTGTATATAATTTTTCATGTTAGATTATTTTGAATTTATGGAGTACAAAACATGGCTTTAGACGGAATTACAATTGCATCCATAGTAAAGGAATGCAATGATACTATTTTAAATCAAAGAATAAGCAAAATAGCTCAGCCCGAGAAGAATGAAATCCTTTTTACCTTCAAAGGCATTAAGGACAGAAATCGTCTGCTAATATCAGCAAATCCCACTTTGCCTTTTATATATTTAACAGATGAAAACAAGGTGTCACCTCAGGTTGCACCTAATTTCTGTATGCTCCTTCGTAAACATATCGGCAACGGGCGAATTACAGAAATATCTCAACCCGGTTTGGAAAGAGTTATTCGTTTCAAAATTGAACACCTGGATGAATTAGGTGATCCTGCTGTCAAATATTTATACGTGGAATTAATGGGCAAACACAGTAATATTATATTCTGCAACAGCGACAATATCATAATTGATAGCATAAAGCATATATCTGCCCAGGTAAGCTCTGTTCGTGAAGTACTTCCTGGACGAGAATATTTCATACCGACACAGGAAGGTAAAATCAATCCTCTAGAGCTTACTGAAGAAGAATTCATGAATACTATTGCCAAAAAGCCAGCTTCTTTATGCAAAGCTTTGTATCAGAATCTGGTGGGAATATCTCCTGTTATAGCTCATGAAATCGCATATCGAGCCGGTTTGGATGGGGATGTTGTCACCGCTTCTCTAAACCCTGACCAGGTAAATGATTGGAAGAACCAGCTATTCAAGCTGATTAATACCATAAAAGAAGGATCTTTTCAGATGTATGTATATTATGATATGGATAATGATAAACCAATGGACTTCGCTCCAATTCAGCTTACCATGTATTCAGATTATGAAGAAATTGAAGCCGAATCCATATCTCAGGTTTTAGTAAGCTTCTTTGCCCAGAAGAATAAATATACCAACATACATCAGAAATCCACTGACCTGCGGAAGATTATTTCAATTCACTTAGATAGGGATCGAAAGAAATATCAATTGCAGAAGAAGCAATTATCAGACACCGAGAAGAAAGACAAATATAAAATATACGGAGAAATGCTTCATACATACGGATATCAAGCGCAACCTGGAGACAAATATATTGATGTAATCAATTATTATGACAACTCTCAGCTTAGAGTTCCTCTTGATCCAACCATATCTCCTATGGAAAATGCCAAAAAATATTTTGATAAATATAACAAGTTAAAAAGAACTGCAGAGGCTTTGGATCAGTATATTCTAGAGACTCAAAGAGAAATTGAAATCTTAGAATCCATAGAAACTGCTCTATCTTTTGCTGAAAATGATGGTGATTTAAATGCCATAAAAGAAGAACTATCCAACTATGGTTTTATCAAGAAGCGTAAAAACAGCAAGATGAAAATCAGAGATAAAAGTGAACCTATGCATTTTATCGACAAAAACGGCTTCCACATGTATGTAGGCAAGAATAATCAGCAAAATGACCAGTTGACTTTCAAATTTGCCACAGGAAATGACTGGTGGTTCCATGCCAAGGGCGCCCCAGGTTCCCATGTAATTGTAAAAAGTGAAAATAAGGAATTACCTGATGATACTTTTGAAGCAGCAGCAGCACTGGCTGCCTACTATTCTTCTCTTTCAGAAAATGAAAAGGTAGAAATAGACTATTTACAAAAGAAAAATGTAAAGAAACCAAATGGAGCAGCTCCTGGATTTGTAATTTATTATACAAACTACTCCATGATAGCCACTCCATCAATTTCAAATTTAGAGAGAATTAAGTAATAATTCCTTTACAATATCAGATTATTATCTTTTACAAATGAGTTCAAATGAAGCTTCAGCTTAGGATGATTATCAAGTTTGTCATCTTCCGACAAGAGATTATCAACCTCTGCTGAGGCTTCTTTTAATACATCCGCATCTCCAATAATATCTGCAAGTTTAAAATTAAATTCTCCACTCTGTCTCACACCAAAGAAATCTCCAGGTCCTCTAAGTTTTAGATCCTGCTCAGCAATATAGAATCCATCTGTGGACTCACCCATTACCTTCAACCGGGGAATTATCTCTTTGCCCTTGGATTTATCCATAAGAATACAATAAGATTGATCACTTCCTCTTCCAACCCGGCCTCTTAGCTGATGCAACTGTGCAAGACCAAATCTATTGGCGTCTTCTATCATAATAATTGTGGCATTTGGCACATTTATGCCAACCTCAACTACAGTTGTAGAAACCAATATATCGATATTATGATCAGCAAATTCCTGCATTATTCTATTCTTCTCACCAGGTTTCATTTTACCATGCAAAGGGCTGATTCTATATTTACCACCATAATATTTATTAATTTTGTCCACATAGTCCATTACATTTTCTGACTCAGAAGATTCACTTGATTCAACCAGCGGGCATATAATATAAGCCTGATGACCGGCATTGATTTCTGTTGCTATTTTATTATAAGCATTAGACCTGAGATTTTCCTTTATTACTGCTGTCTTAATAGGCAGTCTCTTGGCAGGCATATCTTTAATGGCAGAAATCTGCATATTGCCATATAAAATCAATGCCAAAGTTCTAGGTATAGGTGTCGCACTCATAACAACCATATGAGGACTCTGCCCTTTCTCTCCAAGGGATTCTCTCTGCTTTACACCAAAACGATGCTGCTCATCTGTTATAACTAGAGCCAGATTATTATATTCAACTTTCTCCTGTATAAGAGCATGAGTACCAACAATCAATAACCCTGGAGTGTTTTTAATCCTTTCATAGGCTTCCCTCTTTTGCTTAGCTGTTAGAGAACCTGTAAGACATACAACTTCCACTGGCAGTTTGTATTTAGATGCCATCTCCTCAAAAGATGCAGCATGCTGTCTGGCAAGAACTTCTGTGGGAGCCATAATAACAGACTGATAGCCATTTTCCGAAGCAATAAGCATGGATAAAAAGGCAACTATAGTCTTGCCTGACCCCACATCACCTTGAACAAGTCTCTGAGATACATAAGCTCCTCTTAAATCTCGTAATATAACTTCATAAGTTTCTCTCTGACCTTTGGTCAATTCATAAGGCAATTGAGAAATCAAATTTATAGCCCAAGTGTCCTTGGAGAAATCCCATGAATTTGAAACTCCAATCTCCTGTCGCCTCTGCAGGGCATTATTTAATATAAAATAATAGAATTCCTGGAATACCAGGCGCCTTCTACCGGCTTTTAACTCTTCAAAATTCTCAGGAAAATGCATATATTCCACTGCATCTATATAATTCACCAGTTTGTATTTATCAATAATCGAACCTGGCAGAAAATCATCTGTAAATCCATCGCTTCGAATAGCATCAATGGCATTTCTCAGAGCATTTCGCACATTCTGATTTTTCAAGCCTCTTGTTAAATGATAAATAGGCTGAAGTGAATATTTGAAACTATTGTATTTATCAATGGTATAAATATTTGGCTGCTCAAGCTTGTATTTCAAGCCATTCTGCTTAAGTCTACCGTAGAGAATAACCATCTCTCCCACATTAATGCCGGATCTTATATAAGTATTGTTGAACCATACACATTCCACAGGCTTATCCGGGCAGAAATATGTAGCTGTAATAATATTAAGTTTTCTGGTGCGTTTCATAATAGCAGGAGTTTTAACCGTTCCTGCCAAGGCTACCTTCATGCCTATATTTACCAGATCTATTCCATCTTCACGAGCCTGCTCTATTGCCTCAACCAAATTGGTAATGTCAGGATAATCCTCGTAATCTCTTGGATAATTCCATAACAAATCTCCAACAGTATATATACCTAATTTGTTAAATAGGCCTTCAGTCTTCTCGCCAATGCCTTTTATACTGGTTAAACTCTCGTATAATTCCATAATATTTCCCAATCAATTTTTACATTAATATGAATTCAACACTAGCAAATTATAGATTTCATATCTATAAAAAAGGCGCCGCAAAGGCGACGCCCAATAAGATCATTATTATATTATTCTACTGCGCAAATGTAATAATATACCGGTTGTCCGCCCTGCTGAAGTTCAATTTCAACATCGCCGAATTCTGCACCAATCTTCTCGCTTAAAGCTGTTGCATCTTCCTCAGAAACATCAGCTCCATAATAGATAGAAATAATAGCAGATTCCTCATCAACCATCTCTTTCAACATCTCAATGAATGTATCTGTGATATCCTGGCTTACAGATAGAATTCCTGAATCGCCAATACCCATATAATCACCCATCTTGATTTCTTTATCATCAATAACAGTATCTCTTACAGCATATGTAATCTGTCCAGTCTTCACATTGGCAATTTCAGCAAGCATACGCTTCTCATTATCCTCTGCACTCTCATCAGGAATGAAATTAATCAAAGCTGTAATACCCTGAGGAATTGTCTTGGTAGGTATAACCTTAACTTCTTTGTCCTCTGAAAGTATGGCTGCCTGATTAGCTGCCATAATAATATTCTTGTTATTAGGTAATACAAATACTGTCTTGGCAGGAACCTTTTTGATAGCTTCAAGTACATCTTCTGTACTTGGATTCATAGTCTGTCCGCCTTCAATCATATTATCAACACCAAGTTCAGTGAAGATGGCATTTAATCCCTCACCGATTGATACAGCAACAAAACCAATTTCCTTGGTAATTTCATTTGTCACCTCAACAGGTGCTGGCTCTACAGCTTTGTTCTCAGTAGCCTTGGATGCTGAAGCATCCTTAGCAGATACCTTGAGATTTTCAATCTTAATATCCACAAGAGAACCAATTCCCATACCCATATTAATAACGGCACCAGGCTCATTTGTATTTACAGATGTCATTACCCTGTTGTTCTCAGCCTTTACTTCAACTGAATCACCTACTGTACCAAGGTGATTTACCAAATCATTCTTCTTCTTTGTAGAAATTGGGCAAGACATTGTAATTACATATTCCACTGAATATTCATATTTCACTTCTTCTACAGAAGCTTCCTCTGACTTGGAATCATCATCAAAGCTCAAGTCAACTTCCTTGCCCATCATATAATCGAATCCGCCCATAAGAACCTGCATAAGTCCCTGTCCGCCGGAATCAACAACACCTGCCTGCTTCAAAACTGGAAGCATATCAGGAGTCTTGCTAAGAACAAGATTTCCTTCCTTGATAATCTCATCGCAGAAATATGCTAAATCATCAGTTGTATCAACCAATTCCAACGCCTTATCAGCAATTCCGCGGGCAACAGTTAGAATTGTACCTTCCTTTGGCTTCATAACAGCCTTGTAAGCAGTCTCACAAGACTTCTGGATAGCCTCACACATAATATCTACATCAATTTCGTCAACTGTCTTAATAACTTTGGTGAATCCTCTGAAAAGCTGTGAAAGAATAACACCAGAGTTTCCTCTTGCTCCACGAAGAGAGCCTGAAGAAATAGCCTTGGCCAATGTCTTCATATCAGGATTATCAAGAGCATATACCTCTTTTGCAGCTGACATAATTGTCATTGTCATATTTGTACCTGTATCTCCATCAGGAACAGGGAATACATTCAACTCATTTATATAGTCTTTTTCTTTTTCAAGACTTTTAGCTCCAGCCAGGAACATTTTCGATAATTGAGCCGCGTCAATTGTTTTAATTTCCAAAACTGTAACCTCCTTAATCTATAACTCTTACGCCTTCAACGTAAATATTCATCTCATCTACAATCATACCTGTAAATGATTCTACCTTATATTTTACTGTGCTCATTAAATTATCTGCTACAGTTGCAATACTTACTCCATAAGAAACAATAACATGGAAGTTCAAAACGATTTCATTATTTTCATTTATAATAACTTCAATACCATGATTCAAATAATCTTTTTTAAGAAGCTTTACCAAGCCGTCCTTTACATTAACAGCAGCCATTCCAACAATACCGAAGCATTCTACTGCTACTGATCCTGCATATGTAGCAATTACGTCAGTGTCAATGACAATCTTTCCATAGCTGTTTTCCATTTGACCTTGCATAATATACCTCCATTAATTATCTAGAATAAAAAATGACATAGTCTTTTTATATTATAATCAATTTCGCAGAAAAAACAATTAAATTTTTATCAAAAAAAAGTTGCTTTTTCGAAGGGGCTTTGATATAATCTACGTGTTGCGTTTTTGGTAACGAGATTGATTTTGTATATTTATATATGTGAAAATACTAAGGAGGTGTCATCATGGCTAAGTGTTCAGTTTGCGGAAAGGGAGCTCATTTCGGAATTAAGGTGAGCCACTCTCATAGAAGAGCAAATAGAAAATGGAACTCAAATGTTAAGTCTGTTAAGTGTAATGTAAACGGCACACCTAAGAAGTTGTATGTATGTACATCTTGCTTACGTTCAGGCAAAGTTGAAAGAGCTTAATTTTGAAACTTTGAGTAAATTTAAAAGGAGTCGCAATTGCGGCTCCTTTTTTTGTATGTAAAATAATATAAATTTAAAAGTCCTCTCCGTCCTCATCCATGGAGTTTAATAAATCATCCTCGAACAAGTCATCGGCTTCCTCTTCTTCATCGAAAGCTTCATTTATTATATCTTCCATCTTCTTGGCAGCTTTGGCTCTGGCATCCTTGTTCTGCTTCTTGCCATCAACCTTAGTTGCAAACTTATCTACAAAATCTGGCAACAGATCCAGTAACTTCTCAACTGCAGAATTTCTGTCAACGCTGATCATACGAGTAATACCATTATGAATAACAAGCATTGCAGAAGGATAAATCTTGCCTCCCATTCCACCGGCTGATCCGTTTTTATTACCTTTGGAATCGTTGTTAAATGCTCCAGCAGCCATTCCAAAAGATACTCCCATCAATGGAATTATTGTAATATCATCAATGTATATAGGGTCTCCCACAATAGTCTTGGTAGATACTACTGTATTCATGCCCTTATATAAGTTCTGAATTGTGTTCTCAAAATTCTCGTTGTTTGCACTCATGTATTTCAAACTCCTCCATGTTATAAATTGAATAATCTCTTACAATTTTTATTAATAAACACGCTAATAATAAGATATACGATATCTATCAAAAAAACAAATCCTTTTAGACTAAAGTCGCCATATAAGTATATGTCTTCACTTTCAAAATCTGGTCTAATAAGAACCTTGTTGGAATATATAACAGGACAAATACTAATAATACCTGTAGCTATTCCTGTGGATGATGGTTCACCTAAAGCAAAATCCACATCTGCTTCTATAATGCGAGGCTTGATTTTCTTTAAGAGCCATAAGACCTTGGCTATAAGAAATTTCACAGCATCCTGATTCCTTTCATCCTTCAGCTGGTCAACAAATCCCTGAGCCTTATTTTTGGTCTTGGAAGCCTTACCAATAGTTTGAGAAACCTTACCTCTAGCTTGTGAAGCCTTATTCCTGGTCTGAGAAGCCTTATCTTTAGCCCCTACAGCCTTATCTCTGACAACCTTCTTTCCGGTAGACTCATGCCCATCTTTACATGCTTGAGATGTCTCACATGTTTTAGATTCGTCCTTTCCATTTAACTCAGAAGCTGAGCTATTAATAGTTGTTTTAGTTTTAGCTTCAGCCCCAGCCTCTTTCTCTGATTTCCAAGGATAGACTCTAAGTAACCCCCACAAAGCATATATTATGAATTCCATATCCTTTTCATTGGAAATGATAATATGCCAGAATCCTATGAAGTCTCTAATTTTTGCTGCAAAGTGTAAGTCACTATCCTGCTGATTCTCGGCTGATAATCTATACCGAACAGGTGCCAACAGCAAATATAGCAGCAATGCCAAAATAAATAGAATCAGGCATAATATAACTATTCCTATTATTTTCAAAATCCCCAATAATATAGTCATATATCAATTCTCTTTCATTTGTTCAAACTGTCTCTCAAAATATTTTCGAGCATTATAACCATCCAATTGTGGCAGTATATCATTATATATATCCTCCACTATTTTTCTTGTATGATACAAGCCTTTACCTACTCCAACCACCTTATATTCCTTTGGTTTTGTAACAGGCAGCTTCAATAACAAGGTGGAGATAATCTCAAACTGTTCACCATCATTTTCCGATAATACCACCAGATAAATAGGCCTAGGATACAATCCAAAATCAACCATTTTCCTGATAGCACTAATAGGCATATTCAAATTAGAACTAATATATATTTTATCCAACCATATAAACGAGTTCTTCATAATCTCCCTCATTAATAAGTAAAATAAGCATCAAAAATCTGTTTTGTAGCTGGAACTGCATAGGAATTGCCTGATGAAACACCTTCCATAATAACTGCAACTGCAATTTTGCGACCAGTCCAGTCTTCTGCAAAACCTACAAACCATGAATGGTTTTCATTTACATTAGAGCTGAAATCAGCTGTTCCAGTCTTACCATAAGCAGCATAAGCATCACTATTAAGAGCTGAGCCTGTACCATCTGTAACTACATATCTCATATATTCTCTCATTTTTGAGGCCATTTGTGAATCAATAAGCTGACCATAAGCTGATGGTTTGAAATTTTTCACAGGCTTATTCTGATCATTTTGTGTATGATCAATAACATATGGTTCCATAAGCAATCCATCATTTGCAATAGCACTTGCAAGCATTGCCATATGCAAAGGAGAAACCATAGTCTCACCCTGACCAATTGCAGTCTGAGCAATTGTACTATCTGCATCATCAGCATTTAGATTAAATCTACTCTTGGCAGTATTAGACAACTTTGTTGGCAAGGTCTGGTTAAATAATAATTTATTGCTAAAGACTCCAAAATCATTAATATTTAAGCCCAAACCAATTTCTGAAAAAGCACAGTTACATGAGTTTCCAAAAGCTTCCAGCAGATTTTCGTGTCCATGAGCCTTGCCATTATAACAATGCATAGAATAATCTCCAATATCATAAGAACCATTACAATCAAATTCAAACGAATCATAATGACTGTTCTGATTCATATATGACATTAATGTAACCATTTTAAATGTGGAACCAGGTGCATATAAGCCCTGTGTTGCCCTATTTAAGAGTACACTGGAATCCTCATCAGATATGTATCTATCCCAATTTGCTGCAATATTTCCTGGATCATAATCAGGTTTTGACACCATAGCCAAAACTTTGCCGGTTGAAGGTTCTATTGCAATAACAGCCCCATCATTTCCCCCCAAAGCGTTATAGGCGGCCGATTGAATCCTGGAATCCACTGTGGATACAACTGTATCTCCATGATTCTTCTTCCCTGCTGTCTCGTTAAATAATTTGGTAAGAAAGAAGGAATTGGAACGCAACAGATTATAATTTGCCTCCTGTTCAATTCCAGACATACCATTAATGGAATATCCAACTAAATGAGCATACATATTGCCAAAAGGATATACTCTGGTTTCATTTCCTGCATCATCAACCTGAGTAGTTGCCAGCACTTCTCCATCAGAAGATATAATATCACCACGAATTGTAGTCTCTGCCAGATGAGCAATTCTAGGATTATAAGAATTATTTATGAAATCCTCACTTTCAAACTGCACGAAGTAAATGAGATAACCTGTGAGGCAGATAAATAAAATCAGGAAGGAATAAGTTATAATTGCAAATTCCTTATTTAAATTTTTACCTCTTTTAGCTTTCAACCCCTCATCATAGAAATCATTAACATTTCTTCTATTTCTGTTCATATTATTATTTCTAGGATTTCTGGTTCTGGTTGATTGTCTACGATTTTTAGCATCTAAATCCCGTCTATCATTTAAGTCCATAACATCAACAGACTTATAATTATCATTCTGTCTAGTCATATTCTATATCCTCATCATATTCTCTAACATATAGTCCCTGAATTATGGCAAATATTATTATGGTGCAAAGCAATGAACTTCCTCCATAACTTACCAATGGCAGAGTAACTCCGGTAGATGGAATAAATTTCACTACACCACCCAAGGCTAGAAATGTCTGAATCCCATAAGTTGTTCCAATACCTAAAGCAATAAGCTTGTAGAAATATTCCTTGATTTGCATGGAAATATTGAAAAACATAAGGAAACAATTTATGCATATGAAAATAATACAAATGGCAAATAAGACTCCCATTTCCTCAGAAATTGCAGAAAACACAAAATCTGTTGTCACTACAGGAATCTTCTCAGGCATACCCTGACCTAAACCTGTACCAAACCAGCCACCGTATCCAATGGCAAATAGGGATTGACATATCTGATACCCCTGATCATTAATAACTGACAGCGGATCCTTCCATGCAATAACTCTTGCCTGTATATGTGAAAACATAAAATAAGCTGCAATGGAAGCTAATGCTCCAGCCAATAGTCCCAAAAACATATAACCTGGATTTCTTGTGGCCACATATACCATTACCAGGTAAGTAACCAGATATATCAAAGCTCCTCCTAAATCCTTAGAAGCAACCAGAATAAGCACATGTAAAGCAGCTACAACAGTAACCTTTACCAGATAAGTGAAATCCTCAACTTCCTTCAGCATACAAGCTACAAAGAATATAAAAATTATCTTGATAAATTCTGAAGGCTGAAGTACAACCGGCCCAATATTTAAACTAAGTTTTGCGCCATAAGTGGTCTGTGCTGCTACCAAAACTACAGCCAGTCCTGCAATACCAATAATTCCATAGAATATACCAAGTTTACTTAAAAATTCCAACTTAGCCACGATTAATGGAATAAAACAGGTGATAATCACAGCTACAGCTGCAAACACAAACTGTTTCACTGCTTTATCCATGTCCAGCCTGGTCAAAATCAAAAAGCTTACCGTCAATAGAATGGACATATTATTCACCAAGGCTTTGGAGGCGTTGGTATATATTTTCTTGTAAATAACTGAAATCAAAATCAAAAGCACCATCTCGCAAGCTGCAAGAATCAATACTTTCTGATCCATGTTAAGCAAATATAAAACCAGATTTCCATTTATAAGCAACATGTAAATCATTGTAGTCTGTTTTCTGTAAAGTCTATCCTGCCATTGAGGTTTAATATTGGATTTTAAAGCTGTAAAACTGTAGAAAGTATATACAGCCATAAAAATAACCATAGAAAATCTACTGGCAGATATTAATATGTGAAGCATTTATTCAACTCCTCTTTTCCAATGTCCCTTTGTATAGATGTCTCCAGAAAGATTTGAAGCCTTGTTCTTGTAAAATACATTTTCAAACTCTTGTAAAACCTTTTTAGTCTCTGAATAAGATTCAATAGTAAAATCTAATCGCAAGCCGCCAAAGCCCATATTTTCAATAGCTCCGGCTTCCGACATAATATTATAAATCTTGGAATTATATATTTCATTATAGCAAGGTCCACACACATTTCTCACAGGGAAACGCATCTTATATCTGTCCTGCAGATAATTCAATTCAGGTATATGTGTACAACCCTTTGAATTATTCACCTGACAATTAGCTGTGACCATCATACATATGCGACCATAGACGCATAGATAACTGTTTTTATTAATGCGATGTGCCAACTCCGATTTATTCAACTCCACTGGAGCTGTAAAATTACAATATCCCTTGGATTCAAAAGACTTCAAAGCAATATTTGAAAATGTATATAATCTTGAATCCAAAATAATCTTCTCTTTGTCAAAAGCCTTCTCTTCAAGAAATGCAATTTCATCATAGGAAGAAGCTAAAACCCATAAATCCTGCTGTAAAGCAGAATCAACAATGATATCCATCTGGGATTCATTTCTCTTTCTATAAACTATAGGAAGGGCTATAACCAGTTCCTTGTCACTTGCTTTTACAGCATTTTTCAACCTTGTAATATTATCTACTATCTCCTCGGAAGACAACAGCTTTCTATCACCATATACAACCATATTGAAATCGCATATTATGGCATCAATAACACCAGATTTCATTACAGCATCCATCTGTTGATGGTCTCGAACATAGGCAATATTTTCAGGTCTATTACAATCCTTATCTTCTATGACATAAATAGATTGAATCACATCATCCTGACTATTTTTAATCTCATTTCTCGTAGATTGCAATATGGATTTCTCTACTTCTTCCAAAGCTCTTCTTCTCAAATCATTTATTCTTGATATAGGCATGAAAATATTATCATCCATATGAATATTAATATTTTCAAATATAAAATCTGTATTTCCTGTTTTTTGAGCTTTCTCAAGAATCTGTTCTTTAGTAAGAGCCTTGTTCACAGCCTCTTGAACAATATCACCTTCTACACAAACTGATACTTCTTCACCATTATCTGGAGATACATAAGAAATCTGAAATTTAATTTCATCTCCTATTTTTGCAGTTATAGTGCCATTTAAGGTTACCTTGGATTCTAAAATCACCTCAGGCTTTGCCGTATTTTCAAAAGATGAATTCTCTGAGGCCATCATTTTACTGTCATTATGTCTGAAGAAATAAGAATCTGTAAAACCACTTCTATTTCCCAGACTATATAATTTCTGTTCATCTGCTTTGGATAACTGGGATAAATCACCACTTATATAAGCATCTACATATTTTCTATACATTGATACTACACCACCAGCATATCCTGCCTTTTTCATTCGGCCTTCAATTTTCAGTGAATATATACCTGCTTCATCCATCTCAGCAATATGATTAATTCCACATAAATCCTTGGGACTCAAGAGATATTCTCCCCTGGTATTAATCTTCTTGAAATCAGAATCCAGTAGAGAATAAGGCAATCTACAAGGCTGAGCACATCTGCCTCTATTACCGCTTCGACCACCTATTAGGCTACTCATAAGGCATTGTCCGGAATATCCATAGCATAATGCTCCATGAACAAAAGTCTCAATTTCAACTGAGGTTTTCTGAGATATATCTCTAATTTCATCCAAAGACATCTCTCTGGCTGTTACAATTCTATCAGCACCACATTTCTGTAGATAATCGGCACCGTATTTATTGGCAATTGTCATCTGTGTACTTGCATGTAATGAAATCTCAGGAAAAGCTTCTTTAATAAAATTAAATACGCCAAAATCCTGTACAATTACTGCATCGAGACCTAACTCATAATAAGTCTTGATATAATCGTATAACTCTCTCTCAATCTCAACATTTTTCAACAGAGTATTCACTGTTAAATATGCTTTCCTACCACGCAAATGAGCATATTTCAACCCTAATTCGGCATCCTCAAAGCTGAAATTATCTGCATAGGCTCTGGCACCGAACTTCTCGCCGCCAAAATATATGGCATCTGCACCGGCATCAATATTATTTTTAAATATTTCTAAATTTCCCGCAGGAGCTAAAATTTCTAATTCTTTATTCATATTTTTTCCTAAAAAATGGGACGAAAAAATATTTTTCGTCCCATGATATTATTTTTGAATCCCACCTAACAAGGCATCCTCTAAGGAAGCTTCAAGTTTAGATTTGTGAAGCTCAAGTTCCTGATTTTTGTTCTCCAGATCTCTAATCTTGGTTTCTAAATCCTCAATCTTAATCTGATTTGCAATCAAATCATGCTTCAAATCATATATTTCCTTCTCTGACTGCTCAACTTCAGATTCATATTTAGCAACAGTTTCTTTTGCTTTAAAATAGTCATCTGCTATATTCAATTCAATCAAAGTATGCTTCTTATCAATTGGTAGACGACTGAATTCATCAATATTATTAATCTCGTTTATCTTGTTGTTGATATAAGTACCAACTTGCTGCAAATAGCCTTCTTCCTCATATCCGCTCAATGTATAAACTTGTCCATCAATTATAACTTCTGCACTCTTTTTTGCAGTCATAAACTTAATCCTCCCTAAGTGCTACATATAATCATTATAGCTAGTCAAGACAACAAAAACAACCTAAACTTTTTCTATTCCTAACTGTCTATATGCTAAATCTGTAGCTACGCGTCCCTTTGGAGTACGCATAATCAATCCATTCATTACCAAAAAAGGTTCTATTACATCTTCTATTGTACCCGCATCTTCACCAATAGCAGCTGCAAGAGTATCCAATCCCACAGGACCACCTGCAAATTTGTAGCAAATTGTCTCAAGCATTTTCCTGTCATTGCGATCCAAGCCCATGGAATCAATCTCTAATAAATCCAAACCTTTGGAAGCAACCTCCTGTGTAATTACTCCATCATATTTCACTTCAGCAAAATCTCTTACTCTGCGAAGCATTCTGTTGGCAATTCTAGGTGTTCCTCTAGATCTTCTGGCCAACTCCCTGGCCCCATCTCTTAAAGTTTCAACTCCAAGTTTAGAAGCTGAAGACATAACAATTTCTGTAAGCTCATCAACTGAATAATATTCCAAATGATGTACAACACCAAATCTATCTCTGAGAGGTGCTGACAAAAGTCCTGCTCTGGTTGTAGCTCCAACCAAAGTAAATTTCGGCAAATCCAATCTTATGGATCTGGATGAATTTTCCTTGCCGGCTATTATATCAATAGCATAATCTTCCATTGCCGGATATAGCACCTCTTCCACCTGCTTATTCAGTCTATGAATCTCATCAATAAACAGCACATCCCCAGGCTTTAAGGAAAGCAAAATAGATGCCAACTCTCCCGGTTTTGTAATTGCAGGCCCGGATGTAATCTTGATATTAGTATGCATCTCATTGGCAATAATACAAGCCAATGTTGTCTTTCCTAATCCTGGTGGGCCATATAGAAGCACATGATCCAATGATTCATTTCTACCTTTTGCTGCCTCAATATATACAGACAGATTTTCCTTTACCTTATCCTGACCTATGTAATCTTCCATACATAGCGGTCTCAGGGAAGTTTCCGTATTTTTCTCCTCTGGTAAAACCTCAGTTGAAATAATTCTATTTCCCATTTAAATACCTCGATTTATATTTTACAAAAATGATAATTTAACAAGAACTTGTTTCAATACATCCTCAATATTGTCATCATCGCTAATCTCAAGTTCATCCATCGCTTTGAGCACCTGAGATGATGAATATCCCATATTTTCAAGAGAATCAATAACATCTCTCTTCATAGTATTTAATGAAGCAACAGGACTATTAGTCAAAGCAGAAGTCTCCACCGAATCAATCTTGTCCTTCAGCTCAATAATAATTCTCTGAGCAGATTTTGCTCCAACACCTGGAGCTTTTGAAATAGCTTTGGCATCCTCTGCCATTATGGCAAATCTCAAATCTGATGGTTCTAATGTGCCGAGAATTCCAAGTGCATTTTTCGGACCAATACCATTTACTGTAATTAGTAATTTAAAAAGTTCAAGTTCCTCCTTAGTAAGAAAGCCAAAGAGTTGCATGGCATCTTCTTTCACATTCAGATATGTATAAACTTTGACATCCTCACCAATGGCAGGCATATGAAAATGTGTTGAAGATGATATAAACATCTGATAGCCGATACCATTATTGTCTACTACAATGTGATCACCGGCCACATCAACTAATTCACCTTTTATATATGAATACATTATATCCTCCCGATTTTAGTTATTCTCGGATACATTTCATAAGCGAGAATACCTATTAATAATCCTGTAATCATACCTGCTATATACAAAGCAGGTAAATATCCCATTATATACACATTACTGGCTATAACTGCTGCAATTAGAATCTGTCCTATATTATGGAAGACTCCTCCAAATATACTTACAACAATTATATGAAGCTGAAATACATTTTTCAAAAGGAGCATAATTACAAAACTTAGAATAGCTCCGCTCAAACTATAGACTATGCTATATACATTTCCAAACATAAATCCAGCAAGGAGCACTCTCATAATAGATACAAGAATTGCATCCTGCCAACAATCAATATATAAAATGATAATTATTATAATATTTACCAGACCAAGTTTCATACCAGGCACACTGAAGAAAAATGGAATAAGTGATTCCACATAACTCAATATCAATGCCAAAGCCAAAGCAATACCAAGTCGAGGTACTTTCTTTGCCATATTATACCTTCCTATCACTGGGAAATAGAATCATATTCAGATTTCGAATCAGATACAATTCTAACCACTACTTTATTTGGCAGACAGCATATAACCTGACCGTCATTTGAAATATCACCCTGATGTATACAGACTTTATCAGGACAATTAGCCTCAATCATATGGGCCGCACCGTCATGTATTTCTAATACATTAGTCACTTTATCATTAACCAAAATATCAATTTGGTCATCTTCTGACAGATTATATGAACCAAATTCCACGCCATCCACTTCTACAATAACTTTATCACCTGCAGTTTTGGGATAGACTAAAGCCGTAATGCAAATACCGACTCCAAGGATAATCAAGAGGCCTAATGCAATATAATCCCGTAAACGAAATTTATATTTCATCAAACTATCTCTCCCATGTAATAGAAGCCTTTACACTCATTGAGATGTACTGTGAGAAGCTGTCCAATCATGGATTTATCACCTGGGAAATGAACAGTTGAATTATTGCTCATTCTACCTGTCATAAGGGAAGAATCATGAGAATTCACTTCCTCAACCAAAACTTCTACATCCTTGCCTTCATAAGCCAAAGCTCTATTGTGTGAAATGTCTTGAACTCTAGCCAGTAATCTGTCAAATCTATCCTTTACTACATCCTCAGGAATCTGATCTGTTCTTTTGGCAGCTGGAGTTCCTGTTCTCTTAGAATATATAAAGGTAAATGCACTATCATATTGAACCTGCTCTACAACATCTAATGTATCCAAGAAATCCTCTTCCGTCTCTCCTGGATAACCCACAATAATATCTGTTGTAATTGCCATGTCAGGAATACGATTTCTGATTTTGTTGGCAAGAGTCAGATATTGTTCCTTATCATAATGTCTATTCATATCTGCAAGGAGTTTTGATGAACCTGACTGAAGTGGCAGATGCATATGCTTACAGATTTTAGTAGATGAAGCCATAACATCAATCAATTCATCTGATAAATCCTTTGGATGAGAAGTCATAAATCTGATTCTCTTCAACCCTTCTATTTTCTCAACTTCTCTTAAAAGTTCGGCAAATGTAATAGGCTCTTCTAAATTCTTACCATAAGAATTAACATTCTGTCCCAAAAGCATAACTTCAACAACACCATCAGCCACGAGATTCTCAATCTCTCTGATAATATCTCTTGGATTTCTACTTCTCTCACGACCTCTGACATAAGGTACAATACAATAACTGCAGAAGTTATTGCATCCAAACATAATATTTACACCGGATTTGAAAGGATATTTTCTATGTACAGGCAAATCCTCCACAATCTGATCCGTGTCCTTCCAAATATCAATAATCATTGAATCTGATGCCAAAGCTCTAGTGAGAAGCTCTGCAAATTTAAAGATATTATGAGTACCGAAAACCAAATCTACAAACTTATATTTGTTCTTTATAGTCTCAATAACATCAGGTTCCTGCATCATACATCCGCACAAACCTATCATCATATAAGGATTTTTCTTCTTTAAGCTGTGCAAATATCCAAGACGGCCATATACCTTGTTATTGGCATTTTCACGAACTGTACATGTGTTATATAATACAAAATCAGCATGTTCATCCGCTGCAGGAACGAATCCAATTTCATCTAATATACCTATAATTTTCTCAGAATCTCTGGCATTCATCTGACAACCGAAAGTAGTGACGCAATAAGTAAGCTTACGATTAGCCTCCTTAGCTCTATCAGCAACAATCTCTGATGCACATTTTATAAAATATCTCTGTCTATCAATTTCAGCCTCTGGAATATTTGTTTCCAAAAAGTAATCATTGTAATTCATTATTTATCTCCAAATCTATCATCTATTGAATGATGCCTATAGCATCTATTATTTGTCATAAACACCAATAGGATCTATGGTCTAATCTGACCTTGTCCATATATCACATACTTGGTGCTTGTGAGAGCCAGAAGGCCCATTGGACCTCTAGCATGAAGTTTCTGAGTGCTAATACCAATCTCTGCACCAAAGCCAAACTCAAATCCGTCTGTAAATCTTGTAGAAGCATTCACATATACACAAGCCGCATCAATCTCATCCATAAACTTCTCGGCATTCTGTAGATTTTCTGTAATAATAGCCTCAGAATGACCTGTATTATAGCGGTTAATATGAGCAATGGCCTCATCAATATTATCTACAATCTTCACAGATATTTTGTAATCCAGATATTCTGTACCCCAGTCACTATCATCAGCAAGGTTGAAATCAGGACAAATATTTACAGCATCAATATCTCCTCGGATTTCCACATTGTGCTCATCTAACTTAGCCTTGATCATAGGCAGTACCTGCTTGGCAACATTACGATGTATCACAAGGGATTCAGCTGCGTTACATACACCTATTCTCTGAGTCTTGGCATTGTTTATAATCTCAACAGCCATATTTAAATCTGCTGATTCATCAACAAATATATGACAATTACCTGTACCTGTTTCAATGACAGGAACTGTGGCATTCTGTACAACAGCAGAAATCAGACCTGCTCCTCCTCTAGGTATCAATACATCCAAATATTCATTCATTTTCATAAATTCTGTAGTTACTTCTCTAGAATTATCTTCTATAAGAGAAATTGCATTTGGATTAATCTCCATGGAATTGAGAGTTCTTCTAATAGAAGCTACAATAGCTTCATTGGAATTGGCAGCATCCTTACCACCTTTTAAAATAACTGCATTTCCAGTCTTAAAGCACAGACCAAAAGCATCAGCTGTTACATTCGGTCTTGCCTCATAGATAATTCCAATAACACCAATTGGAACTCGTTTCTGACCAATTCTAAGGCCATTAGGACGATTTTTCATAGAAATATATTCACCAATAGGATCTTCCAAATCAGCAATCTGGCGCAACCCTAATGCCATCTGTTCAACTCTGGCAGGTGTTAGAAGCAATCTGTCCAGTAGTCCCTCAGGCATACCATTAGCTCTACCATTTTCCATATCAAGTTCATTGGCACGAAGCAAAGCCTCAGTATCTCTCACAAGTGCTTCTGCTACTGCAATCAACGCATCATTCTTCACATTTGTAGACATCTTTCCTGTCTCTCTTGATGCTATTTTTGCTTTTACACCTAAATCTTTTAACATCTCATTCATTTGAAAAATCTCCTAATCAAATACAAATCAACTAGTTACCAATCATTTCCTTATCTGTAAAAATCATATTCATAGGAATATCATGTTCATCTGTTGGTATAGAATCAATTAATTGAAAATCATGACAGACACCATACAACTTCACCTCAGGAAAATGCTCAAAATATCTATCATAATATCCTCTTCCATGGCCCATTCTATGCATGCCTCTGTCAAAGCCTACACCAGGCACAATACATACAACCTGATTGCCTTCATACTCATACAAATCAATAGCATCTACACCTATAGGCTCTAATATACCAAAGGCTCCCGGCTTTAAATCATTTATAGACTCTATACAGTAAAAGTCCATATCATCACCAGATACCCTTGGAAGTGCAATTTTCATATTATTTTGCAAGCACCAGTTTATAACCTTGGTTAGACTTACTTCCTTGCCATAAGCCATATATAATAATAATAAATCAGGCTTTTGGTCTCTTAGATAATCAATCAGATAATCACATATTTTCTCAGATGAAATATCCGACATCTCTTTTGGGAAATGCTTACGCTTATCCAATAATTCTTTGCGTATACCTTCCTTTGAAATATTATTTGTTTCCATATTTCTCACCTAAATTAGTGATTGAACCATCCTTTTCAACAATGTCAATATTATTTAACTGAGCCTTTACATTAGCTTTGATAGCATCTATGTATTGTCTTCTAAGTTTTGCCTGCTCGTCCTTCTCTTCTGGAGTTAATCCTTCTGGACTTTTCTGTTTGTGTGCAAGCTCGTTAATACGAGCAATCATTTCATCTGTAATCAATTCATGTTCTCCTCTATAAAATCTGCAATAAAGAAATCATCCTTCTTGTTGGCTGTAAATACAGTTCCAACGAAGTCATTTTCCATAATATCGTGAATTATTTCCACATCAGCACCGTTGGCAATAATCATATCAGCCCCAGAGTATGTTGCAATTCTGGCCGCATTTAACTTGGTAGCCATACCTCCAGTACCTACATCACTTCCTGTTTCAACACTTGCCATATGTAGTACTGTATCATCAATCTTGTCAACAAGCTCCACCAAAGTAGCATCTGGATTGTTCTTAGGATTGTCTGTAAACAATCCATCAATATCTGATAATAAGATAAGTAAATCCGCACCAATTAAAGATGCAACCAACGCTGCCAGGGAATCATTGTCACCAAATTGAATCTCATAGGTATTTACAGTGTCATTTTCATTTACAACAGGAATAACACCCAATTTGAATAATTCTTCAAATGTATTTCTGGCATTTGTTCTAGATACATTGTCAGTCATGGTTTTCTTAGTCATAAGAACCTGACCACAAGTCTGCTGATATTCGCTAAAAAGCTTCTGATATGTCATCATAAGAGCTGACTGCCCAACTGCTGCGCAAGCCTGTTTTGTGGAAATATTCTTTGGGCGTTTATTGATTCCCAAAATATTTCTTCCCACTGCAATAGCTCCAGATGATACGAGACATACATCAATATTCTGATTCTTGAGATCACATAGCTGTCTCACTAGCTTCTCTAATTTGATAAAATCAATTTTACCGGTCTTTGCATGTGTCAAAGATGATGATCCTATTTTTATTACAATTCTTTTTTTCTTTTTAAATCTGTTAGTACTCATTTTTCCTGCTTTCTCTGATTAAAACAAACCAAACTAATTATATAAAAAATAAGAACCTAATGCAATTCAATTATCATACAATATCAAGTGAAAAAACCTTGATTTTCGGGCATCTTGTTGAATATATATATACAAAATACCGGCCACCAATAATTGGAAATCCCCTCATATTGGTAACCGGTATAATTATTTCATTTTATTTTTTAGTTATCATTAAAAAGATCCACTCATTTACGAATCTTTTTAACAATCATTGTCGATTCAAGCAAGAATGCCAAGGCTATCATCGCAAAAGCAAGGATATTGATATTATCATCACCTGTTACTGGAGACTTCACCTTTACAGACTGTGCTGGAGCACTACTTACTGACGGTTCATTTTCCACAACACCTGATTTAATAATTGCATTTGTATCTGTCTGATCAGTTATAGCAACTGTAATTGGTGAGAAAGAATCAAATTTGGGTTCAATCGCTCCATTTACAACCTTACAGAACTGACGTGTCCATTTACCATCATGAAAATGCGATACGATAGCAATCTTGCCATTATATGTATCTCCCACTTTGATGGAAACAGCGCCCTTGCCACTAGCCTTTAATTCCATAGCAAGCACCTTTACAATATCCCACTTGCCCTCATAAGCACTTGTCTCAAGTGATAAGAGATCATTTTGAATGCTACTAATAATTGCAGAATCTGTAATAATATCTACAGAAATAATTTTCACCTGGCTTCCTGTTGGAACAGAAACATCCTCTTTTGCTATAAAATCGCCATTTGCCAAATCTTCTTCTGTATTCAATTCTGGAATAGTTTTACCAGCCACTGTGACATTAGAAGTAGCAAATTCGCCACCATCATAATCAGCAACCTTTACTGTATATGTACCTGGTTCCAAGGCGATGCTTTCAGAAAATTTACCAGAATCAACCTGAGTAGTTTTCATTGTAACCAGCGTCTTACCATCCTCTGCGTATACAAATATTGCAGCCGCAACCACACCAGAATCCATTGTTCCAGAAACATTAATTTCTTCATCACTAGCTGTAACGTTTAAAGAAGCAACATTTCCAGCTTCAGCCTTTATAGGATTATGTACCAATGTCAGACAAAGGGTCATTATCATTACCATAGTCATCAATACTTTTTTCATCTCAATCACCCCTCTCTCCTAGTATATAGTCCTACGGCTCTTCATTTCATAGGTCACACCATCACCTGAGCCTGCATATGTGCCCTTATAGGTGTTTCCACTAAATGCTCCTGCCTTAACAGCATTATAATCAACTGTTACAACATTAGTAGGATCAATCAATTCATAACGTGCTGATTTCAGACCTTTACCTGCATCCATTTCGTATGAACCAGTAGGTTCTTCATTGATATCGAGAGATTCAACCACTTCCAACTTTTTCATCTCAGAAGTACCATTTTCATAATGAATATTTGCATATACATCATAATTGCTGTATGAATCATTAGATGCATAATATAGTCTTACACCATATGGAGATTCAGAAAGTGGCACATTTGGTCTAAACATATCATAGCAAACCATTGCAACACGGTTAATCTTCAAATAAAAGTCTCCTTTTGCACTAGAAAGCTTAAATACTACATTATC
Organism: Lachnospiraceae bacterium; assembly: GCA_017470985.1. Lineage (GTDB taxonomy): Bacteria > Bacillota > Clostridia > Lachnospirales > Lachnospiraceae > JAILFK01. Next base: position 129,251 of record JAFUXA010000014.1, read on the forward strand.
ATAGAAATTTGAAGCAAATGTAACTGTAAATCCTGAACCAGAATCTCCGCTTACATTTACAGCGCCACTTGGAACACCAATTGGAGTAACTGAAAGAATTGGTGCAATAGAACCCTGTGCTGTTTCAAAACGCAAATTAGGTTCAAGCATAAACATCTCTTTTTCTGCTGGATTATCAGCTGAAGTACCACTGACATCTACAGTGTTAGAGAAAAATGTATTATCCCAAAAATCTGGGAAATATGTATAATCCGATTCATTCGCAGAAAATGCAACGCCTTCATAAGAAGTCTCGTCATAAATAGTCAATCTAAAGCTTCTATCACCATTAGTACAAAGTGTAGAATTACCATTTTGTGCTCCTGTAGGATCAAAAGCAAAATCTCTCTTAGCATCCTCATCAAGTGACTCAATATAATCTTTCAATTCTGCAAAGCTCGTATACTGTACCACAGTGCCCATCTGATTCTCTTTTACAAAATAGTAATTACCACTATCTATAGCATAATGAAGGTCAAGAACCTGAGCCTCAACGCCGCCTTCCCCTGTACCTTCTGCTATAATCTGAGAAGATGGAATATAAATGATATCATATGATCCATTTCCTGTAGGACTTGCATCTAGACCAGTTATCCTATAAAAGAATACTTCATCACTTGGACCCTGCCATACAATATAGGCAGTATCAAAAAGCTGATGATTAGGTCCAGGATCATTTCCCTGGTTAGGATTTCCTCCTTGATTAGGATCATTTCCCTGATTTTGCTGAACAGCTCCGATTGTAATTGTAATCTCCACATTACCATTTTGTGGCAAATCAAGAATATAACCAGATTGACTGGTAAATGCATTATAATCATCTACATTAACCGGCTGACCATTGGCCCTAATGCTTACATTTCCAATACCCTGGCCAGCATCTGTAACCTTAATAGTAAGATGTGAAGCATCCTGAGGCATAGACGCAGTTTCAGTATTAGTATAATTATTACTCTGCGCGATACCTAAATACGTAGATGTTTGAGTAGAATTATCAAACTTAAAACTAACTCCACCATTATCAAAATTTGCCGAGTCCGACTTGTTTACCGTAAAAGTATAAGTACCTGCTGTAGATGCAAATACTTTGGTAAAACCACTTGAATACAAGCATGCAAAAACCAGGGCCAGGCCTGTAATTAGAGCTGCAGGTATTCTAAAAATTTTTCTGTCCATAAGCTCATCCCCTTTCTCATAAATAAAAAATATTTGTCCGACATGTTTTCAGATATAATTTCAAATACGTTTTCTAAAAACTTTTGTAAAATTATAGTTGCAAAAAAACGCTGTCGTACTTAAATAATTATATTACACATTTGTCAGAAAACGCAATAAGCTTTCAGAATCATTTTGATTCCGAAAGCTTATTTTTGACATATTCTTATATCAATACATTTTGTCTTGTTAAATCAATAATTTTTATCTAATAATGAACAAAAAACAAATTGCCCCAAACAAATTATAGACTAAGAATAATCTTCTTTGGGCACTTCTCAGCACAAAGACCACAATGGGTACATTTGCTCTGATCAATATGTGCAATATTATCTTCCACTGTAATTGCTTCAGCAGGACAATTCTTCTCGCAGAGATGACATGCAATACATCCAACTGAACATACACTCATAACATCCTTGCCCTTGTCCTTTGAACTACACTGAACAAGCTGAGTTGAAGAATAAGGAACCAATTCAATCAAATGATTTGGACATGTAGCAACACATTTTCCGCAGGCTTTACAAGCTTCCTTATCTACTACTGCAATTCCATCAACAATATGAATAGCATCAAAAGGACAAGCCTTCACACAGCTTCCATATCCCATACAGCCGTATTTACAAGCCTTTGGACCGCCCCCTGGAACGAATGCCATAGCCTGACAATCCTCAACACCTGAATACTCATAATTCTTGTTAGCCTTTTCACAGTTACCTGCACATTTTACAAAGGCAACCATCTTCTCCCCATCTTCAGCTTCAACACCCATAATCTCGCCAACTTTAGCGGCTACAGGAGCTCCACCTACAGGACATCCATTTACAGGAGCCTCACCCTTTACAATAGCTGCAGCCAAACCGGAACATCCGGCATATCCACAACCACCACAGTTATTTCCAGGTAATACATTAATAATAGCTGTTTCTCTCTCGTCTACTTCCACTTTGAATTTTTCTGATGCAAAGCAAAGGAAAAATCCCAACAAACAACCAGTGACGCCGACAATTACAACAGTCAAAACAATTCCTAATATATCCATAATGCCAGCCCTCCTATATAATGCCTGAGAATCCAAAGAAAGCAATCGCCATAAGTCCTGCTGTAACAAGAACTATAGCAGATCCCTTAAATGGACCAGGAATGTCATTATATTCTATTTTCTCACGAATACCAGCCATGATTACAATAGAAATTGTAAAACCGATTGCTGTACCAAAACCGCAGATAACGCTCTCTAAGATATTATAACCATTGGTTACATTTTTCAAAGCTACACCTAATACAGCACAGTTTGTTGTAATAAGTGGCAAATATACTCCCAATGCATTGTACAGTGAAGGTACCGATTTTCTAAGAAACATCTCTACAAACTGAACCAATGCAGCAATTACAAGAATAAATACAATTGTCTGTAAATAATCCAATCCCAATGGGAACAAGATAAATTTATAAATCAAGCTGGTAACAAAACTTGAAATTGTAATAACGAATATTACAGCACCGCCCATACCGGCAGCAGTTTCAACTCTCTTGGAAACTCCAAGGAATGGACACAATCCAAGGAACTGGCTGAGAACAACGTTATTTACAATTGCTGATGCAACTAAAATCAATAATAATTCTTTCATCGTCTCTCCTCCTATTCCTTATCTTCCTCTGGTGCTTTTACTTCAACTGTAGAAGACTTACCAGTACATGAGCTCATACCACAGCTACTGCAATCACCGGCAAGACATCCTTGTGCAGCTGGAAGTGGCTTACCTTTTGCTTCAGCCTTGGCTCTTACAACATTCATGATAGCAACCAAAACAGCAAGAACAAAGAAAGCTCCAGGTGCCAATACAAAAATTGTAATTGGTGTATATCCAATTTTACCTGTAGAAGCATCTGCCAAAGGTAAAACCTGAGCGCCAAAAATCTGGCCTGCTCCGAGAATTTCTCTCACAATACCAATCAATGTAAGACCCAAAGTAAATCCAAGTCCCATACCAATTCCATCAAAGACAGAAGGTACAACAGGATTCTTAGAAGCATAGCTTTCTGCTCTACCGAGGATGATACAGTTAACAACAATAAGAGGAATATAAATTCCAAGTGAAGAGTATAAACTAGGTACATATCCCTGTAACAGGAACTGAACCATAGTTACTATTGATGCAACAATAACAATGAAAGCAGGAACTCTTACTCTATCAGGAATAATATTTCTCAAAAGAGAAATAACCAGATTAGATACAACAAGTACTACTGTTGTAGAAAGTCCCATGCCAAGTCCATTCATTGCTGAAGTAGTTACAGCAAGTGTAGGACACATACCCAACATAAGCACAAAGGTTGGATTTTCTTTAATAATACCATTCTGTAGACGCTCTACATTCTTATTCATTTGCTCCACCTCCTGCTAATGTATTAAAATATGCAACAACTGCATTTACTCCATTTGTCACAGACTTAGATGTAATTGTAGCACCACTGATTGCATCAATTTCTGATTCATCAGTCTTACCTGTCTTGGTAACAGTAAGAGTCTGTGCCTTGATACCATTGAACTGGCTCTTGAACTTATCTTCTGTTGATTTCATTCCAAGTCCAGGTGTCTCGCTAATATCCATGATTGAATATCCATTGATTGTTCCATCGTTTGTAATACCTACAGAGAAATTAATATCTCCACCGTATCCATCATGAGTAACAACTGTGATTACATATCCCAAAGGATTTCCTGATGCATCAGCAGCAACAACGCAGCCAGTAATATCATCACTTGTAAAGCCAGCATCTACTACAGTCTTAGTAGCAGCCTCACTGTCAAAACCTTCTAAATCTGTAAAGGATTCAGCAGTTTCAAATACTTCCTTATATGCAGCCTGCTTTGCAGCTTCCTGTGCCTTGGCAATGGGCTCAAGTGTAATAGCATGTACCAAACCCAAAGCTGCTCCAGAAACCAATGTAATAACTGTAAGGGTCAAAGCGTCTTTTACTAACTTATTCATTACTTATCCCCTCCTTTTTTCTCTTTCACAATACCAAATGCTCTAGGAATTGTAACTCTCTCAATAAGTGGAACAAGAAGGTTTGAGAAAATAATTGCGTAAGATACACCTTCTGCTGAAGCTCCAAATATTCTAAACAATCCTGTTAAAACACCAAGACAGATTCCAAAGAGAATCTTTCCATTTGGTGTAATTGGCGATGTGACATAATCAGTTGCCATGAAAAATGCACCCAGCATCAATCCACCACCGCACAACTGTGCAACGATGTAATTAGTATCAAATCCATGACCACCAAATAATACAATAAAGATAACAAATGTAATAATATATGTTCCAGGAATCTTCAAATCAATAACACCACATAAGATCAAAAAAATTGCACCAATAATAAGGCAAAGTGCACTTGTCTCACCGATTGTACCTGATGTTGTTCCAAGTAACATAGACATTGTATCTACAGGTTCTCCCGCCTTAAGAAGAGCAAGTGGTGTAGCTCCTGTAACTCCATCATAAGCAAATGTTGTCATAGGGCCAGTGAAGGAAATCAGAAGGAAACATCTGGCACCCAAAGCAGGGTTCATAAAGTTCTGTCCAAGGCCTCCAAAAAGCATTTTTACAACAACAATAGCAAATACACCACCTAATGCAGCCATCCATACAGGAAGTGTAGGTGGCAAGTTAAGTGCTAATAACAATCCAGTTACAACAGCACTTAAATCTGTAACTGTAGATTTCTTGTGCACAATTCTTTCAAATACATATTCTGATAAAACACAGCTTATGATTGAAACAGCCACAAGAATCAAGGAATGAATTCCAAAATTAAAAATACCGAAAACTGTTGCAGGCAAAAGTGAAATAATTACAAGCAACATAATTCTCTGTGTATCGACTTTATCTCTAACATGAGGGTTAGATGAAACATTTAACAAATCGCTCACTTTTCATGCTCTCCTTTCTACTTCTGCTTTCTCTTCTCAGCCAAAACCTGCTTCTTCATAGTCTTCACAGACTGAGCAAGCGGTCTTCTGGCCGGGCATACATAACTACAGCTTCCACATTCTACACATTCAAGACCATACCATTTCTCAAACATATCCATCTGATGTCTCTCGCCATAATCAGCAAGTCTTGAAGGTACTAATTTCTCAGGGCATGCCTCAACGCATCTACCACAATTGATACATGCAGTTGTCTCATACTTCGATGCCTCATCCTCTGTCATGCAGAGTAATGCAGAAGTAGTCTTGGTTGTAGGAACATCAATATCAAACATAGAAAATCCCATCATAGGACCACCTGCTATCATCTTCTTGGCAGGATGAATCAATCCACCTGCAGCTTCAAGTAACTGCTGGTAGTTTGTACCAATGCTGATATAGAAGTTTCTTGGCTCACATACTGCATCACCTGTAACAGTAAAGATTCTGTTAGTAAGTGGCTGTCCAAGCTTAACAGCATTATAAATAGCAACCATAGTCTCCACATTATCTACAATACATCCAGCATCAGCAGGAAGCATCTTGGAATTAATATCTCTACCTGTTGTAGCATGAATTAACTGACGCTCTCCACCTTGTGGATATTTTGTCATAAGTGGACATACTTCCATTCTAGGCTCATTTGCAACCAATTTAGAAATTGTCTCAATACAATCAGCCTTATTGTCCTCAATGCCAAATATACCCTTTGCCTGTGGGAATAATTGTAAAATAATTCGCATTCCTTCTACAAGTTTCTCTGGTTGCTCAACCATTCTTCTATAATCAGAAGTCAAATATGGTTCACACTCAGCACAATTGGCAATAATATACTCAATCTTCTCAGGTTCCTTTGGAGATAATTTAACATGAGTAGGGAAACCAGCGCCTCCCATACCAACTACTCCAGCCTCTTTAATCTTGTTTATTATTTCTTCATTGGAAAGAGCTGTGACATCATCACATGGACTGTATTCAACTTCATTGAACAATCCATCACTTTCAATAACAATGGATTCAACCATATCACCGGTAGTAACTCTGTGCTTAGCAATAGCTTTCACTGTACCTGATACAGATGAATAAATTGGAGAAGACACAAATCCGCCAGCTTCTGCAATTTTCTGTCCTTTTAGAACTGAATCTCCCACTGCCACAACCGGTGTTGCTGGTGCACCAATATGCTGAGATAATGGAAATATCAATTCTCCAGTAGGTAACAATTCTTTAATCGGCTTAGATTTAGATAATTCTTTTCCATCAGCCGGATGAACGCCACCTTCAAATGTCTTAAGGCCCATTTAATAACCCTCCTCTTGTGATAGTTTACGTTTTTCACGCATTATAGGAAAATTATAACACTTTAATATATCAAAACACACATTTCATTGTATAATTTTTAATACGCAAGGTATATATGATATTATATATAAATAGAATAACTATTAAGGAAAAACACTCACATGATACATATTTGTAAAGATTATCAATATGAAATAGATGAATATAGTAGAGATTATATTAATTCTAAAAGTCTAATGTACGACATTGAAACCACAGGCTTCTCTCGTCAACATTGCACAGTATATCTAATTGGATGTGCTTACTATCACGACAATACCATTACCATAGAACAGTTTTTTGCAGAAAATCCTGAAGATGAAATAAATGTCTTGGAAGCATTCACTTCTATGCTTGCTAAATTCAATACTGTTATAACATTTAATGGCCTGGCATTTGACGAACCTTTTATAAATGATAGATGCAAGCTTCATGAAATTGATTTCAAAAAGCCGGCACATCATATAGATTTATTCAGAATATGTACTTCGGTGAAAAATATTCTAAATCTACCAGCTTATAATCAAAAATCTATTGAATCATTTCTTGGAATCAATCGTGATGATCAATATAACGGAGGACAATTAATAGATATATATATAGATTATATATTGAACCCAACAGATGACAAATTAGATCTGCTACTGCTTCACAATCACGATGATGTAAAAGGAATGTCAGATTTAATTCCAATCATCTCTTACAGAGATTTTGTCAATAAAATGTCATCTGTAAATGATTTTAAACTTGTTGAGGAAACAAATTTCCAGGGAGAAGCAATCAAGGAACTAGTATTGAGTATAAACTTAGATATTGCATTGCCAAATCCTATAAATTTCAAAGTAAATGATGCTTATATAAATATTAAAGATAATGTATTAAAATGCTTGATTCCTCTGTATGAAGGAGAATTAAAATATTTTATAAAGGATTTTAAGAAATATTATTATCTTCCTGAAGAAGACATATGTATCCTGCGTGAAATGGCTACTTCAATCCCTTCAACAAGAAAGGTAAAAGCTAAAGCCAGCACCTGTTTCATAAAGCAAACAGGATTATTTCTCCCAGTAAGTTCTTACTTCCAGGTAAGCGATGATTTGTATTCATTTTATGAGACTATTGCCAAAACAAGAAGATATCTCACCTTTCGGGAAGATTATGATGCCGAATTCTGGATAGCTTATGTAAAGGACTTATTATCCCTGGTCATGTAAATTAGAAATCAATATTTATTAATTTAATACTGATAAACAAAAAATCGTAGCAGGCTTTGGCCTACTACGATTTTATTATTTCTTTTAATTCTCTTTCTCATAGAAGAAAGAATATCTTCTCTTATATCCCATATCTTTGTATCCTGATACCTGTTCAGTACTTCCGATAAAGAGAATACCACCATCTTTTAATGAAGCAGCAAACTTTTTATAAATATCATCTTTTGCTTCATCTGTAAAATAAATCAATACATTTCTACATACAATCATATCACAATTCTTTGGATATGCATCTGATAACAGATTATGCTCTTTGAAATCTACACATTTTTTTATCTCATCAGAGATCTGATAAGAACTTCCTACTTTAGTAAAAAATTTCTTCTTATATTCTTCAGGAACATTGGCAATACTCTTCTCAGAATATAAGCCAACCTTAGCAGTAGCAATAACCTGCTTATCTATATCTGTAGCATGAATTTTGATTTTTCTAAGATCAAGATGCTTTGATAATGCCATAACTAGAGAATAAGGTTCATCTCCTGTTGAGCATGCAGCTGACCAGATATTCAAGTTATCTCCATACTTTTTAATAAGTTCTGGAACAAATTCATTTACAAGCAAATCCCACTGTTCAGGATTTCTATAGAACTCTGATACATTTATAGTAAGAAAATTAACAAATTCATCAAATACACTCTTGTCAGTCTTAAGCAACTTAACATAGTCATCATATGTAGTACATTTGTTTTTCTTAACAAGAGAATCTATTCTGCGTCGCATCTGTTTCTCTTTATAAGAGCTCAAATCAATCTTGGTCAGTTTATATACCTGATCTTTAAAAGCCTCATAATTATCCATAATACAATCTCCCTAAAGTTTATTATAAACAGATTACTCCTCTGCACCTTCAGCAAGCTGAGATGCAACTTCTTCGATATTTACATCAGCAACTTCTGCATCGTCATCCTCAGCTTCTTCCGGAGCAATCAAAGCCTTGATGCTCAAGCTAATCTTGTTGTCAGACTCTCTGAATTCAACAACCTTTGCTTCAACTTCCTGTCCAACTGTAAGTACATCAGATGGCTTCTCGATATGCTCTTTTGCAATCTGTGATACATGAAGTAAAGCATCAACTCCTGGAGCTAATTCAACAAAAGCACCGAAGTCTGTCATTCTAGCAACTTTACCTTTTACAACATTACCTACAGCAAACTTTGTAGAAGCATCCTTCCAAGGATTCTCATCTTCAAACTTCATGCTAAGAGCAATCTTCTTGTCATTGATTTCTTTGATGAATACCTTTACTTCATCTCCAACCTTGAATACCTTCTTAGGGTTCTCAACACGTCCCCAAGACATCTCAGAGATATGAAGTAATCCATCAGCTCCACCTAAATCGATGAAAGCACCAAAATCTGTAACATTCTTTACTGTACCAGTAACAACATCACCAACCTTGATAGTAGCAAATAACTTCTCTGCCAACTCATCCTTCTTAGCAACCAAAAGCTGCTTTCTATCACCAATGATTCTTCTTCTTCTAGGATTGAATTCTGTAATAACAAATTCAATTTCCTGATCCTTATATTTATCTAAATCCTTCTCAAACTGATCAGAAACAAGGCTTGCAGGGATGAAAATCTTGGTCTCTTCAAATACAACACTGAGTCCACCCTTCAATACCTGGTCAACCTTTGCTGTAAGAACTTCACCGTTTTCAAATGCTTCCTCAAGTCTCTTGTTGCCCTTCTCTGCAGCAAGTCTCTTGTATGAAAGTAAAACTTTGCTTTCGCTCTCACTAACTTTGATTACAAGTGCATCAATAGAATCCCCAGGCTTTACCATAGTTGTGAGATCTGCATTAGCTTCGTTTGTGTACTCGTTGCGAGTAATGATTCCATCAAACTTAAAGCCAAGATCAACGAAAATCTCATCAGGTTTCACATCGATAACTGTACCTTCTACTACCTCTCCATTTCTTATTGTTTTGTCGTAATTGTCAATCATTTGTTCAAAGCTCATCTCTGACATACTGTTGAACCTCCTCAATAATATTCTTTGGGGTTGACGCCCCTGCGGTAATACCTACGTTGTCGATGGATTGCAGTACCGATAAGTCCAGGTCATCCTTTGTTTGAATATAGTAAGTATCTTCACATTCCCTTTTGCATATTTCGAACAACTTCTGTGTATTAGAACTCTTCTTGCCACCGATAACAATCATGGCATCAACTTCTTTTGAAATTTCTGAAGCTTCAACCTGACGTTCTTCTGTAGCATTACAGATAGTATTCAAAACAAGTATATCATACCCTTTTTCCGTTATTATTTCAACTAAATCTTGAAATTTCCTGTGATTATATGTGGTTTGAGAAACCATGCAAATCTTGCGTTCTTTCACATTTTCCAAAAATGATAAATCACTGTCATTGGAAATGACTTTGTAATCCTCTCCATTAATCCATCCAACAATACCTTCAACCTCAGGATGGCTAGGATTTCCAACAACAAGCACATAGTATCCTGCAGCAGAATGTTCATCTACAAGTTTATGTATTTTTTTCACAAACGGGCAAGTGGCATCAACCACATCAAAGCCAGAATCTATAAGATTTTTCTGTACTTCTTTCGATACTCCATGAGATCTGATTATCACTGTTCCGGGTTCAACACCAGATAAATCCGCCCCTTCCTCAATAACATCTACACCTTGAGCTTTAAATTCATTTACCACTTCTTCATTATGAATAATGGGTCCGTATGTATATATCTTTTTGTTATTAGCTTTGGATATTTCAGAATTCACTGTATCAACAGCCCTTTTTACGCCAAAACAAAAGCCAGCGCTTTTTGCAAGTTTTATATTCATATCATTTACCTCGTGAATTATAAAATGCAGATTTTATTTTTCGCACAATCCCACTATTGTATCAACTACTTCCTGAATAGTCATATCTGATGAATCAACACATACTGCATCCTCAGCCTGTTTAAGAGGAGCAATATCTCTATGCATATCTCTGTAATCTCTATCGCTTATATCTTTCTTGATATCCTCAAGAACCGGAGTTTCACCCTTCTCTACAAGTTCTTTATATCTACGATTGGCGCGACAATCAACACTGGCCGTGAGATAAATCTTCACCTGGGCATCTGGAAGTACACAGGTACCAATATCTCTACCATCCATAATCACATCAGACTTTCTAGCCAACTCTCTCTGAAGTGACAAGAGTTTACTTCTAACAAATCCATATACACTTGTAGCTGAAGCCATATTACCAACTTCTTCTCTTCTGATTTCTTTAGATACATTCTCACCATTGAGCAAAACCTGTTGTGCTCCATCTACATATGCAATTTCCACATTAATATCATCTAGAGAATCTTCTATAGCCTTCTCATCATCTGATGCTATATCATGATTTAACAAATACAAAGCTATAGCACGATACATCGCACCTGTATCTACATATATAAATCCAAGCTTGGCAGCTACTGCTTTGGCAATAGTACTCTTGCCTGCACCTGCAGGTCCATCAATCGCTACATTAAATCCCATTTTAATTTCCTCCAATTATTTATTATCTATACTTGTTCCAGCCAAGTAACCTGTAGACCAGGCTATCTGCAAATTAAATCCACCTGTCACCGCATCTAAATCCAACACTTCTCCCGCCAGATACAGACCTTTGATAGTCTTGCACTCCATAGTAGAAGGATTCACTTCTTTCACACTGATTCCTCCCTGAGTTACAATAGCTTCCTTAAATCCCCTTGTATCCACAATAGTCATAGGGAAAGCCTTCATAGTAGATATAATCTTCTCTCTCTGCTCTCTGGTTATATCATGCGCCACAAGCATATCATCTACACCAGCCACATCGCAGAACACCTGAACCATTTTGTTAGGCAGAATATGCGGCATTATAGTCTTTAACTGTTTATTTGGATTCTCATCAAACTCTCGCAAGAGACGCTTGTCTATCTGATCCCTGGTCAAAGCCGGTTTCAAATCAATATAAGCTTGTAATTCTCCCGGTAAATGTTTTGACACATAACTGCTGGCAGAAAGTATAATAGGTCCGCTAATGCCAAAATGCGTAAATAACATTTCACCAAAATCATCATACAGTTTTTTCTTGCCTTTATAGATTTCTACAGATACATTTTTCAGAGATAATCCCTGTAAAAATGGAATATAATCCTCCTTAGTTACAAGTGGAACCAGGGCCGGTCTTACATCTGTTACCTTCAGCCCAAGTTTATTGGCCAGAGTGTACCCTCGCCCATCCGAACCTGTAGTCTGATAAGAATTGCCTCCATTAGCCATAATCACATAATCACATTCAATAGTATCTCCTTGCGATGTGATTACGCCTTTCACCCGGGATATATACTTGGTTTCATCCTCAGTATAATCTATGACAAGAATCTCCTTCACCTCTGTGTGAAGCAAAACCTTGACACCTCTATTTTTCATAGCATTCTGTAACGTCTTGATTACATCTGATGAATGATCACTCACAGGAAAAGCTCTGTTTCCTCGTTCAATTTTATATGGCATTCCCTCTTTTTCAAAGAAATCCATAACTGCATTATTGTCAAATGTATAAAAAGAACTATATAGAAATTTCTTGTTGGAAACTACAGCATCAAACACATCTTCCAAATCACTGGCATTGGTGAAATTGCATCTTCCTTTACCAGTAATATATATTTTCTTTCCAAGTTTCTCATTGCTTTCTATAAGAACAACCTCTGCGCCCTTATCTGCAGCAGCAATGGCAGCCATCATACCTGCAGCGCCGCCTCCAATAACTAGGACTTTACTCATTATTTTCTCCTAAATTACCATATCTCATTTTCAATGAATCATCTATATGGTCAATCTCATCACTCTCATATATCTGATATTCATCCCATATCTGTTCCAAAGTCTCCAAAGTGTCTGCCACTTCATCCTGCTTTCTCATAGTCAGAGCAACAATCAAAGCATTGATAACACTAAGTGGCGCAACAAGAGAATCACAGATTGAAGCCATATCGCTCAACGCAATAAGATTACAAGAAGAATATAGATTCATTGGTGAATGAACACTATCAGTAATTGTAATCACCTTGGCACTTCTGTTGTTGGCAAATTCCAAAGCTTTGAGAGTTCTCATGGAGTATCGAGGGAAACTGATTCCGATAATCAAATCCTGAGAATTCATATGAATCATCTGTTCAAATATTTCACTTGAACTTGTAGTATTTAACAAAATAACATTTTCAAACATAAGATTTAAATAAAATGATAAGAACTGTGCCAGAGGTGCACAACTTCTAATTCCAATAATATATATCTTTCTAGCGGATAAAATAAGATCCACAGCCTGCTCAAAAACTTCTTCATTAATAATCTCCATGGTCTCATGTATTTTCTCAGAATCGGAGGCCAACACAGAGCTTAGAACATTATTCTTTTGAATTCTGCCATATGTAACTTCCATACGCTGTACTGAATTCAACTTATTGCGAACTGTCTCCTCCAAAGCGCGCTGAAATTCAGGATATCCCTTATATCCCAGAAACATTGCAAATCTTACGACTGTAGATTCACTGACGCCTACAACCTCTCCTAATTTCGCAGCTGTGAGAAATGCAGCCTTGTCATAATTATCAGTAATATAATTAGTCAAGAGCTTCTGCCCCTTACTCATAGACTTGTACATTTCGTTTAATTTATTATGTAAATCATTAGTATTCTGCATTATATACTCCATTCACTTTGAATATGTATTTTATTATGTATAAACATACAAAAAATCCATCGGCACAAAAAACGCACCGATGGATTCAATTATACTACTTAAAGGAACAAATTTAAACCGGATATGCTCCATTTTTTGTATCTGCAGCTGCAGGATCAATCTTGGTCTGCTGAGCCTCACGATACTTGAAGAAGTCTGTAGCAACCTTTGGGAACAATGCATATGTAAGAACATCTTCATCCTGCTGCTTCCACTGCTTCATTTCCTCCTCAAACTTAGCGAGACCTGGCTCCAACAAATCAGCCGGACGACAAGTAATAGCATTTACCTTGTCTTCTCCTAATACCTTGTCAACAACCTCTGGATTAAATGGTTTTACAGTCTGACCATATTTACCAAGTAATACATCCTTAGTCTCTTTGGTAGCAACCTTGTATCTCTCACCCATAAGGACATTGAATACTGCCTGTGTACCTACAATCTGTGATGAAGGTGTAACAAGAGGTGGTTCACCTAAGTCCTTACGAACTCTAGGAATTTCCTTCAATACTTCCTCGTATTTATCCTCAGCATTCTGTTCCTTCAACTGTGATACCATGTTAGAAAGCATACCACCAGGAACCTGATAACGAAGAGTATTAATATTTACTCCAAGAACCTTGGTATTCATAAGTCCGCTCTCTAAGCACTCTTCTCTATATGGTCTGAAATAATCAGCAATTTCTGTAAGCTTAGCCTGATCCAAACCTGTGTCATAAGCTGTACCCTTAAATGTCTCAACCATAACCTCTGTTGCAGGCTGTGATGTTCCAAGTGCAAATGGCGAAATGGCTGTATCAATAATATCACATCCAGCTTCAACAGCTTTCATATATGTCATTGAAGCTACACCTGAGGTGTAATGTGTATGTAAATCAATAGGAATTGATGCGCCTTCCTTCAATGCTGTAACAAGTTCAGTAGCCTTATATGGAACTAAAAGTCCAGCCATATCTTTGATACAGATTGAATCAGCACCCATATCCTCAATCTTCTTGGCCATATCTCTCCAATAGTCAAGTGTGTAAGCCTCTCCTAAAGTATAAGAAAGAGCTACCTGAGCATGTCCGCCTTCCTTCTTACATGTATTAACTGCAGTCTGAAGATTACGAACATCATTTAAACAGTCAAAAATTCTAATGATATCAATACCATTTGCGATAGATTTCTGAACGAAGTATTCTACCACATCATCAGGATACTGACTGTATCCGAGGATATTCTGTCCTCTGAATAACATCTGAAGTTTTGTATTCTTAAATCCATCACGAAGCTTACGAAGTCTCTCCCATGGATCTTCCTTCAAGAATCTAAGAGATGCGTCAAATGTAGCACCACCCCAGCACTCAACTGCATGGTATCCCACCTGATCCATCTTCTCAATTATAGGTAACATCTCATCAGTAGGCATTCTTGTAGCAATAAGTGACTGATGAGCATCTCTAAGTATTGTCTCTGTAATTTTTACAGGTCTTTTCATTTCCTCTGCCATGATTTCCTCCTTGTGTTATACACCAAATATTGCCATAAATACACCGGCTGCTACTGCTGTACCGATAACACCAGCTACATTCGGTCCCATAGCATGCATCAATAAGAAGTTTGTAGGATCTTCATCAGCTCCAACTTTCTGTGATACACGAGCCGCCATAGGCACAGCAGATACACCTGCAGAACCAATAAGCGGATTAATCTTGCCATGTGTTAATGCGCATAACAATTTACCAAATAAAACACCTGCTGTTGTACCAAAAGCAAATGCTACAAGTCCTAAGATAACAATCTTGATTGTTGTCCAGTTTAAGAATGCTTCCGCACTTGTAGAGGCACCTACTGATGTACCAAGCAAAATAACTACGATATACATCAGAGCATTAGATGCAGTCTCAGAAAGCTGTCTTACAACACCACATTCTCTAAACAAGTTACCCAACATAAGCATACCTACAAGAGGTGCAGTTGTTGGCAAAATAAGACATACAATAATTGTAACTACTATAGGGAAGAGAATCTTCTCCAATTTAGATACCGGACGGAGATTCTCCATCTTAATCTGTCTCTCCTTCTTGGTAGTAAAGAACTTCATAATTGGTGGCTGTATAATTGGTACTAAAGCCATATAAGAATATGCTGCCACAGCAATAGGTCCCATAAGACTACTCTGTCCTAATTTACCTGCCAAGAAAATTGATGTAGGTCCATCTGCACCACCGATGATAGATACAGCAGCTGCTGATTTATCATTAAATCCAAGCAAAATTGCAAGAAGATAAGCACTGAAAATACCAAACTGTGCTGCTGCTCCCAGCAAGAAGCTTATTGGATTTGCAATAAGCGGGCCAAAATCTGTCATGGCTCCTACTCCAAGGAAAATAAGTGATGGTAATATAGACCACTCATCCAAGGTATAAAAATAATATAATAATCCGCCGACACCATTTGAAGTTTCTTCCGGTGAAGCAATAATATCAGGATAAATATTTACCAAAAGCATACCAAATGCAATTGGAACCAAAAGTAATGGTTCAAAACCTTTCTTTATTGCCAAATACAAGAATACACATGCAACTGCAATCATAATAAAGTTCTTGTAATCAAGATTAGCAAATGCAGTCTGTTCAAGGAGACGGCTTAACGTTTCACTAACGTAACTCATAAAAACTTCCTCCTACATTATGCATTCAAAGTTGCAAGCAATGCTCCTGATTCTACTGACTGTCCTTCTGATACATCGATTGTAGCAATTGTTCCATCCTTTGGAGCTACAACAGGTGTTTCCATCTTCATAACTTCCAATACCAAAATAGTATCTCCAGCCTTAACATTCTGTCCTACAGAAGCCTCAACCTTAAATACCTTTCCAGCTGCACCAGCTTCTACCTTAACATTTCCAGCTGTTCCGCTAGCCTTTGGTGCTGCAGCCTTTGGTGCTGCTGCAGGAGCTGCAACTGGGATTGAAGGTGTAGAACCTGTCTCCTCAACTGTAACATCATATGCTTTTCCATTTACTGTGATTGTATAACTCTTCATTGAATCGTCCTCCTAATTAATATCTTCTCTTGATTGAGCGAACTACGAAATCATCTGTAGATGCTCCGGTTGAAGCAGCAATAGCTGCTGTAATTACTGCAACTAATTCCAAATCATCAGTCTCATCATTTGAAATTACAGTTTCATTTTCTATTTGGTCAATTTCTGCCTCTATGGTCTTATTCTTTTGCTCAGCAGCTTCCTTCATCTTGTTAGTCAGATAAGGAATAATATTGAAGCAATAGATAATAATAGCAATCAAAATAAGTACTACAAATACTATTGCCAAAGCCATAATTGTATTCAATCCAGCCTTTGCCATAATCTCAGATTTAGAATATACAATCTGAACATTTATAGCAGTAACTTCAGTACTAACAGCTGAAATTACATAAGTCAAAGTAACATCTCTCTTCTCAAAAGAAATTGTCTCAACAGCTGAAATTGTCTTGCCGGCTTTAGTAACTTCAAAATTCTTGAAACCTACAAACTCACCAACCTGTGGCTGAACCTCAGCCCACTGCTGTAACATAGTAAGTTCAATCTGAGCTTCATCCGATTCCTTGTTGGAACCAGCCTGATTCTCATAATATGCAACATACTGCATAATTTCATCTGGGGTAAGCTTTATCAATGACTGGGCTGTGTTCTCGCATGATGCCTGGAGCATCTCGCTGGTATATCCAGCATATGTCTCCTCATCAGGCTGCTTAGCACAAGAACACAAACCTAACATAAGAACAAAAGCACTTACCAAAATCATAAGTTTCTTTTTCATTCTATCACCTTTCTTATTTAGAACCATGCTTCTTGTATGGGCCCTCTACTCTCTTTGTAAACAACATTTCAAAAGATGCTATTAAATATTTACGGCAGTCAGCAGGATTTACAATTCTGTCAACATAACCTCTTCTAGCAGCATTATTTACACCACAATTTGTAGCTTCATATTCAGCTGCCTTCTCAGCGAAATCAACATTTTCATCTGCATAGATGATCTTGGCAGCACTGTCAGCTTCCATAGCTGCAATCTTTGTGTCAGCAAAAGCAAATACCAAATCAGCTCCAAGAGACTTAGAATTCATTGCAACATATGCTGATCCCAAAGCATCCTTTGTAATAAAGTTAATCTTTGGAACTGATGCCTCAGCCAATGCTGAAGTCATCTTTGCGAGAGATTTAATCAAGTGGTACTCGCCATAAACAGATGCATCATATCCATCAACATTTGTTAATGTCAAAAGTGGAATGTCGAATGCATCACAGAAGTTAATGAAATCTGCAGCCTTTGCACAACCATCTGCTGTAAGAACATTGCTGTCCTCATCATTTACATTTGAGTTGCCAACAACACCAACAGTAATTCCATTTAATTTAATAAAACCTGTAAACATTTCCTGTGCAAATCCAGGCTTAGACTCAAATAATACTCTTCCATCAGAAAGCTCTGTAGCAAATGCAGCTGCATCAGAAACCTTGTTCTCAAGTCCTTCAGATGCTCTATTCAAGTCATCAAGGCACTCTTCAACACAGCCTTCCTCAACATTAGATCCTGGCAAGATGCATACAAGTTTTCTGATTGCATCAAATACTTCTGACTCATCGCCAACAAAATCTACATTGCCAGCTTCATTTAACTGGAAGTCAGCTGAAGAAGTATCAAGTACCTCTGTTCTATTTCCTTCAATTGTATCAGGAGTATTAACGAATAACTTAGCTTCCTTTGTCATAAATGTGAAATCACTAAGTCCAGGAAGAACACTAAGTCCACCACCACAATTGCCTAATACAGCAACAATCTGTGGAACAACTCCTGAAGCTTCTGTAGCCTTAGCATAAATTGCACCAACGCTTTCCAAAGCATCCATAGATTCCTGAAGTCTAACACCGCCACAATCTACAAGACCTATAACAGGTGCACCCATCTTTATTGCCATGTCATAAACTGACATAATCTTCTTGGCATGCATCTCACCGATTGTACCACCTAGCACACTGGAATCCTGGCTGTATACGAACACGAGATTTCCATCAATCAATCCATGTCCAATTACAACTCCGTCTGATTCTGCTTTATTCTCGCTTAGATTGAAGTCTGTAGCTCTAGCTGTGACCATAGCGCCAAGCTCTACAAAACTGTGCTCATCGAGCAACTCTTCAAGTCGAGAAATTGCAGGACTAGTCTTTAATTCACTCATATTTATTCCTCCATTAATTTAAATTAAAAAACAAATTTCGCTAATTTATATAATACCCAAATAGGGAAATATTTTCAATGGTTTACGAGGGGTTTTACCATAAAATTGTTAATTTTTTGACATTTTCGCAAAAAAATATAACCCTCTCTTCGTTTAACCGAAAAAAAGGTTATAAATTATTTATTCACCGCCAACATCAAGCTTAATTTCGTTCTCAGCTTCCTCTTTAAATTCCTCAAGCAATTCAGGTGTAGGAGCCGGCAATTCATCCAGAGATGATACGCCAAAACTTCTAAGGAATTCCTCCGTCGTTCCAAATAACATAGGTCTACCAGGAGCATCCAGCCTACCCAGCTCAGTAACTAGCGAATATTCTACCAATTTACTAACTGCATGATCACATGACACTCCACGAATCTTCTCAATTTCTGATTTCGTAATAGGTTGCTTATAAGCAATGATAGACAGTGTCTCCAAAAGTACATCAGTAAGTTGAGCTTTTCTAGGTTGTTTGGCAATATTTATCAAATATTCATATATATTTGCTGATGTGCACATCTGATATGCACCATCAATCTCACTAATGACAACACCTCTGCCCTCTTCTTCCCAGCGGACTTTCATGTCTTCAATCGTATCTATAATTTCTTTCTTATCTACATCCAAAGCCTTGGCGATTTTGGACGGTTCAACAGCTTCACCGAAAGTAAATAATATACCTTCAATGGCAGCTTCTAATTCATGCTTATCCATTTATAAACTCCACAATCAATAATATGATTTAAATACAAAAATGTATCCATTATATGACAACTATTATGCCGCTAATTTAGATTCAATCTCAATATCTCCAAATATTTCTTCCTGAGAAATGATAATATTACCAGCTTTCATCATTTCCAAAATAGCAAGGAAGGTCACAATAACTTCAAGCTTGGAATGTGATTTCTCCAGCATCTGTCTGAAGCTGAAATGCTTATGGCTGGCAGCATATTCCTGTAAATATACCATCTTATCCTCAAGAGATATCTCTTCTTTCTTAATTGAACCAAATTTAGAACGAACAGGATCAATTCTATTCTTTTGTCTCTTGATAACACTCTTGAAAATGTCATTCAATTGATTCAAAGTCAGATCATTCATCAACTCACTTGTATCAATTGGGGCCTGATATTTCTCAACTTCCTCGGGAATAGTTGCTTCTTTATAAAAAATCTTGGAAGCATCCATCTGTCTATCCTTGAGATTATAAGCCATACATTTGTATAATTTATATTCCAACAACTGCTGTACAAGTTCTGCTCTAGGATCCTCTTCCTCCTCGTCATCAGTCTCCTGAGCCGGAAGTAACATCTTGGATTTAATATCTAACAAAGTGGCAGCCATAAACATAAATTCACTCATTATATTCAGGTCAGCCTCCTGCATCTGTCGCAGATAATCCATATATTGGTTTGTAATTTCAACAATTGGAATATCATAGATACTAACTTTATTCTTATTTATTAAATGAAGTAATAAATCTAAAGGTCCTTCAAAAACCTGTAATTTAAATTCAAGACTCATTTCCACAATCCTCTCCATAATTCTAAAGCACATTATATAGTAAAAAAACATGTTTTTCAAGAGGAAAGCACAACATTTAGTGTTTTAAGGAAAATACAATTACAATTTATTGTATTACATAATTTAAGCCCCTGTATAATTCAGGGGCTTAAAACCTATAATTTCATTTTCAAAATTATTCTTACTGGCAATCCTTGATGCTGAAGCTGATTCTACCCATCTTGTCTTTGCCAAGACATACAACTTTTACAACATCTCCTAAAGTAAGAACATCCTCTACATGTTCAATTCTCTCTTTGGCAATTTTAGAAATGTGAACCATTCCTTCCTTGCCAGGAGCGAACTCGACAAATGCACCAAATTCTTTGATGCTGATAACCTTACCTGTAAATACCTGACCTTCCTCAAAATCAGTTGTGATGATTTCAATCATCTTCACAGCCTCATCCATCTTTGCCTTGTCAGTACCACATACAGATACAGCACCTTCATCAGTAATGTCAATCTTCACGCCTGTACGCTCAATAATCTCATTGATTGTCTTTCCACGTTGACCAACAACATCACCAATCTTTGCAGGATCAATCTGAATCTGGATAATCTTTGGAGCATACTCTCCAACTTCCTTACGAGGCTCAGCAATAGCCTTTGACATACATGTATCCATAATGAAGAAACGAGCTTCACGAGTTCTTCTGATTGCCTCCTCAACGATTGGTCTTGTAAGACCATGAATCTTGATATCCATCTGAATAGCTGTGATACCATCCTTGGTACCTGTAACCTTGAAATCCATATCTCCGAAGAAATCTTCAAGTCCCTGGATATCTGTAAGTACGATGTAATCATCATCTGTATCTCCTGTTACAAGACCACAAGAAATACCAGCTACCATTTTCTTGATAGGAACACCGGCAGCCATAAGTGACATACATGATGCACATGTTGATGCCATTGATGTAGAACCATTTGACTCAAATGTCTCAGATACAGCACGGATTGCATATGGGAATTCCTCTGTTGAAGGAAGAACTGGAAGCAATGCTCTCTCAGCTAATGCACCGTGTCCGATTTCACGACGTCCTGGTCCTCTAGAAGGCTTTGTCTCACCTACTGAGTATGAAGGGAAGTTATAATGATGCATATATCTCTTCTCTGTCACATACTCATCTAATCCATCAACTCTCTGAACCTCAGAAAGAGGAGCAAGTGTTACAATATCACAAATCTGAGTTTGTCCTCTTGTAAACATTGCAGAACCATGTACTCTAGGAATCAAGTCAACTTCAGCTGCAAGTGGACGAATCTGATCGATTGCACGACCGTCTGGACGCTTATGATCTTTTAAGATCATCTTACGAACTGTCTTCTTCTGATACTGATATACAGCCTCACCTAAAACAGCCAGCCATTCTTCATTTTCTGCGAATGCTTCCTCGAACTTCTCTGTAATCTGACGAATGTTCTCCTCACGAACCTGCTTCTCATCTGTAAATACAGCATCTTCCATCTCTGCTGGAGTTACAATCTCTCTCATTGCTGCAAACATTTCCTCTGGGATAGCGCAGCTTGTATATTCATGCTTTGGCTTACCGATTTCAGCAACCATCTGGTTAATGAATTCAATAATTGTCTGGTTCACATCATGAGCCTTGTAAATAGCCTCAATCATCTTGTCCTCAGGAATTTCGTTGGCACCAGCCTCAATCATGATAACCTTCTCTGATGTAGATGCAACAGTAAGCTTCAAGTCTCCCTTATCCCACTGTTCCTGAGATGGGTTAATGATAAATTCTCCATCAATCATACCAACCTGTGTCATAGCACATGGGCCATCAAATGGAATATCTGAAATACATGTTGCCATTGCAGCACCAATCATAGCTACAAGCTCAGGACGGCACTGAGGATCAACAGACATAACCATGTTATTTAATGTAACATCATTTCTGTAATCCTTTGGGAACAATGGACGCATTGGTCTATCAATAACACGAGCAGTAAGAACTGAATTCTCAGATGCCTTACCCTCTCTCTTATTAAATCCCCCAGGAATCTTTCCAACTGCATATAACTTCTCTTCAAATTCAACTGAAAGTGGGAAGAAATCAATTCCTTCTCTTGGCTTTTCAGAAGCTGTAGCTGTAGATAAAACAGTAGTTTCACCATACTGAATCAAAACAGCACCATTTGCCTGTGCAGCAACTCTACCAGTGTCAACTCTTAATGTTCTACCGGCAAGTTCCATTGTAAATGTCTTTGTCATTTCTCTTTCTCCTTGTTTTTAATACTTTAGGTAGAAACCGAAAACACTGATTAACCAAAAATTATTTTTTAACTAATCAGTGGTCTCGGTAACATCTCTACCTATATACATCAAAAAGACGGAAGTAGAAACCTACTCCGTCTTTTCGCTAGCACAATTACTTTCTCAAGCCTAAACGCTCGATTAATGAACGATATCTCTCAATATCTGTATCCTTAAGATATGCAAGAAGATTACGTCTCTTACCAATCATCTTGAGCATACCACGTCTTGAATGATGATCCTTTGGATTCTCCTTCAAATGCTCTGTAAGCTCCTGAATTCTAGCTGTAAGTACTGCAACCTGAACTTCTGGTGAACCTGTGTCTCCAGCTGTTCTTGCATACTCATTGATGATTGCCTGTTTCTTTTCTTTTGTAATCATTTTGTTTTCCTCCTAATATTTTTATACGCCTGTAATCAGCAGAAGGTCGGAGTGTCCATCCACCGAATACGGGTAAACTCACACCATGCTATTTTAGCACAGCATTATATTATTGTAAACAACACATTTTAATTCAAGAGGCTTGTGCAGCAAATTGGATTTCTATAAAATGCATTGGAAACAATTATACCTGTTGTCTCAGTACTAGCGTGAACAATCTGTCCACCACCAATATATATAGCCACATGACTTATTCCACCACTACCGTAGAATAATAAATCTCCCGGCTGAAGTTCTAAAGTAGATACTCTTGTACCGTAATTTGACTGAGCTCTTGATGAATGTGGAAGTGAGATTCCATATTTAGAATAAATTGAAAGGACAAATCCTGAGCAATCAGCTCCTCTTGTCAAGCTTGTTCCACCCCATACATAAGGATTTCCTACAAACTGAAGTGCATAATTTACAAGATCAACTCTAACATCTGACACTCCTTCACCATATCTGGCCTCAGACATTGTCATAGCATCAGGCAAAGCAATTCCACATTCTACAAATTCAGCGGAAATATATCCAGTCTCTCCATCTACATTAACCTGAACCCAATCACCTAATTCAGCAATCACTTCAAGTTCATCACCAGAGAATACATTGGATAAAATAGCTGAATCAGTATTGGCCTCAAGACGTACATGCACTGCATCAGCAGTAACCTTGGCCTTATTTGTAGCAACTTCATTGGCCTTTTTCAAAGCCTCCTCGCCTGTGATAATGAATTCAGCAGATACATATCCTTCTACTTCACCTGACTTAATATGATACCAGCTTCCTTCCGTACCAAGGATTTCAACAGCGCCATTTTCCGGAAGTTTACCAACCATTGAAGCCTCAGAATCCGCTGCTTCTCTAATATTTAAATTTCCCTCAGCAATTGACATTCCAAGATTTGTATAACCATACTTTGATGCGTCAGCTACTGCTGTTTGAACAGCTCCTGAATCGCTGACCAAAGCATCGGCATTATTTAAATTTGATGCGGACATAGATACAATACCTGCTGTCGCATTAAATGAACTCTCACTGTTTGAATTATTATTTTTCACAACTGTTGATATCATCAATGATGATATACATAGTACTGCAAAAGCACTAATGATTCTTCTTTTCATCTTTTCCTCCAAGTGCATATACGTCATATGAAATAGCCATATTTCCATGAATTAATGCACTGTATTTCACATCAAATTGATGCAAAACTATACAAACCAAAATCGTTTCCAAATGGTAGTATACAGTGTGTTACAAGAAATGTCAACAATTTGTAACATTTTTGTAATAATTAAAATAGTCCCTGGCCTGGTTCTTATCCTTATTCATCTGTTCAAAAAGCTCATCTAAGCTATTAAACTTCCTTTCAGGACGAATATATTCAAGAAAAACCACCTGAACCTGTTTCTCATATACATCCTTATTAAAGTCTAATATATGAGTCTCCACTCCAACTATCTTGTCACCGGACACAGTAGGCTTGGTTCCAATATTGGTCACTCCATGATATTTTCTGCTATCAATATACACTTCTGTAATATATACACCATTAGGTGGTAATAGCTTTATATCTGGAGGCAATATATTAATTGTAGGCAAACCATATCTACGGCCTAAATGATTGCCATGAACCACCTGGCCCCACATAGAATATTTATAACCCAACAATTTATTTGCCAGAGCTACATTTCCTTTGAGAATCTCGTCCTTAATATAAGTGCTGCTTATATCTCTGTTATTAGCCTGAAGCTTCTCTATAACTTCAAGTCCAAACCCCATTTCTTCAGAAAGCTTAGCAAGCAGTTCCACATCACCCGCTCCTTTTTTTCCAAAATGGAAATCAGTTCCACAGGTCATATATTTCATATTGAAATTATTAACCAGTAATTCAATAAACTCTTTAGGCTCAAGATTCATTATCTCCTTCTCAAAATTGCATTGTAAGAGATAATCAATTCCTTCCCTTTCAAGCATTGCCTGACGTTCTTCATTGGTAATAAGCTGCCCTACATATTTCTTGCCGAGAGAAATATTAGGAGACACATCAAAGCTTAGAATACAGGATTTATATCCTCTATTTGACTGACTTTTGATATTATTTACCAGAAGTTCATGACCTTTATGCATGCCATCGAATTTTCCAACAGTCACCGCAGTATTTTCATTTATGTTTTCATATATAGTATAAATAGTCTTCATAATTATGCCTCTAGGAACATCTTATTTGGCTTATAGATATCCCCCGTTCTTTCATATATACCTACAAATGTATCATCAGCCATATACATGCGAACTAAATCTGCACTTGAATCAACCTGTATCAAATCTCCTGCCAAAACCTTGCCACCGTTTTGTAAGATTTTGGTACATCCATCCCTTGCCACAACCTTGGGATATTCCTTCAAAGCTTCATCAATAGACAAAATAATACTATCCAAGTCGCCTGCATCTCGTATGGCTTCAATATCGGATAATGTCATGGCATTTTCCACAGTAAAACCCGCAGCCTTTATCCTCTCCAAGGACTCCATACATGCACCGCAGCCCAGCTTTTGTCCTATATCATCACACAAAGTTCTAATATAAGTACCCTTTGAGCATGACACAGTAAATGTCACCAAAGGTAGGGCTACCTCTTCAACATTAATATCATAAATAGTGACAGGACGGGGTTTTCGTTCCACCACCTGACCTTTTCTGGCCAAGTCCACCAGCTTCTGTCCATTTACCTTCAGCGCTGAATACATTGGAGGAATTTGCATAATATCACCAACAAAAGACATAATAGCTGATTTTACTTCCTCTTCCGTCACATTTACCGCATTGGTTTCAAGCACATTTCCCGACATATCCAAAGTGTCTGTAACAATTCCCAGTCTCATTACAGCCCTGTATGTCTTGTCTCTATCTGTAAGTAAATCGCAGATTTTGGTAGCTTTACCTATACATATAGGAAGAACCCCTGTCGCATCAGGATCAAGGGTTCCGGTATGTCCAATTTTTCTTATTTTCAATATACCTCGAAGCTTGGCAATAACATCAAAAGATGTAAAACCTGCTTCCTTATATACGTTAATAATTCCGCTTTTCATAGTCTATAACTGTTTTTGAATCTCCGCTATAATCTCATTAACCATCTTCCAAGGATCATTACCTTTTAAAGAAAATCCGGCTGCCATCTTGTGACCGCCACCGCCAAAATGAACTGCTATTTGAGACAGATCAATAATACCAGTCTTTCCTCTGGTGCTGGCTTTGTACTCATTGTCTTCAAGCTGATACAAAAAGATTGCAATCTCAACTCCTCTTGTGATTCTCAGCTGGTTTACAATACCATCTAGATGCTTAGGCAGCACATTGTATTTATCCATTTCCTCCTTGGAAATAAATGAAGCCAAAACCTTGCCATCCAAGAATTGGCGGCTTTTCAAAATAGCCTGAGCCTGAATAAGATTCTGCTCATATGTCTTGGCATAAAATGTCTCATCAATAATTCGAGAATAATCTATGCCCTTCTCCATCAATACTCCGGCAGCTTCCATTGTAGATTTATGAGTGCATGTATATTGAAATACACCAGTATCATGAACCATACCTACATATATGCTCTCCGCAATATCTTTGGTAATCTTGTCAGGAGAAATAGTTGTATAAAACAACTCACAAGTTGAGCTTGCATCAGGCACAACCATATTAACATCGGCAAAAGCCTGATTACTTACATGATGATCAATGCATACAGTCTTTTTAGCCATATTAAAACATTCTATTGAATCCCCAAGTCGAGAACCATCACCGCAATCCATAACAAGGAACAAATCATACTCCTTGCCCTTTGAAGCTGATGGAATCTGTATATCCTCAGTATGTTTGATAAAGCGGAAAATATTAGGAATATCTTCCAGGTAAATATCACATTTCACATCAGGGAAATATGTCTTAATGTAGTTATATGCAGCCATGGTAGAACCAACACAGTCACCATCCGGTCTGATATGTCCTCCAATAGCTATTGATTTTGCCCCTGCAATTTCCTGCTCAAATATCATTAATTTCCTCCATTAACTTCATCAATAAGCTTTGACATTCTCACGCCATACTCAATTGACTGATCCAAAATAAAATGGATTTCCGGTGTATTACGCAGATTCAACTTGCTAGCAAGCTGTCTTCTAATATAGCCTGCAGAGCTTGTTAAACCTTTGATAGTGTCCTCCTGGAGTTTCTCATCTCCAAGAACACTAATATATACCTTAGAAGTTTTGAGGTCAGGAGCAACCTCTACAGCAACTACGCTTGTAAGTGTAGAGTTTACTCTTGGGTCCTTCACATCATTTCTGATGATCTCACTGATTTCTCTCAAAACCTCTTCATTAATTCTTGTATTTTTTATACTTCTCTTCTTCATTCTATCGTGGTACCTCTACCATAATGTAAGACTCGATAACATCGCCTTCTGCGAAATCGCTGAATCCGTCTACAACAAGACCACATTCATATCCAGCCTTAACTTCCTTCACATCATCCTTAAATCTCTTCAATGATGCCAAATCACCTTCAAATACCTGCTCGCCTTCGTGCTGTACTCTTACCTTACATCCACGCTCGAAACGACCGTCTAAAATGTAAGAACCGGCAATATTTCCAACATCAGAAGCCTTGAATATCTGACGAACCTCAGCATGTCCGATAATCTGCTCCTCATAGATTGGATCAAGCATACCCTTCATGGCAGCCTCAACATCCTCAATAGCATTGTAAATAACGCTATATAAGCGAATATCTACGCCTTCTGAATCAGCAGTCTGCTTAGCCTGCGCATCAGGACGAACATTAAATCCGATGATAATAGCATTGGATGCAGATGCCAAGATAACATCACTCTCGTTGATAGCACCAACACCACCATGGATAACCTTAACTACAACCTCATCATTAGAAAGCTTAACCAGTGACTGCTTAACTGCTTCTACAGAACCCTGTACATCTGCTTTGACAATCAAGTCAAGTTCCTTCACATTACCAGACTGAATCTGTGAGAAGAGATCATCAAGAGACATCTTGGACTTAGTCTCCTCAATAAGCTTGTTCTTACCTTCTGAAATAAATGTCTCAGCAAAGCTTCTTGCTTCCTTCTCACTATCCATTGATACAAATATCTCACCAGCGTTTGGAACTTCGCTGAAACCGATAATCTCTACTGGAGTAGAAGGTGTAGCAGCCTTTAATCTCTTACCGTTTTCATCAACCATGGCTCTTACTTTACCATAAGAGCTTCCTGCAGCAATTGGATCACCTACATGAAGTGTACCCTTCTGTACCAAAACAGTTGCAACAGTACCGCGTCCCTTATCAAGACGAGCTTCAATTACAAGACCGCGGGCATTTCTCTTTGGATTAGCCTTTAACTCAAGAACTTCTGATGTAAGAAGAATCATCTCAAGAAGGTTATCAATACCCTCACCTGTGTGAGCTGATACAGGACAGAATATTGTACTTCCACCCCAATCTTCCGGAATCAATTCATACTCAGATAATTCCTGCTTAACTCTCTCAATATTAGCACTTGGCTTATCAATTTTGTTGATAGCAACAATGATTTCAATTCCGGCAGCCTTAGCATGGTTAATAGCCTCAACAGTCTGTGGCATAACACCATCATCAGCAGCAACAACCAAAATTGCAATATCAGTTGAATTAGCACCTCTCATACGCATTGCAGTAAATGCCTCATGACCAGGTGTATCAAGGAATGTGATTTTCTGTCCATTGACAGGAACCATATAAGCACCAATATGCTGTGTAATACCACCGGCCTCTCTATCAGTAACCTTGGTATCTCTAATGGCATCAAGAAGTGATGTCTTACCATGATCTACGTGACCCATTACACATACAACTGGTGGACGGCTAACCATTGTTGATGTATCTTCCTCTTCCTCCTTGAGAAGTTCCTCAATAACATCAACCTTTACTTCATGCTCACAAATGTAATTGAACTCTAAAGCAATCTCTTCAGCCTGATCAAAATCAATATCATGATTAACTGTAATCATAATGCCCTTCATGAAGAGTTTCTTCACAATCATAGAAGGTTGAATCTTCATCTTGTCAGCTAATTCTCTTACTGTCATTGTATCAGGAAGAGTAATTGTTCTAATCTCATCATCAGCAGGTAATTGCTGCTTTGGCTGTGGCTTGTTCTTCTTCTTGCCACCATTCTTCTCAAGATTTACATATCTCTCCTGCTTCTTAGTCTTGTCCTTATCATAATCGTGTTTCTTTCTCTTATCATCACGATTATTTCTTCCATCCTTAGAAGGTCTTGTATCCATAGGAGCAGAATCTACAGATTCCTTCTTAAAGCCACCCTTATTTCCCTTGAAGTCATCCTTCTTAGAAGGCTTGTTCTCATTTCTTGATGGTCTGAAATCATCATCATTTGCCTTATGTCTGTTGCTAGGTCTCTCTGACTCGCTGAGATTTCTAGGCTTAATAGGCTTTGTAGGGTTAGACTTGTTGGCACCTGCAGCCTCACGTCTTTCCTTTCTCTCCATTGCTTCCTTGCGGTCTCTCTCCTCCTGAATACGATGAGAAGGACGAGCTGTTCTCTCACTTTCAGGTCTTACTGTAATTCTACCGCGAGTTGGCTTATCCTGATTACCAGGCTTTCTGTCATCACGTCTATCATTTCTGCGATTATTTCTATCTCTATCGCCTCTGATACGTGGATCAGAACTAAACTGTGTATTGAAGACAGCTGTAACATTCTTCTTTTTCTTTGGCTTGTCCTCAGCATTACCTTCCTTTGCAGGAGCAGCTTTAGCTTCCTTTGTAGCAGGCTTTTCTGCAGTCTTCTCAGGAGCCTTTTCTACAGACTTCTTAGGCGCCTCAGCTTTCTTCTCTTCATTTTCCTTCTTGCCGAATTTCTTTACAACCATATCATAGGTATCGCCCTCAATTCCGCTTTGAGCCTTTACCTCAATACCTTTTGAAGCCAGAAATTCAACTATATCTTTTGACTTAATGTCATATTCTTTTGCCAACTCATGTATTTTAACTTTTGCCATGTATCGTATCCTCCATTATTCTGTAATCCTAGACAATCTTTCCCTTGATTGCATTTGCCATATTCTCATCGCACACCGCCAGGGACGCACGAAATTGTTTTCCCAAAGCATTGCCCATTGTCTCCTTGTCCCAATGAAACAATATGTCGCATTTATAAAAATTACACATATCTGTGAAATTCTTCTTGGTATTATCTGAAGCATCCTCCGCAACAATTACCAAATATGCGTTTCTTTCTTTCACAGCCTTTTCAGTTGCAAACTCACCACTTGCAATCTTACCGGCTTTTTGGGCCAAGCCCAACATTCCCAATGCCTTGTCCTGCATCAATCAATCTCCTGTCTTATAACCTCGTAAATTGTCGTAGGTATCTTACATTTTAATGAGCGTTCGAATCCTTTATTCTTCAATGCCAGTTTCAAGCACTCTTCCTGTGAGCATATGTAAGCGCTTCGACCATTCATCTTATGCTTCCTGTCCATAACCAAATCATCATTATATTTGGTTATGCGAAGCAAATCTTTCTTGTTGTGTAGTTTATTGCATCCTACACATTTTCTCATAGGAATTTTCTTATTATTCATAAATTATTCAACATCCACATTATCAGAATCTTCTTCGTAGTCATCCTCATACAATTCTTCATCATATGATTCATCATAATTCTCGTCATCATCAAAGTACTCATCATCGTACTCATCATATTCTTCTGTGATTCCAAATGCTTCCATCCACTCAGCATCATCTCTAGCCTGTGACTCACTCTTAATATCAATCTTGTATCCTGTAAGTCTGGCAGCAAGACGAGCATTCTGTCCTTCACGACCAATAGCAAGGCTCAACTGATAATCAGGAACAATAACCTGTGCTGTCTTGTCATCAGAATCAGCTAATACTGCAATAACCTTGGCTGGGCTTAATGAATGCTCAATCAATACAGCAGGTGTCTCACTCCACTCTACAATATCAATCTTCTCACCCTGAAGCTCATCAACCACATTATTTACACGATCACCATTTACACCGACGCAAGCACCAACTGGATCTACATCAGGATCCTCTGACCATACAGCCATCTTAGTTCTGCTACCTGCTTCTCTGGCAATAGACTTAATCTCTACAATACCATCTTTGATTTCTGAAACTTCATCTTCAAAGAGACATTTAACAAGATTTGGATGAGTACGAGAAACAGAAATTCTAGTACCCTTCTTGTTATTTGATTTAACATCTACGATGTAAACCTTGATTCTATCTGTTGGAGCAAAATGCTCTCCCTTAACCTGCTCATTCTCAGGAAGAAATGCATCTGTCTTTCCCAAGTTTACGCTTATATTCTTGCCGATGAATCTCTGAACAATACCATTTACAACAGTATTTACCAAACCGGAATACTCGCTCTCAATCACAGCATTCTCAGCATCGCGAAGTCTCTGACGCACATTTACTCTACCCTGTGCAGCCGCATTACGACCTAAATTCTGTGTATTTATCTCAACATTTATAACATCACCAAGCTGATATGAACCGCCAAGCTCTCTCGCTTTGTCTAAGCTGATTTCCTCATACATATTTTCCACAGCTTCAACAACTGTCTTAGCAGCAAAGATTCGATACTCAAATGTCTCAGGATCAACTTCAACTGTAATATTGTCTGTCTTACCATATGCAGTCTTGCATGCACTGATGATTGTAGACTTAACTGTCTCAACAAGTACATCTCTTGGGATATCACTCTCTTTCTCAAGCAATGTGATTGCCTCTAATAATTCATTGTTTTTCATTTTTCTATATTCCTCCTATTATGCGCTCCGCAATTAAAAATCAAATGCTAATCTTATCAGGGAAATGTCACTTCTGTTAAATGTAATATCATTTCCATCTATTTCTATAACAATGCTATCTTTGTCATAAGACTTCAACATTCCCGTGAATTCTTTCTGCTTATCTATAGCTTTGTATGTATGTATGTCAACATCCTGGCCAATGCTTCTCTCTAAGTCCTTATCCTTCTTAAGAGGACGACCCAATCCTGGGGAGCTGACCTCAAATATATAAGGATCTGAAATATAATCATATTGATCAAGAAGCTCATTCATCTCACGGCTTACATCAACACAGTCGTTAATTGTGATTCCACCCGGCTTATCAATATAAGCTCTCAAGTAGAAGTCCTGACCTTCTTTTACATATTCCACATCCACCAGCTCAAATCCCATTCTGTCCAATATCGGCAAGATGAGTTCTTCGGTTTTGTTTTCATAATCTGATCTCTGAGACATTCAATCACCACCTTTTAAATTTTCCTATATAAACAATTGAGAGTGGAACAAGTTCCACTCTCAACTAGTAACAATATTCAAAACAGTTCCTAGGGGAATCGAACCCCTGTTTTCGCCGTGAGAGGGCGACGTCTTAACCGCTTGACCAAGGAACCTCATTTGCTGTCGCTCGCGACAACAAAATGTATATTACACGAATATCATCTATTCGTCAACCCTTTTTTTGAAAAAATTTCAAAAAAATTTTCGGAATAATTCATGTGCTTATGATTCATATCCATTTGGGTTGTTTTTCTGCCAATTCCAAGAGTCACGACACATGTCTTCGATGCCATATTTAGCAGTCCATCCAAGCTCTTCTTTCGCCTTTGTTGCATCTGAATAACATGTAGCAACATCACCTGCACGTCTCGGCTTAATCTGATAAGGAATCTTGATATCGTTGGCCTTCTCAAAATTCTTGACAATATCCAATACTGAATAACCAACACCAGTACCTAAATTGTAGATGCAAAGTCCTGCATTCTCCTCAATTTTCTTCAAAGCCTTCACATGACCATCTGCAAGATCAACAACATGGATATAATCTCTCACACCAGTTCCATCAGGTGTATCATAGTCGTCACCAAAGATTCCAAGCTCAGGAAGCTTACCAACAGCCACCTGTGTGATATATGGCATAAGATTGTTTGGAATACCATTTGGATTTTCTCCCATTGTTCCAGATGGATGAGCTCCAATTGGATTGAAGTATCTAAGTAAAATTACATTCCACTCATTATCAGCCTTCTGCATATCAGAGAGAATCTGCTCCAACATAGACTTCGTCCATCCATAAGGATTAGTACACTGTCCCTTTGGGCACTCCTCTGTAATTGGAATCTGAGCAGGATTTCCATATACTGTAGCAGATGATGAGAATATAATATTCTTGCATCCGTTCTGTCTCATAACATCAACAAGAGTTAAAGTACCAGCAATATTATTCTCATAATACTCCCAAGGTTTTGCAACAGATTCACCAACAGCCTTTAAACCTGCGAAATGTATACATGCATCAATCTTGTTCTCAGCAAATACTTTATTCAAAATATCTCTATCTAAAATATCGCCCTTATAAAATACTGGCTTCTTTCCTGTTAAAGCCTCCACTCTCTCAAGAGACTTCTCGCTTGAATTAGATAAATTATCCAATACAACCACATCATATCCTGCATTTATAAGTTCAACACAAGTATGACTTCCTATATATCCGGCACCTCCGGTAACTAAAATAGCCATTTGCCACTCCTCCTTATAATAAATACTTTTCTATTATAATAGCACATGGTACATGCGCCACATTCCTCGATATTATAACACAAATGATATATTCTTATCCACAAAACTCTTATCAATTCCTGCTTATTTACTCTTATGGTAAATGCAATGATAAATAAGCCTGTAAAAAAGAGTCCTGATATAAAACCAGGACTCTAATAATTAAATTATGCTACATTCTTCTTTGCAAGTTCTACTAACTCTGCAAAACCAGCTGCATCATTAACAGCGAGATCTGCAAGCATCTTTCTGTTCATCTCAACACCTGCAACCTTAAGACCGTACATAAACTTGCTGTATGAAAGACCATTAAGTCTTGCAGCAGCGTTGATACGAGCGATCCAAAGCTGTCTCATCTGTCTCTTTCTCTGCTTACGTCCAGCATAAGAGCTTGTAAGCGCTCTCATAACTGACTGCTTAGCTACACGGTACTGCTTTGAACGAGCACCTCTGTAACCCTTTGCCATTTTTAATACTCTATTATGCTTCTTCTTAGCGTTTAATCCGCCTTTAATTCTTGCCATTTTCTATTCCTCCTTAACCTATTCTTAGCTATAAGGTAAAACCTTCTTCATTACCTTTACATTTGTTGAATCTGTCATTGCAGACTTTCTGAGATTTCTCTTTCTCTTTGTAGTCTTCTTTGTAAGGATATGGCTCTTATAAGCTTTGTTTCTCTTTAACTTTCCTGTTCCTGTTGTAGAAAAGCGCTTTGCAGCAGCTCTTTTTGTCTTAATCTTTGGCATGTTATTATCCTCCTTAAATTATCTCTTTTCTGCCAACACCATGCTGATGGATCTACCTTCTTGCTTTGGTGCTTTCTCCACAGTTGCAACATCTTCCATCTCTGCAGCAAAATCATCCAAGATATGCTTTGTCTGGGCAATATGAGCCATCTCACGACCTCTAAAACGAAGTGTGACCTTTACCTTATTACCCTTTGCGATGAATTTCTTTGCTGAATTTACTTTAGTATTTAAATCATTAGCCTCAATATTTGGAGACAATCTGATTTCTTTTACTTCAACAGTCTTCTGCTTCTTCTTAGCCTCTTTCTCCTTGCGTGCCATCTCATAACGGTATTTACCGTAATCAATGATCTTGCAAACAGGTGGCTTTGCATTTGGTGCAATCTTCACCAAATCAAGATTAGCTTCATCTGCTAACTTCTGTGCTTCCTTTGCTGATACGATACCAAGTTGTTCTCCGTCAGAGCCAATAAGACGAACTTCTTTGTCTCTTATCTGCTCATTAATCATGTACTCGCTAATGACTTTACCCTCCGTAAAATAAAAAATGTGGATAGACAGACTATCCACAATCAAAAATCAATAACACTTCGCAAATAAAAATATTTTCGAAAATCTTTGAACACTAAGTCACTTATATGTGCTTAGGTGAGAGTGGATACTCTACTTTCTTTACAACAGTTGATAATATAACATACCTATTATCCTCTGTCAACAATTATGGAAAATATTTTTCACACAATTGCTTTCATTATTATAAGAGATTTTAACCGAAGAAAAAGGACTTGCAACCGCAAGTCCCTCTTGGACTAATTATCATATGTACGAATGCCACTCATTTTAGATAAGTCTGGCACCTACTACTGCGATATAGCCCTTGGTTTGGTGTGTATTGCCTGCCTCTTGTTTTAATTCATCACAGGCTTTTTTGAATATGCCGCCGAATTCCTTAGAAGATTCTCTCTTCTTAGAGTACCAGAAAAGATTGCTACTAGCAGAATCTTCCGAACTGGCATACTCGGCTACAGCCGAAACCTTTAAATACTCATCTAAAATGCCCATATGCTACCTCCTAGGTGATATCCAACAGGTTCCAAGATAATAATATATCTCAATTGAATAATAACACCATTTAGCATATTTAGCAAGTACAAAACACAACATCTTGTGTTTTGTCATTTTCAATATACCATTTATTCATTTATACAATTACATTTCACAATGAAAACCTACTTATATAAATTGAGAATTTCTGCAACTCCTCCATGATTATTATCATTTGTAGTAATAACATCAGCTACAGCTTTAACATTTTCTTTGCCATTTATCATAGCAACGCCCACTCCTGCAGCTTCAATCATGGAAATATCATTTTGCTCATCTCCCACGGCAACTGTATCAGATATGGACAGATTCAAATGCTTAGCCAAAGTCCTTAAGGCTTCACCTTTATTGGCACCTATCTCAGTAAATTCGTAAAACCATTTATTGGAAAAGAAGCTGTCAAAACAATTATCAGAATTATTTTCCATCTTGTTTTGAAGCTTATATAATTCCTCTCTGGAATTATAATCAATAGCCATAACCTTATAAATATCATGGGATACAATTTCATCAATTGAATCCACCACGGTAAAGGGTTCCTGCGTTGTCGCAGCATATCTGTGAGTGAAATCATTTTCCTCCAAGCAATATAACATATCCTTGGAAAATGCTTCCAGATATATACCTCTGGAATTAATCTCCTCCAACAGCGGCACAAGATTTGTTTTATCCATTACAGTCTTATGAATTATGCATTCTCTATCCAAATCATAAACCAAGGCACCATGAAAGCATAACAGAAAGCAATTATATGTTGATATCCCCAGTCTCTTGAAGAGAAAACTGCCTCCATAGAAAGGACGGCCTGTGGTAAATGCCAGGTAATCTCCTCTCTTCTGGGCATCCCTAAGAGCACGGACATTCTCCTCTGAAACAGTTTTGTCAGTATTAAGTAAAGTCTCGTCAAAATCAATAAAGTATGCTTTGCTCATTTTCATTAATCCTCGTTATCTATAGCCAGTATCGGCACAAAATGTCTGGAGACTTTCCCTTTGTCAGAAGACTTAACCGCCTCCATTGCCTCCCGGCAAAAAGTATCCTGGGCTCCAATACCAGGAGTATTTCTTCTATTGATATGTACATATGTACCATCATTTTGCATAAGATATGCCTTGGTATTGTCCTTTAGGCAAACATCTAATATATGCTTGATTCTGCTCTTGATGCCATCATCTTCCACCGGGAATATAATCTCTACTCTTCGATCCAGATTTCTAGGCATCCAGTCAGCGCTGCCCATATAAATATCTTCTAAACCTTTATTATAGAAATAGAAGATCCTGCTATGCTCCAGGAAAGTACCTACAATAGATTTCACTTCTATATTATCACTGACACCAGGAATTCCCGGAATAAGACAACATATTCCTCGCACAATAAGATGAATCTCCACTCCAGCAGCGGATGCGTCATAGAGCCGTTCTATAATCTCCTTGTCACAAAGTGAATTCATCTTGGCAATTATGAGAGCCTTCTCGCCACTTCTGGCATTCTCTGTCTCTTTCTCAATCATATTAATGAAACCACTTCTCAACCATATAGGAGCAACTGCCAGTTTATTCCAATGTTTAGGTTCAGAATAACCTGATAGCATGTTAAATACAGCTGTAGCATCCTCACCATAACTTTCTGAGCATGAAAAAATGCCGCAATCAGTATATAGCTTAGCTGTGGAATCATTGTAATTGCCTGTGCCAAGATGCACATATCTGGTAATGGAACCTTCCTCACGACGAACCACAAGAGCTATCTTACAATGAGTCTTCAATCCCAGCAAACCATATATTACATGACAGCCAGCCTTCTCAAGACGCTTGGCCCATATAATATTATTTTCCTCATCGAATCTGGCTTTCAGCTCAACTAATACTGTTACCTGCTTACCATTTTTGGCAGCCTTCTCCAAAGCTTCTATAATAGGTGAATTACCACTTACTCTGTACAATGTCTGCTTTATCGCCAGAACATCCTTATCAACAGAAGCCTGTTTTATAAAATCAACTACAGGATCAAAAGTTTCAAATGGATGGGAAAGGAATATATCACCCTTCTTAATCTCCTCAAATATATTATCCCCTGGAGCGATTCTAGGATTAAGCTGAGGCTCGTATTTCTTCTCTCTCAGCTTGTTATAACCTTCAATACCATATAATTTCATAAGAAATGTAAGATCAATCGGACCATCCACTTTGTAGATGTCGTCTTTTCTTATATCCAGCTGTCTCGCCAGTTCCTTTAATAAATCATCATCCACATCTCTTTCAATCTCCAGACGAATAACCTCTCCCCATTGACGCTTAGCCAATTGTTTTTCTATCTCTTTCAACAGATCAGATGCATCATCCTCATCCAGGTTGAAATCAGCATTTCTCATAATTCTATAAGGATATGCCTTGAGTACATCATGATGAAGATATAATTGATCAATATTTTTCTCAATTATCTGCTCTAAAAGGATAAATGTATCCTTATAAGGTTTCTCACTAGGAATCCACACTAATCGAGGAAGAACAGATGGAACCTGTACTGTAGAGAATTCATATTCATCTCTCTTACCCTGGGATAATTTAGATTCAGGATTATTGGGCTTCAATAAAGCTGCAATATTTAAAGTCTTATTTCTAACCAAAGGAAATGGTCTTGAAGCATCCACTGCCATTGGAGTCAGCACCGGGTAAACCTGTTCCATAAAATATTTATCAACATATTGGCCCTGTTCTACGGAAAGCTCCTCAAATCTGTCAATAATTCTAATATGATGCTTTAGAAGGATTGGAATAAGAGTCTTGCCATAAATATTATACTGTTCCTTTACCAATTCATGAGTATCAGCAGCAATGGCTTCAAGCTGATCAGAAGGAGTCATTCCTGCTATATCTTTCTTCTTGTAATTAGCATGTTCCATATCTTTCAAGGAAGCAACTCTGACCATGAAGAACTCATCCAAATTAGATGATGTAATACTTACAAATTTCAACCTATCCAATATAGGAATATCCTTATCTTTGGCTTCATTCAACACTCGATGCTCAAATTTCAACCAACTTAATTCTCTATTATCAAATAGTTCATCTGCATAATTGCTAATATGTTTTTTCATCCCCTAATCCTCCTACTTCAAGACTCTCTTTTCCTTTACAACAGGTCTCAAATCAAATACTTCCTCAAAAAAGTCTGCACTCTTCTCAAACATCCCCTTCTCAAGTGATAGAGAATCTTTGGCCTCCACGGAAATAACCAATTCATTCTTCTTCACTTCCACTTTAATATTCTTGAATTTCTGTCTATGACTTCTATCCAGAGCATTGGCAACCTTGAAAATGGCAACCATACGCATTATATCAACATATTCCTGTTCACTGAATCTATCAGCCATAAATTCATAAGAATCCATAGGACTAGCAGCATATTTTACAGTAGTTGCTATAATCTCTCTCTCGTGATGACTCAGGCCTAAGATTTCTGAATTCATAATTATTGAGTAAGAACAATCTGCGGCCTGTGAAATGCTTATATATTTACCGCAGTCATGTAAAATAGCCACACATCTCAATAAAAGTTTACATCTATTTTCCAGTCCATGGTATTTTCTTGTAGAACCGAAAATGCTAGAGCATACATATTCCAAAGCCTTCAAGTGAGGCTGATAGCTATTATATCTTCTGGCTATTGCCCAGGCAGCAGTTAATATATCCTGGTTGAAATCATGCTTCAACTTAAAATCCTTGGATTTCATATAATAGTTGTAAGCCATACCCTCGTTGACTGATACATTCTGGGTAAATATATATTTTGGACAGAAGTTGTCAACCAAAGCTTTATGAAACAAAATCAAGGCATCTAAAATATCCGAATCATTTATGCCAATATTATAAATATCTTCAGAATCACTATGATTAACATTTCTTATAGCATCCAAAATATCTACATATTCTTCTGATTTAATAAAGCTGTCATCTGACATACCACTTAACTCTGTAATAATTGATGTAAGATTATCTTCCAGTATAATAAGATTTTCTATCTCCACATCCCGGGGCACATACATATTAATGAAACCACCGATTTCCTTATTCATAATCTGCAGAATTTGATCTTTTCTATCAATATAATGGGAAAGACGCCGCAGATTCTCACGCATAATTGCAGTTCCAATATTAATATGCTGAGTAGTCTCCACCTTTCCATTTATAAATAATGTAATCTGTAGAGACGCTCCACCTATATCAACCAAAACTGCACTTTTTGAAATATATTTATCAAAATCAGCCATAGAAGCCACAGCCATGTAACTTAAAAAGCGTTGTTCAGAATTACTGAGAAGTTTCATTTCAACCTTGGATTTTCCACGAACCAATCTCTCAGCCAATAGATAATTGGATGCTTTACCCACTGTAGGGCCAGCATATACATCCATATTTGATATCTTATACATATCAACTGTATCAGACATATTTTTCAAGATGTCCGCCAGTTTCTGTATAGTATCAGAAGAAATCTCTCCCATATGATATATGTCTTGCACTATACCAATAGGGAATCTCTGGCAGTCAATCTCTCTAATTTGACTGGCATTTTTCTTTTCAAAAACCTTTAAAATCGTCTCATAAGATCCAACATATATTGAAGCAAACATAGACATAAATTACTCCCCCGTTTTTCATAATATTTTATCCAGCTATATAATTTCCCAATATTTTCAAGGCAGCAGTCTCCTCCTGAAGCCCCCGAAGAGCGTTGATTACTTCCTCCTGCTGCAGATTACCTTCAAAATCTATAAAGAATCTGTATTCCCACTTCTTGCCTTTTACATTTCTATCAGACAAAGGTCGTGATTCAATCTTGGTCATATTCAACCCATTAAAGATGAAATGGGATAGAATGTGATACAGAGAGCCTTTCTCATGAGGCAATTCAAAACTCAATGACACCTTGTTGGCATCCTTCAGATATTTTCTATCCTTGG
Source organism: Lachnospiraceae bacterium (assembly GCA_017470985.1). GTDB lineage: Bacteria > Bacillota > Clostridia > Lachnospirales > Lachnospiraceae > JAILFK01. The sequence continues at coordinate 169,861 of JAFUXA010000014.1, forward strand.
ATACTATAATAAATCTGGTGGCATTTTCAGTCTCATTCTGTATAGCATTCTCCAAGACCTGTAATCCATAGATGGAAGCATTGTGAGCTCCTGCTATTGCAGCCTGAGTTATATCTCCATCTTCCTTCACCTTTTTTGCTGATACAGCAGTATTTTTCATTGATTTCTGCTCCCAGTCACCGTGGGTTAATTCCAGAAAATTAGAACATTGCATAAGAGCCTGAGGATGAGAATATACAGTCTTAATATCCTCAATAGATGCTCCTTTTGGCGCAAGCAAAGCATGATCTATTTTGATAGTCTGCTCACCAATAATGGATACATCATAATCAATTAACAAATCATAATTTTCTCCTACAATTCCAGCTGTGGAATTTTCAAGAGGCAAAACTGCATAGTCAGCCTCGCCAGATTTTATAGCTTCCATAGCATCTCTCCAGGTGGCTACTGCAGAAGCAGAAACATCTGCTCCAAAGAATTTCTCTGTGGCTACTTGAGAATATGCTCCATATACACCCTGAAATACTATTCTTGCATTAGAAAAATCAAATGAGTCATAACCTGTATAATCCAAATCTTTAATAAGACCATGTTCAGCCAACATTTTGTACTGGCGCTTACGGCTGGTGGACATAATCTGTTCAAAGAGTTCAACCACCCCCTGCTTCAGAAAATTATCATCAACATAGGAAGACAACTTATTCAATTTCTGCTCTTCTCTTACCTTGTCATATACATTCTTGTTATTAGCTATCTTGTATTGGGCAACTTCGCCCGCCAAAGCCATGCGCTTCTTATATAACTCAACTATCTCCTTATCAATAACATCAATTTCATCCCTGATTTCCAATAAATCCTTCATGTAAACTCTCGTACTTTCTCTTGTGTATTAAATTATAAGTTCCAAATTTATTACATATTAATATACCATACTTCCCCTGATTTTTATAATAAAAAAGCAATTGGAGGATATATTTTCCAATAAATCTCCAATTGCTTTTAAATAACTTATGCAAAATCAAAAAGTGATAACTGATTAGATTCAGACATTCCATCCAAAATACCAAGTTTAGACATTAATTCAATAGTAGTCTTGGATACTTTACCTCTGTCCTTCAAATCATCCTTGGACAAGAATTTGCCCTGGGACGCTGCAATAGCAAGAGACTCTGCAGCTGAGTCACCCATTCCATCAATGGAATTAAATGGAGGTAGAAGTTTGCCATCCACAATCTTGAAATATCTGGCATCAGACTGATACAAGTCCATTGGCATGAATTCAAAACCTCTGGCATACATTTCCTGTACAATCTTCATATCTCTAAGAGAACCTTCTTCCTTGGCAGAAAGCTTATCCTTTCTCTTATAATCAATAATATGCTGTTCCAGGGCCTGCTTACCCATACACATAAGTTCATAGCTGAAGTTGTCAGCTCTGATACTGAAGAAAGCAGCATAATATGCCAATGGATAATAAACCTTACAATAAGCCACTCGCCAGGCCATCATAACATAGGCAGCAGCATGAGCCTTTGGGAACATGTATTTAATCTGTTCGCAGGACCAGGTATACCACTCAGGAACTCCATGATCAAGCATATCCTGTTTCCATTCAGGCCATTCCTTACACTTACCCTTGGCAATGATACCCTTTCTGGTCTTCTCCATAATATTGAAGCTTTCAGCAGGGTCCAATCCCATATGAATGAGGTAAGTCATAATATCATCTCGGGTACAGATAGCTGTAGAAATAGTAGCCTTGCCCTCCTGAATCAGAGTCTGAGCATTGTTCAACCATACATCAGTACCATGACTCAATCCTGAAATTCGAATAAGATCCGTAAATTCTTTTGGCTTGGCATCTCGAAGCATTCCCATAGCAAAGTCAGTACCAAACTCAGGAATTCCAAGAGTTCCCATATCAGTACCCATAAGTTCCTCAGGAGTAACTCCTAAAGCTGAGGTATCCTTAAACAAAGACATAACTTTCGGATCATCCAATGGAATATCATTTACCGCATCAAGACCTGTCAAATCCTCCAGCATACGAATCATTGTAGGATCCTGATGTCCAAGGATATCCAACTTCAACAGGTTGGAATCGATGGAATGGTAATCAAAGTGGGTAGTTATAATATTTCCCTCAGCCTTGTCCGCAGGATGTTGAACCGGGGTAAATGTATTTATCTCCTCCCCCACCGGCAAAACAACGATACCTCCAGGGTGCTGACCAGTTGAACGACGAACACCAACACAACCACCTACAATTCTATCTATCTCACAATTACGTTTATGAATTCCACGCTCTTCATAATATTTCTTAATATAACCATATGCAGTTTTATCAGCCAAAGTACCTACCGTACCAGCCTTAAAAGTCTGACCTTCACCAAAGATAACCTCAGTATATTTATGAGCCTTGGATTGATAATCACCTGAGAAGTTCAAATCGATATCCGGCTCCTTATCACCCTTGAATCCAAGGAAGGTCTCAAAAGGAATATCAAATCCTTCTTTTCTAAGTTTCTTACCACAGACCGGACAATCCTTGTCAGGCATATCGCAACCTGCTCTACCGGAAAATGCTTTCACCTCTTCCGAATCAAAATCCACATAATGACAGTTGTCGCAGAGATAATGCGCACTCAGAGGGTTAACCTCTGTAATACCCGCCATTGTAGCCGCAAAGGAAGAACCTACGGAACCTCTGGAACCTACCAGATAACCATCCTCATTAGACTTCCAAACCAGCTTCTGGGCAATAATATACATAACGGAATATCCATTACCAATAATAGAATCCAACTCTCTCTTCAATCGCTCTGCAACAACAGGAGGTAATTCCTCTCCATACATCTCATGAGCTTTGGTATAACAGATTCTACGCAAATCTTCCTCAGAATTCTCAATAACAGGAGGACATTTATCAGGTCTAGTAGGAGCTATAGGCTCGCACATATCAGCAATCATATTGGTATTGGTAACTACCACTTCCATTGCCTTGTCACTGCCTAAATAAGAGAACTCCTCCAGCATCTCTTCTGTAGTATGCAAATACAGAGGAGGTTGCATATCTGCATCATCAAATCCCATACCAGCCTGAATAATTCTACGATATATCTCATCTTCAGGATGTAGGAAATGCACATCGCAGGTTGCTACTACAGGCTTTTTAAACTCCTCACCCAAACGCACAATCTCTCTATTAATATTTCTCAAATCCTCCTCTGATTCAACAATCGGATCATCACCTCTAAGCATGAAGCCATTGTTTCCAATTGGCTGAATCTCCAGATAATCATAGAAGTCTACAAGTCTAGTAATCTCTTCCATAGATCTGCGGCCCAAAATAGCCTTGTACAGCTCTCCCGCCTCACAGGCAGAACCAATTATCAGACCTTCTCTAAATTCCATAAGCTTACTCTTTGGAACTCGTGGTTTTCTACTGAAATAATCCAGGTTGGACATAGAAACCAATCGATAGAGATTAATTCGTCCAATATCATTTTTCGCCAATACAATGCAGTGATACATTGGCATCTTCTTGATGGCCGCCTCATCAGGCATACCCTTGTCATTTAAAGTCTGCAAATCATCAATGCCTCTGTCATGAAGCATAGAGATAAATTTCACAAAAATCTCAGCAGTACATCCTGCGTCATCCACAGCTCTGTGGTGATTCTCAAGAGATACCTTCACTGCTTTGGCTACATTATCAAGCTTAAATTTACTCAAATGAGGCAATAGATATCTACTGATTGGCACAGTGTCAACATAGGTATAATCACATTCCAATCCCAGTCTCTCACAGTTTTTCTGAATAAATGTCATATCAAAATCAGCATTGTGAGCAACCATTACTGAACCCTTACAGAATTCCATAAAGCGAGGCAAAATCACATCAATAGTTTCAGCATCAATTACATCCTCATCTCTAATGGATGTAAGCATAGTAATTCTATAAGGAATGGGTTCCTTAGGATTTACAAACTCAGAGAACTTATCAACTATCTCTCCATTTACAACCTTTACAGCACCAATTTCTATAATATTATTCTTGTCAGCATTGAATCCTGTTGTCTCTAAATCAAATACTACATAAGTATCATTTAAAGATCTATTCTCAGTGCCAGTTACAATCTTCTTGGTATCATCTACCAGATAGATTTCACAACCATATATAACCTTGAAATCAAATGGTTCACCAGCTTTGTTCTTGGCAAATGCTATATCATGATATTTATGATCCGCTGTAGGGAAAGCCTGAACAGAACCATGGTCTGTAATTGCAATAGCCTGATGTCCCCAATCCACTGCACATTGCACAATATCACCTGCATCAGTAACAGCATCCATGTCACTCATCTTGGTATGACAATGAAGCTCTACTCTCTTCACAGGAGCATTGTCCATTCTCTTGGTGGTGAAATCAGGAATAGTCATAATGGAATCAACCTGTCCCATGGTTACATCCTTTTCAAAGACATCCATTGAGACATTTCCTTTTATTTTAACAAAGTTGCCCTTACCTAATTTACCAGACAACTCATCCAAATCAGCATTTGAGGCAAATATTTTACAAGTCAGACTATCAGTACCATCAAAAATAGTAAAACTAATAATCGTTCTCTCTCCGCGAATCTCGCGAGTATCAAATCCTACAATCTTGCCTCGTACAATAACCAGACCCATCTCGCCTTGAACTTCTTCAAGAGGCATAGGATCACCCTCAAATTCTCTACCATAGATAACATCCGGGTTATCTGACTGACGAATACTTCTGGTTCTTCTAAATCCACCATTTCCAAAGGAATTACCAGATTTTTTGAATTTATCATTTCCTTCGAATTTCTTGCCTTCTGGCTTGGTGACAGTTTTCTTGCTTCCGCCAGCGCCCTGTGAATCTTTTCCTTCTTCCGTCTCCTTAGCCTGTTCTCGGTTGGCTACATTCTCTTCGAATCTCTTGGTAATTTCAGAAATTCTATTCTGTAACTTAGCTTCTGTACTTTCCTTATATTTAAATTCACCCTCAGGTTTATAATCAAAATCTATAATAATCTTCTGACCGCATCTCTCACAGAATACCGCATCCAGATAATCATATAATTCTTTGGCATATTCCTTGGTTATTACATTATCTTCCACTGTAATGATCAGATGCTTGTCATCTATAAAATTGAAATCAGCTTTCTTCAATACACCAAGCATCAAAGCGCTTTTCGCATTTATCTCTTCATAAATACTATCTTTATATGCTTCAAACAGATTTTCCGGAGTATACTGCTCTGAAAGTTCAAACTTCTCAATAATATATATCTTCACATCATTGCGAGGAAAAATCTGCTTGGACAATTCCTTCTCCAATTTCCAGATAACATGTTTTGGAATCAAAGTATTCAGACTGAGGTATAGACGAATTGCTGTATGAGTAGGATTACTGGCAACTCTGGTAATCTTGGCCTCATTCAGAATCGTATACAAATTATTATCAAGTTGTAATGATGGGAATACCTCTTCAAAAAACTTATCCAATTTACTCACTCCAATTATCTAACTCATATTTCAACGCATCTAAAAGCTTATCCTCTGGAACCTTCTTAAATATCTCGCCCTTTTTTATAAGAAGACCTTCACCAATACCACCAGCTACACCTAAGTCTGCTTCCTTGGCTTCTCCCGGACCATTTACCACACATCCCATAACAGCCACTTTAATATTAAGAGGATATGAAGCAACTAAATTCTCCACCCGGTTTGCAAGTCCTATCAAATCAATCTGAGTTCTGCCACAGGTTGGGCAGGATACAACTTCTATTCCGCCCTGTCTCAATCCCAGTGTCTTTAAAATCAGCTTGGCTGACTTAATCTCCTCAATAGGATCACCTGTAAGTGATACACGAATGGTATCACCAATACCCTGACCTAAAATCATTCCAAGACCAAGGGCCGATTTAATATTACCACTTGATAATGTACCAGACTCTGTAATACCTACATGAAGAGGATAAGGAATTTTATCAGCAATAAGCTCATGTGCCTTCACACACATAAGTACATCGGAGGACTTGATGCTGACAACCATATTGTCGTAACCTAAATCCTCTATAATTCTAACTTTATCAATGGCGCTCTCTACAATACCATCTGCTGTAACGCCATTATATTTTGCAACCAGCTCCTTTTCCAAAGAACCGCTGTTCACTCCAACTCTAATAGGAATATTCCTCTCCTTGGCTGCATCCACAACCATCTTGATTCTCTCTGTGGAACCAATATTTCCCGGATTAATACGGATTTTATCCACTCCGCTTTCAATAGCTGCAAGAGCCAATCTGTAGTCGAAATGAATATCTGCAACAAGAGGGATGGAGATCTGTCTCTTGATTTCCTTTAAAGCCTCAGCCGCCTCCATTGTAGGTGCAGCACATCGTATTATATCGCATCCAGCTTCTGTCAAAGTCTGGATCTGTGCAACAGTGGCATCCACATCCTCTGTCTTGGTATTAGTCATAGACTGAATCAAGACAGGGTTGCCTCCACCGATTATTCTATCTCCAATTTTAATAGTCTTGGTATTTCTTCTTGTCATATCCATATTAATTCACCCTCTTATCAATTTTTAAAATAATTTAATAATGTCATTTATCATGACAAAAACCATAAGAGCCATCAGAAGCATGAAACCAATTGTATGAATGGTTCCCTCGATTTCCTCTTTCATCTTCCGACGTCTAAATACTTCTATTATGAAAAATAATAACCTACCACCATCAAGAGCTGGCAAAGGAAGCAGATTCATAACTCCCAGGTTTGCTGACAGCATAATAGCAATATTTAACATATTCATTGCAATATAAAAAACTCCATCCACAGCTGACACTTGATATGTATCATCAATGACCTTTACAATTCCCACAGGACCTGACATATCTGCAGGTGTGAGCTTTCCTGTAAGCAACATTTTCAAGCTGGCAAATACTGTATAAATCTGATATTTAATCTCATATATACTATATTTGAAAGTCTCCAAAAAACCTGTCTTCTCCGGCGCACCGCTTCCTTGTATGCCCAGCGAATATCTACCGGTTTCCGGATTCAATTTAGGCTCAATAACTACATTGTGCGCCTTCCCATCCCGAAGATAGGTAACATCCAAATCCTCGCCGGAATGGATAAATGACAGCACACTTATCTCCTGATAGAAATGAACCTTGTAACCATTAATCTGTACAATTTCATCTCCTGCCTGCATTCCCTGTTCTTCAGCTGAGTAGCCTTCTAAAACACCTGCAACAATAGGTTTGCTTACACCTACAAAGCTAATCATTACAATTGATAGAACAAATGCCAGTATAAAATTAAATAGTGGTCCTGCAAAGACAATAGCTATTCTCTGCCATACATTCTTATTGTTAAAAGCTCTGCCATCAGAGCTTTCTTCATCTTCACCCTCCATCATGCAGGCTCCACCAAAAGGAAGTAATCTCAAGGCATAGGTTGTCTCCCCCTTTGTGAAATGCAAAATTCTAGGTCCAAGTCCAAGACAGAATTCATTAACTTTCACATCACAAGCCTTGGCCACCAGAAAATGTCCCAGCTCATGAAATATTACTATAAAACTAAAAATAAGAATTGCAATAATAATACTCATTAATAACGTCCTTCTATATAATCATATGTTAATTGCTCAGTTTCTAATATTTCTTCCAGATTAGGATTATTAATATAAGAAATATTTTCCATACATTCACCTATAATCTCTGGAATCTGTACATAGCGAATCTCGTTATTCAAAAATTTCGCCACTGCCTTCTCATTTGCTGCATTTAATACAGTTGGAATATTGCCCCCCTGCTCCATAGCTTTATAGGCAAGAGCCAATCCTTTGAAAGCATTTAAATCCGGCTTTTCAAATGTCATCTGACCAACCTGAAACAAATCTAAATACTCAGAATTAATAGGCTTGCGTTCAGGATAAAACAAAGCATATGAAATAGGAATTCTCATATCAGGAGTTCCCATTTGACCAATTACAGCTCCATCATTAAATTGCACAGCAGAATGTAATATACTCTGTGGATGAATCACAACTGTAATTTTATCCAAATTCACATTAAACAAATGATGTGCTTCCATAACTTCCAATCCTTTGTTAACCATGGTAGAAGAATCAATTGTAATCTTCTTGCCCATGCTCCAGTTTGGATGATTTAATGCCTGTTCCAATGTAACATTTTGCATTTCGTCCCAGGTCATACCTCTGAAAGGACCACCGGAAGCTGTCAGCAAAATCTGATTGATTTCATTGTGCTCCTCACCCTGTAAAGATTGAAAAATAGCACTGTGTTCGGAATCTACAGGTAGAATCTTCACCTGATTCTTGCGAGCCAGAGGCATAATAATATGTCCTGCTGTAACAAGAGTTTCCTTATTGGCTAGAGCTATATCTTTCCCAGCCTCAATGGCAGCGATTGTAGGACGAATACCAAGCATACCTACAATGGCAGTAACCAAAATATCAGAGTCGGCAATAGTTGCAACTGCAAGCAAGCCTTCCATCTGAGATACCACCTGTACACCTGATAAATCTGATATATTCTGTCTTAATTCTGCAGCTTTTTTGTCATCCCACACAGCAACCAAAGATGGCTTATACTGGCGAATCTGCTTCTCAAGCAATTCGATATTGCTTCCAGCTGACAAAGCTACAACATTTAATTCACTACTATTTTGAGAAATAATATCTAAAGTCTGTGTTCCAATAGAACCAGTTGATCCGAGAATAGCAACATTTCTCATAATTGCATCCTTCCTTCCATCATTAATCTAAAAACAAGTTTGTATAATATATTACAGCAAATTAGAAGCCAAAAAATATACTATTGGTGCAGTGATAATAACACTGTCAAATCTATCAAGAATTCCACCATGTCCTGGGATTAATTTACCATAATCCTTGATATCATAATTTCTCTTGATTGCAGAAGCAGCCAAATCTCCCACCATTGAAATCAAAGCTCCAATTCCACTTACAAAGGCCAAAATATATACTTCGCTCTGGGCCAAATCCATCTGCCCACGGAAAATATAACAATATAAAACGGTAAAAAGCATGGCTCCAACAACACCACCAACTGCACCTTCAACAGATTTCTTCGGGCTGAGAACAGGTGCCATCTTGTGCTTTCCAAATAACACACCGACACAGTAAGCACAAGTATCACATCCCCATGAACACAAGAAGATTAACCATACCAGATAAGCGCCTCTCTCAAGCATTCTTGTCTGATATAAAAATGACAGCATAATAGCAACATAAAACAGTCCAAAGAATCCAGCCATAATCTGATCTGCCTTGTACTTAGGATAAGTAAGTACATACACTCCAAGCATGATAATAAGAAATACTATTGGCAGAATCATATGATCGGGAAGAAACTTCCATAGTAAATCTGCATAATATATAAAACAAGCTATATATCCTACAAAACCTGCAATACTTCTCTCTATTCCAAATACCCTATACAACTCATACATTCCAATAATAGAAATGGCTGCCATAGTCCCCAATAATACATTTCCACCTGTAATAATCACAGCAAGAGCTATTATCACCAATACAATTCCGCTGATTAATCTAGTTCTAAACATCTCAATAATTACCTTTCAAATAAATATTATCTATACCTTACCATATCGACGGTCTCGATTTTCATAAGCTTCCACCGCTTCCTGTAAATCTTTCTTACTAAAATCAGGCCATGGCACTGGAGTAAAATAGAATTCCGCATAAGCCAACTGCCATAAGAGATAATTGGATAATCTCTGCTCACCGCTGGTTCTAATCATTAAATCAGGATCCGGCAAATCTGCAGTATCTAAATATTTTGAGAAATTTTCCTCGGTAATATCTTCCACAGATAAATCTCCTGACATGATTTCCTTATTCATTTTGCGAATTCCTCGAACAATCTCATCTCTACTGCCATAATTTATGGCAAATGTCAGATCGAAACCATCATATGCAGCTGATTCCTCTTCTAATTCTCGAATCTGCTTCTGCATATCATCTGACAATCTGGTCTTGTCACCAATAACTCGAACTCTCATATTATTCTTTTTGGCAACAGCTTTACAAGTCTTGAGATAGGAACCCAACAACTTCATGAGAGCTTCCACTTCCTCATCAGGTCTGTTCCAGTTCTCTGTAGAAAAAGCATATAATGTCAAATATTTAATGCCCAAATCATATGCATCACGAGCTATAGTCTCTACATTTTTGGCACCTGCTGTATGTCCGGCTGTTCTAGGCAGACCTTTGGCTTTGGCCCATCTTCCATTTCCATCTAATATGATTGCAACATGCTGTGGCACACTCATAAAAAACCTCCATAATGGTTAAAAAAAGGGCACTAATTAAGTGCCCCTTATCTTCTTTAAATCAATTAAACTGTAGTAACTTCCTTAGTCTTGGCCTCAACAGCCTTGTCTATGTCAGCAATAAACTTATCTGTAAGCTTCTGAACCTCGTCTTCAAGTCCTTTGATCTCATCTTCTGAAATGTCAGCTTCCTTAGACAACTTCTTGAAAGAATCATTGGCATCTCTACGAATATTTCTGATAGCTACCTTGGCTTCTTCACCGCGCTTCTTAACATCCTTGGCAAGTTCAAGACGTCTCTCCTCTGTAAGTTCAGGGAATACAAGTCTAATAACCTTACCGTCATTTGTAGGATTCAATCCCAAATCAGACATCATAATAGCCTTCTCGATTTCCTTGAGTAAGCTTGCTTCCCAAGGCTGAATCTGAATCATTCTAGGCTCTGGTACATTGATGTTGGCAACCTGCTGTAATGAAGTAGGCACACCATAATAATCAACCATTACCTTGTCCAATACATGTGGATTAGCGCGTCCAGCTCTAATAGTTGTATATTCTTCTGTTAAATTATTGAAAGACTTCTGCATCTTGTCTTCATAAACTGATAATCTCTCGTCCATTACATCCTCCATTATACAGTAACCTTTGTACCATTAAAGTCTCCTGAAATTGCTTTCACAATACTGTTTTCTTCCTGCAATGCAAATACATACATTGGCATTTTATTTTCCATACACATAATAGAAGCTGTCAAATCAACAACTGCTAATTGCTTATCTATAACTTCCTGAATTGGAAGCTCGTCGTATCTCTTAGCGTCCGGATTAACCTTTGGATCACTGTCATATACTCCATCAATTGCCTTGGCAAGAAGGATAACATCAGCCTCAATCTCAATTGCGCGCAAAACTGTAGCTGTATCTGTTGAGAAATAAGGATGTCCTGTACCTCCTGCAAAGAAGCAAACCTTACCCTGTGCAAAAGCAGCATTTGCAGCATCCTTGGAGAATCCCTGTGTAAATGCTCCGCATACAAATGGTGTAAATACTTCTGTAGTCATACCTACGAATCTGAAAATCTCTGATACATAGATACAGTTCATAACAGTTGCAAGCATACCAATCTGATCTGCCTTGGTTCTGTCAATTGTCTCAGAAGTACGACCACGCCAGAAGTTACCACCACCGATTACGATACCAACTTCTACGCCGTCATCAACAAGCTTCTTAACCTGCTTTGCTACTGCAATACAAGTTTGCTCATGAAAACCAGTTTTATTCTCTCCGGCAAGTGCCTCGCCACTTAATTTCAATAATACTCTCTTCATTATGCCAAACCTCGTTTATGCAAATAATCCATCCACATCAACATCAGCATATACCTGAGAACAGAATCCCTGGATAACAGCACCATTGTTGATCTGAACTGAACGAGACTTAATATTACCAACGATAACTGCTGATGTATCAACAACAACAGGTCCCTGAACATCAATGTCACCCTTTACAGCACCAGCGATAACTGCTGATGTAGCTGAAATGTTACCAATAATAACTGAACCAACACCAATCTTGGCTGTTCCAGATGTATTAACTTCACCTTCAATCTTGGCAGCATCTGCGAAAAACTCTGATGAAGTACTATTTCCTGTAATAGAACCTGTAACAACAAGCTTTCCATTACATGCAACATCACCGTTGATTGTACCCTGAACATCAACTGAACCAGCAGACTCAATATTACCTGTAATCTTCATTCCAGCTGTAATAAGTGCTGTCTCATCTGTAACTGCTTCTGTCTGTGTAAATACAGGTGTACTAACTGGCTGTGCAGCTGGTGTAGGTGCTACTGTCTCTCTTGTTGTATTATTTAACTCCTCGTTGAAATCCATTGTGTTTGTAACCTCCGATGTATTTGTTTCATTCTTTGATGCGATTGACTCATTATTATCAACCTTCTTTGATACCTGTTCTAAAAGTCCATCTAATTTATTTAATTCAGACTCAACATCAATATCAGTATTAAGAGGTGTAGTATCATTAACCTCTTCTGTCTCGTCAAATTCCTCATCTGAAACTATATCATTTACTGCCTCTGAGAAATCATCCTTAAACTCTTTAAAAAATCCCATTATCTTTCCTCCATTTTCTCTTATACATTACTTCGAAATAGTAACATGCTGAATAACTGTAGTCTCCCCATCTATAGGTAAAATCAAAGCTCCTGCTTTCTGAAGTTCTTCAATCAACTTCGGCAGAGCCTGTACAGTCGCATCTTTTGCCTCAGTATCGTGCATAAGCACAACCGACGTTTTATATTTTACCACATCATTCATTACATTTTCAACCAAATCATCAGGTGTATATGCCAAAGATGTAGCATCTCCACTGGACACATTCCAGTCGAAATATTTCACCCCTTGATCGTTTACATATTGTATGTATTGAGACATATCAATATTGCTCACCTTGTTACTACTTCCACCAGGAAATCTGTAATATACACTCTCCACTCCTGTGGTATCATAAATCAGATTTTGTATCTGTTCAAAATCATTTTTGAAAGCATCCAAAGAACTGTATATTTCAGAATATTTATGGGAATATGAATGCATACCAATAGTATGTCCCTCATTTACTATTCTCTGATATAATCCTTTGTATTCTTCCTCAGGTTTTCCTACCACGAAAAAAGTAGCTTTTACGCCATAATCATCTAAAATATCCAAAATCTCATTGGTATTTTCGCTAGGACCATCATCAAAAGTCAGATAAACCTTTAACACGTCTTCTGTTCCAGCCAGATTATCTATATCCTCATCTGTTTGATTAACAAGTTTAAGGCCTGCATCTGCTCCATTTACTCCAGCCTCAACATTTTCAGAATAATCATAATCCCCTGTGAGAAAATCAATCTGTTTCTGTAACGATACAACCTTGATACATAGCAAAGTAATAACGATTATAGAAATAGCCATCCAGATAGCAATGGTGGACAATATTGCAGTCTTTATTCTAGCCACTCGTTTGCGCCTATCCCGCTTACTTTTTAAGTTATTAGGCTCATTAGAATCATTTCCAGCCATGGCTTAAATCTCCTTCCCTAAAGTCTTTCTTATTGTATCATATTTAGTATAATACGCAACAGAATAACATTTTCCAAGCATGAAAAAACCGTCGCAACTATATAATATAGAAGCGACGGTTAAATCATTCTTTTATAAAATTATACTTGGACATATTGTCACTAAAATGAGCATTTCCTTCATTATCAATCAGAATGCATTCTATTTCATCATTACTATTCACAAGTTTTATAGCCTCATCTATACCAAGACAGAAACACGCGGTGGAATATGCATCACATACCATTGATGATTTTCCAATTATTGTTGCACTTATAATCCCATTATCTGCCGGATAGCCGGAAGCAGGATTTAAAATATGATGATATCGAATATTACCAACTGTAAAATATCTCTCATAATTACCTGATGTAACAACAGACAAATCATCTATACTGACACCACCATAGACTGCATTAGTATCAATAGGATTCTTGATTCCAACTTTCCATTTTGAACCATCAGTTTTACTACCTATAGTAATAATATTTCCTCCGAAATCTAAAATTCCATAAATACTTGGATTTTCCTCTAGAATCAGATTTTTGACAACATCAGCAGCATAGCCTTTGGCAACAGCTCCCACATTCAATTGTACATTTGATGACTTCACCGAAAGAACACCTTTATCAACATCAAGTCCAATATATTCCATTCCGGTATTCTCAAGTGCAGTTTCAATTTCTTCATCTGTAGGAATCTTCTCATGATCAGTGCCGATTCCCCAGAGATTTATCAAATTCCCTATTGTAATATCCAATGCACCATTTGATGACTTTCCCACTCTAATGGCACATTCAATTACATCACACAGTTCATTTGAAATATTAAACTCAGCTTTCCCTGAAGCAATGTCTCTATTTATTATAGATAACTCACTAGAATCCAGCTGCGCACTAAATATCTCTTCAAGAGACTCCACTTTGTGAAAGGAATCCTCCAAGGCCTTGTTTAAGACCTTCTCATCCTCACCATATAAAGTTATAGACATGACGGTGTCAAAATGTATCTCTGTTCCTGTCACAGTCTTAGTTTCTTTCGAACCGGCTAAATCTGCTAAATCGCATCCAGATAAAGTAATAATAGTAAGCATCAATATAATGCTAAGAATCGATTTCTTATAATATTTGCTATTGATTCTTCTCAAAACATTTAATAAATATCTCACAAAAATACTCACTCCGTATCATTTTAATTCAATGCACTGGTAATTGTATCATTACTCACAGTAATTGTCACAGTAATGTTATATGAATAGAACAAACAAGCTGTTTTTTTGATTTTCAAGCTTTTTTTAACAAAGGAAATCAAAAAGTAAAAACCGTCATCCAAAGTTTCCTCTAGATGACGGTAAAACATATTTAATATCAAATTACTGTTTTATAATAATCAGCCTATTACTGACCCATCTGCTTTGCAACTTCTTCTGCAAAGTTCTCTTCCTTCTTCTCCATGCCTTCGCCTACTTCGAAACGAACCATCTCTGTAATCTTAATGTCAGAAGATACAGACTCAAGATACTTAGCAACGCTCTGCTTTCCATCCTCAGCCTTTACATATACCTGATCCATAAGAACTACATCCTTAAGCATCTTGTTGATACGACCCTTGATGATACCGTCCTTTACCTTATCAGGCTTAGAAGCTTCCTTAGGATCATTCTCCATCTGAGCCTTCAAAATCTCCGTCTCATGATCGATGTAAGACTGCTCTACATCTGTATCATAGATGTACTTTGGATTCAAAGCTGCAATCTGCATTGCAACATTTGTAAGAGCCTCTTTTGCAGCATCATCAGATGCACCCTCTGCAGCAACAAGAACACCAATTCTACCGCCACCGTGTACATAAGATACTACAACATCTCCAGAAACCTTCTTGAAACGACGAACAGATAACTTCTCGCCGATTGTAGCTGTCTTCTCAACAAGCTCATCCTTCAAACCGTTAAGATCAAGAAGAGCTTCAACATCCTCTCCGTCTACACCACCATTAAGTGATGAAGCAAGAGCCTGATCTGCAACAGACTGAACAAAGTTCTGGAATGTCTCATTCTTTGCAACGAAATCTGTCTCAGAGTTAACTTCAACAACACATGCTGTGTTGCCATCTAATGCGATACGTGTGATTCCTTCAGCTGCAATTCTGCTAGCCTTCTTCTCAGCCTTAGCCTGTCCGTTCTTTCTCAAGAACTCAACTGCTGCATCCATATCACCATCTGTCTCGCCAAGAGCCTTCTTACAGTCCATCATACCAGCGCCTGTAAGCTCACGTAATTCTTTTACCATAGCTGCTGTAATAGCCATTTTACATTCCTCCAATATCATAATTTCAAGTTATACCTCGCCTATGCAAAAGCTATAGACGAGGTTTTTATATTAAACAATATGTGACAAATAGAATTATGCCTCTTCTGTCTCTTCAACTTCCTCAGCTGTCTCAGCCTCAACAGTTCCCTGCTTAGCCTCGATAACAGCATCTGCCATTGTACCAACAATAAGCTTAACTGCACGGATAGCATCATCATTTCCTGGGATAACATAATCTAATTCATCTGGATCGCAGTTTGTATCAGAGATTCCGATAAGAGGAATTCCAAGTGCATGTGCCTCCTGTACGCAGATTCTCTCCTTCTTAGGATCTACGATAAAGATAGCATCAGGAATTCTACCCATCTCCTTGATACCACCAAGGTTCTTTGTAAGCTTCTCAAGCTCTTTCTTAAGCTTGATAACTTCCTTCTTAGGAAGAACATCAAAGATTCCGTCCTCTTCCATCTTCTCAATTTCCTTGAGACGAGCAATTCTAGACTCGATTGTCTTGAAGTTTGTAAGCATACCTCCAAGCCATCTCTCGTTTACATAGAACATTCCACAACGCTCAGCTTCCTGCTTGATAGCATCCTGTGCCTGCTTCTTTGTTCCAACAAAAAGGATGATACCACCCTGCTCAGCAATATCAAATACTGCATCATAAGCCTCGTCAACCTTACCTACAGACTTCTGAAGATCGATGATATGGATACCATTTCTCTCTGTGTAGATGTAAGGAGCCATTTTAGGGTTCCATCTTCTTGTCTGATGTCCAAAATGAACACCTGCCTCAAGTAACTGCTTCATTGAAATAACACTCATTTTCTTTACCTCCTGGTTATTCACTTCCACATATATCATTTTCTCGCCAAACCCGTATTTACAGGCACCAAAGCGAAAATCAATATGTGTGATTAATTTTAAGCCGTCTGCTATTATATCACAGCAAACGGCTTCTATCAAGCATTTTATTTTATTATAAGCCCACATCAACCCATTTCTATCAATGAATTATTTTCCCATAAGGGCATTGGCTATTTCATCAAAAGTTGATCCTTTGGTAATTGTATAAGTTCCTGGCTGCAAGAAATTGTCATCATTGCTCAAAGTCAGAAATTTATCAAAGGCTTCCGCATTATCAACTATACCCTGCTCCTGCAGATGGTTGGAAATAATTGAAGATGTCTCCCCGCGAGAAATGGTAAATTCAACAGTCTCCGCTAGCGCACCATCCACATTAGTATCAGTTCCATTAGCATTAGCATCCGTAGCATTAACATCTGTAGCATTAGCATCTGTTCCAGTGGCATTGTCTGTGGCATTAGCCTGAGCTGCGGCATCATCCTCAGAATTCTTGTCATCCTCGGATTCCATCTTGTCAGCTATGGTTCCCTTTTCCTCCGGATATACCATTCCCAGCTTCTTCGCTTCGGATTCAATCTGAGCCTTTGACATGGATGTTGTGGAAAATGCAGAGGAAATCATCCAGATTATACTTATTATAATAAGAGCAATTCCTGCTCCTCTAAGATAATATTTCAATTTCATGATTCCTTGCCTCCGTTGAACAGGCCTAATACCAGCTTAACCTCTCCAAGGCCTTTGCCCATTTGCTTTGCAATTTCAATCTCGCTTAAACCTTCGTTATAAAGTTTGATTATCTCATCATTTCTATTGCCTTCACCAGCATGCTCATTTTCATTATAAGCTTCAAACTCATCCTGCAAGCTTGATTCATCTTCACTGATACCCAAGTCCTGAGGCATCTCCAATTCAACTGCCTTCTGAGACAAGGCCTCTACCTGCTCTATTTTGTCATCAATCGAAGCTTCCATCTGAGTCACAGCTGATTGCATAAGACCTAATTCCTTGGTCAAATCAGTAACTTTTTGCTGCTTCTCATTAAGCATCTCGTACATAAACATAATCTCATTGTGAGATTTATTCATTGAATCCAATACTGTGTCAGAATACTCACTTATGGACATGATTTTATTATTAAGTTCTTTGTCTGTCTCTACTGCAAAGTTCTCAATTTTCTCATCAATTTTCTCTTTAGAAAGTTCCTCCAGTTTGGATTCTGCAGCCTTAATCTCTTTCTCCAACAATATTTTGATTTCTTTTTCACTAAGCTTCTGTATTTCCTGAACATCAGAAGAAGACAGTTTCTCCGAAACGAAGAAACTGCCAACAAGAAATACAATACCAATTACTAAAAGCGAAATCTGTAATCCGGTCATGTTATTCTCCTTAAATTTTCATGTCAAATGGGACATGTTCTCCCTTTACCAAAACCTGTCCATCTGAACTTTCCTTTTTCTTCTTTATAACCTTCTTTTTCTTTTTGTTAGGCTGATAACCACTTCCATCGCCCTCACGATTATCATAATTATATTGTTCAGCCTCCACATCATCCTTTGTCTTCACTGAGTTTGCAGCATGTTCTTCTTCCTGTCGAACTTCCGCAGTTACCTGTTGCTGTTGAAGGGCACCTTTCTCCCCTTCATTTGCAGTAGCTCTGGTAGCCTCAGCAGTATTCTGCAACATTGCATTAAATTCCAAAGGTCTTATAGTCATAAGATTACCTCCTACAGAGAATTATATACAATTTCTCCATTTTTCTTCTCAAGCATACAATAAGACCTCTTGTCCTTAACAATAATTTCTGTTCCGGAAATTGAAACTACAGTTCCAGGATATATGTCTCTACGGACAGAAACCTTGGCATGCTTGCTATTTAATATTTCCTGGCGTAATTCTTCTAACTCACTCTCACCCGTGGTCAATTCATTATTCATATTCTCAAGCTGCGCTCTTAAAATCTTAACAGCTTCAATCTGTTTATCATCCAACTTAGCTCCAGACTTAAGCAATCCTTCATATTTATCATATAAAGCTCGCATCTTGGTAATATTAGCCTTTAGCTCATCTACTTTGGCTTGCAACTTGGTAAAATGCTCTTTTTTCTCTGGTTGAACTCCAACCTCAATTGTTGTTTTTCCACCCATTTCTGATCCAATACTATTTGCCTCAACCTTGCCTATAGCTTTGATTGTTCCACCATTTATGGATCCTTTTTTCTCAGCAACAATAACATCTCCACCTGAAGTGACATTACTATATATAAGAGAACCAGATTCAACAAATCCCCCTGCAAACACAGTAGCATTTTCTATATATTTCGCAATAATATTTCCGCCTGCTTCAATAACGCCTTTTTGCATACCCTGTATGCCGCATTTCACTATAACATTGCCGTCGGCATGAATCAAGCAATCTTCCACACTACCCTCGACTTCTATATTGCCATGAGCAATTACTTTGAAGCCACCTCTCACGCTGCCTCGAACATGGACATTGCCATTATATTCAATATCACCAGTAGAATTATCCACATCTGCCGGAACCTCATACACATCTGCCACAAAGACCTTGCCACCTGTAAGAGTAACATGTCCTGTCACATCAGAATAAATATTTAACCCATCTTCAGATATAGATATATTTCTACCATATTCTAACTTCTTTGGCTTTACACTTCTAGGAGGTGTCACCTTGCCAAACACATCTGAACCCGGCTCTCCCGGAACCATTGGATGTAAAGTAGCAAGCAAATCTCCTGCATTCACATGTGAAATAGTATCAAGAGAATGATAATCAACTGAACCATCCTCATTATGCTTAGGTTTTAAATTTGGATTGGTATTAAAGAAATACTCAATCCTTGCATCACTGCCATGAACAGGCTGACGCCCTTCTGCAAAGACAAGAGGTGTCTCATATACATGGTTATCAAGAAATTCATTTATCAAATCTTCATTAATACCATATTTGATTCCCTTGCTCTTCAACTCATGCATGATATCATTAATATCCAGCTTATTGCCCTTCGAAGATGGTGCATGAAATATACATGTTATCTTCATCTTATCCAATGAACATATCATATCCATAGATTCAATGAATTCCAATCCATCTCCATCAGATAAGTTTATCTGACAATCTACACCACTAAATACTGCATCACTTAAATCTTTTTCTGACCCCACTTTTATACCTTTTTGGTTTAAAAAAGACGTCAGTTCCTTGTAAGAAACTGGCGCCCCTCCTTCCTTCGGGGCAAAAATATTACAGACAGCAGTCTTCCCCATCCAGCTAATTTGAAAGTATCCGTTTTTTTGCTCCATGTCTTCTCCTTGTTATTCATTTGTAAGAATGTCTAAGTAATCCCCCAAATGCTTGCGCATTTTTACTATAGCCTTAGTATGCAATTGTGAAACACGAGATTCAGAAACATCCAAGACTTTGCTAATCTCTTTTAATGTCATATCTTCATAATAATACATTAATACAACCTGCTTTTCTTTCTCTGTAAGCTTCTCAAGAGTTTCAGCCAGCATTTGTTTCAACTCCTGCTGAGAAATCATATCTTCAGGCTGTATAAAATGTGAATTGCGATGAGCATCCATAACAGGTTCGGCTCCCTGTTCTACATACTCATTTAAAGAAACAACATTTGTAACTTTTAATTGAGATTGCCAATCCAGTAATTCATCCCCGGATAACCCCAATTCCTCTGCAATCTCTTCATCAGAGGCTGTCTTGCCGGTACGCATCTCAATATTTTTGATTGCTTCGTCAATCTGCTTCTGTTTCTGTCTAACCGTCCTTGGAATCCAGTCCATCTTTCGAATCTGATCCAGAATAGAACCACGAATTCGAAAACTAGCATAGGTCTCAAACTTTACATCTTTCGCAAGTTCATACTTATCAATTGCATCAATAAGACCAAAAATACCATAGCTACACAAATCATCATATTCGACATTTTTCCCCAAATACATGCTCAGTCGACCTGCAACCACTTTCACGAGAGGTGCATATTCTATGATAATCTGTTCTCTTAATTCCGGAGTTGGTTTTTTTCGATAGGAATCCCAAAGTTTATCTTTGTCAACCGTTTTCATCCTACTCCTCCGCCATTATTATTCTTCTGTGTCCTCGGATATTACATCCTCAAGTTCACTTTCTTCATTTTCGTCGTCACCCTCTTCTTCTTCCATTACATTTATGGATTTATCGAGGACGACTTTAACTATACTACCCATGACGCCAAAAATTATTACAGCGCACAAAAGTCTAGTAGTAAAAACTGTAAAAGATACATGTTGTAAAATAGATGCAACACATGAAACCAACGCTGCAATCAATGTAATAATAATCGGTATCGGTTTTGTGTTCATAACTATTCTTATATCTCCTTTACGTCCTTGCCTACAGCCTTAATAAGATAAACTCCTGTCTCGCTATATAATTCAACTGTACGACCATAGTTTAGTCCTGTGTCTTCAGCTTTCAGAGGAATTCCCAATTGCTTAAGTTTCTCCTTTGAAGCCTTAGCATTCTTTTCGCCAATATTAATACCACTGCCACTGCCATTGCTCATTTCAAACATTTTGGCACCGCCAGCAATTTTGGCAACTAATTTTGACTTGTTTGCTCCTGCTTTCAACATGTCGTCATATAATTTCTGTATTCCGGTATCTGCAAATTTAGCAATATTAGAATTATTTCTTATCTGAGTGCTATCCGGAAGCATTATATGAGCCAGCCCACTGATTTTGGTAGTAGGATCATATAAAGCAATACCTATACATGATCCCAAACCAATTGTTGTTAATACATCAGGGGCTTTACATATTTTTAAATCAGCCATTCCAACCTTTATTACTTGTCCCATAATTTGCCCCTATCACAATGATAATCCCAATGAAGTTAATATTTTCTCATACGAATCTTCTTCTGGCATAAGGATGAAATATCCATTAATTGCCAATTCATCACTAAACTCAGTCTTAATCATAAGTGCATTATCACCCATCATACCGAACTGAATAGCTGGCACACTCAAAATGGCTGCAGCCATATCAACTGATACAAATGGTATTGTTGGTGTAATAACCAGATTTGTAAGTCCTGATAGCGCTGAAAGATAAGATCCAGCAATAATATTACCAATTTCTTTTACAGCAGATAAATCCATCTCGTCAAAAGGCTCGTTGTAATCAGCCGGTCTCATCATAAGTCTGTTGATAATATGATGAGCTGAATCCATATCCATCAAAAACATCATACTGCCTTCAATGTCGCTTTCAACACCCAACATAATACCTACAATAACCTCATCCTCAGCTCCCATAGACTCTCCAATTTTCTCAACCGGAAGGAACTGTACCTCAGGTACACTCATGTCTATCTTCAATCCAAGCATATTTGCGATTGCAGATGTTGCATTACCTGCTCCAATATTACCAATTTCCTTAAGTACATCAATGTACTTCTCATTTACTTCTTCTAAACTAAGCATATATCCTCCTAGTCAGTAATTACAAATGCACTATGCGTTGTCTACTTCATCAAAAATTGATGAGATTTCTAAAATAGAAATAAGCTCGCCTTCATTCTTTCCAATTCCACTAATGAAATTATCCTTTTCAGGAGACTGAGTCTTGGCATTCTCATCAATCTCATCTTCAGAAAGTGCAATTACTTCCTTTACTTCATCAACAACCACACCAATAAGTCCCATCTCTTCTGTCTTCAAAATGATAATTCTAGACAAATCTGTAAACTCATCATCATCCAATTTCATCTTGCGGCGAAGACTCATAAGAGGAACTACCTCACCACGCAGGTTAATAATACCAATATAGTGGAAAGGTGCCTTTGGAACTCTTGTAATCTTGCACATGCGAACAATATTATCTACATATGAAATATCCAG
This sequence comes from Lachnospiraceae bacterium, assembly GCA_017470985.1. Lineage (GTDB taxonomy): Bacteria > Bacillota > Clostridia > Lachnospirales > Lachnospiraceae > JAILFK01. The sequence continues at coordinate 192,461 of JAFUXA010000014.1, forward strand.
ACCATACTGCTCATTTCCAATGCTTACAACTATATATTGAACTTTTTCTTTTTCAACTACTTCTAATCCGTATTCATCTGTCATGATCATTTACCTCCTACTTAAAAGATTGCATTAACATCGATAATCAAAGCAACCTCGCCATCTCCAAGGATAGTAGCTCCATTGATAATCTTGTTGTTATCGATACATTTACCAAGTGATTTAATAACAATCTCTTGCTGTCCAATCAAATTGTCAACAACCACACCTGCGTAACTGTCGCCCTTCTTTACAACAACAACAGTCAAGCTTTCTGGCTCCTCCTCCTTTGGAGTTGAATCAAGAAGCTCGTCTAATCTAATAAGTGGAATAACCATTCCTCTTAAATGAATAACTTCTTCAGCCTGCACATACTTGATTTCACTAACAGGAATATTCTCGATATTCTGAATTGAACCAAGTGCAATAGCATATTTCTCATCTCTAACTTCAACCATAAGTGCCTGGATAATAGCAAGAGTAAGTGGAAGTCTAACAACAAATGTTGTTCCCTGACCAAATACACTCTTAACCTCTACATCTCCACCTAATGATTCAATATTAGATTTAACAACATCAAGTCCAACACCTCTACCAGAGATATCTGTAACCTTTTTAGCCATTGAGAAACCAGGATTGAACAGGAAGTCAATAACTTCCTTCTTTGATAAGTTCTCAGCCTGCTCTTCTGTAACAAGACCTCTCTCAACTGCCTTACCTCTGATCTTTTCAATATCAAGACCAGCACCATCATCCTTAACCTCGATAATGACATTGTTGCCTTCCTGGAAAGCGTTCAATGTAATAGATCCAGTCTCTGGCTTACCGGCAGCACGTCTAGTCTCAGGATCCTCAATACCATGATCAGCTGAATTTCTAAGCAAATGCTGTAATGGATCACCAATCTGATCTACAACAGTTCTATCAAGCTCTGTATCTTCACCAGTCATGTACAATTCCATTGGCTTATTTAACTTACGGCTCAAATCACGAATCATACGTGGGAATTTAGCTACTGTATTCTCAATAGGAACCATTCGAACCTTCATAACTGACTCATGAAGTGTTGTTGTAATTCTCTCAAGATATTCAATTTGCTCATGGAATGTCTGCTGATTCTCATCACTTCTTGTATCCTGATCACTGATTGATACAAGTGAGTTCTTAGCAATAATCAACTCACTAACCTGATTCATTAAAGCATCAAGTTTTTCAATATCCACACGAACAGTTCTAGCAGTTACAGGCTTATTAGCCGGTGCATTCTTAGCGCCACCCTTTGCAGCTGGTGCCTTGGCTGGTGCAGGAGTTTCTTTCTTCTCCTCAGCTGGCTTTGCAGCTGGTGCAGGAGCTGCTGTCTCCTCAGCTTCCTTCTTTTCTTCAGCCTCTTCAGCTGGCTTTGTATATGTAGCTGATGTAACTTCTCCAGCGTCAATCTTCTCGATTTCTGAAACTGCAGAAATAGCATCAAGAATTGGCTGAAGCTCGCTTTCTGTAACAACAATAATATTAAATGTTAAGTCAAACTTCTCATCTTCAATATCCTCTGAACTAGGATTATAAATGATGATTTCACCGAAGTCTTCAACAGCCTTATAAACCAAAAATGCTCTGGCTGCCTTCAACATACAATCTTTCTGAATATGTACAGTAAATCCATACATCTTACCGCCAGAAGATTCAATCTCTTTTAATTTCTCGATTTCCTCCTCTTCAAGCTTCAGATTCTCATACTCATATCCTTCACCAGCACTCTCAGCTTCTGCTGAATCCTCTGATGCAGCAGCCTCTGCTGGCGCAGAATCTCCTGAGCTATCTCCACCTTCCAAGAATTCATTTAACATCTTGATAAGATGTTCATTGGCCTCATCACCTTCACCAGAAGTAGCCTTTACTGTCTCCAAATATGCTTCAATAGCATCAAGGCACTGGAACAAGATATCAATCAAAGTACTATTTACCTTGATATTATCATTTCTTACTTCTGAGAACACATTTTCCATATCATGTGTAAGATGCTGCATCTTCTTGAATCCCATTGTACCTGCCATACCCTTTAAAGAGTGAGCAGCTCTAAAGATTTCATTTACACAATCCTTGTTCTCAGGTTCCTTTTCCAGAAGCATAATATTATCACTTAACTCCTGAATGTGACCATTTGTCTCATCGATAAAAATATCTAAATATTGACTTACATCCATTTCTATTCCTCCAGTCTTCTCATAATTGCATCTGCTATTTTGTTAATAGGTTCAACTTCATCAGATAAACCAGACTGTTCAACTGCTTTTGGCATTCCATATACTACACAAGTCTCCTGGCTTTCTGATATAACATATGTTTTTTTGAATTGCTTTAGATCTCTTATTCCTCTAGAGCCATCTGCTCCCATTCCTGTTAATACAACACAGATAATTTCATCATAGTGTAATTTCTGAATGGAATCATACATTACATCTGCACAAGGTCTCAAGCTATTCACGGGAGGAGTATTCAAAATATTTACTATTACTTCTCCGCTGCGATTTTCACTAAGTTCTAAATGCCTACCACCTGGAGCAATATATACATAACCAGGTTTCAATACCTCGCCATCCTCTGCTTCTTTAACAGAAACCTGACTGGATCTGTCTAGTCGCTCAGCAAGAGCTGCGGTAAATCCCTCAGGCATATGTTGCACCAATACAAGAGGTACATTCATTCTACCAGGAATCATAGGTATCAAATTATGAAGTGCCTGCGGTCCTCCTGTTGAACAAGCAAGAGCTATAAGTTTACCTTTATTGCCTCTGCTGTAAGTAGGAGTTGATTGCTTAGGTGCTGATTGCTTCGGTACCTGTTGGCTGCTAACAGTCCGGGAATTTGAACCGGAATTTTCTTTCCTGGTAATACCCATGAGAATCTCTTGTGTTTTACGAACACTCTCCGCCACTTTGTCTGATGGGGTCCCCTTGGAGTGACTTCCTAATGCTAAACGAACCTTTTCACGTAGGTTCTTCTCAAAAAACACATCGGATTTGCTGATTTTGGTCGGCATAGCAATACATGTATATGCACCATTTTGCATCGCACTAATTGCAAGCATCTCATCCTCGATGATAGTACGACTCATTCCTATAACTTTGACTCTTACCTTCTCTGCCTTCAATCTTGCAAGTAACTCAACACCATCCATGCCAGGAATAGCCAAATCCATAATGACCAAGTCATACTTCTTGCTCAATATTTTATTGTAAGCATCTTCACCATCCGGACTGGTGTCCAGTTCATGAAAATCATTGTCTGCGTTGAGTATATCACACATCCACCTTCTCATGAGTGCAGAGTGATCAACGATAAGAATCTTAGCCATCTACATCCCCTGTTCTTTCTTCCTAATGCGGCGCTCCTCATTAAAAATATAAGTTATAAGTCTCTCTCGTTCTCTATCTGATTTATGGAAGAATTGAACTCTATGTTCAAACTTCTCCCTGTTCTTCGTTCTATCTGAAGCAATTATCTTGCCTACAAGTTCTATTGTATCTGTGGACTTATCACCTTCCAGCTTAAAGCTGATAAGGAGATAAGATATATCTTTCAAGGAATTAGATGATATAAATCTAGTTCCACCACCACTGATATCAATTAGAGTTCCTATTCCTCTTACTTTCATAACATCAGCATGTTTCATATATTCTTTGCAATCTGAAACAGTCTCCTGCATAGCAGCTTCCTCTGTCAGTCCCATAAAAATTGCTGTAATATTGCAATCCAATCGATAATACTCTCGTCGCTGCCGTTTTTCCAGAGGTGAAGTCAACTTAAATCTAAGTAAGTTAAATCCCTCTCTTTTTAAATGTTCTATAATTGTTCCCTGAGCTTTATACGTTCCTGAGGCTGTAGAAAATGTCAAATCATATCTGATATTTAAAGGTAATAATCGATATCTTTCCTTTACAATTGGAATATTGATATCAACAGTTTCATCATCATTCACATCAAATATAGATGACAAAAACTTACTTTCATACGCGCTGACCTCAGGCGATCGCATTTTCATCTGAACAATTTCAATATCCACTTTATCTCCAGGTAATAAACTCTTCACTTCCACTATCTAGTAATCCTCTTAACTATTTATTTACAAAATTGCTAAAAATCTGTGCGATACCCCATTTATATTTGACCTTGCCATTTCCATTTATCAAATTATCAGCAATGGTCTCAAAAGCCTTGGAAGACTTTGCATTTGGCGCTTCAATTGATACTACCTTTTGATTTCTAACTGCTTTCTCCAATGTAGCATCTGCAGGAACCATACCTATATAATCAAGTTTACCTCCTAGAAATTTCTCAACAACAGAATTCAACTTGTCATATACAGCCTTACCCTCTGATTCAGAAGTCACTTTGTTGGATATTAGATGTACATTGGTCCCGTTGGCAATGTAATTCGGATGCTTGTATAATGCCTTCATCAAAGAATAAGAATCTGTCAGAGAACTAGGCTCTGGTGTAGTCACTAATAGCACTTCAGGACTAGCCAATACAAACTCCATAACAGCATCTGAAACTCCCGCTCCAGTATCTATTATTATAATATCACAAAGATCATTCAATGACGAAATATTATGAACAAGATAGGTTATTTGCTCTTTTGTCAGATTATTCAAACCAACAATTCCTGAACCGCCTGAGATAAAGCCAATACCATTAGGTCCTTCAGTTATAATATCTCTAATATTTTTCCCACCAAATATTAAATCACTCAGATTATATTTTGGAACGGTTCCGAACATAACCTCCACATTGGCCAGACCAAAATCAGCATCCAAAATAATAACTCTAAGCCCCTTGGCTCTAAACCATGTAGCCAGATTCACAGCCATATTGGATTTACCAACTCCACCCTTACCACTGGTGATAGTAATTACTCGTGCACTCTTAATATTATTTTGATTTTTAAGTTTTATTACATTTCTTAATTGTTCGGCCTGATCCATCTATCGACCTCCCAATAAATTCTTAACTAATTTCTGTGTGTCAATCTCATCAATATCATTTGGCACATTCTGACCTGTTGTCACATAGGATACATTGGCACCAGTATATTGACGAATATTATAAATATTTCCATAAGCACTTGTTTCATCAAGCTTAGTAAAGATTAAATCAAATTTACCAAATGTCTTATAGGTATCCACAATATCTTTGAGATCCTTATATTTGGTTGTTGCACTGAGAACAAGATATACATCCTTGTCATACTCATCCGGCAATTTATCAATCAAGAGAGCCATGTCCCCTCTCTGCTCATCATTCTTGTGAGAAAAACCTGCAGTATCAACAAATACCACATCATAAGACTTGTACTTCTCAATCTCCTTGGCAATATCCATAGGTGAATATACTATAGACATTGGTATACCCAAAATATCTGCATAATTCTTCAACTGATCTGTAGCAGCTATTCTATATGTGTCTGCTGTAAGAAGGGCAACATCCTTGTCCTCCTCCAACTTAAATTTGGAGGCAATCTTGGCAATGGTTGTTGTCTTACCAACGCCTGTTGGTCCTATAAAAAATACAACCTTTGGCTTATTCTTGCTGATTTCAACTGTCTTTGGCTGTCCCATCTTCAGAATCATTTTCTGATAAGCATTAGAAATCATATATTGTAAGCCATCTGTGCTATGAGAAATCCTCTCCATATCATCCAAAATCTGATTAATGTATATTTCATCAACTTCATTTTCAAGTAATACTTTGTAGAGCATCTTGAAAAACTGCTGGCTTTCCTGTTGCTCATCAAAGGAATCATCCTTCACTCTTGAAGCATAATCATCATACACGCCCACAGGAGCTTCCTTTAGCATAGATACATCTCCTGCTACATCTTCAGATACATCTGTTGCATATTCCTTCACGAAATCCTCATCTGCCAGCTTTCTAAAGCCTAATGTTTCCTGTGACTTATGTGACCCTTCCGATTTAGAATATACTTCCGGCTTAGAATAATCTGCCGATTTAGAAGATTCTTTTGGCATAACAGTCTCTTTATATTCAGTTTTATCACTTGTTCCTGCTGATCCATATCTGTCTATGGCAGAAACACCAGATTTATTTAAGCCTTCACTGGAATTCATGAGCTCAGATACTGCAGCAAAAGCGTCCTTCAACTCTGACTCATTCACGCCCTTTAATTGCACATTACCAGAATTGCGTCTCACGAATTCCGCATCCTGATCCGAAACCGGTGGAATAGTAATATCCTCATCAGCAACCATATCGAAATTGCCTCTACGGCCTTTAGTCTCTTCCTTTTTATCACCCTCGAATGTTTTGGTTGCAAATGTTTTCGGAGCTATGGAATCATCCTCCAAAGCAGCTGTAACCTCGAAAATATTACTTTTAAATATGCCAATGAGGCCCTTTTGACGGACCTCTTTTACATTCATTATGACTACTGCATCTCCCATCTCTTCTTTTGCGAGAGCGATAGCTTCATCTTTGGTTTTTCCTTGAAATTTCTTGATAATCATCTTATGCTGTCACCATTCCCACTGAACTTAATGCTACATCCGAGTCTATCTCATTATAAGATATAACTACTAAATCCTTGACATAGTCCTCAGACATTTTCTTAAAATACATACGCACTATTGGCGATGTAATTACAATCGGGATTTTTCCCAACTCCTCCATCTTGGCAATCTGCTCATTCAAGCTTTCCATTATTGCATTTATTCTCTCAGGATCAAGTGTAAGATATGCACCCTGCTCTGTCTGTTTCACAGAACCCATAATCTCCTGTTCAATCTTCGGATCCAATGTTATACAGGTATTCTGAGCATTTGGTTCAAAGTATCTACTTGATATAGCTCTCTTTAATCCCTGTCTCGCATACTCTGTCAACACATCAGTATCTCTTGTTGTGGAGGCATGATCAGCCAGCACTTCAAATATTGAAAGCAAATCTCTGATTGATACGCCTTCTGCAAGAAGGTTTTGAAGCACCTTTTGAATCTCACCAAGTCCAAGGAGCTTCGGTGTAAGCTCATCAACCAAGGCAGGATTGGTCTCCTTGAGATTGTTCACCAGATTCTGAACATCCTGGCGGGTAAGCAATTCAGAAATATGTCTACGAATTACCTCTGTCAAATGTGTTGCGATAATTGAAGGCGGATCTACTACTGTATATCCCAAGCTCTCAGCTCTCTCCCTCTGGGCATCTGTAATCCATAAAGCCGGCAAATCAAAAGACGGCTCACGAGTTTCAATACCTGTTATCTCCTCTTCTACATAACCGGGGTTCATTGCCATATAGTGATCAAACATAATCTCTCCGGCTGCAACCTGTATACCCTTGATTTTGATAATATACTGGTTAGGATTCAACTGAATATTATCACGAAGACGAATTATCGGAACAACTGTACCAAGCTCCAGAGCAATCTGCCTTCTGATCATAACTACACGGTCCAACAAATCTCCACCCTGATTCACATCAGCCAGCGGAATTATTCCATAACCAAATTCCAATTCGATAGGGTCAACCTGCAAAAGCGATACAACATTTTCCGGTCTTCTAATCTCCTCTGCCTCAGATTCCTCTGCTGCAACTTCTTCCTCAATAGACTCCTCCCCAATTGTCTTGTCCATAGAGTAGCCTACAATAATAAATACAGCTGCAAAGGCCAGGAATAATCCGATATTTAATGGTGTAAATATTCCTAAGAACGCCATTACAGCACCAACAATATATAACACTCTCGGAATTCCAAAAAGCTGCTTAATCAATGTGCCGCTAAAGTCAGCTTCTTTAGAGCCTTTGGTAACCAATATACCTGTTGAAAGTGAAATAAGAAGAGATGGAATCTGAGAAACCAATCCATCACCGATGGTCAGGATTCCATACTGCTGAATTGCAGCCTGAAAATCCATTCCGCCGCGCATTACACCCATTATAGTTCCACCGGCTAAATTGATTACTGTAATAATCAAACCAGCAGTAGCATCTCCCTTGACGTACTTAGTAGCACCATCCATAGAACCAAAGAAACCGGATTCTTCCTGAATCTTATTTCTACGCTCTCTGGCTTCCTTTTCTGTAATAGCACCGGTATTCAAATCTGCATCAATAGCCATCTGTTTACCAGGCATAGCATCCAATGTAAAACGGGCTGATACTTCAGCTACTCTCTCGGAACCTTTGTTGATTACCATAAACTGAATCAAAATCAGCACAATAAATATTATGGCACCAATCACAAGATCTCCACCACCTACGAAGGAACCAAATGTAGTTACTACATTTCCAGGATTTCCTGTAGTCAAAATCAAACGAGTGGATGATACATTCAATGAAATTCTAAAAATTGTTGTAAACAGCAATAATGTAGGGAAGAATGACATATCCAAAACTTCCTGCACAAATAATACATTTACCAAAATAATAAGGGCAATGGATATATTGAGTGCCAACATTACATCCAATAAAATAGAAGGAATTGGAATAATAAAGAAAAGTACAGCTGCAAGCAAATATCCAACAATACCAATATCTGTACCTTTAATAGATATACTCATATTCCATTCCTCCTTTCCTATATATTTCAAATATTATTGTCTCTTGGCATAAATAATAGCCAATACTTCTGCAACGGCCTGATACAGCTCCGGTGGAATCTCAGCACCTACATCAACTGTATTATAAATAGCTCTGGCCAGTGGTTTATTCTCAACAATCTCCACATGGCTCTCCTTGGCCTTTTCTTTGATTTTCTGAGCCAGGAAATCCTCTCCTTTGGCAAGAACAACAGGGGCTGTCTCAGTCTCTGAATCATAACGAATTGCTACTGCCAAATGTGTAGGGTTGGTAATAACCACATCAGCCTTCGGCACATCTGCCATCATACGCCTCTGGGATGCCTCCCTCATACGCTGACGCTGCTGACCTTTAATCTGTGGATCTCCTTCTGTATTCTTGTATTCGTCCTTTATCTCCTGCTTGGTCATCTTCATTTCTTCATTGAATTTATGACGCTGATATATATAATCAGCCAGACCTACAATGAGATATAACAAACTAATCTTAAAACCTGTATCAATAATAATCTGTCCTACTAGACCAATACCCTGATACAGGGGAATATCATAGAGGATAAACAGGTTGTTGGCCTGATCCTTGATATTCGAGTATGCAACATAGAAAATCAATGCAATCTTAATAATTGATTTTATTAAATTGAAAATAGATTCCTTGGAAATAATTCTCTTGAATCCATTTATAGGATTGAATTTATTCAAATCCGGTTTCATTGGTTTGGTAGAAATCTGCCAACCAACCTGAATAATGCTGACAACCAAAGCCACAATAAAACCAATCAACAAAAAAGGCAACATGGCAATGATCATCTGGGTAATAACTTCTGTTATTATTCTAGAGATCGAATGTACTGACATACCTGAACGTTCACTATCAACAAATTCAGGAATCAAGCCGTATATCCAATCAAATACATTGATAAACCGCTCTCCCAAAAAAGATATAAAAACCTTGAGACTTAAAAACAAAGCAATAAGAGTGACAGCAGAATTTAATTCTGTACTCTTGGCAACCTTGCCCTCTTCTCTTGCATCTTTTAACTTTTTGGCTGTAGCAGGTTCAGTTTTCTCTCCACCGGGACCGTCCTGGGCAAACCATTGCAGGTCCAGAGGCAGAATCAATTGTCTATCCTCAGTCAATTCAATACATTCCCTTTATAATCTCTATCATTAATTCTCTCATTTCCTTAAATACGAAATTGGCAATGTCTGGCACCATAAATGCTGTGATAAATAATACTGCAAGTCCAACCAGAAGTTTCAACTGAATACCTACTGCAAACATATTCATCTGTGGTGCAACCTTGGCCATAATACCCAATACTGCATTCAAAATCATAATACATGCAAATACAGGGAGCACTATTCGAAATGCGATAATAAATAAATCAGCCATATACTTGGTCATTGTACCAAGCAGGGAATTCACATCAAATACCGCACCTCCCAGGGGTATCAAAGAAAATGAATCTATAAACGCTCTCAATATGTATTGATACATATTGGATGTGATAAGCAAAAGTAACAGAAAATAATTGTACATATTTCCTGTAAGGGCAACCTCTGATCCTGTTGACGGGTCAAATATAGTTGCCATAGATATACCGATATCCATATCAATAATTGTACCAGCATATAAAATAATGGAATTACAAATATTTGCCGCAAAACCTATGAGCAATCCTGTAATTCCCTCTCTCAAAACCAATACGGCATAACCGATTTCCGATGTATATTCAGCTTCCTGAAGAGGGATTGTATAAAATAATAAAATAGCAATAAAAGCGGATAATCCCGCCTTCACTCTACCAGGCACCTCACGTCTGCCATAAAATGGCGCTGTATATACAAATGTGGAAATTCTAACCAGTATTAATAAAAAATATTCAAGTTTTAATATGTCAAATGAATAATTTACCATGGTTTAATTAACCTAAATATATACTAAAATTCGTCCAAAGGTTTGTCATGAAATCCGTAATATTATTTAAAATAAATGAACCAAAAATTATAAGTCCAACAAAGATTCCTAGTATCTTTGGCACAAAAGTCAAGGTCTGTTCCTGAATAGAGGTGACAGTCTGAAAAATACTGACAATCAAACCTATAATCAGGGAAATCAACAGCATTGGTGCTGAACATATAATAATTGTATAAATAGAATCTCTGACAATATCTAATACCTGACCTTCTGTCAAAACCTTCACCTCTATTTCTTAAACTAATAAAATGTCTTTACTAAACCTTGAATTACCAGATTCCATCCATCTGCCAAGACAAATAATAATATCTTAAAAGGCAGTGAAATGGTGGTAGGCGGCAACATCATCATACCCATGGACATAAGTACTGATGCAACAACCATATCAATTACAATAAATGGTATATAAATTAATACACCTATTATAAAAGCAGTTCTAAGCTCACTGACAATAAAGCTAGGTACTAAAACAACAAAAGGAACATCATCATACTCCTCGTAAGTAGTATTTGATATTTCACAGAACATATTCAAGTCCTTCTCCTGTGTCTGACCATACATGAATTGTCTAATAGGTTGTATACCTTCCTCAAAAGCCTGCTCCTGAGTAATTTCATTTCTATCAAGAGGCTGAATGGCCTTCTCATTTATCTGTGTAAATGTTGGCCACATTATGAAAAAAGTCAAAAACAGCGCCAAACCAATCAATATCTGATTAGGGGGTGCTGTCTGTGTTCCTATTGCAGCTCTAACAAAATGCAACACAATAATAATTCTGGTAAATGAGGTAAGCATTATCAGAATTGACGGAGCCAAGGCCAAAATTGTAAGCACCAAAAGAATTCTCACTGTAGATGACAAGGTACCTGATTGAGAATCAAATGAAATTGATACTCCACCTTCTCCTACAACTCGATCACTAGCATTTGGTGCATTCTCTGTTGCTCCATATTCTGTGGCATATACTGTTTGTGAGCTACAATAAAATATTCCAATTGTAAGTATTACTGTAGCAAAAATTAAGCTAAATAATACATATACTTTCTTTAATTTGCTCATAGTTAATTTGCCTTACTTATCTGTCTTATGATTTTTAAACTTATTCAAAATATCATTGAAATCCCCTTGAATTGTAGGAATATTCTCTTTGGATGTATCAGGAATCTCCTTCAATTCTTCCTGGGAAATCTCACCAAGAAAAGTTATCTCGTTCTTGCCAACGGCAACAACGAAATAACGATTCTTTCCAACTTGAATAAGTTGCACATATTTATCCGTAGTAAGCTTCAGAGTCTCACTCACAGCAAGGTTTTTATTGATAGTTTGTGTCTTCTGATAACCGGCAATCCATCTTGTTGTAAAATATGTCATCGCCAAAACTATAACAAAACATACCAATACTACTATGAGTTGAAATATGCTCTCTCCGGTTGAAGATAATAAAATCATATTTATCCTATTACCTTCTTAACAGCCTCAAGAACTCTTTCTGCCTGGAATGGCTTTACAATAAAGTCCTTTGCTCCAGACTGAATAGCCTCGATAACCATTGCCTGCTGTCCCATTGCTGAACACATAATAATGCAAGCATCAGCATCCTTTTCTCTGATAGCCTTCAAAGCTTCAATACCATCCATCTCAGGCATTGTAATATCCATCAAAACCAAATCAGGCTTAAGCTCCAGATATTTGTCAACTGCCATCTTACCGTTTTCAGCTTCTCCAACTACATTGTAGCCATTCTTTGTAAGAATGTCCTTGATCATCATTCTCATAAAAGCTGCATCATCACTAATTAAAATATTCTTTGCCATTTTTTTCTCTCCTTGTGTCTAAAAGTTTATTTCATTATCTCAGTAATTCTAATTCCGAATGATTCTTCGATTACTACTACTTCGCCTTTAGCAACGTATTTACCATTAACTAGCACATCAATCGGTTCACCAGCTATTTTATTTAATTCTATAATAGTTCCTGGTGCAAAGTCCAGTATATCTTGTATAGATTTATGAGTTCTACCCAATTCTACGGTTACCTCAAGAGGTACATCCATAATTAAATCTATATTTTCTGGCTGATATGGTGGTTGATAACTGCCAGTAAATGGTTGAAATTGCGCAGATTGTACATTTACCTGCGGTTGTGGGTATGGTTGTGCATATTGAACTGGTGGTGGCTGCATATATGGCTGACCCTGTGGTGCAGCTGCAGCTGGTTCAGGCATCGGTGCTGGTGTTGGTTCCGGTGCCGGAGCAGGTTCTGGTGCAGAAGCTGCTGGAGCCGGTTCATCAACAGTTGACGCCGAGTCACTCTCCATATTATTCATTATATTATTGCACATTTCCTTGGCAAGTGAAATTGGATACAATTGCATAATCTCACTATCTACAAGGTCACCTATCAACAATTTAAAAGTAATTCTAACAAAATCCTCATGGAGGAAATCTGCTATATCACTTCCATCTACTGATTCAGCTAAATCAATTAAATCAGAAGAAGGTGGACTGATGTCGATCATATGATCAAGCATTGATGAAAGAGATGTTGCTGATGACCCCATCATCTGGTTCATAGCCTCACTGATGGCACTTAAGTGGATTTCTCCTACTTCCTCATCAGTTGAATTTCCTTCACCACCCATCATCAGATCTGTGATTACTTTAACATCATTTTCCTTTAATACCAATACATTGCTTCCATCCAAGCCTTTGGTGTAAGCAATTCTAACAAGTACGCAAGGTTTCTCATATGCATCTACAATATCTTCCCAGCTTGAAACTGTAACAACAGGTGTAGATATTTCAACTTTTTTATTTACGAGAGAGAACAATGTAGTTGCTGCCGTACCCATACTGATATTGGCAATCTCACCAATTGTGTCCATCTCTTCGCTAGTAAGTCCCCCAGAATCATTTGATGACGTCTCTTCTGGCGCATCCGGCACTCCGCCACTAAGGAGTGCGTTGATTTCTTCTTGAGACAATACTCCGTCACTCATGTGATTACTGCTCCTCTCTTATTACTGATGTAACTCTAACTGCGTAATTATCCCCAGCCGCACCAGGTAATGCAGTAAATTTCTTAATATCTCCAACAAAGACTTCCAATTCCTGGTCGACTTTGGTGTCGAGTCTAACTACATCTCCTACCTGTAAGCCTGAAAAATCACTTACAGATATTGTACTATTTCCCAAAACAGCTGTAACTGGTATAGCTGCTTTTGAAATCAATGATTCAATAGCTTCCGCATAAGCCGCTTCACTTTTCTCCTGCATGCTTGAATACCAGAATTTCGTATTCAACTTCTCCATGACAGGCTCAAGGGTGATATATGGCAGACATACATTCATAAGTCCTTCCACTTCACCGATTTTAATATTAATTGTAATGATGGCTATCATCTCTGACGGAGAAATAACCTGGGCAAACTGCGAATTGGTTTCTATTCTCTCCAGTCTAGGATGAATATCAATAACATTTTCCCAAGGCTCTCTCAAAAGAGAAACACAAGCTGTCATAATCCTCTCAATTATAAGAAGCTCAATCTCAGAGAATTCACGAACCTTATCCATTGGTTCGCCCTCTCCCCCAAGCATTCTATCTACTATAGTAAATCCTAATTGAGATGCCATCTCCACTATTATATTGCCCTCAAGAGGGTCAAAATTTACAATTCCCAGAAGCACTGGATTCGATAAGGCATTGGAAAATTCCATATAGGTAACTGCCTCCGAATTCATAACTTCAACCTGCACATTCTTGCGAAGATATACAGGTAGGTTGGTAGACAGCAGTCTGCCATAATGTTCAAATATTATTTCCAATGTACGAAGATGCTCTTTGGAAAATTTCGAAGGACGAGCAAAGTCATATACTTTGACCTGTTTCTCGTTGTTGGCCTTCATTTCCTCAGCATCAACTTCACCAGTGCTTAGGGCTTGTAACAGATTATCAATTTCACTTTGTGATAGTATATCACTCAAACTGTCTCACCACCTAAACAATATAAATCAGTTATTATTGATACTTCACACTAGAGAAAGTAACATCAATAATTGCATCAGATCCAAACATCTGCTGTAAATTCTTCAAAATGTCTTCTCTAACAGCATCCTGATTGCCCTGAAGTTCTTCCATGGTATAAGAAGAAACTACATTAAAGATTTCACCTTTAACAAGATCTAGCTTGTCACTTACCTGAGTATTTACATCATCATAATCCTCATTATCTTTATTAAGAGATAATGAGACCTTGATCATAGCATAATGACTGGCTGAATCAGCACCTTTTTTCAGGTTAATTGTCAAATCTTCTTCTCCAACAGGTACCAAGGCAACTTTATCAATTGGAATATTCGCATTGCTTGTAGCACTTCCTGATTCTAGATCAAGATCAATTGCAGCACATACTTTGGTAATAAGCTCATTGGCCTGCTTGGTTTCAGGAATTATTGTAATTGTAACAATAACAGTTAAAACCAGGTTCACAAGAACTAATGCCAATGTAATTACTGTCAACAAATTCTTCTTCATATCAAACCTCTTTAGTTCTCATTATTATTTAGAGAATTGTATATTTTAATCTCTACTCTTCTATTCTTTGCTCTGCCTTCAGCAGTATCATTTTGTTCTATAGGATCATATTCACCTCTACCGGATGATTTTACATGATCTGCTCCTACGTTGGAATTTTCTCTAAGATATCTGGCAACATTAAGTGCTCTGTAAATAGAGAATTCTTCATTGGTAGCATATAATTCGCCTTCACCAGGCGGCACATTATCACTATGGCCTTCTACTTCCACCAAGTTGTTAGTGTAATTATTAACAACCACGCATAACTTCTTCATCAATGGAAGAGCTTCATCTCTAATAGTAACTTCACCTGCGTTGAATAGCATAGCTCCATTCAGATTAATCATCACATAATTCTCAGTGAAATTAACCTCTATCTGATCAGTAACTCCCATGGATTCCAGCATTTCACTGATTTGCTCTGCCATCTGCTCGCTTTCTTTCAAGCCAGCCTGTTTCATAGTTTCTGCCGCTTGTTCTTCTGTCACTTCCTCGGCAGGCTTCTCAGGACTAGTTCCTGTATAATCACCTGTATTTTGTGACTGATCCTGATATGCAGATGATGCATTAAAATATACATCAAACATTTCCAAGGCACTAATTCCTGATGAAATCAATTCACCATCTCCAACAGATGAACCACCCGCAGGCAAGATAGAGAAATTACTCTGGAAAGATGAAATAATCATCTCAAACTTCTCAGCATCTACTGTAGACATTGAGAAAAGTAATACGAAGAAGCAAAGCAACAAGTTCATCAAATCACTGAAGGTGGCCATCCAGGCCGGAGATCCCGCTGGTGCTTCCTCTTGCTTTTTCTTAGCCATCGTTACTCACCTCCGCCTTCTTCACCGCCTGCAGCAGCTCTGTCAGCAGGTGACAGGAATGACTTCAATTTCTCTTCAATTACACGTGGGTTCTCACCAGCCTGAATCGAAAGAAGTCCTTCTATTGTAATTTCCTTCATCATGATTTCCAATGCGTTGTTACGCTGCAACTTAGCAGATGTAGGTCCTGCCAACCAGTTGGCAATCAAGGAACCATACAAGGTTGTCAGCAAAGCAACGGCCATGTTAGGACCGATTGATGAAGCATCCTCCAGGTTCTTCAGCATGTTAACAAGTCCACAAAGAGTACCAATCATACCCCAAGCAGGACCCATTTCAGCCCATTTATCCCAAAACTTAACTACAACAGAATGTCTTGCTTCTATATTAGTTAACTCAGTTTCCAAAATTCCTCTAACAAGATCCGGGTCAGTACCATCAACTACCAAGCCTATTCCCTTCTTCATGAATTCGTCTTCCATGTCATGAGTAGCTTCTTCCAAAGCAAGTAATCCTTCTTTTCTGGAAATATTAGAAAGATTAATAATATTGGTAATAGTCTCTGTTGGATTTCCGACAGATGGTTCTTTAATGGAAAGTGCAATACCTTTAAGTCCATTTATAAAATCCGGCAATTTATTAGATCCAAGTACACTGGTAAGAGAACCACCAATTGTAATAATAATTGATGGCACATCAATAAAGTTACTAATAGCTGAAGGACCACCGGAAGATACAATACCAAATATAAGCATTGCGAAACCGCCGACCAAACCGACCAATGACGCTAAATCCAAACTCTTTCACCACCCTTTTACAAAAATTTTAGTAAAAATGCATAACTATGCACATTAGTTTTAATATACTCTTAATTTATCTTACTAGATTTTGTGATAATTGTCTACAATTTAATACTTTATTTTCCACTAAAAATAGTCATTTTGATATTCCATAACACAAAATATAGTATTTAAGTATAAAAATGAAAAATAGCCCCACCGCAAAAGTGGGGCCATAATTATTTTAATTAAATTATCTCTTCAAATTAGTCAATTCTTCAAGCATTGTATCAGATACTGTAATAATTCTAGAGTTAGCCTGGAAACCTCTCTGAGTTGTAATCATATCTGTAAACTCCTGTGACAAATCAACATTTGACATTTCCAACTGTCCTGTTGACATGCTACCGCCGTCAGCAGTTACATCAACACCGATTCCATCGAAATCACCAGAGTTCAATGTTGTCTTAAAGCAGCTGTTTCCTAAGCTTTCAAGACCTGATGCATTGGAGAACTGTGCTACAGCAATCTGTCCAAGAAGTACTGTATTACCATTGTCATATGAACCAAAAATCTTTCCTGATCCATCAACTGATACACTGGTCAAAGCACCGAGCTTCTTTCCAATACCCTTGACACCGTTGATATCACCTTTCTCCACATTTACTGTAGAACTTCCACCATTGTCATAATTGAGAAGCTTAGTAAAATCAATAGTTACATTTTCAAAGTTTCCTAAATCATTGAGATTAGACAGGTTAAGTGATACCTTACCATTGTCAGCAGCTGTGTTAATAAAGCTGAATGTACCATCCGCTGTATTAAACTTCAAATTGTAATTAGTTGTATCATATGTATATTCCATCTGTCCTGTAGCAGACAAAGCCAATGTACCCGGCTCTAAGTTGGTTGTATCAATAGAGAACAATGTAGCCATATCAACCTGTCTTGTGTCAGTTGGATCTGTTGAATTTACAAATGTAAATGTAGTCTGTGATCCGGCTGCTTCAGGAACATTGATGCTTGCAGGCACGCTGGCTGCATCAAGTCTGTATGTATTTCCACCTGATGTGAAATATATATTTCCGCTCTCTACGGAGAAGTTCTTAGTTGGATTATACTTTCTTGTAGCTGTAGTATCATTACCGAAAATCTGGCTTAATGCACCACCATTAGCCTTGTATGTAGCCAGGATATCCTGGTTCTGATCATTATAAATATTTGAAAGTTCTACTGTGTACTGTCCCTGCTCTGTATCTGTAGCTTTAATAGAAAATCTGGCTGTATAAGCATATCCTAAACTATCAAAGAAAGACAGATTTCTGTAGTATCCTTCCTCACTTGTTACATTCTTCTCGTTCTTGTCAATTACACCTGAGAATGTAGCTTCTGTTGTAGCTTCTGGAGCACTTGTTAAGTTCTTAGCCTGCATAATTCTAAGAGGAGATACAGTATCCTGACGAATTGTAATTCCGGCATCCTCTGTCTCTTCTGCCTGCCATCCCATTACCATATATCCTGTTGAAGTCATGGCAAGGTTACCATTTCCATCAAGGTAGAAAGAACCTGCTCTTGTGAACAAATTCTCTGAACCATTATTTACAATGAAGAAATTGGTAGAATTTGAATCTGTAAGCTTAATATCAAAAGCCTGTCCTGTAGACTGTGCAGCACCAGCTGATGTGATGCTAATCTTGGTAGATGCAGTTGTAACACCAAGACCTATCTGCTTGGCATTCTTTCCACCCGTAGTTTCAGTAGCTCCTGAAGCTCCAGATGTTGTCTGATACATAATATCAGAGAAAGTAACTGCTGATGATTTAAATCCGATTGTGTTAACATTGGCGATGTTATTACCAATAACATCCATCTTTGTCTGATGTGTCTTAAGACCTGCCACACCAGAGTAAAGTGATCTCATCATAATTAAATGACCTCCTAATTCGCGTTTTGCTGTAAGTTGTCGCTTCTGTCAGTCGGCGACTTTAGCTTCCTTAAAAGGTCCAGCTAAATAATTACAGCACCATCAATATTTGTAAATACATTTTCTGTGGTATCTGCCTGATCCATGGCTGTTACCACTGTCTGATTCGGTACATTTACTATAAATGCAAGCGAATCAACAATTACTAGTGATTCCTTAATACCTTTCTCGCTAGCTTTGGCTACTCCATCTCTCAACCTTTGATTCTGATCATCTGAAAGAGATATATCTCTGTCGTCCAATCTCTGAGACGCGTGCTTTGAAAATTTCAAATCAACCTGCCCAGGTTTTGCAACATCAATTCTCTGCTTTAAAATATCTTGAAAAGATAGCCCATCACTTGTTGTCTCAATTTTCTTTCCGGGTTGATTGTTGAGATACTGACCAGCAACTTGTTCAATTGAGGTAAAGGAATTTGTTATTTTATCCATAATTTCAACTCCTTACATCCCTGTAACAACTACCTTGCATCAACTCCTATACTTGAGATGCTTCATTTGTATCAGTTCCACTATTATCATTATCGGCATTTTCTGCAGATTCTGTAGATGTATTCCCTGCATTTCCCTGAATTTTCTTAATTTCTTCAAGTCTTGCTTCCAACGCCTGTAACTTCTTGTATGCATCCTCATTTAAGAATTGCTTCTGATAAGCAGTCATTCCATCAACCAAAGTTCTTGCTGCAACTACGCCCTTCTCATCATCAGCTGTAAGATTAGACACATTTGGCAGTTTGTTTACCATAGCGAAAAATGCATCTGTAACAGTAATAGCTTCGAAATAAGTATCATCTGCAATACTCTGCAAATCATCAATACTATAAAGCTTATCACCTATAGACAATTTCATATTGCCTTCGTCATCCTTCATTACATAATCAACTCTACCAGTTACATAATTGCCTTCACCTGACTCTGAGTTAACAAGCATAATAACATTTTTGCCAACAAGAGAATTCGCTTCAAGAGTTTTCATCTGATCCTGAACAGCCTGAACCGCTTCAATCTGTGAAAATGATGCCAATTCTGATACATATTCTGTATTACTTGTAGGCTCTAATGGATCCTGGTACTGCATTTCAGCAACCAAAAGTTGAAGGAACATCTCTTTGTCATATGCATCCTGCTTATTAGCTTTCTGATTCTTGTCGTCTTTAGAAGTTGCTGCTTCTGTTCCATAAGATGTAATCTTACCATTTTCTACAGTGGCTTGTATTGGCATATTGTTCCTCCTCTACGCTTCTAAGTTTACTGTGTTACCATTGTCTCGCATAATCTGTGCAACCAGCTCTTCTTCCTCTGTCATAAGACCGGATAATTCATCTAAGTTGTTGAGATTAATGCTTCTTGTTCTTGATTTATTATTTTGTTCTGCCTCTTCCTGCTGTCTATCCTGTTGACCTTCCTCTAGATTTCTCTCAAATTCATGTGTAGCAACTGAGATTTCAACAGATGTCACCTTGGTATTAGTATTGTTCAGCTGCTCCTTCAAAGCCACCATCTGGCTTTCCAAAGCTTCCTTCACAATCTGATTTTCAGTATAAAGTTTCGCAGTAACATTTCCCTGTTTTTCAGATACTTCCATGTAAATTTTTCCAAGACCTTCCGGATTCAATATCATCTCCATAGTCTTTATCTCAGAGGTAATTGTTGTTCTAACCTGAGTTACAATCTGGTCAATCATTTCTCTCACATATACTCTCTGTCCATCTGGTAATGTAACCTGTTCAGTTTCAGGTTCATATACCACATTATTTTGAATATCCTGTGATACTGCCGGATTAAATTCTCGGTCTGTATGAGTCATTTCCTTCTGTGGATTATTTGAATTTGCATTTCCCTGCTGACGATTATCTAATACATCAACATTTTCTGTAACTGTATCTTTGATAACAGTCTCCACATTAGTCTCAATTCCAGGCTCTTCAACCTCTTTCTTTGAAATATTCTCTGCTACAGTTACATTTTCCGGCTTGACTGAAATCTCAACCTCCTCTAAAATCTCAGGTTTTGATTCTGCCTGAACCTCTTCTCCTGTAGATACATTAATAGCAATTTTGATATCACTATTGTCTGTCTGAGAATTTGAAAGAGTAATAACATCTTCCTGTAATACCTGTTCTGGCTCATTTACCAATTCAGAATTCACATCCTGCATCTGTAAAATATTTTTTGCATCGTCTACAACATCTGTAATAATATTTACCGGCAAATCAACAGTCCGTACCATATCCTGTGTGAAATCCTTGACTTGATTCAATATATTATTGAAATCTTCATTCACAACCAGGCTGATAGAATCCTCTGCTCCAGTTAATTCTGTAACAACATTTGCCAGATTATTCACATCTGTCAAATCAAGAAATGTAAGCCCCAGTTCTTCCATCACTCTTGCAATATCTTCATCAGATACTTCAAGCTCTTCTTTCAGAAGGCCTTTCACTTCGTCCTCGAACTGCTCTGCAGCTTCAGCCACATCCTTAACCTTGCTCTCATCTATCACAACTGTCTGACCGCTCTCGCCTTTGGCAATATCATTTTGAGTGTTCTCCACCTTCACTGATGTTGCTTGAGACTGAATCTGTGTCATCTTGTTTGATGAAGTTTGAGTATTATATGAAATGCTATTTACACTTTTATTAATACTTTGATTCATCAGATTCAAGAAATTGTTTCCAGAATCAATCTTCTCAGACTTTGCAGATGATTGAACTATAGGTCCAACCTGTATCGGTAAGCTCGATACATTTGCACTAGTCATAGCATCTTCCTCCTTTCTTATGCAATTATCAATGTGCTCATCCCTTTCGGGAAAATATATATCCTAAGGCTCCATAAGTTCAGTAATTCGCGCTGCGAAATTCTGATCCATGGCTCCAAGAATATCTGCTCTAGGCTGGGTATCCATTGCCCATAATATCTTGCCAACAAGTCTAGGATTTGCTGTCATTGTGTCAAATATAGCTGCTGCTGCTTCCGGCTCCATGTTGGCATAAGTCTTTGCATAATCTTCTATATCTTTGGTTGTCTGCTGTTGTTGAAGCACCTGTTTGTATAATGCTGCAGCATTTTCCGCATCTATACTCTCATAGTACTCCTTATATGCATTTATATCGGGTGCATCGTCCGAAAAAACAACCTCTTGATAAAATTTTTCTTTTTCTTCATTAAAGGCTGCTTCTTTTTCTTTATATGCCTGTAGCTCTGCAGCCTGAGTTTCAAGTTCTGCAATATGGGCCTGGTTAGTCTCTGTGGCAGTATTAGCATCAGCCAGTTGTTGTTCTAACTCTTTAATTCGATTTACAGCTTCATCCATAGTAGCAAACTGATAAGCAGAATCCTCCTCAGCATAATTCTGAGAAGACGGCAAAATCTTATTCACCACAGGAACGTCTTTTAATACAGGATATAAGACTGTAGAACCAAAGCCTCCCACATCCATCTTTATAAGCAAGCCTAATATCAAAAGCCATATAGCCACAATAATTATGGCCACACCTACAATAAGAAGTTTGCCAACGACTGTTTCTTCTTCCTCTTCGCCGTTTTCTTCAGCTGCTTTTTTCTTTTCTTCTTTTTCTCTTTTCTTCGCTTCCTTAGCGGCAGCCTTTGCCGCCTTCTTATCCTCTTTCTCTTCAGCCATAATATCTTACTCCGAATCTGAATCCTCTTGTTTATTATTATGATAAGTATAACTTACCAGTTCATCTGTTATTTTGCTCTCCTCAGCAAGGAGTTCCTGCTTGAATTCCTCAAAAGCTTTCTCCTTGAGATTTTCCTGAGTCTTGCGCTCCTTTACCGCCTCATTCATTCGAATTCTGGCATTTTCCACATTTCTCTGAGCAGTATGCACAGCAACCATCTGATCCCTAATCATGCTCTTAATGGAATCAATGGATTTCTTGCAATTATTGATGTCACGAATATTCAATTCCCCTGAAGTCAACTCCTTCAGCCTAGACTCATATCCAGCCTGACGCACAAGCAAGTCCTGTAACTTCTCCTGCTCCTCCGCCAGTTTCTGATTAGCGATTCCAAAGGCAATCTTTTCCTGACTCTCAAGTTTCTCTTTAATTTCGAGAATATTTTGCATCTTATAGATAAATTTCGCCATAATTATCACTCATCCTCAAAGAGATTATTTAACATATCCAAAACATCTTCAAAATCGATTTTCTCATCTGTCTGTTGCAATAAGAACTCATTCACACTATCAATTTTGGAAATAGCAAAATCTATATTCTTGTTAGAACCAGGTTTGTAAGCACCAATATTTATCAAATCCTCTGCCTCATTATAAGTGGCCAGTACATTTTTCAACTGCCCTGCAACCCGCTTATGTTCTTTGGTAGCAATGGCACTCATTACTCTGGAAATACTTGCCAATACATCAATGGCCGGATAATGATTCTTCTGAGCCAGACTTCTGGATAATACTATATGTCCATCCAAAATACTTCTGGCCGTATCTGTTATTGGTTCATTGAAGTCATCACCATCTACAAGAACAGTATACAATCCTGTAATAGATCCCTTATCTGAATTTCCTGCCCTCTCCAGAAGTTTAGGCATTTCAGAATATACACTAGGCGGATAACCTCTAGTAACAGGTGGTTCTCCTGCTGCAAGTCCAATCTCTCTTTGAGCCATGGAAAATCGAGTGAGAGAATCCATCATAAGAAGCACATCTCTGCCTTGATCTCGAAAATATTCCGCAATGGCTGTAGCTGTCTTGGCAGCATTCTTTCTCATTAAGGCCGGCTTATCTGATGTAGCAACAACAACAACACTTCTAGCCATACCTTCAGGCCCCAAATCCCTCTCTATGAATTCGCGAACCTCACGACCACGCTCTCCTATAAGAGCAATTACATTGATATCAGCCTTGGTATTTCTGGCAAACATACCCATAAGAGTACTTTTGCCTACACCTGATCCGGCAAATATTCCAATACGCTGCCCCTTGCCAACTGTAATCAATCCATCAACTGCTTTCACTCCAAGAGGAAGCACCTGAGAAATAATCTCCCTGTCCATAGGATCCGGTGGCATGGCATCCGCAGGATATGCACAAGGTAAATCCAGCAAATCTTCCACATCTGTAGGTCGCCCTATTCCATCCACAGTATGGCCAAGCAGATCATCACCTACAGGAATAGATAAAGGTCGTCCTGTATTTTCTACAGTACAACCTATACCAACACCTTCCACTCCTTCAAAAGGAGTCAGAAGAAGACTCTTATCACGGAATCCTACAACCTCAGCCATAACGCGCTTATCCTCGTCAGGATCCACTATTATTTCACATAAATCATTCAATTTTGCATCCGGTCCCACAGACTCAATGGTCAGACCAACCACCTTGCTGACACGACCTAATCTGTCAAAATATGTATTGTCAACCAATGACATATACTTACTTGTATCTATCAATTATGTGCCCCACTAACTCAACGCCTTTATTTCTTTTATAAGATTGCGCATCTCTGTATCCATACTACAATCAAATAATCCTCCGTCTGTCTCCACCATACATTGGGAATCATTTAATAGAGGATCTAATACAATATCAAGAGAGACTTCCTGTCCCACCTTGGTTTGTAATTCATCTTTTTTATTTCGCAGAAATTCCATATTCTGCTCATTTACTCTGATAATAAATGACTTGGAACTGTCTACATTGGATATAACATTATCCAACAAATGGAAAATAATATCTTTATCATCGCCAAACTCAGCAAGAAAAACCTTTTCTACAACCTGACAGACTGCATCTACAAGTTCCTTTTCCATATTTTTCTCTTTCTCAGCGATCTCATCCATCATTGCCTGACGCTGTCTTGCTATATCAGCTTCCATCTCGGTCTGCTTCATTATGCTTTCCTGATAGCCCTTGTCGAAACCAGCCTGATGGCCTTCAGCTTCCGCATGAGACTTCATAGCATTGGCCTGGCTCTCTGCAGCTTCTAAAATATTCTGAGCCTCAGCATTGGCCTGGGCTAATATTTCCTCAGCTTCCTCTCTGGCCATAGCCACATAATCCTCATCAGGCTCCTCATTCTGAAGCACATCCTCCTGAAAGAAGTCATCCTCATCTAAATCCTCAGGCAATTCCGGTTCTATGAGATTGCCATCCTCGTCATACTGAGGTTCCATTTCCTGGATTTCACGAAGTCTCTCCTCACGCTTTATACGAGCCTGCTCCTTGGCCATTTCCATATTATGCTTCTGAGCTTCCTCTTGAATACGCTCATCAAGCATATCATTGTAATCTAAAACTTTGGTACCCTCATCCTCATCCTGAGGTATAACCTGAATACCATATACAATATTAGACAACTAATTCGTCACCTCCACCTCTAGAAATAACGATTTCAGCCTGATCCTCAAGTTTTCTAATAACACCAACAATCTTCTGCTGAGCTTCTTCTACATCCTTCATACGTACTGGACCCATGAATTCCATATCCTCTCGAATCATAGAAGCAAGACGACTTGAAAGATTCTTGAATATAGCAGACTGAACTTCCTCATTGGCGCCCTTAAGAGCAACCTCAAGGTCATTATTATCAACATCGCGGAGAACTCTCTGAATAGCTCTGTCATCAAGCAACAAGATATCCTCGAATACGAACATCTTCTTGCGAATCTCGTCTGCCAATTCCGGTTCTTCGATTTCCAGAGATTCCATAATACGCTTCTCTGTTCCACGATCTACAGTATTCAAAATATTTACAATAGCATCTACACCACCAGCGATTGTATAATCCTGGTTGATAAGAGAAGATAACTTCCTCTCCAACACCCTCTCCACTTCTTTGATAACTTCAGGAGAAGTTCTATCCATCAAAGCAATACGTTTTGCAACATCTGCCTGCATTTCAGGATTCAACGCACTCAAAATAAGAGATGATTGACCCGGCGCCAGATAAGACAAAATCATAGCAATAGTCTGTGGATGCTCATCCTGTATGAAGTTAAGAACCTGAGAAGGCTCTGTCTTTCTAATAAATTCAAATGGTCTAACCTGAAGAGAAGCTGTAAGCTTGGTAATGACACTCTGAGCAGCCTCGTCTCCGAGAGCCTTCTCCAAGAGTTCCTTGGCATAACCAATACCACCTTCTGCAATATATTGCTGAGCCAGACAGATCTGGTAGAATTCATCAATAACTGCATCTTTTACAGCCGGGGATACACTTTGGGTGTTAGCAATTTCCAAAGTCAATTCTTCAATTTCTTCTTCTTTTAAATGTTTAAATATATCAGCTGATTTCTCAGGTCCCAATGCTATAAGCAAAACGGCTGCCTTCTGAACTCCTGATAATTCTTCGATTTCGCTCATTTGTTAACCCCAATCCTCGTTTAACCAGTTGCGCAGCAGGTTAGCCACTGCCTCTGGGTTCTCATCAACGAATTTTTCAATAAGGATTCTAGCCTCTGATTTCTCGCTAAATCCAATATCTTCAAGCTGTTCTTCCTGCTTGGCTTCAAGAAGAGCTTCAACAGAAACCTGTTCTGCAACAACTTCCTCTTCCTTTGTTCCCTGCAAAGTCTTGAGTACAACAAATCCAAGCATAGCCAGAATAAGTACAGCTAATACAATCTGCAGAATATCTGTAATACCAATATTTGGTCCCTGAGCATATTCAAACATAGGAATCTGATATGCAACAATAGTAATATTTTCCGGAGCAATTCCAGTAGCTTTGGATACAAGATTGATGAAATCTTCATCTACATCTGTTTTTACTCTATCACTATTGGCAGCTACAAACTGATCAAAAGTCTGATCATCAAGTGTACCATCAGCTTTCAACTTATCCTCATCATATACCACATATGAAGTGGCAACTACAGAAATAGATGAAGTATCATAATCAATTGTACCTACTTCTTTCTCTGTCTCTGTAATCTTCTGGTCTGGAAGATAATCCTTGGTCATCTCCTTGGATGATGAAGACTGCTGTTCATTATCCTGAAGTACATATGTAGTATCATCATCATTGGTATCAGTTCCAGGGACACCGCCCACACCTGATGTAGACTTGGTCTCCTTAGATGTTTCACTGTCCAGATAACCTTCTGTACGACCTTCGTCAACAGAATAGTCATAATCCTTTTCTGTAACCTTGTCGAAATTCATCTTAAGATTCATTCCAACATCAACATTGTCATATACATCTGTTCCCAGAAGAACACTCTTTACTTCATTTACAATAACAGCCTGAGCCTTGGCTTTAGCTGACAGATTTGATGAAGCCTGTCCTGCTACTGTGGACTCATCTCCACCTGAGAAAAGCACATTGGCAGCACTATCCAAAATCAAAATATTCTTTGGTGTATCATTTCCAAGGCCTGTGGCAACAAATTGAGCAATGCCTGCAGCCTGATTCTCGTCCAAGTCTTTCTTCAATGTAAGAACAATATTGGCATAAGCATCTTCCTTCTGTGATAGAAGTGTTCCATCATTTTCCGGAAGAGATAATGTAACCTTAGCCGAATCAACCTGCTCTATAGTAGCAAGCTCTGAAGCAAATTTATCCTCAAGATAAAGCTTGTACTTCTTCTGCTTATCAGCTTCTGTTGTAGCAAAACTTCCATTGACAGCATCATCAATAGTATAACCATCTGCTCTAACCTTAT
This sequence comes from Lachnospiraceae bacterium, assembly GCA_017470985.1. GTDB lineage: Bacteria > Bacillota > Clostridia > Lachnospirales > Lachnospiraceae > JAILFK01. The sequence goes on from JAFUXA010000014.1 coordinate 219,856, forward strand.
TGGTTCCCAATAAAATATTGGCATTGGCATAATCTTCCTGTTTTACACGATATACCATTCCTGTGTCATCCACTTCATAAGCAATGGATTCACCGTCCAATAAATCCTTTACAGTTGTAGCTTCCTGAGCTGTCTCGCATGTAATAAGATTTACCATGTTCGGTCTTGAAACAACATAGCCCAAAATCACAAGAGCTATAATGACAGCAGCCAAAATACTTATCATCAAAGCCTTCTGTCTGGTATTAAATTTTTTCCACCATTCAATTATTTTATTTAAAATATTTTGAATCTGTTCCGGCATTTCCTATCCCCTATTCATAAATATTACATCTGCATATTCATTATATTATTGTAACTCTCAAGGAATTTATCTCTGACAGCCACAGTATATTGCAAAGCCAAATTAGCTTTCTGTTCAGCTATAAGTAAATCATGTACATTGTCTGACTCGCCAAGTGCAAAGGATATTTCCTGGGCATTGGCTTCATTCTGCAATGTGTTGGTATCGCTTACCAGTTTCATAGCTGAATTCAAAACGGAATCAAACCCCTCGTTATTGTTTTTACCAGTCACAGGAGTGGTCATTCCACTGCTTTTGTATAAACTATCAATAGCTGATATATCCATATTAGCCTCCATTTATATAATTATGATATAAATTATTGTCCAATCTGTAAGCCAGCCTGAACCATGCTCTTCATTGAATTAAAAGCTGTAACATTAGCCTCATAAGCACGGCTGGAATCAATCAGGTTAGTCATCTCTGTAACTGTATTAACATTTGGATAACTCACATATCCATTTTCATCAGCATCAGGATGACTAGGATCATATGTCATAATAAAATCTGTCTCTGTATCTTCTGAAACCCTGGTAACCTTCACACCATTTCCATCGAAAGTCTTGGCTCCTTCTAAAACTTCCTTGAAAGAAGGCGATTTGGTCTTCTCCTCAAAAGTTACAATCTTACGTCTGTAAGGAGTTCCATCCTCAGTTCGGGTTGTATTAACATTGGCAATATTTTCAGCAATTGTATCCATTCTAAAACGCTGAGCAGTCATTCCTGAAGCAGCTATATCAAATGATTGAAATAATCCCATAAATATTCACCTCCGTTTATTTAATAACTGATCTGAATCTGTCAAATTCTCTTGATACTGCGCTTGTAAGAGTCTGATATCTCAATTGCTCAGATGCAACTTCCACATTTTCAGTATCAATATCTACATTATTGCCATCCAATCTATACGAATATGAACCATAATCTGTATAGATAGTTGGATCTAATTTCTGCAATGCAACATTTTTCACTGCATCATCAAGACCTTTGTATTTGGTATTGCGCAATTCGCTCTCCAATACACTTTGAAATTCTACATCCTGACGCTTGTATCCAGGTGTGTCCACATTGGCCACATTATTGGCCAAAGCACTCTCTCTAAGCCAACTGGCATCAGCAGCTTTGCCAAGTACATCCACATAGCTAAATGCATTTGAATTTAACATAGGCTTCCTCCTTTAGGCATACTATTAGCCCAATCTTATTTTATTATAATGTATATTCACAAAAACACAAGTGTTTTCACACTATATTGTGTGTTTTTTGTTTTCCAAAACACAAGGTTTAGTTTTTTAGCAATTTTCAGATATATCGAAATATTTTCTAATAAGCCGGGGTGAATCCCGCTTTTTCTATTGCATATATCCATTTCAAAAAGTTTCACACCGCCATTTCTAAATAGAAAAAGGGACTTACCATAGTAAGTCCCTTTAAATAAACACATCCATGTGTATTTATATATCGGATTAATTTAATCAAAAATTAATTACTTGTCTTTCTTCAGTGAATCAAGCTCATCAAATACAGCATCATTCAATACCTTGATGTATGTACCCTTCATTCCTGATGAACGAGATTCAATCACTCCAGCACTTTCAAACTTTCTCAAAGCATTTACAATAACTGAACGAGTAATACCTACTCTATCAGCAATCTTGGATGCAACAAGAATTCCCTCTGTACCCTGAAGTTCATCAAAAATATGTACAATAGCTTCCAACTCTGAAAATGATAATGTGCTAATTGCAGATTTAACAATCTGAACTTTGCGGTTCTCCTCTGCATTTTCCTCATTTACAGAACGCATCATCTCAAGACCAACCACTGTTGTTCCATATTCAACCAGGATAATATCATCAATATCATACTGACGATCATATCTGTATACAAACAAAGTACCTAATCTCTCACCTGCAATATCAAGAGGTGCAATAATTGCCGAATATTTATTAATATCAGCAGATTCAAATCCTAATGTCTGTAAATTAACATTTTCCTTTGTAGATAAAATTCCAAGAAGACGCTCATTTAACATCTCATCAACGAATCCGCCTACTTCTTCAACAATAAGCTCTGTAATATCTGGAGTTCCCTCCGCCTGGCTCACTCCAAGAACCTTACCTTTCTTGCTGATTACAAGCACGCTTGAATCCAAAATATCAGTAAGCACAGAACAAATATCATTAAATACAACCTTTGATGAATTGTTGTTATGCAGAAGCTTACCAATCTTTCTTGTTTTGTCTAACAACTGAACACTCATTTTATACCTCCAACATTCCCTATGTTGCACATTTTAGCGCAACCGGTTTGTAATAATCACACTCTCTCCCTACAAAGATCTATAAATCTTCGTAAAAATGATTTTAACATCATCCCGAAACAATTACAACAAATTTCAGAAAATTTCGTCGAATTAGGCATAAAAACTTTTTTCATAAGCACTATTATTAAATCTGTATCGACAACAGCACAAATTTGTCAATTATTCCTGTCTATCTTCTGTATGACGACAGTCCTCATTCTGACATACCAACTTGCTACCCTTTTCAACCATATAACCGCCACAAACCGGGCATGGCTTAGATACCGGCTTTGACCAGCTCATAAAATCACATTCTGTATTATTCTCGCAGCCATAGAATCTACGACCCTTCTTAGACTTTCTAACTACTATGTCCTTACCGCATTTCGGACAAGCTACGCCAATCTTCTCTAAATAAGGCTTAGTATTTCTACAGTCTGGGAATCCTGGGCAAGCCAAGAATTTACCATGAGGGCCATATTTAATAACCATATTACGGCCACATTCCTCACAGACTACATCTGTCTCCTCATCTGCAATAGTAACTTTCTCCAGGTCTTTCTCAGCCTTCATAACGGCAACATCCAAATCAGGATAGAAATTCTCCACCACTGACTTCCATTTAACCTTGCCCTCTTCAACCTGATCCAGCAAACTCTCTAAATTTGCAGTGAAATGATCATCAACAATACTTGGGAACTGTTCTTTCATTATATTATTGACCACATCTCCCAACTCAGTCACATATATATTTCTACCCTCTTTGACAATATATCTTCTCTTCAAGATAGTAGAAATTGTAGGAGAATATGTACTTGGTCTACCAATTCCAAGTTCTTCCATTGTATGTACTAAAGATGCTTCTGTAAAATGAGGAGCAGGCTGTGTGAAATGCTGCTTCTCTTCAACAGACTTCAACTTAATTGAAGTATCCTCAGTGATTTTATCAAGTCCTGGCAGTTTGCTCTCTTTCTTCTCATCTGCCTCAGTATATACAAGCATATATCCATCAAATTTTCTAATGGAATCTGCAGCTGTAAATATGTAATCTCCGGCAGCAATCTTCACACTCTTGGTCTCATCAATAGCATTACTCATCTGGCTGGCAGCAAAGCGTCTCCAAATAAGCTGATACAATCTATACTGATCTCTAGAAAGTGATTCCTTCACATCCTCTGGTGTTCTGTTAATATCAGATGGTCTGATAGCCTCGTGGGCATCCTGAATTTTTGCATCAGATTTCTGCACACTTCCCGGCTTATTTTTCAGATATTCATCTCCATAATTTGTTGAAATGAATTCCATAGCTGCCACTCTGGCCTCATCAGACACACGAACAGAATCCGTACGCAGATAAGTAATCAAACCAACGGTACCCTGTCCTTTTACATCAACACCTTCATACAGCTGCTGAGCAATTCTCATTGTCTTCTGAATAGAGAAATTCAATGCTTTGGATGCTTCCTGCTGCATAGTACTTGTTGTAAATGGAAGAGGTGACTTACGCTCCCTGCTTCCAGTCTTCACACTCTCAACTGTAAATGTGGCATTATTCAATGCGCCTTTTATCTTCTCAGCTTCCTCAAGACTATTTATCTCAATCCTGTTTTTTCTATCTCCATAGAATTTAGCCTCAAAAGTTTTCTTATTATCTAAATTTTCAATGACGGCATCTATTGTATAGTATTCTGTAGGAATGAATGAATCAATTTCAGCTTCTCTGTCACAAATCAATCTCAGAGCAACTGACTGCACTCTACCAGCACTCAAGCCTCTCTTAACCTTTGCCCACAACAATGGACTAATCTTGTATCCAACCATACGGTCAAGCATACGTCTGGCCTGCTGAGAATCCACAAGATTCATATCAATATCGCGAGGATTCTTGAGTGAATTCTTCACTACATTCTTGGTGATCTCATTAAAAGTAATACGAGATACCTTCTTATCTTCCAATTTCAAAGACTTGATCAAATGCCATGAAATAGCTTCACCCTCGCGGTCGGGATCGGTTGCAAGATAGATTTTATCGGCTTTCTTAGCTTCTTTTCTCAAGCTTGCAAGCAACTCTCCCTTTCCTCTAATAGTTATATATTTTGGTTCATAATCATTTTCCGGATCAAATCCCAACTGACTCTTTGGCAAATCTCTCACATGGCCATTAGAAGCCATAACCTCATAATTCTTGCCAAGAAATTTCTTGATTGTCTTCACCTTTGCCGGTGATTCCACTATAACTAAATACTTCGCCATGAAATCCTACTCCTTAATAATAGAAATCAAAAGCAACTATACACCAAGGTTTTTCGTTTTTCAATATGTATTTTTTGAAATCACATATTGATTTTTAAATTTTTCATATATAAATCCTTTCTCAACCAGGCCTATTATAATAGAAAGAACTTCGAAATAATCCATTCCCGAATTGTCAATTATCACATTGAGACTGGTTGGATAATAGTCTATTAAATCGTAGATTTTGTGCTCTTCAGGCGTTAAATCCTTATGTGTATTCTCATTGTTATGATTCAAATTTAAATTTCTCAAATCACATTCTCTCAAAGACTGTATAAAATCATCTGATGAGGTGATAATCTGAGCCCCCTGATTTATTAATCTGTTGCAGCCCTCGCTCATTTTATCTGTGATCCTACCAGGAACTACATATATATCCTTCCCTTGTTCCAGAGCAAAATCCACTGTTATAAGTGAACCGCTCTTCTTTCTCGCTTCAACAACAACAAGAGATTTAGACATACCACTAATAATTCTATTTCTTGATGGAAACTGTCCTGCCAAGGGTTGTCTTCCATGAGGATATTCTGATATAACGCAGCCATTTTCTATAATTTTCTGATAAAGTTTTCGATTCATGGCAGGATAACAGATGTCAACTCCACAACCTAAAACAGCAACCGTACGACCACCTGCCTGCAGGCAGCCCTCATGGGACGCTGAGTCTATCCCTTTCGCCATACCGCTCACTACTACAAAACCGTTAGCTCCTAGATTATAACCTATTTCAGATGCCATAGTTTTACCATAGGCACTACAGCATCTGGCTCCTACCATTGCCACCATTTCATCCTGAGCCTCCGGCAATTCTCCCAGAAAATATAATCCATAAGGATGATCATATACTTCAAACAAATCCCTGGGATATTCCGGATCTTCTACAGTAACCATAGATTCTCCATAGGATGCAAATTCTCGATATTTTAAATCAAGATTATATTTCCTCGCTTCTTCAATATTTTCAACCTGTTTCACATTTAAAATACCTACCCAATCCTCCTTGGAGTTAAACTCATTATAAACTCCTTCTGCCGATCCATATTTTTCAATAAGCTTATTCCTGGCCACATTTCCCAGACCTTCTATCTCATTAAACCAATACTTGTACTTCATATCCCCATAATCCCCCTTACTTTCCAAAACATTCCATCCATAAAACCCTTTTAACAAGTCCTAAATCATTTCAATCATTCCAGAAATTCTGATCCATAGCTCTATAACACAAGGCTTCCTGCAAATGTTTTATTTTAATATTCTCACTTCCATCCATATCTGCAATAGTCCTGGCCACCCTAAGAACTCTGTGATACGTTCTGGCTGTAAGTTTCATTTTGTCATACATCTTCTCCATAAATTTCTCTTCCTGATCTTCTAAACTGCAATATTTCTCAAGCATTCCCACTGGAATCTGGCTATTAAAATTAAAGGATTCCAATCTATATCTGGCATTTTGTAATTTATGCATCTCCACAACTCTTCTTCTAATGGAAGCAGAGCTTTCACTCTGACCTATATTTTTCAAATCTGTAAATCCAACAGTCTCAGCCTGGACACATAAATCAATTCTATCAAGGAGAGGCTGACTAAGTTTATTCCTGTAATTCTTCAGAGACCGGTCACTGCAATGACATCTGTTCAAATCCGGATAATAGCCACAATTACAGGGATTCATAGAGGCCACCAATGTGAAGTCAGCAGGGAATGTAAAATTACCACTAACCCTTGATATACAGACCTTCTTATCCTCTAAAGGTTGCCTTAATATCTCCAAAGTATCTTTATTAAATTCTGTAAGCTCATCCAAAAATAAAACCCCTCCATTCGCCAATGATATCTCTCCAGGTCTGACAACACTTCCTCCACCTACTAATCCATTAGGAGAAATAGTATGATGAGGACTTCTAAAAGGTCTATGATTAATAAGACCTTCCCTCTCTCCAAACAACCCACAGGCGCTATATATCTTGGATATTTGGATCTGCTCATCAGGTGTCATATCAGGCAAAATCGATGGAATGCACTTGGCAATCATAGTCTTGCCAGCCCCCGGTGGTCCCACCATCAAAATATTATGCATCCCGGATATTGCAACTTCACATGCTCTTCTAAGCATTTTCTGACCATTTATATTGGCAAAGTCATATTTATTTTCATCATGATTTTCTTCTATTGCATGATCTTCTTGCGCTACACCTTTCGAACCCTCCTTGGCATCAGAAGTCTCAGCATTCGTAGCCTCCTCAATCCATGCCTCTTCACCTTTTGTCAGAAAAGTTATAGCTTGATTTAAGTTTTGAACCGGTATTATTTTCAAGTCCGGAACCAGCCTGGCTTCACTGGCGTTTACAGCAGGTACAATACATATTCTTATACCCTTTTCCTTGGCAGTAATTAGCATGGATAATATGCCATTCACTCCAATCACCTCTCCATTCAAGGATAGCTCTCCCACAATAATCATCTCATGTATGGAATTATTTTCTATAATTCCCATTGCAGTCAAAATAGATATAGCCATAGGCAGATCAAAACCTGTACCGGTCTTTCTCACATTTCCCGGAGCAAAATTCACTGTAATTCTCTTTACAGGAAGAGAATATCCAATTCCTTTCAAGGCTGTTCTCACCCTCTCCTTGGATTCTCTCACCTCCGGAGACAGAGAACCTACCATATCAAAAACCGGCATACCATCACTGATATCTGTCTCAACGGATACCATCAAAGCTTCAATTCCATACAATACTGCAGTATTAATACAACTATACATATAAACTCCTTCTCATGAATGTCCGGACTTATTTTTAAAATATGAATGAATTAACTCGAAATAAAATAATATAAGAATCATAAATGCATAGAATTATAAAGAAAAATCCACAGGGTAATCCCTGTGGAAATGATAAAAAGATATGTATAATATAGCAAGTTGTAATAAATATTTCAACTATAATTTATTATCTAATCTGCTCTGTAAGACCAACCTTCTTCTGCACTTTTCTCAATGTCTTATTTGAGAAGTATCTGGCTTTATCAGCATTTTCCTTGATACAATTATTGAGATATGCCTTGTCAGCCATAAGTTCCTCATATCTCTTCTGAATTGGAGCAAGTTCATCTGCTACACACTCACCAACTGCAAGTTTGAAATCCCCGTAGCCTCTTCCTTCGAACTCTCTCTCAATCTCCTCATTGGTCTTGCCGGTAATTGTGCTATAAATATTCATAAGATTGCTGATTCCAGGCTTATCATCACCGTAGCGTACAATAGCCTCCGAATCTGTTACAGCCTTCTTGAATTTGCGAATAATAGAATCTCTGTCATCCAAGAGAAGAATTGTAGAATTAATATTCTCATCTGACTTAGACATCTTCTTTGTCGGATCCTGCAAACTCATAATACGAGCTCCGGTCTTGCCAATATATGGTTCTGGAATTGTAAATACATCACCATAAATATTATTAAATCTCGTAGCAATATCTCTGGTAATCTCAAGATGCTGCTTCTGATCAGCACCAACTGGAACCACATCAGCCTGATATAATAAAATATCTGCAGCCATCAAAACCGGATATGTATACAAACCTGCATTGATATTATCCGCATGCTTTGCAGACTTATCCTTAAACTGAGTCATTCTATTTAACTCACCCATATAAGTAAAGCAATCCAGAATCCATCCTAATTCTGCATGTCCTGATACATGAGACTGATAATATATACAGTTTTTCTCAGGATCCAAGCCTGCAGCTACATAAAGAGCATATAACTTTCTGGCATTCTGTCTGAACTCAGCAGGATTCTGTCTAACTGTAAGAGAATGCAAATCCATAATTCCAAAGAAACAATCATACTCATCACAGAGATTCACCCAGTTCTTCAATGCTCCTAAATAATTGCCAAGCTGCAATGTCGCTGTAGCCTGCATTCCACTATATAAAATCTTCTTTTCCTTTTCCATTGTCTTGTCCTTCCTAAATTCTATTATTTATTATGTAAAACCTGTTTTCTAATGTAATCAAAGGTATAATCTTCACCTTTTTCAGCCAGCATTGTGAGAAGTCTCTCCAACAATTCCATTGTCTCAGGATGCATAAGATAACGACCTTTGCCCTTCTCATAATACTCCAATGGGCTTCTGTCATTATAATCATCACCCATATACACCATACAGGCTGCAATTCTATCCATAACCATCTCTACAACATATTTCTCAGGCATTTTCATACCCACCATGCCTTCATTTTTGTTCAGGCTATAGTCAATCCAGTATTCAAAATGATGTTTATTTCTACCTTTGTGATGAAGCCATGCAAGAGACAATCCTGTCGCTTCCCTTTCAGCATTATTAGGGCTTCTGGTTCCCTGATAATATTTTGCACCTACTGAGAATTCTACCGGTGAATATTTTGACAAATCATGCATCAAGCCCTGCTTATACAGGCCTACTTTGAAACATTTCTTCATCACCAGATGTCTATGATGTGTAATTGTCTTAAAATGCTCAAATCCATGTCCCATAATCTATTCCTATTTGTTCTTTATAATAATATTTTTGGCAGTATAAATGGAAACAGAATTTCCAGGAATACTCACACTTTGCTGATTTTCTATATCCTTTTCCACAAAATCCAAAGTCTTCTCATCTGCTGTATTCATAATAAGTTTCCACTCTTTTGTTCTAGATACCTTTGGCAGAGCTAACTGCACTTCATCATAGTGGAAATTATAAGCTATATATACATTTTCATGCTCATTGGCATATTCGCCCACATACAATATACCTATAGCCTTCTGCTCCTCACCTATAAACATAAGCCAAGGTTCATAGCCATGATATGACAGATCAGGCATACCTATATGCTTGTAATCCGCCATTTTTACAGGATTTTCCTGACAAATAATAGTATGTTCCTCTCTAAATCTAATCAAATTGGATACAAATTCCACCATCTGTGCCTTAGCATTGGAATTAGCTGCATATTGAACCCAGCCAATGGAATTATCCTGACAATAAGGATTGTTATTGCCCTCCTGAGTATTCAATATTTCATCCCCACCTCTAAGAAGAGGAATTGCCTGAGACAAAAATGTAGTGCAAAGGCCATTTCTCACCTGTTGCAGTCTAGTCTGCAAAACCTGCTTATTCTTGGTCGGCCCTTCAATTCCATTATTGAAACTGAAGTTCACATTATCCCCATCCCGGTTCATCTCTCCATTTGGCTCATTATGTTTCTCGCCATAAGAAACAGAATCCCACAATGTAAAACCATTGGTATTCGCAATATAATTTACAAAACCATAATTTGAATTCTGCCTGCGAAGATAATTCACCAGCTGAGTCATAGAACCTTGCATATGATTCTGAATCTGTCTTGTAACATTCTGGAAAGAATTATTATATACAAACAGATGCTTTGCACCCTTCTCCTCCAAGAGAATATCATCTGAAATATTATCATAGAATATCTTGGTATGAGCGAAGCCCGGATGCTTAGATATCTCTTTTATAGGAATCAATACTCCAAGGAGATGAAATCCATCAACATGATAATTTTTCACCCAGTGCCACAGGCATGTAATTATATAGTCATCATTACATTTAGGGGAAAATGATATTTCCATAATAACTTCCATTCCTAAACCATGTAATGCATCTATCATCTTCTTACAATTAGTGACCCCTTGAGCCCCTCCAAAATATGAGGCTTTTGGAGCCATATAACAGCCATGATCATATCCCCAATAATTGAGTTTATCCAGTGGTTCAATATCATATTCAATAGTTCTTCCACCGGTACTTTTGGGAACCATATCATACATTAATTCCTCAAAATCATATATAGGCTGAAATTCAATGGCAGTAAATCCCATGTCCTTAATTCCAGGAGCCAGTTCCATAACCCCCTTGTAATTGCCCTTCAAAGAAGGCTTCAGGCCATGATTCATAGTGAATCCACGCATATGAATCTTGTAAATAATCAACTCATCCGGCTCAATATGCGGCAAGTTGTTCTGCCATTTATAATCTTCAAGATTAAATCCACCATATATCATGCAATCTCTCTCATATCGAGATGCATCTCCCCACTTATCTCTGCCTACAACAACTTCAGCATATGGGTCCATATATGTGTTTTCACCGGATTTATATCTATAACATATGTTTTTCCAGTCGTAGCCACTGATTACTACTGAATATACATTGCCAATTCGATATTCATCTTCTATAACAATCTCATCCAGCAATTTAAAGTCGAACTTGTTGTATAACATAATAGCACATGGCAACCTGCCCTCTGTGGAAAATGTAAACATCATTCCGTCAGAAGTAAGTCTGGTTCCATATCCATTAAATTCGCCAATTCCATTAATCATAAATACGCGCCTACTCCTTTTTTACATACCCATTTATTATACAAGAAATATTGCTTTTTTCCAAACCCTTTCGTATAATTTGAGTGTATTTATCATTCCGCTGAAAGGAGATTATTATGGCAAAGGACGAAGTATTTCCAGTTGATGAAAATGATGATGATGTAGTTGTCACAATTTCATTGGATGATGGAACAGAAATGACCTGCGAAATCCTCACAATCTTTGACTGTGGAGGGGACCAGGACTATATTGCTTTATTACCAATCGCTGAAAATGGCAAGCCACTTGGGGATGAATGTGACGAGGCATTCATCTATAGATATTTCGAAAACGAAGATGGCACTCCAGTATTGGATAATATTGCCACTGACGAAGAGTATGAAATGGTATCTGACAGATTTGATGAATTGCTGGACGAAGCAGAATTCGACGAGATGGATTAATAACCCATCTCGCCTATAAATCTGGATTTCACAAGAGTCTCACCCTTGTAGTTCTTAGGAACAACCAGGGTGAGATTTTCTTTTGCTCTGGTAATTGCCACATAGAACATTCTCCTCTCCTCCTCAATAGCCTTGACAGATACTGCCTTGTGAGAAGGAGCCACACCCTCATTACAATCCATTATATATACATTTCGAAATTCCAATCCCTTGGATCCATGAAAAGTGTACAGATTGACTCCTGATGCCTCCTGATAACTGTCTCCTATCTTTTTGGACATGAAATCTCTGGCCATCTCATATCTGCTAATAATCTCCTGCAGATTTCTCGCACCACTCAATACATGTTTCATATTCTCCACCAAAATCAGATATCCCTCATACTGCTCTCTATCCTTGGATATTTCCATCAAATATCTGTCATAGCCAATCTTTCTCATAATAAATTCCACAGCTGCTTCACCGGATAATCTCTTCAAAAAATCCACATCTCTTTCCAAAATATCTATTTTCTTACATAATCTGGGATTATCTATATAATAATTCCTCCAGGAATCAAAGGTGACCCACTCTCTTTCCAAACTATTTCTTACCAACCCTCGACTTGGTTTATTCATTACTCGAATCACATCTGACCTTTTCAAAATCTTGGAGGTCATCTTCAGATAACTTAATATATCCATAACAACAAAATGCTCGTAAGGATTTTGAATTCGCTCCCTTATACATATATCAATCCCTGCTTTTTTCATACCCTGACATAATTCAATACTTTGGCTATGCTTTCTAAATAATACAGCAAAATCCTCAGGTTTCTCACCACTATTAATCCTACATTTAATTTCATTGATTATACTTGTATTTTCTTCTTCCTTACTTTCAACCTCCAGAACTCTTATACCACCTCCCAGCACATTTTCTGCATGTACTTCCTTTTCAAATCTGTTGCCATTATACTTCATCAGTTTCTGAGAAGCCTCAACAATTTCTCCGTTGCTTCTATAATTCCTGTCCAGCTGTATAGTTTTTAAATCAGGATAAATATTTCTAAAATTTAACATTATATCCGGTCTGGCTCCACGAAATCCATAGATAGACTGATCATCATCTCCTACAACAAACAGATTATTCTCAGGCTCGGCCAGTAGTTTAATAATATCAAACTGTAGCTCATTCATATCCTGTATTTCATCAATCAAAATATACCTAAATCTATTCTGCCATTTTCTTAATATATCTTCTCTGTCCATAAACAACTTCAAAGTCTCAGATAACATATCATCAAAATCCAGATAATTATAGGAACGCTTATAAGTCTCATAATTTCTATATATTAATACAATATCCATATCCATCAATTTACTGGATTTATAATCATCAAGATTTACCATATTATTCTTCATAAAACTGAGCTCTGCAGCAACTGCTGCAATAGTATCTTCCGATTCAACTGCGTAGCCCGATTTGATTACAGAATCTTTAATTAAATTATATTTTAATTTATCAGTTATAATCTGATATTTACCGCGGCACAACTCTTCCCGCAAAATCCCATAAAAAATAGAATGGAACGTTCCAAATACCACAGGCATATCTGCCGATACATAGTTTCTGAAACGTTCCCTCATCTCTATAGCAGCACTTTTTGTAAATGTAATAACCAGAATATGTTCTGGAGAAATATTACAATCTATAACAAGATGAGCGATTCTACGAACCAGAGTATAAGTCTTACCGCTACCCGGTCCAGCAATAGTCAGGCATGGTCCATCCACATGTTCCACAGCCCTAAGCTGAGCTTCATTAAGCATATATTACCTTTCACTCTATTTTGTTATCTGACCGCTAAATATTTAATTTAAATTTAATTTCATTCCAATTCAACTCATCTTCCAGATATTGAATTGAATTTCCTAAACAACCAACAATCTGCTTGCACCAGATTCTAGTTCAATTCTGCTGACAACTTCTCAATAGCAGCTTTAATTCTGCTGATTGATTCCTCTTTGCCAATCACTTCCATAATCTCTGTAGCTCCACCAGGAGTCATCTGCTTACCTGATACAGCTGTACGAAGTGGCCAAAGTACATAACCATTCTTGTATTCATGGTCTGTAACAAAATTCTTTACTGTCTCATAGATTGAATCATTTGAATAATCATCCAAAGCTTCTAATACTGGAAGAACTTCCTTCAATACCTCAAGAGATGTCTCAGGTGTAGTCTTCATCTTCTTGTGAGAATACATCTCTATATCATAATCAGGTACAGCCTGGAAGAAATCAATATGATCTGCAATATCAGGGAAAGTCTCAATACGAGTCTTCACCATTGTAGCAATCTTCTTCAAATCATAGTCTTTGGTTACCACTTCCTTAATATAAGGCAATGCCTTCTCATAGAATACATCGAAATCCATAGCCTTGATATATTCACCATTCATCCAGCGAAGTTTTGTCATATCAAATACAGCTGGTGATTTATTAATATGTCTGTAATCAAATTTAGCAACTAAATCTGATAGTGACATAATTTCCTGATTATCCTCAGGGCTCCATCCCAACAAAGCAACGAAGTTGACAATTGCCTCTGTAACAAATCCCTGATCCAACAAATCCTCATAAGAAGAATGTCCGCTTCTCTTAGAAAGCTTCTGATGCTCCTCATTTGTAATAAGTGGGCAATGTACATATACAGGCACATCCCATCCAAAAGCTTCATATAATCTATTATATTTTGGAGAAGATGACAGATACTCATTTCCTCTAACCACATGTGTGATTCCCATCAAATGGTCATCAACAACATTGGCAAAATTATATGTAGGATAACCATCTGACTTAATGAGAATCATATCATCAAGTTCAGCATTATCAACTGTAATTGTGCCATAAATCTCATCTTCAAAAGATGTTGTACCTGTTCTAGGGTTGTTCTGTCTAATAACATAAGGTACTCCTGCAGCCAACTTGGCATCAATCTCTTCCTGAGATAAGTTCAGGCAGTGCTTATCATAAATTGATACTGTCTTGCCTTCTACAACTTCCTGCTTACATCTGGCTTCCAATTCCTCAGGAGTACAGAAGCAATAATATGCTTCTCCCTTTTCAATAAGCTTCTTGGCATACTCTAAGTAGATGCCCTGAGCCTGTCTCTCACTCTGCACATAAGGACCAACTCCACCATCTTTGTCCGGTCCCTCATCATGAATCAGACCTGTTCCAGCCATTGTTCTATAGATAATATCAACAGCTCCTTCTACAAGTCTCTCCTGATCTGTATCTTCTATACGTAGAATGAAATCTCCATCCTCATGTTTTGATATTAAATATGCATATAAAGCTGTTCGCAAATTTCCTACATGCATACGTCCTGTTGGACTTGGTGCAAATCTTGTTCTAACCTTGCTCATTTTCGTCCTCACTTTTATTAAATATTTTTCCAACATCCATTATATAACAGAATGGCTGTTTAAAGTGTATTATATTACATACTTTTGTGCTAAATAATCATAGAAAATAAGCAAGTATTTGTCAATTATAACTCTTCTAACTGGTTATAATCTGTTCTGCCACAAATCACTGTAAGATTTCCATTTCTACAACGAATTTCATCCAGGAATTTCTTCTCATTAGCATCATTTATTAATCGGATTTTATAAGTCAATTCATACATACTTCCCATATTGGTCGTCTTAACGCGATTAAGCTTGGCTTCCCTGGTATATTTCTCAAATATATCATCAAAGATGTCGCTGTAATCCAAGTTCTCTGGAATTGTAACTCTAAGTTCCTTATCCATATTCCTATTCTCCGCAAATCCTGTGAAATGTAATATGAAATGAACCCCACAGATTACAAATGTAATAATAAAAGCCAAAGTAATAGCTGAAACACTTGTCAATATTCCTACAGTCATTGCAAAGAAAATGAAACCAATCTCCCTTGAAGTACCCTGCAAAGATCTAAATCTGACAAGGCTAAATGCACCAAGCACTGCCACTGATGCTCCAAGATTTCCATTTACCGCCAACATTACCACACATACAAGAGCCGGCAGAATAATCAATGTTCTCGCAAAATTCTTGGACACCTTTCCTGTATTCATATAAGTCAGCGCAATAACCAGGCCAAGCACAAGGGCTATACCTCCGTAAATGCATGCACTTCCCAGACTAAATGATGTAGCCTCTGTTGATGTAATAAGTTCTGATAACATAATATTTTCCTCCATTTATAGTTTATTGAGCTTTGCGCTCATTAATTAACTGCTTCTTATAGAAATTTCCATATTTGGAAAAAGAAGTATCATAAATCTCATATTTCGAAAGTAATCTTGCAAACCAAAGTGGCATAGCATCACTGATTTTCACTTCCATCAGATGATATCCGGCTGATAATAGATACTCATTATCATCATCCCAATCCAAGGTCAGATTATCCACTCTGCTTCTGATATTTATGTCAAATGTCACTCTAAAGGATGAGTCCTCATTTCCATACATGGCTATTCTGTCATAAGCGATATAACGTTTAGGATACAACTCGTAATGGTTGAGGAAGTAATCTATCTCATTAAATATCTGACCACTTTTTTGAGGTGTAATACCATTTTCAATATAATCAATCGCCTGTTCTATAGGCAGAATAATTCGCCTCTTATTTACCAGACCATTATATTTCTTCTTGATTTCCAGGAAATATTTACCCTGTTCCTTGGGTTCTCCATAACAGCGGATTCTGAACTTCTCCTTGTATTTAGGTTTCTCAATTGATGTGCGAATCAGCTCATTGTCCATGGTATCAAAATATATATTTCTTATGGTATGTAATCCGTACTCGTCCTCTGTCATATACTGATCCAGCTCCGATTTAAATCTCTTATAAGTTTCATTATCTAATAAATATTTCTTCTCATATCTATTGAACACTTTTTGATCAGCCATCATAGCTACCTCCTTCAAAAATCTATTCAAATACTTGATTTATTTGATAATGAAATTCTAAAATCCCTAAGTGATGGTTATGTGAAGATGGATAAAATGTTAAATGAAAAAACTCCTTACAAGCACAAAGCTTATAAGGAGTATAAATATCTCATCTATTCAATTACATTTCATAGAAATTAATATTTTCTTTCATCTCAGGTGTAATTTCGCCACCCTCTTTCTCGAATTTATCATAAACACCCTGTAGACGCTTCAATGTCTTCATATTATTAGCCTTGAATTTATGAATAGCATTGGTATACATTGGGCTGTCTAATAATTTACCTCGTATATCCTTGGAAAATGGACAGTATGTAAACATAATCATACGCACCACTTTGTTCAATCTAAATCCACCCTTGGACTCATATTTAATCCAGTTCAGATAATCCTTCACGAATACCTCTCGGAAATTATTCTTTGCTCTGGAAAGAGCGGTCTTCAACTGTTCCTTGGCCTCAGGACTGAGATCATGATTCTTTCTATAGAATTGTAAATAATCATAATAATCACTGGTCAGACTGTGCTCACGGATATCATTCCAGCGCACACCCTGAATCTTACGACAGATTTCCCATCTATATCTTGCTATAAGTTCAATCATCAGCTCATTTAAATCAGATCCTGTAAATATTGGAATCATAAATCTGGCTGGAGTATCATTTTTCACACTTGCTGTCTCCTGCCACATCATAGCCTTGGTTCCAGCATTTGGCATCAATATAATATCCGGCAGAATCTCCTGCATAAGAGATTCGTGCTTCATATCTCCAGGCAGTCCGTGTGAATATATAGGTCTGTAAAATGCTGAGAAGTCAATTACTCTTACCATATTAATAGCTTCATATATCTTATCTCTGGTTGTAAGCATCTTATCAGGATCATTATACAGATCATTACCATTCAGCACACAACTGAAATTGGTAATATTTCCATAAGTAATTCTGTTTACAGATCTGAACATATTATCAATCTCAAATTCTGTTCTTGCTATAGCATCTGCTTTGATCTTCTCAATATCACTTTTTTGAATATTTCCCTGCTTATATTCATCCAGAAGATACTGTCCAAAGTCCATATCAAATTCATTCTTGGAAGGCTCCTTATCTCCTCTGTACACAGCCTTTAACCAATCGAACATGGTAAATACATGGTCTGACTGGCACAGTTCCATATGTGTGGCAATGCTAAAGAGCCCATCTATCTTGTCCTCGTCCAGATATGACTTATCCATGTATCCGAAATTCAGAAACATCTCAATTGTAGTTGGTACGCTAGGCTGTTCTACCGCTTTGAAGAAACATTTCTTATATACCTCATAGAATTCTTTAATACAATGCTTCTTCAACTGATATGCAGTCTCATCCTTTTGCGTATCTCCATAACAAGATGAAAAATCCGAGAAATGAGACATTATCGTCTCCTTCTCCTCATCTACATAGCCTGCATAATTAATAATGAATTCCAAATCGCTTGACGCCCCGGCCATATCATCTTCAGAACCTGACAGGCTCACATCAAGGGCTTTGGCCTTCTCATACTCTTTCTTACATTTACCAAGAAGCTCTTTATCATAGATTCCAACACCCTTGGCAAATTTTAAAATCTGCTCAATAATCTGCTCTGTTTCCTGGCATTCAAGATTATTCTTCTTCAGATGAATCTCCAAGTTAATAAAAGAATGAAGTAAATCCCTCTTCTTATCACTTACAAGCAACTCTCTGTTATATTTGAAGAAGCCCATCATCTCAGCAATACCCTGTGCTACTCTGTGCATCTGAGCAGATGTTTCCATAATTGCACCTACACACAATCTATCATCAATGGTATATAATTTCATATAATCCTCGATACCATTTACCATCAGACTTGCGCAGCTATCTATCTCCCACTGTTGAAGCTTATGTGTCACATTCAAAGGTTCGAAATTATTAATATCCGGACCATTTGGATTATCAAATCTGGCTTTGGCACCAATTGTCTGATACTGCTCATATACATTATCAATAAAGGTTGTAAATTTCACCGCATCCCGGGACAGCTTATCATATACTCTAAACTGCTGGTATCTCTGAACCATGGATGTGCGCAAAAACAGCGTACGCATCTTGGCTTCTTTTTCCAGAAAATGTTTCAAATCAGCCACACCATGACAATCAAAAGGAATCATTATACAATCAGTCTTGGCAATATAATCACAAATAAAGAAATCCTGCTCTAGAATTCCAATAATTGAATTAGCTCCCAATTCTGTTTCAACAAAATGATTCTTCTGAATAACATTTCCCTGCTGTATTATATACCATTTTTTTACTGTATCATTCTTTTTAGCAATTATATCGCCCTGCTTAAATTGAACAACTTCCATCTATTCACCTCATTATTTCTTCAAGCCCTTCTGATTCAGTCCACACAACTTATCAACAGATTTAATAATTTCAATAATCTCAGGAACATAATGTTCATGCTCTGTCATTAATCTATCAATTTCATTTCTCTCACTCTGAACAATCTCACGAACCTCATCAATATGTTCGCGAATTGCCTGTCGTCTCTCTACAAGAGTATGACGAATCTCAGTCATCTCATTTTCATCAATCAAGGCCTTGGTCTGATTCAACCATATCTTTCTATCATATAAATTAATCTGCTGTAATATACGCATCAACCTGCCATTGAAAAATTCCAGATCATCATTATTTCGCAGGAATCTCTCTTTCTCCCGGACAGCATCCGTATATTGTTCCCACTGAAAATTCAATTCCGTAGAACTGTTTACATGATATTTATTATATACATAATCCACTGCTTTTGATGCATTTACATATTTCAGTAAAACAACATTCAGCATCTCTATTGTCCTATTAAGATTTCTGGTGGCCTGCCGCATCCTTCTATCCATGGAATTCATTTTCATAAACATGTAAAATGCTCCAAATGCTCCCACAGCAAAAATCAATACAAACCCAATGGACATATCAAAATCAGACATCATCTGTATAACAATAAATAGTACCAGAAGTGTGGCATAAAAAGATAATAATGCAATGGATGCACTTCTTAATATCTTGCGATTTCTTCGGATTTCATCACGCTCAATCTCCCATTGACTTTTCTGAGCTTCCAATACCACTTTATCCTTCTTCACAGCGTCCAGATATCTCTCATTATCTAAAAGTCTGTGAATAGTGCCAGGGATTTCATCCTCATTCTGTTCCATAAGAACAAATTCTGTGTCTGAGATTTTCCTGGTTGAATTCTGGTAAGCTGTCCTAGCCTTATTCAGCTCCTCAATATTGGCAGCCACTTCCTTCAATTCTCCAAGCCTGTCCTCAGGCATCTTCTCAATTGTCTGGATGTCTGTCAAATAAGCTGTAACTATCTTATACTCTGCCTTCTCCCCTTCAATCTCCTTGGTCATACCAATGATCTGCTCGCAGGAATCCAGAATATAATGTTCCAACTTCTTAGGATCTTCCCAGTTGTCTATGGTAGATATCTCAGCATATACCTTCTCGAATGCCTGATCTATCTCTTTTTCTTTTTTGCTTTTCTTACCAAATAATGAAAATGCCAATTCTATCTTCTCTCAATCTTAAATCTTACACAATTTATTATAATCTGCTTTCCACTTTGACAATATCCGTCCAATGGCTTCTCTGTCTTCTAAATCATTTCTTCCAAGCAATCTGTCAACCTGGGCATCGAAATCTACAATTTCCTGCTGATGACTCAAAGCTGTCACTTCTTCCTTCACAGCATCAACCATATCATCTGCCACAAAATATTTATCTACTATCCTATTAAAGCCCTCTTCATCTCTAGCACATCTCATACATGCAAGCATAGATTTCAGAGACTGACTCTTGTTATTGCGTCTGTAGGCTTCCTCAAAGCAGGCACAGGCTTCCTTGAAGAAAAACAATCTGGCATAGGCGCTTCCTAAATTGTGCCATATATCTCCTACAAAACCGGCTGATATTTTACGCATTTCCTCATCATCTAGCATATTCTCATATTCGTATATGGCATCAACGATTCTGTCCTTATTCATCAACCTGTCCGCTCGCATCTTCTGACACTCTATAGGACTTTTGTTCTCAAAGGATGCAATAGCTTCCACCACCTGCTTCATCTCACTCTTGGTGAGATAACCTGTATATTGCAAAATAATACCAACAAAAGTATGAAGTGGAGCTCTCAACTCAATACATTTTCTAAGTTGAGCTTCTAAATCCTTCAATCCCAATTCATGACCAATCCACATGCACAAATCCTGTGAAATGAAGCCATTATTTAACAGATATACATTATTTAATATAAAATAATTCAGTTCCTCTATAGAATAAATATTGAGGCCAACCTCATCAATATAAATAGGATTGGCTGCCAGAGGACGTTCACATAATATTAGCTCACCCATGATTCATCCTCCTCATTTTGCCCCCGCAGACTTATTGTATGTTCCCAAGTCTTGTTAGAGGTTGGAACCAATTCTCCAAATCCCATATCCTTGATAACCACATTGACATCTCTGTCAGATGTAGGAGTGGCTGTTATCCTAAGTCTGGTTGTTCTTCTATCTCTAGCAGGTAAATCAGTAAGTTCCAACAGTTCCACATGGGCCTCACGACTGTCCGGTTGCTGAATCCAGAATTCAATTTCCGGCTCACCATCCAATATAACCTCACATTCACCTTTCTCCTCATACCAGCTTTCGCCGGCAGATATAAGAGTCTGGAATTGCATTTCATTTCTCACAAGAACCTTGAGATATAGATTCATCTTGGTCTCATTGGCTCCTATATATGCAAAAGGCCAATCCATCTGTCCGTCTTTCACCACTCCAGCATAACAAGCTCCCTTGGAATAGAGATTCTTGCCTATAAACACCTTGCGTCCATGACACAATTCCTGAAGAGATAATTTCATCCAATCTCCATCAAATCCATCTCCCACCAGATATACTGATGAAATAACCTTCCCTTCAAACCTCTGGCTTACTATACCGGCAAACTGGGAGTCCTTATCCTCAAACATTCTGCCATTATTGCCATGCTCAAGTTTTATCATCTGAGGTGTGGATTTGGTATCTCTGGACAATATACAAGAGATAACATCAGAACCACTGTACTCAAATAAAGCTACATCATGTATAAACAACTCCGGCTTCTGATTAAGAGCATAATAGTAGAAACTTTCCTTTCTATCCAGCAAAATAAGTTTAGAGGTATCCAATCCGATCTTACTTACAGCTGTAGCCATGAGTTCCATCACTTCCACACTTACATTGTCAACAGAGATCGCAAGCTTGGCCACCAGGTCCCCTGTATATATACGACCGGTAATGCTCAATATCTTCTTGAAAAATATAATAAACAAATCTCTGGCATTATATTTCTCATGATCAATGAAAATCTCCTCCTCAGACAAAGCTCGCTCCAAGAGTTTATCTACTCCTTCAGCATTTCCCAGCTTCACCTGATTTCTGGCTTCAGTGCCATAGAACCACTGACCTATACCTCGCTTCTTGGCCAGGAAAGTAGGAATCTGATAATTCTCACTTCCCATGACAGTACTTATTGTACTAGGCTCGTCCATATTCAATTGATAGAAACTAATCATTGTATATCTGTCATTTAAATCAATTCCCAGATATACTCCATTTCTTGAATTATCCATAATTTCCTCAATTAAATCCTATAAGTTTATTCTATACAATGGTAAATAATGATTTAGTTACAACATCAAGTCCCTGATATTTCTTCAAATCCTTGGCAAGCTCTAAATCCTCACCGTACATATACATATTCTGCATATGATTGATTATGTCATATCGATCTGACATTTCCTTGTCAGTGGCAGATGAAATTGTAAGTTCATCCTTGGCAGCCGGCAATTCCTTCATTCCCTCGCTATATATCTCATAGCTTATAACCTCACCAAAGAATATGACAAATTGTTTAACAAAAATGCCACCATACATTTCATACATATCCTCAACCACAGGCTCGGAATCATTTATCCTGTAAGTGATTGTAACTCTCTCACCAGGATTACCTCTGTATTCCACAAACTGCTTGTCATACAGATGATATTTCACAATGAGTCTGTCATCCATATTCTTGTAAAATGCGAAATACATATTATTTCTAATGTAATGCTTCAGGAGTTTATCCAGCAATTTGAATTCTCTGTCGCTGAGTAATCCCGCCTGTGATAAATATTTCATATAAGCCAGGTTACAGCTTTCCTTCACTTCAACTTCCTTGTCGAAATAATATGCCAGATATGTAAACAATTGCTCTGGAACACCAGAATGTCCCAGCATATATTCATGACTCCAGAAATTAATATATGCCTCAATTAGCATACGGTCTTTGCCTCTGGTCATATATGAGTCAAATATCTCCGGTATCTGAGGTACCATATTATTGGCATACAGCGCCTGGAACAAGATATTCTCCTCCAGCTCTCTAACCTTCATTCCCTCTGCTATAGCTGCTTCCCATATAGCTGCCATAACTTTGGTCGCTCCCACATATTGCTTCGACAGGTAAGAAATAGTCGTTGTATTATATACGCCGGCATCAAATAATCGGCCTGACAACGCCACCATAAATTCATCCCTGACAAATTCATTTTCTATAATCCAATCATTTACCAACTGAAGCAACAATTTGTCATCAACCTTGGCTCCTGGACATTCACGAAGCAACTTCTCAGCCCTGCTCATATGATTCTTGGAAATGAACATAGAGATAACAAATCCCAGGGTGTAAGTATCAAGACTTTCCACATCCTCCATCTTCAGGAAGTAATCCTCAAGCATATCTTCCCGCAATCGCATTTCAAGAGCCTGTACAAATTCCGGCAGCTTTCTTCTGATATATTCCTTGGATACAATGGATGATTTAAGCACCTGTTCAATCTTGCTTACATCCTCCACATCATAATCCTCATAAGATTCCTTGGCATCTATATCCTGCAATACATATGGTAATGCAAGGGGAGCCAATGTCTTGAGCTTATTCATATATTTTGCAGTATACATTACCTGTTGCAAAATATAAGCGTTGGTATCAGAAATCATCTCTCCTCTATTTGTTTCCAGGAATATTCTATAATTCTTGGAAATAACAGGCAGGTAAGCCACATGATTTACCACTGGAACCACAATCGGCATCTCATATTGTTCCTGATATAGAAACACTCTGTTAATGTCCGGATACATGACAATTACCTTCTTCATGTAAACCAATCCAGATACATCCTCTGCAATCTGCTCATGGATTATCCCCATCTCCATAATATTCTGATAGATAATAGCTAAATTATCGCTCATACGCTTCTGTTTCAGCTGCTCTATCATAAACAGTTCCATATTTCTGAGATAATTCTCATATAGCTGAGGAGACTTGCTTCTATTGGTAATAACATTGGCATATAAAAGAGCTCTCTTCTGATCCGGAAGCGTTGCACTATACTGGAAATACATAAGCAGCATCTGTGGCAATGCCTGTATACTTTCATCAGGCAGCGAGAACATATAAGCTTCATACAAACCACTAAGTCTCAAGCCCTCTTCTATTCCCAATGTATACCATGGTAAATATTTCTCACCATACACCTGGTTCTTAATCAGATATGCAATCAGGTCAGACAGGAATTTCTCACTTGGGCATTCCTTATATGCGCAGGTTGCCACATAGAAAGCCTTGTCATTAAACTCATCAGCATTTTCCACCACATGGGCAATCTGTGTACACAAATCTCTGTTAAATGTTGAATGCTTAGCTGTCCAATATAATATTTTCACAGCAAATGGAGTATATTCATGCAATAAATATGGATCCTGGTTATATACCTCCAATGCCTCCAAATATAAATAAAATGAATCATAGCCAGCTTCTACCCACTGTTCTATAGCTTTCAATCGCAAGTTTGAATTAATTACATATTCTTTTCTGAGAAATGACAAAAACCAGAAGATTTTCGGATTCTCCGGATTTCTACGGAATATTCCCTCAATCTCATTGGTAAGTCTATCCACATAGGACTCTTCCCTCTCAATAAGAGTGCAGAGATACAACAGATAAGCCCAGTCCTCTCCCTGCTTGTCCTCTATATCCTTCTTCAAATCAGAAATAGCCCACAGAGCTTCCTGACGCTTTTTATTTACTATGAGACATTGTGCTCTCATTAGCTGATAGAACCATACAGTGGGTTCATCCATTATCATTTCATCCAGCACTGCAATAGTTCTGTCTGACCAGTCACCGGTGGTGATTCTATGAAATCTATAATCCTCATATAATTTAGAAATCTGCAGTCTTCTATATTCATCTGCAGATACAGTTCCTAAATCAGCATCCTCCCTGGCTTCTGCTGTTGCCATAATCTCTATAGTCTTGATGACACCCTTGCTCTCAAATGTGATTCGACATAAATTCTTGCCAGCATGCATTCTATCCTTATGGATATAATAATTTAACTCCATTGAACCACCAAGGAAAAAGTCGCTGGTAACCACATCCTTTTCCACAGTAATAAAGTCACTGTCTGATGTCACTTTGATTTCCACATATCCCCAGGTATTCTTGGTGATTTCTATCTTCTCTTTTCTATTCTCACGAACCTCGTAGAACTCTTCCCTGGTTTCGTCTACATTATAAGTCACAGCATCCTTCAGCCCGGCTGTAACCATAAACTCTTCCAGATTAACAGAACTTGGAACTGCTCTTCTAAATCCCTGATATAACAGTTCTAAATCCACACCCTGTCTGGATACATATTCCTCAAATGCACTGGAATAGAACAATTGCATAGCCTCATTCCAATGTCCTTTGGCCAGATTAGCTAAATCCTGTAGGCTTGTAATCTCTCCAATGGAAGAAACTACATTCTTGGAATATATTTTTATATCAAAAGGAAGGCGATGCTCGATTTGATTACACATAATTGTGAAATATCCTTCGAGATGATCACCCTCTGATAATTTACATCCTCTTACTTCATATCTGACAACGATCTGGGTTCCCTCAAATTGAGGTTTAGTGACTTTCACATATGGATTTGATGAATAAACCAATCCCTTGATAGGTATATCGCCTATACTTGTTATTACAAATTCATCAGAAATTACATTTCCTTCAATTCCTATGGTCTCAATCTTGTCAGCTGAAAGGGATAATTGCGGTTTTTGATTTTCAAATTTGTCTTCTGACATTCGCCAGATTCTCTTACGCAAAATGTAACTCCCTTAACCCTGTTCAAAGCCTTGAATCAGTTGATTTTCTCGTCTAAACGACTATAATAAATTATAAACTATTTGTATATGACATGCAATAAAAGGAGCTAGACATGATTACTCACAAAGATCATTTTCACGGTAGTGATTTAGAAAAAATCGAAAAGATTTACGGAATCAAAAAGGAGGATATAATAAGCTTTTCAGCCAATGTAAATCCTCTTGGAATTTCTCCTCTCATGCGAGAGAGATTAACTTCCAATTTAGATTGCATCTCCACATATCCCGACAGAGAATATACTGCTCTTCGAGATAGCATAGGCAATTATAATAATTGTGATGCCAATGATGTAATTGTAGGAAATGGTACAACAGAACTAATCTCACTTTTCATTGAAATCATGCATCCAAAAAAGGCTATTGTATTGGGTCCTACATACTCAGAGTATGAGCGCGAGGTAACTCTCAACGGCGGCACAACCCTATACTATCCTCTTAAGGCAGAGAATGATTTTGAATTGGACATCAATCATTTCACATCCAAGCTGGATGCCTCAATTGATATGATTATACTTTGCAACCCCAACAATCCAACCTCATCATCTATTCCAAAATCAGATATGAGACATATTTTGGATGTGTGTAAGGAAAATGATATCTATGTATTGGTTGATGAAACTTATGTGGAATTTGTTGATAATATTAATGCTATCAGTTCTGTATCACTATGCACTTACTATAACAATATTATTGTACTTCGAGGCACTTCCAAATTCTTCGCATCACCAGGACTTAGACTTGGATATGCCATTACCGGCAACAAAGATCTCAAGAAAGAGATTCTAAAGCGCCAGGACCCATGGTCTATCAACTCTTTGGCTGATATTGCCGGACAGATTATGTTCTCAGATGAGAAATATATTAATGACACTCGAAGCTTAGTATCTGCTGAAAAAAACAGAATGTACGAATTATTCAGCAAGGATGACAGATTCAGACCTTACAAGCCGTCTGCCAATTTTATGCTTATTGAAATATTAGACAATGATCTGGATAGTGAGATACTCTTTGAACAGGCAATAAGAGAAAATCTCATGATTAGAGATTGTTCTACCTTCCCATTTCTCAGCAATAAATTCATTAGATTCTGTTTCATGAATCCTGAGGATAATGACAGGTTAGCACAGTGCTTAATGAGATAATGTAATCAAAAAGGATTAGAAAATCATTTCCTATGATCTTCTAATCCTTATTTTATTTAGCTCCTTCTTTTTTGAAAACAACTAATACTGTCTTCATTAGAATCTTGATATCTGACCATATAGACCAGGTCTTGATATATTCATTATCCAAAGCTACAACTTCTTCAAAATCTGTGATATTATTTCTACCACTAACCTGCCACAATCCGGTGATACCCGGTTTGAAGCTAAGGCGCATCTTGTGATGAGGTGAGTATTGTTTAAACTCATCCACTGTAGGTGGTCTTGTTCCCACCAGGCTCATATCTCCAAGCAATACATTAATAAACTGTGGAAATTCATCAATACTTGTCCGTCTGATTTTCTCACCAATACCAGGCAACACTCTAGGATCATCCTCCATCTTGAACATGAGACCATCCATCTCATTTTCCTTCATAAGTTCTTTCTTACGATCCTCTGCATCCATATACATGGAACGGAATTTATATAAATCAAATTCCCTGCCGTTTTTGCCAATACGCTTCTGTTTAAATAGAACCGGTCCCGGATCAGCCTTTTTAATCTTCGGTGCCACATACAGATATAAGATTCCTGTCAATAGCAATCCGATTATCGCACCAATAATATCTATAAATCTCTTGATCCATATAAGCCATACTTCAGTCATCTGATTGCTTGTTGTAACAACCATATGACCACCAATTCTCTCATTCATACGATTAGGAAGACGCTCTGTATTCATCATGAGACATACATGAACTACAACTCCAAGTTCCAACAGATAGTCTACAATCTCATTCTGCTTCTTACCTGAACCAACACTAAGATATGCTTCATCTACTACAGCCTCAACCAGATAGTCCTTCAGCTCATCAGCATTACATACTACCTTCTCTCGCTCGATGTATTCACCTTTCATATCCTTGTCTATGATACACACACCACAGAGTTCAAATAAATCATATGGCCTCTTATTGAATTCTCTGATTATCTCCGCTGCTGTCTCTTCTTTTGCTATAAGAATCATCTTGGATAAATCATGAGTTGATAAAATCTGATTTCTGATAAATCTCTTCCAAACTATTCTCTCTGCATATATGAAATACAGAGATATAATTCCAGTTAAACCAAAATAC
>JAFUXA010000015.1 GCA_017470985.1 Lachnospiraceae bacterium
AAAATGCCATAAGTGCAGATGAACCAATGACACTTGCCAATGTGATAAGATTGCGTTTGTTGAAAATATTTTTCATATATACTAACCCTCTTTTTATATTCTAAAAAACCACCACCATAATAACAGATTATGGTGATGGTTAGAAGTGGTTTAAGGTATTATTTTACATACTATAAATCAAATTCCTCTGGAAGGAATCGAGGGCATACATTATCCTTGGTCGCTATAACAGACGCTGACAAATTAGTGCCGATTTCGCAGGATTCTGCCAGGGTTTTACCATGAGTGATTCCAATGGTGACTCCTGCGAGAAATGCGTCTCCGGCTCCGGTTGTATCCATTACATTGACTTTCTTGGCTGGGCAGAAGCCAGAGTTACCTTCTTTATCAGCATATACTGAACCGCGCTCACCGAGGGTGATTACCATTTTATTCAAACCGGCAGCTTTGACTTTGCGAGCCAGAATAACCTGTAAGTCTTCCACAGAAGTTTCTGTATAATCATCAGCAAAGAATACGCCAGCTTCCTGCTCATTACATATGAAGCATTCAACCTGCTTGATGAAGTCTCTTCGTTCCACGGCAATACTAATATTTGACACAAGAGCAAATACTGGAAGGTTATATTTCTGGGCATATTTGAAAATCATCTTGTTCAATTCCTTGTCCATATCGATTTCCACTACAATTCCAGTTGCATCCTTGAAGATTTCATCAGCCTGTTCTTCTATGATATGGGAGATTTCTGACAGGTCTGGACGCTTTGAGATTGATGCGCATACATCTCCTTCGTTATCGAAGATCGCCAGCCATGTGCCCATTCCATCTGGTACAGTTTTGATAAATGATGTGTTGACCTTGTGCTTGTCCAGTTTGCGGACTACATCTGCTCCTGCACCAGTTTCATCAACAAGGGTCACAAATGTAGGTCGAAGTTCCACATTTGCAATATCTTCTGCAACATTTCGTGCTACGCCACCGTGTACATATTCGATGTTTCCGGCATTTCTGCCACCGGCTATATATTTGTGCATAGGATATCCTTTGATATCCACGAAGGTTGCACCAATTACTACGATTCCCATAATTTATACTCCTTATATTGTGAAATAATATTCTATAAATAACTAGTTATATTACTGTATATTTCCAGGTTCTAATATTTTTCAAGAAAATGTTTTACTATTATATCACGAGGTGTGGGGTATTTCCATATTAATCTAATTGGGCTACAATCGATATATGACATGATGTAGGCAAATCATTGGGAGAGAGAATGAGAAGACGAGTTAGAGACGCGGCCATTGTAGCGGCGGCAATGATTATAATGTGCATATATACTATAGGTAGAATCAGCTCCACTGTGGTATGCATAGGTGATAGTATAACATTTGGCGCAGGTGTGTATGATACTAGATATTCTGAGTCTTATCCGGCATATCTGCAGCAGCTTCTGGGTGAGAACTATCGGGTGGTTAATCTGGGGCGAAGCGGCACTACGGCACAGAGGGCGAATCCTTGTGCTTATACCAGGAGTCAGCAGTATAGAAGGAGTCATATGATTGGAGCTGATACTTATATCATAATGCTGGGGACCAATGATACTAAGCCTTATAATTGGGATGCCAGGGCTTACGAATCTGATTTGCGAGCTCTAGTGGAGAAATTTGCTCATAGAGTTGGCACGGAAAATGTATATCTTCTGCAGCCACCAAAATGCTTTCTCAACGAGAGTAAAGGTGAGATATTATATGGCATTGATGATAATATTGTCAGAGATGAGATGCGACCGATTGTAAGTAAAATGGCGGAGGATATGGGAGTTCATTATATTGATATGTATGAATTTACGGAAAATCATCCCGAGTATTATGATGATGGAATTCATCCCAATGCCTATGGTAATAAAATGATAGCTGAATATTTGTATGAAACTATATGGAAATAGGTTATACATAATAGGATTGTTCATGATAATTGAAGAGTGTAATATTGACTACAATACGGAAATGTCGTACTATGAATACGAGATTTCCGTATTTTTATTTAGGAGGAATTTCTATGGATAAAGTTGTATCAGATAAGACATTATATGTGATATTTGGAGAAAATATTACGCGTCTATTAAAAGAGAAAAACATGAGTCGCAAGGATTTGTGTAGAGAGCTTGATATTCCATATACTACTTTCTGTGATTGGGTTAATGGACGAACCCTGCCTAAGCACGATTCTATTGCTAAGCTAAATGATTTTTTCCATTTGGGAGCTTTTGATTTATTTATGGAAACCACTGCTAATATAAATGTGGATGATTTATTAAAACGGGCTGACTCTTATAACAGGAAATTAAGGGAATTACCTTGTGACATAATTCCTACGCTGACAGATGTTCAAGCCAGAGCATTGATAGATGCTGGCTTTAGATTTGAGCACAAATCTTTACAGGACTATATGGATGAGACTGGTGGAGAATTTATAATATCAAATCCTATAGATTGGGGTGAGCCAAGGGGGCGTGAGATATGGTAGAACAAGGTGATGTGCTTAAGGTTGAGGGCATTAATTTTCCAGTAGTTGTTGTTAGCAATAATCGAACCAATACATCCAATCAGGTTATAGTATGCCCGATTATGCAGACAACAGATAAATATACTTTGATAGTACCTATAGATAATGACAGATGTGTGATTTCTGATAAAATAAAACAATTGGACCTGGATCAGCGAAGCTATTCAGTGAAATCAAATATAGGATTTACCAAGGTGATGCAGGTGGTGGATCAGGTTCAGGCTATGCTGGATTATTTATAGAAATGATTCTGTTGTGGTACTGGTGGCTTGGATTATATAAGTTAAATACATAATTTGCAGGTGTGAAATGATTAGACAGATAATTGATTTTGTAAAACGGGAGACGGTACTTACGGTGGCATGGATATTGGCAATAATATCCATGTTTTTCGTGCAACCCAATGAAGGGTATATAGACTATATTGATTTGAGAACATTGGGGATTCTCTGGTCTCTTATGATTATAATGGAAGGATTAAATAAAGAGGGCTTATTTGAAGCGTTAGGCAGTCGCATGATTCAAAAGACTAGAAATGTGTATCAGCTGGTTGTGACTCTCATTGGATTATGCTTCTTTTCCAGCATGTTTATAACCAATGATGTGGCACTGCTGACCTTTGTGCCATTTTCTATATTTATATTGGAAGCCTGTGGGAGAGATGAACTTCTGATTCCGGTGATTGCATTGCAGACTATTGCCGCAAACATGGGAAGTATGCTGACTCCTGTGGGCAATCCCCAGAACATATACCTGTTCTCTATGTCTGATATGACAATTCCAGAATTTCTGCTTCTCATGCTTCCATATACAGCTGTGACAGGAGCCCTACTGCTGTTATGCACACTATTCATTCCAGGGAAGGCCGAGACAGTGGAGATGGATCATAGAAGTTTAAAGGGCAGCAAGAGAAGATGCGCAGTCTATGCAGTCTTATTTATTGTGGCTCTATTGGCAGTAGCCAAGATTTTGCCTTATTATATTTTATGTGCCATTGTATTTATTATATGTATGCTAATGAGCAGAAGTACCATTATAGAAATTGATTATGCTTTACTTTTCACCTTTGTAGGCTTTTTCATATTTACAGGTAATCTGGGAGCTATGCCAGCAGTGAGAACCTGGCTACAGCAGATTATTGCTGGCCGCGAGATGGCTACAGCGGTTCTGGCTTCTCAGTTCATAAGCAATGTGCCAGCGGCTTTGCTATTATCTGATTTTGCTACTGATTTAAACAGCCTGATTGTGGGAGTAAATGTTGGTGGCTTAGGAACTTTGATTGCATCCATGGCCAGTCTTATATCATTTAAACTTCTTGCTCATCATAGAAATGAATTAAAGGGTAAATACTTCCTAATATTTACCATATTAAATATTGTATATCTGGCAATTCTGTGGGTGCTATATAGTATGCTTCAGCAC
Source organism: Lachnospiraceae bacterium (assembly GCA_017470985.1). Classification (GTDB taxonomy): domain Bacteria; phylum Bacillota; class Clostridia; order Lachnospirales; family Lachnospiraceae; genus JAILFK01. Next base: position 3,991 of record JAFUXA010000015.1, read on the forward strand.
TGATTAGAATTATAATTCCGGTTTGTAGAATTATAATGCCGGAATCCGAACTATGGTTCTGAATAATTGGAACTATTGCGGTAAGTGGCCGGAGATATACCAAAGGTCTCGTTGAAGAGTTTGTAGAAAAATGACACATTTTCATAGCCCACCTGTTGGGATATTTCGCTTATTGTAAGATTAGAATTCTCCAACAGTTTCACAGCCAGGTTCATGCGCTGTTCCTGTATGAGTTCCTTGAAGGTCTTACCGGTATTTTTTCTGATATAACCGGATAGATAGTTTGGATTCATATGAAAGAATTCTGCAGTGCTTTTTAGAGTGCAATTATTATAATTACCCTCGATATATCTTAGGATTGTCAGTACATGATTATTATTATCTGAGGCACTGTTATCATCTTTGTAAATGTCTGCCAGTTCCAGGAATATTAGAGTTGCAAAGCTCGACAGATATTCCGCAGAATGGATGCCTTTATCATAATATTCGCAGAGAAACTCATTTATAAATATTGGTAGTCTTCGATTATTTCCACTCTGGAAATATATAAAACCATTTTCCTTATTTTCATTTACCAGATTTTCCATAAGAAATTTGGACAGAATACTATTATCAGCAAATTTATCGAAGAAATTTGCTCGCAAATATCTCCTGTTAATCAACAGATTAATCAATATATCATCAGAGTCGCAGGCCTGACATGAATGGGGCGTATTATAATTAATCAGTACGCATTCACCCTGGTGTAGATGTAGGGGCTGTCCTGCTATAATCATATGAGCTTCCCCTGAGTACATATAAGCCAACTCCAACCAGTCATGGGAGTGTTCCTCTACTGCGTGATGCCGATCCTGCTTGGATGCAATAACACCATTGGAAGCATTGATGGCATTGGAGTAGGCAAGCTTGATGCTGTCCGGGTCTTCTACATCATGTACGAAGGGTAGAAGTTTGCTGATGTTTGAATAGTCTGAGTCAGCATTTGGATCAGCTTCATAAGCATTTTCTTTTCTTAAAAAATAGTCCAGGCGCTCTAAATTCAATATTTTTCTCCTTATAGAATATATTTTAAAAGGTATAAATAGATTATCTCAGATGTGAAGTTTGGTCAATATATATCTTAAGTTTCGAGATTATAAACTGATTCAAATTACATTATTATGTTGGTAAGAACAACGAATTAGAATCGGATTATATGAGTAAGAGATGGAGGGATAATCAAATGAGTACAATTGAAAATCTGGTTGCTGACAGACATGAGAATTATATACTGCCATTCTTTTGGCAGAGAGGAGAAGATGAGGCTACATTACGCAAATACATGCAGGTGATAAATGAAGCCAATATTGGGGCAGTGTGCGTGGAGAGCCGACCACACCCTGATTTTTGCGGTGACAAATGGTGGCAGGATATGGATGCCATTTTAGATGAGGCTCGCAAGAGAGATATGAAGGTATGGATTCTCGACGACAGCCATTTTCCGACAGGATTTGCAAATGGTGCTATGGAGAATCAGCCTTTGGAGCTGGCTCGCAGAAGTATATGCTGCCAGAAATATGAGGTGAAGTCCGGTCAGGAATTTAAGCTGACTTCCGATGAAGTGAAGCACCCGGCATCGAAGACTTTCTCTGAGACAGAGAAGCAGATCAATATGATGATGGGTAAGGGTGAGGAGCCTGACAATCAATATGATTTTAAGGATGATGAGTTGGTTGGCATAGTAGCTATCTATGATGATGGAACACAGGAGAATCTGGAGAGCAAGCTTTCAGAGGATGGCAGCCTGACTATAATTCCTCAGGCAGATGGAATCATTTACAAAATGAATCATACGAGAAATCGTGGGCCACATCCAAATTATATTAATATGACTGATGCCAAGTCCTGCAGAGTGTTGATTGATACAGTTTATGAGGCTCATTTCGCACATTATGCAGATGATTTCGGCAAGACTATAGCTGGATTTTTCTCAGATGAACCGGAGCTTGGAAACGGTCATCTGTATGAATTGCACCATGAGATGGGAATTGGATTCGATATGGATTACCCATGGGGAATGGAGCTTGAGTCTGATTTGAGAAAGCAGCTTGGTGAGAACTTCGCCTTTGAACTTCCTCTTATTTGGGAACAGGAAGGTGATGAGGCCAATAGAGCCCGGGCCAGATTTGCATATATGGATAACCTGACTCGTTTGGTTGAGAAGAATTTCTCATTCCAGATAGGAGATTGGTGCCGTGACCACGGTGTGCAATATATCGGACATATTATCGAGGACAATGGACAGCATTGCCGTACAGGTTCTACCCTGGGGCATTATTTCCGTTCACTTTTTGGCCAGGATATGGCGGGAATCGATGATATCGGCGGACAGGTATATCCACAGGGAGAAGATGATAATTATAATTACAATACATTTATGGTGAGAAATGGTGAGTTCTATCATTTCATGCTGGGAAAACTTGCCAACTCCCTTGCAGCTTTGGATGAGAAGAAACATGGCAATGCCATGTGTGAGATTTTCGGAAATTATGGCTGGAAGGAAGGCCTGCGATTGGAGAAGTATCTGGCTGATCACTTCATTGTAAGAGGTGTCAATCATTATGTGCCTCATGCTTTCAGTGCACAGCCATTCCCTGATCCTGATTGCCCGCCACATTTCTATGCTCATGGCCACAACCCTGAGTACAAGGCCTTTGGACATCTGATGAAATATATGAATCGAGCAATTGAGCTTATATCTGATGGCAAGCACATCGCGCCTGTTGCTGTAATCTATCATGGTGAAGCTGAGTGGACCGGCAAATCTATGCCAGCTGAAAAGGTGGCTCGAGTATTGGCAGAGAGCCAGGTGGATTTTGACTTTGTTCCATTTGATGCTTTTGCTGACAAGAAGACATATAATACTATCATTTCTAAGTCTGGATTCACGGTAAATGGAAACAACTATGAGGCAATTATTGTGCCTTACATGCAGTTTATTGACGAGACATTTGCCAGAGATTTGGCTGAGATTACAGCTGCCGGGGTTTCGGTTTATTTCATAGATGACAAACCTCAGGGAACATACAACGGCGAGTCTGCAGATTTGGATATAACAGCATTTACAGACAAGGCACAGGTTATTGCTTTGGATGATATTTATGCCAATATTTCTGACAAGGCTGATATTGTACTGAGCCCAAGGGATAAATACATCAGATATTATCATTATGTAAAAGAGGATGGAGCCCAGGTTATTATGCTGGTAAATGAGGGCACAACTGATTACTGTGGTACTATCTCTCTAAAGAAGCTGCCAGATGAGCAGGTGGTTGGGGTATATGCTTATGATGCATGGAATAATATGATTTATTCAACTGATTATGCTTCGGGAGATGTATCAGTAAATATTCAACCTGGCAAGAGTAGATTTCTCATATTTGCCAGAGATGATAAGGAGAAGGCTCTGTTGGATGAGGCGGTTTCTGTTGAGGTTGCAATTCCTGATGAGGCTGAGAAAACTTCCTTCGATTCTAATTGGACCAGAAGTATAGTTGATGCTGTCAACTATCCACAGTTCAAGGAGGAGACAGTGGTGACTCTTCCTGATGATTATGCCAAGACAGATGATGAGTTTTCAGGATGGCTTTGTTATGAAAATGTATTTGAGGCGGAAGCCGGCAGGAAATATTTCTTGGAGATCGAGGATGCATTTGAAACTGTGGAGGTTTATGTAAATGATAAGCCACTGGGCTTACAGATTTTTGCGCCTTTCGTCTATGACATGACAGAGGCCACAAGAGTTGGTGAGAACAATATTAGAATTGAGATTGCCACAACCCTGGAGCGAGCCACATTCAAGATTCCAGATAGATTTGGCCGACCAAAGGATGAGCCGAAGGAAGGTTCAGGTCTCACAGGACATATTAACATTTATCACATATAGAAACTGCAATGATTGATTTACCATTTTCAGGCTTTACAAGATGAGCTATATAAGGATATAATGCAGCTAAAATAATTGGAGGTTTTGGAGAATGGTAAATTACAAATTGTTGGTTGAGCAGGCTGCATCAGTTATAGAAAATGTGCCTTATACTGTCACTAATCTGGCAAATATTTCTGCACTTATATATGAAGAGTTATCTGATTTGAACTGGGCAGGATTCTATCTCATGAGAGATGGTAAGTTGATTCTGGGACCATTTCAGGGGAAGTTGGCATGCACACAGATTCCAATAGGCAAGGGAGTGTGTGGTACTGCAGTAGCTGAGGACAAGACAATGCTTGTGAAGGATGTGCATGAATTTCCGGGGCATATTGCCTGCGATAGCGCATCTAATTCGGAGATTGTAATTCCGGTGAGACATGATGGCAAGATCATTGGGGTCCTTGATATAGACAGCACTGTGGTTGCTAGATTTACAGAGGAAGACAAGGAAGGTCTTGAGAAACTGGTTGCAGTTTTGGAAGCTCATATTCATAGCGATGATTTATGGTAGGATGATGAAGAGGTGATTCATACTTTTTGTGAGTCACTTCTTTTTTGTTGTTGTAATCTGAACTTGGCAGATATTTAAATAGGAGATTTTTGAAGTGCAGCTTTTTGGTGGATATAACCATTGAAGTTTACACTGAATCTATCGTATTATATTAGTCGTGAAATTGAGAGAAAGAGATGGAATAGTATGGAACAACATGAAAATAAAATGGGAGTTATGCCCGAGGGAAAGCTTCTCATAAATATGTCTTTGCCGATAATGATTTCAATGTTTGTGCAGGCATTATACAATATTGTAGATAGTATATTTGTGGCGAGAATCAGCGAGGATGCTTTGACCGCAGTATCATTGGCATTTTCCCTGCAGACACTTATGATTGCAGTGGCAACAGGAACCGGTGTCGGTCTCAATGCATTGGTATCTCGAGCCCTCGGTGAGAAGGATCACAAGAAAGCCAGTATTGTGGCTGAAAACGGTGTATTTATCTATGTCATGAGTTATGTGGTGGTAGCCATTCTTGGAGCGGTAGCTGTAAAACCATTTTACACATTGCAGACATCTGCAGGTCAGGAGATAATCTGGCAGAATGGTGTTGAATACCTGTCAATAGTTATGATTTTCTCCTTCGGTTTATTTATGCAGATTTGCTTTGAGAGAATATTGCAGGCTACAGGAAGAAGTTTCTATACTATGCTTTCCCAGATGACGGGAGCGATTATAAATATTATTTTAGATCCTATATTGATTTTCGGTTTGCTGGGAGCACCGGCAATGGGAATCAAAGGTGCGGCTGTTGCAACTGTAATAGGACAGATTTTTGCAGCAATAGAAGCTATTGTATGGAATCTAATCAAGAATCATGACATACATTTTGATTTGAAGGGCTTCAAACCGGATCTGTCAATTATTGGAAATATTTACAAGATTGGTTTGCCATCAATTGTCATGCAGTCCATCGGTTCAGTTATGACAGCTGGTATGAATTACATCCTCATGGGATTGTCGTCAACAGGAACAGCAGTCTTTGGAGTGTACTTTAAATTGCAGAGCTTCTTCTTCATGCCAATATTCGGATTGAATAATGGTATGATTCCAATTATTTCTTATAACTATGGAGCCAGAAAGAAGTCTCGTATGATGAATACTTTGAAGTATGCTTACATGGTGGCATTTGCATTTGCCTTCATTGGATTCGTCGGTTTCGAGTTGATTCCGGATAAGTTGTTATTATTATTTGACGCATCTGATGAGATGATTGCAATAGGAAGTGTTGCCCTTAGGATAATCGGTGTTCACTACCTTATTGCCTGGTATTGTATCGTATCAGGAAGTATGTTCCAGGCTGTGGGCAAGGCTGCATATTCTATGTATGTCTCAATTGCTAGACAGCTGGTTGTACTCCTGCCGGCAGCATATATCCTGGCTCAACTTGGGGGCCTCACAGCTATATGGTGGTGCTTCCCGATTGCAGAAATTATGTCTATGATCATGACTATAATTTTCTTCGGCAGAGTCAAGAAGACAGTGCTTGATAATATTTGAAATCGCAAAAGTTATATTTGTGTTTTAAAAGATTGGTTTTGATATTACAAAACACCAAATCCCGGCCATATCATCATAGTGGCATAGCCTACAGCAATTGCTACAACTAATCTCACCAGAGTCAGTGGCAACCCGCTCTTCATAAGTTTGTCAGGATCAAGTCCGTATCCAACTGATATAGCTCTTACGCTGACAGGAAGTAATGACTCGTAATTCATAGCCATTGCCACTGTGAACATATAAGGGATAGGATTCAGTCCCATTTTCACTATAACTCCAATTGCAATTGGAAGTGTAACTGCTGCTGATACAGTTGAGTTGGTCATCTCTGAGATGATTGCTGCGAATATGGCAAATATTGCAATTGTGCCCAGACCGCCGGATAGAGGCATATTTGAAACAACATTTGCAATAGCATCATTGGCTCCAGAGCCTGTGAGAATCTGTCCCAATGCCAGACCGCCGGCAAATAGAATCAACATTCCCCACATAACCTCTCCCTGAGCTTCATCCCAATCCAGAAGCATTTTCTTGTCTCCACCTACGATGATGAAGTTGACGCATCCCAAAATCAAGAAGAGATAAGCTGGTACAAGTCCTGGCAACAAGTCGGCGTACAGAGGTCTGATAAATGATCCCAGCATTGCTGCAATAAATAGAACCAGACTGATTTTCTCATCACGCTTCATTGGACCTAAATCTCTATAGCAATTCTCGAAGTATTCCTTGGTTCCCTCCAGGGAATTTACCTTCATAGGGCGCATAATCATAATTAATAGGATTACAAGTGTGGCGATTATTGTATAAGGAAGCATTCTTGTTATCCAGTCAATATACATGAATTCCTTGCCGGTGTATTCCTCGATGAAAGAAATAGCAGTGATATTCATGGCTCCACCTAGAGGTGTTCCTGCACCACCAAGTTGAGAGCCCCATGCGATGGCACATAGAATTGGAACTGCAGGTTCGCATTTTGAGATATCTTTGTAGCCGGCAGCTGCAAGCATGGATACTGCAATTGGAGTAAATATTGCTACTACAACCACATTTGGCATCATATTGCTCATGACTGCAGCGGCAATGAGCCATACAGCAATCTGGGATTTCATGGAAGGTCCGATTAATGACAGAGCCTTCAATGATATTCTCTTGTCCAGGCCGATTTTCAACCAAGGTGCAGTCAGCAGACATGAACCGAAGATCAATACGATACTGCTTGATGAGTATTGTGAAATCACATCCTCCATAGGCACGATTCCAAAAAGTGCATTTACCACACCTGGAAGCAGGGCGGTTACTGTAATATTTACCGGGCGGGTTACCCACCAGTAAATCATCCAGATTGCAACGCCGATACCTTTGGCGGCTGTCACATCAAGTGAAGCGGTGTTGGCACCAATAATCCACATGATGCAGTACAGAGCCGGGCCCAGGATTAGATTTATAAGTCTCTTTGTATTATTCATAGTTCCCTCCAGTAATCACGATTGTTTTAATGACATGATTAATCCATATATCACGGTTATTATTATGGCCGAGTAATGGATATATTGTATTAATTAAATCCTTTAATTAATTTACCACAACTGCCATTTTTTCACAATAAGAAATGTCATCATTATTATGTTATAAGCCAAATTACTTGTGATATAATAGCGAAGGATGAAAATTATTATAGATGATACGATAATGCTAGGTTAATCGTGAAATCATAAGAGGCAATATTAGAAAAAATTTATAGAAAGAAATAATAGATAAGAGAATGAGTGAATTGAAAAAGCAGATGACTTTGGACAAATTGGAAATTGGCAAGTCAGCCACTGTCAAAGTGGTAGGTGGTGATGGCGCCCTTAGACAGCATTTCCTGGATATGGGAATTATTCCCGGTGAGCAGGTGACCCTTGTGAAATATGCACCCATGGGCGATCCTATGGAGCTGTCGGTAAATGGCTATGAGCTGACTCTCAGATTGGCGGATGCCAGAGAGATTGAAATAGAAAATATTACTGATAAGTTGGTTGATGAGACAGAGACTAATCTGGACAAGAAGAAACGCCGTAGAGAATCCAGTCATCCTGGAATTGGTGAGGATACAATAGATGAGACTTACACAACCAGAGTCAGATCAATCAAAAATGATAAAACTGCTGGTGACAAGCCTCTCACCTTCGCCCTGGTTGGAAATCAGAATTGTGGCAAGACTACACTTTTTAATGAATTGACAGGCTCCAATCAGCATGTGGGAAATTTCCCTGGAGTTACAGTAGATAGAAAGTCAGGAGTTATCAAAGGTTATCCCAACACTGAGGTGGTGGATCTGCCTGGTATATATTCTCTGTCTCCATATACAAGTGAGGAGATTGTATCCCGACAGTTTATATTGGAAGAGAAGCCTACAGCCATTATCAATATTGTAGATGCTACCAATATAGAGAGAAATCTCTATCTGACAATGCAGCTTATTGAGCTGGAAGTGCCTATGGTTTTAGCTATCAACATGATGGATGAGATGACGGGAAATGGTGGTGCTATTCTGGTAAATGAGATGGAAGAACTCCTTCAGATTCCAGTGGTTCCTATTTCTGCAGCCAAGGGTGATGGTATTGATGAACTTGTAACTCATGCTATTCATGTGGCCAGATATCATGAGCTTCCTGGCAGAAATGATTTCTGTGGCAAGGAGGATCATGGCGGTGCTGTGCATAGAGCGATACATGGAGTTATGGCTCTCATAGAAGACCATGCACAGGCTGCTGAGATACCTGTTAGATTTGCAGCTACCAAACTTATAGAGGGTGATGAGATTGTTGAGAGAAGTCTCAACTTGGCAGAAAATGAGATAGAACTCACCAGACATATAGTTCTTCAGATGGAGGAAGAGAGAGGCCTGGATCATGCAGCAGCTATGGCTGATATGAGATTTACCTTTATCAAGAAGCTGTGCAGAGAGACTGTCATCAAGCCCAAGGTTAGTGAGGAGCGAGCCAGAAGTGAGAAAATCGATAGAATTCTCACAGGTAAGTGGACTGCCATACCTTGCTTTATACTTGTAATGGCTATGGTATTTTATCTGACATTTAATGTAATAGGAGCATTCTTGCAGGATATTATTGCATCGGGTATTGATGCCTTGACTGCAGTGGTGGACTCAGCCATGACTTCCGTTGGAGTAGCTGCTCCAATCCATTCCCTGGTAATAGATGGAATATTTACAGGTGTAGGTTCTGTTATAAGTTTTGTTCCTATTATTGTGGTATTATTCTTCTTCCTGTCCTTGTTAGAAGATAGTGGTTATATGGCAAGAGTTGCCTTTGTTATGGACAAACTGCTTCGTAAGATTGGTCTGTCCGGCAGAAGTATAGTGCCGATGCTTATAGGCTTTGGTTGCTCAGTACCTGCTGTTATGTCAACCAGAACTTTGCCTTCTAAGAGAGACAGACGACTCACAACTCTCTTGATTCCATTTATGAGTTGTTCTGCCAAGATGCCTGTGTATGCATTCTTCATATCAGTATTTTTCAAGGAGCGTGCAGGGCTGGTTATGCTTCTGTTGTATTTTGGTGGAATTGCAATGGCGATTCTGGTGGCCCTTATTTCCAAGAATACTATTTTCAAGGGCGGCGCTATGCCATTCGTTATGGAGTTGCCGAATTATAGATTACCAGGTGCCAGAAATGTATTACAGCTTATGTGGGATAAGGCCAAGGATTTCTTACAGAGAGCATTTACCTTGATTTTTGTGGCTACAATTATTGTATGGTTCCTGCAGAGCTTCAGCTTCAATATGCATATGGTATCGGATTCTTCTGAGAGTATACTTGCAATGATAGCAGGAGTGGTTGCACCGATATTTGCCCCTGCAGGACTTGGAGACTGGCGGATAGTCACTGCTATTATCTCAGGATTTCTTGCCAAGGAATCAATTGTATCTATGATGACTGTGCTTTATGGTGGAGCTGCCGGAGTAGAGACTGCCCTGACTTCAGTACAGGCAGCAGCATTTATGGTATTTTGTCTGCTCTATACTCCTTGCGTGGCAGCAGTGGCTTCCATTGGCAGAGAGCAGGGTAAGAAATACATGGTTCGCATTGTACTTTTCCAGTGTGTTATTGCATGGGCAGCAGCCTGTGTTGTAAATCTGGTGGGAAGCCTGATTATGTAGCAGAATATTTTGGGGAAATGATATTGGAGGGATATAGATGATTACGCTGTTAAAACGCATATTTATCAAGGAAAATATGACAGCAGATGAGAAGAGGACTGCATATGGAAGTATATGTGGAATTGCCGGAGTTATCCTCAATATCCTGCTTTTCCTGGGAAAAATAGTAGCAGGATTTCTGTCCGGTTCCATTTCTATCATAGCCGACGCCATGAACAACTTGTCGGATTCAGGTTCTTCCATAGTCACTTTGTGCGGCTTTAAGCTGGCTGCGTCAAAGCCTGATCCTGAGCATCCTTTTGGACATGGCAGAATAGAATATGTGGCGGGATTTGTTGTATCTCTTCTTATATTAATAATGTCATTTGAATTGATGAAGGATTCAATACTTCGAATAATACATCCTGAGACAGTGGAATTCTCATGGCTGGTTATTGGCATATTATTTATCACAATCCTGGTGAAAATATATATGGCCTGTTACAACAATTCTATTGGAGGTCTCATTGACTCACCTGCCTTGAAGGCAGTGGTGATAGATTCCATCTCTGACTGTGTCTCAACTACAGTGGTTATTGCTGTCACAATTATTCAGCATATGACTGGCTTTGTATATCTGGATGGTATCGCAGGTTTTGCAGTTGCATTATTTATAGCCAGTGCCGGAATTCAGGCTGCCAGGGATACACTTAATCCTCTCCTTGGCAATGCCCCTGATGAGGAATTCGTGGAAAATATTATGGAGATTATGGAACATGTGGATCCTCGAATCAGCGGAGTCCATGATCTGATAGTTCATGATTACGGCCCGGGGCGTAGAATTGTATCTCTTCATGCGGAGGTTCCTGTGGATGGAGATATATTAGAACTTCATGATGCTATTGATAATGCGGAGAAGGTTCTGGAGGAGAAGCTACATTGCATGGCAACTATCCATATGGACCCAATAGTTACCAATGATCCTCGAGTGAATCAGCTGAAGGATGAGATGAAGGGATATTTATCAGAAATATCTGACAGTCTGTCAATGCACGACTTTAGAGTTGTTCCCGGGGCTACACATACCAATCTTGTTTTCGATATTTTGATGCCATTTGATATGGAGTATACGGAAAATGAGATTACTGATATTTTACAGAAGAAGATAAATGAGGGACGGGAGAAACATTTCTACTGTGTAATTCATTATGATGTGGACTTCACCAGAAAGACTGTGAAGAAGTGACAAGGTACCTATTGAGGAACAATAGATTTTTAGGTGGATTTTTTGCGAATATGCATATATAATAGAGAGGCTATGTGTAAATAGTTTTATATTAAATTAATTTGAATGGAGAAATAGTAATGGCAAATAAAATGAAAGTGGCAGTTACTTATGATAATGGAAATGTATTCCAGCATTTCGGACATTCTGAGCAGTTCAAGATATATGATATTGATAATTTAGAAGTAGTAGGCTCTGAGATTATTGATACAAATGGAACAGGACATGAAGCTTTGGCTACATTCCTTACAGATTTAGGTGTTACAAGCCTTATCTGTGGTGGTATTGGTAGCGGAGCTGCAGATGCTCTTGATGCAAGTGGAATAAATGTGTTCTCTGGAGTATCTGGAGACTGTGATGAGGCTGTTGAGTGCTTCCTTAGAGGCGAACTCATCTCTGAAGGCGTGAATTGTGATCATCATGATCATCACGATGAAGAGGAAGGTTGCAATTGTGGCGACGAAGGCTGCGGAAGCGGTTGTGGTGGCTGCGGTGGCGGCTGTGGCGGTCAGATGCAGATTCTTTTTGAGGGTCCAAACGCCGGTAAGCAGGTGGCAGCTCATTATGAGGGCACATTCAATGATGGAACAATTTTCGATTCATCTTATGATAGAGGGGAACCACTTCAGTTCATCTGTGGAGTAGGTATGATGATTCCTGGATTTGACAAGGCTGTTGTGGAAATGAATGTAGGAGATGTGGTAGATATTCATCTTATGCCGGAAGAGGCCTATGGTGTAGCCGATCCAGAAGCAATCTTCACATTGCAGATTGCAGAGCTTCCAGGTTCTGAGGACTTAGAAGTTGGACAGATGGTTTACTTGGGAAATGATTACGGACAGCAGTTCCCTGTTAGAGTTACTGACAAGACCGAGGAGACAATTACACTTGATGCTAATCATGAGATGGCAGGCAAGGAGTTGAACTTCAAGATTGAACTTGTAAGTGTAGACTAATTATTATGAATTTAGCGGGCACATTTGAGTTATCAAGTGTGCCTTTTTTCTCAACTTGTATGTGTACTTGATTTTGTTTTTTAGATTAGGAAAAATAGAATCTGTAATGGTTTTGAAATTGATAAAAGAGGTGTTTATGACACAGGTAGATTGTCTGGTGATTTCCGGGCGCAAAGTGGATAGAGATAGAGCTTCACGAATCGCTGCAGATTTTCAGGTGGATGTGGTAAATGATATTCCACAGGATAAATGGGCCAAGTATTTCTTCATGGATAGAAATGGTCTGTCCTATATAAGTGGCAAGCAGGAGCTGAAGGTTGATTGGACCAACTTATTGTCTCGAGTGACAGGAGGACATCTCCAGCATGAGATTCTTCTAAAGGCGGCCAAGCCGGAAACTGAAAATGGTAAAATGCCACGAGCTGTGGATGCCACAGCAGGTCTGGGAGAAGACTCCTTTATTCTGGCTGCCATGGGATATGAAGTGGAGATGTTTGAGCATAATCCTATTACAGCAGCTCTACTATATGATGGGCTGCTTCGTGCAAGAAATGATTCAAAACTACAAGATATTGCAAGACACATGACATTTACCAGAGGTGAAAGTGCAGAGCTTCTTAGAGGCTTAAGCTATGAACCGGATATTATATATTTAGATCCAATGTATCCTGAGAAGAAGAAGAAGGCGGAATCCAAGAAGAAGATGCAGGTACTGCATCAGATTGAGCCACCTTGTCAGGATGAGGTGGATTTGATGGAGGCTGCCAAGGCGGCAAAACCATCCAAAATTGTGATTAAGAGACCGCCGGAAGCAGATTTTCTGGCAGGAATCACACCCACATATTCTGTGGAACGCAAGGCAGTTAGATACGATTGCCTTGTCTTGAACTAGAACTTATTTATGACTTATAATTAATCAATATTTATATTGAAGAAGGTAGAATTCTATGAAGCTAAATGAAATTGTACTTGGAGATATGATAACTATACATGCTTTTACAGAAGGAGAGGCTGCTGAGTTGAAGGCATATGTTAAGCCTCTTGATGACAGCGTGAGAATGAAACTGGCTGCTGCAACCAAGAATGATAACTTCGTTGCTATAGAGATGGTAAAAGCGCCTGATAAGAACAATACAGAAGTGTTATTTACTGATATCGACTGTGATTTGGAAGTACTTGTATATCATGAAGAGCAGTTGTACAAATTTGATCATGTAATTATTCCGAGAGCAACTCTCAGTGAGAAAGAGACTATACAGCTTATAATCAGTGATACTGATGGTTTGAAATTCAATAGAAGAAATGCTTACCGAGTGCCGGTGGGAGTCGGTGGTGAACTGGAAATAGATGGCAATAAATATCCTGTTACAATTCGCGATATTTCCCGTCTAGGTGTAGGCATGATAGTGCCTGCTACAATTGATGTTACACCGGGACAGGATATGAAAGTGTCCTTTGAGGATGCGACAGGAAGCTTTACACTGCCTATCAAAGCAGTGCGTCAACAGGAGTTTGGAGGTAACAACAAGATTATTGGAGCTGTTATCAATCCTTCATATCATGATGCTGTTGAGAAATATGTAGCCAAGAAGCAGGTGGAGAATTCTATTAATAGTCCTAAGAAAGAAGGACCTGCAAAGGAAGAACCAAAGGAAAATATTAACACAACTGACTAATGAGGTTAATTTCCGTAAAAAATATCAAATTTGTACAATTGATAGTTTCCTCAAAGTGTTAATATGATAAAAATTATAGATATAGAGGTGAATGATGGGAAATAATAAACCTGTTGATTTAGATCAACATCAAAGTCTGAAAGATATATTTCACAAGAATAAATATGAGCTTGATACAAGATTTGTAATAAATGATGGCGCAAAGCACAAATGTGCAATTGTCTGTCCGGGTGGGGGATACTCCCTGGTATGTTCATTTATAGAGGGAACTCCTATTGCTCGCAGATTAAATGATATGGGAATATCTGTAGTCATTGTATATTACAGAGTAAAAGGCAAGGCAAAATTTCCAAACCCTCAGGATGATCTGGCTCAGGCAATCAGAGAAGTACATGACAGAGCAGAAGAGTTGAATCTGGATATGGATAATTACAGTATCTGGGGAGCGTCTGCCGGTGGTCATCTGGTGGCATCTATGGGTACTGACAACATGGGATATATGACATATAACTTGCCAAAACCAGGATGTCTTGTTTTGATGTATCCGGTTATTTCAATGGACAAGGCAATAACTCATGTGGGAACCCATAATAATTTATTGGGCAGAGACTGTGGTGTGGAGCAGGAAGAATTTGCCAGTGTAAACTTACATGTGACAGCTGACTATCCACCTACTTATATCTGGTGCGGTGATGCTGATACAACAGTGCCTCCTGCTAATACGAAATTGATGGCAGAGGCTTTGAAGGAGGCTTCTGTTCCTGCAATGTGCGAGATATTCAAGGGAGTGAATCACGGAGTTGGTCCGGCTACAGGCACATCGGCATCAGAGTGGATTAATCACGCTGTTGATTTCTGGAAATCATTATAGATAATAAAAAAAGATTGTGGGCAGATACCTGTTATAAGCATTTGCCACACAATCTTTTTATATTATGGAAACTAATGTTACCACTCTAAGCTGGCGCTGCCAGCAGAGCAGTCAATTATAACTTTGATGTTGTCGTTTCCATCCTGCTCGAAACTGCCGCCGCGTATACGCTTGTCCTGAATGTGTAAATCAGTAGAGTCGGCTTCAATATGAGCATCATCCAGATTTACTGCTGACTTGATCTGGAGATTTCCAGCACTCATATCAGCACCTAATTTCTCAAATGTAATATCTTTTAATTCTGCATTTCCAGCAGAGCATTCGCATTTTATAACATTGATATTAGAATCATCTATGTTGAAGTTGCCTGCGCTTAAATCGAAATCAGCTGCATCAGCAGTTATATTTTCCAACTGTACATTGCCTGCGCTAAGTTCAGCTTTGATTTTACTTACTGAGATATCCTTCATCAGAAAGTTTCCAGCAGAAGAATCTACTTCAATTCCGTTGAGTACAGTTCCTTCTGGAACAGTGATGGTTGTCTTGCAATCAGCATTCCAATCACCCCAGTGGAAATGTACATCATTGTCTTCGCTGACAATCAAAGTATTGCCATCTAATCTTATCTCTGGCTTCAGAGCTGAGTCCCCTTCATATTTCCAACTGAATTCATCACCGTAAGAGACACGTACATCAGAAGCGGATGTATCTACTTTAATATTTTCAAAAGCATCCAGTGATTCTGTGACTTCTATGTCATCACCTGACAAAGAGGTCTCTTCATCGTTCCAGAATACTCCAAAAGGAAATAGTCTGGATACAAAATGTCCTACATGGAAGCAGGTGGAAAATATTATTACCATAATTGTTATCAGTGAAATGATTACTAAGTATAAATTCTTTTTCATGATTATTCCTCCTCTCCATAAATATTATTTAATAATCCATGAATTATTCCAGCGATAGGCCAGATGATCCATGTAATGCCCCAAGAGAATGTAATAAAACTCCAGATGAGATAGATACATGTAACTGTTGGCCAGTATACTGACATGATTGCATCCACTGCTTTGTTGCTATAAGTTTTATTCTTGTCATTTCTTGGTACATAATTGCCTGCTACAGTATTTCTGTCATTGAGAGACAATAATACTTTATAAGAATCTTCCTTGTTGCCGGCTACAATAAGAAGTAATACTCCTAATCCGATGAAGATGAAAAGCAGTGGTGCGCTGAACAATTCTCCTATGAAGTCAGAGTGTGTAAGCTCGTCAAATATAATTGCTGGAACGAAGCAGAGTATAATGAGAATGATTCCAATTGTACGCAGAAGAGCATAATTGCTCTGATTGTTGCGGTTCTCATCATATACATATTTGGCTGTATCAGGGTTGATATAGTAGTTTCCTGGTTTTAACATTTCCCATTTTCTTTGCAGGTTGCCGTTGTAGATGCAGATACCTACACCAATTGCAATTGCAATGAAGAGTAAACATGCTCCGATAGCGCTTCCAAAATCATGTCCAGGGTTAATTGCCTGCTGCAAAGCATCTCCTACAATTGGCCATACAGGGCATGTGATAAATAATAATACTGCAATTCCGATTCTGAATGCGCCGCTGGCACGATCAGCAATATAGTTCTTGGCTTCATCCATAGAAAGTTCCATGCCGGTTCTAGGCTGAGTGTTGTTGATAATGTTGGAAATTCCCAAAGTCTCTGCAACTTCATCCAAGTTACCAAATTCCGCAATTACTCGACCTACAGCTTCATTTTCTGAAGCACCATCTGATAGAAGCTCATTGTATTTGTCCTCCATCATTTGCAATAATTCATCTTTTGCTTTCCATACTTCCGGAGTGTTTGGAAGCTGAGCAAACATTGATTCTAAATAGTTATGTATTGTTTCCATAATATTTCTCCTCCTGACTTTTACTTATATAAAAGCTACTTGTTAATACTGCTTGTTGATTTTGAAATTAATTCAAATCAAGGTTAATGTGTAATAAATTTCTCTACTACTTCCTGAGTCAACTGCCATTCATCACATTTGTCATGATAGAACTGAATCCCTGCATCTGTGATGCGGTAGTATGTCCTGCGCTTTCCATTTTCTGCCACTTGTGAAAAGGAAGTGATATATCCATTCTTTTCCATTCGTGTGAAAGCTGAGTAGAGGGTGGTTTCTTTGATGACATATTTGCCATCAGATAATTCTCGAATCTGTTTTGAAATTTCGTAACCGTATGAAGGTTGATCCAACAACAGATACAGGATCATTGTATCGTTGTACCCTCGGATTACATCGCTACTTATTTCTGTCACAAGAATCCCTCCTTTATAAAGTTTTACTTCGACAGTCATATTATGTCTGTCGTGCTATGTCTGTCATACTATGTGTGTCGTAGTATGTCTGACGTAGTAAATATAACACTGGTATTATTTCATGTCAACATATTTTGAGAAATTTTTTTGAGGCTATGGTAAATATAGTTTATTATCTTCGGGAGAAGTATAGATATTTATAGGCTTTTTATCTTGTAAATCATTAAAACAATGCCTATAATTATGTATTAAAAGAAGAAGTATATTGAATATAGGACGCACTATAGATGTGTCCCAAGTAACTGATTAGGAGGAACAAATTGATGGAGAAGAAAGACATCGACTGGGGTAACCTAGGATTTGGTTACCAGATTGCAGACTACAGATTTGTAGCAAATTTCAAGGATGGAAAATGGGATGAGGGTGAGATAGTCACTGATTCCAACATCGTATTAAATGAGTGTGCTGGTGTATTTCAGTATTGCCAGGCTTGCTTTGAAGGACTGAAAGCTTACACTACAGAGGATGGTCGAATTGTCTGCTTCAGACCTGATTTAAATGCGGCTCGTATGGCTGATTCTTGTAAGAAGCTTATGATGCCGGTATTCCCTGAGGATAAGTTTGTGGAAGCTGTAGAGAAGGTTGTACAGGCTAATGCAGCATGGGTACCACCATATGGCTCTGGAGCTACACTTTATATCAGACCATTTATGATTGGTACTAATTCTGTAATTGGTGTTAAGCCTGCAGATGAGTATCAGTTTAGAATATTTGTAACACCAGTTGGACCTTACTTCAAGGGTGGTGCAAAGCCTATTACTATCAGAGTATCTGACGAGGATAGAGCAGCTCCACATGGAACAGGAAATATCAAGGCTGGTCTCAACTATGCCATGAGCTTACATAATATTGTAGATGCTCATGAGAAGGGATTCGATGAGAATATGTATCTGGATCCAGCTACTAGATCCAAGGTAGAGGAGACAGGTGGAGCAAACTTCTACTTCATCACTAAGGACGGCAAGTTTGTGACTCCAAAGTCAGATTCTATCTTACCTTCAATTACAAGAAGATCTCTTATGATTGTTGCTGAGAAATATCTGGGACTTACAGTAGAGCACAGAGAAGTTTTACTTTCAGAAGTACCAGACTTCGTTGAATGTGGACTCTGTGGAACAGCAGCTGTTATCTCTCCAGTAGGCAAGATTGTAGATCATGGTAAGGATATCTGCTTCGCAAGCGGAATGGAAGAGATGGGACCTGTTACCAAGAAGTTGTATGATACTCTTACAGGAATTCAGATGGGTACAATCGAAGGACCAGAAGGCTGGGTTCATGAGATTATGAAGGAAGACTAGATAATAGGACAATATCAGAATAGAAGCTTATAAGATTATACTGTTATAAGATTATAATAAAAATAGGACCTCTGAAAATCGGATTTGCTAATCCGATGATTGGAGGTCCTTTATTTTATCTGTTTTTATATCATAGTATGTTTGACTTACAGAAATTCCTGTTTGAATTTATCTACAGGAATTGGAGGTGATAGTAGATATCCCTGATAGTAATCACAATTTAATTCTTCCAGAGCCTGTCTGACATCATCTGTTTCCACTCCTTCAGCTAAAACCTTGATTCCAAGTTCATGGGCCATGGCGTTGAGATGTTTCAGGAGTACCTGGGTGTTTTCCTTGTCAATCTGTACGATGAGTGAGCGATCAATCTTCAATACATCAATTCCCTCTATGATTAGCATGCGAAGTGATGCATAATCAGTTCCTACATCGTCTAAGGAGATAGATATTCCCAGGCTCTTGATTTTCTGTATGTAATCGTCGAAACGAATCTGATCAATGGTCTGATTAGACTCTGTTAATTCGAATTCCAATTGACTTCTGTTGAAATCATATTTGCTGCATACTTCCTCTACATGGGAGATAAAATCCAATTCCTCGAAGGTTACACGGGACATATTTACAGAGACAACGAAGTCTGTGCGACCTTCTTTTTTCAATTCTTCAAGGAATTTACATACCTCTTCAAGCATGAAGAAATCGATCTTTGGAATAAGTTTCTCCTGTTCTAATTGTGGTATGAATTCATATGGAGGAATAATCTTGCCGTCTTCTCCGATTCTACGGACCAGTGCCTCTGCGCCGGTTGCCTTGGTGGAACCGATTCTGGCCTTTGGCTGCAGAAACATTACAAATTGATTGTTCTCCAAGTCGTTGAGCAATAATTTCAACAAACGAGGTCTGTGCTTAGACTGTAATGCAGCAGTTCTCTCATAATATTTCTGTTTCTCAATATACATTAACTGCTCGGCCTGACCGACTCTGCGCTTCAGGTCTGACATGCTCTTCTTCCATACGAAGCCGATGCTGGCAATGTCATCATTTTCCACTAACAAATCGCGGACATGCAGTATTTTTGCGACGAAATCCTCTTTGTTGATATTAGGCTCAACAATAACGAATTCATCTCCGCTGATTCTATATACATTGGTATAGCTGAATTCTTCTTTTATAAGTGATGATACAATCTGTAACATTCTATCGCCATAGGAGTGACCTAACTGGTCGTTGGCTTCTTTTAATCCATTGGCATCAATGAAAGCTATACCCACATCCTTTTGTTTATCAATTCTGCAAGCTTCAGTATATTCAGAGTAAGCATTTCTGTTTTTGAATCCGGTCAACTTATCATAGTAGCTCATATGCAATAGCATAATCTGATTTGCCTGCAATTCCTGTTCTGCCAGAACAGTTCTGGTGATTTCCGTAAATAAGATGTAATAATAACGGGTATTTTCATCAACCATACGAGAAGAGCAGGTTGTATGTATGTATACCGGATTGTGGGATGTTGATCCACGCAATCGGAAGGTTGTCTCAGTGATAGGTGCAACAATACTGGCGTTCATCATCTCTTTTACGAGATGGATATCTTCCTCAATACAAAAGGCGTATATGTTCTGGTTGAGAAGCATGGTTAGAGCTTCTTTATTCCAGCTTCGGTCGTTACCATCCAACATTTCGCCTACTTTTTCTGCAAATTTTACAAGGGTATCATTTATAGCAACAATTTTGAAAGTATCATTGGTGCTTGATACAATAGTAGCACCGGTTGGAATATTATTTACAATATCCATCCACAGATTATTGGAATTCTCTTCCACATTAATCTGAGCACTTATAAGCTCATTTACATCCGTAAAGAGACATACATATATAGGACGTCCGTTGTGAATGAAGAACTGCATGTGACCTAGTACCCATATGATTTCTCCATCATATTTTTGAAATCGGTATGATGCAGTGAAATAGTCATTCTGCTCATTATGATAATTCCGTAATAAGTTTTCATTTAATACTGGACGATCTGATTCGTATACCATGTTAATTGGATTATTTAAATATTTCTCTGTTGCTTCTTCAGTAGTTATACCAAGTAATTTGGCTATAAGCTTATTTACATAAATAAGTTTAATGGAGTCATTCTCTGTTATTTCTACAACTACAACGCCATTATGTAGATAGTCAAATATATCTTTGGCATTTTCTATAAATTTCTCGTCATAAAAAGAAAACAATGTTTTATCCCCTCATAAAAAACAAGTTTAGTTTAACCTTTTAACAAAATTACAATTTATTATAGCACAAATACATAGTTATAGGCAGTATTCTTTTTGTGTGTAATAAGCATAATTGTGGCACAATTCAGGGCTTTGCAAGGCTGTTTTTAGATAATATACAGTAAAAGATAAGATACTTTGTTAACCAACATGAATTAATGGTTGACAAATATGAAGTTAAAAAATATTATTGATAAGGACAAAAAAATTGGACTTAGATGGAGGAATTGAATAATGAAAAAGACAAATGTATATCAAATGGCTACTTGCGCAATTATGGCAGCATTGCTTGGTGTGTTGGCACCATTGGCGTTACCTGTTGGGCCGGTACCAATTTCCCTTGCAACCCTGGTGGTATACCTGGCTGCGTATATCTTAGAGCCTAAGTGGTCTATAGTTTCAGTGGTTATATATCTGCTTCTTGGCCTAGTTGGATTGCCAGTATTTTCAGGAGGCAAGGCAGGAGTGGGAACCCTTGTGGGACCTACAGGCGGCTATTTAATTGGTTATTTATTTTTGGCATTAATTAGTGGTATATTTATACATAAAGTGGGAAATGGAATTGTAATTTCTATAATCGGTATGGTTATTGCAACTGCAGTATTGTATCTATTCGGCACTGTATGGTTTGTGAAAATGATGGATACTGATGTAGCTTATGCAATGAGCGTATGTGTACTTCCATTTATCCCGGGCGATATTATCAAAATTATTGCAGCAACTATGCTTGGCAAGGCGGTAACCAAGGCTTTGGTCAAAGCGGATTTATTGCCACAGGCATAAGTTATGGGAGATTAGATGGCTAGATATACAGTAAAAGAACAGGTGTTAAATATTTTGCATATGCACAAAGGCACATATTATTCCGGACAGGAATTGGCGGAGACTCTGGATGTATCCAGAACCGCAGTGTGGAAGGCGATTAATAAGTTGCGAGAGGAAGGTTATAAAATAGAAGGTTCTACCCGCAATGGATATGCAATGGCATCTGATACAGATATATTGAATGCCAATGAAATCGCTGCGGCTCTCGTGGGTGAGGCTGGTGATTTCTATAGAATAAAATGCGTGGATGAGATTGATTCTACTAATATTGCATGCAGGAAAATGGGCGAAGAAGGCGAGACGGAAGGGGCTTGTGTGGTTGCTTCTAAGCAGACTGCAGGAAGGGGTCGCAGAGGTAGAAAATTTGAATCACCTGATATGACAGGAGTGTATCTGAGTATATTGCTTCGACCTAATATGCCTATAACAGACAGCGTACATATTACAACTGCGGCGGCAGTGGCAGCGGCCAGAGCCTGCGAGACTCTGGATGGGATTGAGCCGGATCAGGTGGCTATCAAGTGGGTGAATGATCTGTTTATTCGAGACAGGAAGTTTGCCGGCATCCTCACAGAGGCATCCATTTCTATGGAAAATGGTAAACTTGATTACGCTGTTATGGGAATAGGATTTAATCTCAGTGAGCCAGAGGGAGGCTGGCCTGAGGAATTATTAGAAATTGCAGGCAGTCTATATGAGGGAGAGTATCCACTGGGAAGTAGAAATCAGTTGGTAGCTGCATTTCTACAGGAATTCTATCGGGTATATACAAGTCTGCCTGATGTGACTTACTTAGATGAGTATAGGAGTAGACAGTTGGCTATTGGCAAGACTGTGAAGGTGTTAGAGCCCGACGGCAGTTATCGCATGGCAGATGTGATTGATGTGGATGACGACTGTCATTTGCTGGTGAGATTTGAGGGAGAAAAGTGTATTTCAAATTTAGATTCAGGAGAGATTAGCATTCGTTGCTAATCTCTTTTTGATAAAAAATAGAATTTTTTGTAAAAAATTATGTCCGATTTTGACGAAGATGTAATAAATATTATAAAAAGTTCAATTATTTTATATATTGACTAATTTATTATATGTTAAAATTCAGACAGAGTTATAATTTACGTAAGATATAATTTGTATTATTTAGGAGGGTAAAAATGAAGTTATTTGAATACGAGGAGAGACATACTTCCACAGTGCGCAATACACTGGCTGAGTGTATGGTTCTATTGAAAAAAGACGGGAAATTTCCACTGGAGAATCCGGGAAAGATTGCTTTGTTCGGAAACGGTGTCAGAAACACTATAAAGGGTGGAACAGGTTCCGGAGAGGTTAACTCACATTATTCCGTAAATGTAGAGCAAGGTCTAATAAATGCCGGCTTCGAGATTACTACAACAAAGTGGTTGAATGAATATGAAGAGGTGAAGGCTAAAGCCAAGGAAGAATTTATGGGTAAAATCAAGAAGGACGCCAAGAAAGCTCATGTGAATATATTTATCTATTCTATGGGTAAGGCAATGGTGGAGCCTGAATATAATATTCCTCTTGATGGAGAAGGAGATACAGCAGTTTATGTTCTCGCAAGAATTTCAGGAGAAGGAAATGACAGACCTGTAGAATCAGGTGAAATCAAGCTTACAGAAACTGAGAAGAGAGATATTCTGGCTCTCAATGCCAAGTATGATAAGTTCATGCTTGTTCTCAATGTGGGAGGCGTGGTAGATTTGTCAGATGTGAAGGATGTGAAGAATATTCTCCTTCTCACTCAGTTGGGAGTTGATACTGGAAACGGTTTGGCAGATGTTCTCTTAGGTAAGCAGAATCCTTCTGGAAAGCTGGCTACTACCTGGGCAGCTTTTGAAGAATATTTCCCAATGGAAGATTTCGAGGATATCGACGATACCAGATATAAGGAAGGTATCTATGTGGGATACAGATATTTTGATACTTTCAAGAAGAAGTATATCTTCCCATTTGGATTTGGATTGTCTTATACAGAATTCAATACAGTATTTGATGATGTGATTGTAGATGGCACTGCAGTTACAGTATCAGCTACAGTTACCAATACTGGTAATCGCAGCGGTAAAGAAGTAGTGCAGGTATATCAGTCTGCACCGGCAGGTAAGCTGGACAAGGCATACCAGGATCTGGTTGGATTTACCAAGACCAGGGAATTGGCTCCAGGTGAGTCCCAGCAGGTGAAGGTGGAATATGATCTTACAGATTTTACTTCCTATGATGAGGAGACAGCAAGTTATATTCTTGAGGCAGGAGAATATGTTGTCAGATTGGGAAATGATAGTGTAAATACAGAGATAGTAGCTTCGTTGACTTTGGATTCAACTGTAGTTGTATTACAGGCGAAAAATGTTCTTGGTTCTACTGATTTTGATGATCTCCAATCAGAGAAGCAGATTTATGATATTCCTGCTACAGCTAAGAGAATTACAATTGATTCAGGGGCTATAACAACCGAAAAGGTGGAATATGATAAGAAGTATGATATCCTGCCAGAGATTGAAGCCTTGAGTATTGAGAAGGCAGCTCTTTTAAATATTGGTGGATTTGATCCTAATAAGAGCGGTCTTGCTTCAATAATCGGAAGTGCCGGAACCAAAGTATGTGGTTCAGCTGGTGAGACATCAGCATATGTCAAATCAGACTTCCCTGTAATGTCTATGGCAGATGGCCCTGCAGGTCTTAGAATTGCCAAGGAATACTTCGAGGATGCCAAGGGTAAACATGTAATTGGTGTATCAGCTTTCCCTGAAAGTATGCTTGATTTTATGCCATCTATAACGAAATTCTTTATGAAGCTGGTTGGTGGCGGCAAGAAGCCAAAGGCTGGAAATGAAATTAAATATCAGTATTGTACAGCTATTCCAATTGGATTTGCCATTGCTCAATCATTTAATGTTGAGTTAGCTGCCGAGTATGGTAATATTGTTGGAGAAGAGATGGAGATGTTCGGTGTGAATCTCTGGCTTGCGCCTGCATTGAATATTCACAGATCTATCCGTTGTGGTAGAAACTTCGAATATTTCTCAGAAGATCCTGTGATTTCAGGCTTGATGTCAGCTGCAATTACCAATGGAGTGCAGAAGCATCCTGGTTGTGGAACTACAATTAAGCATTATGCAGCCAACAACAAGGAGTTGAATCGCTATTGTAATAATAGTATTGTATCTGAAAGAGCTATGCGAGAAATATATACCAAGGGATTTGGTATTGCAGTGAGAGAATCACAGCCTCATGCTCTTATGACATCATATAATCTGATAAATGGTCAGCATACAGCAGAAAGCCGTGGACTTATAGAAGACATATTGAGATGTGAGTATGGTTATGAGGGAATTGTAATGACTGACTGGGTTATTCAGGTGGCAGCAATATCTCAATCTACTCATAGAAATTCTCAGGCTAGATATGTGGCAGCAGCAGGTGGAGACTTGTTCATGCCAGGTGGCAAAGCTGATTACGAGAATTTGAAGGCGGGTATAAAGGCTGGAGATGTAAGTGAGGAGCAGGTGAGAATCAATGCATCTCGCGTACTTGCTATGGCAAAGCAACTGGTAAAGTAGAAGCAGCAGAAATGGATGATTGAATATGGGAAAATTGGATTTCATTTTAAAACAGGCTTATTATATGTCAGGTGCTACTATTACGGAAGTGACCAGTGAAAATGAGATTCGTACCATATATGGATATAAGGATGCTGACAATACAATTGTGCCAGTTGGAACAAACAGAATAGAGGAGATAGTAAATGCTTATCATGGTTCAAAGCCGGAGGTTATGAACTATGATAGTGCGGTTTACTATCTGATTTTCAGAGGTCCCAAGGATAGTAAATATATCATAGGGCCTCTGCTTTTTGTTATGGTTTCTTTCAAGGATATGGTGCGTTATCGCAGAGACAATGGAATCAAGGATGTGAAATACAAGATTCCTGTGTATGAGTTTGGTCGGGCTACAGCTTTGGTTTCAATCATTCATATGGAATTGACAGGGGAGATGCTGCCTGATAACTGGATTTGGGATGAATATTTGTCCGATGTCAAAGTAGAAGCCAACGAGTTGGAAAAGTATGAGTTGGAAAATGTATTTCAGGAGCGAAGTCGAGTTGCTTATGAAGAGGAAATGCAATTTTTAAATGGAATAGAACAGGGTAAGCTGCCTTCCGGGGAGATGAGTCTGTCTCCTGAGAATGTGGATATGTTGAGCAAAGTGGGCATATTTACCAAGGATAATGACGGGCTGAAGCAGGCAGAAATAACATTTGTAAGTGGTATTGTATTGGCAACGAGGGCTGCAATCAGAGGTGGTGTTCCACCATTTGAGATGTATACTATGTCTGATATTTTCCTTCAGAAAATGACATCAGCTCAAAATTTAATGGACATGATTCGGATTTATATTGAGGCATGCAATCGAATTGTTCAAGCTGTCAATGAAGCAAAAAGCCGCAAGACTTCTGATTTGGTGGAGACTTGTAAGAAATATATTGAGCGACATCGCAACGGCAAAATTGTTATAGCAGATCTGGCAAGGGAGTTGGGTAAGAGTCAAAGTTATCTTGCAAGAAGATTCCATGAGGAGACGGGAATAACTCTTCAGCAATATGCTCTGGATCAGAGGCTGGAGGCCGGTGCTAATATGCTGAAATTTTCTGATGAGAGAATTGGTGATATAGCAGAATACCTGGGATTTTCTTCTCAGAGCCATTTTTCCAACCTGTTTATGAAGAAATATGGACAGTCTCCAGCTGAGTATAGGAGACAGAATAAGATAATTGATTTTAAAGAATGATATGAAAAATATGTCAGGGTGAAAACTTACGTCAAATAAATGATAAATAGTTCATGAATGTGTTAATAATATTTCTACATACATTTTATAGTTGAATTACAGAAAAAGAGTTTCTAAGAGAGATGATGATATCTGGAAAAACTAGTTATGTTATGTGGAGGGTACTAAAATGAAACAGGAAAGAACTTATAAACTTGGACTGTTCAATAGTAAGTTTTTTGATTCGAAGGTTACTTCTGCCAATATCCAGACTTCCGAGAAGGTATGGGGATATTTCGTAGGACCTATGTTTATGTATATGGCGTACTATGCTATTGCAGGAACTTATTTGACACAGTTTTATACAGATGTACTTGGAATTGGTGGAGTATTTCTTACAATGATGCCGGTGTTTTCCAAGATTTTTGACGCTATTACCAATGTAATTATGGGTCGAATAATTGACAAGACCCGAACCAGACAGGGTAAGGCGAGACCATGGCTGGCAATATCGGGTGTGCTGATTATGATTTCTGGAATTGGTCTTTATACAGTGCCAAAGGCTGGATATTCTGTTCAGATAGTATGGATTATTGTAAGTTATAATCTCTTTTTTGCATTGGCATTTACGATTTATAATATGAGTCATACTCTGATGGTTCCGCTTGCTACCAGAAATACCAAGCAGCGTGATAGTCTGGCAATGCTTACTTCTATGGGAACATCAATGATTCCTGGATTTTTGGTTGTTATTCTATTACCATTTATTATCAAAAATATCGGTGTAGGTGCTGCAGCTCAGAGCAGATGGATCATAGTAATGGGGTTGCTTTCTGTATTTGCATTACCTGCAGTTTTGATTGAATATTATTTCACAAAAGAACGCGTGACAGAGGAAAGCATAAATGATGCTGGTGAAAATAATATGGCAGTTGTACCTATGGCAGAGCAGATCAAGGCTTGTTTGACCAATAAGTACTGGCTTATGGTTATGGCTGTATGGGCATTGTTCCAGTTTTCTCAATTCTTATCAACTAACAGTATGATTTACTTTGCTAACTGGGTATTAGGCTCATCAGTTGCAGAGGGTGCAACTAATCAGGTGCTAATCAATGCTATAGGTCAGTTCCCGCTAGGAATTGGAATTGTGGTTTTGTGGCCACTTGTAAAGAAATTCGGTAAGAGATGGGTATTCCAGATTGGATTTGTAATTGGAGCTATTGGATGCTTGATTGTAATGCTTAATCCTACCAGTCTAATTGGAGTTGTGGCAGGTTTATTTATTAAATCATGGGGAGCTCTTCCTACATATGCCATTGCAGCTGTTCTTGCGGAGGCTATGGATCAGGTGGAGTATACCAGTGGATTTAGAGTAGATGGATTTACTGCATCTATTAATACAATTATTGCTACAATTGCAGCTGGAATTGGACAGTCGATTCTTCTGGGAGGTATTAATGCATTTGGGTATATTGCTCCAGCCAGTTCTGCTGATGTTATAACTCAACCACATGCAGTACAGACATTTTTTACATGGGCTTTTGTAGGAATATGTATGATTGCTTATCTTGTAATGGCGCTGATTATGACATTCTATGATGCGGAAGATCATGCCAAGGAAGTGGCTGATACAATTATTGATAGACATAGAAAGGCTGCAGAGGCAAGAGGCGAGGTATATATTTCTCCAGAGGAGAAAGCCGAGCAGGAACAGATTGAGTTGGAACGCAAGGCTGAGGAGGATAGAATTCGTGAATTGAAGGCAAAATGTGCCAAGAAGGGATTAAACTTCCAGGAGGAAGAGGCCAAGTATCAGGAGAAGCTTGCCAAGAAAAAGGCCAAGGCCAACCGCTCAAAGAAATAGATAAGTATTTTATATTAATTAAATAAGTTGGAAAATGATTATATTTTAATGAAGACAGTGGGCTGTTTGGTCCACTGTTTTTTTGTCATTTTTTTGATATAAAAACCTTGAATTCAGTTATCATATATGATAACATTATAGATGTGTTGAGGATGTTGCATTTTGTATCAACAAGACACAAAAACCTATTGAATTCGGGAGATATGAATGAAAAGGTCACCTAAGTTAGATCGTCATGTGGATAAGGATGTGGTGCTTTGCAGAACCACTAATCACATGGCCAGTAGAAGAACAACCAGACTACTTTTAGAGGACTCTATTCCTTTTACAGCAAACTGGAAGAGGGTACCTTTCTTTAAGAGAGATGAGTATGGTGGAGCCAATGAGGTTTGCATCATTACCATCAATAGAAATCTCTATTGCAAAGCTCGACGCAGTATCAACAATTTAGGAGCAAGAGATAGAGATAATTTATTGCTAAATGTTATTTAGCAGCATGAGAATTTGGAAAATATCATAGTTACTTGATTTGGTGTATTTTAAAACCCCGAGGCATTTATGCTTCGGGGTTTGTGTATTTACAAAAGCGATTTTATTTCTGTTATATTTATTACTTCTATAATTAATTGAAGTTATATAGTTTCTGAACAATTTTGTATTGGGCGATTATAAACTTGTAACCTACTTTGCTCTTGCGGTTGGCCATAAATCCGAAGTATCCGCGATACATCTTGCGGTGTAGAGCCGGGCTGATTTCATGAATGTCAGTCCATACCTTATCTTTGATAGCAAGCTTGGCCGGATCTTTGGAACAAATTGCCAGCACTGAAGTGATGGTAGTAATAATCTCTAAGTAGTTGTACATATATTTCTTAAGCTTCTTGTTGCCCTTTAAGAGCTTCTTGGTCTCATCTGATGAGTAGAACTTCACCATTTCCATATTTACCCGTGCCTGTTGATCCAATCGTTTGATCATAACTTCCTGGTTTACAGACTGGTCATCTCTTCCTATAAAATAGTGATAGAATGGTACATCCATATAATAGATGGTCTTCACATATGGAAGAGGGTTGAATACATATATATTATCTACATAGAAGCAATGTTCTGGCAGCTGCAGATTACATTCACGAAGTAAATCTGTTCTGAAAATTACAGAGTGCATGAGGATGTAAGTTCCCTTTGGAAAATGTCCTATCTGACTCCAGTTGAAATAGATACCGGTTGGTAACTCGCGACGATATTTCATAGTCTTCTTATGCTTCTTGCCTACCTTGTCATATATGAAATTGGAAATGAGCAGATCAAGTCCACGATCTTCCGAAATTGATTCTTCCAGGAAATCCAGTATTTTGATCAATACATCTGAGTCAACCCAATCATCTGAGTCCACAACTTTGAAGTATGAACCGGTAGCTGCAGCAATTCCGGCATTTACAGCAGAACCATGTCCTCCATTTGGCTTGTGAACAACCTTGATTATATCCGGATATTTGCTTTGATATTTATCTGCTAATTCAGGGGTTTTGTCTGTAGAACCATCGTCTACAATTATTATTTCAACCCTGTCATCTCCGAGTAGACTGTTAATAGATCTGTCCAGATAATCCTGTGAGTTGTAGCTTGGTATAGCTACGCTTAATATCTTTTCCATTTTAAACTCCTTTTTCAGCTTGATTTTTATTGCGTTCTATCAGGCTGTGCATGATGTTTATATGATAACACATTGTGAAAACAAGAGTATAGAAAAAGTATAAACTGCATATATGACAGCATAAATTGAAAAATCGGAATATATTAAAGTGGAAAATATTAAAATAAAGAAAAAAGAACAAAGAAAAAAGAACATGTCTTGCGGGCACATGTTCTTTAAAAGGGGGAGTTATGAAAAAGTTTTTCAAATGTCTTTCGACAGTATCTATAATAAAATCTAATTGTGACGGAATTTTGAACATATCATTAAAGAAATATGAAGAATTATAAAACATCTGAAAAAGGAATATTTTTAAATTACAGTTAGTCATGACTAACAAAAAGAGTTATAATGACGATATATATGGATAGAAGTGGAGGAAATTATGAAGTCAAAACAAAGAATATTATTTGGATGCTATGCAATGGTACTTGCTATTATTGGGGACTATCTTCTTGGATACGGTACAATTGGAACAACATCAGATCCGGGTGCCTATATGGGCATATCCTGGAATGTGGCTCCTGATTGGAGATATGCAGTATCATCAATCCTTGGGTTTTTGTGTGCAGCGATGTTTGCCTATGCTGCAACAGAATTAATGAGGGTTATGGAGAACGAATATAATTTAAAGGATTCCAAACTATACAAGCTTTTCAAGGTTGCCAACTGGGGAGGAATTTTGTATTTTGCCTTTATTCATATAGGCATATGCATCCTGCCGGTTGTTTTTAATGCAGGAATGGAAGCAACGGGCGATATTGAAGCATCTGCCGGTATGACGATCAGGGTTCTGAAAAGTGAACTTATTCCATTGTTAGCTGGTTTTGTGGTCTGCGATTTGTTTGTGACTATAGGATGGGTTGGAATGGTTCTTAAGAGGATGCTTCCTGTAAAAAAATGGATGATCATATGTTGTCCTGTTTTTGGCGTACTTTTCGGAAACTTACTTAATTTGATATCAGAGGGGTTGGACTCTGGGACAGAATCACTGGGGTGGCTCATGTTGTATTTAGTTTGTGCACTATCTCTTGCAGATACGAAAAGGTCAATTAAATGAAGCTGACAAAAAAACAATTGAATCTCATCTTAGGACTGCGGATATAAAAAGAAATCCCTAATTAAGTAGACCTTAGTTTATTTTTTGACATGCGGTTAGCAAAGACTAAAGCAAAATAGACAATAATAATATGAAAGGTGTGCATTAAATGTTTGACAAAAGGCTGATGGCCATGTGCCCTGAAAGCAAAAAATATATAGTTGGAAACATTTTCTGCCAGTGGATTGAGCTCATGATGAATGCGTTGATGATTTATATTATCGCAGGCGCAGTCGGAAAGCTCTATCGCGGAGAAATGACTGCAAAGAGCA
>JAFUXA010000016.1 GCA_017470985.1 Lachnospiraceae bacterium
AAAGACTGATAAGCAGTGGCTTCTATGATTTAGCCACAGCCTACCAGTCTGTGCACGTCAACTATTGAAAGCGCCGTATACCGAACGGTACGTACGGTGCTGTGAGAGGACGGGAGCTAATCACTCCCTTCTACTTGATTATGTAGCATTTTACGGGGAAATAATAATACCAATAGCAGGTCAAATAGTGTAAAATAAAGAAGTGATTTCAGGGAGATAAATTGGGGGTTATTAGGATTATATATGTACGGGAGTATATTATATGGAAGCAAGTTATAAATATTTCAAGAATGATAAATGTGAATATTTTCCATGTCATAAGATTGAGGAGGGACAGGATTTCAACTGTCTCTTTTGTTATTGCCCCTTGTATAGTATGGGGGATAAATGTGGCGGCAATTATACCTATCTGGAAAACGGTGTGAAGTCCTGTGAGAAATGTCTCTTGCCACATTTGCCACAGAACTATGACCTCATTGAGGAGCAGCTCCGTGAAAATATTAATATAGATAAGAAGGGTGATTAGATTATGAAAGTAACAAAAGATACAGTCCCTGAGGGATTTAGTATACAGATGGCATTGGTGGATTTACTGCCGGTATTATTTTACGGAATTGCCAATATATTGTTGGGATATATATTGAGAGATTCACTTTTTATAACAGGTGGAGCTATATGTACTATTTCAGGTACCATTAAGGTAATTTGGAAAATGATTGTGGCAGTGAAGCGTCAAAATGTATGGCCTATGTTTCTGCAGATGCGCATATTTATGCCACTGGGATTTTTGTTAATTATAATTAGCATTATCATAAACCGAGGAGCGTTTGCTGGATTCTTTGGAAATATTATGAATTATCCATTATGTCTGGGATTACTTATAGCATGGGTTATTGGTATGATTGCCATGACAGTATGTGCCATCAAGCTTGATAATGCTGATGTGAAATCTAATTGGATTGAGCAGAGTATAAATGCAGTGGCACAGCTGATGCTCCTGATTTGCGTCATTGTGATTATGACAACAGGAGCAATGAAGGCAGACGAAGTAGTAGAAATTCAGGAGCCTAGGCAGGAGGAGACAACTACAATAGTGGATGATTCCAAGTCAGAGGATAATGCGAAGGCAGAGATAGTAGTTAATCCTGTTGAAGAATATAACGCATGGACTACTGACAGAGTAAATTTCCGTGATAATCCTTCTGCTGACGGCAAGATTATTGCAAAGATAAATGCCAGAGAAGAAGTAACTGTTACTGGTGAAACTGATGAATGGTTACAGGTTAGATATGGCAATCAACTTGGATTTGTAAGTAGAGAATATGTATCAACTGAGGAACCGCAAGCAACATATGGTCAGGCACAGCCGTTGGTTGTAGATAGAAGTAAGACCACAGGTAGAATTGTCTGTATCGATGCTGGACATCAACGCTATGGAAGCAGCGCCACAGAACCAAATGGTCCGGGTTCCGGCACAATGAAAGCCAGAGTGACAGGAGGTACAACCGGACGCACAACTGGAGTACCGGAGTATCAGCTGACTCTGGATATTGCATTGAAGCTTCAGGCTGAGCTTGAGGCTAGAGGATATACAGTTGTTATGACCAGAACGACTCATGATGTAGATATATCAAATATGGAGAGAGCTACAGTAGCCAATAATGCCGGGGCAGATATTACCATTAGAATACATGCCAATGGCAGTGAAAATACAGGAATCAGCGGGGCTCTTACTATGGCTCCTTCTGAGTCAAATCCATACTGTGCATATATTGCCAATGAGTCTCAGTATCTGTCCAGATGTGTTATAGATCAATATTGTGCAGCTACTGGTATGGCAAATCAGGGAGTATCAATTACTGATACTATGACTGGTATTAACTGGTGTCAGATGCCTGTCACCATAATAGAGATGGGATATATGACTAACCCTTCGGATGATGTGAATATGCAGGATCCTGCATATCAGAATAATATGGTTATAGGAATTGCTAACGGAATAGATGCGTTTTTTGCTTTATAATGGTATTATATTATATGTAAGAGTTTTGATTTAGGCGAGTATATTGTTAGTTTAATTAGGGGAGTGAGAAATGTTTTATTCAGGTTTTGCTATTATAGCTTTAATCCTACATATTATTATCAATTATGATTTTATTCTGAGAAAAGAAGGCCATAGCAATGGCCTTCGAAATCGATATTATTTTCGATATTTAAATTCCTTATTTGCATTTTATATTGCGGACATAATGTGGGGATTCTTATATGAATTGAAAACTGTTATTCCGGTATATATTGATACAACATTATTCTTTTTTTTGATGGGATTATCAGTATTTGAGTGGACACGATTTGTGATACGTTATCTGAATAATGACAGTCTGATTCATAAAGTGTTAAATATTGCCGGCTGGCTGATTATTATTTTTACTATAATAAGTTTGATATTGAACTTATTTATGCCTGTGGTTTTTGTATTCTATAAAGATGGCACATATGAACCACAGAATGGCAGATTCATAATACTTACAGCACAGATATTATTATATTTTGCTGCGTCTGTATATTCTTTTGTTGTATCATTTAAAAAAACAGGCAAAATGCGAGTCCACTATCGTACAGTTGCATTTTCAAGTATGGCAATGGCTATATTTATTATTTTACAGATTACAGATGTGATGATTGCATATTACTCTGTTGGTGGTATGATCTGTACGGCTATACTTCATACTTTCGTATTGGAAGATGAGAGAAAAGAGCGAGAGAATCAGTTGAAGGAATCTCTGGAGAGGGAGAAGCAACAGCGCATTGAATTGGAAAATGCCAGACGAATAATCTATATAGATTCTCTTACCGGTGTGAAAAATAAATTTGCTTTCTTCGAGAAGGAAAAAGAGATTGAAGCAAAGTATGAAGCAGGGGAAGCTTTGGAATATGGCATAATTGTATTTGATGTAAATGATTTGAAATATATTAATGATACTTTCGGACATGAAGCAGGAGATAGATGGATAAAATATGCCTGTCAGCTTATATGTGATGTGTTTGAGTATAGTCCGGTGTATAGAACCGGTGGTGATGAGTTCGTTGTATGTCTGGAAAACAGCGACTATGTTCATAGAGAAGAATTAATGTATCTGTTTAATACAACAGTGGAGCAGAATAAGAAGGATAATAAAGTGGTGGTTGCGGACGGTTGCGCTGTATACAAGGAGCACCAGGACTTCTCCTTCAGATCTGTATGTGACAGAGCTGATCGCAGAATGTATGCCAGAAAAACTGAATTGAAGAAAAAGAATTAGACAATAAGATTAAAGAAAAAGCAGAAATCATGAGTTTGACTCAGATTTCTGCTTTTTATATTTTATTTGTTTAAGTTCTTGTTGGCAGTAGAGAGCATAAGCTTGATTCTGTTGAGCTGGTTAACTTCAGAAGCACCTGGGTCGTAGTCGATAGCTACAACATTTGCTTCTGGATGTAATGCTCTGATTTGCTTAATTACACCCTTTCCTACAATGTGATTTGGCAAGCAACCAAATGGCTGAATACATACCACATTTGGACAATCATCATGAATAAGTTCTAATACTTCTCCTGTCAAGAACCATCCTTCACCAGTCATATTTCCCAGAGATACAATGTCCTTGGCACGCTCAGCTGTATCTGTGATATAAGCTGGAGCAGAGAATCTCTCACTTTCGTTGAACGCCTGTCTTGCAGCCTTTCTCAACCATTCGAAGAAATCAATAACTCTGTTGCAGATCCACTGCGACTTCTTGGAAGCACCCAGGTTTTCCTGCTTGAAGTTGGCTGTGTTAAATGAGTAGAGCAAGAAATCTGTCAGGTCAGGAACAACAGCTTCAGCACCTTCTGATTCCAGTAACTCTGCCAAATGGTTGTTGGCAGCTGGCAGGAATTTAACAAGTATTTCTCCTACAATACCTACACGAGGTTTCTTGATATCAAGAATTGGAAGTGTATCGAAATCATGGATGATATCACGGCACATCTTCTTGTATTTTCTATGAGAGAGGAAGCCATCCTGAGTTACGAACTGGATAACTTTCTGTCTCCATTTATCATGTAATTCATCTGTAGAACCAGGTACAGCTTCATAAGGTCTGATTCTATATACACATCTCATGAAGATATCTCCGAAAATCAGAGCATATAAAGCATGCTGTAACAGGAGTGGAGTTATCTTGAATCCTGAGTTTTTCTCTAAGCCCTGAGCTGACAATGAGATTACAGGTACATTTTCATATCCGGCCTTGCGAAGGGCACGACGGTAGAAACCGATGTAGTTAGAAGCTCTACATCCACCACCGGTCTGAGATATAAGCACTGCAGTCTTGCTCATGTCATAGTTGCCTGACTGGATTGCTGCCATAAGCTGTCCAACTACAATAAGTGAAGGATAGCAAGCATCATTATTTACAAACTTCAATCCATAGTCTACACATTCACGGGTTGGGATATCTGGAATAACCAGATTGTATCCGGCTGCCTGGAATGCAGGCTGTAATAACTCGAAATGTACAGGTGACATCTGAGGACATAGGATTGTATAATTCTTCTTCATATCAGCTGTGAATTCAACACGCTGGAAGTTAGATGGCTTCACATTTCTTACAGTCTTTCTCTTGTCTCTTACGCGGATAGCCGCAATGAGAGAGCGGAGACGGATTCTGGCAGCACCTAAGTTATTGACCTCATCAATCTTGAGACAGGTATAAATCTTGCCTGAGTGAGTGAGGATATCTGATACACAGTCTGTTGTGACCGCGTCAACACCACATCCAAAGGAATTCAGCTGAATGATATCCAAATCCTCGCGCTGCTTCACATAGTTGGCAGCTGAGTACATGCGAGTGTGGTACATCCACTGATCTAATACAATAAGAGGTCTCTCTAGTTCACCTAAGTGAGAGATGCTATCCTCAGTAAGTACAGCCATACCGTATGAGTTGATCATATCAGGGATACCATGATTGATTTCAGGATCCACATGGTATGGACGACCACAGAGTACGATACCTCTGCGTCCAGTCTCTTCTAAGTATTTCAAGGTTTCTTCGCCTTTTTTAGACATATCATCTCTGAAGTTACCCTGCTCAACCCATGCTGCGTGAGCTGCAACTTTGATTTCATTTGCCGGAATCTCTGGAAATTCTGTGGCAAATACTTTCACAAGCTGATCTGTAAGTATCTCTTCTGAAGTGAAGGCCATAAAAGGATTGAGGAAACGAACCTGACCACTTGTGATGGCTTCCACATTGTTCTTAATATTTTCCGCATAACTTGTAACAATAGGACAGTTGTAGTGATTGTCGGAATCAGCAAACTCTTCACGCTCATAAGGTATACATGGATACCAGATGAAATCACTCATTCCTTTGTTAATGAGCCACTGCACATGTCCATGAGCCAACTTGGCAGGATAGCACTCTGATTCAGATGGAATAGAGTCGATACCCAATTCGTAGATGGCTCTTGATGAACGAGGGCTGAGGATTGTAGCAAAGCCCAACTCCTTGAAGAATGTAGCCCAGTAAGGGTAGTTCTCATACATATTTAACACACGAGGAAGTCCTACAGTGCCGCGCTTAGCTTCCTTCACAGACAGTGGCTTGTACTGGAACAATCTCTTGTATTTGTAATCGTAGAGGTTTGGTATATTGTCTTTATTCTTCTCAAGACCGAGACCTCTCTCACAACGATTTCCTGTGATAAATGATCTGCCATCGCTGAACTGGTTGATTGTAAGTAAGCAATGGTTGTTGCAGTGAGGACATCTGTCAAGGTTTGTATCAAATGTTAAATCTTCAATCTGTGAGATTGTAAGCATAGAAGTGCGAGGGTTATCCTCATATCTCTCCTTGGCAATAAGAGCAGCGCCAAAGGCTCCCATGATACCTGCAATATCAGGACGGGTAACCTGTACACCTGCGATTGATTCCAGTGAACGAAGAACCGCATCATTGTAGAATGTACCACCCTGAACTACGATATTCTTGCCCAGGTCAGAAGCATCAGACAGCTTGATAACCTTGTATAGAGCATTCTTGATAACTGAGTATGCAAGACCTGCAGAGATATCAGCAACAGATGCACCTTCCTTCTGTGCCTGTTTTACCTTGGAATTCATAAATACTGTACATCTGGTTCCAAGATCAATTGGATGCTTGGCAAATAGAGCTTCCTTGGCGAAGTCCTGAACTGAGAAATTCAATGACTTGGCAAATGTCTCTATAAATGAACCACATCCAGAAGAACAAGCCTCGTTAAGCTGAACAGAGTCAACAGTCTGATCCTTGATCTTGATACATTTCATATCCTGACCACCGATATCAAGGATACAGTCTACATCTGGATTGAAATGAGCTGCGGCATAGTAGTGAGCTACAGTCTCAACTTCACCCTCATCCAGCATAAGAGCTGATTTGAGAAATGCCTCTCCATATCCAGTAGAACATGAATGTACAATATGACAATCCTCTGGCATGAGGCTATATATCTCTTTGATTGATTTAATAGCTGTAACAAGCGGGCTTCCATTGTTGCTAGAGTAGAAGGAGTAAAGTAAATCTCCATCCTCCGATACAAGGGCGAGCTTAGTTGTTGTGGAACCTGCGTCGATTCCAAGAAAGGCATTGCCATGATAGTTTGCCAAATCAGCAGTATGTACATGGTTGCCGTTGTGTCTATCTGTGAATTCCTTGTATTCATCATCATTTGCAAAAAGAGGCTCAAGACGAGCTACCTCGAAAGCCATATGAATCTCAGAAGACAACTGGTCAAGCAATGTATCCAAATCTGTAGTAGATTCAGGATTATGATTGAGAGCAGATCCAATTGCTGCAAATAGATGTGAGTTATCCGGAATGATAGTATGCTCATCATCAAGCTTCAAAGTCTCAATAAATCTCTCACGAAGCTGATCTAAGAAGTGAAGTGGACCACCGAGGAAAGCTACATGTCCTCTGATTGGCTTACCACAGGCCAATCCTGAGATTGTCTGGTTTACTACAGCCTGGAAGATAGATGCAGACAGATCTTCTCTGGTTGCACCTTCGTTGATAAGTGGCTGTATATCTGTCTTGGCAAATACACCACATCTTGCAGCGATAGGATAGAGCTGCTGGTGATTTTTGGCATATTCATTTAGACCGCTGGCATCTGTTTGAATAAGTGAAGCCATCTGGTCAATAAAAGAACCTGTACCACCGGCACAGATACCATTCATTCTCTGTTCAACATTACCATTTTCAAAATAGATAATCTTGGCATCTTCACCACCCAGCTCAATAGCTACGTCTGTCTGAGGAGCATAGTGAGTGAGGGCTGTGGCAACAGCTACAACTTCCTGATTGAATTCAACACCCAGGTGCTTGGCAAGAGTCAATCCACCTGATCCGGTAATCATTGGAGCGACTTCTATATTGCCTGTAACTGCATAAGCCTTCTCAATAAGTGAGTGAAGTGTTTCTCTTATATTAGCAAAATGGCGCTCGTAGTCTGAGAAAATGAGATTATCATTCTCATCAAGAACAGCCACTTTTACTGTTGTAGAACCTATATCGATTCCTAATTTATGTAAGTTACTCATAGGTAATTCTCCCTCTCAAAAAAATATCTTTTCCTATTAAAAGCGAACATTGCTATTATAAATCACGAAATGGCAAAAAACAATTTGTATAATTGAATATAAATAATACAATTTGGACAATTTGTATTATTAAATATTCCTACATATCATTCATTGACAAAAAACCACCTCAAATCTTATAATCAATGGTAGCGTTTTATGCTTTTATGGGGGTGTTTTATTCTCATGAAAATATATGTGTATCTTGCGGAAAGTATTAAGGACGGAGATTAGATAGAATGCTTAATAAACTAGAGAGAAAATTTGGTAAATATTCAGTGAATCATCTGATGACTTATCTTATTGGTCTGTATGTAATTGGATATTTACTGACTATTGGAACCAAAATTACAAATATTATTTTCCTGTCATTTATGACATTGGAGCCTTATTACATTATTCATGGTTTCCAGATATGGAGAATATTTACTTGGATAATGATTCCAGAGACAATGAATCCGCTGTTTTTTGCGATTATGCTTCTGCTGTATTATCAGTTGGGTAATGCACTGGAAAATACATGGGGTACATTTCGATTTAATGCATATATTTTTGGCGGTATGTTTTTCACTTTGGTGGGAGCATTCATCCTCTATGGAATATATGCTGCAA
This sequence comes from Lachnospiraceae bacterium, assembly GCA_017470985.1. GTDB lineage: Bacteria > Bacillota > Clostridia > Lachnospirales > Lachnospiraceae > JAILFK01. Next base: position 8,261 of record JAFUXA010000016.1, read on the forward strand.
TTGAGGGGCCGGGAGCAGCAATAGTTGGAATCGGCAATTATTTCTCTATGCAATATATTAATCTGTCCATATTCCTGGCATTTGCTGTATGTTATCCTGATATGGAGATTTTGCTATACTTCATTATCCCAATCAAGATGAAGTGGATGGCTGTACTGTATGGAGTGCTCATGGTATATAGTGTGGTTGCTTCTGATTGGGGCGGAAGAGTTGCTGTCATAGCTTCAGTATTGAATTTCCTGGTGTTCTTCTTTGGCACAAGAAATTACAAGCGTGTGGATCCGAGAGATATACATCGCCGTCATGAATACAAGCGCAAGGTGAATGCAGCCCGACAAAATGCAGGTTATCATAATGCAGGTGGACAGATTTCCCGTCATAAATGTGCTATATGCGGCAGAACTGAGTTGACTAATCCGGAACTTGAGTTTAGATTCTGTTCAAAATGTAATGGTAATTATGAGTATTGTCAGGATCATTTGTTCACACATAAGCATATATAAATATAGATTAATTAGAATTGAGGTAGCGTAAATAATGGAAGACGAGAAGAAGGAAGTAATTTCCAAGAATTTCATTGAGAGAGAGATTGATAAGGATTTGGCTGAGGGAGTATATGATACAGTTGTAACCAGATTCCCACCTGAGCCAAATGGCTATTTACATATAGGTCATGCTAAGTCCATCATTTTAAACTACGGTCTGGCACAGGAGTATAATGGTGAGTTCCATATGAGATTTGATGATACCAATCCTACCAAGGAGAAGGTTGAATTCGTTGATTCTATCAAGGCAGATATTGCCTGGCTTGGAGCTGATTGGAAGGACCATCTGTATTTCGCATCAGATTATTTCGACCAGATGTATGAGGCTGCTGTCAACCTTATCAAAGCTGGCAAAGCATATGCTTCTGACTTATCTCCAGAACAGATTAGAGAGTATAGAGGTACTCTGACAGAGCCTGGTAAGGATGATCCAAATAGAAATCGTCCTGTTGAGGAAAGCTTACAGATATTTACAGATATGAGAGATGGTAAATATGAAGACGGTACAATGGTTATTCGTGCCAAGATTGATATGTCATCTCCTAATATTAATATGAGAGATCCAATCATTTATCGTGTGGCTCATATGAATCATCATAGAACAGGTGATAAATGGTGCATCTATCCAATGTATGATTTCGCACATCCAATCGAGGATGCAATTGAGGGAATTACACATTCTATCTGTACATTGGAATTTGAGGATCACAGACCTGTATATGACTGGGTTGTCAACAATGTAGATATGTTTGACAAGAAGCCTCGTCAGATTGAGTTTGCCAAGATGTATCTCACCAATGTGGTAACAGGTAAGAGATATATCAAGAAGCTGGTTGAAGATGGTATTGTAGATGGCTGGGATGATCCTAGACTTGTATCTATTGCAGGACTTCGCCGCCGTGGTTATACACCGGAAGCTATTAGAAATTTCGTGGAGCTTAGCGGTATTTCCAAAGCCAATTCGTCTTCTGACTATGCTATGCTCGAGTATTGTATCCGCGAGGATTTGAAGAAGAAGGCTCCTCGTGTTATGGCAGTTTTGGATCCAATCAAGGTCGTTATCGACAATTATCCGGAAGGACAGGTTGAATATCTTGATGCTCCAAATAATATGGAAAATGAAGAACTTGGAAGCCGTCAGGTTCCATTTTCAAGAGAAATATATATTGATAGAGATGATTTCATGGAGGAACCACCTCGCAAATATTTCAGAATGTTCCCTGGCAATGAAGTGCGTCTTATGAATGCATACTTTGTAACATGCAACAGCTTCGAAAAGGATGCTGATGGAAATATTACAGAGATTCATTGTACTTATGATCCTGAGACCCGTGGAGGAGACAGCCCTGATGGTCGTAAGGTGAAAGGAACTATCCACTGGGTGAATTGTGATACAGCAGTTGAAGCTACTGTTAGATTGTATGAAAACCTTGTAGATGAAGAAAAAGGTGTATACAATGAGGATGGTAGTGTAAATGTGAATCCTGATTCTCTTATTGAGAGAAAGGCTTATATTGAGCCATCAGTTAAGGGTTCTCAGGCATATGACAGCTTCCAGTTTGTAAGACAGGGATTCTTCTGCGTGGATTCCAAGGATTCCAGCGAGGAGCATTTAGTATTTAATAGAATTGTTTCACTAAAGAGCTCGTTTAAATTACCAAAGAATGACTAGAATTTAATACTTGATGATTTTGGTATTACATGATATAGTTGTGTGACACAAATTGTGTAGGTAATTAGAGTAGGAGTAATAAATATGAGTTTGTTATCAGGACTTGAGAAATTTGGTCTCAGCGGTGACGGAGAATTTAATATCTTAGATGATGGAAAGAAGGACAAGAAGGCTAAGGCAGATGGTAATTTACAGAAGAAGGAAGTTGTAATTCCAGAGGAGAAGGATTTCCTTATGGATAGAACAATTGAATGCCCGGTTTGCTACAAGAAATTCAAGGTTAAATCTGTAAAATCTACTAAATTAAAGAGACTTGAGCCAGATGCAGATCTTAGACCTAGATATAACTATATTGACACATTGAAATATGGAGTGTCAGCTTGTCCGGTTTGTGGATATGCTGCTTTGAATCAGGAGTTCGAGCATGTATCTACATCTCAGAGAAAGTGGATTAAGGAAGCTATATGTCAGAACTTTAAGCCAATCGATGAGCCACAGGTTGAGATTTATACATATGATTATGCTGTTGAGAAACATAAGTTAGCACTTGTATCAGCAATGGCAAAGCATGCCAAGCTTGCTGAGAAGGCATATATCTGTTTAAATATTGCATGGCTTCGTAGAGCACAGATGGAGACAATGCCAACTAACTCGCCTTTCTATAAGAAGAAGAAAGAGGGAGTTGAGGCTGAGTACGAAGGTTTCTATAAGCAGGCATTTGATGGATTTGTACAGGCTACACAGACTGAGACTCCACCATATGCAGGAATGGATAGTAATACAGTAGAATATTTGATTGCAAATATGGCTATGCATTATAAGAAATATGATGTTGCTGCTAAGTTAGTCAGTCGTCTTGTTACTTCAAATTCTGTTAACAGAAGAATGAAGGACAAGTGCTTAGATCTAAAGGATCGTATTATTGAGGAGAGTAAACAACAATCATAATAGTTTTAAAGGGTAAGGGAATATTTATTATAAATATTTCTCTACCCTTTTTATAATATTTAAGAGAAAATGGGGTTTTTTTGATAATTATTCAAGAATATTTGACATAAACAAAAGGAGAATATGAAAAAGATGAGAGAAGGTATGGAAGGTAAGCAGATTCAGAGATATTATAAGCTGTTATCAAAGCAGTATCCAAATATAACAGCAGCTGCCACTGAAATTATTAATTTGCAGGCGATTCTTAATCTGCCAAAGGGAACAGAACATTTTATAACAGATGTTCATGGAGAGTACTATCAATTTCAACATATTCTGCGTAATGCTTCAGGTGCAATACGAAGAAAGATAGATGATGAATTCGGTCCACAGCTTATGACAACTGAGAAGAAGGAATTAGCTGCATTGATTTATTATCCTAAAGAGAAATTAGATCAGATAACTTGTAAATTCCATGAAAAAGCTGAATTATGTGAATGGTATCAGATTACTATTTATCGACTGGTTAGAGTATGCAAAAATGCTGCTTCGAAGTATACCAGATCCAAAGTTCGTAAAGCCATGGATGCAGATTTTGCTTATGTTATAGAAGAACTGATGACAGGTAGACCTGACGAGGCGGATCAGGAAGCATATTATAATGAGATTATTCATTCTGTTATAACTACTGGAAGAGCCAGAGAGCTTATAATAGCTATTTCTAATCTTATTCGTCGCCTGACTGTGGATCATTTACATGTAGTAGGTGATATATATGACAGAGGGCCAAGTCCGCATCTTATAATGGATGCCCTTATGAAGCATCACTCTGTTGATATACAGTGGGGAAATCATGATTTGCTATGGATGGGTGCTGCAGCTGGAAATGCTGCTTGTATGTGTAATGTGATTCGTATTGCAGCAAAGTATTGTAATCTTGCAACTCTTGAAGAGGGATATGGAATTAATCTATTGCCTCTGGCCAAGCTGGCTATAGAGTATTATGGTGATGATCTTTGTGAATGTTTTGAATTATCCCATAGTAATGCTTTGGTGGATGAGAAGTTCGGTCATTTGAACTTAGACAATGCTTTGGAGCAGAAGATGCACAAGGCTGTGACAGTATTACAATTCAAGTTGGAAGGACAACTTATCAGGAAGCATCCTGAATATAATATGGATGACAGATTGTTCTTAGACAAAATGGATATAGACGCTGGTACAGTAGAAGTGTATGGTAAGACTTACGCTTTGAATGATACATATTTTCCGACAATAGATTTTGATGGAGATGCTTATGCTCTCACCAGTGCTGAGCAGGAAGTGGTAGATCAGTTGGTATACTCTTTTACAAACTGTGAGAAGCTGAGACAACATGTGAATTTCCTATATTCTCATGGTGGATTATACAAGGTCTACAATGGAAATCTCTTATATCATGGTTGTGTGCCTCTTACCAAAGATGGTGAATTTCTGCCGGTTAGAGTAGGAAATGATACTTATACAGGTAGAAAACTCTATGATATGTTGGAACATATGGCTCGTCTTGGATTCTATGGAGCTACAGAAGAGGAATTAGCTGAAGGGCGAGACATACTATGGTGGTTATGGGAAAACCCGGCTTCTCCTGCATTTGGTAAGGAGAAGATGACCACATTTGAGAGATATTTCATAGATGATAAGTCTACTCATGTAGAGCCTAAGAATCCATATTATTCATTGCTTGATAATGAAGTTGTGGTGGATAAAATCATGGTTGAGTTCGGACTGGGAATAGCAAGCGACGATGGAATCAAACCAAATGAAGAGTCACATATTATCAATGGTCATATTCCTGTTGAAGCTAAATCCGGAGAGACCCCGGTTAGATGCAACGGCAAGCTTCTGATAATAGATGGAGGATTGTCCAAGGCATATCAGCCTAAGACCGGAATAGCAGGATATACATTGATTTATAATTCTTATGGATTGGTTTTGGCAGCACATGAGCCTTTCACATCCGTTGAGGATGCAGTGGAGCGAGGAAGTGATATTCATTCCGATAGAATACTTGTACAGAAGGCACTTCAGAGAAAGCGTGTGGCAAATACAGATATAGGTATTGAACTCAAGGAGACTGTTGATGATTTGCAGGGATTGCTAATGGCATATAGGAGTGGTCTTATAAAAGAGCGTTTTTAATATTTTTTCTAATATTGGTATAGTGAGATAATTAATTTAAGCACCTGGTGATTACACCGGGTGCTTTTTGTGATAAGAGAACAAATAATATTACCAGTTTTGGGCTAATGACAATATTTACTGTGAAGCTGTTTTTTAATAAAATATTGGACGTATGGTTTAAAGTCTATAGATGATTATAAATCATTACATAAAGGGGAATTTTGAATATATAAGAAAGAAGGACAGAATATAGTATGAACAAGCAAGAAATCAAAAATCCGCTTCTGAAGAGAAGTATTGGGAAAACTCTACTTATGGTGATTCTTCCTGTTGTTGCAATTGGATTGATTACTATTATTGTTATCCTAAACTCACAGGCTTCAAAGTCTATGACAACTAGTTCTAAATCAGGACTTGAGAGTGAAGCAGGTAAGAATTCAGCAGAAATATCTTCTGAGGTTATGACTATCATTTCAGCATATAATCAGTTCGTTGAGACATTGGAAACTGTACCTTTTGCTGATACAAATGCTATGAATGCATATCTTGCACCATCAATGGAAATATCTCCAATGGCAAAGAACGGTGTGTACGGTGGACTTGAGGACGGTACATGGATTGATCCTTCAGGTTGGACACCTGACGCTGATTATGTTATTACAGAAAAAGACTGGTACAAGCAGGGTAAGGAAAGTGAAGAATTTGTATTCGGCGCTCCTTATGTTGATGATAGTACTGGTAAGATGGTTGTGTCAGCTTCAAGAAAGGTAACTTTGGCTGATGGTAGAACTGGTGTTATGGCAGTGGATATTGATTTGGAAGAGATTGTAAATACTGTTTCAGCATATACACCACTTGGATATGGTAAGTCAATGCTTCTTGATGGAGAGTTCATTTTGACTTATATCAATGAGGAATACAATGGTACTTCAGCTTCTGATCATGCAGATGATGAGTTCCTGACACAGATTGCCGGTCATACTAATGCCAAGGATACTGGAGTCTATAACATTAAAGATGGAAATACTACATATATTGTTGCAATTTCTGATGTACCTGGTACAACATGGTCACTTATCTCAACTGTTGATGAGAAATTAGTTCTTGCAGACTCAGTTAGATTTAGAAATATTGCAGTTATCTTTATGATTATTGTACTTTTGGTTATTGTAGCTATTGTACTTCTGGCTGTTAGAAGAATTATTTCAAAGCCTGTCAATAATCTGACTCATAGTATTACACAGGTATCAAACGGTGACTTTACAGCAACAATGCCTTCAAGCAATGGTGATGAGATTGGACTTATCAGTTCAGAGATGTCTCATTATGTTGAGAAGATGAAGGCTACAATTATTGATATTCAGAATCGTGCCACACAGCTGAAGACAGATTCTAATTCATCAAAGGATGCTTCTAACTTCATGACAGAGGAAGCTAATACACAGTCTATCTCCATGAATCAGATTCAGGAAGCTATGGATGGAATTGCACATGCAGTTACTGATTTGGCAGAAAATGCAACAGATTTGGCGCAGTCAGTTGATGAGTTAACCAGAAAGGGTAACTCTACAAATGATGTGATGAAAGAGCTTGTGAAGCAGGCTGATGTTGGTCAGAGAGACATGACAAATGTCAAGAATACTATGACTGATATCTCATCATCTATGGGTGAGATGAATGATGTGGTAAATGTTGTCAGAGAATCAGCTGATAAGATTAATGAGATTGTAGAGATGATTGATTCTATTGCATCTCAGACAAATCTCTTGTCATTGAATGCTTCTATTGAGGCGGCTCGTGCGGGAGAAGCCGGTAGAGGTTTCGCGGTTGTTGCTGATGAGATTGGTAACCTGGCTACAAACAGTCAGAATGCCGCACAGGAAATTGCTGGTATAATTGGTGAAATTACTTCAGAGATTGGTACTCTTTCTGAGAAGTCTCAGGACAATATGGGTGCTATTGAAAATAGTAGTGAAGCAGTTGAGAAGGCTGGTGAGAGCTTCCACAAGATCTTTGGCGATCTTAATTCTGCAGCTGATACAATGCAGTCTATGATTGGTATGATGGATGATGTAAATGAGATTGCAGCCAATGTAGCAGCAATTTCAGAGGAACAGTCAGCTAGTACAGAAGAAGTAATGGCAACTGTTGAAGAACTTGCCAAGAGCGCAGAGGACATTGCTGATACAAGTCAGAATGTAGAACATGCAGCAAATTCTGTTTCTGATTCTGCTGTTTCAATCAATGAAGCATTGAGTCAGTTCAAGATTGATTAATATTTATAAATAGATATTGCGATTAGCGATATAGCGTGGTTTGTGTGATTATATAGACTATCGATATGATATATTTCAATTAATATTGGAGTATATCTATCGATAGTTTTTTTGATTTATGGGAAATGTAGCCTGTCAAATTCTTTATTAAAGTCGGAAATAAGTGATATAATATTTGTAAATAATAGAGATGTCGAAATTAGGGAGTATATGCTATGGAAAGGTTGGGTGAGAAGATGAATTGGACTTGTAGAAATAATAAACAGATTTCTGCTAAGCTGTTGGTTTTACTACTTATATTTACTACTATGTGTGTCATGGTGGGATGCTCTTCTAAAGGCCCAGTGGGAATAAATAAATTCGAGAAGCGTTGCCGTAGATATGGTTTTGGAGCTCTGCATTACGAAGACAAATATGTGGAGGATGATTCAGTTATTGATTTTGTAGTTGCATACAATAAAGATATGACTATGCAGGTCCAGTGGTTTAAGTTTACAGATGCTGATGCTGCGTCAGATTTCTACAGAACCAATGTAGAACAGTTCCAGAAATTTGGAAATGGTGGCGGCGGAGTAGATAATGAGTTGAACCTGACTTATTATGTGTTGGTTGCTGATGGATATGTATATGAAGCTAATCGCGTGGAGGATACATGTATTATTGTCATGGGCAAATCTTCTGAAAAGGAAAATGCAGATAAGTTCCTGAAAAATATTGGATATCTACCGAAGTAATAAGTACCGGCTTTCATAAGTCAGATTTCAGTTCTGACTATTGGAAGTCGGTACTTTTGTGTATAAATATTCATAATAATATCAATTTTATAAATATTTATTCTTTACAACAGGAAGAGACTGTATTATTATAAGTAAGAGTTAGAAGTATATGTCCATTGAGAGAGATGACATAGGGAAAGAGGTTGATCACATGGTAAAGGTTGGAATAATTGGAGCAACAGGATATGCAGGAGGCGAGTTGGTAAGACTCTTACTACAACACAAGGACGCTGAGATTGTATGGTATGGGTCCCGCAGCTATATAGATGAGAAGTATGCCAATGTATATCGCAATTTCTTTGAACTGGTGGATGAATCCTGTCTGGATGATAATTTGGAAGAACTGGCCAAGCAGGTGGATGTTATTTTCACAGCTACACCTCAAGGCTATCTGGCTTCACATTTGACAGAAGAGATATTATCACAGGTGAAGATAATTGACTTAAGCGCTGATTATAGAATCAAGGATGTGAATATTTATGAGAAATGGTATGGCATTGAGCACAAGAGTCCGAACTTTATCCCGGAAGCTGTATATGGATTATGCGAGCTGAATCGAGATAAGACCAATGATAAGGTGAGACTGGTGGCTAATCCAGGTTGTTATACAACCTGTTCAATTCTTACTACAATCCCAATGGTTGCAAATCATGTGATTGATCCTAATTCTCTGATAATTGATGCGAAATCAGGTACATCGGGAGCTGGACGAGGTGCCAAGGTTCCTAATCTGTTTTGTGAAGTTAATGAGAGTATGAAGGCTTATGGAGTTGCCACACATAGACATACTCCTGAGATTGAAGAGCAATTAGGTTATGCATATGGAGATGATGTGGTTATATCATTTACCCCACATTTGGCTCCTATGAATAGAGGTATATTGGTAACAGCTTATGCGAATTTGCAGAAGGTTCAGTATCCGGATGGACACATGGATTATCCTACAGAGGATATGTTATTTGACATTTATCACAAGGCTTATGATGATGAATATTTCGTCAGAGTTTTGGACAAAGGAATGACGCCTGAGACTAAGTGGGTTGAGGGTTCCAATTTCGTGGATATATGTCTGAAGGTGGATGAGAGAACTCATCGTGTGATTATGATGGGAGCTCTTGATAACCTGGTAAAGGGTGCCGCAGGACAGGCGGTTCAGAATATGAATTTGTTATTCGGATTGAAGGAGACAGAGGGGCTTGAGTTGGTTCCAATGTTTCCATAGTATAGAACAAATGATTTTAATGAAGATAGTTTATTTGAAAGGTATGGTGAATATCAGATGAAATTTATAGATGGCGGTGTTACAGCTGCCCAGGGATTCAAAGCAGCTAATACAGCAGCAGGAATTAAATACAGCGGCAGAGATGATATGGCTATGATTTATAGCGAAGTACCTTGCGTGGCCGGAGGCACATTTACCACAAATGTAGTGAAGGCGGCTCCTGTAAAATGGGATAGAGATAAGGTATACAACAGTGAATATGTACAGGCTGTTGTTATAAATGCTGGAATTGCCAATGCATGTACTGGTGTAGAAGGCATGACTTACTGCAAGGAAACTGCGGAGGTAGCAGGGGAAAAACTTGGCATTGACACAGATGCAGTTTTAGTAGCATCCACAGGTGTTATAGGATTTCAGCTTCCAATGACAAAGCTTAAGCAGGGAATTATTGATATGGTTCCCAAGTTGTCTGATTCAAGAGAAGCAGCAACAGCAGCTGCCAAAGCTATAATGACAACAGATACTCATCACAAAGAAGCAGCTGTTCAGGTGGAAATCGGTGGCAAGACTGTAACTATTGGTGCCATGAGCAAGGGTAGTGGAATGATTCATCCGAATATGTGTACTATGCTTGCATTTGCAACAACAGATGTAAATATTACTCATGAACTGTTGCAGGAAGCAGTAAGTTCAGTGGTGGATGATACTTACAATATGATATCAGTGGATGGCGATACATCTACCAATGATACTTATATTACTATGGCAAATGGACTTGCAGATAATCCAATTATTGATTCCAAGAATGAGGATTATTATACATTCAGGGATGCACTATTTGAAGTGAATAAGAAGATTGCCATGATGATGGCTGGTGATGGCGAAGGTTGTACTGCTTTGTTTGAGGTGAAAGTGATAAATGCCAATACCAAGGCGGAGGCAGTTACATTGGCTAAGTCAGTTATTACATCCAGCCTGACCAAGGCTGCAATTTTCGGACATGATGCCAACTGGGGCAGAATCTTATGTGCTTTGGGATACGCAGGAGTGGAATTTGATCCTGAGAAAGTAGATCTGTATTTTGAAAGTGTTAAAGGCAAAATCAAGATTATAGAAGATGGTGTATCAACAGGTTACAGCGAGGATGAAGCTACAGAAATTTTGACAACAAATCATGTGACAGCAATTTGTGATATGAAGCAGGGGGATGCACAGGCTACTGCCTGGGGTTGTGATTTGACATATGATTATGTGAAGATAAATGCGGACTATCGATCATAATTAATGGATTGAAAGTTTGACTATTGAAGTATTATTGAAGTTATAGAAGTTATAGAATTAGAAGTTATATAAGATCAGATTGGATTGATTGGGAAAGAAGGATAAGATGAAACAGCAGACAGTATTAGATCAGAAATCAATGGATGAAGTAATGGCCAAGGCTGAAGTGCTTATAGAGGCATTGCCATATATTCAGCGTTTCAACCGCAAGATTATTGTGGTGAAATATGGCGGTTCAGCAATGGTGGACGAAAATCTCAAGAAGCAGGTGATTCAGGATGTAACCTTACTTAAGCTGGTTGGATTCAAGCCGATAATTGTACATGGTGGAGGCAAGGAAATCAGCAAGTGGGTTGAGAAGACAGGAATGGAGCCTGAATTTGTCAACGGTCTGAGAAAGACTGATGAGCCTACAATGGAAATTGCAGAGATGGTGCTTAACCGTGTGAATAAATCTCTAGTTCAGATGGTATCAGAACTTGGAGTTCACGCTGTGGGTATCAGTGGCAAGGATGGTGGACTTCTGAAGGTTGAGAAGAAATATTCTAAAGGACAGGATATTGGATTTGTAGGTGATGTCAAGGAAGTGAATCCCAAGATTATATATGATTTATTGGATGGAGATTTCTTGCCTATCATTTGTCCAATCGGATATGATGACAATTTCGATACTTATAATATTAATGCAGATGATGCGGCTTGCGCCATTGCCAAGGCACTGAATGCTGAGAAGTTAGCATTTCTCACAGATATCGAAGGAGTGTATAGAGATTTCGAGGACAAGTCATCTCTTATTTCTGAACTTACAGCTTCTGAAGCCAAGAAGCTTATTGAACAGGGAATCGCAGGTGGCGGTATGATTCCGAAGTTAAATAATTGTATTGATGCTGTGGAAAATGGAGTTTCTAGAGTTCATATTTTAGACGGACGAATTGCTCATTGTCTTCTGTTGGAAATATTTACCAATAAAGGAATTGGTACAGCAATACTTGATGACAATGCTGAGAAGTTTTTTAACGAATAGAGAGGTATGAGATGAATAAGAGAGAATATATAAATCAGGCGGAGGAGAATCTCTTCCATGTATATAATAGATTTCCTGTTGTATTTGAGAAAGGTCAGGGCGTGCATCTCTATGATACAGATGGCAAGGAGTATCTGGACTTTGCTTCAGGAATCGGAGTTATGGCATTGGGCTATGGCAATGAACGATATAAGGAAGCTCTGAAGAATCAGATTGATAATATAACTCATACATCGAATCTGTATTATCATCTGCCAATGATTGAGGCGGCTGGTAAAATCTGTAATGCTTCAGGAATGGACAAGGTGTTCTTCACAAATTCAGGTGCGGAAGCTATAGAGGGAGCTATCAAAACAGCCAAGAGATATGCATATAATCGTGATGGTTTTGCAGGACATGAGATTATTGCCATGGGACATTCCTTCCATGGTCGTACTGTAGGTTCTCTTTCTGTTACAGGAAATGAGCATTATCGTGAACCATTTCTTCCTCTTATGGATGGTGTGAAATTTGCAGAGTTTAATAATATCGAGTCAGTGAAGGCTCAGATTACTGACAAGACTTGTGCAATCTTGCTTGAGACTGTGCAGGGAGAGGGTGGAATCTATCCCGCAGATAAGGAATTTCTGGCTGAGATCCGTGACATCTGTACCAAGTCAGATATTTTATTGATTCTTGATGAGATACAGTGTGGAATGGGGCGTACAGGTTCCCTTTATGCTTATCAGCAATATGGTGTGCAACCGGATATTTTGACAACTGCCAAAGCCCTTGGTTCAGGAGTTCCTGTAGGAGCGTTTCTTGTGACAGATAAGGTGGCTTCTAATTCACTGGTTCCTGGAGATCACGGAACTACATATGGAGGAAATCCTCTGGTATGTGCAGCGGTAAATGTCACTATGGATATAATGGAAGAAGACAAGATTATCCAGCATGTTGCAGAACTTACACCTTATCTGGAAGAGAAGCTGGAGGATATCTCATCCAAATACGATTTCGTATCAGGTCATCGTGGTTTGGGATTTATGCAGGGAATTGTCCTTAATGAAACAGTAAAACCTGGTGAGGTTGTGGCAGCTGCTCTAGAACATGGACTTGTGATTTTATCAGCCGGAGCAGATGTGATTCGTCTGTTGCCACCACTTGTCATTGAGAAAAATGATATAGATGAAATGAGTAAATTGCTCATGGAAGTATTGGACGAATTTAAGTAGAAGAGTTCATATTAATAGTTTGTAAAAAGTAATAGGCATGTACTTGTTCTAATTGTTTTATTAGAATAAGTCCCATGTCTATTTGTATGTTTATTGAAATAAATTTGAAACACTCTTGTAATAATTGCCGCTATAGAATAAAATGATAACAAGCATTTATCATCCTATTTTACGGCTGAAGTAAGATAGTTTTATGAGAAAATTTTATAAGTATTTCACCATAGCTATAGGCTTAATTATTTGTCTGTACATGTTGTCAGCTTGTGCTTCCAAATCCTATTTGCAGAAGAAACAGGAGGTTACGGAGGAAAGGGATGACAGCAATTCCACCCAGGAAAACCAATCAGAGGAATCACAATCTCATAGTGATGGAAATTCATCAGGAAGTGATGATTCTGATTGTTATATACAAATTTCAGGTGCGGTAAATAATCCGGGAGTGTATCAGTGTGCCCAGGGTACAAGATTATTTCAACTAGTAGATATGGCAGGAGGATTTAGACTGGATTCCTATACGGATAATCTGAATCTGGCATCAGAGGTGTATGATGGAGAAAAAATTCTGATATATACTATGGATGATGCCAATTATATTCTATCAACAGCGGGCGAGTTGAATTCTATTCTTTCTGGTAATTCGGATGCTTCAGGTAAATCTGGTAGTTCTGGAAAAGCGGGTAATTCGGATGCTTCGAGCAGTTCTGGAAAAGCCGGGCAGGTTAATATAAATACTGCCTCCATAGAGGAGTTGACTACTCTTACGGGAATTGGAGAGACGAGAGCTCAGGCAATTATAGAATACCGACATCAGGCGGGCGGATTCAATACCAAGGAAGAGCTGAAGAATGTATCTGGAATAGGGGAGAGTACTTATGCTAAATTGGCAGATGAAATATGCGTGAATTAGAAACTGTAAAAATTATTTGAGGTAAGAAATGGCAAAGAAAGTTTTGGTTGTTGACGACGAGAAGTTAATTGTAAAAGGAATCAGATTTAGTCTGGAGCAGGACGGAATGGAAGTTGATTGTGCATATGATGGACAGGAAGCTTTGGATATGGCTTCTACCAATAGATATGATATGGTTCTTCTTGATGTAATGTTGCCAAAGATGGATGGTTTTGAAGTGTGCCAGAGAATCAGAGAATTCTCTGATATGCCAATTGTAATGTTGACAGCCAAGGGTGATGACATGGACAAGATTCTTGGATTGGAATATGGAGCTGATGATTATATCACCAAGCCATTTAACATATTGGAAGTAAAGGCCAGAATCAAGGCTATTATGCGCCGTGCATCAGCATTTACCCCTGCACAGGAAGAGAATCCTGGAATTGTAGTAAATGGGGATTTGAAGATGGATGTGGATAGCCGCAGATTATTTATCAATGATAAAGAATACAATCTCACTTCCAAGGAGTTTGAGATGTTGTTGCTGTTGGTGAAGAATCCTGGAAAAGTATATAGCAGAGATAATTTGTTGGAGACCATCTGGGGTAGTGATTATCCTGGAGATGCCAGAACAGTTGATGTGCATATCAGACGTCTTCGTGAGAAGATTGAGCCGGATGCAAGTGAGCCGAAGTATGTGCATACCAAGTGGGGTGTTGGTTATTATTACCAGCAGTAGTATGACAAAAAAATCTGCATAAGTAGAGGGTTAAAATGAAAAAAGGCCAAGGCTTTAAGAAAATAATAAACAGTCTAAGATTTCAAATATTGGTGTTGGTAGTAGTTGTTGGACTATTACCAACAGCAGTTCTTTTTACGTTATATAACAATTTATATGTATCACAGTCAGTGGAGAGTGATGTATCAGAAATTGTACCACAGGGTGAAGTTGTAATTTCCCAGATTATTTCAAGCGGTTATTTAAATAATACTGAACAGGAAAATATTAATACTTTGTTGCAGGCATTGGGTAATACTTATGGCGGACGAATTATGGTAGTAAATTCTTCATTGAATATTGTGAAGGATACCTACAAAATTGATGAGGGTAAGACTGCCATTTCACCTGAGATTATACAGGTTATGAATGGTAAATATGCTTATTTCTATGACAAGTCCAATTCGGATTTGTTCGTGGCAGTTCCAATTATATCCACATTTAGCGGTGAAGAGTTGGTGGTTGGAGCTCTTATTATCAATAAATCCATGAATTATATTAATACAAATCTGGATTATTTCTTCAATGTGGAAATTGTATTTGGATTGGTATGGAGTGTGCTGGTAATTATTGCAGGAATATATTTCTCAGAACGAGTGGGCAGACCTTTCACAAAATTCTCAAAATCCTTGAAGGATATTGAGGATGGAATCTCTGATTCTGATATTCATGTAAATAATTTCAGTGAAATGGGTGCGCTTTCTGAGCAGATGAACAGCCTGTTAAATCGAATGAAGGTTGTGGATGAATCTCGTCAGGAATTTGTATCCAATGTGTCTCATGAATTGAAGACACCTTTGACATCCATGAAGGTGTTGGCAGATTCTCTGAATTCCATGGAAGATGTGCCAAATGAGTTGTACAAGGAATTCATGTTGGATATAGGTGATGAGATTGACAGAGAGACTCAGATTATCAATGATTTGCTCACTCTAGTGAAGATGGACAAGGGCGCGCGAGAGTCTCTAAATATTTCTTCTGTAAATATGAACGAGTTGATTGAGCTTATTATGAAGAGATTGAAGCCTATTGCTGAGAAGCAAAATATTGAACTGGTATTTGAGAGTTTCCGACCTGTAGTAGCAGAGGTGGATAAAGTGAAGATGACTCTGGCTATTACTAATCTGATTGAAAATGGAATCAAGTATAATAAAGAAACCGGTTGGGTTCATGTATCCATAAACTCAGATCATCAATTCTGTTATATCAAGGTGCAGGACTGTGGAATTGGTATGCCAAAGGAGAGCATTGAGCATATTTTCGAGAGATTCTATAGAGTTGATAAATCCCATTCAAGAGAAATTGGTGGAACCGGTCTCGGATTGGCTATTACCAAGAGTTCAATTGTGATGCATCGAGGCGATATCAAGGTTCATAGTGTAGAGGGCGAGGGAACCACATTTGATGTGAGAATTCCTCTGAATTATATTGAGGAGGCGGAGTGATTATGAAGACATTTATCAGAAATCATAATAAGAAATACATGGCTCTGCTTCTAGTAGTTAGC
The DNA here is from genome assembly GCA_017470985.1 of Lachnospiraceae bacterium. GTDB lineage: Bacteria > Bacillota > Clostridia > Lachnospirales > Lachnospiraceae > JAILFK01. Next base: position 24,535 of record JAFUXA010000016.1, read on the forward strand.
ATGTGTGCTGCAATATTTACAGGATGTTCTAAAAAGAATCAGGAGACTGGACCTTACATCTATTATTTGACAGCTGCCAATGATGGCATTGGCAAGGAGAAATGCGAGTTTAAAACTGACAATGTCACTGGTCGGGTAGATGAGCTTATGGAAGGTTTAAGCACAGATCCTCAGTCTGTGGATTTGAAGAGAACGATTCCTTCCAGCGTGAAGCTTTTGGATTACGAGGTGGATGATTCTACTTTGGTTCTGTATTTCAACAGAGAATATAGCGATATTGGCGGGTATAAGGAAGTGTTGATTAGAGCAGCCATTGTCAAGACATTGTTGCAGATAGATGGAATCGATGGTATCAGTTTCTATGTGGCCGGAAGTCCTCTGGTTGATGTAAATGGCTCTCTGGTTGGAATTATGACAGCAGATACATTTATCGAAGACTTCAGTGAGGATACCAAGGAACTGGCCAAGGCTACCATGGTCTTATATTTTGCCAGCGCAGATGGACAGGCACTTGTGAAGAGAGATGTGGATGTATATTACAATACCAATGTGTCTATGGAGCGATTGGTTGTGGAACATCTGCTTCAAGGACCAAAGAGCAATAATGTGTCGGGAAATATTATTGGAACCATGCCAAATGATACCAAATTGAAGAGTATTAGTGTAAATGATGGTGTCTGCTATGTGAGATTTGATTCGGGATTTCTAAACGGAAATTCGGCTGTATCCAGCAAGGTGATGCTGTATTCTATAGTGGATTCTCTGACTGAACTTGATTCTATTAACAAGGTGCAGATATCTATTGAAACCGGAAATACTACTTTGGATTCACAGGTTCAGGCTTTGGGCTTCGAATTGAATACATCCTATGAGCGAGATGTGTCATTGGTTATTGAGTCGCCAGCCAGCGTGGAAGAGGGAAAATAATTAATAGAATTGGTTAGAGCTAATTAATTGTTGAAATGGATAGAATTGGTTGGAGTTAATTAGTTGTAATTGTTGGAACAAGTAGAGGCGACTCAAGTGGAGTTGCTTTGAGAGGGAGAGAGTATGAGTGGGAGAAGTATATGCCGTATGGCCATATGTTTTCTCCTTGGAATAGTTAGTATATTATACTGGGACAGCCACTGCGGATATATAATTGCTGCGTGGCTGGCCTGTATAATATGTATGCAATATCGCCAAAGTAGAAGGCGAGTTGCCCTGACGGTAATGGTTAATATCATATTAATTGCAGCTGGAGCCTGCACTGCTTATGTAGCCCAGGCTCAGTATAATTCATATGATGAAATTCTACCGGATGGAATGCATGTAACCTTCCAGGGGAAAATATATAAAAAGGAATATAAATCAGATAGTCTTATTTATTATTTGCAGGATGTCTACCTGCAATCAGATCATTTCTTATCAAATAATTCAGATGTATTAAATAATTCAAATGGAGCACATGAGATTTCTTGCTCCAAAATCATTTTATGTATTGAATCGGACGATTATCCAATAGGAACAATATGTGTTGGAAAAGGCAGAATCAAAGCATTTTCTGTGGCACGTAACGAGGGAAACTTCGATGAAAGACAATATTATAACAGTTTAGGAATTGTAACAAGGTTGGATAAGTGCACCATTTTACAGGAGTATCATCCTTTTAATATGGGGTTCGTAAGTGAGGCACTATTTCAGCTGCGGCGGCATATGACTATGGTATATGTTGAATATTTGCCGGGAGAGGAAGCGGGAATAATGTCGACCATTGCTTTGGGAGACAAGAGTAATCTTGATTCTGAGGCAAAGGAGCTTTTTCAAACCTCAGGAATTGCCCATTTACTTTCCGTGTCTGGATTGCATATTTCTGTGGTAGCAATGAGTCTGTATAATTTCCTGAGAAAAAGGCGGCTGGGTTTTGTGTCCTCTGGAATAGTATCAATTGTGGTATTGGGATTATATGCCAATATGGTAGGCATGGGATTGCCTGTGAGACGAGCCATGATAATGTATGTGATTTATATTGTGGGAATGATGTTGGGTGAAGCATATGATTCTCTTACAGCCCTGGCAATTGCCGAGATTATTATGATGTTAGAAAATCCGCTGGTGGTAATGAATACCGGATTTGTATTTTCATTTTCCGCTGTGATTGGTGTGGTAACATTTGCCACAGAATTAAAGAAGATATATGAGAAATGGTGGCTGCTTATATTGGAGAAGAGAAATATTAGGAAGCAGGAACAACCATTGCTTTATAGGTTAATCCACAAGGTTTTGGGTGCCTTGGTATTCAGTGTGGGTGTGACGCTGTCTACCATTCCTATTGTGGGACATATGTATTATGAGATTCCAGTGTACTCTATGATTTTAAACTTTCTGCTGTTGCCTCTGATGCCGGTGCTGTTGGGGTGCGGATTGATAGGTGGAGTCTTATTCCCACTAAGCACAGCAGGAATACAAGGGATTATAACGGAAATTATTATGCTGCCGAGTCACTTGATATTGTATCTCTATGAGATGGTTGCGGATTTGACCCTTAAGCTTCCGGGCGCTAGACAGATTGTAGGATGCCTTCCAATCTGGAAAATAGGCTTATATTATCTGCTTTTATATGTGCTGATTTATAGACTGTTGCCATGCTTAGTAGTAAAGACTGGTGATTCCACAAGGAGGGAGAATAAATTAAATGTTGGCTTGAAATTGATTGTTATATTCTCCTTCATATTTGCTATATTGATTCCTTCCAGAGGAAATATGGAAATTGATATGATTGATTGTGGTCAGGGAGATGCAATTTATATATGTGATGGACATGGAGTTAATTGTTTTATTGATGGAGGATCTACCAGCGTTAAGAAAGTCGGAAAGTATAGGATTCTGCCATTTTTGAAATATAGGGGAGTGAGAAGGATTGATTTTTGGTTCATAAGTCATACTGATGAGGATCATATAAGTGGCCTGCGTGAGGCGATTGAAGATGGTTATGATATTCGACATATTATCTTTTCAGAAGGGATGGATGTGAAGGATTTAGGAGAGCTGGCAGAATCTCATGGGATTGAAGTGGATTTCATTTCTCAAGGAGATCAGGTGGTTATAGGATATGGAAGCGATGAACTAGATGTGAATGATGAGCTATTTAATTATTCTAGTAAGGCAGATAAGGTGGTATTCACTTGTCTGTATCCATCAAGTGATAGCGGATTTGAAGGCCCTAATGAAAATAGTATGGTTCTACTGATGGAGTATGGTAGTTTTCAGGCTATATTTACGGGAGATATTGGCGCAGATCAAGAAAAGTGGATGCTAAATGACGAGTATGCAAGGAGCAGGTTAGAGAATGCGCTGGTATTTGATGATGAGGAGGCCAGGAGCAAGATAGAGAATAAGTTGGTATCTGATGATGAGGAGGCCAGGAGCAAGATGGAGAATAAGTTGATATCTGATGAAGAGAAGGCGTCTGAAGTTGGTGTTGAGGAGACTACAACAAATGGAGAAAAGAGGAAGGGCGAGGGAATAGAATTATTGAAGGTGCCACATCATGGGTCTAAGTATTCTAACTCGAAAGAATTCTTAGAGCTTATCGCCCCTCACTATTCGATAATCTCAGCAGGAGAGAAAAACCGCTATGGGCACCCATCGAAAGACGCAATCGCCCGCATGGATGAATTGAATCTAGCTCATTACTGCACTATTGATTGCGGCCAGATACGCATAATACCTGGCAAGGAGGGCGATTGCACAGTGGAAAGCCTCTTGCGAATTCTTCATTAACTGAAAGTCCGAGAGTGCCAGGCTTAATTGATGCTCCGGAGTAAGGGGGCGGCTACCAAAAAGGAAGAGAATGGATATTTTGGTAGCCCACGAGGGCTCAGATGCAGAGCCAGATAAGTAGTCGGGCTACCAAAATAGCTGAAACTCCCACAAAAGGTAGCCGCACCAAGCTGAATTGATGCTCCGGAGTAAGGGAGCGGCTACCAAAGAAGGTTGAAATGGATATTTTGGTAGCCCGCGATGCCTCAGATGCAGAGCCAGATAAGTAGTCGGGCTACCAAAATAGGTGAAACTCCCATAAAAGGTAGCCGCGGCAAGCTGAATTGATGCTCCGGAGCAAGGGGGCGGCTACCAAAGAAGATTGAAATGGATATTTTGGTAGCCCACGAGGGCTCAGATGCAGAGCCAGATAAGTGATCGGGCTACCAAAATAGCTGAAACTCCCACAAAAGGTAGCCGCGGCAGGCTGAATTGATGCTCTGGAGCAAGAGAGCGGCTACCAAAGAGAATTGAAATGGACATTTTGGTAGCCCGCGAGGCCTCAGATGCAGAGCTAGATCAGTAGCTGGGCTACCAAAATAGATGAAACTCCCACAAAAGGTAGCCGCGGCAGGCTAAATTGATGCTCTGGAGTGACGTAGCGGCTACCAAAGAAGATTGAAATGGATATTTTGGTAGCCCACGAGGCCTCAGATGCAGAGTTTGATCAGTGGTCGGGCTACCAAAATAGGTGAAACTAGATGGATTGGTAGTAATTGAATCTAATGAATAGGAGGATAAATATGATTAATAGAATAATGATTGAAAATGAGATAGAATCTTTGAAAAAAATTCTCGAAGAAACAGAAAAATCGCTTTTAAAAATGAAGAAGGAGGTCCCAGATGGAGTGTCGCTACATGCGGTTAGACATGGAAATACTAACCAATATTTTCTTCGCTCAAAGTTGGATCAGACAAGTGGAATCTATATCAAAAAGCATAATATAAAGCAGGCTGAAGCGCTTGCTCAGATTGAATATAATAACAAGCTTTCAAGACTTCTGGTAGATGAGATTACGACTCTTGAGAAAATGCGCAATAGTTTTCCGATTGTAGATCCTTTTCATGGTGCTCTTGATAAAATCTGTGATTTGAAAAAAGAACTTATTCATGTTCCATATATTAATGATGAGGAGTATGCATTACAATGGATCAATCAAAATTATGATAAGCTTGATTTCAGAGAGGGAACGCAGGAATTCTACTCAAAGAAAGGAATTAGAGTGCGCTCGAAAACAGAAATTATTATAGCTGATTTATTAGATGAGTATGAAATACCATATTTATATGAAAAGCCGGTTGAGTTTTCTAATGGGACGATTGTGCATCCTGATTTTACAATACTTGATATTAATAACCGAAGTGAGATATATTGGGAGCATTTTGGAATGATGGATGATCTTGAATATAGAAATAATGCCTTTGCCAAGATAAGACAATATGAATCCAACGGATATTATCAGGGAGTCAACTTTATCTTTACCTTTGAGACAACAAAATATCCGATAAATAGTAGAAGTCTGCAAAATATGATTTCATCTCTGATTTAGAGCTTGAGCTTATATAAAATATAACTATTGCAGCGAGAGTGAAATGATTATAACTTGAACTTAGATCAGTTTGAAAATATATTTTGCAAATTAGTATTAATAAATCAGGAAGATTTGCAATGTAAGTGCAACACCTATGTTGCGCTTACATCTTAGCTTTTATAAATTCAGGCAGATTTATAAATTTTTACAAATAGCATAAATTCAAGACTGTCAAAGTAAGTGCAACGCTTATTAAAGTGTTGCGT
>JAFUXA010000017.1 GCA_017470985.1 Lachnospiraceae bacterium
AGACTGATAAGCAGTGGCTTCTATGATTTAGCCACAGCCTACCAGTCTGTGCACGTCAACTATTGAAAGCGCCGTATACCGAACGGTACGTACGGTGCTGTGAGAGGACGGGAGCTAATCACTCCCTTCTACTTGATTTTGTGATAAATGCTGACCTGAAATTGCTAACTTGAAAAATACTTGTTTATTCTGGAGATATGTGAAATATAGATGTTTTTTATAGGTTGTTTTATGGTATAACAGGCGCAGAGCGCCTGTTATCGCATACGGTCGTCAAATGCAAATAAATTTGCATTTTCCTCGTCGTTTTATGGTATTATATTTGAGGTGACTTTTTGACAATAGCATATATAGCGAGGTAAGACGTCGTGGGCGGATTTTTTGGGGTAGCATCTCATGAAGATGTTGTTTTTGATTTATTTTATGGAACAGATTATCATTCACATCTTGGAACCAGAAGAGCTGGTTTGGCAGTGTATGATGAGGAGAAAGGATTCGACAGATCTATTCATAATATAGAGAGTTCTAACTTCAGACCGAAGTTCGACAAGGATATTCTGGAGATGAGTGGTACATTGGGAATCGGTTGTATCTCTGATTTTGAACCACAACCACTTATTGTAAGATCTCATCATGGTAACTATGCCATAACTACTGTGGGTAAGATTAACAATGCGCAGGAGATTATTGATGATTTGTTTGCCAAGGGCCATTCACATTTCCTGGAAATGAGTGGTGGAGAAATAAATCCTACAGAGTTGGTTGCTACGCTGATAAATCAGCAGGGTAGTATTGTGGACGGCATCAGATATGTGCAGGATACTATTGAAGGCTCTATGACATTTCTTGTTATGACCAGCAAGGGAATATACGCTGCCAGAGACAAGATGGGTAGAACTCCTGTTGTTATAGGAGCCAAGGAAGGTAGCCATTGTGTATGCTTCGAGAGCTTCTCATTTTTGAATCTGGGATATCAGTACGAGAGAGAATTGGGACCTGCAGAGGTGGCATTTATTGAGGCTGACTCAGTAAAGACTTTGGTTCCACCTAGGGAGGAAATGAAGATTTGTTCATTCCTGTGGATCTATTATGGATTCCCTGCATCAACTTATGAAGGCTTGAATGTAGAGGATGTGCGTTATAAATGTGGCAAGAAACTGGCTGAGCGTGATATGGCAAGAGGCTTGAAGCCTGATGCTGTAGCCGGCGTGCCTGATTCAGGTGTGGCTCATGCAGTGGGATATGCCAACTATTCAGGAGTTCCATACTCGCGACCATTTGTTAAATATACACCTACCTGGCCGAGATCATTTATGCCGACTATTCAGAGTCGCAGAAATCTCATAGCCAAGATGAAGCTTGTTCCGGTAAAGGAACTGTTAAGTGACAAGAAGCTTCTGCTTATTGATGATTCTATTGTAAGAGGTACACAGCTTGGAGAGACAACTCAGTATCTCTATGAAAATGGAGTGGGAGAGGTTCATATCAGACCTGCCTGTCCACCACTTGTATTTGGATGTAAATATCTCAATTTCTCCAGATCTAATTCAGAGGCAGAGCTTATTACTCGCCGTATGATAGAGAAGTTGGAGGGTACAATGTATCCTTCCAGAGATATTTTGGATAAATATACTGATCCTGATTCCCAGGAATATGCCAACATGTTGGAAGAAATTCGTAAAGAATTAGGATTTACCACCTTGCACTATCATCGATTAGACGATATGATAGAGGCTATAGGAATTGAGAAATGTAAACTCTGTACTTATTGTTGGGATGGTAAAGAGTAAGCACATTTCACATAACTTTGTTTGAAATTATATTTCATATAAATATTGGCCAATTGGTGTTCTACCCAGTGGAGAAACCTTGAGGTTAGATAAGGAGTAAATAATAATGGATAAAGAAGAATTTTTAGGATTGTACAGACATTCCCTGGCTCATGTAATGGCCAAAGCTGTAATCGAGTTGTATGGCGAGGATACTTTGTATGGTATCGGACCACAGATTGATGACGGAGCTTATTATGATTTCGTATTACCTGAGGGTAAGTCTATCACTGAGGCTGATTACAAGACTATTGAGGACAAGATGCGCGAGATTATTAAACGTCGCGAGGATTGGACCAGAAAGGTTGTGACCAAGGAAGAAGCTCTTGAGGTATTCAAGAACAACAGATTCAAGGTGGAACTTATTAATGAGCTCCCTGATGATGAGACAATCACTTTGTATTATACAGGCGATGATTATGTGGATCTCTGTCGTGGACCACATGTATCTAATTCACAGGAACTTATGAATGTATCTTACAAGGTTCATTCATGTTCTATGGCTTACTGGAAGGGTGATGCCAAGAGAGATCATATGCAGAGAGTATACTTCTATGCATTCCCTGATAAGCAGCAGTTAAAAGAGCATATCAAGATGATTGAAGAAGCCAGAGAGCGCGACCACAAGAAGATTGGTGCTCAGTTGGAATTATTTATGTTCAATGAGTCTGCACCTGGTATGCCTTATTGGGAGCCAAGAGGATGGCAGATGTACCAGACACTTCTGGCATACTCTCGTAAGATTCAGAAGGCTCATGGTTATACAGAGATTTCTGCGCCACTTATTAACAACAAGAAGTTATGGCTTGTAAGTGGTCACTGGGCACATTATCTCAACAATATGTTTATTGTGCCTGGAATTGACGGATTCACACAGGCTGATACCAATATTGAGAATTTGCAGGCTGCACTTGATGATGAGGATGAGACAACATCAGCAGTATTGGAAGCAGGCACTCCTGTTTACGATAGAGAGAATATCGATACAATGGCAGCAAAGCCTATGAACTGTCCAAATGCTATGATGATGTTCAAGCGTAAGCTTCATTCATACAAGGATCTGCCAATCAGATATAGTGAGTATGATGTACTTCACCGTAAGGAGAAGTCTGGTCAGATGAATGGACTCTTCAGAGTACAGGAATTCAGACAGGATGATGATCATACATTCGTAATGGAATCTCAGATCAAAGATGAAATTGCCGATATTATTGCAATTGCTGATGAGATTTATAGCACATTTGGTGTTACATATAGAGCTGAGCTCTCTACTCGTCCAGATGATTACATGGGTGATATTGAAGTATGGAACAGAGCAGAAGCTGGCTTGAAGGAAATCCTTGACGAGAAGTATGGCGAGGGTGGATATGAAATCAACGAAGGTGACGGAGCTTTCTATGGTCCAAAGATTGACTTGCAGATCAAGGATGCTCTTGGAAGAGAATGGCAGTGTGGTACTATCCAGCTTGACTTCCAGTTACCTCATAACTTCGGCCTGACATATACCAATGCTGAGGGAAATCTTGAGATGCCAGTAGTTATCCATAGAGCTATCTACGGTTCATTGGAGAGATTCATCGGAATTATTATTGAGAACTTCAAGGGTAGATTCCCATTCTGGCTCAGCCCATATCAGGTTGCTGTTGTTCCAATTACAACAGACCACAATGCTTATGCTGAGGAAGTTATTGAAGCACTTGAGTCTAACCATATCAGAGTGGAAGCTGACTTGAGCGACAAGAATATGAGAAGCAAGATCAAGAAGTTTAAGCCTTATCAGGATCCATATATTTTAGTACTTGGAGATAATGAGGCGAAGGAGCGTACAGTTTCTATTAATGTGCGTGGTTCAAATAAGCAGATTCAGAATGTACCACTTGATACATTTATTGAAGTATGTAAGAAGATGAACCAGGAACATACACTTGAACTTGTTCAGGAAATGTAATATTGATGCAGCCTCTAACTGATGCGGAGGCTGCATTTTTTAGAAGAAGGTGGGAAAATGATACTGATAAAAAACGGGCGTGTAATAGATTCGGCCAGCGGTTTGGATGAACTTAGAGATGTGTTGATAGGAGATGATGGCAGAATCGCGGCAATTGATGCCTGTGGAGAGATAGATTGTGATCTGGAAAATGTTGAAGTAATTGATGCTTCAGAAAAGGTTGTAGCTCCAGGTTTTGTGGATGTGCATGTGCATTTTAGAGATCCTGGACTTACTTATAAGGAAGATGTGGTAACAGGAGCAGCTGCTGCTGCAGCTGGCGGTTATACTACTGTAGTATGTATGGCCAATACCAAGCCTTCTATCGATAGTGTCGAAGTATTTAATGAGGTCTATGCCAGAGAACAGCAATTGCCTATTCATGTGCTTCAGGCGGCAAATGTTACCATGGGGATGCAGGGGACTAAGCTTACAGATATGTCTGCCTTGAAGGAGGCAGGTGCTGTAGGATTTACAGATGATGGTGTGCCTATTGCAGATGAGAAACTATTACTGGAAGCACTTAAGCAATGTAAGGAATTGGATGTTCCGATTTCCCTTCACGAGGAAGATCCACATCTCATGTATTCTCCAGGAGTGAATTATGGAGAAGTATCAAGAGAATTAGGCTTAGGCGGGGCTCCAGAGGAGGCAGAATATGTACTGACAGCCAGAGATATTATGCTGAATAAGAAGGTGGGAGCGAAGCTTGATATACAACATATCTCCAGTGCTGTGACTGTGGAATTGTTGCGTCAGGCCAAAAAACAGGGTATAGAAGTATATGGTGAGGTTACACCTCAGCATCTTGCAGCCACCGAGGATTTGGTTAGACAGCGAGGCAGCCTTGCCAGAGTTAATCCACCTCTTAGAACAGAGAAGGATAGGCAGGCTCTCATTGCCGGTGTTGCAGATGGCACAATAGATATGATTGCCACAGACCATGCCCCTCACAGTTCAGAGGAGAAAGCCAAGGATATAAGTCATGCACCAAGTGGTATGATAGGCTTAGAGACAGCTCTTGGACTTGTATTGACTCACACTTATCACACAGGATTGATTCCTTTGGAGACAATTATTAGAGCATTAACCATTAATCCTGCCAGGCTTTATAATATTGATGGTGGATATCTCTCGGTAAATGGCCCTGGGGATGTGGTTATATTTGATCCAGATAAGTTATGGCTAGTACCGAATCATTTTGCATCGAAGGCTTCAAACTCTCCTTTTATAGGTGATGAGTTGCAGGGAAGAGTGGAATATACTATCTGCAATGGTAAGATTGTATACTGCCTAGCTAAATAAAGTGCACAAAAACAGATAAATATTGTAAATAATAATCCTAGTACACATTGGTTTTATAATGTAAAATCAATGTGTATTTTTTGTATTTTGGAAATTTTAGAAAATGTATTTAGAAATGGGAAAAAAATGGATTTTGTATCAGTACTAGTTAAAATGATTGAGCTGTTTTTGATTATTATTGTGGGATATACAGCTTTCAAGATTAAATTTATAGATGGTGGAGTGAAGGTAGCTCTCACAAAGCTTATATTAAATATCACCATGCCTTGTACTATTATGGCTTCAGTAATGACAGCCAAGGAATTGCCGGAGGCTTCTATGATTGTGAAGCTTCTGTTTATTGCGACAATTGAGTATGCTATTTATTTTGTGATTGCCAAGGGTACTTCCAAGGTCCTACGACTTACAGGCAGCAAGAAGGCTGTAGCTGAGTTTGCAATTATGTTTGCCAATGTGGGATTTGTAGGCTTTCCTGTGACATATGCGGTGTTTGGAGAAGCCAGCACATTTTACACTATGATATTTAATCTGCCTTTTAATGTGCTTTGCTATTCCCTTGGAGTGTATCTCTTACAGCAGGGTGAGGCTACAGTGGAGGAGAAAGAGTTTATTGAAGAACTCCCTGTGAAATCCAGAATCAATAAAATATTCAAGCTTTTTATGACACCTGCTATGATATCATCGATTATTGCATTGGTTTTAGCATTTACAAGAGTTCATACTCCTGCAGTTATTGCAGATACCTGTGATATTATTGGCAAAATCACAACTCCAGGTGCTCTTATTATCATTGGATGTGCTCTGGCACAGATGCCTCTGAAGGAAATGTTTGGAGATATCAAGGCATATTTATTTACTATAATATGCGTAATTGTAACACCGGCAATCGTATATCTGTGTTACTTTAAGTTCGTAACAGAGCCGCTTGCTATTGGAGAGGCTGTGATTATGGCGGGACTTCCAGTGGCAACAGCAGGAACCATGCTTTGTGTGGAATACGGCGGAGACGAGAAATTCATGGCGCAGATTACATTTCTCACAACCCTTGTTTCCGTAATTACAATTCCGGTTATAGCAGTGCTTTTATAGTGGATTGGTTGCAATCATTGTCAGAAATATATTATGTGAAATGTTATTGTAAGAAATGTGCCACAAAGTAGTGGCCACATGAGAAAGGTTTATAAATGAGTAATATAAAATTAATTGCTACTGACTTGGATGGGACACTTATCAGAGGATACAGACCTGATTGTTCCGAGGAAGCTATCAGGCTTATGAGTCAGTTGGTGGCAAAAGGTGTATATATAGTTCCTGCCAGTGGCAGACAGTATTTTAATCTGAGCAATATGTTCGCAGATGTGGGAGGGGATCTGCTTTATATATGTGAAAATGGAGCTCTTGTAATGTATGGAGATAAGGTGGTTCTCAAGAATTCCTTTGACAGAGAACTGGCTCTTGCAATATGCCATATGGTAATTGATAATCCATACTGTGAGGTTTTGATTTCGGGAGAGCGGACCTGCTATATCATGCCTGGAAATCCTGAGTATGAAGATCATCTGAGAAATGGTATCAAAAATGATGTGACTGTAGTAAATGCCCCTGAGGATATTAAGGAAGACATTATCAAAATCTCTTATTTCGTTCCTGAGGATAAATGTGCAGAGGTGACAGAAGAATTCTCCAAGGCTGTGGAGGGTAAATGTATAATTGCCGTGTCAGGAAATGAGTGGGTGGATTTCGCTCCATTTGGAACTTCAAAGGGTGATGCATTGCAGGCCATTGAGGAGAAGCTGGGCATACCTCGTGAGGATATGGCAGCCTTTGGTGATAATGAAAATGATAGAACTATGCTACAATTCGTAGGTCATCCATATCTTATGGCAGATGGCAATCCTACAATGATGGATTTGGATGTGCCAAGATGCACAAGTGTGGAGGAAGAGTTACGACATATTCTAGAATCTTTATAATAGTTTTAGATTTTTGCGTTAGACTGGTTTTGAGAGGGTGGTGTTTCAATTAATAATCAGCCGCTACTTCTTAAAGGTCCGGTATTCTGTGTGATTAAAATCAATAGTGGCCGTTGCGGTGTTTGAGGACCGAAGAAGCTTAGAGGCTGCTTGCAGTCCTCTTGGCTTCTTGGGCCGAGTTCGCGAGGCTACATTGATTTATCACTAAGGAATGCCGGAGCTTTCTAGAAGTATCGGCATTAATGAAACACCACCTTGCTCAAAACCAGATTATTTCAATAATTAATAAGGAAACAGATTATGAAACTTTACTTGGCGCCTCTTGAGGGAGTAACTTCATACATTTTGAGAAATGCAATAGCACATCATTATGGTGGCTTTGACAGGTATTTTACACCATTTATCACAAGCGCCACCATGAACCATCGTGAACGGGAAGATGTGGATGTGGCTCATAATGCTGACATTGATCTGGTCCCCCAGATTATGTCCAACAATGTGGAAGAGTTTTTAGATATTGCAGCAAGTATTGCCAGACGGGGATATGAGACTGTGAATCTGAATCTGGGTTGTCCTTCCAAAACTGTGGTGGGCAAGAAAAGAGGCTCAGGATTTCTTTCAGTGCAGTATGAACTTGATGAATTTCTTGCAGAAGTATATGACAGATGCCCTGTGAATATATCCATCAAAACCAGATTGGGAATGGATGACTTGAGTAAGTGGCCGGAGATTGTTGAGATATATAGAAAGTATCCTATGGAGGAGCTGATCATTCATCCTCGCATTCAGAGAGAATTCTACAAGGGAGTTCCTCATATGGATGAGTTCGTATATGCATGTGAGCAATTGAGCGATACTGATATCCCGATTTCTTATAATGGAGATATTGTAGATATTAAAAGCTATATAAATCTATTAAATCTTCTGAGAGAGAATAATATAGAAAATGTAACTTCCGTCATGATTGGAAGAGGTGCTATGGCCTTGCCAATGCTTGCCAGAGATATAATAAAATATGAGATGGAAAATGTGACGGACAACAATGTTGATGCGGGAATCAACAATACCATAAATGCCTTGAACTCAGAGGATGGAGGATTTGTGGCATATGACCAAGAATTGGTAAGCCATAGGTTTCTGTCAAATGATAATGAAGTGAAAATGTTTTGGATATTTCACAATGAAATCCTGGATAATTATATAGAGATTATGTCAGGGGATACACCGACTCTATATAAGATGAAGGAGCTGTGGGTATATTGGCAGAGGCTATTTGATTCTGTTTCTGATTTCAAGAAAATATATAAGAAGATATTGAAGGCCAAAAAGATTGATGAATATCTGGCTGTGGTAGAACATTTGAAAAACATATGTGCATAATAAAGAAGTCCTGTGAAATGTGATATTTATTTATCACAAGTCACAGGACTTTTATTTATGTTTGGTTAAAGAGTTTATGTCTTAGAAATCAGTAAGATCAGCAGCACGTCTCTCGAGGAATGCTGTCATACCTTCTGTCTTGTCATGCGTTGAGCAAGCAACACCGAATAAGTTTGCTTCCATCTCAACTGCATTCTTGATATCCATATCATAACCATTGTTGATAGCAGCCTTGGCAAGAGATACAGCATAGCTTCCTTTGCTTACAATCTTAGCAGCCATCTTCTGTGCTGTTTCCATAAGTTCTTCCGGTGCAACAACCTTATTTACAAGTCCGATTCTATATGCTTCTGCAGCATCGATACTGTCGCATGTGAAGATAAGTTCCTTGGCACGACCCATACCAACAAGTCTTGCAAGTCTCTGAGTACCACCAAATCCAGGGATGATACCAAGTCCTGTCTCAGGCTGACCAAATGTAGCATTGTCAGAAGCGATTCTGATATCACAAGCCATTGCAATTTCACATCCGCCACCAAGTGCAAAACCATTTACAGCAGCTATTGTGACCTGACGCATATTCATGAGCTTGAAGAAAGGAACAGAAGCTCTCATTCCAAATGCTCTTGCTTCAGCAGCTGAGAAATTAACCATCTCTGAAATGTCAGCTCCGGCTACGAAAGACTTGAATGCATTGTCCTTCTTGTCAGGACCACCTGTTAAAATTACAACTTTAACATCGTCTCTTGCTTCGATTTCTGTCAAAGCTACATTTAACTCATCAAGAGTTTCGCTGTTAAGCGCATTGAGGGCTGCTGGACGGCTAATTGTAAGTACAGCAACTTCATTTGCAACATCAAGTTTTAAATTGTTAAAATCACCCATATTATTTTCCTCCTAAAAAGTGCGGCTTCCCCTCGAGCCATGTCATAAAATCACTATATAACATTGATAATTTTTTGTCAATCTATAATTCTTTGGCATTTTTACATAAATAGTAGGCGGAGTTTTATGGATATTTTATTTTGCGAAATGAGAAAATAGTTGTAGAATGGGATGGATTAGTAAAAAAATAGAAGTGAGAATGATATATGAACAGAATTGATATTTTGAATTTAGAGGACAAGAGATTAGATTTGTACACAGCCTATAATGAAAATCAGTTGTATCATATATATGAACCGGCGCAGGGTGTATTTATTGCTGAAACTCCCCAGGTTATAGAGAGAGCGTTAGAGGCCGGATATGAACCTATAAGTGTGCTGACTGAGGAGAAGTACATGAGAGGATTAGGGGGCGAGGTCATTGACAGATGTGGTGATGTACCGGTTTATGTGGCTCCCGTGGAGCAGATTTCCAAAATGGTAGGATATAATCTTACAAGAGGAATGCTCTGTGCCATGAGACGCAGAGAACTTCCTTCTTTAGAGGATGTATGCAGAGAAGCAAGGCGAATTGTTGTACTGGAGGAAGTGGTGAATCCAACCAATGTGGGTGCTATAGTTCGCTCTGCTGCAGCTCTTGGAATGGATGCAGTTGTATTGACTTCAGGCTGTGCAGATCCTCTGTACAGACGGGCGGCACGAGTGAGTATGGGAACCATTTTCCAGATACCATGGACTGTATTGCCGGAGAAAGCTGTGGATGGAGCACATTACTGGCCGCAATATGGAATGGAGAAATTGAATCAATTAGGATTTAAGACGGTATCTATGGCTTTGCGTGAGGATTCAGTTGGCATTGATGATGAGAAATTATTGCAAGAAGATAAGCTGGCTGTGATTATGGGAACAGAAGGCGAAGGACTTATGGATTCCACCATAGACGCCAGTGACTACACAGTGAGAATTCCTATGAAGCATGGAGTGGATTCCCTTAATGTGGCAGCTGCCAGCGCTGTGGCTTTCTATCAGTTGTGTAAATGATATAAGTATTCATGTATTTATATATTTTTGACGATGTTTTTTAAATATTTTTGTAATTGCTTTTCGTCAATGTAATGATTATGTTTTGAATTGTGATAAATAGTATCATAAACAATATTGGCAAAGATTTGAGACTCTATTGTAGAAGCATCAGTACAAAGAGTTTGATAATCCTTTGTCATTTTTTGTGTTATACATTCTTTTATGTCGAAGGTGGAAGTTTTTATGAGACGTAACCTTAAAAATCGTTCAACATATTCCTCTGGCATATTTTTTATGAGACTAAACATATACCGTATGTATTCAGAAGGACTGTTAACATTTTGCATTATAATCTTGTTGAAGAAAAATGGGATGATATTGGACTGAATCGATTCTAATATTTCATATTTATCTTTGAAATGTCTGTAGAATGTAGAACGATTAATATGTGCTTCTAATATTATTTGAGAAGTCGTTATCCTTTCGAAAGAATTATTCTTAAGGAGGGTAAAAAAAGCCACTATTATCTTATGATTTGCTTTTGAGTATCTGTCATTTTCTTCACCAATTTTCTGTGGCATATTTTCACCTCAAATAAAGACTCCAACAATTTGTTTCATTCTGTTTCTATCATAGCATAGATAAATGTGTGATACTAGATTTAGGTAAGATAGTATGAATGATTCTATTATGTGTAGGAAGGGTGCATATAAGAAATCTTATCAATATGTAATTGAGGTAATTGTAAATTGGGTTCATAAAGAATTGAGGGTTTTTATGAAGGTGAAGAAGGAGAAGAAAAAACTAAAATGGTGGCAGGTTGTACTTAGAATATTATTGGTGTTACTGATTATATTCTGTGTGTTTATAGGGTTCAGTGTATTTACAATTCGTAAATTTACCGGGGATTCTCTCGGCTTGCGTGGCACAATGGCGATGGTTGGATACGGTGGTATAGAAATGCCAATGTGGTATCAAAAAATTGTTCTTGGAAATGATCATGAGTATGAAAATTTACCAGAAATATTTGTGAATAATGAAGGAAAAGAAGTCACCAATAAAAGAGGTTATGCTGCTAGACGTGAAGAAATGTTAGATCTCTATGAGGAGTATATGTATGGAGAGACTCCTAGTGAGGGATATGATATGGATACGGAGATATTAGAAGAAGGTGAGGCTTTAGATGGTAAAGCTCACAGGCAGCAGGTGAAGATAATAATCACCACAGACAAGGGTAGTAAAGATTTTATTATGCTTGTATATACTCCTACAAACAAAGAAAAGTATGGCATGTTTGTGGGCGAAAATTTTGGTGGTAATACTTCTATCTTAAATGATGAAAATATATTGCCTTCAAATGTGCAGGACAAGGATAACTTGACATACGGCGGAGATCCTTGGCAAGTAGAACAGATTATAGATAGTGGATATGGCGTGGCAACTACGGATTATCTTGATTGGGCAGAAGACACTCCTGCAGATTTCCAGAAGAATCTACTAGAAATATTCCCGGAGAGCAATGCAACTGCATTTTCTGCATGGAGTTTTGGATACATGAGAATGATCGATTATCTCTGCAATCAACCACAGGTTGATGAGAATAAAATTGCAACATTTGGACATTCTAGATTAGCTAGGGTTTCTCTATGGACTGCAGCTCAGGATGATAGAGTTGATCTTGCAATTTCAAGTTGTGGTGGTGGAATGATTAGAAGTGATGTTTCAGGACGAATCGTTAAGGATGGAACATCAGATCATTGGTTCACTTCAAAGTATTTTGAGTACACAGATAGGGATTCGGAAATTCCGGTAGATTCTAATATGTTATTCGCGATGATTGCTGATCGATGTGTGTTTGTAAGTATGGGAAATGCTGATTTGGCATCAGACCCAAGTTCTACAGTTGATGCACTTCAAAATGCAAAAGCTGTTTGGAAAAATATTTATGGAAAAGAAGTTCTAGATGATTTCCATTACTTTGATCTTGAGTTAAATAAGGCAAGGGTTAGCGAAAGCCAAGGTATTTATTTACATCAAGGTGGACACAAGGTGATGGATGAGGACTGGGAGCAATACATTAGTTATATGGATAAGTATGTGAAATAATTTTTATTGAAGTAAGAGATTTAAATGATTCCAGTGAATGTATTAATCCTCATAGAAAGTGTTGCATTATGAAGTGCTATCTTCTTGAGAACTTCTGGGAGTGGTGCCGTAGTATTTGCTATAGGCTCTGTAGAAACTGCTTAAGCCGGAGTAGCCGCACATGGATGCAATATCTGATATAGGATAATTATTTTGGAGGAGGTTTTTGGCCTTCTCCATTTTTAGTTCCAGAATTAAATCGTGGAAGGAAACCCCTGTGCAGCTTTTTACAATACGGCTGATTTGCTTCTCGCTATAGTGATACATGCAAGATAGCTCTTCCAGGCTGGTTGTATCATAATGAGTCTGAATATGGCTGAGAATCCCGGAGTATTCTTGTTTCCAAAACAGACTTTCAGAGGATGGAAATGATACCGTGCTCTCATATCTACGCAACAGTAATATGAAAAATGTACTGGTAAGAGCATTTAACATTTGGGACTTATAGGTCTCTTTGGCCAGGTATTCCTGCTGAATCTGAAGCAGTAAATGATAGATGTCCGTGTCTTCTTGTGTATCAAATAACAGATAGGATACGGCCTTCTCATTATTTAAAACATGACGAAAGAAATTGGCCATAAGGCTGTCTGCTGGCAGTTGGTCAAAGAATACTTTTTCAAATGTGCTTCGTCGCACACTGAAGGAGTAGAGTACCTGATTATCCCTGTAGCATGGAGTTGCATGGGTGGTGCTTGGAGCTAAAATTACAACTGTGCCAGCCTGCAAGATTAGTGTCTCTTCTGGAAAATATATCTGGGCTCCCTCATGGGGGCTGTAGTATATTTCAAAATAATCATTGGTATGCCAATGTGCCGGCATATATCTGAATATCTGGGAGAATGAGATGTCCTCATTATTGCGGAAATGATGAAGTTCCTGCTGAGTTGCAAAATTCTGTGGCAGGATGGCATATCTATTAAACTCTGATAAATCA
The DNA here is from genome assembly GCA_017470985.1 of Lachnospiraceae bacterium. Taxonomy (GTDB): domain Bacteria; phylum Bacillota; class Clostridia; order Lachnospirales; family Lachnospiraceae; genus JAILFK01. The sequence continues at coordinate 13,461 of JAFUXA010000017.1, forward strand.
AGAGTCTTTTCCAAGTCCTTGTAATTATTCATAAGAAAAGACAGATAGTCTGTTAACTCTTCTGCATTTAGAATATGGCTATGGTATTCGGGATACTGTTTGAATAGTTGTTTTAGTAGTTGTTCTATTTTGTTAAGGGGAATTGGCTTGAATTTCTCTGTATCCATATTAACCTCCTTGATGTCCGAAAATGCGAAAACTATGATAGTTATTGTAAAAGATTTTTCTTGTCCTCGCAACTATAATTAGTTTAGAAAAAAGTGTTGGGAAATACCATTAGTCAATCATTTATAGAAATTAATTGGTGTATCAAAGTGGAAAAGGAGAAGAGAAATGATAGCAAGTAGAATTCGAGTGGAATACCTGAATCAACCCCTAGGGCTGGGGAACAGTAAACCAAGATTTTCATGGAATTGTAGTGGAGATAAGAGACAAAGTGCATATCGTATTATATGTGAACGAATGGTGGGCGCGGATGGTAAAGAAACAATTTGGGATACTGGCAAAGTTGATTCTTCAGCCATGACTCATATTGTCTATGAAGGGAAAATACTAAAAAGTAGAGAGGTGATTTTATATACAATCATTCTATGGAATGAGGAGGATGAAGCGGGAGATGCAGTTAGTGGCTCATTTGAAATGGGACTCTTAGATGAAGCAGATTGGCAGGGAAGATGGATTAGTGGAAATTATACTGCAAGTAAGAAAATGCGCTATCCGGTGGATTGCTTCAGGAAGAGTATTAAAATAACTAAGCCTGTGGTTAAAGCGAGAATATATGCCTCGGCGCTGGGTGTTTATAAGTTGTATATGGATGGAAACCCTCTTGAGGAGTTTATTCTGGCACCTGGAATTACAGATTATCGAAAGAGGGTGCAATATCAGACATATGATGCAACCAGATATTTTGAGTGTGAAAATGATAATCATAAGTTGGAGATATACTTAGGAGATGGTTGGTATCGAGGCAGTTCGGCTGCTTATGGCGTGACAAATGTATATGGTACAGAAACTGCTGTAATAGCACAGTTGGAATTGACTTATGTTGATGGAAGCTGTGAGATTATTTCCACAGATGACAGTTGGGATTGGAGCAATGATGGACCGATTCGTTTTGCAGATTTAAAGGATGGAGAAATCTATGATGCCTGCAAGACTCCAGCCTATGGCAGCAAGGCTAAGTTGGCTTTGAAGAGAAAAACTGTACATCTTGTGGCATCAGACAATGTGTATGTTAAGGAACAGGAAGTATTTCATGGCAGAGTTGTAAAACAGGAAAATGGAATTACTGTATTGGACTTTGGACAGAATATTGCCGGCTATTTATCTTTTAAGATAAAAGGTGAGAAAGGCATGAAAGTTCATATATTTTGCTCTGAACTTGTGGATGAAAATGGTTATGCAGATCCGTTTTCAATGCAGGAATCTAAACCGAAGGAAGGATGGACTACATTTAAAATATTATCTAAACTTATGACCAATTCTTTCAAGGGGGAAGCAGTACCTACTCCTCGTCAGGAGATTGATTTTATATGCTCAGGTGATTGGGATACTTATAAGACAAGCTTTGCAGTATTTGGTTTCCGCTATATACAAATTGAGGGAGAGGCTGAATTTGAGCCTGAAGATTTCTGTGCTATAGCTTTGTATTCTGACATGGAACAGACAGGAGGATTTAGCTGTTCCGATGAGAGGGTTAATCAATTTGTACAGAATACTTTGTGGAGTATGAAGGGGAATTTCTTGGATATTCCTACAGATTGTCCGACAAGAGAACGATTGGGATGGACCGGAGATGCCCAGGTCTTTTTCGACACAGGAGCATATTTTATGAATACAGCCCCTTTCTTTGAGAAATGGTTGAGAGATATGGAAGATGCCCGGTATGACAATGGATTAATTCCTGCGGTGCTTCCTTTTGCTGGAGTTGAGCAGATGTACAAGGCTACAGGTTCTTCTGTAGGTTGGGCAGATGCGGTTTATTTGGTTCCATATAGATTCTATAAAAGATATGGAGATAAGCAGATTCTGATTGAACATTGGAATATGATGAAGTCATATGGAGAATATCTCAAGACTCACCTGGGTTATAAGGACAGGAAACAGGCGGCATCCTGTGAATATAATGATGGAATATATGAGAAGGGTGTGCATCTGGGAGAATGGCTGGAGCCTGAAGAATTTCGTGACAAGGTATATGGAGCATCAGCCAAACATCCTGAGGAGTGTACAGCATATCTGTATTATGCAATGACTATATTGTCGGAGATAGGTGAGATTGTGGGAGATTTAGAGGCTTCAGGGGAGTATAAGGGAATTGCTGAAAAAGCCAGGGTTGCATATGAAGAAATATTTGTAAATGAAGAATTATTTACAACCAGGAGACAGGCTAAACTGGTAAGACCTCTGGCACTGGGGATTATCACAGATGATGATAAGAGAAAGCAGGTTGTGGAAGCTCTTAAAAAGGCTGTGGAGGATTATGATTACCGAGTTGGAACCGGCTTTTTGTCTACACCATTTCTGCTGGGAGCATTAACTGAGGCTGGTGCGGTGGATACTGCATACAAGGTTTTGTTGAATGAGAAAAATCCTGGATGGTTGTATGAGGTATTGCAGGGCTCTACAACAGTGTGGGAAAACTGGGAAGGCAAGGATGCAAATGGTAAAGGAAGTTTCAATCATTATTCCCCGGGAAGCGCATGCCAATGGCTGTTTGATACTGTTGCAGGAATTCAAGTGACAGGTGATAAGCATTTCACCATTGCACCGGTTCCTGGAGAAGAGTTGTCTCATGTAGCCGCCAGTTATGAAAGTATATATGGCAAAGTTTCCTGTGAATGGAAGAAGACAGAGGGGCAAATAGAATATACAATTAATATACCAGTGAATTGTAAAGCTACTATAGTTCTTGAAGGTATGGATACCGTGGTAGTAGAAGCAGGAGAGTATACATATGAAATATAATAGTATAAAACCGGGAATTAAATGGCTGGATACATCAGGAAAGCCTATTCAGGCCCATGGCTTTTCAGTGTTTTATAACCAGGAGGATAAACTGTGGTATTGGTATGGGGAGAATAAAGAAAAGACAGATGGCAAAGGATGCATATGGCATTGGGGTGTTCGCCTATACACTTCAACAGATTTATATAATTGGGAAGATAAAGGACTTATAATTCCGCCTACACCAGAGGATTTAAATAGTCCTCTTCATCCGACTTATTGCGTTGATCGTCCTCATATTTTATATTGCAAGAAGACCAAGAAATATGTGGCGTGGCTCAAGGTTATGGCCGATGATGTGAGTCAGTTTATGACGATTATGACTGCAGATCAATTTGAAGGTCCTTATGAGATTGTTCACAAGGTCTATAAGCCATTGAACATGGACTCAGGGGATTTCTGCCTTCATGCTGACGAAGACGGCAAAGCATATATCTGGTTTGAAAGACCGCATTTTCAAATGATATGTGCTACTTTGTCAGAGGATTATACAGAGGTTACAGATGAGTATTCCGTTCATTATGATGGATTGATCCCTCCTTATACAAGGGAGGCACCTACATATTTTGAGCATGGGGGCTATCGATATCTCATTACCAGTGGAACTACGGGATATTTTCCTAATGAATCCAGGGTGTGCAGATTTGTAGATCCTCATGGAGAATATGAAGATTTGGGCAATCCTTTTGTAGGAGACAAGCACCAAAACAGTTTTTCTTCTCAGGTGACATCTGTAATTCAGATTCCTGAAACAGGTCAGTATATAGCCTGTGGAGATCGATGGAAACCGCAGTGGTATACCAACTTGATTTCTAAAAAGATAGTCTCTGGAATGGAGAGATATTATGCAGATTATAAGCCGGATACAAGTTCCAAGGAAGTACATGAACTGCCGGGAGTTGAAATGCCTAGAAAAGAGAATACGTCCATTGCCAGATATGTATGGCTTCCAATTGAGTGGGAAGGAGATAAACCTGTGATTTCATGGAAGAGTGAATGGCAGATTTAGAATGATTTGGATTCTATGAGTATAATATGGTAATACTTTGATAGCAGGAGAAACTTAGTTTTCTCCTGCTTTTTCTATGTCCATAAATTGATTTGGTAAATGTTTTGATAAATTTCTTGATTTCGAGAACGAAGTACATATAATGGGACAGGCCTCCTGGTATTCTGTATACAGGTAAAGGGAAATGAACATTTGAACAGGAGGTAGGTATTATGAAAGGTTACAGCGTATCAGAAGGATTTATGGGTTATGTAGAGGGAGAGTATATGTTATTCGCCAGCGAGGAAGATTACAGAGATTATATTGAAATGTAGATTGATTCTGTTGTGGGGAGCTATAGATAGGAGGTTGCTATGATAAATATTTATTTTGACATGGACGGAGTTCAAACTGTTTATTATAAGGATGAGATTGTAGAGGATATGATGAAGCCGGGGTATTTCCTGTCCAGAACACCTCATTATGAGATGATTGAATTGATTAAGCTTCTGCAGGAGGATGAGGATTTTCATGTGACAATATTGTCTGCAGTATTTACAGACAGTCATTCTGTGTTGGAGAAGAGCCTGTGGTTAGAGCAGCATGGTCTTGGGATGACAGATATGATGTTTGTTCCATGTGGAAGTTGTAAGAGTGATTTCGTAAAATCCGATGGCTTGAATATTTTGGTGGATGATTTTTCCAAGAATCTCTTTGATTGGGAAAATGCCGGGGAGAATTTCATGGGAATTAAATATATGAATGAAATAAACGGCTCTCAAGGGAACTGGGTTCGTCACAGCGGCAGGGTTATTGACTATGAAATGAGTGCGGAGGAAATGTATGCAGCTATTATACTTTATGCACTAAGCGGGGAGAATGCGGCTTGATTTATTGGGCGGTTTAACATTTGAAAAAAGAAACTATCTGAGTATAATAGTAGGTAATGTGTGAATAGGAGACGAATAAAATGAAGACAATATCATTTGCAATTCCTTGCTATAACTCGGAAGGGTATATGGATAAATGTATCCAATCGTTATTGCCAGGTGGGGAGGATATTGAGATTATTATTGTGGATGACGGATCCACAGATGGTACTGCCAGAAAGGCAGATGAGTATGCCGGGAAGTATCCTGATATTATCAAGGTAATACATCAGGAAAATGGCGGTCACGGTCAGGCAGTAAATACAGGTTTGGCCAATGCTACAGGAGTGTATTTCAAAGTGGTTGATAGTGATGACTGGGTAGATGCTGATGCATACAAGCAGGTTATGTCTACATTGAGAAGTTTTATTGCTGACAATACTTTGGTAGATATGCTTCTCACCAATTATGTATATGAGAAGGTTTCAACAGGGCATCAGAGACGTATGATATATAGTTTGCTCTTTGATACCAATCGGATTATGACATGGGATGATATGAAGAGAAATATCAGAGGTTTCTCTATTCTCATGCACTCTGTAACTTACAGAACCGAAATGCTTAGAGCATGCAATTTACAATTGCCGAAGCATACATTTTATGTAGATAATCTCTTTGTATTTGAGCCACTGCCACATGTGAAGACTTTATATTATCTCAATGTGGATTTCTACAGATATTATATTGGCAGAGATGGACAGTCTGTAAGTGAGACCAATATGATCAACAGACTTGATCAGCAGCTCTATGTTAATAAGAGAATGTTTGATGATTTTGATTTCTCAGCTATTGAGCCGGAACATTTGAGAAAATATATGTTATCATATCTTGAGACGATAACTGTTGTTTCAACTTCTATTGCATATATCTCCAATGATCCTGAGAAGGTTGCCAAGGTGAAGAAGCTGTGGAAGTATATGAAATTAAAAGCTCCAAAGACATATAGACATATTCGTTGGGGTGTTTTGGGTAATGCTATGAATCTGCCGGGCAAGACTGGAAGAAAGATTTCTGTTAAGGCATATAAATTGTCCCAGAAGTTTATGGGATTTAATTAGAGAATTAAGGAGGCAGAATAAGTATGTATTTTGCTTTTTTAATGAGATGATAAAGAAGGCTGGATATGTATACATCTGCCTTAATATAAGAATGGAGAGCAGATAGACATTTATGAGAAAAGGGGAAATGACACCTGAACAATTGAATAAATTGCTATCTGCTCTTTGTTTGGTATGCGGTATTTTGGCTTTGCCATTTGTATGCTACTGGTATGTGGGTATGGTACTTGCAGTTGTAAGTATTGCTTTGGGAATATATACCTGGCGCAGATTTGGCAGAGATAGAATGATTATTGCAGGTCTTATTTGCAGCGGTCTGTATATAATATTTTTTGTATTGATAGCAGTTAGTATGGGCATGTACTATAGCATGATTGGTTTGGGGAGATAGCATATGGATTCAATTATATTTCATATTGATGTGAATTCTGCTTTTTTGAGTTGGACTGCATTGAAGCTATTGCAGGAGGGATATGAGACTGATATCAGGGAAGTGCCGGCAATTATTGGCGGAGATCAGGAAAGCAGGCATGGAATTGTAGTAGCGAAATCAATTCCGGCCAAGAAGTATGGTATCGAAACTGCAGAGCCTGTTGCTCAGGCAATGAAGAAATGTCCCAATTTGCTGATGTTCCCGCCGGAACATAAATATTATTCGGAGCAGAGTCGTAAGCTTATGTCATATCTGTCCAAGATATGTCCTGTGATTGAGCAGGTGAGTGTAGATGAGTGTTATATGTCATATGATCCCATATCTACCAAGTTTGATTCCCCTATGGAGGCTGCATATTATATCAAGGATTCTGTTCGAGAGAAGTTTGGCTTTACAGTTAATGTAGGAATTTCGGATAGAAAGGTGTTGGCCAAGATGGCTTCTGATATGCAAAAGCCGGACAAGGTGCATACTCTATATCATAATGAGATTCAGGAGAAGATGTGGCCACTTCCCATATCTGATTTGTTTATGTGTGGCAAGAGTGCCAGCAATAAGCTTATGAGTATGGGGATTAATACCATAGGTGAATTTGCCATTTGCGATGAGAAACTTGTGGAATCATGGCTGAAAAGTCACGGGAAGCTAATATGGGAGTTTGCCAATGGAATAGATGATTCTATAGTGAATACATCTCGTGAGAAGGTGAAGGGTGTTGGAAATTCCGTGACCTTATCCTCCGATTTGACAGATTTATTCCAGGCCAAGAAGGTGTTGCAGAAGTTGACCAAGTCTGTGGAAGGCCGCATGAACAAGAAGGGAGTCATGGCATCATCCATTTGTGTTGAGATAAAATATGCCAGTTTCAAATCGGTATCTCATCAGAAACAATTGAATTATAGTGTGGATAAATATGATGACATGATTGATACAGTATATGATCTGTTTGAAGAATTGTGGGATGGAGAACCTATTAGACTTCTGGGAGTGCGAACTACCAAGCTTACATATTCGGATGAACCTAGACAGATGAATCTTTTTGAATTTCAAGATATGCTTGAGAAGGAAAACAAGCAGAAGAAGGCGGATGAAGCCATGGAAAGTATCATCAATAAATTTGGAGATGGTGTCATTAGCAGAGGCGCTGGTGGAATTGATTTTGATGAGTGATATGTGCTACACTTTATAATATAATTTTTTATGAAAAGCGGGGAAGGAGAATAGTTTATGAGTGAAGAGAGACAAGATGAATTCACAACCCAAAACTCAGCTGAAGAAGATATGACAGCTACAGACAATTATAATGATGATATGTTTGTAGATGAGGATGAGAAGAAATATACAGGAACCAACAATCCAAATAGCTGGCAGAATGCATATGGAAATTCCAACAACAATTATTCCAGCGATACACATAATACAAATAACTGGCAGAATGCCTATGGCAACAGTAATGCCAATAATAATAATACGTATGGTAATTACAATGCATATGGCAATCAAAATGGTAGCAACCCATATGGCGATAACCAGTATAATCAATATAACCAGGGAAACCAGTATCAAAACAATGGTAATCCTTATGTAAATAATGGACCTACTGTGGGACCAACAGGCAAGAAGATTGGTACAGGCTTCGGAATTGCATCCATGGTGCTTGGAATTTTAGCTTTATGTACATTCTGTGCATGCATCAATATTCCATTGGCTATATTGGCTGTAATATTCGGTATTATTCAGCTGGTGGCTTATGAGAAGAAGGGATTTGCTATTGCAGGTATTGTCACTGCTGTATTATCTATAATTTTGTTTGTAGGTTGTTATACTATTTTAGCAAGCAATCCGGAATTTAATGATGCTATTGAAGAGAGCATCGAAGATGGTGATTTTGAAGATTACTTAGACGAGTATGAATACTATTTAGAGGATGACTTCCAGTAGAGTTTTCCTTGACAAAATAGGTATCTCTAAGTATACTTTTCAAAGGATATTTTTCTAGTTTTCAATTGAAAAATGATAAATGCGTTGAGGAAGACAGTACATAAATTTATGAAAGCCTAGCGAGTCGGGTATGGTGGAAGCCGATGCAAGTAATAATTATGGAAAATCACTTCTTAGCAGCAAACTGAAAGGGTGACCAAGTAGGGGAGACGTATTTCTCACGTTACAGAGGACATGTATGCAAGAAAATCTTAAGTACAGCGTATTAGGTGGTATAACGAATTTTTGGCTTTCGTCCTATGCGGGATGGGAGCCTTTTTATTTTATAAAATGTCGGGCGTATACCCCTGGTGACATTTATCATATCGCCTAATAGAAAAGAAAGGGAAAAGTGATGTACAAAAAAGTATCAACTGATCTAAATTTTGTAGAACGCGAAAAAGCAACAGAGAAATTCTGGAGCGACAATGACATTTTCCGTAAGAGTATGGAAAATAGAAAAGAAGGAGAGACATATACATTCTATGATGGACCTCCTACAGCAAATGGTAAGCCACATATTGGACATGTGCTTACTCGTGTAATCAAGGATATGATTCCTCGTTACCAGACAATGAAGGGTAAGTATGTACCTCGTAAGGCTGGATGGGATACACATGGTCTTCCTGTTGAGCTTGAGGTGGAGAAGCTTCTCGGATTAAATGGTAAGGAACAGATTGAAGAATATGGTATGGAGCCATTCATTGACAAATGTAAAGAGTCAGTGTGGAAATACAAGGGTATGTGGGAAGATTTCTCAGGTACTGTTGGATTCTGGGCTGATATGGATGATCCATATGTAACTTATGATGATAATTTTATAGAGTCAGAGTGGTGGGCTCTTAACCAGATCTGGAACAAGGGATTACTTTACAAGGGATATAAGATTGTACCTTATTGTCCTCGTTGTGGTACTCCACTTTCATCTGCTGAGGTATCTCAGGGATATAAGACTGTAAAGGAGAGATCTGCTATTGTTCGCTTCAAGGTTGTAGATGAGGATGCTTACATTTTGGCATGGACAACAACACCTTGGACATTGCCATCCAATGTGGCTCTTTGTGTAAACCCTGATGAGACTTATCTCAAGGTCAAGGCTGTAGATGGATATACATATTATATTGCCGAGGCTCTTGCTGATAAAGTTTTGGGACAGCTTCTTGAAAAGGATGCTGAAGGTCCTGCTTACGAAGTACTTGAGACATACAAGGGTACAGATTTAGAGCACAAGAAATATGAGCCACTTTATGACTGCGCTAAGGTTGATGCAGACAGACAGAAGAAGGAAGGCTTCTATGTAGTATGTGATACATATGTAACTATGACAGATGGTACTGGTATCGTACATATTGCTCCTGCCTTCGGTGAGGATGATGCTAATGTAGGACGCAACTATGATTTACCTGTAGTCAAGATGGTTGATGAGAAGGGATGCATGTTGGAGGAGACTCCATTTGCAGGAATGCGTTGTAAGCCTACACAGGATGAAATCAACAGAGGTGCTATCTCTGCTGATCCTGAGGTAATCAAGGATTTATCAGCTCGTAAGCTTCTCTTTGATGCGCCTAAGTTCGAACATGAATATCCACATTGCTGGAGATGTGATACACCACTTATCTACTATGCTAGAGAGTCATGGTATATCAAGGAAACAGCAGTTAGAGATGATCTTATTAGAAATAATAACACAGTAAACTGGATTCCTGAGTCTATTGGTAAGGGACGTTTCGGTAACTGGCTTGAGAATATTCAGGATTGGGCTATCTCAAGAAACCGTTACTGGGGAACTCCACTTAATATCTGGGAATGTGAGGATTGTGGACACAGAGAATCAATCGGCAGCCGTGCAGAACTTGCTGAGAGAAGTGGCAATCCTGAAAATGCCAAGGTTGAGCTTCACCGCCCATATATTGATGCAGTTACATTTACATGCCCTGACTGTGGTAAGACAATGAGAAGAGTACCAGAAGTTATTGACTGCTGGTTTGATTCAGGTGCAATGCCATTTGCACAGCATCATTATCCATTTGAGAACAAGGAATTATTCGAGCAGCAGTTCCCTGCTAAGTTTATTTCAGAGGCTGTTGACCAGACTCGTGGATGGTTCCACTCACTTATGGCTGAGTCTACATTATTATTTAACAAGGCTCCATACGAGAATGTAATCGTATTGGGTCATGTACAGGATAAGAATGGTCAGAAGATGTCTAAGTCCAAGGGCAATGCAGTAGATCCTTTTGAGGCTCTTGAGAAATATGGCGCAGATGCAATCAGATGGTACTTCTATATTAACTCAGCTCCATGGCTTCCAAACAGATTCCATGGTGATGCAGTATTAGAGGGACAGAGAAAGTTCATGGGAACATTGTGGAACACATACGCTTTCTTTGTTCTATATGCCAATATTGATGAGTTTGATGCTACAAAATATGAGATGGATTACGATTCACTTACAGTAATGGATAGATGGTTATTGTCTAGACTGGCTACTACAATCAAGGAAGTGGATACAAATCTGGGTAATTATAGAATTCCTGAGGCTGCCAGAAGTCTTGAGAAATTCGTAGATGATATGTCTAACTGGTATGTACGCCGTAGCCGTGAAAGATTCTGGGCAAAGGGCATGGAGCAGGATAAGATAAATGCTTATATGACTCTGTATACAGCTCTTGTGGAAATTTCCAAGGCAGCAGCACCTATGATTCCATTTATGACAGAGGAAATCTATCGCAATCTTGTATGCTCGGTTGATGCTTCAGCTCCAGAGTCAATTCATCTGTGTGACTTCCCTGAAGTGAAGACAGAGTGGATTGATGAGGAATTAGAGTCGAAGATGGAAGTGGTACTTGAAGCAGTTGTACTTGGTCGTGCTTGTAGAAATACATCCAATATCAAGAATCGTCAGCCAATCGGTCAGATGTATGTAAAAGCTGAAGAGGAAATCTCTCAGTTCTACCTTGATATCATTCGTGATGAGTTAAATGTCAAAGCTATTGAGTACAAGTCTGATGTAAGTGATCTTACTTCATATAACTTCAAGCCACAGCTCAAGACCTTGGGCCGTCGTTTCGGTAAGAATATCAATGCTGTAAAGGAAATCCTGGCTAATTTGGATGGACAGGCAGCAATGAAGGAATTGAAGTCTGAGGGAACTCTTACAATTACAGTTGATGGAGTTGCTGAGGCTCTTACAGAGGAAGATTTGCTTATTGAAGCTGCAGAGGTGGAAGGCTTCGTGTCAAATACTGATCATGGTGTAACAGTAGTACTTGATACTAATATGACACCTGAACTTCTTGAGGAAGGCTTCGTTCGTGAGATTATCTCAAAGGTTCAGACTATGAGAAAGGACGCCGGCTTCGAAGTTATGGATCATATCCAGGTATCTTATGATGCCAATGATGAGGTTAGTGCAATATTTGACAGAAATGTAGAAACTATCAGCAGTGAGGTTTTGGCAGATGAAGTGGTATCTGGAGCTCAGGGAGACCTGGTGAAGGAATGGAATATTAATGGTAAGCAGGTTACACTTGGTGTGACTAGATTATAAGAACAATTAAAATCTATGGTTTGGTAAATAATCATTTATCAGACCATAGATTTGTTGTATTATGGGATTATCGAGGGAAAGAGTTATAAAGGAGATTGAGTTTATGACAAAGAAATTTGACAAGAAGGCATTTAAAAAAGAAGTAGAAGATAATGTACGCAAAATGTATCGCAAAGATTTTGCGGAGGCTTCTGAGCAGGAAGTGTTTCAGGCTGTATCATCAGTTGTAAAAGATATGGTTATTGAGAACTGGATTGATACTCAAAAGGCTGTGAAAGAGCAGGATCCTAAGACAGTATATTATATGTCAATGGAATTTTTGGTAGGTCGTGCCCTGGGAAATAATATGATTAACCTCTGCAATTATGACAAGATAAAAGAATGCTTAGAGGAGATGGGCTTCAATATCAATGCCATCGAGGATCAGGAGCCGGATCCGGCTTTGGGAAATGGTGGTCTTGGAAGACTTGCTGCCTGCTTCATGGATTCCCTGTCTACTTTGGGATATTCAGCATACGGTTGTGGTATTCGATATCGTTATGGTATGTTCAAGCAGAAGATTGAGGATGGATATCAGAAAGAAGTGCCTGATGATTGGTTAAAAAATGGTTATCCATTTGAGCTGGTACGCCCTGAATATACATATGAGGTAAAATTCGGTGGCTATGTTAGAGCTGTTGTTGATGCCGAGGGCAAGACTGATTTTGTTCAGGAGAATTACAATTCTATTATGGCAGTGCCATATGATATGCCGATTTTAGGCTATGATAATAATGTGGTTAACACTCTTATGATCTGGGATGCGAGAGCCAAGGAGGAATTCAGCCTGGCATCATTTGACAAGGGAGAATATGAGAAGGCTGTAGAGGAACAGAATCTGGCTAGAAATCTGGTTGAAGTATTATATCCAAATGATAATCATATATATGGTAAGGAGCTTCGTCTGAAGCAGCAGTATTTCTTCGTTTCAGCAAGCTTGCAGAGGATTATTGATCATTACAAGCAGGGACATAAGGATATCAAGAAATTATATACCAAGGTTGCAATTCAGATGAATGATACTCATCCTACTTTGGCTGTGCCGGAGCTTATGAGAATCCTCATTGATGAGGAAGGCTTGGACTGGGATGAGGCCTGGACAGTTACAACCAAGACTGTGGCATATACAAATCATACAATTATGTCAGAAGCTTTGGAGAAATGGCCGATTGAGATTTTCTCCCGTCTGCTTCCTAGAATTTATCAGATAGTGGAAGAAATAAATCGTAGATTTGAAATTGCTATTAGAGAGCAGTTTCCGGGAGATGAGGGCAAGGTTGCCAGAATGGGAATTATCAGAGATGGCCAGGTGAAGATGGCTCACATGGCAATTGCTGCCGGACATTCGGTAAATGGTGTTGCAGCATTGCACACTGAAATCCTGAAGAAGGAATCCCTGAAGGACTTCTACGATATGTTTCCGAAGAAGTTCAACAACAAGACCAATGGTATTACCCAGCGTAGATTCCTGTTGCATGGAAATCCGCTGTTGGCTGAGTGGGTCACAGATCATATTGGCAAAGAGTGGATTACAGATTTGTCCAAGATGAAAAAGCTTGAGATTTATGCAGATGACAAGAAGGCTCAGGCTGAGTTCATGAATATTAAATACAAGAATAAGGTTCGTCTGGCTGAATATATCAAGGAACATAATGGCATCGAGGTGAATCCTAATTCTATCTTTGATGTACAGGTAAAGAGATTGCATGAGTACAAGAGACAGCTTCTGAATATTATGCATGTCATGTATCTGTATAATAGATTGAAGGAAAATCCTGATATGGATTTCGTGCCTCGCACATTTATCTTTGGAGCCAAGGCGGCAGCAGGATATAGAAATGCCAAGCTTACAATTAAGCTTATTAACAGCGTGGCAGATGTAATCAATAATGATGGTGCTATCGAGGGCAAGATCAAGGTAGTATTTATTGAGGATTACAGAGTATCCAATGCGGAATGGATTTTCGCGGCAGCAGATGTATCTGAACAGATTTCAACAGCTTCCAAGGAGGCTTCCGGAACCGGCAATATGAAGTTCATGTTAAATGGTGCTGTGACCATAGGTACCATGGACGGAGCCAATGTGGAGATGGTGAAGGAAATGGGCGAGGAAAATGCATTTATATTTGGTATGAGTGCAGATGAAGTAATTGCTCATGAGAATAATAATGACTACAACCCAATGGATATCTACAATAATGACATGGAAATTCGCCGTGTTATGATGCAGATGGTAAATGGTTTCTATAGTCCGCAGGATACAGAGCTGTTTAGAGATTTATATAATTCTCTTCTCAATACTCAGTGCACTGCCAAGGCAGATACATATTTTGTATTAGCTGATTTTAAATCCTATGCCCAGGCGCAGCAGAGGGTTATGGAAGCTTATCAGGATGAGGAGAGATGGGCCAAGATGGCGATGCTTAATGTGGCCAATGTTGGCAAATTCTCTTCAGATAGAACTATTGAGGAATATGTGAAAGATATCTGGAAGTTAGATAGAATTACTGTGAAGTAAGATTTTCAGGTAAGATATGCTTATATCTGATATAATCAATAGATGTAGTTACTAGTTGAATTGCATAATAGAAATAGAGGTTATAAATGAAAACAGGTTTAATAGTAGAAGGCGGGGGTATGAAATGCGCATATAGCGCAGGCGTATTAGATGTACTGTTGGACCATGATATAAATTTCGATTACTGTATCGGAGTTTCTGCGGGGGCTGCTAATGCAGCCTCCTTTCTTGCTGGTCAACGTGAGAGAAACATGAGGTTTTATACCGAGCATGTCAAAGATCCGAATTATATAAGTGTCAGAAGTCTGGTTAGAACCGGTTCTCTATTCGGTTTACAATATATATATGGCGATATGACTAATGAAGGGGGAATCGACCCTTTGGATTATGATGCATATATTAATAATCCTACGGAAGCCTATATGCCTGCAACAGATGCAATAACCGGTAAGCCATATTATTTTAACAAAAATGATATTCGTAGAAATGAGTATCAGCCTATTATGGCTACCTGCGCTTTGCCTGTGGCATGTAAGCCTATTGAGTATGAGGGGCATATATATTATGATGGAGGGGTGTCAGATTCTATTCCAATAATGCATGCCCTACATCATGGATGTGATAGAATAGTAATCATCTTCTCTAAGCCCAAGGGATTTCGAATGAAGCCTCAAGGGGGAAAAGTGGCCTATACAGCTGCACTGAGACGGAAATATCCCAAGATAGTTAAGGATTTAAATCATAGACATGAGAAATACAATTCTCAGATGGAGATGGTTGAAAGCTTAGAGGCCAAAGGCCAGGTGTATTGCTTTAATCCAAGAGCGGATATTGAGATTGGCACTTATACAACAGAACCAGCAGTTATGATGAAACTCTATGATAATGGAGTGGAGGATGCTGCGCAAAATATTAATAGATTGAAGGATTTCTTAAATGGAAAATAGACAGAACAAATCAAATAGTTTTTTATTAGCTTTATTGCCATCAATTGCAATGTTACTTCTGAATACTTTTATCAGTTATGGAGTAATTTTCTTTGCAGTAATTTTGAAAATAAGAGATTACAAGACATCAGATGGCAATCCTTTTGACTATATT
This sequence comes from Lachnospiraceae bacterium, assembly GCA_017470985.1. Lineage (GTDB taxonomy): Bacteria > Bacillota > Clostridia > Lachnospirales > Lachnospiraceae > JAILFK01. The sequence continues at coordinate 29,063 of JAFUXA010000017.1, forward strand.
ATGCAGGCTGCAGAAGATATTGCTTCAGGTGACACAATGGGAGTATTATTTGCAATATACTCAGTGACAGCAGTTTTGCTCTTCGGTATTTGGTATTATATAGCCTTTATCAAGAAGAGTGGAAAGAAGATTCAACTGAAGTCGGAATGCGCAAAACTTACTACTAAACCATTGTTTTATATTCCTGGTGTGATTTTGATGGCATGTGGTCTGCAGGTGCTATGTGATTTTCTCATGAACATACTTGCAACTCTGGTTCCTAGCTGGATGGAGTTTTATGTTCAGCTTATGGAAAATGTGGGCCTTGAGGGAGAAACTACACCACTGTTGCTTCTTTATGTAGTTATACTAGGACCTATTTCAGAGGAATTGATATTCAGAGGATTGACAATCGGCTATGCCAAGAGAACATTTAGATTATGGCTGGTAAATGTTATTCAGGCTCTTCTCTTTGGTGCAATGCATATGAATCCTATTCAGTCTATCTATGCATTTGTACTAGGACTTGTTATTGGATATCTGGTTTTGAAATCGGATTCTCTACTTATGGGTATGATTATTCATATAACATTTAACGCATCTAGCTTTGTTATATCTTATATCATGCCTGAGGGCAGCAAATCTGCTATAGAATTTGGACTGCTTCTCTTTGCATCAATGGTGGCAACCTATGTGGGATTTGAAATGATTTATAAAAATTTACCACAAGCTACTAAAGAAACATCTGAGACTTCCGATAAATAATTTGTACGGGATTGTAATTTAATAATAGATATATACGTTCAAGGAAGGCAACTTTTGAAAAGGGATTTTCAAAGGTTGCTTTTTGTATTATATCAACGCGCGCACCTAAATTTACAATCTCACATAAACAATTGTAAAGGGAGGTGTTCGGATGATTATTTCGTCCCAAAACATAAGAATGTCCTCACGGTCAGAGATGAAGGTATCGGAGAGATACTCTGCTGAATCGGCCAGTGCGGGTGTGGTTAATGCGCCTCAAAATATAGGTGCAGTATCATTTAAAGATATGCTTTCCCAGATGGATTCAGGCATTAATAATTATGATAACAACGGGAATCTCACTCAGGTGGGACAGGTTGTGACTGACAAAACCATGGGGGAAAGTGTGCCAACCAAGATTCAATTTGAGACCTTGAATTATTTGCTCAGGGTATTTCTCTATGGAGTGAATCGGGCTAGAGATACCCAGTTTGAGCAGAGATTGTCGGATATGGGAATAACCATATTTGATGGAAATGCCGGTGGTCAGATTGGTTGGGATATTACAGAAAATATTTCCACATATGAATATCAGGAGGAGAAGAGCTACAGCTTTGCTACCACTGGAACTGTAATGACAGCAGATGGTAGGCAGATTGATTTCGATGTAAATGTGGGGATGAGCGAGAAATTCTATATGAAGGCCGCGGAGCATAATTTTAATATTTCACCGAAATATGTAGATCCATTGGTGATAAATATTGATAGTGATGTGGTGGATGTGGAAAATCAGACGTTCTTCTTTGATCTGGATGCAGATGGCAAGGAGGAAGAGTTGAGCCGTCTGGGTTTGGGAAGTGGTTTTCTGGCCCTGGATCGAAATGCAGATGGGCGTATTAATGATGGCTCGGAACTATTTGGAACAGCATCAGGTAATGGCTTTGCCGATTTGTCACAGTACGATTTGGACGGAAATGGATGGATTGATGAGGCAGATGAAATATTTGACAAACTGCTTATCTGGACTCCGGGAGTTGATGGTAAGGACCAATGTTATAAGCTCAAGGAGAAAGGTGTTGGAGCAATCTGTCTGCAAAATGTGCCCACAGATTATGTGTTGAGACAGGATGATGGTAAGGTTGGAGCAGCAGTGAGAAGGAGCGGAATGTTTCTTATGGAAGATGGTCGCCCCGGTACTGTTCAACATGTGGACCTAGCCATGTAGAATTTCATATTTTTGGAGGCGGACTATGTGCTATAATCAAGTGCATAGTCCGTTTTTTTAGGAGAATAATTATGAATAAGATTACTTTGGGGATTGTGGCCCATGTGGATGCAGGCAAGACAACCCTTTCAGAGACAATTCTATATAAGAAAAATGTAATTCGTAAAATGGGAAGGGTGGATGATAAGGATTCCTTTATGGATACAGATGACATAGAGCGTCAGCGTGGCATTACAATCTATTCCAAACTGGCTCGAATCCCTATGGGAGATAATGAGGTTATATTCATCGATACTCCCGGACATGTGGATTTCTCTGCTGAGATGGAGAGATGCTTAAGTGTGTTGGATTATGCCTTTCTTGTGATAAATGGTATTAACGGAGTTCAGAGCCACACTAGAACCTTATGGAAGTTACTGAATAGATATAATATTCCCACAATTATATTTGTAAATAAGATGGATATATCTCCGAAGTCCAGGGACGAACTGATGATAAATATTAGAGAGACTCTGTCGGAAGAATGCATGGATTTCTCGGGAGTAGTTACGGATTTAAATGGCACAGACCATAATAACTGGGTTATTTCAGATGAAATAATGGAGGAGATATCCATGTCCTCAGAGAAACTTATGGAGGAGTATCTGGATACCGGAGCTATCAGCCACAAGTCTGTGGTGGAGGCGATTAATGGCAGATTGATATATCCGGTATTTTATGGCTCGGCTTTGAAGGGACAGGGAGTAGATGAACTGCTGGCATTTTATCAGCAGGTGCTGTCATTGGAGTTGCAATTGGAAAATATTAAAACTGTGGATGACTCTTTTGGAGCCAGATGCTTCAAGATTACAAGAGATAATAATAATGTGCGTCAGACCTGGATTAGAATAACCGGAGGCACATTAAAGGCCAAGGATATGATTCAGCCATTTGATTCATATCCTAGCGATGCCAGAAAGATTAATGAGATTCGACGATACAATGGTGATAAATATGAACTGGTAAATGAAGCAGGGCCAGGGGATATTGTAGCTTTGACAGGAGTGGACAATTCCGCACCATCTATGGGCTTCGGAAATCTGCCGGAGGGGGACGAATCTCTCATTCAGCCGGTATTGAAATATCGTGTGCTGGTGGATAAAAATGATAATATTCACGAAGTATACAGCGAGTTGAAGGAATTAAATGATGAGGATCCAGCGCTGGAATTAGAATATATAGATGGGGCTGGAGTTATTAATATCCGATTGATGGGCAAGATTCAGTTGGAGATTATTCAGGCCAAGATGCAGGAACGTTTTGGGAGAAATATAGATTTTGGAACTGGCAATATAATGTACAAGGAGACCATATTAGAGGAAGTTACAGGTCATGGTCATTTTGAACCACTGAAACATTTTGCAGATGTGGTTCTTGAGATGAAGCCATTGCCTGCCGGAAGTGGAATTGTGGTTCATACTGAGTGCCCGGTGGATGTATTGGGTAAGAATTATCAGCATCAGGTCTTGAATTATTTGTCCAGAAGAAATCATCCGGGGATATTGACAGGTTCTACTTTGACAGATATGGATATTACACTTGTCAGGGGTAAATCTCATACCAAGCATACTGAGGGTGGAGATTTCAGAAAGGCCACGGATATTGCTATAAGGAATGGACTTCTGCGGGTTGAAAGCCAACTTTTGGAACCTTATTATAAGGTTACACTGGAATTGCCGGTAAATAATGTGGGCCGTGCTATGACAGATTGGGAGCGCATGCATGGAGAGATTATGACTCCTGAAATTACAGGGGATGTGTGTGTCCTGACAGGCAGGGTACCGGTTGCGACAATCATTGATTATGCTGCGGAAGTTGCTTCTTATACAGGAGGCATGGGACAGCTTATTTTGGAGATGGAAGGATATTTTCCATGTCATAATTCAGAAGAGATTATTGAGCAGATTGGATATGATTATCGTACAGATATGAGGCACCCGTATGAATCCATATATGTTCATGGCGGTCAGGAGAGATATGCCATAGAAGGTGAACTGGACTATGAGGGACTTGGAGACGAGGAGTTGGAGACCGGAGAGTCAGCTAATAAGTCTCAGACTAACAGGCCGAAATCAAAAAAGGCAGATTCCGATTATACCGGCTATGGTGGATTGGAACCTGATTTGAAGGAAATATTTACCAGGACATATGGAGAGGTGAAATTTCAGAATTATAATAGGGAGAGAGTTATAACTTCTGCTGAACAAAAGGCGGTGAATGTGGCAGCTGCGAGAGAAGAGTATGAACTAAATCATCCTGGGGCTGCAAAGCGAAAGGAAAATGAGGCTGCCAAAAAGAGAAAGAAGTATGTGCTGGTGGATGGATATAATGTAATACATGCTCATCCATTATGGCATGAGTTGGCTGAGGAAAATCTGGATGCTGCCCGAGGAGCTTTGATTGATGCTCTATGTAATTATCAGGGATTTATGGCATGCGAACTCATTGTGGTTTTTGATGCATACAATGTGCCGAATACTGCTCCCCGTGATATGAAGCATAATAATATATACATGGTATTTACCAAGGAAAATCAGACAGCAGATGCCTATATTGAGCGGACAACCCATGAGATGGTAAATGCAGACAATGCTGATGTAACAGTTATATCATCAGATGGTTTGGTTCAGAAGATTATTATGGGAGATGGTGCCAGAAGAGTTTCTGCCAGAGACTTTTTTGCGGAACTTGATAGATTGAAATTGTAGATTTAAACTACATATTCGGTTAAGAAATGAACCTATTTCTGATATACTATCAAGTGTGTCCTGTGTATACAGGAGCATATGTTGTAATGAGATTATTAATCGAAATAGATAGATTATAAATAAACGGGAGATTGGAATATGTCATTTGTACATTTGCACAGCCATACAGAGTATTCTCTATTAGATGGCTCCAATAAAATAAGTGAATATGTGTCTCGAGTTAAGCAGCTGGGGATGAATGCTGCTGCAATTACAGACCATGGTGTCATGTATGGTTGCATCGAATTCTATAAGGAATGTCACAAGCAGGGAATCAAACCTATTATAGGTTGTGAGGTTTATGTGGCTCCAGGTTCCAGATTTGACAGAGAGGTATCCCATGGAGATGACAGATACTATCATTTGATTCTCCTGGCAGAAAATAATACTGGATATCAGAATCTCATCAAGATTGTATCTGCAGGTTTTATAGATGGATATTATTATAAGCCTCGTGTGGATATGGAAGTGCTGGAGAAGTACAGCGAGGGCATCATATGTTCAAGCGCCTGTCTGGCAGGAGAGATTCCAAGACTCATAACCAGAGGTTTGTATGAGGAAGCCAAGGCCAAAGCGCTGGAGTTTAAACGCATATTTGGTGATAATAATTTCTATTTGGAAATGCAGGATCATGGTATTGAGGAACAGGCTTTTGTGAACCAGCAGTTGGTTCGTATGAATAAGGAGACTGGGATTCCTCTTATATGTACCAATGACTGCCATTATACATATGATACTGATGTGGAGCCTCATGATATTTTATTATGTATTCAGACTGGTAAGAAATTATCAGATGAGGATAGAATGCGTTATGAAGGCGGGCAGTATTATGTGAAATCCGAGGAGGAGATGCGAGGACTTTTTGCTGCTACTCCTGAGGCTTTGGAAAATACTCAGGCTATTGCGGACAGATGTAATGTGGAAATAGAATTTGGCGTAACTAAGTTACCTCATTTTGATGTGCCGGAGGGCTATGATTCCTGGTCGTATCTCAACAAGCTGTGCTTTGATGGATTAGATGCGAGATATGGTGATAGAGCAGAGGAATTAAAGCCTCGTCTTGAGTATGAGTTAAATACCATCCGCCAAATGGGATATGTGGATTACTTCCTCATTGTATGGGATTTCATTAATTATGCCCGAACCCAGGGGATTCCTGTTGGACCGGGACGAGGAAGTGCCGCCGGTTCTATTGTCAGTTATACTATAGGAATCACCAATATTGATCCTATAAAATACAATTTGATTTTTGAGAGATTCTTGAATCCTGAGCGTGTATCCATGCCCGATATTGATATTGACTTTTGTTTCAACCGACGAAGCGAAGTTATAGATTATGTGGTTGAGAAGTATGGGGCAGATTGTGTGACTCAGATTGTAACCTTTGGTACATTGAAGGCCAGAGGTGTAATTAGAGATGTAGGTCGTGTGCTTGATTTGCCATATAATTATGTGGATTCAATTGCCAAGAGTGTGCCAACTGATTTGGGAATTACTCTGGAAAAGGCGCTGGTTATGAGTCCTGATCTCAAGAAGATGTACAATGAGGATCCAGTGGTGAAGAATCTCATTGATATGGCTATGAGATTGGAAGGTCTTCCTAGACATACAGGAATTCATGCTGCAGGTGTGGTTATTTCCGAGAAGCCTATGGATGAGTATGTACCATTATCAAGAGGTGGTGATGGTGCAGTTACAACTCAATATGAGAAGGGCACCATTGAGGAATTAGGACTTCTGAAAATGGACTTTTTGGGACTTCGTACCCTGACAGTTATTGATGATGCCATCAAGCTTATAAAAGAAGGTCATGGAATAGATATTGATATAGACAATATAGATTATGATGATCCAAAGGTTTTGGAAATGATATCTTCCGGCAAGACCGAGGGCGTGTTCCAGCTGGAAAGTCCTGGAATGACAAGTTTCATGAAGGAATTAAAGCCAGAGAGCTTAGAGGATGTCATAGCAGGAATTTCTCTCTACAGACCGGGCCCTATGGATTTCATTCCGGATTATATCAAGGGTAAGCGTGACAAGAATGATGTTTCTTATTTATGTCCACAGTTGGAGGATATTCTGGCTCCAACTTATGGATGTATTGTATATCAGGAGCAGGTTATGCAGATTGTGCGTGACCTGGCAGGTTATTCCATGGGACGAAGCGATCTGGTTCGTCGAGCTATGGCCAAGAAGCATGAGGATGAGATGCTTCGTGAGAGACAGAACTTCGTATATGGAAATGAGGCGGAAGGTGTCAAAGGATGTGTGGCCAACGGCATTAGCGAGGAAGTGGCCAACAAGATATTTGACAATATGGTTACATTTGCCAGCTACGCATTTAACAAAAGTCATGCTGCGGCTTACGCATATGTATCTTTCCAGACTGCCTATCTGAAATATTATTATCCGGTGGAATTTATGGCAGCCCTTATGACGTCAGTTTTGGATAACTCTGTAAAGGTTGCTGAATATATTATGGTATGCCGCAATATGAATATTGAGGTTTTGCCACCAGATATTAATGACGGCCAGGGAAACTTTGCGGTATCTGATGGCAAGATAAGATATGGAATGTATGCCATCAAGAGTCTTGGTAAGCCGGTTATTGATTTTATATTAAATGAGCGTAGACTCAGAGGCAGATACAAGACTATAGAGGATTTTTGTACCAGAGTTAACAGCCGTGAGGTTAACAAGCGAGGCGTGGAGAATCTCATAAAGGCTGGAGCTTTGGATTCACTGGAAGGTAATCGTCGACAGATGATTATGATATATGCATCCATTATGGATAATGTGGCAAATGAGAAGAAGAAATCCATGGCAGGTCAGATTACATTATTTGATATAGCTGATGAGGAGAGCAAGAGTGACTTTGAAATCAAACTTCCTAATGTGGAGGAGTTTGACAAGGAACAGCTTCTTATGTTTGAGAAGGATGTGCTTGGAGTATATATTTCAGGTCATCCCTTAGAAGAATATTTGTCTGTAATCAAGGCTACAACAGATGCCTCTTCTGCAGATTTTGTCCTGGATGAGGATACCAATACCACTGTTGTAAGAGATAATCAGATGGTGATTTTGGGCGGTATGCTCACAGATGTAAATATTAAATACACCAAGAACAATACGGTTATGGCCTTTGCTAACCTGGAGGATGTGGCTGGAATTGTGGAGGTTATTATTTTCCCTAAGCAGTATGAGAAATACAGACAGTATGTGGAAAACGATAACAAGGTGTTCATCCGAGGCAGAGTTCAGGCTGAAGATGACAAGAATGCCAAGCTTATCTGCCAGGAAATCCACGGCTTTAATGAAGTGAAGAAGGAAGTGTGGATACAGTTTATGACCAGGGATGAGTACAATTCCAGGGAGAAGGAATTGGAGAATCTTCTTATGGACTGTGAGGGAAATGATTCTGTCATTATCTACATAAAAGACGACAAACTGGTGAAGAGATTACCTCCTAATTGGAACATTTCCGCCTCAGATGAGATGATTTCTCTTTTATCTGAGAATTTTGGCGAGGAAAATGTAAAAGTTACGCAAAAGAATGTTGAATTTGATAACAAAAGATATTAAAATATGTAACGAGTGAATGTGAAGAAATAGGAGGATATATCGATGGCAAATGAAATCAATACAATCGGCGTGTTGACCAGTGGTGGTGATGCACCAGGAATGAATGCAGCCATCCGTGCAGTTGTTCGTCAGGCAATTGCAAAGGGAAAAAAGGTAAAAGGAATTAAGCGTGGATATGCCGGATTATTGCAGGAAGAAATTATAGATATGGATGCATATTCGGTTTCTGAGATTATTCAGAGAGGTGGAACTATTTTACAGACTGCCAGATGTCTGGAATTCTGCGAGCCTGAATATCAGAAGAAGGGTGCTGAGATTTGTAGAAAGCATGGAATTGATGGATTGGTTGTAATTGGAGGAGACGGTTCTTTCAAGGGTGCTCAGAAATTGGCAGGACTTGGAATTAATACAATTGGTCTTCCAGGAACAATTGATTTGGATATTGCATGTACTGAATATACAATCGGATTTGATACAGCAGTAAATACTGCAATGGAAGCTATCGATAAGGTTAGAGATACATCTACTTCCCATGAGAGATGCTCTATCATCGAGGTTATGGGTCGTGGAGCCGGTTATATCGCATTATGGTGTGGTATTGCCAACGGTGCTGAGGATGTATTGCTTCCTGAGAAATATGATTATGACGAGCAGAAGCTTATTAATCATATTATTGAAGGCAAGAAAAAAGGTAAGCAGCATCATATTATTATAAATGCAGAAGGTATTGGTCATTCTACTTCAATGGCCAAGAGAATTGAAGCAGCTACAGGAATTGAGACTCGTGCTACAATTCTTGGACACATGCAGCGTGGTGGTAGCCCAACTTGTAAAGATAGAGTTTATGCAACTACAATGGGTGCTTTGGCAGTTAATTTATTGCTTGAAGGTGCATCTAACAGAGTTGTTGGTTACAGACATGGCGAATTCGTAGACTTTGATATTGATGAAGCTCTTGCAATGACAAAGGGCATTGATGAGTTCCAGTATGATTTGTGTGCATCTATGTGTACAAACTAATATCATTTGACATTGATTTGATAGGATGGTGCCTTATAGCGCCATCCTTTTTTGCTTGTGCGCCTAGCGGCGCACGTTTCTAACGGGTTAAAGTCCCGAATCCGCCCGGTAGTGGGAAGGATATAGCCGAAGGCAAGGGTGTCCATCGCGAGGTGGAATCTGAAGGAAGCTGGATGTGGGGAACATACTAACCC
>JAFUXA010000019.1 GCA_017470985.1 Lachnospiraceae bacterium
GGACCACTGGTGTACCAGCTGTCAACCAATGGCATTGCTGGGTAGCCAAGTCTGGACGGGATAAACGCTGAAGGCATCTAAGCGTGAAGCCCCCCTCAAGATGAGATATCCCTTCCTTTAAGGAAATAAGATCCCTTATAGACTATGAGGTTGATAGGGCAGAGGTGGAAGTGCAGTAATGTACGTAGCTGACTGTTACTAATAGATCGAAGGCTTAACCAAGAAAGGTTTATTAGGAATGTTGCTTATCATAAGGAAATCAAACATTTGCTCGCAAGAATGCTTGCTTCGCAAATTTTGATGCGGTAAATCGCTGCGCGATTTCCTCGCTGTATGAAATTTTGAAGGTGTTATGCCTTATTTGAAACATCATCTGTATAGATGATGTTTTTTTATTACCTAAAGATGTATAATTTGACCTCAATTAAGTCAATTTCTTAACATGAAATTTAAAATAGTAGGATAAAATAAGGATAATATCAATAATTTAATCAGAACTATGTTTGAATCATTTCATAAGAATATGTTGGAGGTTGGACTGAATGAGAAAGATTTTAGAATTTTCTAAAGGATGGAAGTTTACAAAGGATGTAACTGATGGCGCAGCTGTTGGTGCTAAGTGGGATGAGGTTGATTTACCTCATACATGGAATAATGTAGATGGTCAGGATGGTGGCAATGATTATTATCGTGGAACTTGTATGTATGCCAAGAAATTTGCCAGACCTGAAATTACATCAGGACAGCGCGTGATTATTGAATTTCTAGGTGCTGCATTATCAGCCAAGGTATCATTTAACAATAAGGAATTAACTAATCACGAGGATGGATTCTCTACATTTAGAGTAGATGTTACAGACTATCTTGAAGATGAAAATGTGATTATGGTGGCAGTAGACAATTCAGCAACTGATAGAATCTATCCTCAAAAGGCTGATTTTACTTTCTATGGTGGTATTTATAGAGATGTAAATATGATTATTGTTGAGGAAAAACATTTTGAAATAATCAAGGATGGAACAACAGGAATTAAGATTACTCCAGTTGTAAATCTTGAATCAAAGTCGGCTGAGATTAAATGTGAAGCCTGGACAGTTGGCGGAGATAAGGTTGCATTTACTGTTGGTGATTTAACTGCAGAGGCAGATGTGAATAATGGATATGCTTCTTGCAATATTCATATGGAGAATATCCATCTATGGGATGGTATAAATGATCCGTATTTATATGATGTGCAGGCAAAACTGATTGTAGGCTCAGAGGCTACAGACGAAGTTTCAACCAGAATTGGTTTGCGCAAGTATGAATTCGATACTGAGAGAGGATTTATTTTAAATGGTAGAGAATATCCTCTTCGCGGAGTATCTCGTCATCAGGACAGAGCAGGTGTGGGAAATGCACTTACCAAGGCTATGCATGACGAAGATATGGATATCATTAAGGAAATTGGTGCAAATACAATCAGACTTGCTCATTATCAGCATGCTCAATATTTCTATGATTTGTGCGACGAAGTTGGTATGATTGTATGGGCTGAAATCCCATTTATCACACAGTTTATGCCAAATGGAGTTGACAATACTATTTTGCAGATGCGCGAATTGATAACTCAATGTTATCATCATCCTTCAATTATCTGCTGGGGACTTTCAAATGAGATTACAGCTAGCGGTTCAATTACAGATGAATTATATGCTAACCACAAGGCTTTGAATGATTTGTGTCATGAGATGGATGAGACTCGTGTTACAACAATGGCTCATGCATTTATGTTAGAGCCTGAAGATAAGCTTATTGAGATGGCAGATCTTGGATCATACAACTTATACTATGGATGGTATCTAGGTGAGTTGGAAGAAAATGATGAATTCTTCGATGATTATCACAAGAACTTCCCAAATAGAATTATCGGCTTTTCAGAGTACGGCGCTGATGCTAATCCAGCATTCCAGAGTCCTAATTCAGAGAAGGGTGATTATTCTGAGACATATCAGTGTGTGTATCATGAGCACATTTTAAAATGTATCAATGATAGACCTTTCCTTTGGGCTACTCATGTATGGAACATGTTTGACTTTGCTGCTGACGGAAGAGACGAGGGCGGCAAGAATGGACAGAACCAGAAAGGTCTTGTAACTATGGACAGAAAGCTGAAGAAGGATGCTTTCTATTTATACAAGGCAAACTGGAACAAGACAGATAAGTTCATACATTTATGCGGAAGCAGATATAAGGACAGAGTAGAGGCTGAAACTGAGGTAAAGGTATATTCTAACTTGGATAAGGTTACTCTGTTACTTGATGGAAATGAAGTTGCAACAGCTGAAACTGACATGGGTATAGCAGTATTTAAGATTAATATTTCAGGCAATCATGTTGTGGAAGTCAGAGGAAATGATGGTAATACAGAATACAAGGATATAATTGAAATTCACAAGGTCCAGGAGGCAAATCCTGCTTATGGATTGCTTAATAAGGAAGAGGTAGTAAACTGGTTTGACAAAGATACAATTGATCCAAATTATTATTCAATCAATGATTCTCTTGGTGCATTGAAGGAGAATCCTCAGTCTGCAGCTATTGTAAATAATCTTATGGTTAAACTTATGGCTAGCAGAGGAGAGGTGGCACAGGCTACAGCAGGCAACAAAACATTGGAGAAAATGTTGAACAAAATGACACTGGTTGCTCTCTTTAAACAGGCTGGAGATGCAGTTCCTGGTGACATGATAAAACAGTTAAATGATACACTTCAGAAGATTAAGAAATAGCATGTTTTAATGGATTAAAATAAATACAATTTTTTCTTGAAAAATAAGGAAAATAATACCATAAAAACCTTGACTTTTATCCTCAATCATTTATAATATTTTTTGTTGTGACTGCTACATAAGCAGGTTGCACGTAGGGGATTGGTCAAATGGTATGATAGGGGTCTCCAAAACCTTTGGTGGGAGTTCGATTCTCTCATCCCCTGTATAACTCAGAAATCACATTGGGGTTTCTGAGTTTTTTATTGCATTTATTTATGTTATTGTTTTAACTAAGTTTTAGAAAAATCAGCATGATATTATATTAGATAATAATTATTAGCAATATTGTTATAAAAAAAGAGGAGCTTAGAAGATGAATTTTGAATCACTTAAACCAATGTTGTTTACATCCATGAAAGGATATAATACCAAGCAACTTATTCAGGATATTGTATCAGGAATTATTGTTGCCATAGTTGCATTGCCACTGTCTATTGCATTGGCATTGGCTTCAGGAGTAGGTCCTGAGGAGGGAATCTACACAGCTATTATTGCAGGATTTTTGATTTCTTTCTTCGGTGGAAGTAAGGTACAGATTGCCGGTCCTACAGCAGCATTTGCAACTATTGTAGCAGGTATTGTAGCCACAAAGGGTATGGACGGATTATTTGCCGCAACAATAATTGCTGGAGTATTTCTTATTCTTATGGGATTATTCCAGCTTGGATCTCTTATAAAATTTATTCCATATACAATTACAACTGGATTTACTGCAGGTATTGCTGTGACTATTGTAATCGGACAGATTAAGGATTTTCTGGGACTGACATATCCTACAGGCGTTAAGCCGGTTGAGACAGTTGAGAAACTTCAAGCTATCGGTCAGTCAATTGATACTATAAATATTCAGGCTTTGATAGTTGGTTTAATATGTCTTGCCATTCTTATTGTATGGCCAAAGGTACCTGTCGTAGGAGACAAGATTCCAGGTTCTCTTATAGCTGTTATTATAGGTATTCTTATAGTAAATATTCCTGATTTACAGGTAAATACAATTGGTGATTTATATACTATCAGTGGTAAACTTCCAACTCTGTCTGCACCAAATCTCTCTGTTAAATTATTCAGAGCAGAATTGTCAGATGGATTTACAATTGCTATTTTGGCAGCTATTGAATCATTGTTATCATGTGTAGTTGCTGATTCTATGGCCAATACCAAGCATCGATCAAATGCTGAGTTGGTTGCGCAGGGTATAGGAAATATTGGTTCTGTACTATTTGGTGGTATTCCTGCTACAGGAGCTATTGCAAGAACTGCTACCAATATAAAAAACGGTGGTCGAACACCTATAGCCGGTATTGTTCACTCAATTGTATTGTTGCTTGTATTGGTTGTTTTGATGCCTTATGCAGCAATGATTCCAATGCCTACAATTGCAGCAATTCTATTTATGGTAGCTTATAATATGTGTGGTTGGAGAACATTTGCACATTTATGCAAGACAGCTCCTAAGAGCGATATAATAGTGTTGGTTGCTACATTTGTCCTCACAGTTATATTTGATCTTGTACTTGCCATTGAAGTAGGACTTATTGTCACATGCTTCCTCTTCATTAAGAGAATGAGTGAAGAAAGCGTAATTGAAGGCTGGGAATACTTCGATGAAGAAGAAAATGATCCAATGGCCATAGATAAGAAGTCTGTTCCAAAGCATGTGCGTGTCTATGAAATCAGCGGTCCTATGTTCTTTGGAATGGCAGATCAGATTGCAGAAAATATTCATGCCAAGGACTACACTAGAGTAATGATTATTCGTATGCGTGGTGTTCCTGCTTTGGATGCTACAGCTATGAAATCTCTGGAGGATTTGCATAAGCGTGCCGTTGCCAAGAACATTCAGTTGGTATTTTCACATGTAAATGAGCAGCCAATGAGAACTATGGAAAAAGATGGATTTGTTGATCTTATAGGAAGAGAGCATTTCTGTCCAAATATTGATGCAGCATTAGAGCATGCAGCGTCATTGTAGATTAGATAAATTTCGCACCCGGTATAATTGCCGGGTGTATTTTTGATTGAAATTATGTAAAATATATTTTGTAGTTTTAAAGAGATTATGGAGATTAAATTATGGCATATGAGATAAATGAGGCAAAAGAATTAGTTATAAAGGCTGGCAAGGAATTGCTGGAAAGAGGGTTGATAGTTAGAACATGGGGAAATATTAGTGCTAGAATTTCTGATTCACAATTTGTAATCACACCATCAGGTAAAGCCTATGATGGTCTTACACCAGATGATATTGTTGTTGTAAATATTGATGATTTGTCTTATGAGGGTGCTATTAAACCTTCATCAGAACTTGCTATTCATGGGGATGCTTATAAGATACGTCCAGATGTGAATTTTATAGTACACACACATCAGAAGTATGCAACCTGTCTGTCAATTACTGGTAGAAATATTGAAGGAATACAGGCAGTTGCGCCTGATTTATATCCGGTATTGGGTCCTGTCGTTCCATGTGCTTCATATGGGATGAATGCCACACCTGAGCTTCGAGCTGCAGTGGCAATGGTTATTAAATTGTATCCTGATTCCAAGGCATTTCTCATGAAAAATCATGGCGCTCATTGTCTTGGAGCAGATTATGATGATGCTTTCAAAGTGGCGCAGGCTCTTGAAAATGTATCCCAGACCTTATACAGAGTATTATGTGGCAAGGAAGTACAGGGAATGGGTGATATGACCTTTGCTCAGAAATACAGCTTTTATGGTAAATCATTATTGCCATATATTGATGATTTTGCCATGATTGCAGGCACAGAGATTCCTTGTTTGAATTACAGAGAATTAGAGGGAAATTCCTTGGAAGAGATACATAAATTAAATGATCTCGATAAATATATGGAAGACAGAGATATTAATTGTGTCATTGTAAAAGATAGAGGAATTATATATAAGACTGCAGCTGAAGATGAGTTAGAAGCCATTAGAATTGTTACAGAGAAGAATTGTATGGCTGCTGTTTTAGCAATAGCTGTTCCCGGCATTGCACCTGTTGATGCAAAGTGCGCTGCCGAAGAACATGAATTTTATGTTAAATCTTATTCTAAGATGAAGTAGTTACAATAATTGCTTTCTTCAAAGCCGGATGTAATATAGTTGCTATAACTAATCCGGATAAACCTTGAATTATATTTTGTGGAACACTTGAAAGTGCAGCCGCTCCATAGAAGAATATTTCAAATAACAAGTATCCGCCAGCTACTATTATGGTAGCCACAATTCCGCAGAGAATGCAGCGAATTGTAGCGGATATTTTTTGTATGAAAAATTTGTTATATATGATTCCGGATAATAATCCAATGACTCCTTTTATGATAAATGTAATAGGAACATATAACATGTAACCGCCAATTAAATCAGCCAGTGCAGAACCGATACCTGCGGCTAGACCACCATATATAGGTCCAAGTATTATTCCGGATAAAATTACAAAAGCATCTCCCAGATGTATATATCCACCGGTTCCAGCGGTAGGTATTTTGATAATCATTGTTGCTACTGTAACCAAAGCGGTAAATAGGGCTGTTAGAACCCATTTTTTCGTTGTTACTGAAGTGTTGTTTTTACTCATGTTGCTAATTCTCCTTTATGCCAGTGTTATTAATATTGTTTTAAATATTATCACTAGAGGTATAATCTTGTAAATGATATGTAGTATAGCATTTATTTATAACAAGTAATAAAATATATTTATAACTCGTAGGAGAGTGATTGGGTTTATATAAATGTAGGGTATGTATTTATGGAGGGTGATTATGAGGCAGTATATATTTGGAAATCCATTGGAAGAGTTTGCTGTTGTAGAAGAGACTGATAAGATAATCGTTACATCTGAACTGGCAGATAAGTGTCCTGTTTCAAATATGAAATGGGAAATTAATGTGGAGGATGGTTGGATATCATTTACCATACCTCTTGAAAAGAATGATATTGTCTATGGATTAGGGGAATCCATGCATGGTATCAATAAGCGTGGAGGCAAATATGTCAGCTATAATACTGATAATTCTCACCATAGCGACAAGATGCATTCTATGTATGGTTCACATAATTTCATTGTTATTGACAGAGGCTGTGACAAGTCTGCTCAAGGCTTCTGCTTTGATACTCCTGCAAGGGTAGTATGGGATATTGATGTAGATGATAGCGGTGAGATTGTGGTGGTCTGTGAAACCTGTGATATGAGATTATATGAAATCTCTGAATCCAGTGAGAATAGACTATTAACAGCTTATGATGCCACCAGGATATTTAGATGGGCTATCGGTGAGAGTTATATTCCACCAATATGGGCCTTTGGATTCTGCCAGAGTAGATGGGGTTATAAGACTGAGGCAGATGTGAGAAATGTTGTGAAGAAATACCAAGAAGCGGATATTCCTCTTGATATGGTATGCATGGACATTGATTATATGGACAGATATATAGACTTCACTGTTAATAAGAAGAGATTTCCTGATCTGAAGAGATTTGCAGGTGAGATGAGAGAGGAAGGGATTCATCTGGTTCCAATTATTGATGCAGGTGTGAAGGTTGAGCCGGGAAATGAAACCTATGACGAGGGCGTGGAAAACGGATTTTTCTGCACTAATATGGAAGGTAAACCATTTCAGGCTGCAGTTTGGCCGGGTATGACACATTTTCCGGATTTCTTTCAGGCAAGTTGTAGAAAATGGTTTGGTAGTAAATATAAAGTACTGACAGATTGCGGTATCGATGCCTTCTGGAATGATATGAATGAGCCAAGTATATTTTACAGTGAGTATACCAAGAAGACATCATCTATCAAGATGCTTATAAATTTTATAAGCAAGTCTGCTGCAGAGAAATATGCTGAGCTGGACAACAATGCATACAAGGATTATAGACATTTCTATCATTACATAAATGGTAAGAGAGTATTACATCATAATGTTCATAATCAATATGGTGCCAGAATGACACAAGCCGGTGGCGAAGGCTTAGAGAAGCTATTAGGCAAGGGAAATTATCTATTGTATTCCAGATCTTCATTTATTGGCTCTCATAGATATGGAGGTATCTGGACTGGAGACAACGAATCAACATGGGATTTGCTTCGCACCAATGTGAAGCATATGCCTTCATTGAATATGTGCGGATTCATGTATTCAGGAGCTGATACAGGTGGATTTGGTGGTAATTGCACCAGAGAACTTCTACTTAGATGGTTGGCCTTCTCAGATTTTACGCCCCTTATGAGAGATCATTCCTGCATGGGTACCAGAAAGCAGGAGTGCTATGCTTTTGGAGATACAGAGGATTTTAAAAGGATTATTAATCTGAGATATCGACTGATACCATATTTATATGAGCAATTTGTTGAAGCTGCACATAATGGTGAGATGTACATGAGACCTCTAGGATTTGATTATCCAGATGACAGGACTGCTAGAGTTATTGAAGATCAACTTATGCTTGGACAAGGACTTATGGTTACACCTGTCTTAGAAGAGGGAGCTACCAAAAGAGATGTTTATCTGCCACAAGACATGGAGATGATTCGTTTTGATGGATATACATTTACCAAGTCTGAAGCAGCTAAGGGATGGCATGAGATTGAGGTTCCAATAAATGAGGTAGTATTCTTTAAATTGCCGAATGCTAAGGTGATGGTAACTCGCGAGGCCTCTAAATGTACAAGAGATATTGATATGAATGATTTGATGGAACTATAGTAATAAAGCCACCAGCTAAGCTGGTGGCTTTACTAATATGGTCTAATGGTTATTTGATTAATAGTTCTTTATATTAATAGTTCTTATATATTATTTCTTATCCTATAGGTTTTTCTTCTCCTGGAGCTTCTGACATATCTCATCATAATATTCTTCATCTAATTTGTAGAACTTCAGATATAAGAAACAGCAAATCAGGAAGAATATCAGTGGTATCACTGTAATAGTAACAAGTAGTCCATTGGTCTGGCTGTGACCTACCTGTGCAATTACATTGGCAATTTCGCTACTTCTTGTGGCTGCATCAATTTTGCCTTGTTGCGCAGCATTTTCCAGAGAAGAAATCTGATTAGTATAATCAGTTACATTGAAGAGCATGTAGCTGATTGTTGCAATTACAATAACAAGTGAGCTTGATAACTTGGTAAGGAATGGTCTCATTGAGGTTATGATAGCTTCATCTCGGTTTCCTCTTGTATACTCGTTATATTCAACAGTATTGATTATTGAAATCATGAGGATGAGATAGAGGCCATATTGACCAAAGTTGGCAAGCATAAATCCTATGGTTATAATCCAGAATTTAACCATTGTAGATGGAAGAACCAGTCCTGCAACAAGCATTACAATATAACCGATAGTTGTTATTACTGCCATTATTCTCACCAGAGGTTTGCGATGAAACTTCTTGGATATAGCAGGGTAAAATACCATGAGAAATGCTGTTGCTAGCATTCCTATTGTGGTGAATGTGGAATAAAGTCCTCCCTCATAGCCAAATTCAAAGTAGATATAATTAGAACCAGGCCCTGCTGTGACAATACAGTTGCCAACTTCTTGAAGGAGAAATACTATAGCTACAAGCATGAGCTGATCATTCTTGAATATAGTATCACAAATCTTTTTAAAGCTGAGAGGAGGAGCCGGTTTAGCCATATCATCTCTGTTTTCTCTGACTCCGAATATGGTAAATAAACTGAAGGCCGGAGCAAGTATGCATATTGCAAGAGCGACTAATCCGTATCCGGTACGGGCGCTGCCTCCAAGGGCATGTTCACCTGTGGTAAATAGTGGAATAAGAATAGATGCGGTGACGCTTCCTATTCCGGCAAATAGTGTAGCTCGAGCGGTAAATGTATCTCTGGCATTGCCGTCTGAAGACAGAGCAGGAACCATTCCCCAATATGAGATATCATTCATTGTATAAGTAATACTATACAGGAAATATATTATGCCAAAGAAGATAATGAAGTTCCATCCCTCCAGCTTTGAGTTAAATGCAAAATAAACTACAACGCAGGTAGAGATAATACCGGCAACTAACCAGGGTTTGAATTTTCCATATTTGGTTCTGGTTCTCTCAATAATATTTCCCATAATAGGGTCATTCAATGCGTCAAAAATTCTGGCGGCAACTATGATACCTGTAATTGCTGCAAGTTGTGCATTGGTTAATTCCCTGGTGTACATCACATACAACAGGATGAAATTGGTGAAGAGGACATAAATCATGTCTCGTCCTACAGTGCCTAGTGGATAAAACCACAGATTCTTTTTGTCTTGAGTATTCATTTGTGTAAAAACCCCTCCTTATTAATTTATCTATCCCATTTATCTGCCAAAGCAGTAATCTGGTCCGCAAATTTTGCCAAATCTTTGTTGGCCATTCCCTGACATTTCTGTATTACATGCATTAAGCGGTTGCCTGATTGCAGCAGTCGTGCATATACACCGGTTGCTCGCATGCTGCCAGGAGACTGAGCTTTGTTCTTGGCGCTTAGAGCCCGTTCTTTTGCTCCTTCTTTTATACAGGTATTTTCTTGTAAGTCGTACACATCCCCCGAATAAGGTACGCTTACTACAAAACCTGTCTCAAGATTAATTCGCTCGGCAAATGTAAGTGCAGTTTTTTCTTCCCCATGAACTACAAATACGCGCTTAGGTTTCTTTTTGAAATGTTTAATCCATTTAATCAGATGATCACTGTCTGCATGAGCACTGATGCCGGGACATTTGATTATCTTGGCTCGCACATCAATTTCTTCTCCGAAGAGTTTCACTGATGTGGCACCATTTAACAGATTAAAGCCCAATGTGCCGGGAACCTGATAGCCCACAAATAATATAGTGGAATCCTCTCGCCACAGATTGTGTTTTAAATGATGACGGATTCTACCGGCTTCACACATTCCGGAAGCGGAGATTATAACCTTTGGAGTGTCAATCATATTGATAAGTTTGGACTCATCACTTGAGACTGCTACATGTAATCCGTTAAATCTAATCGGATTAATACCGCTTTTTACCATCTCCATTGTGTCATAATTGAAGCAGTCAGCCAGGTTCTCGTGGAATATATTGGTAGCTTCCACCGCCAGTGGACTGTCTATATACACCGGAAAGTTAGGATATTCCGGTAAGAGGTTCTCAGTTTTAATCCGTCGCATGTGGTAGAGCATTTCCTGGGTTCTGCCTACGGCAAAAGCTGGGATAACCACATTTCCTCCACGGTCAAAAGTATCTTTGATTATATCTGCCAATAATATGGCGTAATCAGGTGGAGTGTCATGAACTCTGTCTCCATAGGTTGATTCAATCAGGATATAATCAGCATCCTCTAGATAGGTAGGATCTTTTATGAGAGGTCTGTTGCCATTTCCTATATCACCAGAGAAGACGATTTTGGTGGTTTCATTATTTTCCGTAATCCACATTTCAATTGAAGCAGAGCCTAATAGATGTCCGGCATCTACAAAGCGTACATCCAATCCTTCACATATGTTTATCTTGGAATTATATTCACATGCCTGGAAGAATTCAAGAACACCTTCAGCATCCTGGATTGTATACATAGGAACTACTTCTGCATTTCCTGCTCGTTTGGCCTTGCGATTCTTCCATTCTGCTTCAGATTCTTGAATATGAGCAGAATCCTTGAGCATAATATTGCATAAGTCGCAGGTGGCTTTGGTGGCAAATATTTGTCCTCGGAAACCATGGCTGTATAGTAATGGTAGAAGACCTGAATGATCGATGTGAGCATGTGTTACAAAGACATAATCGATATCTGCAGGTGGAACAAGTATATCCTGGTTGACGTAAAGGTCAGGCCCTTGTTCCATGCCACAGTCCACTAGCACGTGCTTGTCATTAAAACGGACATAATGACAGCTGCCTGTAACTTCACGATCTGCTCCAACAAATTCTAGTACCATTTTTTTGTCCCCCTTTGGATTTTTATTTATTATTATTATATCAAAATGCTATAATAATTTCAGATAAATATTTGAAATGTCTGATAAATTTCTGACAAACAGGAGGCTTATATTATGTGGGCATATGAGAGCGTATTTTATCAAATATATCCTTTGGGATTTTGTGGAGCACCATTTGAAAATGATGGGAAATTAGAACATAGAATAACCAAAGTGCAGGAGTGGATTCCTCATTTCAAAAAGCTGGGAATAAATGCCATATATTTTTCCCCTGTCTTTGAATCAGATACTCATGGATATAATACCAGAGATTATACTCGTATTGATTGTAGATTGGGAACCAATGATGATTTTGCCGGGTTAGTGAGAGAATTACATGATAATAATATCAAAGTGATAATTGATGGAGTCTTTAATCATGTAGGGAGAGGCTTTGGACCATTTCAGGATGTATTGCAGAATCGAGAGAATTCCCAATATGTGGACTGGTTTGCCAGAATAGATTTCAATGGCAATTCTAATTATAATGATGGACTATGGTATGAAGGCTGGGAAGGAAATTATGATTTGGTTAAATTAAATCTGAATAATCCAGCGGTAGTTCAGTATCTATTGGATGCAGTTGATAAGTGGATTGATGATTTCGATATCGATGGTATCAGATTGGATGTGGCTTACTGTCTGGATTATGGTTTTCTGAGAAATCTTAGAAGTCATTGTGATAGTAAGAAGCAGGATTTCTTCTTGGTGGGAGAGGTGCTTCATGGAGAATATGGTCGCATGTTAAATGATATGAATATCCATTCTGTTACAAATTATCAATGTTACAAAGGAATATATTCCTCATTTAACTCCAAGAATATGTTTGAGATTATGCATTCACTATTGCGTTTGTTTGGTCAGGAGGATTGGACAGTTGCAAGAGGTAGTCATCTCTTAAGTTTCTGCGACAATCATGATGTAAGTAGAATTGCTTCTATTATAAATGATGAGAGATATCTGCCACTGGTATATGCCCTTGTATTTACAATGCCTGGTATTCCAATTGTATATTATGGAAGCGAATGGGGTGCCAAGGGGGATAAGTCACAGGGTGATCAGGCTTTAAGACCAAGTTTTGATGAACCTGTATGGAATGATTTATGTGATTTCATATCCAAACTTGCGGAGATAAAAACTGCTTCTAAAGCATTAAACTATGGTGGCATTAGATCTCTACTATTGCAGAATGAGCAGTGTGTATTTGAAAGGGCATATGATAATGAGCGAATTATTGTAGCAATTAATATGAGTGAAAATGATTATATGGCATATTTTGATGCCGGAAGTGCCGAGGCCGTAGAATTACTTACTCATGAAATTCATGAATTTGCTGGAGGAAGTTTATTGATGCCATTTAGTATTAATATATGGAAAATGAGTTAATACTTTTGTTGTAAATTACGAGATAAATATTGTGATATTTTTTAAGTGGTTTATAGAAATCTTATGATATAATAAATAAACAAATATTTTAATGAGACATTAGACATGAGACATGCAAAGGGGAGAAGATATGACTAAGGTAGATATACTTAACAAGAATTATACAATCAATCAGGTTTTGGATGCTCTTCGAGTAGGTAAACTTGTAGTATTGCCGTTTCTATTAAATGAGGATGTATTTGTTATAAATAATAATATGCCTCAGAAGAAAATGGTTACTGATATAAGTATGAAGGCTATTCAGTTAAATGGTGTATGGAGCACCTGGGAGCAGATTGAAGCAGAAGGTGGAATATATGATTCAGAATTCGGAGCTTTGACTGCTTTATCTCAGCGCAAATAGTTGGTATTAAAAGGGTGATTTATAATGTCTGAAAATTATCAGTTTGAGAAATTTCTTGAATTTTTAAATGAATCAAATAAGGTGGTTTTCTTTGGAGGAGCAGGAGTGTCTACTGAAAGTGGCATTCCTGATTTTCGTAGCAAAGATGGTTTATACAATCAGAGAGATGTGCAATTCGACCAATATTCTCCAGAGTATCTGTTGTCTCATAGTTGCTTGAGAGATAATCCTCAGGTTTTCTTTGAATTCTATAGACAGAAACTTGATACAAGAAATGTAGAACCCAATATTGCTCATATTACAATTGCCAAATTGGAGAAGCTTGGCAAGATAAATGGTGTTGTAACACAAAATATTGATGGATTGCATCAGAGAGCTGGCAGTAAGCTGGTATATGAGATTCACGGAACCACACTTCGCAATTATTGTATGGATTGTTATAAGGATGTTGATAGCTTCTATATATTTGATGCTGCAGAAAATGGTCATCTGGATGAACGAGGAATACCTAGATGTCCTGAATGCGGTGGTATTATAAGACCTTATGTAACTCTCTATGAGGAAGGCTTGCCTGATGATGCTGTAAATAATGCTATTAATGCTATCAGTACAGCAGATATGATTATTATTGCCGGAACTTCATTGAATGTATATCCGGCTGCATCATATATTCGTTATTTCAACGGTAAGCATATGGTGGTTTTGAACAGAGATAGAATCGGAGTGGATTTAAATCCTGATACAGACATGTTTATTCAAGGAAATATGGGCGATTGCTTCAGATATATTGATAAAGCAATTGAAGAGGGTCGCTTAAAATAGATTATAGAATAGATGATATGGTAAGTAATTAATGAAACAAACTAAGCTGGTATTGACAGATAATAATAAACCGCAGATTGTAATATCAGTTAGAAATCTTGTAGAATTTCTGTTGGTATCTGGAGACATAGATGACAGGCATGGTGGAGGTCTCAAGGCTGAAGCCATGAATGCCGGCAGTAGAATTCATCGTAAACTGCAGAAGAGTGCAGGTTTGGAATATCATGCAGAGGTTCCTCTGAAATTTACAATTGACTTTGACAAATATGAATTAGCTTTAGAAGGTAGAGCTGATGGCATCATATATGATTTTGATGAAGAACTAGGTCCTGATTCCGATGTGACTGTAGATGAGATAAAAGGCATGTACAAGGATGTGACCAAGATGAAAGCTCCAATAGATGTGCATATAGCCCAGGCCAAGGTATATGCATATATTTTTGCGTGCCAGAATAAATTGAAAAGCATCAAGGTTCATATGACTTATGTAAATATGTACACGGAGGAAATTCAAAGTTTTGTTGAGCCCGTTGATTTTGAAGATTTAGAGAAGTGGTTTTTGGATTTGATTAATTCTTACAAACCATGGACTGATTATATATATAATCACAGGATTGAGCGACAGCAGTCCATCAAGGAACTGACATTTCCATATGAATACAGAGCGGGACAGAAGAAGACCATAGCAGATGTGTATACAGCTTTAATCAGAAACAAGACTATGTTTCTCCAGGCTCCCACCGGTACCGGCAAGACTCTGGCTACAATCTATCCTGCTGTTCAGGCTATTGGACAAGGATATTCTGACAAGATATTTTATCTCACTGCCAAGGCCTCCACTGGACTTGTGGCTTTGGAAGCATTTAACCTGTTAAATGACAGAGGTTACAAGGGCAAGACTGTTGTAATCACGGCAAAGGATAAGATGTGTCCTTTGGAGGAAAGACATTGTAACCCGGTTGATTGTCCTTATGCCAAGGGACATTTTGACAGGGTAAATGATGCTGTATATGAACTTCTGATGCAAGACGGTACCTATGACAGAGAACGTCTTATTGACTGGGCCAAAGAGCATCGAGTATGTCCTTTTGAAATGTGTCTGGATGTATCTAACTGGGTGGATAATATTATATGTGATTATAATTATGTCTTTGATCCCAATGTATATCTCAAGAGATTTTTTGCAGAAGGCCAAAGAGGCGATTATATATATCTGGTGGATGAGGCTCATAATATGGTTGATAGAGCCAGGGAGATGTATTCTGAAACCATTGTAAAAGAAGAGGTATTACAGGCCAAAAATATTTTAAAGAAATATAGTAAGAAGATTGAAAAGAGACTGGAGAGATGTAACAGGGACTTGCTGGTATATAAGAGAAGTTGCGAGATAGTTCTGGTTTTGGAAGAATGCGAGATATTTCTTATGTCGCTTATAAATGCTGCATCGGCTATTGAGGAACTGCTTGAAGATGAAGTAGAGATTGAAGAGCGGGATGTGGTTTTAGATTTCTATTTCAAAATGAAGAATTTCATAGATATATCTGATTGCTTAGATGACCATTATAGAATTTATTGTGACTATGGGGATAATGGTGATTTTATGATACATCTGTATTGTGTCGATCCGTCGCTACAGTTGCAGCAGAGGATAGACAAGGCAGATTCTTGTATATATTTCTCAGCAACACTTCTTCCGATTCAGTATTACAGACCCCTTCTGTGTAATGATGAGGATGTATATATGGTAGCCACGCCATCAGTTTTTGACCCTGAGAACAGACTGCTGTGTATAGCCGATGATGTGACAACCAAGTATACCAGAAGATCCAGATCTGAGTATGAGCGTTATGCCAATTATATAGAAGAGATAGTAAGTAAGCGCAGCGGTAATTATATGGTATTCTTTCCTTCATACAAAGTCATGGAGGATGTAGGTGCTGTGTTTGATAAAGTCTGGGGTGAGAAATATGACATCATTTACCAGTCTTCAGGAATGACAGAGGATGAGAGAGAAGCTTTTCTCACTGAATTCTACGAAGGCAGAGATAGAAGTCTCATAGGTTTTTGCGTTATGGGTGGCATCTTTGCAGAGGGAATCGATCTGACCAATGAGAGACTGATTGGCTCTATAATTGTAGGGCTTGCTTTACCACAGGTGTGCAATGAGCTGGAGATAATTCGTGAGTATTTCCAGGAAGCTGGTAGAGATGGATTCTCCTTTGCTTATTTATATCCTGGATACAACAAGGTGATTCAGGCGGCAGGCAGAGTTATTAGAACGGTAAATGATAGAGGAATAATTGCACTTTTGGATGAGAGATTCGCAAATCCATATTATAGAAATTGTATTCCACCGGATTGGCAGGATTATAAAATATGCAACTTGGATAAAATCGGCGAAATGACAAATTTATTTTGGGAAAAAAAGTAGCGTATCGTATATATTTTCTGTGGAAATATATAAGGTCTATATGATATACTTCTCTAGGTATGTGAAAGTACGCCCAAAAGGGTGTATATATAAAACTTTATAATTAGGCGTGGAGGTACGAAATGAGTAACGTAAGAAGAGTTTACGCAGAGAAGAAACCTGAATTTGCCGTTTCTGCAAAGTCACTTCTCTCAGAGTTTAAGAGCTATTTGGGAATAACAACAGTCACCAATGTTAGAGTTCTTATTCGCTATGACATCGAGAACATTTCCGATGAAATTTATAGAAAGGCCCTGAAGACGGTATTTTGTGAACCTCCGGTTGATGATGTATACGAGGAATCATTTGATTTCAATGGTAGAGTGTTCTCTGTGGAGTATCTGCCTGGACAGTTTGACCAGAGAGCTGACTCTGCTGAGCAGTGTATTAAGTTATTGAAGGAAGACGAGGAAGCTATCATTCGTTCTGCAACAACTTATGTTATAGAGGGCGATATTTCTGATGAGCAGTTTGAGGCAATCAAGAAGCATTGCATCAATCCTGTTGATTCTCGTGAGACTGGTTTGGAGAAGCCTGTTACTTTGACAGATGATTTTGATGAGCCTGACGATGTTATGGTATTTGATGGATTCGTTGATATGCCAGAAGCAAAGTTGAAGGAATTGTATGATTCACTTGGTCTTGCTATGACTTTTAATGACTTCCTTCATATTCAGAATTATTTCCGCAATGATGAGCACAGAAATCCTACTATGACAGAGATTCGTGTTCTTGATACATATTGGTCGGATCATTGCCGACATACTACATTCTCAACAGAGTTGAAGAGTGTTAAATTTGATGACGGTTTCTACCGTAAGCCTATTGAAGACACATACAATGATTATTTAGATAATTTCAAAATTCTATATAAAGACAGAGACGACAAGTTTGTATGCTTGATGGATCTGGCACTTCTAGCAATGAAAAAATTAAAAGCCGATGGTAAGCTTGCTGATCAGGAAGAATCTGATGAGATAAATGCTTGCTCTATTGTAGTCCCAGTTGATGTTGATGGCAAAACTGAGGAGTGGCTTGTTAACTTCAAAAATGAAACTCATAATCACCCAACTGAAATAGAACCATTTGGTGGTGCTGCTACTTGTCTTGGTGGCGCAATTAGAGATCCACTTTCTGGTAGAACATATGTATATCAGGCTATGCGCGTAACTGGTGCAGCTGATCCTACTGTACCTGTAAAGGATACAATCGATGGTAAATTGCCACAGAAGAAAATTGTACGTGAGGCAGCTCATGGTTATTCTTCATATGGTAATCAGATTGGTCTTGCAACTGGATATGTAAAGGAAGTATATCATCCTGATTATGTTGCTAAGCGTATGGAGATTGGTGCTGTTATGGGTGCAGCTCCAAGACGTGCAGTACAGCGTCTTAATTCTGACCCGGGAGACAAGATTATTCTCCTTGGCGGTCGTACAGGTCGTGATGGTATCGGTGGTGCTACTGGTTCTTCAAAGGCTCATAATACTGAATCAACATCTGTATGTGGTGCTGAGGTTCAGAAGGGTAACCCTCCTACAGAGAGAAAGATTCAGAGATTATTCCGTCGTGAGGAAGTAAGTTACATAATCAAGAAATGTAATGACTTCGGTGCAGGTGGTGTGTCAGTTGCTATCGGTGAGTTGGCTGATGGATTGAGAGTTAATCTGGACAAGGTGCCAAAGAAATATGCTGGTCTTGATGGAACAGAAATTGCTATTTCTGAGTCTCAGGAGAGAATGGCAGTTGTTGTTGCACCTGAGGATGTAGATCAGTTCCTGAAATATGCTAATGAAGAAAATCTTGAGGCTATTGAAGTTGCAGTTGTAACAGAGGAGCCTAATCTTGTATTGGAGTGGAGAGGCAAGGAGATTGTAAATCTCAAGCGTGCTTTCCTTGATACCAATGGAGCTCATCAGGAGACTTCTGTTGAAGTTGAGATGCCTGTAGAGTCAGAGAACTATCTCAATAAATATGCAGTAGAAGGTGTTGCTGATGCTGTAAATGATGGTGATGTAAGAAAAGCATGGGAGAAGACCTTGGCAGACTTAAATGTATGTTCACAAAAAGGTCTTGTGGAAATGTTTGACGGCTCAATTGGTGTAAATAGTGTATATATGCCATTTGGTGGTAGATATCAGCTTACTGAGACACAGTCTATGGTTGCTAAGCTTCCTGTTATGAATGGAGACTGTGATACAGTTACAATGATGTCTTATGGTTTTGATCCATATTTATCATCATGGAGTCCATATCATGGTTCAAGTTATGCTGTACTTGAGTCAGTTGCTCGAATTGTTGCAGCTGGTGGTGATTATAAGAAGATCAGATTTACATTCCAGGAATACTTCCGTAGAATGTCAGCTGATCCAAAGAGATGGAGTCAGCCTTTCGCAGCTTTGCTTGGTGCTTACAAGGCACAGATGGCATTTGGACTTCCATCAATTGGTGGTAAGGATTCTATGTCAGGAACATTTAACGAGATAGATGTTCCTCCTACACTTGTTTCTTTTGCTGTAGATATTGCCAAGGAAGGAGATATTATTACTCCTGAATTGAAGAAGGCTGGCAATGAGCTGGTATTCTTGGGCGCTAAGAGAGATGAGTATGATTTGCCGGATTACGAGCAGAATATGAAATTGTATGATACAGTTCATAAGATGATTCAGGAAGGCGTAATTGTATCAGCTTATGCTCTTGATTCCCATGGTTTGGTTGCTTCATTGTCTAAGATGGCATTTGGTAACAAGCTTGGCTTTAATCTTGATGAGGGAAGCGTATCAATAGAAGAATTATTTGAAAATGAAGTTGGTTCAATGGTAGCTGAGGTTGTTGACGGTGATAAGGCCGCCTCTATGATGGAAGCTGCTGGATTAGCAGATGTTGTAAATGTAATCGGTGTTGTTACAGATGATGCTACATTTACATACGGCGATATGGCATTATCAGTAAATGATGCAATTGAATGTTGGAGCACACCTCTTGAGAAGGTATTCCCAACCAAGGCTTCACAGGATACAACTCTTGTAGATACAGATGTATACAATGCCAAGGACATCTATGTATGCAAGAATAAGATTGCAAAACCTACAGTATTTATTCCTGTATTCCCTGGTACTAACTGTGAGTATGACAGTGCCAAAGCATTTGAGAAGGCTGGAGCAGATACAATTGTCAAGGTATTCAAGAATATGACTGCTGAGGATATCAGAGATTCTGTTGAAGAATTTACCAAGGCAATTGATCAGTCACAGATTATTATGTTCCCAGGTGGATTCTCAGCTGGTGATGAACCGGAAGGTTCTGCAAAATTCTTTGCTACAGCATTTAGAAATGCCAAGATGAAAGAAGCAGTTACCAAGCTCTTGAACGAGAGAGATGGTCTTGCTCTTGGTATTTGTAATGGATTCCAGGCTTTGATCAAGTTGGGTCTGGTACCATATGGTGAGATTCGTACACAGGAATCTGATGCACCAACACTTACATATAATACAATCAATCGTCATATCTCCAAGATGGCTTATATCAAGGTGGTATCTAATAAGTCACCTTGGTTACAGCAGGCTGAGCTTGGTCAGATTTATACAAATCCTGCATCTCATGGTGAGGGTAGATTTGTTGCCAATGATGAGTGGTTGAAGAAGTTATTTGAAAATGGACAGGTTGCCACACAGTATGTCAATGAAGCTGGGCAGCCTACAATGGATGAAGAATGGAACATCAACGGTTCATATATGGCTATTGAAGGTATCACAAGTGCCGACGGTAGAGTATTTGGTAAGATGGCTCATTCTGAGAGACAAGGCCGTTCAGTGGCAATCAATATTTATGGTGAGCAGGATATGAAATTATTTGAATCCGGTGTTGCTTACTTCAAGTAATATTGATTAATAATTATTGTAAAAATAAAGGGTACTTTTTATTGTGATAAAGTACCCTTTATGATAGAATCAACAAGATTATATAAAAATAACAAATAGCGAAAGGAAGCAAAATGAAAGCATTTCTGATTTTGGAAGACGGTACAGTATTCGAAGGAACGAGTATTGGTTCTACAAGAGAGGTAATCAGTGAGATAGTATTTAACACATCTATGACAGGTTATCTTGAAGTATTGACTGATCCATCTTATGCGGGCCAGGCAGTATGTATGACTTATCCTTTGATAGGCAATTATGGAATTACACCTGATATGGAATCTTCTCGTTCATGGGTAGATGGATATATCGTGAGAGAATTATCTAGAATTCCTAGTAATTTCCGTTGTGAAGGAACTATCCAGGATTTCTTGAAGGAGCAGGATGTTCCGGGTATTGCAGGTATTGATACCAGAGCCCTTACCAAGATTTTGAGAGATAAGGGTACTATGAATGGAATGATTACAACTAATGAGAATTATAACTTAGATGAGATTATTCCTAGACTGAAAGAATATACTGTTGGTGACGTAGTATCCAAGGTGACTTGTGATGAGAAGTCTGTAATCAAGGCTTATGAATGCAAGTCTGTATATCCTGAAGGACAGGGTATGATGGGAGCAACAGCTTCAGCTGGTGGCAATATTAAGCCTGAGAATAGAGGCAAGAATTACAAGGTTGCTCTGATGGATTTCGGTGCCAAGGGCAATATTGCCAGTTCTCTGAGTCAGAGAGGGTGCGAGGTTACAATTTTCCCTGCTCATGCATCTGCTGAAGAAATCCTTGATATGAATCCAGATGGAATTATGCTTTCAAATGGTCCTGGAGATCCTGAGACCAATGTGGAGATAATTGAAGAAATCAAGAAATTATATGCTTCTGATGTTCCGATTTTTGCTATTTGTTTAGGACATCAGTTGATGGCAATTGCAAATGGTTGCCCGACTCATAAATTAAAATACGGTCATAGAGGTGGTAACCACCCTGTGAAAGACTTAGCAACAGGTCGTGTATATATATCATCACAGAACCATGGTTATGTAGTTGATACAGATAAACTTGACCCATCTGTTGCTGTGCCAGCTTTTGTAAATGTAAATGATGGAACCAATGAAGGTCTGAAATATGTAGGAAAGAACATATTTACAGTACAATTCCATCCTGAAGCTTGCCCAGGACCACTTGACAGTGGATATTTGTTCGACAGATTTATTAACATGATGGGAGGAGAAAATTAATGCCAAGAGATTTAAGCATAAAGAAAGTACTTGTAATTGGGTCTGGTCCAATTGTAATTGGACAGGCTGCAGAGTTCGACTACGCAGGAACACAGGCATGTCGTTCCTTGAAAGAAGAAGGCGTGGAAGTTGTATTGGTTAATTCCAATCCTGCTACCATCATGACTGACAAGGATATAGCAGATGAGGTATATATTGAGCCTCTTACTGTGGAAGTGTTGAAGAAGATTATCCTGAAAGAAAAGCCTGATTCAGTATTGCCTACACTTGGCGGACAGGCTGGACTTAATCTGGGTATGGAATTGGATGAGTGTGGCTTTCTTGAGGAAAATGGAGTCAGACTTATTGGAACTACAGCAGAGACAATTTTCAGAGCAGAGGACAGACAGGGATTCAAAGATGCCATGGAGAAAATCCATGAGCCTGTAGCTGCATCTCTTGTTGTTCATAATGTAGAAGATGGTATTAAATTCACTAATACAATCGGATATCCGGTTGTTCTTCGTCCTGCATATACACTGGGTGGTTCCGGCGGTGGAATTGCTCACAACGAGGAGGAATTGATTGAGATTCTAACCAACGGATTGAGACTTTCAAGAGTTCACGAAGTGTTGGTTGAGCGTTGTATTGCAGGTTGGAAGGAAATTGAGTACGAGGTAATGCGTGATGCGGCAGGTAACTGTATCACTGTATGTAACATGGAAAATATTGATCCTGTAGGTGTACATACTGGTGATTCAATTGTAGTTGCTCCTTCACAGACATTAGGTGATAAGGAATATCAGATGCTTAGAAGCTCTGCATTAAATATCATCTCTGAACTTGGAATTACAGGTGGATGTAATGTGCAATATGCCCTTCATCCAGATACATTTGAATACTGTGTAATCGAAGTTAACCCTAGAGTATCTCGTTCATCAGCTTTGGCTTCAAAGGCTACAGGTTATCCTATTGCCAAGGTTGCAGCCAAGATTGCTTTGGGATACACACTTGATGAAATCAAGAATGCAATTACAGGCAAGACATATGCATCATTTGAGCCAATGCTTGATTATTGTGTAGTGAAGATTCCAAGACTTCCATTTGATAAATTTATTACAGCTAAGCGTACACTTACAACTCAGATGAAGGCCACAGGAGAGGTTATGAGTATCTGCAATAATTTCGAGGGTGCTCTAATGAAGGCTATCAGATCCTTGGAGCAGCATGTGGATTCTCTTATGAGTTACGGATTTGATGAATATAGTGATGCAGAACTTGAAGCTGCTCTTGATGTGGTAGATGACAGAAGAATCTATCTTATAGCTGAATGCTTGAGACGCGGTATGTCTTATGAGCATATTCATGAGAGAACTATGATTGATATCTGGTTCATTGACAAGATTGCTATTTTGGTTGAGATGGAGCAGAAGCTTAAGAGTGAGGAATTAACTGTTGAATTGCTTAAGGAAGCCAAGAGATTGGAATTCCCTGATACAGTTATTGCATCTCTTACAGGCAAGCCGCATGAAGAAATCAAGAAGATGCGTTATGACAATGGCATCGTAGCAGCTTTTAAGATGGTTGATACCTGTGCTGCAGAGTTTGCTGCTGAGACACCTTATTACTATTCAGTATTTGGCTCAGTTAATGAAGCAGAGCAGACTCGTGACAAGAAGAAGATATTGGTACTTGGTTCTGGTCCTATTAGAATCGGTCAGGGTATTGAATTTGATTATTGTTCTGTACATTCTACATGGGCATTTGCCAAGGAAGGTTATGAGACAATTATTGTAAATAACAATCCTGAGACTGTATCTACTGACTTTGATATTGCTGATAAGCTTTACTTTGAGCCGCTTACAGATGAGGATGTGGAGAGCATAGTAGATATTGAGAAGCCTGATGGAGCTGTTGTACAGTTCGGTGGTCAGACTGCAATCAAACTTACAGAAGCCCTGAAGAAAATGGGAGTGCCAATTCTTGGAACCAAGGCTGAGGATGTGGATGCAGCTGAGGATAGAGAATTATTTGATAAGATTCTAGAAGAGACTGAGATTCCTAGAGCTTCAGGTGGAACAGTATATACTGCTGAGGAGGCCAAGGAAGTTGCCAACAGAATTGGTTATCCTGTACTTGTGCGCCCTTCTTATGTACTTGGTGGACAGGGAATGCAGATTGCATTCAATGATGATGAGATTGAAGAATTTATTGGAATCATAAATCAGATTGCTCAGGATCACCCTATTCTTGTAGATAAATATTTACAGGGAAAAGAGATAGAAGTAGATGCTGTATGTGATGGTACAGATATATTGATTCCTGGAATTATGGAACATATTGAGCGTACTGGAGTGCACTCTGGTGACTCTATTTCAGTATATCCTGCTCATACAATAGGTGATGATATTAAGGCAAAGATTGCAGATTATACAGCTCGTCTTGCCAAAGCCTTACATGTAAAAGGTATGATCAATATCCAGTTTATTGTTATGGATGGTGAGGTATATGTAATCGAGGTTAATCCTAGATCTTCACGTACAGTTCCATATATCAGTAAGGTCACAGGAATTCCTATTGTTGATTTGGCTACAAAGGTTATTATCGGTTCTACAATCAGAGAGTTGGGATATGAGCCGGGACTTCAGCCGGAGGCTGACTATATTGCAATCAAGATGCCGGTATTCTCATTTGAGAAGCTCCGTGGTGCCGAGATTTCAATGGGACCTGAGATGAAGTCTACAGGTGAGTGTCTGGGAATCGGTAAGACATTTAACGAAGCATTGTACAAGGCTTTCCTTGGTGCCGGTGTAAATGTTACCAAATACAAGCAGATGATTATGACAGTTGCTGATAAGGATAAGCCGGAGGCTGTAGGCGTAGCCAAGAGATTTGCTGCTTTGGGTTACAAGATTTATGCAACCCGTTCTACTGCGAAATATCTCCAGGAGCATGGAATTGATGCTCTCTGGGTAAATAAGATTTCTCAGGAATCTCCAAATGTTATGGATTTGATTCTCGGTCACAAGATTGATCTGGTAATTGATATTCCTACAACTGGACATGGAGATAAGTCTAGAGACGGATTCCTTATTAGAAGAAATGCCATCGAGACAGGAGTGTACTGTATAACAGCAATGGATACAGCCAATGCCCTTGCTACAGCATTGGAGACACAGATGGACAATATTACTTTGATTGATATTGCCAAGGTGGATAACAGATAAAATTATAACAAGAGACATAATTTGATCTTATAATAATGCGAATGTCGCAATTGATTCAGAATTTTTTGATTCAATTGCGGCATTTTTATTAATAAAAAACTTTACTGTGGACTTTTATATGTTAAAATGATAAAGATTTGATGGTGAAATATTGATATTTCGCCTATGTAGATACATTTATATTGGTTATAGATAAGGGATTTTTAATGAGTGATTTTAGAAAATATTTATCAGAAAATATAGTGCTCACAGATGGAGCAATGGGAACATATTATGATTTGGTTCATTCTGATGGAGTTGAATTGGTTGAAAGGGAGAATCTGTTGCATCCAAAGCGTATCATAGATATTCACAGGGAGTATATCCGAAGTGGTGCGCGAATTCTAAGAACCAATACATTTGCTTCCAATTCTAATTTCTTTCCGGATAGAAACGAATTGAAAGAGAATATTACTGCCGGCATACAGATTGCATATGAGGCGGTAAGTCTGGAAAATGAGGAAGTATATGTAGCTGCTGATATTGGAACATTATATGACATAGGCAAAGACTACACAGAGGTAGTAGAAGATTATAAATATGTTATAGATTGTTTTATTGAGGCTGGAGCAGAGATTATCTGGTTTGAAACTCAAAATGATTTGTTCTATATAGAGGAACTGGCTGGATATATCAAAGAAGTGAAACCGGATGCATATGTTATTGTATCCTTCTGTGTTGATAAGACAGGTTATTCCAAGTCAGGTATCAGTTATTCGAGAATCATCAACAAAATGTGTGAACTCGATTCAGTTGATGCATACGGATTTAATTGTAGTATGGCCGGTTCACAGCTTGTATCTCTGTTGGAGAAGATATCATTTCCGTCGGACAAACCGCTGGTGGCTCTGCCAAATGCAGGCTATCCATACGAAGTTCGAGGACAGATATTCTATGGCCATAATTTAAATTATTATGTGGAAAATGAAAAGAGCCTGCAGCAGTTAGGTGTAAATATATTAGGTGGCTGTTGTGGAACCTCACCTGAGTATGTGGCTGCAACAGAAAAGGCAATTGATAATAAGATATATCAAAAGAAGATTTCTCAAACTCAGAATTCTGTTGTAACACGCACTGAGTCAGACTTCTGGAAGAAACTGCAAAGTGGCAGAAAACCAGTGTTGGTTGAGTTAGATCCACCTGCAGATATGAATTATAAGAAGGTTATAGATGGAGCAATGGTTTTAAAGAATCATAATGTGGACTTGCTTACTTTGTCGGATTCTCCACTTGCCAGAACCAGAATGGATGCATCCCTTCTTGGAGCCAAGGTGCAAAAAGAAGTGGGAATAGATGTTATGCCTCATATATCGTGCAGAGATAGAAATATCATATCTCTTCGCGGCACAATTATGGGAGCGTATGCCAATGATTTGAAGCATTTTCTCTTTGTGACTGGAGATCCTATTTCCAAGCAGAACAGAGCGGATTTGACACAGGTGTTTAACTGTAATTCCATCCGATTGATGAATCTGGTTGATGGTATGAACAATGAGGAGTTTGTGGATGATACAGTTGTATTTGGAGGAGCGCTGAATTATAACGGTGTCAATGTGGATGCCATTGCCCGTAGAATGAAGTTGAAAATGGAACAGGGATGTACATTTTTTTTGACACAGCCAATATATAGTGATGATGATATTGAGCGAATCCGTCTGCTTCGTGAAATGACAGGAGCTAAGATAATGGCAGGAATTATGCCTCTTGTGAGCCGTAAGAATGCAATGTTTATTGCCAAGCAGATGCCGGGTATGAATGTACCTGACTATATTGTAGATAAATATAATGAGAATATGAGTAGAGAAGAATCTGAGCAGGTTGCCATTGACATTTCTCTTGATATTGCAGAAAAGTTGAAGGATTGCTGCGATGGATATTATTTTATGACTCCATTTAACAGAGTAAATCTGATTTGCAATATTATTGATGAGTTAAACAATATTGAGGTAATAAAATGACACGACAGGAATTATACAAATTATTTGAAAAAGGACCTATAATTTTGGATGGTGCTACAGGAACCAATCTGATGAAAGCAGGGCTTCCAATGGGGGTATGCCCTGAGGAGTGGATTGCCAATAATCCAGGGGCTATCATTGACTTACAGCGTGCCTATGTTGAGGCGGGAACTAATATTTTATATGCACCTACTTTTACAGCGAATTCAATTAAGCTGGATGAGTATGGCCTGGGAGATAAGCTTGTGGAGCTTAATCGCACAATGGTAAGGCTTAGTCGTGAGGCGGCAGATGGGAAAGCGTTGGTTGCCGGAGATCTTACTATGACCGGTCAGCAATTGTATCCTCTTGGTGAATTGAGATTTGAGGAGCTTGTGGAAGTTTATAAAGAGCAGGTACGGGCAATTTTGCTGGAAGGGGTAGATTTATTTGTTGTAGAGACAATGATGAGTCTACAGGAATGTAGAGCGGCACTTCTGGCAATTAAGGAGACCTGTGATTTACCTGTTATGGTATCACTGACATACAATGAGGATGGAAGAACCCTCTATGGAACAAGGCCGGATACTGCCATGATTGTCTTGCAAAATATGGGAGCCGATATTGTAGGATTGAATTGTTCTACAGGTCCGGAGGACATGGTTGGTTTGGTAGAGCAAATGGCCAGGGTTGCAGATATTCCAATTATGGTTAAGCCAAATAATGGATTACCGGAGCTGGTGGATGGAGAGACTATCTATTCAACTACACCGGAGGAATTTGCTGATGCCTGTCAATTGTTATATGAGGCGGGAGCGGTAGTCCTCGGTGGATGTTGCGGTACTACACCTGCGCATATTAAAGCCCTGGCGGAGAAAATGGATGGTAAACCGGCTTTGATTCCAGAACCGAAACATTTACCAATAGTTACATCGGAAAGAGAAAATGTATTCGTTGATGTAAATGGAACATTTAAGATTGTAGGAGAGAGAATTAATCCTACAGGAAAGAAGAAATTGCAGGCAGAACTTCGTGAAGGCAGTTTGCAATTGGTAAAGGAATTTGCCAGAGCCCAAGAGGATGATGGAGCATCAGTTTTGGATGTGAACATGGGAACCAATGGTATTGATGAGAAAGAGATGATGCTTGCTGCCATTGATGAGATTACTTACACAGTGGATTTGCCACTGTGTATTGATTCGAGCTATCCAGAGGTTATAGAAGCTGCTCTTAGAGTATATCCGGGGCGTGCTATTATTAATTCCATCTCGGCAGAGGAACCGAAGATGCAGAAGATGCTGGAGGTGGCCAAGAAGTATGGAGCTATGTTTATACTGCTACCACTTTCATCTGCAGGCCTTCCAAAGAATCTGGATGAGAAGAAGGCGAATATTGAATATATTTTACATAAAGGAGAGGAGATTGGTATAAGTCCTAAGTCTGCTATTGTAGATGTGCTCGTGCAGACTGTTGGAGCAGATCCTACTGCAGCTTTACAGTGTTTTGAAACTATAGATTACTGTAAGAATGTATTATCTCTTCCTACCATATGCGGCCTGTCAAATATTTCATTTGGTATGCCTCAGAGAACTTTTGTAAATTCGGCATTCTTGAATGTTGCACTTTCAAAGGGATTGACCATGGCAATTGCCAATCCGTCTCAGGAGATGCTTGTATATTCAGCATTTGCAGTGGATTTGTTACTGAATAAGGATGGAGCTTCTGAGAGATATTTGCAGACTGTTCCCACAGAGAAGATGAATATTTCTTTCGGGGAAGGTACTTTTGTTCAAGGACAGAAGGCGGCTGAAGCAAAGATTGAAAAGTCTGATTCTCCGGAGGAGTCCCATCCAATCTTCATTGATGTATTAAATGGCAACAAGGATGTGGTTGTTGATGATGTGAAGGATGAGCTAAAGGCGGGAACTTCACCTTCTGATATTATTGAGACTTATCTTATCAGTG
This sequence comes from Lachnospiraceae bacterium, assembly GCA_017470985.1. Taxonomy (GTDB): domain Bacteria; phylum Bacillota; class Clostridia; order Lachnospirales; family Lachnospiraceae; genus JAILFK01. The sequence continues at coordinate 29,159 of JAFUXA010000019.1, forward strand.
CCATAAATAAAGTGGGAGAGTATTATGATCAAAAGAAATATTTCCTGCCACAATTAATTGCCGGTGCCAATACTATGAAGGTTGCAATGGATTATCTGGAACCATTGCTTCTGGAGAATTCAGATGGAAGTGTCAAAGGTGTATGCGTATTTGCCACAGTTGAAGGAGACATACATGATATTGGCAAGAATCTGGTTGTGCTTATGCTGAAGAATTACGGTTATCAGGTTTATGATATGGGCAAAGATGTATCTGCTGAAGCTATTGTTGATAAGGCTATGGAGACTGATGCAGATGTTATTGGTCTATCAGCCCTTATGACAACAACCATGGTAAAGATGAAAGATGTGGTTGAGCTTGTAAAAGAGAGAGGATGCAGGGCGAAAGTTGTTATTGGAGGAGCCTGCATTACTGAGAGTTATGCAGTTGAAATAGATGCAGACGGATATTCCAAAGATGCAGCAGATTGCGTTAAATTAATTGATAGATTGCTTGAAGTATAAGTTTTGATAAAGTTTTTCAAAAAAGTTGAAATTTTTCGAAAAAAGTTGTTGACTTAGAATGGTCAATATAGTATATTAGATTTCGGTCGCGAGAGCGATAGGAAATGGGATCTTAGCTCAGCTGGGAGAGCATCTGCCTTACAAGCAGAGGGTCACAGGTTCGAGCCCTGTAGGTCCCATTCAAAATCTAATATGGCGAGGTGGCTCAACTGGCTAGAGCGTCCGGTTCATACCCGGGAGGTTGAGAGTTCGAGTCTCTCTCTCGCTACTGAAACTCTTATCAGAATTGATAAGAGTTTTTTTGTATTATATATGAAAAAACTAAATGGTTTATACATGTAAAATATTTGAAATTCGTAATATTATTTTACAAGAACGAAGGTAGAAATATATATATAATAAAAAAATATATGTAATAAAAATGGAGGAATACAAAAATGAGTAAGTTTAGATGGTGTTTTATTGGGACAGGTAAGCTTGCACACACAGTTGCAAAACAGATTTTGGATAGTGGGAGACATGAGATTGTATCATGCTATACAAGAAATTATGATAATGCAGTTTCTTTTGTCAATGAGTTTGGGGGCGTGGCATACAGAACTATTGCGGAAGCTGTTACTGCAGAAGGGGTAGATGCGGTATATGTTGTCACTCCGCATAATGTACATTATCAAAATGTGAAAGAGGTTTTAGAACTTGGAAAGCCTGTATTATGTGAAAAGGCATTTACAGTTGAAGCGTCAGAGACTGATGAACTGATTGCTCTTGCCAGGGAAAAAGATTTGTATTTATGTGAGGCCATGTGGACATGGTTTTCACCTGCTGCCAACAAAGCCAAGGAATGGGTGAATAATGGCAAAATCGGCAATATAACAGATGCGAGATTTACATATCATATGAATTCCGTAAATTATGCTCCAAGGGTAGCTGATCCGAAGCGGGCCGGTGGAGCATTGTTGGATATTACAGTTTATCCTATTACCTATGCTTATAGATTATGGGGATATCCAGATCATATTACTAGCGTGGGGAATCTTTCCGGTGGCATTGATTTGGGCGAAGATATTATATTTGAATATGACAATGGATTGAAAGTGTCTATATCAGCTTCAATTGCTGATATGAAAGGCTTTGAGAAAATGCAGATAAATGGAACAGATGGTTGTATTAAAGCGATACTGTATCATGCCATGAATTCCATCACATGCAAAAAAGGATTGTTCAATAAGGAAGTGTTTAAGGGAGATGGCCCAAGGATGAACAGCTATTTAGATGAGTTTGATACTGTTGCATCTGAGATAAGAGAGGGGCTGAAAGAGAGTAGAATGGTTCCGCTACAGGCCACTTCAGATGTGATGCATATTATGGATACTATACGCGGTCAAATAGGATTGTATTACAAGGATTTGGAAAAATAATTTATATCATTTTTTGCTTCATATTTGTGTGAAAATTTGTTATTATGTTCTTTAGTATGTAGAGATAACATAGGAGAGTACTATAATTATGAGAATAGGTACAGGATATGATGTTCATAAACTGGTGGAAGGCCGTAAACTGATTATCGGCGGAGTTGAGATTCCACATACTTTGGGACTCCTTGGTCATTCAGATGCAGATGTGCTTTTACATGCTATTATGGATGCCATTTTAGGAGCAGCAGGATTAGGTGACATTGGGAAACATTTTCCGGATACAGATGAGCAGTATAAAGGTGCTGATTCAATTAAGCTTATGGAGCATGTGGCAGAACTTATAGCTGAGAAGGGCTATATAGTGGGAAATGTTGATGCAACAGTTATTGCGCAGAAGCCGAAGCTTAGACCTTATATAGAACAGATGGAAGAAAATGTAGCCAAGGCTCTTGGAATTACAACTGACAGGGTAAATATCAAAGCTACCACAGAGGAACATCTGGGATTTACAGGTCGTGAGGAAGGCATCAGTTCACAGGCAGTTGCCTTGCTTGAAAGTTTCTATGAATCCAGTGCAGTTATGGCTGATTCTGAGGCCAGCAGATGCGCATCCTGTCCAGGCTGTAGTAAACAGTAATCATATAAAATAATCTATGCATTTTTTGCATAAATACTTGATATACGAGGAACTATGAAATGAAAATATTTAACACACTTACACGAACAAAAGAAGAATTTAAGCCTATTGAACCAGGTAAAGTTAGAATGTATGTCTGTGGACCGACTGTATATAATTTTATTCACATTGGTAATGCCAGACCTATGATTGTATTTGATACAGTTCGTAGATATTTTGAATACTGCGGTTATGAAGTGAATTATGTATCCAACTTCACTGATGTGGATGACAAGATTATCAAAAAGGCGAATGAAGAAGGCGTATCATCAGAGGAGATTTCTGAGAGATATATTGCTGAATGTAAGAAGGATATGGCTGACTTAAATGTGAGACCAGCTACAACTCATCCTCAGGCTACACAGGAAATCGATGGCATGATTGATATGATTCAGACATTGATGGATAAGGGTTATGCTTACAAGGTGAGTGATGGAACTGTATATTATAGAACCCGTAAATTTGAAGGCTATGGTAAGCTTTCTCACAGAGATATAGATGAGCAGGAAGCAGGACATAGAACAATTGGCGTTGTAGGTAGTGAAAAGGAAGATGATTTCGATTTTGTACTTTGGAAGCCAAAGAAGGATGGAGAACCATATTGGGATTGTCCATGGTGCCAGGGTCGTCCGGGATGGCATATTGAGTGTTCGGTTATGTCCAAGAAATACCTGGGTGATCAGATTGATATTCATGCCGGTGGTGAGGATTTGATTTTCCCACATCATGAAAATGAAATTGCTCAGTCTGAGGCGGCAAATGGAGTTCCTTTTGCTACATATTGGATGCATAATGGCTTCTTAAATATTGACAACAAGAAAATGTCAAAGTCCCTTGGCAATTTCTTCACTGTTAGAGAGATTGGTGAGAAATACGATTTGGCAGTTTTGAGATTCTTTATGCTTCAGGCTCATTACAGAAGTCCATTGAATTTCAGTGCAGAGCTTATGGAAGCTGCCAAAAATGGATTGGACAGAATTATTACAGCCGGCAAGAATTTAAAGTATATTGCTGAGAACTCCACAGTGGCAGATATGACATCTGAAGAGCAGGCTATATATGATAATAGAATTGAATTTGTTGATAAGTTTAAAGCGGCTATGGATGATGATTTCAATACAGCTGATGCTTCATCTGCAATATTTGAATTAGTTAAATATTGTAATCAGAATGTAAATGAGAATTCTTCTCGTGCCTTGGCTCAAGGATTATATAATCAGTTGAATGAATTATGTGATGTACTTGGAATTATCCTGGCTCAGGAGGAAGAAAGTCTTGATGAGCAGGTTGAAGCTTTGATCCAGGAGCGCCAGCAGGCTAGAAAGGACAAGAACTTCGCCAGAGCTGATGAGATTAGAGATGAGCTTACTGCTATGGGTATTGTGTTAGAGGATACCCGTGAAGGTGTAAAATGGCACAGAGCTTAAGTTTGCAAAGGTATGGATTATAATGGATGAAATGAATGGAGTCGAAGCATTCAATTCCTATATAATGAATGCTTTTGACATTGATAAAAAGGATATTCGCACTTATTCCCCTCTGACATTGGCATATATTGGAGATGGAATATTTGACCTGGTTATAAGATCTGTTGTTGTAGGAGCGGGAAATACTTCTGCTAATCAGCTACACAGACATACATCTCATATTGTCAAGGCTCATTCACAGGCTGTTATGGCAGAAGCTTTGATGGAGAATATGACAGAAGAGGAACAGGATATCTACAGAAGGGGCAGAAATGCCAAATCACATACTACAGCCAAGAATGCAACTGTTGCAGACTATAGAAGTGCTACAGGTTTTGAGGCGGTTATGGGATTCTTATATATGACAGATCAGTTAGAGAGAATAGTTTATTTATGCAAGCTGGGTATTGATAAAACCGGTTTGACTCTATAACTGTATGAAAGGAACAATATGGAAGAAAACAATTTAACCATAGAGGGGAGAAATGCTGTTTTAGAGGCATTTCGCTCTGGAAAACCAATTGATAAGATATTCGTGTTGGATGGTTGCCAGGACGGACCAATCAGAACTATTGTCCGTGAAGCCAAGAAACATGATGTGATAATAAATTTTGTAGCCAAGGAGAGACTTGATCAGCTCTCAGAGACTGGCAAACATCAAGGGGTTATTGCTCAGGGTGCTGCATATGAATATTCTACAGTAGAACATATGCTTGAGGTTGCCCGTGAAAAAGGTGAGGATCCATTTATTATTTTCCTTGACGGTGTGGAGGATCCACATAACCTGGGAGCCATAATTAGAACTGCCAATCAGGCTGGTGCCCATGGTGTCGTCATTCCGAAGCGCAGAGCTGTAGGCCTTACTGCTACAGTTGCCAAAGCTTCAGCAGGGGCTATCAATTATACACCGGTTGCCAAGGTTACTAATCTGTCACAGACTATTGAAAGTCTGAAAGAAGAGGGTATGTGGTTTGTCTGTGCTGATATGGATGGGGATTCCATGTATAACTTGAATCTTACAGGTTCTATTGGTGTTGTAATGGGCAACGAAGGAAGTGGCGTCAGTGATCTTGTGAAGAAACATTGCGATTTAGTCGCTTCAATTCCAATGAAGGGAGATATTGATTCTCTAAATGTATCTGTTGCTACTGGAATTTTGACATATGAGGTTGTGCGTCAACGTTTAAATATTGTAAAATAATTTGGGAGTGAGATGGATTTAAATTATTTAGAAATGACTGACGAAGATATTGTTGCCAGATTTCAAAGTGGGGACTTTGATGCGGCAGAATATATTATCAAACGTTATGACAGTGTTATTCGTCGATATGGGGAATTATATTTTATTAAAGGTGGAGACAAGGCCGATGTGAGACAGGAGGGGTTCATAGGTTTGTTGGAAGCCTTGAAAAACTATGATATTTCTAAGGGTGCTGGTTTTAACAGCTTTGCAAATTTATGCATTAAACGCCGTATTTTCAAGGCGGTTCAAAGTGCTGATGCATTAAAAAACGCTCCTCTTAATCTATATACATCTTTGTCGGATAATGAAGGGATTAATGAATATGATAATATGATTGCTTCATTAAATTTAGGGGATTTACAAAATCCGGAGAAGATTATTGTTGATATAGAGGATTCACAAAATATTTATAGCAAATTGGTAGATAGTCTAAGCAAGATGGAACTTGAGGTTCTATTCTATATGAATAGCGGTATGGATTATCATATGATTGCCAAGGCTATGGGAAGGTCAGATAAAAATATTGATAACGCAATACAGCGTATCAGAAATAAAGCTAGGAAGATAATCGATGCTTCCAAAGAATAAATGTATTGGAGAAATTTGGGTAAATGTTAAACAAAATCTTAGAACACAAAACAGAGGAACTTCCATCACTAGAAAGGTTCAAGATACTTGGTGCTAAAGTGGTTGATGAAATGAAACAACCCCTTATTGTCAGTATGAATATTCGTAATCTGAAATATTTCAATGAGATTTATGGTACTGACAAAGGAGATTGGTTAATCTCCAGAATGGTTGATTATTTCTGCAGAAATAATAAGACTACAATAACTGGAACCATGAGTTATGCTGACCACTTGCTGATTTTATGTGAGACTGGCTATGCTACTGAGAAGGAAGTTATATCTTATTACGAATCTATTGCTGATGATTTCGTTGCAGAGGTAAGCAGATTATATGATCGTGCCAAAGTTCATGTGGAAATTGGTCTGTATATGATGCAACCCGGGGATAGTTTTATTTATGCTCAGGATAATGCCCGTTATGCCAGAAGAAGTATGAAGGGCAGTTATGCTACAACAGTTGCTTTCTATTCTGAGGAAGTTAGACGCAAATCTGTAAAGAAAGCCAGCGTTATTCCGAATTTTGAGCGTGCTATGAGTGAGGATGCAATACAGATTTATTTGCAGCCAAAATATTCAGTGAAGAATGACAAAATAGTTGGAGCAGAAGCTTTGTCCAGATTTCATGATGAAAATGGAGAGATTATCTCGCCGGCTTTGTATGTTCCTATTTTGGAACAGGCTGGAATTGTTTCTCGGTTGGATTACAAGGTTTTGGCCAAGACTGTTAAGCTTCTTGCTAAATGGAAGAGGGATGGTAAAGAATTATTCCCTGTTTCTGTTAATTTATCGAGAGAGGATTTGGCAGACAAGAGATTTATTGATTCCCTGGATAGCTTGGTAGAAGATTCAGGTGTGGATAAGAAATATATAGAGTTTGAGCTGACAGAATCAGTTTTGGTTCAGGATTTAGAAGATATTATTGAGCAGCTTCAGAAACTTCGTAAATTGGGTTATAGAGTTGCTTTGGATGATTTTGGATCTGGTTACAATTCACTTTATGTACTTGGTCAGATACCTGCTAATGTAATCAAGTTTGATAGAGGTTTTGTTCTTCATTCCATTAATAATAAAATGGGAGAGACTATTTTGAAAAATCTTGTAGATACATTTAAGGAAATCTCTTTTGAGGTACTATGCGAAGGCGTGGAAACTGAGATGGAAAAAGAGAAAATTGTTGACTGCGGTTGTGATGTGATTCAAGGTTATTTATATGATAAACCATTGAATGTGATTGAATTTGAGAACAAATATGTATATTCGTAGAAAAACAAGATTTATTATTAGTTTGTAGTTGACAGATATTAGGTGTCATGTTATTATAATTTTGCTTTTAAAGTTCATAGAACTTGTTTCCTTATGGGAAACAGAAGTCTCTATCCTTTGTAAGTCTCATAAAGTTGCAAAATTAGCCACTCATTTGGGTGGCTATTTTTGCGCCCGAAAATAAATTATTTCAAAGGCATATCATATGGTGTTCTTGATTTGTATACCTGATATGCCTTGAAGCCGGCATCAAGTAACATTTCTTCTATAGTATCAAAGTGTGTCCCAATATATTCAGGGGAGTGAGCATCAGCACCGATGGTAATGAGATTTCCTCCCATTTCTTTATACTTTTTGATTATTTTAAAACTTGGATTAGGTTCTTTTAAGCCTCGCTTATATGCTCCTGTATTTATTTCCAAAGCAATGTCGTGGCTTATAATGAATTTCAGGATTTGTTCAACTAATTCCTGGTAAGGTTCATAGCTGTCAATGCCTAATTCTTTGGCAGGACCATAGCGGAATACATAATCCAAATGACCGAGACTGTCAAATTCATCAAAGGCAATAATATTTTCCAACATTGCTTCATATGATTTCCTGTATGCATCGATTGGATCAATATTTTCAAAGTAAGCAGGATAGTAAGGATCTACGCCGTCAATTACATGTAGAGAGCCTATTACATAGTCAAAATCATTTTCCAATAGAAGGACTCTATGTCGATTGCTTAAATGTGTCTGAAGACCTAACTCGATACCGTAATTGATTTTGAAATTGTCATCAGTGTATGTGTTTATTAACTCTTGGATTTTTGATTCATATGAAGGGATGTCTAAATCGAAGAGACCAGGCTCCTCCTTGAAATCCCAATCCAAGTGATCTGTAAAAGTTATTCCTGGCAAGCCTAGCTTTTGGGCTTGTGCAATCATTTCTTCAGGAGGTGTTTGTGAGTCTCCAGAGAAGGAAGAGTGCATGTGAGAATCCCATATTTTCATTGTATGTCTCCTTGGTTTATTCTAATTATTATGTAATTATTATGTCATAATTATATTTTAGGAACTTATTAAATTCAATGATGGATATAAAATGATATGATGTTTATTATGTCAAAAAATTAACAAAATTTATGAAAGTTGGTTTAAAGGGTTGAAATCTATGCATAAATTAGATAAAATATAAAAAGTTTCGAGGCAATGCCTCGCTAATAGAAATTATTCAAATCTTAGGAGGAATTGAAAATGGCAGTAAGAGTAGCAATTAACGGTTTCGGTCGTATCGGTCGTCTTGCTTTCCGTCAGATGTTCGGAGCAGAAGGTTACGAAGTAGTTGCAATCAATGACCTTACATCACCAAAGATGTTAGCTCATCTTTTAAAGTATGATTCATCACAGGGAAAGTATGCTTTAGCTGATACAGTTAAGGCTGGTGAGGATTCAATCACAGTTGATGGTAAGGAAATCAAGATTTATGCATTCCCAGATGCAAACAATTGCCCATGGGGTGAATTAAAGGTTGATGTAGTTCTTGAGTGTTCAGGATTCTACACATCTAAGGACAAGGCTCAGGCTCATATCAATGCTGGAGCTCGTAAGGTAGTTATTTCTGCACCTGCAGGAAACGACCTTCCTACAATCGTTTACAATGTAAACCACAAGACATTGAAGCCAGAAGATACAATCATCTCTGCAGCTTCATGTACAACAAACTGCTTAGCACCAATGGCTAAGGCACTTAACGATGCTTTCGGTATCAAGTCTGGTATCATGAGCACAATTCACTCATACACAGGTGATCAGATGACTCTTGATGGCCCACAGCGTAAGGGTGATCTTCGTCGTTCACGTGCAGCAGCAGTTAATATCGTACCTAACTCAACAGGTGCTGCAAAGGCTATCGGTCTTGTTATCCCTGAGTTAAATGGTAAGTTGATCGGATCTGCACAGCGTGTACCATGCCCAACAGGTTCTACAACAATCCTTGTTGCTACAATCGAGAAGAGCGCAACAGTTGAGGAAATCAATGCAGCTATGAAGGCAGCTGAGACAGAGTCATTCGCATACAATGAGGATGAAATCGTTTCTTCTGATATCATCGGTGCAACAGCTGGATCTATCTTTGATGCAACACAGACAATGGTTGGTGAAGATAACCTTGTTCAGGTTGTTTCTTGGTATGATAACGAGAACAGCTACACATCTCAGATGGTTCGTACAATTAAGTACTTCTCAGAGTTAGCTTAATTCGTTTATTTAAACAGACTCATTAAAGGGGTCCGGCTTATAGGGCCGGGCTCCTTTTTGTATCTCTTTTTATGAGATTAACCATTGCAAAATGGTTGAAGGAGTGGGTATAAGAAAGTATTAAGAAAAATGGAGGAATGTTCAATGGGATTAAATAAAAAATCTGTTGATGACATCAATGTAAAAGGTCAAAGAGTATTATGTAGATGTGATTTCAATGTACCAATCATTGATGGTAAAATCACTGACGAGAACAGACTTGTTGCAGCTATGCCTACAATCAAGAAATTAGTTGCTGATGGTGGAAAGGTTATCTTGTGTTCACACCTTGGCAAGGTAAAGACAGAAGAGGATAAGGCTAAGCTTAGCCTTGCTCCTGTTGCGGAGAGACTTACACAGCTTCTTGGACAGGAAGTTAAGTTCGTAGTTGATCCAGAGGTTGTTGGAGCAAATGTAAGAGCTGCTGTTGATGCAATGAATGATGGAGACATCATCTTGATTGAGAATACACGTTTCCGTCCAGAGGAGACTAAGAACGGAGAGGCATTCTCAAAGGATTTAGCATCTATCTGTGATGTATTTGTAAATGATGCATTTGGTACAGCTCATAGAGCACATTGTTCAAATGTAGGTGTTACACAGTTTGTTGACACTGCTGTTGTTGGATACTTAATGGAGAAGGAAATTGATTTCCTTGGCAATGCTGTTGAGAATCCAGTTAGACCTTTCGTAGCTATCCTTGGTGGCGCAAAGGTTTCTTCTAAGATTCCTGTTATAGAAAACCTTTTGGATAAGGTTGATACACTTATCATTGGTGGTGGTATGGCATATACATTTATGGCAGCTCACGGTGAGCCGGTTGGTAAGTCACTTCTTGAGCCTGATTATAAGGATTACTGTCTCAAGATGGAGAAGAAGGCAGAGGAGAAGGGCGTTAAGCTTCTTATCCCTATTGATACTGTTGTTGGAGATGATTTCTCAAATGATTGCAACTTCAAGGTTGTTGGTCGTGGAGAAATTCCTGATGACATGGAAGGTCTGGATATCGGACCAAAGTCAAGAGAATTATTTACACAGGCTATCGCTGATGCCAAGACAGTTGTATGGAACGGACCAATGGGATGTTTCGAAATGCCTAACTTCGCTGGTGGTACAATAGCTGTATGTGAAGCTCTTGCCAAGATTGATGGAACAACAATCATCGGTGGTGGTGATTCAGCTTCTGCAGCAAACAATTTGGGATATGGTGACAAGATGACACATATCTCTACAGGTGGTGGAGCTTCACTTGAGTTCTTAGAGGGCAAGGAACTTCCTGGTGTTGCTGCTGCAAACGACAGATAATTTAGGTCTGTTATAAGTATTTATAATTATTTTTTGTAAAATATGCATGAATGTCATTTGCTGTATTTGATACAGCAGATGGCATAAGCATGTTTTTATTGTGTTTATAAAAAGGAGTAATTGAAAATGGCAAGAAGAAAGATCGTAGCCGGAAACTGGAAGATGAATATGACTCCAAGTGAGGCTGTAAAATTAGTTGAAGAGTTAAAGCCACTTGTAGAGTCTAATGACGTTGATGTTGTATATTGCGTACCAGCAATCGACATCGTACCAGTTGTAGAGGCTGTAAAGGGAACAAATGTTGAAGTAGGTGCTGAGAACCTCTACATCGAGGATAAGGGTGCTTACACAGGTGAGATTTCAGCAGATATGCTTGTTGATGCAGGTGTTAAATATGTTGTAATCGGACATTCTGAGAGAAGAGAATACTTTGGTGAGACAGACGAGTTCCTTAATAAGAAGGTTAAGAAGGCTATCGAAAAAGGTCTTACACCAATTCTTTGCTGTGGCGAGACACTTGAGCAGAGAGAGATGGGTGTTACAATGGATTGGATCAGACTTCAGATTAAATCTGATTTAGCTGGAGTTGCAGCAAGCGATGTTGCTAATCTGGTTATCGCTTATGAGCCAATCTGGGCTATCGGTACAGGTAAGACTGCTACATCTGACCAGGCTGAGGAAGTATGCTGTGGAATCAGAGCATGCATCGCTGAGATGTATGATCAGGCTACAGCAGATTCAGTTCGTATTCAGTACGGCGGATCTGTAAATGCTTCAAATGCAGCTGAGCTTTTCGCTAAGCCAAACATTGATGGTGGATTAGTTGGTGGAGCATCACTTAAGGCTGATTTTGGTAAGATTGTAAATTACTAAAAATATTTTTATATTTATGGTGGAATAATAGTTAGTATTTGTGTATACTTTATTTGCATATATTAATTTCGGTTATAACTTATTTATAAGTTTATAACATACACACCAAACAAAAACGCGTCACTCGGCAGCACCGCTGAGGGACCGTTTTTGCTTTATAATGATGTCTTTATGCATTTTGTAAGAAAATGTAATGCGGATTTTGTTACAAAAAAATGAGGCAAATATGTTTTAGATTTTCTTCAGGTTTGTTATGATAGATTTAATTATTAATTATAGTATGTGGAGATATAAATAGTATTTGAATTAGGGGAATTGGACAATGAAAATATTATTAGCGGAGGACGATAGCAAGATTAGTCAATTTGTCGCAATGTCTTTGGCCGATTATGTTAGCTGCGATGTGGCAAAAAACGGAGAGGAAGCAATTGATTTATACGCACTGAAAGCATCTAAAAAGGATGCATATGACATATGTTTTATTGATTTTATTATGCCGGGGATTAATGGCTTTGATACAATTAAACATATTAGAGAATTGGAAAGCGATAAGAACTTGCATAGAAGTGATATTTATATTATGACATCTATGCCTGAAGCTGACTGGGGGTTAGATGGATTGTGTGATGGTTTCATCAAAAAACCTGTGAACATATCTGAGATAATTGAGCTTATTAAGACTCTAGAATAATATCATAGATGTCATCAAAATAGATTTTGGTATTAATGATTTGGATGAATCGGCTGGTAGTATCAATTTTGGCTACCATGCCGGTTTTTTTAATATAATTATTATCCGAATAATATATGATAGAAACAATACTTCCACGCTCTACATTATGCATTTTATAATCCAGTTCCTCAGCTTTTTCAGGAGATAAGGTTATTTTGTCTACAATAATAACCTCCTTGGCACGCAGTGCTTCCTCATAGCCTTTTAGTGCGGCAAATGGCATGAATTGTTTGGCTCGTTCTTCAATTGTCATTTTATACTTAGGTTTATTCGCCACTGCGATGACCTCCTATCTGATTATTTCTGTCTTGCATAGTAGAACTTTCCTGAAGATTCATTCCTTTAAGGATCGCATTTTTACCAAATTTGTCCTTGATCTGAATTACGGCTTTTTGAATCTTTTTATTTCTTTCTAATTCTGCAGCATCAACAAAGAAATTGTATTGGTGACATTCCTCCTGGGTTACAGAATTACAGGTTATATTGATTCTGCGAATAGGATGCATTGGATTGATAATCTCTTGGTATAATTTTTCTATGGCCGGAATCCATATAATATCTGAATTAGTTGAGTAACTCAGAGAGGTGGTTCCATGTGCCGGTGCAATATTTAAACTGTTGGAATATCCCACATGTAAGGTGATAGAATTTGTAATTAAATCCTGTGATACCATATCTAGGCACAACAGATCCATCATTTCCTTTACTATTAACATACCCTCATCATATTTATAATCACGCATTAATACCTGGCCACTGGATAGACTGTTGGATGAAGGTTTGTAATTTTTTACATCCTCCATAGTGACAGGTTCTATTCCTCGTGAGTGATCAATAAGCAACTCGGCATCTTTGCCAAATAATTTATAGAGGAAATCCTCGTCTGTTTTGGCAATCTGTTCCATGGTTGTGATACCATATTGAGCCAGCTTATCTGCAGTTCCTCTGCCGATTCTCCAGAAATCCGTCAGGGGAGTGTGGTTCCACAGTGTCTTGATGAAACTTTCCTCTGTTAATTCACCAATGAAATCAGGTGAATGCTTGGCTGTGATGTCCAAAGCAATTTTGGCTAGATACATATTGCTTCCGATGCCACAGGTTGCTCTGATGCCTAGAGTGTTATATATGTCTGCCATAATGGTCTGCCCCAGTTCTTTGGCTGTCATCTGATATAGTGATAGATATTCTGTGACATCCATGAAGGCTTCGTCAATGGAGTACACATAGATGTCCTCCTTGGCAATGTATTTCATATAAATCTCATAAATATCTGCAGAACATTCAATATATGCTTGCATTCTCGGAGGCGCAATTATATAGTCGATGTTCTTCGGAATCTCGAATAATCTGCATCGGTTTTTTACACCCATTGCTTTGAGAGCTGGGCTTACAGCGAGACAGATGGTTTTGTCACTACGAGTTGGATCAGCGACAACCAGCCGAGTTGTCATTGCGTCAAGCCCTCGATGAGCGCATTCAACAGATGCATAGAAAGATTTTAAATCTATGCATATATAAGTATGAGGTCTGGCCATGTGTCACTGCTCCTTTCTGGTTTATAATCATATAATATCTTATCATATTTGCACAAATATAATATAATAGCAATATATAGAGTTTTAGGAGAAATGCTTATGGCTTATAAAGTTGGAAAATTTGAATTTGGTACATTGGATGAAGCTAATGAGGCACAGAAAGAGTATCAAGCAATTGAATATATCACAAAGCAGTTGGACTTTAGCAATCTGGGGGCGGTGAAAAATGTATATGATCAACTTCAGAAGCAGAATATGTTTCACACAGCTATAGGTCTTTCATTTATGAAGAAGATGGAAGCTCACATTGCCAAACTTGAAAGTGCAGAAGCTGATAGTATTGTGACTGGTAAGAATGCAGATGTTTCAGTTAATAAGTCTGCAGATAATATTTCTACAGTAGATAATCAAGATAATATTTCTGCTAAAACAACTGAGAAAAAGCGAGTTGATAGTAAAAATAAGCCAAAAAAGATTGAGCGTGAGCTGAAGAAGTACAAGACATTGACTTCAATCTTTAGAATAACAACAATTGCTCTATTGCTGATGGTGATTGGAATGTTCTATGTGGCTTCTACGATCAATAGCCCTAATATTTTGAATTACAAGGAACAGATAACCAATGAATATGCTTCCTGGGCCCAGGAGCTTACAGAGAGAGAGTCAGCACTGAATAAGAGGGAGAATGAACTGACAAAAAGAGAGAATGAGTTGAAGAAGAGTAAAGAACAGGAATCTGTGCTTCCTCCAGAAAATATTTCTCAATAAGTTCACACAGACAACATATTAGTGTGTTAAGATTTTATAAAAGTTGAAAGGACGTAAGTGGGATATGTCAAAGAAAATACTTATTGCAGATGATGAATCTAGATTATTAAAACTTCTGTCGGACTATTTGGTTCGGGAGGGCTATGTTGTTACAACAGCTATAGATGGCCAGGCTGCTTTAGATAAATTCTATATGGATAGAAGTATCGATATGGCGATTTTGGATGTAATGATGCCAGAGATGGATGGATATACTGTATGCCGCGAAATTAGAGCAGTATCAGATATTCCAATTATTATTTTAACTGCCAAAAGTGAAGAGAGCGATGTGTTAAATGGATTTGAATGTGGCGCTGATGAATTTATTTCCAAGCCATTTAGTCCAAAGATTTTAGTTGCCAAGGTAAATGCATTGTATAAGAGAGCTCATGGAGACTCTGAGGAAAATCAGAAAATTGAAATGGGTGGAATTGTATTAGACAAGAAGGCTCATCAGGTGACTGCTGGAGGCATCAATGTGAACTTAAGCGTGAAGGAATTTGAACTTCTGGCTTATTTTATGGAAAATGCAGATATTGCATTATCAAGAGACAAGATTCTAAACGGTGTATGGGAATATGATTATTTTGGTGATGCCCGTACAATCGATACCCATGTGAAGAAGTTGAGAGCAAAACTTGGCAAGCGTGGATATTATATTAAGACTATTTGGGGAATGGGATATAAATTTGAAGTTCCATTGTAATTCCCTGAGATTAGAAGGTGGAAAATGCAGTCGAAAATTAAATTTGTGAGATTGAATTACCAAATTGCAATGATGTTCATAATAGTTATTCTATTGGTAATTGGTTTTATTGCGACAATGAATACATCATTGCTGGGGTTCTATTATATTCAGGAAAAGGCTTCAGCAATGATGGATGCCTATCAACAGATTAACCAGTGGTATAACAATGAAAATGAAGGCAGTATAGAATTCAGTTTGTCTATGGAGAGACTTCATGCCAATAATAATATGGCTATTGTTATTTTGGAGTCAGATGGTAATACCATATATTCCACAGGAAAAGACAATGTATCCAACTATAGTATATTGATGGATGCCATAATGGGAACGAATCTCAAAGGTCATGATAAGATATGGTTTAAAACAGATAATTATACAATTCTTAGAATGGAAGATGACAGACTGGCTGAGGACTATATCGTATTATGGGGCACCTTGGATGATGGAAATTTGATTTTGCTTAGAAGCCCTCTTGAGAGTATGAAAGAGAGCGCAAGAATTTCCAATAAATTTTTCCTTATGGGAAGCATATTTGCCATAATAGTAAGTGTGTATGCGACTATTATTTTGACTCATAAGATTACCCGACCGATTTTGAGACTTACTGAAATATCAGAGAGTATGTCCAAGATGGATTTCAATGTTAAATACTATCCTAGTGATGAAATGAAGAAAAATGAAATTGATATTCTTGGTGAACATATGAATGAACTTTCAGAGACCTTGGAGCAGAAGATTATTGAACTAAAGAATGCCAATCATGCTTTGAAACATGATATTGTATTGAAGGAAGAAAACCAGCATAAGCAGAAGGAGTTTATAAGAAATGTAAGTCATGAGTTAAAAACTCCAATTGCAGTAATATCAGGATATGCAGAAGGTTTGAAGGATTCAATAAATGATGATCCTGAGAGTAGAGAGTTCTATTGTGATGTTATTCTGGATGAAGCCAATAGAATGAATAAGATGGTTTTGGAGTTGATAAATCTGAATCAGCTGGAAATGGGATCAGAACAGTTAGATATTCAGAGGATCAATATCATAAATCTCATTGAGAATATGTTGCCATCCTATAAACTTCTCTTCGAGCAAAATGATATACGATTCGAATTTGAATATGCTGAGGAGATGGATATTTATGCAGATGAGTATGCCCTGGAGCAGGTTATCAATAATTTCTTAAGCAATGCTGTGCATTATTGCAAGGGGGATGATAAATATATAACTCTTAAGCTTGAGAGAATCGCTGACCACTGTCGCTTGAGCGTATTTAACAGCGGAGATCAGATCCCTGAGGAGTCAATACCTTACTTATGGGATACATTTTACAAGGTGGACAAGGCCAGAACCAGACAATATGGCGGAACTGGTGTGGGATTGTCAATTGTAAAGGCTGTGATGGAAGATTTGAACCAGAAATATGGCGTTGAAAATAAGACTAATGGTGTTGAGTTTTGGATTGAATTAGAATGCTGAATTCAGAATATTGGCTAAATTTTAGTTGAATAATACTCATAAGAATGGTAACATTATACCAAGTGTAGGACTATATTGTTCAAGGAGTTTAATATGAAATACAAGAAAATTATTCTATGTATTCTTTTGTTTTGTATTTGCCTTTCTTTTAGTGGATGTACCAAGATGTATGAGTTGACATCAGAGGAGGAAGAGAAGATTGTTCTCTATTCTGCCAAGATGATTGCGAAATATAATCGAGCATCCCATGAGGGATATTCCTTCGTAAATCCTGAGAGAATGAAAAAAGCTGAGGAAGAGAAGAAGGCTAAGGAAGAGGAAGAAGCAGCGAAGCATGCTGATGAAGAAGGTGATGATACACAATCTATTTCATCATTTTCAGATATAATTGGAATTGAAGGTGTGACTTTTGGCTATGTAGACTATGAAATTGTACAGTCTATAGAGGCGCCTGATATTGCTATTCCTGATGCGGGTGAAGGCAATAGTTACATTGTGTTAAATTTCACTGCTACCAATTCATCAGATGCTCCGATAGCAGTTGATCTGTTAAATAACAGTATTGGCTATAAATTATCAATAAATGATAATGTTACAGCAGAAAATTATTCCACATTATCACAAGTTGATTTATCAACATATTACAATGACAATCTTGAGCCGGGAGCAAGTGAAGATTTAGTTCTTTTATTTACTTGCAATAGCTTGTATTTACAGGATTTAACATCTATGACGATGCAGGTGTCAAAAGGCAGTCAAGTGTTCAATGTTAAACTACAATAATTTATCATACAACTTTGTTGGGAGGAAAAAGGAATGGACACAAATATTTTATTGGAATCTGGAACAAATGAATTAGAGATTCTGGAATTTACAATTGATAACAATCACTACGGAATTAATGTAGCGAAGATTAGAGAGATTTTGCTCTACCAACCTGTTACTCCACTTCCAAATTCACATCCTTGTATTGAAGGTATATTCATGCCTAGAGATACAATGATATCTGTTATTAATTTGAGAAAGTGCTTAAAGTTGGAAGAGAATCCTGATAATAAGGGACTTTTCATCATTACAAACTTTAATAAATTGAATACAGCTTTTCATGTGGATGAAGTTATTGGAATCCACAGAGTATCATGGGAAGAGATTATTAAGCCTGATGCAACAATCAGCTCTGATGAAGCTGCTGTTTCTACTGGTGTAATCAAACTTGAGGACAAGTTGGTTGTTATTCTCGACTTCGAAAAGATTGTATCTGATATTAATCCTGAGACAGGATTGAAGGTTTCAGATATGGAAAATTATGTGAAGAAGGATAGAGGCGATACAACTATTATGATCGCAGAGGATTCTGCTTTGCTTAGCAAACTTATCTGTGAGTGCTTGAGAAAGGCAGGATATACAAACTTAAATATCAATATGAATGGACAGGAAGCATGGGATAAGCTTGTTGAAATGAAAAAAGATGGTAGTGTTCTCAATAAAGTTCAGCTTATTGTAACTGATATTGAGATGCCTCTTATGGATGGTCACAGACTTACAAAGCTTGTAAAGGATGATGACATTTTAAAGGGTATTCCTGTTGTTATTTTCTCATCTTTGATTAATGATGAGATTAGAAGAAAGGGTGAATCTCTTGGTGCTGATGCCCAGTTGACTAAGCCTGAGATTGGTAATTTGGTTGATACAATTGATGAACTTATAGATACATACGCTAATAAGCGCAATTAAAAATTTTAGGATTTTGTAGGGATGTGCTTAGCACATCCCTTATTAATTTTAAATAAACGGAGGTATCGCTGTGGCAAACAGTGAAGATTACTTGGATGGGTTGCTGAATTCGGTGAAAACTGTTCGCGATGATGTTCAAAATGCAGAGCAGATGTCAGCCATAAATGCAGCTAGAAGACAAAATCAAAGAAATAAAATAAATCCTTCAGATGATTTTATGCAGGCAACAGGTTTGGATGATTTTGAACCGGAGATTTCTAATCATTCAAATTTGAGAAAAGTATTATCTGAAGACGATTTTTTGCGTGAATTTGAAGCTGAATTAGGATTGGATGATGCGGATACTGATGCTATTATGCGTGATTTCGAGGAGGAGATGGAAAGGGATGAAATAGAATTCCAGAATTCTCTTCAAAATGACCAGGCAGAAGATCCTGATCCAGATGACGGTAATGAAGAGGATGACGACAAGAGCTTCCTTGAAAATATTGAAAATATTGTAAATCAGGCCAAAGAAGAAATTGAAAACGGCACAGTTGAAACCGGATTTTCTTCTGAAGTAACAGATTCTTTTGGTGAGATTGCTGATTTAGATGAGTCTACAGAAGATAATGATTCAGAGGAAGTATTTGGCCTTGACGAATTGGTTTTAGGCTCAGATGAAGAATCTGATGAGGAATCAGATGAAGAATCTGTAGAAGCTACAAATGAGGAAGTAGATTCTGATAATGCAGATGTTGCTGAGAATTCGGAAGTTGAAGAAGAGCAAACAGAGGATACATCTGAAGAGATAGATCTCAGTGAGTTGGAAAATATTGCCGACAATACTGATTCTGAAGAATCTCAGTTGGGTTCAGATGAAGCTCAGTTGGATTCAGATGAAGCTTCTACTCTGGAATCTATGGGAGATGAGCCAATAGGTGTATCAGGAGAGAATCTTCTTGAAAAATATGCCGAGATGGAAGCTGAGAATATGATGAATAATCCGGAGGAATCCCTTCTGGATGAAAATGCAGATGTTGATTTGATGGATCTTCTATCAGGAGATGGCGATTTGGATGATATCAGTCAATTGCTTAATGCTGATGAGGAACAGGAAGAATTGCCTGAAGCTCAGGAGAAATTTGAAGCACAGGCTGATGCTGTATCAGGAAGTGATCCAAATGATCTGGCAGCCGGATTGGAAGTTGATCCTTCTGAGGATGGTGAGGAAGCTCCTGCTGAGAAGAAGGGACTCGGTGCTATTATAGATAAAATTAAATCATTATTTGCCAAGAAGGGCGATGATGAGGAAAATGATGAGACTGTAGATGTAGGCACTGGTGAAGCTGAGGATATGAATCAGGAAAATATGGATATCCTCAAGACTTTGGAAGGTGATGGAGCAGCTGAGGAAAAACCTTCTAAGAAAGAGAAGAAAAAGAAGGAAAAGAAACCGAAGGAGCCAAAGCCAAAGAAGGAGAAGAAACCTAAGCCACCAAAGGAGAAGAAGCCGAAGAAGGAGAGACAGCCTGATAATTCTCCGAAAATTCCAATGAAATATATTATTGTATTTCTGTTTTTGGCTGTTTCCATTATTGTTCTTATTAATGTTGGTCAATCAGTTTTGAGCCATAGGAATGCCAAGGCTAATGCAGAATTATCCTTTGGAAAAGGTGATTATATAACTGCTTACGAATCTTTGGCAGGCAAGAAGCTTACCAAGGATGAGGATATACAATTATTTGCTCAGTCCAGATTGCTTTCTGATTTACAGAAACGCCAGCATGATTACAATCTTATGGTTGGTATGAATAAGTACGATTTGGCGTTGGATTCTCTTATTATAGGAGTTGTCAGATATACGGAAAATGTAGATCAGGCTGACCAATATCAGGTTCGTGAACAGTATGATGCAATTGGTGCAAATCTGATAGAGACTCTAAATGCACAGTACGGATTGACTCAGGAAGATGCAATTTCTATGTCTCATATGAATAGAGAACAGTATTCTATCCGAATTAATGAGATTGTAGATGAGCTGAATCTTGGAAGATAAATTCAAAACAGTTGAATATTTATTTAGTTTTTTATAGAATCTGCGGATATTTTATTCGCAGATTCTGTTATATAATGAATAAAAATTCTACGAGAAGGGTGTAATAACATGATTGCAATACTTGATTATGATGCGGGAAATATTAAAAGTGTAGAGAAAGCTTTTGGTGCTATTGGACAGGAAACCATTGTCACCAGAGATTTTCATGTAATTGAGAAGGCTGATAAGGTTGTTTTGCCTGGTGTTGGTTCCTTTGGAAGTGCCATGTCTCAATTGCAAAAATATGATTTACACAAAGCAATAAAGGAAGTCGTGGATTCTGATAAGCCATTTTTAGGTATATGTCTGGGGTTACAATTACTGTTTGAAAGCAGCGATGAATCTCCAGAGGTAGATGGACTTGGAATTCTAAAAGGTCAGGTGAAAAAGATTCCTGATACTTATGGCCTTAAGATTCCTCATATTGGTTGGAATTCCCTTGAATTATCAGGTGATGGCAGATTGTTTAGAGGATTGGAATCTAATCCTTATGTATACTTCGTTCATTCTTATTATCTGCAGGCTCATGATACAGATATTGTGAAAGCTACATCAGAATATGGAGTATCAATACATGCTTCTGTTGAATCTGGCAATGTATTTGCCTTTCAATTTCATCCGGAGAAAAGTAGTGATACTGGATTGAAGATATTACAGAATTTTGCGGAACTTGATTAATTGGATTTGTATAGAGGATTTAAAATGTTTACTAAGAGAATTATTCCATGTCTGGATGTAAAAGACGGCAGAGTTGTAAAAGGGGTTAACTTCGTTGATTTAAAAGATGCAGGTGATCCGGTTGAAATTGCCAAGGCATATGACAAAGCTGGGGCTGATGAAGTGGTATTTCTTGATATAACAGCTTCTAGTGATAGCAGAAATACTGTGGTTGATATGGTTAGACGGGTTGCTGCTAATGTATTTATTCCATTTACTGTAGGTGGTGGAATTCGCACAGTGGATGATTTCAAAAATTTACTTCGTGAAGGGGCTGATAAAATATCAATAAATTCGTCTGCAATTGCCAATCCTGATTTAATATCTGATGCTGCTGACAAATTTGGCAGTCAGTGCGTGGTAGTGGCTATTGATGCTAAAAAACGTGAAGATAATAGCGGTTGGAATGTGTACAAAAACGGCGGAAGAATAGATGTTGGTCTGGATGCAATAGAATGGGCTATTGAAGCTGAGAAGAGAGGGGCAGGAGAAATTCTCCTTACCAGCATGGATTGCGATGGCACCAAGGCTGGATATGATATTGAACTTACCAGACTTATATCTGAAGCTGTAAATATACCGGTAATTGCCTCTGGCGGAGCCGGGACCAAAGAGCATTTCTATGATGCGTTGACAACAGGTGGAGCAGATGCAGCGTTGGCCGCATCATTATTTCACTATAAGGAACTTGAAATTAGAGAGCTCAAAGAATATTTAAGAGATAAGGGAATATCAGTTAGATTATGATTGAATTACAGGAGATAGATAGCCAGTGGCAAGAAGCCTTGAAGGAGGAATTTCATAAGGATTATTTTCAGTCTCTTATGGAAAAGGTGGCTGATGCATATGAGAATAATCAGGTGTTTCCTCCTGCCAATGAAGTCTATAATGCTTTGAATCTGACCCCGCTTTCTGATGTGAAGGCTGTTATTATTGGTCAGGATCCTTATCATGATGTGGGACAGGCTCATGGATTGTGTTTTTCAGTAAAGCCGGGAGTGAAGGTTCCTCCTTCTCTGGTAAATATTTATAAAGAATTGCAAGATGACTTGGGCTGTAGCATTCCTGAGGATGGTTATCTTGTTAAATGGGCCGAACAGGGCGTGCTCATGCTGAATACTGTATTGACGGTAAATGCTCATGATGCCAATTCCCATAAGGGGTTTGGATGGGAGAAATTCACTGATGCAATCATTAGAAAAGTAAATGAACAGGACAGACCAATAGTATTTTTGCTTTGGGGAGCTCCTGCTCAGAAGAAAAAGAAATTGCTTAATAATCCAAAACATCTGATTTTGGAAGCTCCACATCCAAGTCCATTATCTGTGTACAGAGGATTTTGGGGATGTAAACATTTCTCAAAAACCAATGATTTTTTGGTGAAAAATGGAATTGAACCAATAGACTGGCAATTATAAATATTTCAAATGTTATTGACGAAAAATAAAAATCAATATATATTCTAATTAAGATAGGATAGGTTTATTCTATAGACACGGATGTCTGTATTATTTTTCAAAGGAGTGATGAGTATGGGACTTACTATTTCAAGCTATAATGCCAATACTATTAGTTCCTTGTTCTCTAGTATGAACGGCAGGAATTCCAATACAGTAGGTTTTGATTATTCTATGTTATCAGAATACAATAGCATCAAGAGTGGTAATTACCATAAGCTCTTGAAGAATTATTATTCAGATAATACTAATGTAAAGGCCAAAACCTTTAATGAGGACAAGAAGAAGACTGTAGATGATATGGCAAAGCAGAAGACAGAGGCTTCAAATCTGTATGAATCTGCTTCTAAATTAATGAATAGAGGCAAGGATTCTCTATTTAAAGAAATTGAAATCAAAGATGAAGAGGGCAAGGTAACCAAGGATTACGATAGAGATGCAATCTATAAGGCTGCCAAGGCTTTTGTTGATGATTACAATTCAACAGTTGATATTGCCAAAGATTCTGATGTGACAGGTGTGGTAACTGCTACAGCCGGTATGACAGGGTTGGCTGCAGCTAATTCCAAAAATTTGGCTTCGATAGGAATTACAATTGACAACAATAACAAGTTATCAATTGATGAGGATTCCTTTAAGAAGGCTGATATGAATATGGTGAAGACCCTCTTTAATTCCCAGGGTAGCTTCGCGTCTCAGGTGGCATCCAAGGCATCTATGATCAATAGTTCAATTGTAGCAGCTTCATCAACAGGAGGCTATACCAATTCAGGTGCTTTATCTACTGTAGGTTTAATGAATACTTATAATTCATTTATTTAATGAAAAATATTAGAGACTCTCCTTTGGGAGAGTCTTTTTTAGTGCTTTTATACATAGCACTTAAATATAAATTAATATATAATTATTTTTGTCGGGTTTTAAAGGCCGGCAATGACAAATTAATAATGTATATTTTAGGAGGAAAATTATGGTAAAGTTATCATTGCAAAATGAACTTTCAGGAAATGCTTATCCGGGAAGAGGAATTGTAATTGGAAAAACTTTGGATGGTACCAAGGCTGTTACTGCTTATTTCATTATGGGAAGAAGTGAGAATAGTAGAAACCGCGTGTTTGTTGAAGATGGTGAAGGCATTAGAACACAGGCTTTTGACCCTTCAAAACTCAGTGATCCAAGCCTGATTATCTATGCTCCAGTGAGAGTGTTGGGCAACAAGACAATTGTGACAAATGGTGATCAGACAGATACAATTTATGAGCTTATGGACAAGCAAATGACTTTTGAACAATCCCTCAGAACTCGTGAGTTTGAGCCGGATGGTCCAAATTATACTCCTAGAATTTCAGGAATTATGCATATCGAGGATGGCAAGTTCAATTATGCTATGTCAATTCTTAAGAGCAATAATGGAAATCCTGATGCATGCAACAGATATACATTTGCATATGAAAATCCTGTTGCCGGCGAAGGACATTTTATTCACACATATATGCATGATGGTAATCCACTTCCAAGTTTTGAGGGAGAGCCAAAGCTGGTTGATGTGTCAAATGATATAGACGAGTATACAAATCTTATCTGGAATAGCTTGAATGAAGAGAACAAGGTATCTCTTTTTGTAAGATATATCAATATTGCTGATGGAACTTATGAGACAAGAATAGTAAACAAGAATCAGTAAGCTAAAAGGCGAAATAATATTATTAACTCAAAATTAAATAAATAGGGATGGATATAAAATGAAAGAATTAGAATTAAAGTACGGATGTAACCCAAATCAGAAGCCTTCAAGAATTTATATGGAGGAAGGAGAACTTCCTATCAAGGTATTGTCAGGAAAGCCTGGATATATAAATTTCCTTGATGCATTTAATGGATGGCAGTTAGTTAGAGAACTGAAGCGCGCAACAGGTCTTCCTGCAGCAACTTCATTTAAGCATGTGTCTCCAGCTGGCGCTGCTGTAGGTTTACCACTTTCAGATGTAGAGAGAAAGATTTATTGGGTAGATGACATGGATGTGGAATTCACACCTATTGCCAATGCTTATGCCAGAGCTCGTGGAGCAGATAGAATGTCATCATTTGGCGATTTTATATCTCTTTCAGATGTATGTGATAAGGCAACTGCTTTGCTTATTAAGAGAGAAGTATCTGATGGTGTTATTGCACCAGGCTTTACAGATGAAGCTCTTGAGATTTTGAAGCAGAAGAAGAATGGTAATTACAATGTAATTGAAATTGATCCGGATTACGAGCCAAAGCAGCTTGAGAGAAAAGAAGTATTTGGAATTACATTTGAACAGGGCAGAAATGAACTTGTTATTGATGATGATTTCTTCTCAAATATTGTTACAGATAACAAGGATTTGCCAGAACAGGCCAAGATTGATTTGGCTCTTGCGATGATAACTTTGAAATATACACAGTCTAATTCTGTATGCTATGCCAAGGATGGTCAGGCCATTGGTATTGGTGCTGGACAGCAGTCTAGAATTCATTGTACAAGACTTGCAGGTAGCAAGGCCGATAACTGGTGGTTGCGTCAGTCACCACAGGTTTTAGGTTTGCAGTTTGTTGATGGTATCCGCCGTGCTGATAGAGACAATGCAATTGATCTCTACATTGGCGAAGATTATATGGATGTATTGGCTGATGGCGCTTGGGAAAATATTTTCAAGGTAAAACCTGAAGTATTTACAAGAGAGGCTAAGAGAGCATGGTTAGACAAGAATACAGGTGTTGCACTTGGTTCTGATGCATTCTTCCCATTTGGTGATAATATCGAGCGTGCACACAAGAGCGGTGTAGAATATGTAGCTCAGCCAGGTGGCTCAATTAGAGATGATCATGTAATTGATACTTGCAATAAGTACAATATGGTTATGGCATTCACAGGAATTAGATTATTCCATCACTAGAAACAATAAAACTCTCTACCGTATTTTTCGGTAGAGAGTTATTTTTTATACCATTATGAATTTCTGGCTGATTTCCGGAGGGATGGCTTTATTACATTTGGATGTCAGCAGCATATTATATATTTCTGTTGCCTTTGAATCGGTTTCAAATTGTCTTTTAGCCAGGGCAACCATTTCATCATTTTCCCAGATAGGAATATCATCATTTATGGCCTTATCAATTTCTTTTACAGATGTGAAAAATGGAACTGTGGAATATTCCTTCATCTGCGAGAATAAATCTGTGGCACAATTGGCAATTCCTAACACTCTGATATATGGGAGAGATATATGCTGGTAGTCAACATCTGTATCTCTTATATCAAGCAGGATATGGGCGAGAATTCGAGATAGGCGTGAGTAGGTTATATCCTTGGATTTCAGTAAATCTATAAACTGTTCTGAGTTTATATAATCATTTCGATGCTTTAATATTTTGTTGGATATATCCTCGTTGCAATCTAGATATTTCTCAAAGTTTTCCGCATTTAACAATTTATAATGTAATATTTCTGAAACAGCCATAGGGGATAAATAATAATCATCTCTACACAACTTCAGATATGAGTCCTGCAATTTTGATGGTACACCTTCCATGGCATTATCATTATTTTCAATAATTGCATTTCTGATGGCAGATGCGCTGGAGTAATAACTGTCAGCTTCCAGTGAGTGATAAGCTTCTCCCATGCGTTCCATTATTTCATAATGTATATCTAAATGATTCTTTTTCAAGGTTTTCACATATTCCAGCCCTAGAATGTTGTTTGGCTTGGACAGTAATTCCTCTGTTTGATTGTCAGGACCTGGTATACATGCTTTTACTGCAGCTAAACGTGCTGCTGGATAGCTCTGACCTGATGCAAGGGTGTCACGGAGAGTGGATTTATAAGCTTCAGGTTCATTAATTAGAATGTCACTGATTTTCTCGAAGAGATCTCTATTGGCATTCTCGCTTGAGAAGAGAATGGTATCTACAATACCAGTGGAAGCCAGAGCGGTGATTGCAGCTGTGGCAAATCCTTCTGCTGATGCAGTGGCATACATAACCGGGATTTCAATTACCATATCAACATAATTCAGAGAATGCGCAGCACGTTGATATTTGGAAAATATTGCCACCTGCCCTCTCTGGGTGAAGTCTGGGCTCATTGCTGCAATCACATAATCAGCTCCAAGAACTTCTCTTGCATATTGAATTTGTGCTTTGTGTCCGTTGTGAAATGGATTGTATTCACATACGATTCCTACTATATGACTCATTATATTATGCGTCTAAGAGACGCCTCCTTACATATTTTATATTTTAATCATTATTGATTTTCAATTCATTATATCATATTCGTAAATTGTGATTTATATGTGGCAGAAGTATTAAGAATATTTCATATAAAATTGTATCTCAATAAAATCTTGTGAGATTATTGAAATCATAATATAATAAAAATACTGCGTAACACATCGACATTTTTACATATAAATGCCGTAGTAAATATATTTTATGAAAGAGGTATAAATATGAACGTATTAGTTATTAATTGCGGAAGTTCATCACTTAAGTATCAGCTTATTGACTCAGAGAGCGAGGCTGTACTTGCAAAGGGACTTTGCGAGAGAATCGGTATTGACGGAAGACTTGTATACCAGAAGGCCGGACTTGATAAGGAAATTACTGAGACAGATATGCCTACACATAAGCAGGCTATTCAGCTTGTAATTGACGCTCTTATTAATCCTGCAACAGGAGCTATCAAGAGCCTTGAGGAAATCGATGCAGTAGGACACCGTGTAGTACATGGTGGTGAGAAGTTCGCTTCTTCAGTTGTTCTTACAGATGAAGTATTGAAGGCTATTGAGGAGTGTAATGATCTTGCACCTCTTCACAATCCAGCTAACTTAATTGGTATCAATGCTTGTAAAGAACTTATGCCAAATGTACCTATGGTTGGTGTATTTGATACAGCTTTCCATCAGACAATGCCTGAGAAGGCTTATCTCTATGGTCTTCCATATGAGTACTATGAGAAGTACAAGGTTAGAAGATATGGTTTCCATGGAACAAGCCACAGCTTTGTATCAAAGGAGACAGCAAACTTCCTTAACTTAGATTTAAATAATTCCAAGATTATTGTAGCTCACCTTGGAAATGGTGCTTCTATTTCAGCTGTATTAAATGGTGAGTGTGTAGATACATCAATGGGTCTTACTCCACTTGAAGGTCTTGTAATGGGAACTCGTTCAGGTGATCTTGATCCAGCAATCATTGAATTCATCGCTAACAAAGAGAATTTATCTATCTCAGAGGTATTGAATGTACTCAACAAGAAGTCTGGAATGACTGGTCTTCAGAAGGGTGGTTCAAGCGATTTCAGAGATGTACAGGATGAAATCAAGAAGGGCAACAAATTGGCAGTATATGCAATGGATGTGTTCTGCTACAGAGTAGCTAAGTACATCGGCTCATATGTTGCAGCAATGAACGGTGTTGATGCAATTGCTTTCACAGCTGGTATTGGTGAGAATGTTGCAATGGTTCGTCGTAAGGTATGTGAATACCTTGGATATTTAGGAATTGCAATCGATGAGGAGACTAACCTCAAGACATTTGGTGATGAGGTTGTTCTTTCTACACCAGATTCAAAGGTAAAGGTTGCTGTTGTTCCTACAAATGAAGAATTAGCTATCGCAAGAGAGACAGTTGCTTTAGTGTAAAGAAAAAGTGGTTGACAATATGATTTGTCATCATTATAATAGTTTAGGTGTGGATAGGAGTGCCTATGTATATTGAAATAAGAGATTTAATTACAATTGCCAATAAGCATTTAGAGATTCCATGTAATATGGAAAATCTCGTATTCGAGTATATGGGAAATGAATATCCGATAACAGAAATTAAGCCATTCGATTTATGTCTGACAAATGATAGCAATAAGGAATTATTGATTTCAGGTGAAACCTCACTTAAAATGATTCTTTCATGCGACAGATGCTTAGAGGATGTGCCAATGGATTTTGATATTTCTATTGATAGAAAGCTCAAGATTGATGATGGTATCATTTTAGCAGATGAAGATGGAGATGATGATTTTGTAAATGAGAATCAGCTTGATGTTGACAGACTAATTTTTGACGAAATCTTGGTTAACTGGCCTGCCAAAGTCTTGTGTAAGGATGATTGCAAGGGCATATGCCTGGTATGTGGTCAGAACTTGAATATCCAAGACTGTGGATGTAATCGTCAGGTTATAGATCCAAGAATGGCAGCGTTCCAAGATGTATTTGATCAATTTAAGGAGGTGTAATCCGAATGTCAATTTGTCCAAAGAATAAGTCTTCTAAGGGTAGAAGAGATAAGAGAAGAGCAAACTGGAAGATGACAGCGCCTACATTAGTTAAGTGTAGCAAGTGTGGCGAGCTTATGGTTCCTCATAGAGTATGCAAGAACTGTGGAGCTTATAACAAGCGCGAGATTATCGCTCAGGATTAATTTGCAATTAATTGGCCTTCCCATTTTTAGTGGGAAGGCTTTTTTATATAATATGAAATTGCTGCTTTCTTTATCATTTTGTTGATTTATACACTTTGATATAGTATATTTTTAATGGTGCTCTTTAAGAGCAAGGAGGATATATTATGAGTGATGTAACGGTTGTTG
The DNA here is from genome assembly GCA_017470985.1 of Lachnospiraceae bacterium. Classification (GTDB taxonomy): domain Bacteria; phylum Bacillota; class Clostridia; order Lachnospirales; family Lachnospiraceae; genus JAILFK01. Next base: position 58,713 of record JAFUXA010000019.1, read on the forward strand.
CATTAGATGCCATGGGCGGAGATAATGCTCCGGGAGCTATTGTGCAGGGAGCAGTTGATGCTGTAAATGCTAATAATAATGTGAAAGTTATGTTGGTAGGTGTCGAGGACGTTATTCGTCAGGAATTATCAAAGTACAAATATAATGAAGCTCAGATTGAAGTGGTAAATGCCACTGAGGTAATTGAGACGGCCGAGCCACCAGTAATGGCTATTAGAAAGAAAAAGGATTCATCCATTGTAGTTGCGTTAGAACTTGTAAAAGTCGGCAAGGCAGATGCTTTCGTTTCTGCTGGAAGTACAGGTGCAGTATTAGTGGGCGGCCAATTGCTTGTTGGCAAGATCAAGGGTGTGAAGAGAGCTCCTCTTGCGCCACTTCTTCCAACTGAGAAGGGAGTATCACTTCTTATTGACTGTGGTGCCAATGTGGATGCCAGACCGGATCATCTGGTTCAATTTGCTCAGATGGGTTCATTGTACATGAGAGATGTGGTTGGTGTAGAGAACCCTCGAGTTGCTATTGTAAATATTGGTGCTGAAGAGGAAAAGGGAAATGCTCTTGTAAAGGAGACTATGCCTCTTCTGAAGGAATGTGAAAATATTAATTTCATAGGAAGTATTGAATCCCGTGATATTCCTAGAGGTGATGCAGATGTAATTGTCTGTGAAGCTTTTGTAGGAAATGTAATCTTGAAATTATATGAAGGACTTGCATCAACTCTTATTGGTGTTATTAAGAAGGGATTGCTTAGTACATTAAAGAGCAAGATTGGTGCTGCTTTGGCTTTGCCAGCATTGAAGAAGACTTTGAAGTCCTTTGATGCATCAGAATATGGTGGAGCTCCACTTTTGGGATTAAATGGATTGGTTGTGAAGACACACGGTAGTTCTACTGCCAAGGAAATCAAAAATTCTATTTTGCAGTGTGTGTCATTTAACCAGCAGGATATTACTTCAAAAATCAAGGAAAATATAGAGATAGATTAGAAAATCATTATAGGATTTAGAGGAGGACTTAAAATGGAATTCGAATTGTTGAAAAGAGTTATTGCTGATGTATTAAATGTTGATGAGGCTGAAATCTCAATGGATACAACATTTGTTGAGGATTTAGGAGCAGACTCATTGGATGTGTTCCAGATTATCATGGGTGTTGAGTCAGAGCTTAATGTTGAATTCGATGTTGAGCAGGCTGAAAACATTAAAACAGTTGGCGACGCTGTTGAAATGATCAAAAAGACAGTTGCCTAATTGTTAATATTATTACTGATTATTATGTAGATAGGGCTCTTATATTAAGGGCTCTATATTTTACATTATATAGAGAGGTATTTAAGTGAAGACAGTTAGAGAGTTTCAAAAAACTATAGGTTATGAGTTTAAAGACGAAAACTTATTGAAACAGGCACTCACTCACAGTTCATATGCTAACGAGAAACGCATGAAGCCCCTCTCAGACAATGAGAGATTGGAGTTTCTTGGTGATGCAGTGCTTGAGATGGTATCCAGTGAGTTTTTGTATTTAAATTACCCTAATCTTCCAGAGGGAGATATGACTAAATTGCGTGCCAGCATGGTTTGCGAACCTACCCTTGCATTTTGTACCAGAGATATTGATTTAGGAGATTATGTATTTCTTGGCAAAGGTGAGGACCAGACTGGCGGCAGACAGCGTAAGTCTGTATTATCTGATGCCATGGAGGCGGTTATTGGCGCGATTTTCTTGGATGGTGGAATTGAACCTGCCAAGAAGTTTATACTTACATTTATCATGAATGACATAGAGCATAAGAGAATGTTTTTTGACAGCAAGACTATGCTTCAGGAGGTTGCTCAGGGTAAATACAAATCCAGTACTGTATATGAGATTATTGGAGAAGAGGGCTCGGCTCATGCCAAGACATTTACCGTAAAAGTATCTATTGATGGACAGGAACTTGGTGTTGGTAACGGAAACAGCAAGAAATCCGCTGAACAGCAGGCTGCTTACAATGCCCTTATGAAATTAAAGTCTGCAAAAGAATTGTAAGAGAATAAATTGATTAATTTGAGGTAGTTATGTATTTAAAAAGTATTGAAATGTATGGTTTTAAATCATTTGCTAATAAAATAGTATTTGATTTCCATAATGGTATTACAGGTATTGTAGGACCAAACGGTAGTGGAAAGAGTAATGTCTCTGATGCTGTTCGCTGGGTTCTCGGTGAACAGAGCGCAAAGCAGCTTCGTGGTGCAAGTATGCAGGATGTAATATTTGCCGGTACTGAAAATAGAAAACCCCTAAGTTATGCTTATGTTGCAATTACAATGGACAATTCTGATCATGTACTTCCTATTGATTACGAGGAAGTGACAATTGCTAGACGTGTATATCGTTCGGGTGAGAGTGAGTATCTGTTAAATGGCTCTCCTTGTCGATTGAAGGATGTAAATGAACTTTTTTATGATACTGGTATCGGTAAAGAGGGATATTCTATCATCGGTCAGGGTCAGATTGAGAAAATTCTCAGCGGTAAACCTGAGGAGAGACGAGAGCTCTTTGATGAAGCTGTTGGTATTGTAAAATTCAAGAGAAGAAAAGCAGCTACAATCAAGAAACTTGAAGCAGAGAGAGAAAATCTGGTTCGTGTAAATGATATTTTGGGCGAGTTGGAGCGTCAGGTTGGACCTCTTGAGCGACAGGCCGAGGTTGCAAAACAGTATCTCAAGAAGAAGGAAGATTTGAAGACCTTAGAGGTTAACTCTTTCTTGTTAGAGATTGAGGATATGACATCGAAACTGGATGATATTGAGAAGAATTTCAATATTTCACAGACACAGATGACAGAAAGTATTGCCGAGCAGGAAAATATTAAAAATGAATATGCACTTCTGGAAGAGAAGCTTGCTGATATTGATGTTGAGATTCAAAATGTTCGTGATGAACAGGGCAAGACTACTCTTGTAAAGGGTAATCTGGAAAACCAGATCAAGATGCTGGAACAGCAGATTGAATTTGCGGAAAATGCAGAGGAGAATCTGGCTGGCAGAAAGGGTGCTCTTGAACTTGAGAAGGAAGAGTACGAAGAGCAGCAGGCCGAATACGAGAAAGAGCGCGAAGAACTCCAGAAGACTCTTGATGAGGTTGAGAAGAGATTAGAGACAGTTCGCAAATTCTACAGTGATTTGCAGGCTGAAATTAAGAAGTACAACGATGGTATTGAGGAAAATAATAATACTATCATGAAGCTCCTCAATACCAAGGCTGAGTTGTCTGCTAAACAGCAGAAGTTTGATACTATGCTGGAACAGACCAATATTCGTAAGGCTCAGTTGAATCAGAGAATCCTCCAGAGAAAGACTGAGGAAGAAGACTTGGATAGCAACCTTGTTATCTGTCAGAAGGAATATGATGAGGCTCAGGCTAAGTATGCAACCCTCAAGAATAAAGAGCAGGACTTCATGCACAAATCTGTAGAATGGAAGAACAAAGCCAGAGATGCCAGAGCTGACTTGGAGAAGGCCAAGGATGCTTATCAGAAACAGAATTCCAAGTTGGAAGCTCTGAAAAATATTGCTGAGCGATATGATGGATATGGTAATAGTATCCGTAGAGTTATGGAACAGAAGGACAATAACAAGGGAATCTTAGGTGTTGTATCTGACCTGATTCATGTTGATGCCAAGTACGAGGTGGCTATTGAGACTGCCTTGGGTGGAAATATCCAGAATATTGTTACTGAGGATGAGAACACTGCCAAGAAGATGATTGCTTATTTGAAAGAGCATCGCTATGGTAGAGCAACATTTCTCCCTCTTACATCTGTAAGTCCCAAGGGATTTAACAAGGATAAGTCTATTTTAAAGGATAAAGGTGTGCTGGGACTTGCTAATGAATTAGTATCAACAGATAGTAAGTATTTGGATGTTATCAGCTATCTTCTGGGTCGAGTGGTGGTGGTTGACAATATTGACAATGCTATTGCCATTGCCAAGAAGAATCATTATTCCATTCATATGGTTACTCTTGAGGGAGAATATCTAAGCCCAGGGGGATCAATGACTGGTGGTGCCTTCAAGAATACTAGCAATTTGCTAGGTAGAAATCGAGAAATTGATGATATTGAAAAGCAATTAGAACAGCTTCAGCAGGATATTAAATCTGCCAAGGATCGTATATCTGAAATCGAGACTGCCCAGGCACTTCTTGAGGAAGATAGATCTGCTAACAGAGCGGCTATGGATGAAACTGCAATTGCAGTGAATACAGCTGAGATGAATTTAAACAGAGTTCAGGAACAGAAAGATGCTTCTCTTGAAGCTTTCGATTCATTGAAACTTGAAGGCGAGGAGATGGAACGTCAGATTCGAGATATCAACGCCGGCAAGAAGGAAGCTGCCCTCTCTATTACAGAGGCAGAGGACAAGGAAGAAGAATTAAAAGCTCAGATCAGAGAGTTTCAGGCTGCTTTGGATGAGAAGACTTATATGGAGTCTTCAGCTGTGAGAAATGTATCTGAAGCTCAGATTGAAGAGGCTAATGCAAAGCAGAAGGTATCATTTGTAGAGGAGAACTGTACTCGTATTGTCAATGAAATCAAGAAGAAGGAAGATGACATAGCAGCTCTTATTGAGGAAGCCAAGAATGGTAAAGTAGATGCAGAAAAGAAGCGTCATGATATAGAAGAAATCAAGAAGACTATTATTGCCAGTGATGACAATTATGCCCAGTTAGAGCAAAAACTTCAGGATACCATTGCCAAGAAAGAGGCAATGAATCAGGAATACAAAGGATTCTTCGAGAAGCGTGAAGAAGTAGCTGACAAGATTGCAGCTCTTGATAAAGAAATCTTCCGTTTGAATTCTCAGAGAGAGAAGTTAAATGATGCAATAGAACATCAGAATAGTTATATGTGGGAAGAGTATGAGCTTACTCAAATTGGTGCTCAAAAGCTTCGCAATGAAGAGTTTGATGACTTGCAGGAGATGAGAAAGAATATTTCCACCATCAAGGATGAGATTCGTCGCATGGGAAATGTTAATGTCAATGCCATCGATGAATATAAGGAGATATCTACAAGATATGAATTCTTAAAGACACAACATGATGACTTGATTGAGGCTGAACAGACTCTTATGGGAATCATTGATGATTTGGATGATGGAATGCGCAAACAGTTCACTCAGGGATTTGCTGATATTCAGAGAGAATTTGACAAGGCCTTCAAGGAATTGTTCGGTGGTGGAAAAGGAACTCTTGAACTTGTGGAAGGTGAGGATATTCTTGAGACAGGAATCAAGATTGTTGCTCAACCACCTGGAAAGAAATTGCAGAATATGATGCAGTTATCCGGTGGAGAGAAATCTCTGACAGCAATTGCTTTGCTTTTTGCTATTCAGAATTTGAAACCATCTCCATTCTGTCTCTTGGACGAGATTGAGGCTGCTTTGGATGACAGCAATGTAGACAGATTTGCTAAGTATTTACATAAACTTACTAATAATACACAGTTTATTGTAATTACTCACCGTCGTGGTACAATGAATGCGGCTGACAGACTGTATGGTATTACAATGCAGGAGAAGGGTATCTCTACTCTTGTATCTGTAAACTTAATTGAAGAAGATTTGGATGCATAAGAGGAGTGTGTTATGGCTGAAGGTGGTTTTTTTCAGAAATTAATAGATGGACTTACCAAGACCAGAGATAATTTCGTCAAGAATATGGATTATGTATTCCGTGGATTTACCAACATTGATGAGGATTTTTACGAGGAGTTGGAAGAGATCCTCATTATGGGTGATATCGGTGTTAGAACAACAGAAACCATATTGGATGATTTGCGTGCCAAGGTTAAGCAAAATCATATTAAGGAACCTGCTGATTGTAAGCAATTCCTTATTGATAGTATCAAAGAGCAGATGGATATTGGAGAAGCTGCTTATAAATTTGAGGAACAGACTTCTGTAGTGCTTGTTGTAGGTGTAAATGGTGTTGGTAAGACAACTACTATTGGTAAGCTTGCAGCAAAGCTTCGCAATCAGGATCGAAAGGTGGTTATAGCCGGAGCTGATACTTTCAGAGCTGCGGCTGGAGATCAGCTTAAGGAGTGGGCTAACCGTTCTTCAGTAGATATGATTGGCGGTCAGGAAGGTAGTGATCCTGCAGCGGTAGTATATGATGCAATTGCAGCTGCCAAAGCCCGTAAGGCTGATGTGCTTCTCATTGATACAGCTGGTAGATTACATAATAAGTCTAATCTTATGGCTGAACTTGAGAAGATTAATAGAATAGTGAACAAAGAATTCCCTGAAGCATACAGGGAGACTTTGATTGTGCTGGATGGTACAACAGGTCAAAATGCTTTGGCTCAGGCCAAGGAGTTTGCAGATGTTACTGATTTAAGTGGTATTGTACTTACCAAGCTTGATGGAACTGCCAAGGGTGGTATAGCAATTGCTATTCAGTCAGAGCTGGGAATTCCTGTAAAATATATTGGTGTAGGCGAGAAAGTGGAGGATTTGGAGAAATTTGATCCGGATCAGTTTGTAAATGCCTTGTTCTATACTGATGAGCACAAGTAAAATATTGAAGTATAAGTATATTGTTTGAAGTATAAAAAGGGAAAGGAAGAAATAGACTATGTTAACATTGGACAAGTTTGAAGAAGCTAGTAAGATTGTTAAAGAAGTCACCACAGATACTAAACTTATCTATAGTGATTTCCTCAGTGAGAAAACCGGTAATCAGGTGTATCTGAAACCTGAAAACATGCAATTTACCGGAGCTTACAAGGTGAGAGGTGCTTATTACAAAATCTCTACATTATCAAAGGAGGATAGAGAGAAAGGTTTGATTACAGCATCAGCTGGTAATCATGCTCAGGGTGTGGCTTATGCAGCCAAGAAGTTTGGGGCAAAGGCAACCATTGTAATGCCTACTACAACACCACTGATCAAAGTGAATAGAACCAAGAGCTATGGAGCTGAGGTTGTATTGTATGGTGATGTATATGATGAGGCTTGTGCTAAGGCTTATGAATTGGCTGATGAGTATGGATATACATTTATACATCCATTTGATGATCCTGTAGTAGCTACAGGTCAGGGCACAATTGCCATGGAGATTTTCAAAGAATTACCTCTTGTTGAATATATTTTGGTTCCAATTGGTGGCGGCGGTTTGGCAACAGGTGTATCTACTCTTGCTAAATTGTTGAATCCGAAAATCAAGGTAATTGGTGTGGAACCTGCAGGAGCAAATTGTATGCAGGCTTCAATTGAAGCTGGTAAGGTTACAACTTTGCCAACAGTTAATACAATTGCAGATGGTACTGCTGTTAAGACTCCTGGAGAGAATATTTTCCCATATATTCAGGAAAATATTGATGAGATTATTACAGTAGAGGATGATGAGCTCATTGGAGCTTTCCTCGATATGGTCGAGAACCACAAGATGGTTGTAGAGAATTCAGGTCTTCTTACAGTAGCTGCTTTGAATAAGTTGAATGTGAAGGACAAGAGAATTGTATCAATCCTCAGTGGTGGTAACATGGATGTTATTACCATGTCTTCTGTAGTTCAGCAGGGACTTATTCAGCGTGATAGAATATTTACCGTATCTGTATTATTGCCTGATAAGCCTGGTATGCTTGCCAAGGTCGCTGAGACTATAGCAGCTGAGCAGGGAAATGTTATTAAGCTTGAGCACAATCAGTTCGTATCTACCAATAGAAATGCTGCTGTGGAGCTTAGAATTACTCTTGAGGCATTTGGAACTGATCACAAGGAACAGATACTTGATGCATTGGAGAAGAATGGATATAAGCCTAGAGTGGTTAGAACTTCATTGTAAGATTGTTTCCTTCAAATTGAAGGCAGTATTTGTGAAAATATTTGAAAAATAATAATAAATCAGAGGTGTCAAGAAAAAATACTTGACACCTTTTTGCGTATATAGTATATTGTACTAGGTGATTTTATGGAGAACAAGATTTCACAAGGAAATTTATATGACTTCTACGGCGAGATGTTAAATGAACATCAGCGAGAAGTATATGAAGATTTTGTTTTAAATGATTTGTCATTAGGAGAGATTGCTGCTGACAGAGGTATTTCCAGACAGGCTGTTCATGACTCGGTAAAGAGATCAACAAAGCAGTTGGAGGAATACGAATCCAAACTTCATTTGATTGAAAAATTTGTCAATATAAGAGATAAGGTTCAGCGTATTAATATATTATGCGAGTCGGATGAGGCCAGTGAATGGATTAAAGCGAAGCAAGAGATTGAGACTATTGCCAATGACATTTTAGAGGAATTATAATATGGCGTTTGATAGTTTATCTGACAAATTACAAAATGTATTCAAGAATCTCCGAGGTAAGGGTAAGCTTACTGAGGATGATGTTAGAGCAGCGCTGAAGGAAGTTAAGATGGCTTTGCTTGAAGCTGATGTTAACTTCAAGGTGGTTAAGCAGTTTACCAACAAAGTGACAGAGAGAGCCATTGGTAGCGATGTTATGAATGGTTTGAATCCAGGCCAGATGGTGATCAAGATTGTTAATGAAGAACTTGTTGAACTGATGGGTTCTGAAACAACAGAAATTGCTTACAGACCAGGACAACAGATAACCATTATCATGATGGCTGGTTTGCAGGGTGCTGGTAAAACTACAACAACAGCAAAGCTGGCAGGACAGATGAAGAAGAAAGGCAAATCACCTCTTTTGGTTGCCTGCGATATATATAGACCGGCTGCTATTGAGCAGTTGCAGATAAATGGTGAAAAGCAGGGCGTGGAAGTATTCTCCATGGGAACCAATCATAAGCCTGCAGATATTGCCAAGGCTGCTGTAGAGCATGCCAAGAAGAACAATTTGAATGTTGTTATTTTGGATACAGCAGGTCGTCTTCATGTAGATGAAGAGATGATGAATGAGCTGGTGGCAGTGAAGGACGCTGTAGATGTAGCTCAGACAATTCTGGTTGTTGATGCAATGACAGGTCAGGATGCGGTAAATGTTGCATCTACCTTCAATGAGAAAATCGGAATTGATGGTGTAATACTTACTAAGTTAGATGGCGACACCCGAGGAGGTGCTGCATTATCTATAAAAGCTGTGACAGGCAAGCCTATATTGTATTGTGGTATGGGTGAGAAATTATCAGACTTGGAACAGTTCTATCCAGATAGAATGGCTTCTAGAATCCTTGGAATGGGAGATGTGCTGACTCTTATTGAGAAAGCTCAGGAGTCAATCGATGAGGATAAGGCCAAGGATTTGGCTCGCAAGGTCAAGAAGGCTGAATTTGATTATAATGATTATCTTGAATCAATGAATCAGATGAAGAAGATGGGCGGATTAAGCAGTATTTTGGGCGCTATGCCTGGAATGATGCCTGGAATGAATTCCAAGCAGCTGTCTCAACTAGAAGGTGCTGTTGATGAGAAAAAGCTGGCTCATACAGAAGCAATTATTCTATCTATGACACCTGAGGAGAGAGCTAATCCCAAGATAATGAATCCAAGTCGAAAGAAACGACTGGCCAGAGGTGCCGGTGTTGATATTGCAGAGGTAAATCGATTCATCAAGCAATTTGAACAATCAAGAAAGATGATGAAGAAGATGCCTGGAATGTTTGGTGGCAAAAGAGGAAGAAATAAATTTCCCTTTTAACATATAATAAATAATTGATTTTCATTTTTAGGAGGAAAACAAAAATGGCAGTAAAGATTAGATTAAAGAGAATGGGACAGAAGAAGCGTCCAATCTACAGAATCGTTGTAGCTGATTCTAGATCACCAAGAGATGGTAGAAACATCGAAGAAATCGGAACATACGATCCAAACCCAGAAACAGCACAGGTTTCTATCAACGAAGAACTTGCAAAGAAGTGGTTAGCAAATGGTGCTAAGCCAACTGAGACAGTTGCAAGACTTATGAAGCAGGCTGGAATCGAGAAATAATTAATCACTAACAATTGAGAAACGAGGTAGAAGTGATGAAAGAATTAGTAGAAGTAATTGCAAAATCACTAGTAGATTCACCTGACGAAGTTGTTGTTACCGAGAAGGAAGATGGCAAGACAATTGTTATCGAATTACACGTTGCTGCATCAGACATGGGCAAGGTTATCGGCAAGCAAGGACGTATTGCTAAAGCAATCCGTTCAGTGGTTAAGGCTGCAGCCTCTAAGGGAGATAAAAAGGTTATCGTAGATATTATATAATCTTTGGGAGTTTGAGAGCAGGACCTATAATTCTGCTCTCACTTTATTTTATTGTTTTTTACATGGAGATATTATGATTGATTATTTGCAGGTAGGAGCTATTACAAGTCCTCATGGTGTTCATGGCGAAGCCAAAGTTTATCCAATGACGGATGATGTAAAGCGATTTAAGAAGCTGAAGGAAGTATATCTTGGAGATGATAAGAGACTTCTTCATATTTCTTCAGTAAAATTTTTTAAGAACATGGTCATTCTGAAATTTGATGAGTTTACAACTCCGGAGGAGATTGATAAAATCCGTAAGGTTGGTTTGTATGTCACTAGAGATATGGCTGTTAAGCTACAGAAGGATGAATACTTCATTGCTGACTTAATTGGTCTGGAAGTGTATAGCGACGAGGACAAGCTCATTGGTGAATTGACTGATGTTATGCAAACAGGTGCAAATGATGTATATGTGGTGAAAACTCAGAGTGGTAATGAAATCCTGATTCCTGCAATCAAGGATTGCATTTTAGAGGTTTCCATTGAAGAAAGCCGCATGCTTGTACATTTGCTCCCGGGTTTAATTGACGAGGAATAATATGATACATTTTTATATCTTAACTCTATTTCCAGAGATGGTTATGTCTGGACTTAATACCAGTATTATTGGTCGTGCCATGGAAAATGGATTCCTGGAAATTGAGGCTATAAATATTAGAGATTATACTCTGGACAAGCACAAAAAGGTGGATGATTATCCATATGGCGGTGGCGCAGGTATGGTTATGCAGGCTCAACCTGTATATGATGCATGGAAGTCTGTTATTGATAGAATTGGTGGCACGGAAAATGTGCGCACAATATTTATGACTCCAATCGGCAAGACCTTCAAGCAGGATTATGCCAAGGAATTGGCCAAGGAAGAGCATATTATCATGCTTTGCGGTCATTATGAAGGTATCGATGAGAGAGTTATAGAGGAAATTGTAACTGATTATATGTCTTTGGGAGACTTTGTCCTGACTGGAGGAGAACTTCCGGCTATGGTTATGGTGGATGCAATTTCTAGAATGGTGCCTGGAGTATTGACTAATGTTGATTCTAAATCTACAGAGAGTTTCGAGAATAATCTGTTGGAATATCCTCAGTACACCAGACCTGTAGAATGGAATGGCAAGAAGGTTCCGGATATATTATTATCGGGTAATCATCAGTTGGTAGATGAATGGAGATACGAGCAATCTCTTGACAGAACCCGTAAATTTAGACCGGATATATTGGTAAACGAAAATATTGTAGAATAAATTCTGCAAAAGTATTGACTTTTCAGGTGTTTCTATGTTATTTTATACAAGTTGTGAAATGAGAAGGTCCTCTGTTACTGAATTGTTTTAAGAACTTCAAGATAAATTTTGATTTAGGAGGTCACAAAAATGAACGCAAATGAAATTATTAAGAACATTGAAGCTGAGCAGAAGAAGGCTGAAATCACAGAGTTCCATGTAGGTGATACAGTTAGAGTTCACGCTATGATCAAGGAAGGAAACCGCGAGAGAATCCAGGTATTCGAGGGAACAGTTCTCAAGAGACAGGGTGGAAGCAATCGCGAGACATTTACAGTTAGAAAGTTCTCTAACGGTGTAGGTGTTGAGAAGACATGGCCACTTCATAGCCCACTTATCGAGAAGATTGAAGTTGTACGTCGTGGTAAGGTACGTCGTGCTAAGCTTAACTACTTGAGAGATCGTGTAGGTAAGAAGGCAAAGGTTAAGGAATTAGTTAAATAATTCATGCCGATTATAGTTGATTTGCAAGAAAGGGACAGCTGTTTGGTTGTTCCTTTTTTATTTGCGAATTGAGTATAGATATTGTATATTATATTAGTATATTTTTGCTATGTGGTAGATACTATGAATATAAGAGAATTAAGAAAAATTCAACAGAATATTAAGAAAAAATTGCGATTTAAATCAGGTCTGAATTTCAGAAGAAAGCGTCATAGATTTGATGGAGATGTATTCAAGCATTATTTCATTTTTGCTATTCAGATTGTAGCAGTGATTATGCTTGCCTGGTTTATTACAGAATCTCTGGGTTATAGAGTGTCGAATCAGGGTGAGTCCATGGTTACAACCATTCCTGACGAGTCTTCTGTCTGGGTGGATAGATTTAAATATAAGATTTCAAGTCCCAAGGTGGGAGATGTTATAGCCTTTCTTCCAAACGGAAGTACTTCTGCCAGCTATAGTATCAAAAGAATTGTAGCTGCATCAGGAGATACAGTTTTAATTGAAAATGGTAAATTATATATTAATGGAGAGAAGACGAATCTATTCATTAATGATACAAGTATTCCGGAGGCAGGAAGAGCCGCTTCAGAAATTACTCTTAAGGACGGAGAATATTTTGTCTTAGGTGATAATCCGGAAAATAGTGAAGATAGTAGATATGAATCCGTAGGAAATGTACAGGATAATCAGATATTAGGTAAGGTATGGTTTATCTGTTCTTTAAAAGGATTCGGATTTGTGCATTAGGAGATATAATATGGAATTTCAATGGTACCCTGGTCATATGACCAAGGCAAAGAGACAGATGCAGGAGGATATCAAGCTTATTGACTTAGTGGTAGAAATAGTTGATGCCAGAGTTCCTATGAGCAGTAGAAATCCTGATATTGATGAGTTGGGCAAGAATAAAGCCAGACTCATATTACTTAACAAATGTGATTTAGCTGATGCAGCTGCCACAGATAGATGGAAGGCGTTCTTTGAATCCAAAGGTTATCATGTGGTTGCTATTGATGCCAGAAATAATAAGGGTATGAAGGCTATCAATAATGTAATCAATGAGGCTTGTGCTGAAAAGATTGCCAGAGACAGAGCTAGAGGAATCAAGAATCGCCCTGTTAGAGCAATGGTAGTAGGAATTCCGAATGTAGGTAAATCTACATTTATTAATTCCTTCGCTGGAAGAGCAAGCGCAAAAACCGGCAATAAACCTGGTGTGACTAAGGGCAAGCAATGGATTAAGCTAAACAAAGGGGTGGAACTTCTTGATACACCTGGAATTCTATGGCCTAAGTTTGAAGATCAGACTGTGGGGCTTAGACTTGCATTTATTGGTTCCATCAAGGATGATTTGATTCAGCAGCAGGAATTGGCTATGGAATTGCTGAAATATATTGTAAAGCTCTATCCAAATGCAATTGCTGACAGATATGGAGTGGATGAGTCCCAAGAGGCTCATGAGATGTTACAATCTGTAGCTCAAAATAGAAATTGTATTGCCAAAGGCGGAGACTTGGATTATGACAAGGCAGCCTTATTAATAATTGATGATTATAGAAATGGAGTTATAGGCCGTATGGATTTAGAATTTCCTGAGGACTATAAATAATAGATTATGCTTGAACAAAATACTAAAACTGAAGAGAATAAATTTGATAAAGATAAGTTTCTAAAGGATTTTGTTGGAATGGTGCTCTATGTGGCAGCTGTTTTAGTTTTCTGTTTTATTATTATTACTTATGTGGGACAGAGAACACAGGTAAGCGGTTCTTCTATGGAGTCTACCCTAAGTAATGGTGACAACCTTATTATTGACAAAATTTCTTATAGATTTCATGACCCGGAGCGATTTGATATTATTGTATTTCCTTTTTATGAGTACGGTGACAAGAATTTAGAGGAAGCAAAGGGCACTGATGATACATTTTATATCAAGAGAATTATCGGATTGCCTGGAGAGACTGTATGGATTAGTGATTTGGGAGATATTTATATAAATGGAGTATGTCTCAAGGAAAACTATGGTTTGGAAAATATTAATTATGCAGGAGTAGCTTCTGATCCGATAATTCTGGGACCTGATGAATATTTCGTTATGGGTGATAACAGAAATAATAGTACTGATTCCAGATTTGCAGTTGTTGGAAATATTAAGAGAGATGATATTGTAGGCAAGGCATGGATGCGCATATATCCTTTTGAAAAATTTGGAATTATAAAGCATCAGTAGGATGGATTTGGAGTAGTATATAACATGGAAAATGAAAAGAAAATTAGTGATATAAAAAAGGAGTTTGAGGCGGCTGATTATGACATGCTGCCTTCTTTCATAGAGGAGTATTGTCTGGACGACAGAGTTGGGGTTTTGAAGCTTGTAGAGGCTGCTGAGAGGAAGTTGGACAGACATATTTTCGAATTGAAAAGAATTCAAGGTCTCAAGAAATATGAACTTCAGTATTGGGATGAATACGATTATATATGTGGAATTGATGAGGTTGGCAGAGGGCCTCTTGCAGGTCCTGTGTGCGCCGGTGCAGTTATTCTGCCGAAGGACTGTGATATTTTATATATCAACGATTCCAAGAAGCTCTCTGAGTCTATGCGTGAGAAATTATACGAAGAAATTTATGACAAGGCTGTAGCTGTTGGAATAGGATTAGTATATCCTGAAACCATTGATGAGATAAATATATTACAGGCCACCTATGAGGCCATGAGACAGGCAATAAGTCAGTTGGATGTGGCGCCGGAATTGCTGTTAAATGATGCGGTTACAATCCCGGGTGTTGATATTAAACAGGTACCTATAATCAAAGGTGATGCCAAGAGCATCTCCATAGCTGCAGCCAGTATTGTAGCGAAGGTTACTAGAGATAGATTGATGGTAGAGTATGATAAGCTCATGCCGGAATATGGATTTGCAAAGAACAAGGGTTATGGAACAGCGGATCATATAGAAGCATTGAAGAAATATGGTCCAACTCATATTCATAGAAAATCATTTATCCAGAATTTTATTTAGTCTGTAAGCTGATTTGAGGAGGCTAAATATATAATCTGTTTTATCCGAAATGATTATATATGTTATATGTAGGGAGTAAATATGCAGATATCGGATTTATTGGGACAATATGGGAATAATATAGCTTCAGGTAGTCAGGTATCCACTAAAGTCAAAGGTGTGGAGCAACTTGTGGAGACTGTTAAGCAGTTGAAGGCTGGTAGCGTGTTTGAGGGCACTGTGAATTATATCAAGGGAAATCAGGTTATCCTGGGATTGAGCAGTGGTCAGAATATTACTGCGCGGCTTGATAAGGGAGTGACTTTGGAAAAAGGTCAATCAGTATTTTTTCAGGTGAAGAGTAATGATGGAGAGTCCATACAGATTAAGCCAATGTCTCAAAATGGAGTTTTCTCCAATCCTACACTTACATCTGCGCTGGACGCAGCAAGTCTGCCTGTTAACGAGAAAAATATCAATATGGTCAATGCCATGATGAAGCAGCAGATGCCTATTGATGCCAAGAGTCTGCAGGATATGTCTAGGACCATAGCTTCCACAGGTGGGTCTAATCCTACATCAGTTGTTGAAATGACAAAATTGAATATTCCTCTCACTGTAGAAAATGTAGCTATGTATGAAAATTATAAGGAAGATGAAGGTTTTGTAGTTAAGCAGATCAATCAATTGCTGGATACAATTCCGGAGATGATTGTTGATGATAATCTGTCAGTTGACCAGGGAACTGAGCTTCAGAATAAGCTGGTAAATTTTTTCACATCCCAGGAAGGTGCTGGTATTTCTAATGTACAAAATCCTACAGCAAATGTACAGAACTTAAATGGAAATCAAACTCTTGCAAATGAAAGTGCTGTAAGTAGTCAAAATATGGCATCAGAGGTTGTAAAAAAAGAAAATGCTGCCCAAAGCTCTGGTATGGTAGAGATTCAGGTTAATGAAAATACACCTGAGAGGGGAATTCCAAATGGTACGCTTGCATCAACTTTGCCTCAAAATGAGCTTGAAGGTCTGGGAGCATCATTGTCTAAGCTTCCTGACTTTGCAGTTAATCATATGAAATATTTCGATTCAAATATGAATCTAAAACAGGATGTTAATAATGGAGACCTGTTAAAGGATATAGCCAATTATATGACTCAAAACAGTGGCAATATATCCAAGGAGCAGTTTACAGAGCTTATTGGTTCTAAAGCTTATAAGAGAATCTTAAAGGAAGTGGCTACAGAGAAAATGACTCTAAAGCCGGAGGAGTTAACCAAGGAACATGCTGTAAAAGACTTATATCAGAGAATGGAACAGCAGATGTTTAGATTGAGGGAAATCGCAGATGAATATCCCAAGGTTTCCGAAGCTGTAACCAAAGCTGCTAATAATGTATCATCCAATATTGATTTCATGAATGCCATAAATCAGATGTATACCTATGTACAACTGCCTCTGAAAATGAGTGGCCAGAATGTAAATGGCGAGTTGTATGTATACAGCAACAATTCCGGGGAAAAGGGTGAAAATGATGAGCTTACAGCCTTTCTACATTTTGACATGGATAATTTAGGTCCTGTAGATATTTCAGTTAAGTTAAAGGATAAAAATGTATTTACCAATTGGTATTTGGAGGATGTTAAGTCCCTAGAACTCATAGAAAATAATATCGATTTGCTTACTAAAAGATTGCAGGACAAAGGATATAATTGTGAGTTTGGCTTTGAAAATGAAGGCAAGAATCAGAATTTTGTTGAGGAATTATTGCAGGTTGACAAGGGAGATAATGGTCAGTTGCACAGATATTCCTTTGATGTGAGGGCGTAGACATGGCTGATAAGAAATGGACCCCAAATAGTTTTGGTGACGAGGAGAAAGTGGATAAGGATTTGACAGCTGTTGCCTTGGAGTATGATCCTAATGATGTTGCTCCCAAAATTGTTGCCACAGGAAAGGGATATACAGCTCAGAAGATATTGGAGACTGCCAAGGAAAATGATGTGCCAACCTATAAGGATGGTAAGTTGGCAGATACCTTGTCCAAATTGGATATAGGTGAAGCTATTCCACCTGAGTTATATGAGGTGGTAGCAGAGATACTTCTCTTTGTAGATGGAATGGAAAAGGTAAAGGCGAAGCTGGATAGTGCTGCCAAGTAGGATATAGTTATACTATTATTTTACATAATATAAATGGGGAATTGGGGAATGGATAACAGATGTGTGGGAGCCGCAATGGAAGACAAGGCGGCTTTATATTTACAGAATCAGGGATATAGAATTCTTGATAGAAATTTTCGTTGTAAAATAGGCGAGATAGATATAATCGGTGAGGAAAAAAACGACCTGTGTTTTGTGGAAGTAAAATATCGTAAAGATAGATTTTTTGAAGGTAGTGCAGAAGCTGCTGTAAATATTCGAAAGCAGTGTAAGATTTGTAAAACATCTGATTACTATAGGATGATAAAACACATTTCACCGGACAGAAATATCCGCTTTGATGTTGTTGCAATATATGGAGAGGATGTATACCTCTATAGAAATGCTTTTCCATATGTTGCTATGTAGGAGGAATAAATGAGTCAGGCGAATCAGATTGCTTTTGTAAGAAAAGGAAGCGTGGCGGCTGAAAATGGAATAGAACCACTTGATATTATTGAATCTATCAATAATGTGAAGTTAGAGGATATATTTGACTATTATTATTATGAAGATGAACCGGAATTTGATATGGTTATCCTCAAGCCGAATGGAGACAGATCCAACTTACATATTGTAAAAGGTGAGGGCGAGGATTTAGGTATAGCTTTTGAAAATGGTTTAATGGATGATTATAGATCATGCCATAACAAGTGTATTTTCTGTTTTATTGATCAGATGCCTCCAAATATGAGAGAGACTCTGTATTTCAAGGATGATGACACCAGACTTTCCTTTCTTCAAGGTAATTATGTAACTCTTACCAATATGAAGGAAGAGGATTTGGATCGTATTATCAAATATCATCTGGCTCCTATTAATATATCTGTGCAAGCTACCAATCCTGAACTGCGTAAGCGCATGCTTCACAACAGATTTGCCGGTGATATTATGGATAAAATCAAGAAATTATCAGATGCCGGAATTGAGATGAATGCTCAGATTGTATTATGTAAAGGGGTAAATGATGGCGCAGAATTAGAGCGTTCCATTAGAGAGCTATATGATTATTATCCTCAGATGCAGTCCATGTCTGTGGTTCCTGTTGGACTTAGTAAATATAGAGATGGTTTATATGAATTGGAACCATTTGAGAGGGATGATGCCAGAGAGGTGCTGGATATAATTCACAGATGGCAGGATAAGGCTTATGAGGAGACCGGAATGCACTTCGTTCAGGCATCAGATGAGTGGTATCTCACAGCTGAATTGCCTTTGCCGGAGGCAGACAGGTATGATGGATATATTCAGTTGGAAAATGGTGTTGGAATGATTAGACTTCTAATGGATGAATTCAGAGAGGCTCTGGCTCATACCAAGAGAAAGCCATTTATGAAAAGAAGGACAATATCTGTGGCTACGGGCAAGCTTGCAGCTCCGTTTATTGAGGAATTAAGTCAGGAACTTATGAGAAAATTTCCCAAGGTTGATATTAGAGTTTATACCATTGTAAATAATTTCTTTGGTGAGCGAATTACAGTATCAGGACTTATTACAGGACAGGATTTGATTGCTCAGCTAAAGGATGTAGAACTTGGTGAAAAATTATTGATTCCTCAGAATATGGTAAGACAGGTGGAGAGAGATTTCCTGGATGATATTACTGTGGAGGAAGCCAGTGAAACTTTACAAGTACCAATAGATATTGTAAAATCAAGCGGACAAGATTTTGTAGAATGTATGTTGTCGTAAGACAAATTGGAGGATATATATGGCAAAACCAGTAGTGGCAATTGTTGGCAGACCAAATGTTGGTAAGTCAACTTTATTTAATGCCTTGGCAGGAGAGAGAATTTCAATAGTAAAAGATACACCTGGAGTTACCAGGGATAGAATATACGCAGATGTTACATGGCTGAATTACGAATTTACCATGATTGATACAGGTGGTATTGAACCTGATTCCAAGGATGTAATTATCAGTCAGATGCGTGAACAGGCTCAGATTGCAATTGATACAGCTGATGTTATTGTGTTTATGACGGATGTCCGTCAGGGACTAGTAGATTCTGACTCAAAAGTTGCAGATATGCTTCGCAGAAGTAAGAAGCCTGTAGTTTTGGTAGTGAACAAGGTAGACAATTTCGATAAATATATGCCTGATGTATATGAATTCTATAATTTGGGGATAGGAGAGCCTGTTCCTATTTCATCATCATCAATGCTTGGTTTAGGTGACATGCTTGATAGAGTTACATCATATTTCCCGGCTCGGGATGAGGATGAGGAGGAAGATGACACACCTAGAATTGCTATTATCGGAAAGCCAAATGTAGGTAAGTCATCTCTGGTAAATAAGCTTTGTGGTGAGAACAGAGTGATTGTATCTAATATTGCAGGTACAACCCGTGATGCTATTGATACAAGAGTTAAATTCCATGGCAGAGAATATATCTTTATTGATACGGCTGGTCTTCGCCGTAAGAGCAAAATCAAGGAAGAGCTGGAGAGATTCAGTATAATCCGTGCCGTTGCAGCTGTTGAGAAAGCTGATGTTGTAATTATTATGATTGATGCAACAGAGGGAGTAACTGAGCAGGATGCCAAGATTGCAGGTATTGCTCATGAGCGTGGCAAGGGTATCATCATTGCAGTAAACAAGTGGGATGCCATTGAAAAGGATAACAAGACTATCAAGGAGCATACTGACAAGATTCGTCAGACTTTGTCATTTATGCCTTATGCTCAGATTATGTTTATATCTGTTAAAACCGGTCAGCGTCTCAACAAGATTTATGAGACAATAGATGCTGTTATTGAAAATAATTCCATGAGAGTTGGTACAGGTGTGTTAAATGAAATTTTCACTGAGGCTGTTGCATTACAGCAACCACCTTCGGACAAGGGGCGTAGATTGAAAATATTCTACACTACACAGGTTGCTGTTAAACCACCAACATTTGTTATTTTTGTAAATGACAAGGAATTGATGCATTTCTCATATGTCAGATATCTGGAAAATAGAATCAGAGATGCATTTGGATTTGAGGGTACTTCTCTTAAATTTATCATTAGGGAGCGAAAGGAAGACTAGGA
Source organism: Lachnospiraceae bacterium (assembly GCA_017470985.1). Lineage (GTDB taxonomy): Bacteria > Bacillota > Clostridia > Lachnospirales > Lachnospiraceae > JAILFK01. The sequence goes on from JAFUXA010000019.1 coordinate 78,937, forward strand.
GATGATTAGCGCTAGAATAATATCTATTCTAATAGGTTATGCATTTGGAACCTTTGTATCTGGTTTCTTATTTGGCAAAGCTCACGATGTGGATTTGAGACAGGAAGGGAGCAAAAACATCGGAACTACCAACACTCTAAGAGTTCTTGGCAAGAAAGCCGGAGCTATAACTCTTGTGGGAGATGCTTTGAAAGCAGTTTTGGCTGTGGTTGTTGTATGGCTGATTTTCAGAAATACTCAGCCGGAACATATTGAATTATTGAAATTATATGCAGCTTTTGGAGCTATACTTGGACATGATTTCCCGGTATTTCTGAAGTTTAAAGGCGGTAAGGGTATTGCCTGCAGTTTTGGTATGATTGTGGCATTATTTCCACAGTTTCTACCTGTTGAATTTGCATTATTTGGAATTGCAGTGGGAATTACAAAATATGTATCCTTGGGTTCCATTTTATGTGCCTGCGGTCTGTTGGTTCAGACAATTATTTTTGGTATGAATGGTATGTTGAAATTTGCTGAGTCTGATTTGATTGAAGCATATATTATTATTGCCATCATTTCTATTCTGGCAATTTTTCTTCATAGAAGTAATATCAAGAGATTGGTTAGCGGAACTGAGAATAAGTTGTCTTTTAAATCTCAGAGAGGTTAAGACTGTTATAAATTCAGATGCTTATAATTGAGTATCTGAATTTTTACTTGTGCGCCTAGCGGCGCACGTTTCTAACGGGTTAAAGTCCCGAATCCGCCCGGTAGTGGGAAGGATATAGCCGAAGGCAAGGGTGTCCATCGCGAGGTGGAATCTGAAGGAAGCTGGATGTGGGGAACATACTAACC